>NZ_FNJD01000063.1 GCF_900103185.1 Sulfitobacter litoralis
CGACCACCGACAATAAGCAGGAAAAACTATGGCAAAACTATCTCTGAACAAGGCGGCTAAAGAGGCGAGCGTTGCTAAATCTACACTCCTACAAGCCTTAAATTCAAAGCGTATGAGTGCAGAAAAGAACGAAAAAGGGCATTGGGAAATTGAAACATCGGAACTTTTTAGGGTGTTCCCTAGAACTGGTTCTGCCGAACACAAAGAACCGAATGCTACCCCTCATGCAGAACTATTAAAAAACAACCAAAACAGTGCTTTGGAAGTCGAAGTTAAGATGCTTCGTGAGAAGATCGAGGATGCCAACCTTGAACGAGAGCGTGAAAGGGAACAGGCAAGCGAGCAGATCGAGAGTTTGCGCGGGCAGATCGAACGCCAGAGCGCCGATCACAGGCAGGCACTGGCGGCAATCGCGGACCAACGCCCGCAACATACGGCAAAGCCGCCCAGACGGTTTTTTGGGTTGCTGAAGGGGTAGGGGAAAATCTAGGCGCCTGACTTAGCGAAGTTTTTCCTGTTTCTTACAGTAGCCGACAAAAGCCGCACCCGCGTTTTTTGGAGCGTTCCCACTGGCGGCTTCTTCATTGGCATATGCTAACCATTTGCTTTGTAGAGCATGGTAATCCCAGCCCTTTGCACGCGCAATTTCGCGGCCCTTTTCATCTGCCCAATCAGGTATTCTGATTGAAGGGGATAGGGCGGTGGGGTGTGCTTTACGGGGTCTGACGACTACTAAATCGTCCGATGTTAGTTCAAAGCTGTAGAAGGGTGTCACGTCCGCTTTGATGATTTCTCGAAGGTTGAGGCGGAAGCGCTTTAGGGGAGCGTTGCTGCCTGTTCTATCTTGCAGGTTGGCAAGGCCAATCTGCCACTTGCTTTTGTTCCCGCAAAACTTCCGCGCGATCTCGTAGAGCCGTCGTTCGAGTGGTCGGCGTAGCCGGAAGTAGTCGCGGCTTATTGAGACAACTTCATTGGCTTCGATTGCCCGCATGAGCCACCGCGAAATTTTGATCTCACAATAATCGTTGCGGGTGAAAGCCTCGTTTT
>NZ_FNJD01000059.1 GCF_900103185.1 Sulfitobacter litoralis
ACCGGACTTGGCCACCCAAGCTTTGAACGTACCGCCTGAATTCCGTCTCGGGTAGGGCGCGCTCTGAGTTGCAGTTGATCTATGCAACACGGCCGTTCGGAGTTGATAAAAGAGCCAAAGACACGTCCCGCCTTTTCCGCATACCAGGATCAGTGAACGAGAAAGTGAACCGAACGGTCAAGGTAACTGGCGGTTCTGGGGCGAGGCATTCTTTCGATACATTGGCAGATCAGATCTTTGTCGCATGTGGTCGTCCCAAACGAGCTGACCTAAATGCAAAAACCAAGCCGAAAAGCTCAAAACCGAAGACAGAGACAGAGACAGAGACAGAGACAAACATGCCTGCAGGCCTTACGCAGGCCCGTCGATTTAGCGTGATACTGCAAGACCTCGAAAAATATAGGAACGCAAATGGGGGGGTGATTGATGAGGGATACAGAAACGTGTGGCTGCACTTCTATGCCACCTGTCTTACCCACTTCAAGGATACCAGCACTATTGGGCAGGACATTGCGAAGATGGCCGAGATCGCCACGCCTGGTCTAAGCATTGGGGAAGTGAACGCGATCATCAAGCAAGCTGAGGAAAAGGCTAAACTGCCGTATTCCGACAAAGTGATTCCAGGCGGACGATATTATTACAAGGGCGAGACGATAGCCGAAGCTTTGGGCATCAGCTCCAAAACTGCCCGTAGCCTTGGACTGAAACAAGTTGTCCCTCAAGAGGAAAAAAGGCGTCGCCGTGCGACTGCCGAAAGGCAGCGCCGTCAGCAAAACGGTGCCGTGCCTCGTGCAGAATACCTCGCTGACAACGATACTTCTCGGTCACAGCCCTGGCTGAAATACGGTCTCAAAAAATCTCAGTACTACGTGCGCAGGAAGGCCAGAACCTTGCAAGATTTGATAGATGACTAAGACCGGACAGGTCCGTGCCCGCTTCAGGGGTTTTAACCATTAGCTTCACGGCTGGGTGAAGAACCAGAGCGAGAGGTTTGCACTACTGAACCAATAGGCAGGCCGTCAGACGAACGAAAAGCGCACCTGCTGATGATTAGCCGCACTCCGTATCGACCAACGCCCATATGGCCGGACAAAGATATCATTCGGCTTCGCCCATTCCCTCGACTGACTTCAGAAGACCACTTTTCCAGTGTGCAACGGATACGACCGAACCTGGCTCTGCCCGCCGGGTTATCCCTGAGGAGAGTAGACGCTTGGACCTGCCACTATACGATACCATTTGGTTTTCTTGTTTGAGTTTCTGCCCCGGAACTAAAACATACAAACCAAAACGGCATCTGAAATATTCAACGCAGAAAATACGGAAAGGCTGCAAACTTGTATCGTAACCGCTGTTTAGACCCCACCTTCCGATGACGCGTGTATTCTGCGAGTCCGTGCTTCATGGATTTGAGGGAGTTTCTCCATGGATTGT
>NZ_FNJD01000058.1 GCF_900103185.1 Sulfitobacter litoralis
GTCCAGTGTCATCACAGCTATCGTCAATGGCCATAAACAGAAAGACATTGATCAGCTGCTACCGTGGAACTTCAAAGCCTGAAGCAACGCTTACGCTCGGCCTGGACCGTATCGATTACTTCGGTGACCGCCTCGTAGAGCCCAATAAGATGCCCGACAGCGACCGCCAAAGAATGTGTGCGCGTATCGAAATGGCGCTGATGATGCCCACCATGCACGTTGTGTTCATCCGCGATCCACGTCGTCTGAACATCTTTTTCGATTTCAACTCTCATGAAATCAATGAGTATCTCCAAATCATGGAGGAATGGCTCCGTGAGCAAAGCATCTGTGTTAAGGTGACGTTTGACTGTCTCAGCGATTGCTCGACGCAGTGGAGGAAGCGACGGAATGATAACATCATAAAGTTGGTCGCGGGTAATGCGGGCTTGCATCACGGCGTCTGCAGTCAACGCCAACAAAAATTCTCGGTGGGAAAGTTCTGCACTCATTGCAGTTCTCCCATCTTTTGAGCACCGGCATGATATTGGCAACCATGAACGCCGTTGACGTTAGTTGCACAGCTACCCTGCGGGGAAGCCTCGGAACAGATGCGCAATGCCTCGGCAAAGCCGTCAGCAAGCAAGCAAAGCTCCTCAATCACTGGGTCCGCGGGATCGATGGCTACGAAGTAGCCGGATTGCGCTTTGCCAGGATCATCAACGTGCTTCAGAAATAGGATGTCCCCCAAAGCGCTAAGAAGGCCGAATGTTCGACGGGACAACACCATCTCTTCGCTCAGAGCATCAGAAATCATTTCAACGAGGTGTGCTCCTTCGCTACCGGCCAGCAAGTATGCCGCATGGTGAAGTCCATTGTGATATTTCTCAACAAACCCATGAATGGGAAAATTTGAGTATTGATGTGGCGTTGTCGGCTTGAGAGCCCAAGGGGTGACAATGTTCATCTTAATCGTATCTCCAGCAGTGCAAGGAAGAATTCCCTGCTTCAAGCACTTGTTCGCTGCTGGCGGCGGGCTCATTCTGTCCGCGGTCTCTCAAAGAAGATCGCGGACAAAATGAACCGCAGCCTCTTTACTCCAGTGTTCTAATTACTCATAAAATCTGGGCACTTCGTCGCTTCGGAATAAATATTGCCGAACTTTGGTGACGTCGATGCAGAGAACCTTCGGGAGTAGCGTCAGGCCATCTAATAAATCTCACTGTCTTGCTGGATGCAACTTCGCAATAAGGTCTGCCATGTCTGACGTCAGCGCCTATGGGTCCAAATAGCGGTATTTGATAAGAGAGTGCTCTTGGCTCATCGTAACCACTGAGGAGTGGAAGATGAGACAGACAACTGGAACAGGTAAAAGCCCTGGCGAGAAGATCGTCAAAGATATCAAACGGGCCACCCGCAAGCATTATTCATCAGAAGAGAAGATCAGGATTGTGCTGGATGGCTTGCGTGGCGAGGACAGCATAGCTGAACTTTGCCGCCGTGAAGGAATATCTCAAGGCATCTACTACAAATGGTCCAAGGGTAATCCCCCCTAAAATTAGCGGTGTTCAAAAGTGGAATTTTCTCGGCAAGGTATCTGAGGAGATTTACGATGAAGAACGGACGATACAGC
>NZ_FNJD01000056.1 GCF_900103185.1 Sulfitobacter litoralis
GGATATGGTCATCGTCCTTGCTCCTCTCAGGAAGCATGGACCAGATCGCAGTTACACAGAAGATCGGACACTCTCAAAACCACGCGAGGGCGAAAGGAGGATTCCGACCCCGTGCTTGTCCGTCCGCGGAGACGGGAATATAAAAGGAGTTCCGTATGACACGGAAACACTTACTCGCGCTGTTGAAGTCATTCATAGCGCAATACGACCTCGACCTTCAGAACGCAGTTTATTTGCTCGGTGGCAGGGCTTCTCTGATGCGCTTGCAGCGCTTCCGGGAAACACTGTCAGCCATCAAACCAAAATATCAGCACCTATGCCGCGAGCTCCACTGGCTCTGCGATCTGCTTAGCCTGAACATGGCTGGCGACATCAGTAGCGACGAGTCAGGGTATTTCGCACTGATTGATCCCGTGGACGATGTAGTTTGGACCATCTGCGTTTTGACCGACATCGCACAGGGGCTATCAGATGACTTCGATGAATTTTTGGAGACGTCTGAAATTGTCCTGAGCGAGGTGGCAGCATGAGCTATATCCGTCGCGAAGAGAGCCTCGAGACGATGGTCGCACGTGCAATAGGCGAGGGGTGCAACTTTGCTGACAGCTATGCCCGCACTGGGCTTAGTCTCGAAGGCTATCACCACAGAAAGCTCCCAGAGACTTTGGCACGCTTAGATTGCGGTGATGTATTTGATACCAGGGACGATGATTGCATCACTGCCATGGGCGATGCCCTCGTAGCAGAAGCAAATGCAATTAGCCCAGGATACGGCAGCCGTGTTCTCAACATTTGTACGTATGAAGACCTGCTCTTCGACGAACAGCTGGAACATCTGCGCTGGTTGATCCTCCGCTGGGAGAGCTTTTCTCATGTGCGTCAGCAGGTGAGGGGGCGCTTAGCTGCACGAAGGTTGATCGCTGATCTCGGCGAACACTGACGAGAGCATCGCAGGGAGCGGTAAAGCTACAGCTTCCTGCGTATGTAAGGCCTCGGTTCACGATACCTTTGGATGACCGCTTGGGGCAGATCAAACCCATTCACCAAATTCTACAAAAAAACCAATTCCTCAAAAATGAGGAGTGACCAAGTGTCCTGTGAAAGAAACAATCGCCTATTTTCTATGTTTTACTGCCCATTAATGACGGAAGCTCAAGCCGCAGTATACATCGGCCGAAGCATTAAAACGGTCCAGCGTCGTCGGAAATGTGGGCAAATCGCATTCATCAGAGATGGTGGCATACGATATCGGTTGGAAGATTTGGAAGCTTACCTGGCTGAGAGACGGGTAGCGGCGACTACGCCTCCTACTCCAAGTCGCAAATCCAAATATCGCCGGGCGAGTGCGGGATCTGAGCAGAACCGGAACGCACTATGTGAATTCATCTAATCGGATTCCCTGAGCCAAATATGCAATATTAAAAAGGAAAAATCGCATGAAAGTTATTGAAAAGATTGGTCGATTTTCGATCTGCGAAAATCGAGGAGCGATGTACCTAAGATGGTGGGACATGCACCAGAAAAAATCTCTCTCTGAGAGGTTGGATGCCGAGACCTTAGAGCTCAGTCGCATTGAACCGCCCCGGGTTTACCGGAGGGCAAAACTTTCGGAGAATTGCCCATTATGGAACAGTCACACAACAAGAAGACCTCGAAGCCGTATTCACC
>NZ_FNJD01000055.1 GCF_900103185.1 Sulfitobacter litoralis
GATATTGATCGAGCCTGTCACCTCGCCACCGCGCGACCAGGTAATTCGGCGACTGACCCCAGATTCCAGAAGTCCCTCACGTTTGAGCCACCGAATATCAATCGAACGGTAATCGTCCGTTGTGTCCGCCCCGAACTGCCAGTGTCGCCCGCTACCTACGCCGCCCATGAACCACCTCAGATTTTGCCGAAATCATTTGGAAACTTGTCCGGTATCGGTTCCCGGCTGCTTTTGCTGTGATAGAGCGATTTTCGTGAACGCCCCTGAGAGGCGCAGAGAGCGGCGCTGAGTGCCCTTCTCGCATCTAGCACCCCCAACCATGCCTCAAGCCCTTATGCCGCTTAAATCGCCGCTCTGGCGCGCCTTCATGGCCTGTTTGAGCGGACGGGCAATGTCGAACCGTTTCTTGAGCGCTGTCGTGCCCCTGATCTGACCTTGCGGCGCATCGTATCTGCCAGACTTTTCGCGGCCACCGAACGCCTGGCCCCTGACCAGCTTGCGGGTGTTGGGAACCAGTTTGCCACGAAACATGCGTTCGGATGGTTCGCCCTTTCCGAGATAGGCGGCGAGGTAGAAGCCGGATCGTTCCGGGTGTGTGTCTTTCGCCAGGTGCCACGACCGCCAGACGCTACACGCGAACTCGCCCTCTGTCCGACCCTGCGCCTTGGTGCGGGGCGTGTGATCTAAGGGTTCGCCAAGAAGATCGGAGAGGTAGGACGCGACGGCCTTCCGCTTCCCGTGTGGTAGATGAAAAGCCAGGTGCCAGTGTTCGCCCAGTTCTGAAGTTGTTTCGCGTACCCAAAGATACAGGAAGCCGCCGCGACACCGCGCGCTGACCCATTTTCTCAGCAATTCGACAAGGTACGCAATCCGCTCGACGGGTGATTGTGCAAAGAGGTGATTGGCGTTGTCGTGATGGCGGAGCGACGACCAGCGAACCGTGAGAAGCGTATTGATCGGGAACCCTAGAATGGTTGCGCACTTTGCCGCTTCTATGAAATTGGCCTGCGAACCTATCGGCAAGCCGTCCGTGCGTTTTTCTGGCGGCTGGATTGTCTTGGTGATCTCACTGACCACCGCGCGGGCTGCGGCTGCGGGGCTGGTGACCGCCCCTTGCCCGTCCTTGTTCGCCAGCGTGTCTGGTTGTGGGTTCAGGTGGGAACCATACGGTATAGGTAACGCGCGAGCTATATATATAGGCCGCTTCCGTAACTCGGGCGTTTCAGCCGTTCCGGTAGAACCTGATGCAGTGAATTGCGTGTCCAGTTTCTTTGCCTCGATAGGCCCGCCGATCCTCCCATTTCGACCGGGCTAGGTGTTGTTAGTGGATGGTGCTGCCTCTGGTTTCGTTCTCAGCAAGCCATGCCTCAGCCGCTTCCTTTCGGATGCGTTGAATGCCGCCGATTGTGACAACGGCGGGTGTTGCGCCTTGGCGCTTGAGTTTGTGCCAGGTGGATCGGCTAATACCTACGGCCTGACAGAAGTCAGCCACGGTAAGCAGGGGTGAAATGTCCATATTTTGCGGTCCATGTATGAGCAGATACAAACCATTGTAGTGTTTTGGCAGCTACAACTCAAGGAACAAAGGCCGAACATGGCGAAATTATGCGATTACGTAAATCCGCATTTGTGCTGTGATCTTTCTTCTTCTTTTTCTTCTAGAATCTTCTTACTTCAGGGCATGTAGTCCTTTGATTTTAAATGGAAAATCTGACAAACTCTTAGGAATCGGGCGAGGACGGATTAGTTTTGGG
>NZ_FNJD01000053.1 GCF_900103185.1 Sulfitobacter litoralis
TCGTCAACCGTGCTGACCCTACTGGTCATGCCCGCCCTGCACCGCTGGTTTGCGCCCAGACAAGGTGGGCATCATTCACTTGTCGAAACGGTCCATGGGCAGCATGCGAAGTCAGCCTCGGGAGCCCTTACCTGATGGAACGAACGCGCTTCAGGCTTGCTTGGATACAGAATTGGCAGAGGAGGAGAGTTCGATGAACATTGCAACGTTTTCGGGCGCGCCCCCGCAGACATCTCCAAAGTTTTCATCGTGGCGTGCACTGTCATGAGACCCGCCCGGATTTCTGCCGTCCGGGCATTGGATGTCATCCATCACATGGGCCGGATATGAAGGAGTTGCCGATATGGGACACGGGCACCATCATCACGTTGACCCCGAAGCAGGTGACCGTCGGGTATTCGCCGCCATCGCGGTCAATCTCGGCCTGACGGCCGCGCAAATTCTGGGTGGCATCGTTTCCGGTTCGCTCGCCCTGATCGCAGACGCGCTTCACAATTTCTCCGATGCGATTTCGCTCATCATCGCCTTTGGTGCGCGCAAGATCGCGCGGCGGCCACGGAATGCGAAAATGACCTTCGGCTATGGCCGGGTCGAGGTTGTGGCCGCCCTCATCAATTACACGACGCTCATCGTGATCGGTCTCTACCTGCTGTACGAAGCCGCGATGCGCTTCGCCGACCCACAGGACGTCGAGGGCTGGCTGATCGTGGTCATCGCAGGCATTGCGCTCGTCGTGGACGCGGCGACTGCGATGCTGACCTACACGATGTCCAAATCCAGTGTGAACATTCGCGCGGCCTTCCTGCACAATGTCGCCGACGCGCTCGGCTCTGTCGCGGTGATCGTCGCGGGCACGCTGATCCTGCTTTACGATTGGCGACTGGTTGATCCGATCGTGACCGTTCTGATAGCAGGGTACATCCTTTGGCAATCCTTCCGCGAGATCGGCCCGGTCATCCGCATTCTCATGCTCGGCTCGCCGCCCGAGATCGAGACGGGCGCGGTTCTCGATACGGTGCGCGACCTCGACGGCGTGGCTGGCATCCATCACGCGCATTTCTGGCAGATGGACGAACACCGCGCCGCGCTCGACGCGCATGTGGTCATCGCGGAAGGTCGCTGGAGCGATGCGGATGCCGTGAAAGAGCAAATCAAGACGGCGCTGGCCGACCGCTTCAACATCGAACACACAACGCTGGAGCTGGAATGCGCGCGCCACGCCTGTGACGACCCGTCCGAGTTTGGCGGCAGAGGTCATAAGCACAAGGCAGCGAGCGAAGAAGCGTGAGCTGAATGTGCGACGTGGCCTTTTCCACTATGACGTATTGAGCTGTTTCGTGTTCCTTGACGGCACTCTTATTCTCGAATGTCTCGATCAGAGTACTCAACGCATTCCGAAACCGTCTCTGACCATCTGTAAAGGTAGTCTCTTCGGGCCGCGCGCAATCAAACCCCTGGCGAACTTTATGACTTCTTCTTGTGACCCCGCCGCAACTCCCTTATCCGCGCCAGAAACATCTGTCACCGTTCGATCAGCTGCGGCGTGTCTGCAGGCCCAAGGGTCACTTCAGGCAGCCAGGTGATAAGCTGAGGGAACGAGATTAGCGCCGCAATCAAAACGATCTCAATGGCGACAAGCGGTACCGCGCCGCGATAGATATCGGAAAGGTTGATACCTTTCGGTGCCGCCATCTTGGCGAAAAATAAGGCATAGCCGAAGGGAGGCGTCAGAAAGGACGTCTGCAAAGCCAGTGCTATCAGGCCAGCGATCCAGATTTGTGCAAAGTAGGCTGAGCCGACGTGATCTGCGAAGTCGAGTTCCGAAAAGATCGGCATCAGCACGGGTATGAAGACCAGCAGCACCTCGATCCAGTCAAAAACAAACCCAAGGACGATGACCACAGCAAGAAGCATCGCCAATAACTCCCATCGGGAGAGATCGAATGTGGATATCCAGTCGAAGATGACATCCGGTCCACCAACAAGGTGGAAACTCAGCGAGAAGACCGATGCGCCCAGTACAATGGGCCGTGTTGCATAGATCAACTGCAACTCAGAGCGCGCCCTACCCGAGACGGAATTCAGGCGGTACGTTCAAAGCTTGGGTGGCCAAGTCCGGTCATCCAGTTGAGAACCCGGACGCCAATCTTGGCTTCTGTTTTCTGATTTTCGAAGGTACGCGCCTTTAGCTTTGGCCCAATAACCACCTTCCAGCGGCCCATGAGGGTTTCGCCCCGGCTGCGTTGGTTGTAGCCAGTGGCTTTCTGCCAGGCCATCCGCCCGCGGGCTGCGACGTCGGCGATATGGCGGTCACGT
>NZ_FNJD01000052.1 GCF_900103185.1 Sulfitobacter litoralis
TGAAGCCTAGGTTTTGGAGTCTAATCACCCAGTCCACGACTGTTTTTTCAAACGCCTCAGGGAGCTGGAACCAGATGATATTCAGGCTTTTGCCTGCTTTTGTCCGGACGATGCTGGCATCCTGCAAGATCAACCGCCGCTCGATGTCGACATTTTTGACCCGAAGAGAGGCCAAAGTATCTGCTCGTAATGCACCCAGAAAGGCCAAAGCAAAAATCGCCCGAGCCCGCAGATCGACCAAAGACTTGCACGGCATTGCGTTCAAAAGTTCTTCGGCCTCGAACAGGGTTGGATAATCTTTTTGTTTAACTTGCGCGGCCTGAGCCACAATGGCCTTCGGAAGTTTCAGATATCCCGCAAAGTCCCCCGGCAAGCGTCTGTAGCCCTCCTGCTTTAGCAACCAATCGAAGAATGCTTTGAGGTGGGAGACGGAATGCTTGATCGTTGATGCGGACAAATTATTCGGGGCCTGCGCTTTTGAAAGCTTTTTCAGCTCATCGCGCACTGTCGCAAAATCATCTGTGGTAAGCTTGGTGAAAGGCTTACCTTTCAAATTGCTCTCGAAGAAGCGGATCGCCGCAAGATGCCTATCGATGGTTTTTTCGCTATAACCACCAGCATAGGTTTGCCATTTGTGGATGATCCTGTCGTTCTCCGCTTGGAGGTTTGGGACATCATTTTCCGCTCTAATCCAAATACCCCCACGAACTGAGGCCTTTTCTTCGTGTAGGCACTCCGTGGGGGTATTGGGATTGCGACAATCCTCAATCAAGTCTCGATCAGTCTCACTTGATATCTTTTGAAGCTTAGTCGAGCAGTAGGGACAGACGGCGGTGTACATGTGTCGCCCGTTATCGGCAAAGTAATCGACGACCGTTTCGACATCCGGAAACACTGAGGTTTGGCACCCCCAGCACTGGAATTGTCCGGGCTGCAACTTTTTTTTGACCGTCAGACGCTTGCGCTTGTGAAAATCCTCTACTGCTGCGCCCCGGAACAGATAAGGCTTTTTGCCATCGGATGGCTGCAACCCATCGTTAACCCAGTTGGATACCGTATTTGCGGTGACTGAATATGCCGACATCAACTGCTCGCCAGAGTACACTCGGTGCTTTTTAAGCCGTATGCCTTTATAAGATTTGGTCATCAGGGACGCCCCTTGACCTTGGCCAGGTTGCTTGAGGTGCACGCTTCTTGCATCTTCGCCTCAAACAGAACCACATCACTCAGCTTCCAGCGCGAGGTGCCTGGGCTCAGTTTAATCCGCCGGGGGAAATCGGGATTTTTATCGTGCCACCGCCAGACCGTCGCCTTTGTGATATTAAAGCGGGCAGCTACCTGGTGGTCCGAAAGATATTGCTCGGTGCAGCGGGTGCAGAGCGCTAGCGGCTTACTCGGCGTGTCAGCTTTCGGCTTTGGATTCGGTTCCAGCGTCTCAAACAGACCGAGTTGTTTATTTTCTGAATTGGCTGGCACGATCAGGCCGACCCAAGATCAGCCAAAGGGCAACAACTCAGGGCTTTGGTCCAGGTACCGGTAAAGTCTTTCTGGAATGCTTGGATAGGGAAACGCGCTGACATTAGACCGCGCCGTTCTCGTTGGGATCGGTACGATTAGCTTGTGCCCAAGCGTTGAGATCGGAGCCGCGATAGATGACTTTGCGACCCAGTTTGTAAAAGGCAGGGCCCTTCATTTTGTGACGCCATTGCGCCAGCTTGGCGCGATCACCGATAAGATCGAGCTCCGGATCGCCCAATACATAGTTGCGATCGTTTTCGAAGAGGTTAGGCACTGTACACCGTCCTTCCATTGCATTGAATTGCAACGAAGGGATGCGCCCTAAACTACCGCGTAAGGCAGTCCCCGATCTCGAAATCGGGGACCCTTAAGGCTTGATAAATATACGAAAGAAATTTGCTCCTCAGAAGAGACATAGGGCTTGGACGTACCTTTGGGACAGTTATGGCTCAGTTCCTGACGATATTGCTCAGCGAGATGAAGCAGATTTGCCTGTGGCATCGGGTGTTCTTCGCAGAAGTCGAGCGCCATTCCCAAATGGACGACGCCTTTGTAGTGAGCCCAAACTCTTCTTAGGGTATCAATGTCTCTTGCCCCACTAACGGCATGGCTCTTTGCGTCATCACGAACCTGCTGCAAGATCCCGATTTCAGTTTGAACGCCCTCAAATTTCTTCTCAAGGATCGAGAGCACAATCAGTTTTCCGATATGTTCCGCAATATTGAGCCGACGCCAGTTCTTTTCATCATAGCGACGGGAAGTTTCGGAAAACTCGTATGCAGCCTCGCGTCGTTCTGCGGATGTCCTGATTGTCCATTGAACGAAGTTCGCGTTACCTGGATCGGTAGCCCAACTGCTACCTCCTTC
>NZ_FNJD01000050.1 GCF_900103185.1 Sulfitobacter litoralis
AAACAATGCTTCTATTGAAAGAAAGTCATATGAGCTTCCTTGGGCTTGATGCGGGCTCGCGGTGACGCAGCGCGCGTTTCTTCTAAGCAGGTGTATAGGCCCGTCGCCACTCACGGCCCAAACCGGACTTTGATCGCTTGCTAGAATGCTGCAACGCCGCTTCCGCATAACTGCCATTGGCGAATGAGAAGACCTACGCTTCCAAAACGAGCCACAACGCCTCGCTCAAGCCGCGCATATCGAATGAGGCGGTCTTGAAATCAAACAAACCTGACCCGATCTTTTATCGTAGACTGGCACCTCAGAATGACTTTGTGAGACTGCCTTTATAAGGAAACTACATTTGGAATTTGTTGTACAAAATGCTTTTGAAATCCTTTCGATCCTGATTTCAGCTGGCGCATTGGTCTATGCGGCACTTGCCTTCCGCACATCAAGGCAAGCCATCAAAGCAGCCCGAGATTCGGATATCACGGCTTTGCAAGTGAAGGCGCAGGACAGCATCTCAGCTGCGGAGCGTAGCATGCTGATACTTCAAGAGGCTTGTCGTCAAACGCGACAGGAATGGGATCGTCACAAGACTCGGCACTTTCCCGCACTGGGGGGCAATCTGGGGGGCTCGATGTTTGCCGAACCAGAGGAAACAAGGCACATCAGAAAAATTGAGCGTGCAGGCTTGAAAACGCTCAAAGAATTAATTGCATCAAGACCCAAGCCTGATGCGTTGGCACCTTCAGAGCTGCATCAATTCATTGCAAGAGCACAGTCCGCGTCCACTCATATCGAACGGCTTAAATTGGGCCTCAAAGGGCCAAAACCGCTACGACATTGACGGCCCTAAGCTGCCGTTCAAGAATGCTCGCGACGCTGTGACACAACGTCCCTGAAGCGGACATTAGACATGATGGAGTCAATCGCTGTATTGATTTGGGTGCGACTGCACGTCAATGCGGTTAGGGTGGACTACAGTAATAAGGTGCAACTCCGGAGTTTTAACTGAAAGTGTAGCAAATTATGACCTAGGGTTACTCAGAAATCGTCAATTTAGGCTAGAAGTTCCTTCAATTTATGGAGTTCGCCGGCATAATTGACGCAATATGATCCAAATGCGTGCGATTGGGTGGTCCCGTGCTCTCTCCAATCACGATAACTCCAACCCATTTCGAGTAAGTCTGAAAGGGCGAACACAAACTCTAATGTGTCGGTGATAAAGGCGAAGGATGGAAACTCATTTTGATAATCAAAAGCTGCTTCACTGCCGTGAACATAGTGATTTCGACAGATGACGCCTTGCTGACATGGAACCGTCAACTCACTAAATGATGACCCCATATGTTTAGTCAAAATAGCCACTCGGTGATTGATTTTGTCGCGCAGGCTCGCTTTGCCAATCCGGCCAATCGCTCCTAACATCTCTTGGCGGGCAAAGCTTTCAGGAAGGCTTCGGAATTTTGGCTTAAATTCTTTTACCAATGCGAGTGTTTCTTCATCTAGCTGGCGAGCCTTAGGCACACGATCTTCCGGTAACAAATCAAAGATGTTTGCCGCTGCGACCACTCTATCAGGGCTGTAAGAGCTCGAAAAAAAGCATGAACTAAAGCGACCTCTTGCCTCGGCCATCTGCTCGGATGTGTCGACCCAATTTCCTAACAATTTGGAAAATTCCGACTTTCGTCGGCCAAAGTCTGCAAGAACGTCTCCCGCGTGTGGATGACGGCCTGTCTTTCGTACTCTTTCGTTTGCATAGCTCCAGTGAAGATCAAAAAGTTTGTGATCCTTCCTATCAGCGGGCTTCAACTTTATGTTTTGGTATTCCTGCCTCTTACCTAAGCAAAGTTCTAAGAATGAATGCACTATGAGAAGCTTCGTCGCTGCTTTTTCGAGTTTAAGTGGCCTCGGAAACTTAAGATTTACGGTGATCTGATTTTCAATCTTAACGCCACGCGAGCTTCCCCTGCCATGTGAAGGTCGATTGGAAATCTCAATGAGACAGTCTTTGCAGTCTACTTTAACAATTTGGAAGTTTCCTGAATAGTATTGTAGAATAGGGTGATCGCCTACGTCGACGGCGTCTCTATCAGTCTTGTCCCAGTCGCGCTCTTTGGAAATTTTCGCTAATCTGGCCTCATCAGCGACTAATATTTTTTGAAATTCGTTTTTAGTTGGATGGATCATTCCGAAGTCACGTCTAAAACCGGAAAGACAATCAACGTCGGCTGGAAAATACTCGATTTGCGAAACAAATTCCTGCTCCGCATCAACCCATTCGTCTCCGACCACGATAAAATGGGGAAACATTTGCGATCGAGCACTGTCATTATCCCTTAGACCGTAAGTGGTGTTGCCTTGACTGATGCAATCGATGAGTGAGGCTTTAGCCCCATCGTCCAAAGAACCATGAACTTCCGAATTACTTTGGTAAAATCGCGCGACATCATGGGAGTGCGCGAGACTAAGCTGAGTTTGCTCACCATCCGACTTGAGGTGCCCTGGTAGGGCCTCTTGTCTTTCAATGAAAACACCATCGTATTTAAAGTTTGCCAATAATCAACGCCTTCATTTTGCCTTCACCTAACAACCTAAACTGACATTCCATCAAAATCGACACGTTTATAAACTATCCGTTGTGTAGCTTCGTGAATGACTACTTTCGGGAGACCATGACTTGATGAGCGCACCCGCAGCGAGGGCCCGCTTTCCGCCTCTCTCGACTGAAGGGGCTGCCACTTTGCCCTCACCTTCTCTCGCTAAATGCCTCGAACATACTGTCGAAGATCTTGGCTTTTTCACTTTCTGACA
>NZ_FNJD01000049.1 GCF_900103185.1 Sulfitobacter litoralis
ACAATCCATGGAGAAACTCCCTCAAATCCATGAAGCACGGACTCGCAGAATACACGCGTCATCGGAAGGTGGGGTCTAAACAGCGGTTACACTCCTTCTCAGCAGCGCAGAACTTCGCTGCGCTGCATCCCTGACACGCCTCGTAGGTTTTCGCCTACTGCGAGATCGAGCTATCAGAACCATCATCATTGAGACCTTGAAGGAAAGAGCACAACAACTCGGTCCCTAACCTTTGCCGATGGCGGTTAGCCTCAACCTCGTAAAATTTCCGGCTTGTCAAACTACCGTGACCGCAAAGCGCTTGCGCTACTGACGCGTCAAGATAAGGGTCTGCGGCAATTGCGTCATATATCAGCGTACGCACAATATGAGGCCCGTGGTGCAGCTGCTGTGTCATGTTGTGCCACAGCCAGTTCTTACCGAATGGCTGCCATCCACAGGACGGATTACCAAACAGAGCTGTCCCGATCCTTTGGGTATATACTGACCAGAGGTGTGCCTCTGACACATCCATAAGAAGAACAGCATCTAAATAGCGTGTCAGTTCCGCTGCGAGCCGACCCTTAATGGCCGTCCCCGTTTTTGACGTCGTTAGGTCAACAGACCAGCCTTCACTGTCTCGAACGAACTCTTTGCCGACCAAACCATTTCTGAGGTCTCCGCTGCGCAGTTGCAGTTTACACAATAGAGCTAATGCGCCGGCCAGGACGTAATCGCGTCTTCGTTTTCGGATATCATCTTGATCGAACGCATTGTTCAGCAGTCTGTGAGCGGTGGCTGCGACATCAACAAGATCGATAGGATACTGCGCGAGTTTATGCTCTTTTCGACGCAGTTCAGTGTTCGCCTCGAGCTTTACTGCATTATGCACCTCCATTAGTGCGGCATAAATCTCATGACGGTAGCCTGCCTTTTTGGCGAAACATGCAAGAAAATCGCAATATCCGGCGACGCTACGTAGTTTGAGGTCATCTTCGAAGAGAGTGTCAACAAACGCCTTGGATGTTTCCATAGTGAGCTCTATTGGCAGCCCTGCGCGTGCTGAAGCGCTGCAAAGACGACGCAATGCCGAGCATATCGCCTTAAGTCGAGAGAACGATAGACCGCAGTTTTTGTTAAAGAGTTTAGCCATATCGGTGGCAAATGGCTCAGGCAAATCGTGGTAAGGCAGCTTTCCTGCGCTTTTGATATAGCCGACTGCCAAATGTTTCCGATTTCTCTGCGCTTGCTGAAGAATAACGTTGTCGAGGTTCTCAGGGTCAATCGTGGACATCATCGCAGCGAGTTTAGAGAATGTGGTATGGTCCGCACGGAACCGCCCGACCATTTCTGCGTCGACCCTTACGTGCGCTTTCTTGTGCCGCAACCATCGGTCAATCATTCGTATTTCAGGCTTGGTAAAGGTCACCCTGATATCTGGTATCAGCGCCCGAAAAGGTGCCCAATGGATCGAACGAAAAATAAGCTCAAGTGGGCGTCGGTCGGTTGCTGAGCTCGCGAGTGCCCATTCGACCCCTTCGTCAGTTTCATAAGCGTAGTGGCGAAGTAGCGATTTCGGACCACCGAGGCTATTCGTATGCCATCCGTCATCCAGTAATCGAACGATATACGCTTCAGCTGTCTGTGTGTTCAGTTTTGCGGGGAGCCCGAGACTACGCGCAGTGGCAACGAGTCCACGAAGTGTAGAGCCCATGCTACGTCGGTTGCTACGTAGCGACTTCAACGAATACACCTGACCTTCATCTATGTCCGCGAGGAACCTGCGCATGCGCACCGGTAATTCTGCTTCCGTGACCGAAAAACTCGTCATATTTTGTCACCAGTACCCAACATCGCGTTTACGGCTTTCAAACCTTCCATTCCTCGCTGGACACCCTTCTCAGCGTCAAAAAAAGCGTAAGTTTTGATCACTGTCGCCGGTGTGTTGTTCAACATAGACGCGATAACATCGACATCAGCACCTGGTGCGTTAATCATAATAGAAGCAATGCCATGTCGAACCTGATGCAGCGTCATATAGATATCCTGATCTGCGGTGGCATATCGCCAGCCGTCTGCCAGATAGTAATACTTTGCGCCACCGAGTAACTTTGTGGGGTCAGGTGACTGAATATGCCCCATTACGACGGGCCGGGCCTTTACCATCCACCACTCCAGAATTTTCCGTGGATCGACTTTTCCTCGTCGACCAAATTCGGCCACCATCGATTTTCGGTTTTTCATCTTCGGCTTGGGGATGCTTAGATGCACATTACGCGAGCCTTCGGGAAAGAATATATTCGCGTCTTGGCCAGTTACTGACAGGTTAACAAGCGTATCCGCGCGCAAAGGAGCGAACATCAGAATAGCGGCCGCAGCAGTGGCAACGGCGAGTTTCAACGCGTTAGATTTCTGCCCAGCAGATAAGCTGTCAAACCGATCAATGAGATTAACCGACTGTTTGAAAAGGGCCCCGGGCAAGTTCAGAAACTTTTTCATTCTGGGTTTTGACCTCAAAAGCCGACGGCAGAAGTCTTGGTTCTCTTGAGTCATCGTATCCCAGCCTGTGAAGTACCCACCTTTAAAAAACTCCGTCTGAACTTCGCGTAATTCGGGGTGGTAGCGCCGTGCAAAGCGAAACACTGTCCCCATGTTTTTACGGTTTGTCCGGGCACTAAGCGGTGTCCAATAAAACTCGCCAGCGGTTTCAGCATCAAATGCTGCCAAAATGTTATTTATACCCATCGACTCGCGGATGTCCGGGTCGCCCTCGGGGTCAAGTAAGCCCAGTTCAATCAGACATGTGAAGTACCAAGCCAGCTGCTCTTTGATTGACGTTAGCGTCCTTGGTGACAGTGGTTCACGGGTGTGATTAGAAGCCAGCCCTTTGTATTTTTCACCTTCAGCCAACTCGTCGAGATAAGCTGTGATGGCTCGCGTAACTGAGTTTGGGAATATAGGCGTCTGGCGGCAGCGCGATACACGTGGCAGCTCTCCGATACGTACTGGCAATAGTGTTGTATCAATGCTGTTGGGGAAGGCATGCAGCATGTCCAGGGAGAGTGTCCGATCTTCTGTGTAACTGCGATCTGGTCCATGCTTCCTGAGAGGAGCAAGGACGATGACCATATCC
>NZ_FNJD01000047.1 GCF_900103185.1 Sulfitobacter litoralis
TACGTGACCGCCATATCGCCGACGTCGCAGCCCGCGGGCGGATGGCCTGGCAGAAAGCCACTGGCTACAACCAACGCAGCCGGGGCGAAACCCTCATGGGCCGCTGGAAGGTGGTTATTGGGCCAAAGCTAAAGGCGCGTACCTTCGAAAATCAGAAAACAGAAGCCAAGATTGGCGTCCGGGTTCTCAACTGGATGACCGGACTTGGCCACCCAAGCTTTGAACGTACCGCCTGAATTCCGTCTCGGGTAGGGCGCGCTCTGAGTTGCAGTTGATCTATGCAACACGGCCCATAACCGACATGGATCATCAAATTTTGACAGCGCAAACCAAAGCGACGCGTCCAGCAAAAGCCGGATACGGCGCTTTGTCCGTCTTGAAAAACTTAGCGCAGGCTGAACTCGGTTGTCAGCGATACAATCAACAATCCGTCACTGATACTGGTGTCATGCCATGACGCGTCAATGCCAAAGTTATCGGAGATCGCATAGCTGCCACCGACACTCCAGTAGTCGTGCCCCCCATTGCTGATCGTGCCGTAGTTGGCTGAAGCACCAAATTTGTCATCTAATGCGTAGTCGATCGAGACGCTTGAGTTAACGTAATCCGCAACGGGGTCATGCGCAAACCGAAGGCCGACATCCAGCGGATCCAGTACGGAGTACCCCAATGACAGGATGACCTCTCCGCAGCAGTCATTGCTCGGGTTGCGATAATAGTATCGGGTATATCCCAGATCGTAGCTGAACTTGCCGACTTCATTGCGATAGCCCAGATAGAGGTCCACCTCAACAGAACTGCCAACAATTGATCTGGCAGTGTTTGACGCCCAGACGCCTGCATAAAAACCTTCGTACTCGGCCTCCGCCCAAGGCTGCAACGCCGCGCCAGTAGTCTGTTCAATGCCGTTGAAAACATATCGGCTGGTGAGGGTTGCACCTGCGGACAAACTTAACTCCTGAGCCATTGTCACGCCGGGTAAGCCCAGACCGATGACGACGGCGGAGGTCGCAAAAATATAACGCATCATTTCTCCTTACTGAAAGATTTTCCTGCTGCACTGTAACGACGCAAATCCGCCCGCCGGAAGCAGGGTGCCCGCATTTTTGTAATACCTGCTTCAATTTTGAACACCGTGACGGGCTGTTGCCCAAAATTTACGCGATAAAAACGGGCAACGATTATTCCACTGTAACGAAGTGGCGGTGATGGCGTCTGATATATGTACCCTTAGTATCAGGAGGCCCATATGGACCGCACAACGACCCAAACCGATAAAGCCCAAGTTGAAACTGCGAAAGGCGGCGGATGCTGCGGTGGACATGAAACCCGCACAGATTCTGAGGTTCAGCCTATATCTCAGCCATCAGCTCAAAAAGCGCCTGTCGCCAAATCAGGCGGCTGCTGTTGTAGTAAGTAGAACTGAGAACGATTGGTGATAGGTACGTTTCCAAAACCGAAGATGAGCGGCAGAAGTGTACTTTGACGCATCTGCCGCTCACGTTTCCGCCGGACGGGTCGAAGTTTCTCACTCTTGCTCGTCGTTAGAGGCTGATTAGCGGGTTACTTTTCGATAGGGAGGCATCCAAATGGCTTTGCTTCCATATGGATTTTCGGCGGCAGAGAGCGTAATTCAGATAGGGATCTGCGCCATATTCCTGTGCCACATCTTGAGCCAAACCTTCAGGCCAAACTCTCTTATCTATATGATAGCTATGTGAGAGGCTTGATGCGGACCACCTGCCTTTAAGGCCCTGAAAGTTGAAAACGCGGGACTAGACCGATGGATATTAAGGTCTGTTAAACACCTGAAATGAATTGAGAATGAAAGTATTATAGATGGATCACCAACACAGTGACGACACCGAGAACAAAGGCTCTATCAGCCTGAGCGGCGGCGTGGCGATGGGCACCGGAGTGATGATCGGTGCCGGAATCTTTGCGCTTACGGGTCAGATCGCGCAACTGGCTGGGCCACTCTTTCCGTTATCGTTTGTTGCCGGTGCAATTGTCACCAGTTTCAGCGCCTATAGTTATGTCAAAATGTCGAACGCGTTTCCATCTTCGGGTGGCATCGCGATGATCCTGCAAAAAGCGTACGGACCGGGCGCAATTGCCGCGGCTGCGGCGCTTCTAATGGCGCTGTCGATGGTGATTTCCGAAAGCCTCGTTGCGCGGACCTTCGCTACCTATGTGCTGCGTCCGTTCGACATTACCGGCGGCCCGCTGGTGCCCATACTCGCTGTTGGGGTTATCCTGTTTGCCTTTCTCGTCAATATCGCAGGCAGTCGCTCGGTTGGGTTGTTGTCGCTTATCATGGCGGTGGTCAAGATTGGCGGCATCGCACTTTTTGGTATTGCAGCACTTTGGGCCAGCGGGTTTCAGTTCGCAGCAGCAAGCGAGGCATCTCCCGGGTTTGATATCACCGGATTCATTGCGTCCGTCGCACTTGCCATTCTGGCGTTCAAGGGCTTCACCACGATCACCAACAGCGGCGGAGAGATCACTGATCCGCACCGCAATGTTGGCCGCACGATTATGATCTCGATCGCGATCTGTGTTGTTGTTTACTTGATTGTGGCCTTTGCGGTTGGATCAAGCCTGACGATAGACCAGATCGTTGCTGCCAAGGACTATTCTCTTGCTGAGGCCGCAGCACCCGCACTTGGTAACGCGGGCTTCTACTTCACTGTCGTGCTGGCAGCTGTAGCGACAGCCTCGGGGGTTCTTGCCAGCGTCTTCGCGGTCTCGCGGATGTTGGCCATGCTTACAGATATGAAAATGATCCCGCATCGGCATTTTGGCATGTCGGGGCCGATCCGCAGTCACACGCTGGTCTACACGGTCGTTATCGCCTCCATCCTCGCGGTCTTTTTCGATCTGACAAGGATCGCGTCATTGGGCGCTTTCTTTTATCTGGTGATGGACATGATCGTGCATTGGGGGGTTCTGCGGTTTATGCGCAAAGAGGTGAAGGCAAATGCTTCGATCATCATCCTGGCGCTAGTGTTTGACGCTATCGTGCTTGTTGCCTTCACGTCTATGAAGCTACAGTCCGATCCTCTTATTGTCCTGTACGCAGCCGTCGCGATCACGGCAGTCTTCGCGTTCCAGCGGATATATCTGTCGCGCTGGACTGCGCAACAGCCAAGCGAAGAACACTAGCCCTCCCCAAACAACAGGCGCTTCCGGCGAGCAGGTGCCGGGTGTTCCCTTTTTCACTTTTCTGGATCATCAGGCTCGGCGCAGGGAGGCCAATCCCAAAGCCGGTTCATCATCGCGAAAAGATATGCACCTGACCAGGCAATCAACAACAATCCGGTCAGCGCCTCGACGCCCGTGAGAAAGCGAAGATGACCTGTCGGGAAAATATCGCTTAGGCCAAGGGAGGTATAGCTGACGACTGAAAAATAGAAATAATCTAGCACCGTATCAACGCCATCACCGGAGAACCCCCCGATGTTCAAAAGTTGGTGACCGATGCCAAACATGCATGCAAAGATAACTATTCCGGCGAAATGCGCCACAAACAGGATCAGCACGGCCAGCATAACACGATTGAACGGTTCCAACGGTGTTGTCACGTTAACGGGCCTGAGGTTGCTGGTTCACCGATCTGGGCGTAGGCGGTGTCGATGCAGACACAGAAGATCAGCAACAAACGCCACCGATTTCCGCCACCGATCATCGCGCATGTTGTCTGGCTCTACGTCCGGTTCAACTTGAGCCTGCGCGAGGTCGAGGATCTGATGCTGGAACGTGGCGTGGACATTTCGTATGAGACGATCCGGCGCTGGATCGTCAAGCTCGGCCCCCTGATCGCCCACGTTCTACGGCGACGGCAGCCGCGCCCCGGCGATGTCTGGCATCTGGACGAAGTCGTTGTGAAGATCGCGGGCCGGTCATACTGGCTCTGGCGCGCGGTCGACCAACACGGCGTTGTTCTTGAGGAAATTCTCCAATCGAGGCGAGACAAGCGCGCCGCAAAGCGGCTTTTGGTCAAGCTGATGAAGCGTTGGGGCTTCGTGCCGAAAAGGATCATTACGGACAAACTGCGCTCCTATGGTGCCGCAAAGCGCGAGGTTGCGCCTGGCCTTGATCATTGGTCACACAAGGGACTCAATAACCGCGCAGAAAACAGCCATTTGCCTTTCCGAAAACGAGAGCGGGTGATGCAGGGTGATGCAGGGTGATGCAGGGTTTCCGATCACCGGGTGGATTGCAACGGTTTGTCTCTATGCAGTCCGCAACTCGTAATTCCTTCTCCGTACCAGCCCGCCGTCGTTCCGCTCTTACTATCCGCTACCATCGGCTCGAAGCGTTCGAGGTTTGGAAGGCAGCGGCCAATGTTGCCTGATCTGCGACCGGCTTGCCAACTTGCCAACTCGGCGAGTTAACGTGACAACACCGTCAGACAACTTCCGCGTCATCACCCACGAAAACTTTCGGGTCTTGAAGTAGAGGCGGTATAACACTCAAATAATATTTGCCGTTGTCAGCGGTTGCGCTGCGTTCGCTTACGAGGCTGCGAAACGAACGGTTAGCTCAAATGCCCCGCCAATATGGATATGTTTTTTGGCGGGGCACGTCGTGGATGTCAGTTACTGGGCTAAGCTCGCATTTTCAGTTGCGGTTTATTAACCAACACCACTTTTCTCAGAACTTCCATCGGCTGCCAAACAGGACCGATGATGCGTCGAGATAGCTATCTGATGAGTCACTATAACTGTATTTGCGCACCACCAAGTAGGCATCCATATTCGCGTCTTCGATCCTTTGGACGACCCCGAACCCAACGCTCCTCGATTCTGAATTTTCCATCACAAAGTCACTGCCGTTGTAATAATCAACAGCAATAGAAGTTGTCCCAATTGGAAGCCAATCTGCGATATACCCAAGTTTTGCGAAGCCATAGCCTCCATCATCTTTGCGGCTTCCGGCAGCAAGAGTAAGGTTGACGCCGGATGTATGCAGGGCGCTGATGGAACCGAATGTATCGTCACGATCGGCCCCGTTGCGTGTTCTGCGTGCAAACCCTAACGATCCTGCAACCTTTACGTCCCCGATCTCGTTTTTATAGCGCAGTGCGATGTCAGCAAAGATGTCGTCGTTGTCGGTCGAAAGGATGTCTTTGCCGTAGGCCGCTGAAATTGAGAAGTGGTTCAAGCTCGGGCTGTCGTACCGAATTCGACCGCGGCGCGTGGAATCGAGACTCCCGAACGTATCGTCGATTTCGATACCGGAAAGCGCACCAGATGAAGTGCGAAACTGGTAGTTTCCCGCAACAGTATCAAGGCCGTTGTACATTGCGGCCGTGGTGCCAGACAGATCAGTTTGCGCCACGCCATCGGATGCCATGCTGCCCTGACCGAAGGAGAAAGTACCGGCTTTTTCCGTCTCAAGACTGACTTCAAGTTTGCGTACTGAGGTTCGGCGCCAATCGAGATTATCAGGATCGCCAAGCTGACTAAAATTTGACGACTGGGCAAACCCCAAAGCCGTCAGAAAATCAAACGTCAACACGGATGCCCCGAATTCCTGAGCTACAGTTATGCCGGCGCGGCTGTTTGACACCTCGTTGTCTACCAGATTGCCATAGCTGGCGACGCCGTCATTGAATGAGAGATAGCCCGGACTCAGCTGACCGTAGAGTTTGACTGTACCTCCTGTGGCATTGGAGTAACTTAATTCGGCAGCAGCAGGCAGTGCACTCAGGACAAACACTGCGGCTAAAGAGGGGGCGAGCGACTTGGTTGGCATTTCGTTTCCTTGAAATTTAACAGCTTAGTTTAGGCAATTTGCCCGTTAGATATCGATGCAATGTGACAGTTGTGTAGCGCTTGGTTCTGCTGGTTAAAAAAGATTTTGGCGCGCAACGGTTTGTCTCTGATCAGGGGAGCGTTTAATCTTACTGTTTAAGTAAGGAAAGGGGGGTGTGTGATTTTCTGATTATTTTTGGGCGTTGTTGCAGGGACCCCCGGTCGGCTGATATTGGGTGCGTTCTGTTCGTTTCAGGATGCTGTAAATGCCGTACAAGTTCAACGCCGATCGG
>NZ_FNJD01000061.1 GCF_900103185.1 Sulfitobacter litoralis
GGATATGGTCATCGTCCTTGCTCCTCTCAGGAAGCATGGACCAGATCGCAGTTACACAGAAGATCGGACACTCTCTCTCCGCCAAGTTTGCGATAAGTCCCTCCGCAACCTCAAAAGCTGACGGCGCGTCCTGAATATCCTCAAGTGCTATGTCATAAACTACCGCACTCTGAGCAGACCAGTCAGAAAGATTCCAGCCGACAGCCGGTCGGATCAGTGAACTCCACGTCCGGACTTCCCCCTTATTCAGCCAAGAAACCCCAACTTCAATTGGCCAACTTTTGCCTGAAAGGCTCGAGACTTCGAAGTCTAAGATCGCAAACCTTTCGATGTCGGCAGCCATTCTCATGTTGTAGTCCTCCTTGGCCGAACTTCAGCAACCGACTTTTCCGAGGCATTGCGAATTGTAGAATCTGTGTATTTTTGCACATCCCAAAAAATATGAACCTATTGAGTACGATTATTCTTTCACACGAAGCACTCCAACCAGCTTGGGTTGCTCAATATGATCTAAAACATGTCCCAAAGGTACATCGCCGTTTGGAGCGCTCAACCGCTCCTACATCCACTTCCAAAGAGAACATTGGCCTTTTCTAATTTTACGAAAGGATTTTTTGCCAAATGGCGCATTTTTTTTTGCGTCGGGACTTGATGGAATTATCGGAGTGTGAATTTCATCAAAGAGGTGACAGCAAAATGCAGCAGTTTACTTTGTCCGTGATCAATCGGCATACCCGCATGCAACCGCTTTTGAGCGTTTCTTGGTCTGGACACGCTGATATTTCAACGAATTGCGCCAGATAATAACCAAGAAGCTTGGTGCCAAAGGGCGACCGCTGTGACAAGGTAATGTTCTTACATACGCACTGCATATGAACAGAGCAACGGCTTGGCGGCATTAGCGCGCCAAGCCGTCATATTTCTATTTTTTCAAGTTGGTCCAGATTGTATCATAGACCGCCTGAACCTCTTCACTACAGGCCTCAATGAACACTGCTTGACCTGCGCCGTTCTGCGGGTTCGCTTCGGGCAAGGTACGCAACGCTTCGTCCAAAAGTGGGGCCACACCTTCGACGCCGGACGCATATTGGGTCCAATTGGTCAGCTGCGCGGCGTTTTCGGGACTGTCCTGAATTTTGTGCTTTGGCGTGGTAACTGCTCTATAAGGAGACCCACGTATGAGCATCGACAAAAAGCTATTAGACCAACTGAT
>NZ_FNJD01000020.1 GCF_900103185.1 Sulfitobacter litoralis
GTGCTCAGGGTAAGATGAACGTCGCCTCGCTCATTGAGCGGAAAACCCGCTTCGCCGTCCTGTTCCGTAACAACGACCGCAGCACAACGCATCTGATGGACAAGCTAATGACTGTGATGGAACCCCTGCCCCAAACGGCCCGTAAATCGATCACCTTTGATAGAGGTATTGAGTTTAGGAATTGGCGCAAGCTGGAACCTGGAATCGGAACCGAGGCATGGTTCTGTGATCCGCAAGCCCCGTGGCAAAAGGGTTCCGTCGAAAACCTGAACAAGCGTGCGCGGCGCTACTTACCAAGAGATGCGCCTGTGGCCGCGCTCTCAAATCAAGATATGAAGTCGATTTGCGACCGCTTGAACGGCACGCCCAGAAAGTGTCTGGGATGGCGCACACCAACGGAAGCATTCAGGGAAGAACTCATGAAACTAAGATAGCGGTAACCGTCGCAACGACCCTTGAGAATCCACTTAGCTTTACGCCCCGTAGCTCCATTTCGGGACATATCTTTGCCAATCGCACCCATGACCCGCGGCGTAGTCCATACCCACCTTCACCCAGTCGATATCACCTTCACGCTGCTGCGGTGTAGCACCGTTAGAATAGATGACGTCGCGCTGCCTTCTTGGAAGGCGTCAATTGATTGTACCCAGGTATCATTGTCCCAATGCAGCGTCAGATGTCGGCGTTTTGGCTCGTATTCAGCTGTGAACAGCGTGCCAAACCCATCGGCATACCGATCCTGCTTTAGGGGCGCTTGGGTGAATTGCTGCGCAAGACCGGCGGGACCAGGTCCCTCGGATAAGAGACTAATAAGGCGTTTTGACCGCTCAAACGTTCGCGTAAAACCGCCGCGATCGGGGGTACTGCCGTCAGTCTGATGGTTCGTCGCAACAAGACGCGGCTGCACTTTGGCACCTCCGCCCGCGTATAGCTCGACGCTCGCGGCGGCTCCATCGGCATCCGCAACCACTACGTTATAGGGCATATGGGACGGCACCCGCTGCAACACCCGCAGGGCCTCAGGGACTGTTTTACAGGTCTCTAGGACATAGCGCAGGATCGTCGTGATGCCAAAACCACGGCCGGTTTCTTGTCGCCCACCATAGGCCAGCGCGATGCTGAGGCCTGCGTCGTTGATACCGTCAGACAGCCCCCAGAGGAACTCGACCATGCCCATGACGGGGCGGCCGGTCCAGGCACTGTGCAACAGCAACCCTTCGTTTAAGTCTGGCGATAGATCGTAATTACGCACAAGCCGGATGTCGTCCCGCGATGTGGCAACCGCCAGCGAGCAGCCCCCCAGATAGCTAGGAGGGCACCATGTCGACAAAAAACGCGCAGCGCGATCTGATCCTCCAGCCAAATCCTTAAGCTTTGCGTGAACAGGGACTAACTCGGGCATATACTGCTGTAACGCGGCTTCGCAGGCAGTGCGGTCGGGGCCGGTATCGCCGCCACGTGCGGTGAACCACGCCTCGTAGGCAGGCCATGAACGGTCCCAGCGGGCGGCCCACTTTGCTCCCGGGGTGGCTTCGCTGATTGCGTCAAACGTAAGGGAGTGCGTCATATCAAGCGCCCTTCGACGGCAACTCGAGGAAAAACCTTATCATCTCGCGGCTGGCGTTTGGCCCTGTCGGGTCCGTGTACGACCCTGCGCTGTCGCCCCCCGACCACGCATGAGCAAGGCCCGTGATGGACCACTGCTCTCTTACCGCGTGGCCTTTCGGGGCCAAGATCGTGCGACGGGTAAAGCTGCGCCCGTCAGTCTCGCCATCGTCCATCACCTCTGTCCCCGCGGGAGGCGTCTTGGCAATCGCATCTGCATTGGTTGCGTGAACGGTGGTGTCAGCGTCGCCCTGAAAGATGATGGTCGGAATGAAATCGCCCGTGTTAGAGCCTGTTGCCCCCTGCCCCATGGCTGCGAAAGCCGATGGCACATCGCGGGCCGCCTGATAGGGCAGCCCCGAATGCGCCCCGACCGCGTCGAATACATCGGGGTAAGTCTGCCCCAGCACGACGGCCATCGCGGCCCCCGCAGAAAGCCCGGCCACAAAGCTAAGCCCCTTTGGAATGGCATGGTCCCGCTGCACCTGTTGCATCAGCCCTGCAAGGATCACGGGTTCACCCGCGCCGCGCATTTGGTCGCCCGGATCGAACCACTTCCAGCAGTTTTGCATATTCGCGATCCGCGATTGCGCCGGATACACAAGGATAAGCCCGTAGTCATCCGCCAGCTGGTTCATGCCTGTACCCTTGGCAAAATCAACCGGGGACTGCTTGCAGCCGTGGAGCATCATCACCGCCCCTTTCGGCGCTGACCCGTTGAGGTTGGGGACATAAATCCGATACTCTCGGCTGCCCGCGGTACAGCTGAAAGTACCGCTGTCGAATGTCGCACCTTGGGGGAGTTCGGGTTCTGTCGTGTCGCCGCCGGTCAAAGCCGATTGCGCCAATCCAGCGAGTGTGTCGCGCAGGCCGCGGCCAACTTTAGCTCTAGCAAAGGGATTTTTAGCGGTTTTAGTCGCAATACCACCCCCTACGCCGAGCGCATTCTGGATCGCTTCGGTTGCCGCTTTGGGGTTTCCCCCGCGCACAAGTTTCCCGGCACGGCGCATGGCCGCGTTGAAATCATCTGTCATGTCGCATTCCTTTAAAGGATTAAGCCGGTCTTAACTGATCCGGTCGCCGAGTGCTTTTTTGACGTCTGTGCTGGCTTGAAGCGCCCCCAGCACATGAATGGAACCAATCGTGGCGCGTGCGAGTTCCGGTGTGACGTCACGTGCGATACGCGCAAGCCCCACGACTTTGATGTGCAGGACCTCATTCGCGGCTTGCACGGCTTCAAGATCTGCGAGGGTGTAGTCGCGCAGGCCCATCTCCATCGTGTGCCGTTCTATCGACCGTGTGACCGTATCGGACTGGTGGTCCAACTGCTTGCGGATCGCTGTACGGATAAAATCGCTGCGGTTGGAATAGAACCCCTCCTGTACCAGCAGATCGATCCGACCCAGATCAACAAAGCCCAGGTTAATGGTAATTTTCTCGTTTTCGGGCTGTTTGTCTCGTAGCTGCCTGACGTTGTTCATATCGATTCTCCATCCATGTGGATGGTATATGGCATCCGATACGCAGATTGCAATGGGTGCCCGATCTTTCTGGCCGCTTCAATCCAGCAGTTTTACCGCCATGGCTAGATCGTCCCTAAACTGGGCCGTTGCATCGGCTTTGGCTTTAGGATCTGGAAGGCGCAGCAGATAAGACGGGTGTAGGGTTAACAAAATAGGCGTGCCGGATGCGGTTTGTTCGACCGTGCCCCGCCGCGACAAGATACCCGCGCGGCGCCCCGTTAGCCCTTCGGCGGCGGTGGCCCCCATCCCAAGCAGCAATTTGGGACGTACCTGCGCGATCTCTGCGTCCAGCCACCACCGGCAATGCTGAATCTCTGACCCGTTGGGAGATTGGTGCAAGCGCCGCTTACCGCGCGGGGTGAACTTAAAATGCTTTACGGCATTGGTGACAAACGTCTTGTGTCGCTCCAGCCCCGCCTGCCCCGCAATCTTGTCAAACAGCTGCCCCGCCGGACCAACGAAGGGTCGCCCGCTAAGGTCCTCCTGATCGCCGGGCTGCTCCCCTACGACCATCAGGTCAGCGTCCATCGGCCCCTCGCCCGGTACAGCTTGTGTTGCGTTGCAATGCAGGGGGCAACGGGTGCAGGCCGCGATATCTTTGGCCAATGCGTCTTTCGGCCCCTCCCACGCCGATTGATGTGCGGCAAGCTGCGCTTGTACTTGTGCCATGCGCGCAGGTGGCAGCGAGGGTGCGGCCTCTGCCATCGCCCGCGCGCGGGCGGGGGCTTCGGCAATCATCTGGGGAATAAACGCCGCTTCGGGCATGTTCTTCCAGTATTTCTTTGGCATCTCTGACTGCATGGCTTTGACCATCAACCGGGCAGGATTAAAGATATTCTGGAAATAGGTGATCCACAGCTGCTCGCTTGCGTCTTCGGGCAGCGCTGGCTTTTCCTGTCCTTCGCGGAATGACAGCGACCCATTTTCGAACACGGCAGACACATCCGGCGTGAAGATACGCCAATCCATATCGCTGAAACGGCGGACAAAGAAATCGGCGGTAGGCTCTACCGTGTGATACGTGGGCTCGAACCACGCGGCAAAGGACCGCCGCGGCGCGTCTTCGACCCCGATCTCGCGGAAGCGCACGAATGCTTTCATCTTATGTTGGCAGCGATGCACGTTCTTTTCCATCGATCGCAGGCGTGACAAATCGGCGTCGCCGCGGTCCGTCATGAGATGCGGGGCATCTTTCAAACGCCACAAAAATGCATAGAGCCGCGCAAAGCGTTCAGGATCGCTATGCCAGACGACGGTGCTCGCCATCGAAATAAAGCTACGCGGTACAGTGACGTGCCCTGCCGGTCGGACCGGCCGAACCTCACCAAACAGATCGGGTGCAGTGGTGGTATCGCCCCACAGGATCGCTTCGGGCGGGATGCCCGCTGCTAGAAACTGACGCGCCGCATCACGCCACGCCTGCGCCGTGCCAATCGGGGGCATCACTGCGCGGTGCATCAGAACAATGTCAGCTGTTCGGGCGGCGGCGCAAAACGCGCACGCAGGTCAAGGCTGTCGGTCAACCCACCGGGGGACCAGCCGCCCGCTGTGATAAAACTGCGCGCCTTTTTCATCGACGCACCCATGCGGATCAGATCTTCGTAGCGCAGGGCGCGGTGGCAGCGCGTTGACAGGATCCGGTTCACCGTCTTCACCCCGAACCCCGGTACGCGCAGCAGCATTTCGCGAGTGGCACGGTTCACATCCAGCGGAAACACCTCGCGGTGCACCAAAGCCCAGGCCAGTTTTGGATCTACTTCAAGATCAAGGTTCCCGTCCGCCGTGACCGACGTGATTTCGTCCAGTTGGAAATCATAGAAACGCAGCAACCAATCCGCTTGATAGAGCCGATGTTCGCGCTGCAAGGGCGGTCGGATCAGCGGGAGCTTGGACGAACTGTCCGAGATCGGTGAGAAAGCCGAATAATATACGCGCTTGAGTTTATAGCTGGAATAGAGCCGTGTTGACTGGCCCAGAATGGCGGCATCATTTGACCCGTCTGCCCCGATGATCATCTGCGTCGATTGGCCCGCCGGCGCAAACCGTGGGGGGCGTTTACCGGTGTGGGATTTGTCCTTCGACACTTCCTTGCGCAGCCGGAAATCCGCCATCGCCTTGCGGATCTGCTCAGGCTTCTTTTCCGGCGCATATTGTTGAACGGCAGCATCCGTTGGCAGCTCGACATTGATCGACAACCGGTCCGCCAACAGCCCCGCTTCGGCGATCAGCTCGGGGGCCGCATCAGGGATGGTTTTGAGGTGGATATAGCCGCGAAAGTTTTCCTCGTGGCGCAGCTTGCGCGCGATTTGCACCATGTCCGACATGGTGGCGTCCGGCGACCGGATCACGCCCGAGGACAGAAACAGACCTTCGATATAATTGCGGCGATAAAACTCGATGGTCAGTTTGACCACTTCATCGACACTAAACCGCGCCCGCGTCACGTTCGACGAGGCCCGATTGATGCAATAGCTGCAATCATAGATGCAAAAGTTCGTCATCAGGATTTTCAGCAACGAGATACAGCGCCCATCCGGCGCATAGGCGTGACAAATGCCCGACCCCTCGTTCGAGCCAAGCCCCTTACCATCGCGCGAGTCGCGCTTTGTCGACCCCGAAGAGGCACATGACGCATCATATTTTGCCGCGTCGCTGAGGATCGCCAGTTTTTGTTCTACAGTTTGTTTAGCCATACGTTCACTATATGTTCACGTTCGGCCGATGTCACGCCCCTTGATGGGCCCACCCCTGCGCCGCAGTGTCGCGGCGCGCGGGATTCTGCTTATACTTCGCGTTTTAGGTTTCCAACGTGGGATAGAGGCGCCGCAGGGTCTCAACCAGTTTTTCACTGCTGACCGGCTTTTTAACGACGCGGTCTTCTGGCCCGAGAAAGCTGATCTGATCCGCATCATAGGCTGTGATGAACACGAACGGTATGCCACGTTCGCGCAGGATATCGGCCACGGGCTTGGAGGTCTTATTCGGACCGAGGTTCACATCCAGAAACGCGATGTCGATATCGCCCTTACGGGCTTTCTCTTTTGCATCTTCAAGATGGATACTGGGCCCAACAACGTTAAAGCCGATGTCTTCCAAAAGGTCGGTCATCTCGAAGGCGACAACGACCTCATCTTCGACGATGAAAATATTCTGAGGTGTATCTGTCATTGTGGTGCCTGTTCTTCCATTTGTTGCAGCATCGTTAAATGCCATTCGTATCCGCCTGACCCAAAGATCGTGTCGATCTTGCCGCCAGTTTCAGCCTCAAGGGCCCGTCCGGTGATAAAACTGCCAAATCCGGTTTCGCTCGGTTTCTCGGCCGCGGGGCCGCCGCTTTCTACCCAGTGAAGCTCAAGGGTGGAACCCTCAGGGGTATCATGCTGTTCCCAAGTTAGTTTCACTATTCCGTCAGGAACCGACAACGCACCGTATTTCACGGCGTTCGTGGCCAGCTCGTAAAATGCCATCGACAACGACAAGGCCTGACGCGAAGGCAGCTCTGTCGCGGGGCCCGAGGTCTTAATGCGTCCACCGCCAATGGGTTCCAGCACATCGTTGGCCACCTCTTCGATACCGGCGCGGTCCCACGTGGTGCCGACCAGTTTCGAATGCGCCGTGGCATAGGCGTTCAGACGTTGATCGATCGTTTCGCGAATATTGCGGTGAATGCTCATCTTGCGCAGGGATTGGCTGACAATAGACTTCACCACACTAAAGGCGTTCTTCACGCGGTGGTTAAGCTCTGCAATGAGGATGTTCTGCGCCTCGCGCAATCGGCGCTCTTCGTCGATGTCGATCAGGGCGACGGTGGCTCCGATGCGTTCGCCATCACCGTTCAACACCGGCTCGCCGATTATACGTAACCAGAACCGCGTGCCATCGCCCCGCTGGTAATGAACGTCGATTTCAGCGTGATCCTGATTGCCCTCGATGACGCGCGCCAATGGATACTCGTGGCTTTCAACACGCCGCCCATCGGCATGATACGAGATCCATTCACCATAGGACGTGACATCATCGGAAAGAATGACTTTGTGGCCGACCATTTTCTCGACATGGCTGTTGCCATACACGATCTGGCCATCCGCATCCGCCATAACGACCCCGACGGGTACCGTTTCCATCACAGCTTCAAGGAAGTTCAACCGGTTCAATGCGTGCTGCGCCTTCTTCTTTTTGCGCGCGTCCGTGTTAGAATTGTTTGCCGCCAGCTCATCATGCAGATGCAAAAGCTCTGTCGCCATCTTATCGGGGGACTGTGTCGGCATCGTAATTCCTAGATTTTCAAAATACTGCGTGGTTGGAAATAGCCTGTCGGGGGCTGATGTCTAGGGTAACACAGGTGTTTTGCCCCCTAGTCATGGACATCGCCCGACAAGCCCTGCTGAATCAGCGCCGCCACAAGCGCTGCCAAGACCTCTGCCCGGCGCGACGCGACCCGCTGCACCAGCCCCAAACGACGATGGATAGGCGGTGCACCAAAGGGAAACCAATCAAGCGAGGCTGACTCCGCGTCATGCAGCGCGATCTGCGGAATAATCGCGAACCCCAGCCCTGCCCGCACGCAGCCCACTATGGCAGGCATTGTGTTGACCGACACGATCTGGCGCGGCGCAGCCCCAAGGCGGGCGATCTCTGTGTCGATCTGACGCGCCAGCGGCACCTGCGTACGGTACCGGATATAGGGCATATCGCGGATCAGATCATCAATGCTCAACGTCCCTGTCCCCGGCGGCGTCAGCACGATCAGCGGTTCGGTCAGCACGGGTGTCCACCGCAAGCTGCTGGGGACGGCAACGTGATCGGCCACAACGGCAGCATCCAGCTGCCCCGACACAACTTCGCTCATTAACTCCTCAGAGACGCCGACGCGCAGGCGAAAGTTAAGATGCGGAAAGCTGGCGCTCAGAGTTGCAAGAGCTTGTGGCACCAGCGAATTCGCCCCCGTCCGCAACGACCCAAGCGCCACGGTGCCGCGCATTTGCTCGCCTGCGACCGACGCTTTGGTGTCCGACACGATCTGCAGGATTGACTGGGCGGCGCGCACCATCTCGGCACCTTTGGTGGTCAAGGCGGGCGGGCGTCGCGTGCGGTCAAACAGTTGTGTACCGATCTCAGCCTCAAGTGCAGCGATCTGCTGGCTCACGGCAGAGGCGGTCAGGTTCACCGCCTGCGCCGCTGCAGCAAAGCCACCGCGCTGGCTAATGGCCAATAAAGTCTCGAGCTGACGTGTATCCATCCCTTAAGGTAAGCAATGCTAAACATAATGGCAAGAATTACGCGCTTTGTCTGGGTTGCTCTTGTGTTATTCACGAAACTGACACCAAACCCGCGGCGGAAAAACCGCTGCTTCTCTCACAGGGAGTCCTCCTATGACGTTTCGTTCGGGCCTAGCCGCCCTTTTCACCGCTGCGAGCCTACTTGCAGTTCCCGCCACTGCCGAAACCTACCCTGAAAGGGCTGTAGAATTCATCGTACCATGGTCGCCCGGTGGTGGGTCTGACACGCTGATGCGTCTTGTGGCCAACAACGTGCAGCCGTTCCTTGGCGCTGAAATGCCCGTCATCAACATGCCCGGCGTTGGCGGCACCGTTGGTCTGCGCGAGGCGTCGCGCCGCGCAGCGGACGGCTATACCATCAGCCAGGTCCACGAAGGTCTGTTGGTCGCTACCGAAACCGGCATCACCGATCTGGCATGGGATGACTTTGACCCCATCGCGCTGATGACCGCATCACCCCAATATCTGGTGGCCGGTAAATCCGACAACTACAGCAATTTCGAGGAATTCGTGACCTATGCCAAGGCGCATCCCGGCGAAATCTCCATGGGGGTGACACTGGCGGGCGTACCGCACCTGCACGCTGCGATGATCGAACAGGCGTTCGGGCTTGAGTTTAAATACGTCGGCTATGAAGGCACCGGAGAGCGCGTGCGCGCGCTGGTTGGCGGCAACCTTGACGTAGCCATCGGCGACATCAGCTCCTCCAAGCAATTCGTCGACAATGGCGATCTGACATTCCTTGCTGTCGGTGCGACCGAACGTGTGGCCGCCGCCGCAGATGTGCCGACCTTCAAAGAGCTGGGTCAGGACCTCGAACTGAACGTGACCCGCGGCATCGTCATGCCCAAAGGTGCCCCACAAGAGGTACGCGACACACTGGAAGCCGCGCTGAAAGAAATGGCACAAGACCCAACCTATATCGAGCAGACCAACAATGCGGGTGCAGATGTCGGGTTCCGCGGTCAAGAGGACTACCGTGCCTATCTGACCAAACTGGACGAGACAGTGAAATCGCTGTCGTCGGTTCTGGCCCCATGAACGGGCACGACCCCATGAAGTCACAGGAGGCGGGCTTGGTTGCCCGCCTTCTGAGCTATGTCTTCTTGCTGTTGGCTTCGGTCGGGCTGTTCATCTCGGCCAGCGGCATTGCCACCTCGCGCTTTGAAAAACTCGGCGCCGGTGCCTTCCCCAAGATTATCTTTGCCACCATGGCCATCGTTTCAGCCATCGCGATCATCGACGCGCTGCGCCAGATCCCCCGCCGCGCTTACGGTGATTTCGCGGCGCAGGCCGTGGCATGGGCCAAACGCTGCTATCTGGTGTTTGTCTGCCTTGGCGCGCTCACAGCCTATCTGCTGACCATTCCTTTGCTGGGGTTTTCCATCGCCAGCCTGATCTTCCTTTTCGTGCTTCAAGTGATCCTGATGCCACGCACGCCCAAGTCAATCGCCCTCGCCGCTGTGGTGGCTGTGGTGTTTTCCTTCGGGCTGAACTGGCTTTTTGCCGAAGTGTTCACCGTCTTCCTGCCGCGCGGAGTGCTTTGAATGACTGATTTCATGACAGGGGCCGCGCAGATTTTCACGCTGGCCACGCTCGCCTATATGCTGGCGGGGTCCGTCGCGGGCATCGTCGCCGCCGCGATCCCCGGTTTCACCGTGACCATGGCGATTGTGCTGACCTTGCCGCTGACCTTCACGATGGAGCCGTTGCAAGGCATCGCGGTGATGTTGTCGGTCTATGTGGGTGGCTACACCGGCGGGCTGATCTCGGCGGCATTGCTGGGCATCCCCGGCACACCATCGTCTGTCGCCACCACCTTTGACGCTTTCCCCATGGCCCGCAACGGTGAACCAGGGCGCGCGCTTTCCATCGGGGTGTGGGCGTCGTTCTTTGGCACCGTGATCTCGACCATCGTGCTGATCTTTGCTGCACCGCCGCTCGCGCTATTTGCTGTGCGCCTTGGCCCGTGGGAGTATTTCTCGCTTATCGTGTTTGCCCTGACCATCGTGGCCAGCCTCGTGGGCACATCCGCAATGCGCGGCATCTTGGCGGGGCTGATCGGGCTCGCAATCTCTACCGTGGGGACAGACCCGATCATGGGCCGCCCGCGCTTTGATTTTGGCATAGAGATGTTGCAGGCCGGCCTGCCGTTTCTGGTGGTGCTCATCGGCATCTTTGCCATCTCGCAGCTTGTGTCAGAGGTAGAGAATGCCGACAGCGTCCGGTCAGGCAATGCGCTGGTCACAGGGGCTATCGACTTTCAGACATGGACGGTGATGAAAGAAGTGTTGATGCGTCCGGTCAACCTGCTGAGATCGTCAATCATTGGGGTGCTGATCGGTGCCCTGCCCGGCGCGGGGGGGTCCATCGCCAATCTCGTTGCCTATGACCAAGCCAAACGCGGATCGAAGAACAGCGAGAAATTCGGCACTGGTGAACCTGACGGCATCGTCGCCTCCGAAGCAGGCAACTCTGCCACTGCGGGCGGCGGGTTGATCCCGTTGATCGGTCTGGGCATCCCTGGGTCGGCTGTTGATGCGATCCTTATGGCGTCTTTGATGGTGCACGGCATTTCCGTCGGTCCCCGACTGATCCTGGATCACGGCGACCTTGTCTATGGCATGTTCATCGCGATGGTTGTGGCGTCTTTCATGATGCTGATCGTGTCGATCTTTTCCATGCGCCTGTTTCTGCGGGTGACCGAGGTACCCAAATGGCTGATCGTGCCAGTGGTGATGACCTGCTGTGTCGTGGGCACCTTTGCGCTGAACAACCGCGTGACCGACCTCTATCTGCTGATCTTTATCGGCATTACCGGCTATACGCTGCGCGCCCTTGGCTATGCGCTGGCACCCTTGGTGCTGGGGGTCATTCTGGGCCCGATCGCCGAAACCAACCTGCGGCGCGCGCTGATGACGGATGAAGACCCGACACTGTTCTTCACCCGCCCCATCAGCCTGATTTTCCTGATTGCGGCGTTCGTGTCCATTGTCTGGGCCGTCCGCAGTCACCTTAAAAACCGTACATCTACAGAAAGGCCAACCCATGCGCCTACGTCATGATCCCGTCTATCCGTCGCGCCGCTCGCCCGTTCTGGCCGAGAACGTCGTCGCCACATCTCAACCCCTCGCGACCCAAGCCGGCCTGTCTATCCTGCAACAAGGCGGCAACGCCGTAGACGCGGCTATCGCCACTGCCGCTGTGCTGACCATCGTTGAACCTACCGGCTGCGGCCTTGGCTCTGACGCGTTCTGCATCCTGTGGGACGGCAAGCAGCTGCACGGGCTCAATGCCTCTGGCCGCGCGCCGGCGGCTTGGACGCCCGAGTATTTCAAGGATGGCATTCCCGAACATGGCTGGGACGCCGTGACCGTTCCGGGTGCTGTCAGTGCGTGGGTCGAACTGTCCGAGAAATTCGGCAGCCTCGGCCTGTCCACCGTGCTCGCCCCCGCGATCCGCTATGCCGAAGACGGGTTCATCGTGTCGCCTGTCGTGGGCACAGCATGGGCCAAAGGGGCCGCAGTGCTAAAGGACCAACCCGGCTTTGCCGAGACCTTTATGCCCGATGGCCGTGCGCCCAAACCCGGCGAACGCTTTCGCAACCCCGGCGCCGCGCGCACCCTACGGGCGATCGCAGAAACCAAAGGCCGCGCGTTCTATGAGGGCGAGATCGCGCAAGAGATCGCTGCTTTTGCAAAGGCCAATGGCGGGGCGATGACGGTTGACGATCTTGCCGCGCATTACAACGACTGGTGCGGCACCATCAGCCAAAGCTTTGACGACGTCGAACTGCACGAGATCCCGCCAAACGGTCAGGGCATCGCCGCGCTGATGGCGCTTGGCATATTGCAACATACAGACATTCGCGACCACGGCCCCGACGATCTGGCCGCTGTGCATTTGCAAATCGAAGCGGTCAAGCTCGCCTATGCCGATATGCACGCCTATGTCGCCGACCGCGATCACATGACAGATGTGGACGAGAGCGCATTGCTTGACCCCGCTTACCTCGAATCCCGCGCGGCGCTGATTGATGCGAACCATGCACAAAACTTTGGCACCGGCGCCCCTAAGCAAGGCGGGACCGTTTTGCTCAACGTGGGCGATGCGTCGGGCATGATGGTCAGCTTTATCCAGTCGAACTATGCGGGCTTCGGCTCTGGTGTGGTTGTGCCGGGCACGGGCGTATCGATGCAGAACCGGGGCTTTGGCTTCACAACGCAAGAAGGCCATCAAAATCAGGTCGCGCCGGGCAAACGCCCCTTCCACACGATTATTCCGGGCTTTGCGATGAAGAACGGCGCACCGCTGATGGCCTTTGGCATGATGGGCGGCCCAATTCAGGCGCAAGGGCATATGCAACTATTGCTGCGCACGCAGCTGTGGGATCAAGACCCCCAGACCGCCGCCGACGCCCCTCGCTGGCGCGCGATCAAGGGGCTGGCAGTGGCCTGCGAGCCGTCGATGTCTGCTGATTTGTTGGACGGGCTCAAGGCGCTTGGCCATGCGATCCAGATCGAGGCACCGGATAATGCATTCGGCTTTGGCGGCGCTCAACTGGTGCAGCGCACTGACAACGGTGGCTATGCCGCTGGCTCTGATCCGCGCAAGGATGGGCAGGCCGCAGGGTTCTAAGCACGCTTAAAAGCAGAACGAGCGGAGGAAGCTTTTCTTCCGCTCGCTCTTTACGGGCGGGCAGCGCCCCTATACCGATTTCTGCGACAAGGCGGGTTTTCTCATGAATTATATCAAACGTATCGGTATCGATGCCTATATGCTTTTGCTGCTGGCCACTGTGATCGCGGGCATAGTGCTGCCTGCCACTGGCCTTGCCGCCGAAGGGCTGCGCGGGGTGACGTTCTGGGCGGTCTCGCTGCTGTTCTTTTTGTACGGGGCCAAGCTTGATCCCAGTGCGGTGAAGGCGGGCATCACAAACTGGCGGCTTCAAGGCATGACCTTTGGCGCGACCTATATTTTGTTTCCGTTGATCGGACTGGTCCTTGCCACGCTGTTCAGCCCGATACTGGGCGCGACTGTGACCATGGGGCTGCTGTTTCTGTCGGTTCTGCCGTCTACCGTGCAATCATCCATCGCCTTTACCTCTATCGCAGGGGGCAATGTGCCGGCGGCGATTTGCGCGGCCTCAGTCTCTAACATCATCGGGGTTATTCTGACGCCGGTGTTGGTGACCCTTCTGCTACAACAAGGCGACGGCGGCGTCAGCCTTGATGCAATCGGCAAGATCGGCGTGCAGATTTTGCTGCCCTTTGTCGTCGGCCAGCTTATGCGTCCGCTGGTTGGCGGGTTTGTGCAACGCCACAAGCTGCTGACCATGATAGTCGACCGTGGGTCGATCATGTTGATCATCTATTCGGCCTTCAGCGCAGGCACGGTGTCTGGGCTTTGGTCCGCCATTCCCTTGACGACCCTTGTGCTGCTGTTTGCTGTGGTCTGGTTGTTTCTGGCCGTGGGTATGTGGTCGATGATCGCGCTTGGCAAAGCGACGGGGATGCCGGATCCTGACCGCGCGGTGCTGTTCTACTGCGGATCGACCAAAAGCCTTGCCAGCGGCTTGCCCATTGCCACGGCGCTGTTTGCGCCCGATCTGGTCGGGGCCATTGTTCTGCCGCTGATGATCTACCACATCTCGCAGCTTCTGGTCTGTGCCTTTGTCTCGCAGCGGGCGTCCCGCCGCGCCGGTGCCGCGCCGAGCTAAGTTACCCATGGGTATCTTTTCCGCCAGTTCCCCGCCCCCGCGCGGGCGGGTCTTTGCCGGTTTGTCATGAGCCGCCTAAGCCATAGCAGGAACACGCAAATTTCCGCCGAGGTTTGACGGGGCGGCGGCGTGCATCGTCAGGTGATTAGCGTTACGCCAACGTGAAAAGGCAGCAGGCTGCCCGCCCGACAAGAAGGACCCTCCCATGGCAGGTAAAACCAAAAGAAGCTGGATTGGTCGCACCATTCTGGCCGCGATCATGCCCATGGTCGCACAGGCGCAAACCGTACAGGACGGCTTGGCCGCGTTCGAACAGGGCAATTATGCCCACGCGCTAGAGCTTTTGCTGCCACTTGCCGAAAAGGGGGATGCTGAGGCGCAGTGTCAGATGGGCCGGCTGTACTATCGCGGCGGCGACGGCATCCCGCAAAATTTCAACAAATCGATCGAATGGGCTGAAAAATCCGCCGAGCAGAATAATCCCTGCGGTCTGAATTCATTGGGGGTCTCCTACCGCTTTGGTCACGGCGTCGATGCCGATGCTAATACCGCCTTTGACTATTTCACCCGCGCTGCGGCACAGGGCTTCGACAAGGCGCAATTCAGTCTGGGCAATATGCACGAGTTGGGCGAAGGCACGGTGCAAAGTGATGCAGAGGCCCGCGCCTGGTACCGAAAAGCGGCAGACCAGGGATATGCCATGGGCCAGTACCGCTTGGCGGTCCTGCTGCTAGAAGGTCGTGGCGGTGCCGCGGCGCCCAAAGAAGCGCAGCAGCTATTGCGCGCCGCGGCAGCACAGGAACTGGCAGAGGCGCAGTATTCCTTAGGGTGGTTGTCCCATCACGGCATCGGAGTGAAACAGGACTATGGCGAGGCGCTTGAATGGTATCGCCTCGCGGCAGAGCAGGGATACCCTGCAGCCCAGATCAATCTGGGCAACCTCTATGCCGACGGGCTTGGCACCTCGCAGGATGATGAAAAAGCCGTTGGCTGGTACTACGAGGCCGCGCGAAACGGAGTGCCTGCAGCGCAGGTGAACATGGGCAAGCATTATGCCTTGGGGCGCGGTGTACAGCAGGATTTTGACGAGGCAATGGTCTGGTACCAGCAGGCCGCGGAATACGGCGAACCCGTCGCCTATCTGAATGTCGGTTTGCTGTATGAGAACGGACAGGGGCGCCCCGCCGATCCGGCAGAGGCCGCCCGCTGGTACCACGCCGCCGCCGAACGCAGAGAGCCAAGATCGCTCGCAAAACTCGCGCATTTTTATGCCGATGGCATAAGCGTCAAGCGAGACCCTGTAGCGGCTTGGGCCCTACAGCATACTGCGATGGCCTATGCCGCAGATGGAGAGCTCGATGCGCCCGAAGAACGCCTGATGCAAATGGGCCAACAACTGGCACCCCAGCAAAAGGGCGAGGCAAAGGCACTGGCACAAAGCTGGCAAAACGGGCAAGAGCTGGTCTTGCCCTAGGTCAAATCGCCGCGTGGCACATGGATGTTTGCCAGTTGGGTGGACTGCTGTTCTGGCTATTTTGCACGCGCAAATACCAAGGAGAAGCACGTTCCGCTCGCGCGCCCTGAAGGCTGACGTTCCGCCCGCGCGGGTAACTTTAGGTAGTATGTGGTATTGTTTCCCTGCTAGAAACAGCGATGTGGCAGCCGCCACCGTTGCACCGGCAAGGAGACGACAATGAGTTCACCCAATATGCCCGCACAGGATAGTATGACGCTTGTGCAACCGATCCCGGTTCAAGCGGATTTGGCCACCGCCGATGTCGGTTTGATCGACTTCGCCAAAAAGGCCGGCAAAAACATCTTTTCTGTGATCCCCGACGCGACCCGAACGCAAAGCTATCTGAAGGGTCCCGCCAGAATCCATTATGTCTGCGACCCCGAAATGGTAACCGAACTGCTGGCCGGAGCCGGGCGCCGGTTTCCCAAGGCTGCATTTACCCATAATGTGATCGGCCCGGTGGTCGGCAACGGCATGATCCTGTCGGAGGGCGAGAAGTGGCGCAGCCAGCGTCATCGGTATGCACCCCTTTTTGCGGCGCGCAACCTGCCTGTACTGACCCGCCACTTTGCCCAGACCGGCGACGAGCTGGCGGCGTTTTTTGCGCGGGCGCAGGGCGAGGTCGATGTGTCGGATGCCGCGCAAGAGGCGACGCTGACCAATATCTCGCGCGTGATGTTTTCGGGCAACGAGGCAGTGTCGAAAGAGGATGTCCGCTTGGGGATGCGACGGTTTACCGATTACATCAGCTATATGTCGCTGTTTGATCTGATGGGACTGCCAAAATGGATGCCCCGCTTGAAATGGCTGCGCAGCAAGAAAGCGATCCGTGATCTACGACAGCTGACCCATGACGTGATCACCAACCGCCGCGCCGCGCGCCATGCCGAGGCGGTCGATTTTCTTGATCTGTTGATCGAGGCGCTCCAGACTGACAAGGAAGACATCGAAACCACCGTCGATAACCTGCTGACCTTCGTCGCGGCGGGCTATGAAACCTCGGCCAATACGGTTGCTTGGGGGCTGTATCTACTGGCGATGCATCCGCAGGTGCAAGCGGATCTGCGCGCCGAGGTGATTGAGGTGTGCGGTGCGGGCCCAATCGGGTTTGCTGACCTGCCCAAGATGCCGAAACTACACGCTCATGTGCGCGAAACCCTGCGGATGTATCCCGCCGGTGCCCTATTCGCCCGTGATGCGTCAGAGGAGGTTACGATAAAGGATGTGACCTTTAAGAAAGGCGATGTGATCATGTTTCCGGTCTATGCGCTGCACCGGAATGAACTGCTGTGGGAGAACGCGGCGCTGTATCAGCACGACCGATTTTTGAACCGCAAATACCCGCGTGGCCAGTATATTCCCTTTGGCGACGGGCCACGTATCTGTATCGGTGCGCAATACGCCGAGACCGAGATTATGGTGCTGCTTGCCTCGGCCCTGCGAGGGGCGTCGTTCGAACTGACGGAACACCCTGTCGCACCGCCGAACCTAACCTTTACCATGCGCCCTGACGGGCCGCTGATGCTGCGCGCCGTGCCAGTGGGTCAGGCCGCGTCGGAATAGCTTTGGGGCTTGGTGCCATCGGCCGCATCCGCCGCCTTGAGCGACACGTTGAAGGTCGTGCCGTAGCCAAGTTTGCTTGTGTAGGCGATGCTGCCACTGTGAGCATCGACGATACGCTTTGATATCGACAGCCCCAAACCGGTGCCTTGGAACTTGCGCTGATCGCTGGAGTCAAGCTGGCCGAACTCTTCGAAAATAACGCTTTCGCTGCCTTCGGGAATCCCGATGCCCTGATCGGCAACAGAGATGACCAGATTTTCGCCGTCCCGCCCTAGCCCGACAGAAATGGTTCCGCCCGCCTGAGAGAATTTGGCAGCGTTGGACAGAAGGTTGACGACGACTTGATCCAGTCGCTTCCGGTCCCCACGGACGATGGGGTTTTCGGTTTTTACATCGATTTTGACAGCCACACCAAAACGGCTGGCATAGGGTTGGAACGAATGAGCCGCTGTGTTCACCACTTCTGCCAAATCCACATTGCCAAGATCGAGCGAGAATTTTCCGACATCGGCAGATTGCAACAGCAGCAAATCCCCGACCAGTTCGCCCAGACGATGCGCGTTGCGTGTGGCGATATCGAGAAGCCGCGACATTTTGTCCGGCACCTCCCCCGCAGAACCCGCATTAATCAGATCAAGCGCCCCTCGGATCGACGTTAGAGGCGTGCGTAATTCATGGCTGACTGTTGACAGGAAACGGGTCTTGGCTTCGCTTGCTGCAAGGGCATTCTTGGCTTCTATCTGAAGCGCCAGACGGTTCTTCATCAAGGCGGAATACCCCTTAATGAAGGTCCGCGCGAGTTCGAGCACGAAGCCCAAGACAAAGAGCGCGGTAAAGAGGTTCAACCAAATCTCAGAGTCCAGTGAGGGTCGGGCAATCACCACATCGCGGATCGGGATGTAAAGGATCGCCCCGATGTAAATCGCCAGGCGAAACCCCAGCACGTAGAGAAACTGATGGTTGTTCATCGCCGCAAATATAGAGGCGGAAATCAACAGGAAAAGCGGCAGAAAATGGCTATTTCCCACGCCCTGCTGGATCGCAATCGCGATGCAGAACAACGATATGGTCGTCGCGCTAAGCGCCGTGGTCATATAGATATGGAACAGTGACTTGCGGATCTTGAGCGTCTTGGAACGGGTGTTGCGCAGGATAGAACGCAGCACAAGAATATCATATACTTCACAGATGCCGATGGCGGCGAAAAAGAACAGCGCCACATAGAGATCGTAATAATACCCTGCCAGTCCGATCGCGACGGTGTAGATGATCGCGCGCTGCGCAAAGGCACGGCTGCCGACAAGCGCATAGTCCCGCAGCCGGCTTAACACCGGGCGGGTCTGGGGCAAGTTAACATTGTCGATTGCTTGCATGTTGCGCTTTCTCCGTCTGCTTGGCGCACTGTAAGGCGCCAAACGAATCTATTTCTATATCACAATGATACACCTCAACTATTAGTGGAAAATTTGTTGCGATTAAGGCAGAACCGTGACTGTATGCATTTAGTTAACTTTTTCGTGATTTCAGTGGGCTCGGGGCAATATCAATGGGAATCCAGAACGCATATTCACATCGAAACGCAGAGACGCTTGAGCCTTTGGTGCAACCCGCTCTCACGTCGCGACCTGTCGAAGATAGCGTGCCTTCCTACGCGACACGCCTAGAGGAAACTGTGGTGCATATTGGCAACCAGTACCGCTATGGCCAGCTGTATTCAGATTTTCTGAAAGCCCGTAAATCGGTATTCATTGACCAAAAAGAATGGGATCTGCCCCATACCGAAGGGATGGAATTCGACCAGTACGACACACCACAAAGCCGGTCTGTCGTCATTCATGAATACGGGCGCGTGCTGGCGGGTGTCCGGTTGTTGCCGACCACGGCGCAGTGCGGGTGCTACACCTATATGCTCAAGGATGCGCAGCGCGGGATGCTGCAGGATATTCCTGAATATGTGCTTTACGAAGAGGCCCCCGTGATGCCCCATGTCTGGGAAGCAACGCGCCTGTTTTTGTCAAAGAACGAGCCCGCGCACCGGCGGCTGGCGATCCAGACCAAGCTGATCAAGGCCATGGCCCGTGCGGCCACCCAACAAGGCGCGACCCATGTGATCGGAATTGTCCCCGCGGTGTTCCAGCGCTGGATGAACCGTCTGGGCATGAGCGCCCTGCCAATGGGGCCCAAGCTAAACATCAGCGGCGACAACACGCAGGCCGCGATCATGCATGTGGCCAATTACGCCAGCGCGGCCCCATCCGACGCACGGTAGGCGATCAAGATAGTGTCGACCACGCGTGCGACGTGCTGGTCGATGTCTTTGTACGGACGGGTCGTCAGCCCCAGTTGTGCGCGGACCGTCCCAAAGCCTTTCAACAGCGAAATAAGATCTTCGGCCACATCCGCCGGATCAAAATCATCCCGCAGTTCGCCGGTTTCTTGCCCCTGTGCCAGCAGGCCGGAAACGGCCGTGCAGACTGCCTCGAAGGCGGCGGTATAAAAAATCCGTCCTACCTGTGGATAGTCCCGCGCAACTTCGTGAATCAGACAGGTAAATTTAACCGAATCCTGCTCGCTCAGGAAACTCAGGAACTTACGTCCGAACGATGTCAGCGCGGTACGCAAATCGGGATGACTGGAAATATCGCCCAACACCTCGGCGCGGAACACGTCTGCCTCCGCCTCAAGCACATGCTGCAAAATATCCGACATATTGTCGAAATAGCGATAGATCGTCGCCTTGGACACGGATGCTTCACGCGCCAGAAGGTCCGTCGTGACCTTGTCAAAGCCGTTGACAAAGAACAGGGCGCGGGCCGTCGACAATATCCGTGACTTTGATGCATTTTCATTCATCCCCCTGAACTAGGGCGTGTATCGGCGAAATAAAAGTGCTGAAGGGCATCTAAGAGGGGTTGAACTGTGCGTCACTGAGCGTAAGTACCGCTCAGTACTCAAAAGGCCATTAAAATGAAGCAGCTAATTTCCGTTCTATTATGCGCGACCCTTGCGACGCCGCTTATTGCCCAAAGCGCTGACGACCTTACACCCTCGGGCATACAGGCCCCCATTCGGTCGGTCAAACTGATAGAAGCAGGCGGGGCCGCAGCGCAGGTAAAGCGGGTCTTCTTTGGGCAGATCGCTGCGCGAGAGACGGTCGATCTGTCTTTCGAAGTCGGTGGCCGTATGGTGATGTTCGACGCACAAGAGGGGCAGTTTTTGCAAGAAGGCGCGCAGATCGCAGCACTGGATGCCGCGCCGTTTGAACGTGCCGTCCAACGCGCCGAAGTACAACTGACCCAAGCGGAACGGGATTTTGAGCGGTCGCAAACCTTGGCCAAAAGCAATGCAGTCTCCACCGCGCAGGCGCAGGATACGCAAACCGCCCGTGATCTGGCGCGGATCGCGTTGACCGAAGCCCGCGAGGCGTTGGACCACGCGACGCTAATTGCCCCTTTCCGTGCATTGGTGGCGTCGCGGCTGACGCCCAATTACGCCAACATCGCCCCCGGTCAGGCCATCGTGCGCCTGCATGATATGTCGGAAGTGCGGGTGGAAATCGATGTCCCCGAACAGATGTTCCAGATGTATTCAAACGCCGCCGGCATCGAATTCACCGGCACGTCGCCGGTGTTCTCCGGCGGTGTCCCTCTTGAACTGCGCGAGTTCAACGCCGAAACCCAAAGCATCGGGCAAAGCTACCGCGTGACACTGGCGCTGCCTGCCGACCGCGTCACCCCCAAGCTGATCCCCGGGGCCTCAATGAGCGTGACCGCGCGCGTCGCTGCGGGCGACGATACGGCAACCACCCTCCCCCCTTCTGCCGTGATGATGGCGGAGGATCAGGCGCGTGTCATGGTCTATACCCCCGATAAAAGCGGCAAGCAGGGGCAGGTAGCTTGGGTCCCGGTCGAAGTCTCGTCCAGCACGGGAACAGATATCGTCGCCACGGGACTTGAGCCGGGCACATTGGTCGTAGGTGCTGGCACACAGCTGCTGCGCGAGGGCGACACCGTGCGCCCCTTCAACGGGTTGAGCATCGAGTAAACTATGAAAATCGCACGTTTCTCCATTGAAAATCCGCTTTATACGTGGATTTTCATTCTCTTCGCATTGTTCGGTGGTGTGTTTGGCTACCTTTCGGTTGGCAAGCTTGAAGACCCGACATTCACCCTCAAATCGGCCATCGTGGCGACGGCTTATCCTGGTGCGAGTGCCGCCGAAGTGGCGACCGAGATATCCGAGGTGTTAGAAGCCGAAATCCAGCAGATGGACGAAGTGAAGACGGTCACCTCGCGCAACACCCATGGCCTGTCGGTGATCGAAGTCGAGATGCAGGATGAATATGATGGGACCGAGCTGCCACAGGTTTGGGACGATCTGCGCGACCGCGTGTCCGATGCGGGTGCGTCGCTTCCCTCTGGTGCCCGTCCGTCGCAGGTGAACGACGATTTCGGCGATGTTTTTGGTATCCTTTATGCCGTCTCCGCCCCCGGTTTTTCTGATTCAGAGATATGGGAGATCGCGACTTTCATCCGCCGCGACTTGCTGACCGTGGATGGGGTGGCAAACGTCGATATTGACGGGCTGCCGCAAGAGGCGATTTTTGTCGAACCGTCGTCGCAAGAGCTGTCACAGCTCGGGATTGATCCCAGTGTGATCATCGGCGCAATCAACGAATCTACCGCGATTAACCCCACGGGTTTTGTCGAAACCGGTGATACCAATCTGCGCATCGACGGGCCGTCGGGCGAGGATAGCGTCAACGATATCAGTGCGCTGACCTTCGGCTTTCAGGGCGAGGTGTTGAATCTGCTGGATGTGGCCACCGTCACGCGCGGCCGTGTGGACGCGCCAGATCACATCCTACGGCAGGACGGCCAAGAGGTGTTCACCCTTGGCGTTTCGGGTCTGCTGTCAGAAAATATCGTCGAGGTCGGCAAACGCGTCGAAGCGCAGCTAAAAACGTTGCAAGCCTTTCTGCCCGTCGGGGTAGAGATCACACCGATCTATGAACAGCACCGCGTGGTGGACGAGGCAAACAACAGCTTCCTGCTGTCTCTTGCCATGTCCGTCGCCGTGGTGATCGGGGTGCTTGCGCTTTTTATGGGGGTGCGTGCGTCTGTCGTTGTGGGCGCGTCGCTGTTGCTGACGGTGCTGGCAACGTTCTTTTTCATGTATCTTTTCGGGGTCAAGGTAGAACGGATCAGCCTTGGTGCTTTGATTATTGCCATGGGGATGCTGGTGGATAATGCCATCGTGGTCGCCGAAGGCATGCAACAAGAAATGCGCAAGGGGCGGCCTTCGGTCGCTGCAGCAGATACTGCCGCGCAGAACACCCAGATTCCGCTTTTGGGCGCGACCGTGATCGGGATCATGGCGTTTGCCGGGATCGGGCTATCGCCAGACGCGACGGGTGAATTCATGTTCTCCTTGTTTGCGGTGATCGGCATTTCGTTGCTGCTGTCGTGGATCGTGGCGGTGACCGTCACACCGCTGTTGGGGCACTATATGCTGAAGATCGGCGGGCTGGCGGATGATGACAGCGGCTATAATGGTCCGATTTTCCGCGCCTATGGCAATCTTGTGCGGCAGGTTTTGCGGTTCCGCTGGCTTGTGTTTGCCGGTCTGATCGGCACCACGGTGGCCTGCGTCATGATCTTTGGGCAGGTCAAACAGCAGTTCTTCCCCGCATCGAACACGCCGCTGTTTTACTTTGAATACAAGGCCGAACAGGGCAGCTCTATCCAGTCAACCTCCCGCGATCTTGCGGTGATCGAAGATTGGCTGCTGGCCCGCGAAGATGTGGACACCGTGACTACCACCATCGGTGCCGGTCTGACGCGCTATGTCCTGACCTATACGCCGGGGGACAGCGACCCCTCGATCGGGCAGCTGGTGGTTCGCGCCACCTCGGCCGAGGCAATCCCCGCCCTACGCGCCGAGCTTGACCAGTTCGCGATCAATGCGCTGCCTTGGGCAGAGGTGCAGACCAAGCGGATCATCTTTGGCCCCGGTGGGGGTTCAGACATCGAGGCGCGATTCTCGGGGCCCGATTCCGCCGTGCTGCGCGATCTAGCGGATCAGGCCGAAAATATCCTGCGCGACGCGACGCCATTGCTGCATACCGAGCACGTGGACTGGCGCGAAAAAGTGCTGGTCACCCGCCCCGTCTATGCCGAAGACCGTGCGCAGGCTGTCGGTATCGGCCGCAGCGATGTGGCGGATGCGATTGCGCTGTCGACCAACGGGATCACTGCCGGCACCTACCGCGAAAGGGACCGTCTGATCGACATCATCGTCCGCGTGCCGCGGTCAGAATCCGCCAGCAACGGCCAGCTGCCCGACCAGATCGTCTATTCCGCCGCGCTTGGGGATTACCTACCGCTGAGCCAAGTGATCGACGGGTTCAAGGTCACGTCAGAGAACGCGGTGATCGAGCGCCGCAACCGCGTGCAGACGATTACGGTGCAGGCCAACGTCATCGAAGGTGTCACCCCGCCAACGGTTTTCCCACAAATCCGCCCATTGATCGAGGAGATTGAGCTGCCGGTCGGCTATACCCTTGAATGGGGCGGCGAATTTGAAAACGCAGGCGATGCCCAAGCGTCTCTTGGCAAGCAGATGCCGCTGAGTTTCGGGACCATGTTGCTGATCACCATTCTGCTGTTCGGCAAGCTGCGCCAGACCGCCGTGATCTGGACCATCGTGCCAATGGCGATCAACGGGGCCGCATTGGGCCTGCTGTTCTCGGGGCTGGCGTTCAGCTTTACCGCGCTGCTGGGTCTGCTGTCGCTGTCCGGCATGTTGATCAAGAACGCGATCGTTCTGGTCGAAGAGATTGATGTGCAAAAAGAAAACGGGCTAAACCAGCATGATGCCATCGTCACCGCAAGCGTCAGCCGTCTGCGCCCTGTGGTTCTGGCAGCGGTCACGACGATACTGGGGATGGTGCCGCTGCTGGCGGATTCGTTCTTTGCCGCAATGGCGGTGACGATCATGGGCGGCTTGGGCTTTGCCTCTGTGCTGACGCTGATCGGTGTGCCGGCGCTGTATCACACCTATCTTGCAAAAGAACGGCGGGCGGATGCCGCGGCCAAACCGGTCTAGAGGGTCAAATTATGCCGTGGGGCCATGCACCACGGCATGGGCCAAGGCGCGGGCGAGCGCGTCGCGTTCTGCCTCTGACTGATCGGGGCGAATGCGGTACCAGTCAACCAAACCGTTCAACGCCCCCATCAGGGCGCGGCTGGCAATTTCAATGCTCGGCACGGCCAGCTCTCCCTCTGCGACACCCGCGCGCAGCACCTCGCGGTACAAATTTTCGTAATCGTTGCGCAGGGTAATAAGTTCGCGCAGAACGCCGCGCTCTGCCTCGGTGGTAGAGCCGCGCAAATAGACCTCTACGCCCAGACGGATGCTGCGTTGATAGGGCAAGGTGTCCATCATGACGCGGGCGTGGGCGTGAGCCATCTGCTCTAGCTTCTTCACATTCGATTTCTTCATCGAAACGAGCGGGGTGACCGCTTCAAAGCAATATTGCATCGCCTGTCGGTACACGGCAAAAAAGATCGCATTCTTGGACCGGAAATGGTGGTACACGCGCCCCTTTGTCGCCCCAAGCTCATCTGCGATGTCGTCCATCGTCGCCTTGTCGAGCCCCTTGAGCATAAAGCATTGCGCGGCGGCTTCGATGATCTCGCGGCGGCTGTCGTGCTTGTGCGAAGCCGAATCCGAGGCCTCGGCGATTGTGGTCACGTCGATGTGTTCGCCCATATACTTTAGACCTCTGGCAGGGGAAAGACGGCAATAATCGGGGTTTTCTGCCCGCCTGACGTGAATACTGAGCCGAAAACATCCATTCTGACAAGCCGTTGCGTGGTCTGACGCCACGGATTTATCTGTTGCTACACTTACATCACCGACAGCTATTGACACCTGCGTGCCCTGTCACGACAGTAACATACTACTCAGAATGTTGCTCGGATAAAATCTAGGGGCGGCAGGGCAGATCGCGGGAATGGTCGGTCTGCAGGGTACCGAAAATCAAGGGCTCGGCCACACGCATCGCGGGGCTATGAGAGCTGACAAATTATGTTTGGGAGGACATACATGACTTATAAATCATCCGTCGCAGTCACCGCATTGGTCGCTGCTGTTGCCATCAGTGGCCAAGCAAGCGCGAAAGAGCGTTTGAACTTTGCCTACGGCTATCCGAACAACTCTGCCATTGGCCTCGCGGTTGACGCATATGCCGAAGCAGTAGCTGAACGCTCCGACGGCGAAATCGACGTAACCGGCTTTGCGATGTCTCTGCTCAGCTTGCCTGAAACATCGCCGGGTGTACGCGACGGTCTGGCCGATGTCGGCTTTGTACTGCCGCCCTATTATCCTGCGGAATATTCCACCAACCTTTTCCTGCACGAAATGAACCTGCTGGTGAACCTCGTGGAAAACCCCACCGGCAAAGAGCCTTTGGCGTTTACCGGTGCTATGGTCGAATACACCTTCACCAAATGCCCCGAGTGTCTGGACGAATATAAAGCGCAAAACCAAGTTTATACCGGCGGCGGCGTGACGCCCTTGTACAACCTGCTGTGTAAAGACGTCAAAGTAACGTCGGTCGAGGATCTGAACGGTCTGCGTCTGCGTGCCGGTGGTGCGGGTTTCGTACGTTTCGCCGAAGCTTTCGGTGCTCAGGGTGTGCGTCTGCCCGTCTCCGAAGCATATGAAGCGCTGGATCAGGGCATCATCGATTGTGCCATGCTGTCCGCACCTGAACTGACGAACTATAACCTGCACGAAGTCGTCACCGACATCACACTTGCCGTTCCCGGTGGGGTCTTTGCGGGTGTTTCCTCGGCGAACGTGAACGCGGATCGTTGGAAAGCCATGGATGACACAGCCCGCGAGACGATGCTGTGGGGCGGAAGCCACATGACCGCAGACACCACATGGAACTTCTATACGGATGACAGCGCCGCCATTGAACATTCGCGCAATGCAGGCATCAACATCCACAAGCCCGACGCCGAACTGCTTGCTGCGGTAAAGCAATTCTCGCGCGATGACCTCAAGACCGTGTCGGCCCTGTTCAAAGACACCTACGAAGTCTCACGTGCAGACGAGATCGCGTCGGACTTTGAGCCGCTACTGGCCAAATGGAACGATCTGGTGAAAGACGTCGAAAGCTCGGACGATCTGCAAACGCTGATCTGGGATCAAGTGATCTCCAAAGTGGACCCTGCGACTTACGCTCAGTAAGCCGCAGTAGACCTCGGTCTGCTGATCACAACGGGGGTGCCGTGCACCTTGCGCATGGCACCCCCAACGTCCCCTTCTTGCAAACGGATACTCCGATGAAACTTATCGCGTCAGTGATCTCTGCGGTGATCACATTGACCGCTTCGCTGGCTGGTATCATTGTTCTGATGCTGGTCACCCATGTCACAGTTGACGTGGTCATGCGCTTTGCGTTCGATACGCCGTTGAACTCTACCATCCTTTATGTCTCGGCCTTTTACATGGTCGCGATCGCCTTTCTACCGCTTGCCGCTGTCGAACAAAACGACGGGCATATCGCGGTTGAACTGCTGGTCGAAAAATTCCCAACCAAAGTGCAAAGCTTTCTCGCGGGGCTTGCCCTGCTGTTGACCTGCATCGTGACCGCCACCGTCGCGATCCGCACCGGCGACGAAGCTTTGGCGAAGTTTATCGGCGGGTCCTATTCGATCGAAGCAGGCGGCAAGGTGACCACATGGCCGACCTATCTGGCGCTGCCTCTGGGCTTCGGCCTGATGTCGATCGTCGCCGCGTGGAAATTCATTTGTCACCTGACGGGCCGCCCGCACGGGTTGAACGCTTTAAAAGTTGAAGACCCCTATCTAGCCGGCGGAGACGCATAATGACTGAACTACAAATCGCAGGCATCTTTATCGCGATCCTGCTGGCGATGATCTTGATGCGTATCCCGATTGGCATTTCGCTGATCGCGGTGTCCTTTGGCGGGCTCTGGTCCATGTTCAACTGGAACATCGCTTGGGGCAGCCTTGGGATCGTGCCCTATAGCTTTGCCAACTCCTGGGTGCTCAGCTCAATCCCCGCATTCCTGTTTATGGGGTTCATCTGCTACCATACGCGGCTGACCCAAGGGCTATTTAACGCCGCACAGATATGGCTTTCGGGTCTGCCGGGTGGTCTTGCCATTGCGTCGGTCTTTGGTTGCGCGGGCTTTGCTGCTGTGACCGGCTCGTCGGTCGCCTGTTCCGCCGCGATGGGTAAAATCGCCGTGCCAGAGATGGTGCGCCACCGGTACAGCCCTGAACTCGCAACGGGAACTGTCGCTGCTGCGGGCACCATCGGTGCGCTTATCCCGCCCTCGATCCTGATGATCTTGTATGGCATTATCTCGCGCCAGTCGGTCAGTGCACTGTTTCTTGGTGGTCTCGTCGTCGGTGTGATCACGCTTATCGCATATATCCTGCTGATCATCGTGCGGGTTAAACTGAACCCTCAACTGGCCCCTCCGGTGCAGATCAGCGCGACACGGGCCGAAAAGATCAGAGCCCTAGGTCAGACCTGGCCAGTGCTGCTGATCGTGATCGGCGTCTTTGCGGGTCTATTTGGCGGGGCATTCACCCCCACCGAAGCGGGCGCTATCGGCGCGATGCTGTCGACCATCGTCGCGCTGCTATACCGAACGCTGACCTTCAAAGCCCTGCGCATGGCGATCACGGAAACGCTGACCACCACTGCCGCCCTGCTGATCATCGCCGTTGGTGCCAGCCTGCTGACACGCTTTCTGGCGCTGTCGGGTATCGGTGATGCGCTGTCGGATGCGATCCTTGGCTTTGGCGCTGCGCCGCTGCTGATTATGATCGGCATCGTCTGCGTCTACCTCGCGCTCGGCATGATGCTGGAACCGGTTGGCGCGATGCTGCTGACCCTGCCCATCGTTTTGCCTATCGTCGAAGAGACCGGCTATAGCCTGCTGTGGTTCGGTGTGGTTCTGGTCAAACTGCTCGAGATCGGGATGATCACGCCGCCCATGGGGATGAACGTCTTCGTGATCAAAGGCGTCGTCGGCAATACCGCATCGCTGTCCACGATCTTTAAGGGCGTTTTCTGGTTCGTCATCGTCGATCTGCTGATCGTTGCAGCGCTGATTGCGATGCCTGATATCGTGATGTTCCTGCCAGACTGGGTAGGCCGCTAAGTCAAACATCCCGGCGCGGGGTTTCCTGCGCCGGGATGTGTTAAAAAGCGAGGACGACCAAGACGCTAAAGTGCAATGGCCTGCCCATGGGGTGTCCGCGCCGCTGCTTCGTGCCAAGCGTCCTTACAGGCCACCAGCTCTGATGCCGACGCCAACTGCTTTTGCGCGACGATCTTTTCCAATGCGCACAGCCAATGCTGATAATAATCCCGCTCGACGCCTGAATGAACCTCTGCCGTCAGCGCTTTTGCCCATTCGGCCCATGTGAAGGCACCGGATTGATGCAAAGTGACAGCCATCGCAAAGGCCTGTGCTTGCCACGGTTCCTCAAAGACCGGCTCGTTTCCAGCCAGTGCAATGTCTGGCAAAAGCGAAAGATCGGGCAAGGTCATAATACGGTCCTCAGATAAGGTTCCCACAGATCCAGTGTGACGCTGTCCCCCTCGCGCCCCTGGGCACCCCAAAGCGTGCGCGCCGAGAACGCCACTTGATACAGCCACTGCGGATCTTCGCCCTGCCCTTGCGCATTGCTGTCGGGAAAGACGTGAAACCCGTGCACCTTGGTGATGGTGCCCACCTTGTCACGGGCATAGCGCGCCATGCGGGTGTGGGTCGTGGGATGATCGTTGATCGTTCTGACCTGATCGCCCACGGCAAAAGCGGGCTCTCCCTGTTCGGGACGATCTGCAGGCCCGCCAGCAGACAGCATCGCGTCCACATCTTCAGCCGCAAGCCTGCGCTTGATCGGGGTTGCAGCGATCAGCGGTACGCCTTGGGCGATCTCAGCCTCGGTGAGCATCTCCTTTTCCACCATCAACCGCTTGGCCGCTTTCAGCCAGATCGCATAATAAGGCGTGCGGGTATAATCGCCCGGATGCATATCCTCACGCGCGGATCGCGCAGCATCGATATTCCACTGCCCGCAGGCCCCAAGTGCGACGACCATGCCCAAAGCGCGGGCCTCCCACGGGGCGTGGAACAGCGGCTCATCGGCCTCGGGTGCGACGGGGCCAAACCCCATCATCCCGCCAAGGTCCGCCCCGCCGTTCATGACGCCACCTGCGGCGCGCGTGCCAGTCCCGTGCCGATCATCGCATTGCGGGTCACCAGTTCAGCCAGTTGGTCCATCGTCAAACCCTCCGTCCCCTCAGGCCGCTGCGGGATCACCAGATAGCGTATTTCAGCTGTTGAATCGTGCACCTCCACCCGCGTCGTCGGGGCGAGGGTCAGGCCGAACTCGGCTAATACGCCGCGCGGGTCGATCACTGCCCGCGACCGGAAGGGGGGAGATTTATACCACGTCGGCGGCAGGCCCAAAACCGACCACGGATAGCAAGAGCACAGCGTGCACACGACCAGATGATGCACATCGTCAGCGTTGAACACTGCCTCGATGTGTTCCCCTTGACGGGAATGATAGCCAAGCGAATGGATCGCCGCAGAGGCATCGCGCCGCAGCCACGCCTCGAACTCGGGCTCAACCCAGGATTTCGCCACCACATGCGCCCCGTTGCGCGGCCCGATCTTGGTCTCGTAGGTCTGGATAATCCGGTCAACAGCGGCGCTGTCGATATACCCTTTGGCGCTCAACAGACTTTCGAGCGCTCTTACCCGCGCCTCCGTCTCTGTCAGATGCGAATGGTCGTGGTCGTGATCATGGGATGTCATTTGGCCGGCCCCCTTTACCCGCGTGCGTCGCCTTCACGTTACGAGCGAACGCAGCAATTGCAAAGCGCAATGGCCCGACAAAACAGGCTGAGCGCCTGCCCGCACGAGGTTGAATTGCGCACCGGCCTAGAGTAGGTTTCCGTAGCGGTGACGCTATTTTTTGCTGAAAAGTCAGGTGCTCATGTGATTGGCAAAGTGATCCGGCGCAAAATGGCAGGGTGCCATTTCAAAAAGTTCTCCCTGCTTGATGCAGTCATTCAAGACGTCGACGATGCACAGCATGTGACCTTGTTCTTTGACGCGTCCGTTTCGCCCAAGCTTGTGACCCCGCCCGACGGGTCGGCCCTGCTGGGCACGAAATCTGTCGGCGGGGCAGCGGTGTTAAGCTATGCGCTGCCACGAGGGGCGGAGCCGCGCTTTGATATTGCAGGACAAAAACAGGTGCTGCTCGCTTGCAGCGCCGTCGAACGCTCAGAATATCGCGATGCCAATGCACTGGCTGCGGTGCGCAATGGCGAAAGTGCGGCGGTCGTTCTCGACTGGTTAGCGCATCATGAAACCTATCACCGTATGACTTCGGCGGTCATCCTTGACCGAAGTCGCCCCGATAAAGGCGATGCATTCGCCAAAAACCTGCAAGCTGGCATCACCGCCCGACAGCTTGGCTGCGATGTGGTGCTCCTCACAACCGATATACCGCTTGGCAAACCCGACGCCCCCGCCGAGGCGCATCCCTTTAATGTGCCCGAAGCCCCCGGCAAAGATCGCATGAAGGTGCCGCCGGCAGACCCCTGGACCAGCCCCCTGGGCGCGATGTCAGTATACGAAATCATCCGCGACCGGTTTCTGGGCGATGCACGTGCAGTAGCAAACATTGATGTGCATGACCTGATCCCCCCCGCCAAGACCACAGTGTTCGATGCGGCCGTCGGGGCCGAAAATGGCCTGATCGAATTGATCGGCCAGCATTGCTATCCATGGCGCGTGCGCAATGACGACGATGCGACATTTGGCGATCATACCTGCGTACAATTCGACACCGCATCAGGACGTCGCCGTTGGTGCATCGCACCGCATCACGCCCCCGAAGGATCGGTATGGCGCCTTGTGCGGGTGGGCAATGCAACACCGGATTTGTCGCGCACGATCCGTTTTTACCGCTACATGGCGTTGCGTCATCCGACGCCGTCTATCTCGAAAATTGTGCCCAAAACGTCTCTGGTCGAGCATCCCCAGTTGCTAGATCAAGCGGCCAAGCTGTGGGACCACGCCCCCGTACGCATGCCTGAAATAGAAATCGATACCCCTGCCAAGGCACGCGGGCGCTGCGCCATCGTGACGACCATGAAAAACGAAGGCCCCTTTATCCTTGAATGGCTCGCTTTTCATCGGTCTATCGGGTTTGACGACTTTATTATCTATACCAACGACTGCACCGATGGGACCGACACGATGTTGGACCTGCTACAGGAAAAAGGCATCGTTCAACACCGCGACAATCCCTTCCAGAAAGTGAATCTCAAGCCGCAGCACGCGGCCCTGCAGGCGGCTGAGCAAGAAAAGATCATTCAGAACGCCACTTGGGTGACCTGCATCGACGTGGATGAATTCGTGAACATCAAATGCGGCGACGGCACGCTTGATGCGCTTTTTGCCGCGACCAAAAATGCAAATATGATCGCGATGACATGGCGCTTGTTCGGCAACGGCGATGTGCACGCGTTCCAGCCGACGCCCATAACCGAACAATTCCAGCGATGCGCGCCCGAACACACACGCAAGCCGCATCAGGCATGGGGTTTCAAGACGCTGTTCCAGAATACCGGCATCTTCAAGAAGCTCGGCGTGCATCGCCCCAAGGGGCTGAAATCTCAGCTGTGGAAAGAGATCAACTGGGTCAACGGGTCCGGTCAACCACTGCCGCGCGATATGTACCGTAACGGGTGGCGCTCTACGGTCGACACCTACGGCTATGATCTGGTGCAGTTGAACCACTATGCTGTGCGCTCTGCCGAAAGCTTCTTGGTGAAACGCGACCGCGGAAGGGTGAACCACGTCGACCGTGATCAGGGTCTTGCCTACTGGTTTCGCATGAATAACAACGCCGAGGTCGAACAGTCTATCCAGACCCGTTTGCCGCGCATGAAAGAAGAGCTCGCCCGACTGCTGGAAGATGCGGACATCGCGGCAGCGCACGAACATTCTGTAGCCTGCCATCGCCGCAAGATCACGGAACTGCGGGCAACCGAAAACTATTCAAAATTCTATGCCGAATTGACCAGCCCGCGCATGGAAAAACTATCGACCTTGCACGCGCATTTCGGGGCCAATGTCTTTTTGCAGGGCCCCGGCACTGTCCCGGACGAGGTCGTGGCGCGCAAACAGGGCGACGATTGGGCCTTTACCGTCGAGCGGGAGGAAGAGACCCAGCACTAACATCAAGCTGGCCTAAATCACGCCGCACCTATGCCTTTGTTCTGAACCTTTTCGGTACGATACCGAACCCCTAGTCAAGTCTCGGATAACATGTGATGTTTGCCCAATGAAAACACTTCCTAAAATCGCGTCTCTCTGGATCGGCGGGCGGTTGTCCTGGCTTGAACAGCTGTGCCTGAAATCCTTTGCGGACAATGGCCACCACGTCACGCTTTATAGCTATGGGCCGATTGATAACCTGCCGGACGGTGTGCACGCAGGCGACGCCGAGGAAATTTATCCGGCAGAACCGATGCTGCGACATGCGCGCACCGGCAGCCCCGCGATCCATGCCGATATGTGGCGGCTGCACCTGCTGCTGAAGACGGACTGCATCTGGGTTGATGCCGATATGTATTGTCACCGCCCATTCGACTTTGACAGCTCGTTTGTCTTTGGCTGGGAAAAGCCGGGGCTGGTGTGCAACGCAGTGCTGGGGTTGCCGTCGGATTCGAAAACTCTGGCGGGACTGCTCGACTTTTTTACCGATGAATATGCGATCGCGCCTTGGCTCAAACCTTGGCAGCAACGCGAGCTGGAAAAAGAGCGTGACGCCGGCCAACCCGTCCATATGACAGCGCAGGAATGGGGCTTTACCGGCCCTGCCTCGGTGACGCATTTCCTGAAAGAAACCGGTGAGATAGACCACGCGGAACCCGAAACCGCGTTTTACCCGATCTCGTTTCCCGACAGGAATCACATGATCCTGTCCAAGTTCAACATCGAAGAGCGGCTGACAGAACGCACACGCGGGGTGCATTTTTGGGCCCGACGGATGAAACCGCGGCTTGAGGAAAAAGAGAACAACACACCCCAGTCCGGCAGCTTTATGGATGGGCTGATCGCGAAGCACGCGATCGTCCCCCAAGACGCGCCTATTCCGGCAAAGGTAAAAGTCTCCAAGGCGCCGGTGGATGATCCCGCTTTCAAGGCACAGATCGGGCTCGCGGCGCTGCAAGGCAAGGCCTCCATCAGCAAAATCTCACGCGATCACCTTGTCGACAAGCAATTCGTCAAGACCTGCCGCGATACGATCCTTAATGACGCCGCGATGCTGTTCACGCCCCAAAAGTAATACGCTGCAAGGACCGCGGGGGCATCTGCCCGCGTTCGGCCACGGCCACAAAGATGCGTAGCTGATCAAATGTCATCCTGCGGCCCCCGTCAGAACAATCAGCCCAAGGCTGATCCCCATGATAAAGACCCAAGCCCCCGCCCCCAGCAAGGCCGGACGTAGCCCCGCTGCGGCAAGCTTGCGCAGGTCGGTTTCCAGCCCCATCGCGGCCAGCGCCATCGCCAGTAGAAACTGCGTAACGCCGGTCGCGGGGTCCAACACCGCCTCCGGCACCCAGCCGGTCGAGGCAACGCCAACCATCGCGATGAACCCAAAGACGAACCACGGGATCGGGGCTTTGCCCCCGCCGCTTTGCCCCCCACGGCGCCGCGCGGCAAAGACCCCCAGACATAGGATCATCGGGGCCAACATCATCACCCGCGTCAGCTTGGCAATGGTGCCGAATTGACCAGCCTCGTCACCGCGTTGAAAAGCGGCTGCGACGACCTGTGCGACCTCGTGGATCGATGCACCGGCCCATAGGCCAAAGCCGCGCGGACCCAATGCAAACCAACTTTCGGTTAAAGGCAGCAAGATCATGGCAAGCGAGCCAAAGATTGTGACGCAGGCCACCGCATAGGCGACATCTTCGTCGCGGCCACGGGTCACCGTATTGGTCGCGATCACCGCCGATGCCCCGCAGATCGACGTCCCCGCCGCGATCAACTGTGTCAGCTTGGCATCCACGCGCAGCACGCGCCCCAGCCAGATTGTGAACCCAAAAGTCAGCACCAGCGACAGCGCGATCACCGCTACGCCCAACCAGCCGACCTGTGCCACCTGCCCCAAGGTCAGTTGTAGCCCCATCAGGATGATCCCCGCCCGCAAAACCAGCCGCATGCTGATGGCAATCCCGGCCTGCGCGGCCTCGGGCGTGCCCAAGGTATTGCGCAGGGTCATCCCCAAAAGGATCGCAAGGATCAACGGGCTAAGCATCCCCAGCCCCGGCACAAACCGCAGCACGAACGCCAGCCCCGCAATCATGGCGGCCAGCAGCAAGCCGGGCCAGATGGACTGCGTCGGACGGCTTGCAAGGGCACGGGCGGAAGGGGAGGTTTCGGTCATGGGGTACCTGTATCGTATCTACACCCCCTTAGATATCACCCGATCCAAGCCATCAAGCGATCGTATCTGCCCGTCCGGCTTGGCGCCCAGAAAAGATGCAGCCCCCCAGAAACGTTCCTTCAAGCGCATTATAGCCGTGATACCCACCGCCACCGAAACCCGCGACCTCTCCGGCGGCAAACAGTCCGGGGATCGGCACCCCCGAGGCATCCAGCATCTGGCTGTCCAGATTGGTGTGCAACCCGCCCAGAGTTTTGCGCGTGATGATGTTCAGCTTTACCCCGATCAATGGCCCGTTTGCCGGGTCGAGTATCTTGTGCAGTTTGGCCGTGCGCTGGAGTTTGTCGCCGCGATAGTTCCGCGCCGCATGGATCGCCATGATCTGCGCATCTTTGCTAAAGTTGTTGTCGACCTGCATATCCCGCGCCTTGATCTCGGCCTCAATCTTATCGGGCGAAAGCAGATCATTGCCCTCCATACCGTTCATCTTGGCGATCAGTTCGGGCAACGTTTGCGCAACAACGAAATTCTCGCCGTGTTCTTTGAAGGCTTCGACGGCGGATGTCGCGGCCTTGTTCAAAATGCGCTGCTGCACCACTTTGACCCAGCTTTTATCCGCGAAATCAGGGTTCTGCTCTGATCCCGAGAGGGCGAATTCTTTCTTCACGATCTTCTGCGTCGTGATGAACCACGAATAATCGAAGCCCGTGTCGAGGATCATCTTCAAAGACCCCAGACTGTCGAACCCCGGCAGCGATGGCGCGGGAAACCGGTTGCCCCTCGCGTCGAACCACATCGACGAGGGACCCGGCAGAATGCGGATACCGTGGTTGGGCCAGATCGGGTCCCAGTTTTTCACCCCTTCGGTATAGTGCCACATCCGGTCGTTGTTGATCAGCCTGCCGCCAGCGGCTTCGCTGATGGCAATCATGCGCCCGTCGACATGGGCGGGCACACCGGCGACCATCTCTTTGGGGGCAGGGCCAAGCCGGTCTATGGGCCAAGACTTGCGCACCAGATCGAAATCTCCGCCGATCCCACCAGAGGTCACCACCACCGACGGTGCTCGCAGTTCGAAATCGCCCACGATATCGCGGTTGGTCTTGTGTCCGCGCGCAGCCGTATCCGCCGCTAGCACCTCGCCCGAGACGCCGACAGCTGCACCATTTTCCATGATGATATGTGAACAGCGGTGCCGGAACTTCAGAGTGATCCGCCCTGCCTGTTCATGTTCGCGCACGCGGCGTTCAAACGGTGCCTGTGTTCCGGGCCCAACGCCCCACGTCAGGTGAAAGCGCGGCACCGAATTACCGTGGCCAGAACCAAAGCCGCCGCCGCGTTCTGCCCACCCCACAACAGGAAACCACCGCATGCCCATATCGTGCAGCCAGCCGCGCATCGGACCCGCAGCAAAATCGACATAGGCTTCGGCCCATTTGCGCGGCCATGCATCTTCGGGCCGGTCAAATTGCGCCGACCCCATCCAGTCTTGCAGCGCCAGTTCGCGGCTGTCTTTAATGCCCATCCGGCGCTGTTCGGGACTGTCGATCAACATCAGCCCGCCAAGAGACCAGAATGCCTGCCCGCCCAGAAAGGCTTCGGGTTCCTGATCGATGACAATGACCTTTTTACCGCGATCTGCCAGCTCGGCTGCGGCGACCAGACCGGCCAACCCGCCGCCGACGATAATAACATCCGACGTGTTCATGCAAAGCCCCCCACAGGATTACCTAGACGGCGGTCCTTCATGTCAGCAGGCTCGATGCGACCCGCCAAACGACAGCCGCCAAACGGCACGAGGCCAAAGATCGGATTTCCCACGACGATCCCTCCCAAGACATCTTAGAAAATTACAGTTGCTTTCCGGTGTACCCGCCATGGGTCGATTCACCTATGAGAAAACGGTTCTGCCGTAACGTCGCAAGGCCACCCCCGATGGACGCTGCGTCAAACTAAGGTTACCTTAACGTCAGGGAACAATACGACCTGCGCGCCCAAACGGCGCGTGGGCTTGGCACTATGGGAGAACAAATAATGTCAGATACGGTGATCGCAGATTTTGATCGTACACTTACCCGCGAAGTCTTTGACCGACGGGCCGCCCAAGGTGCTGCAGCGCTGACCGGCTTGGGGGCCGGGGCGGATGTGCCCGTCGCTGTCATCATGCGCAATGATTTGACCCAGCTCGAGGTGATGCGCGCTGCTGCAATGGCGGGCACAGTGATCGTGGCGCAGAACTGGCACGCCGCCGACGACGAAGCAGGTGCCATCTGCGACGATAGCGGTGCGCGGTTCGTGATTATCCACCGTGATCTGATCGACGCCCTGCGCCCCGCCCTTGAAGGGCGCACTGTGATCGCGATCACCCCCGACGCTGCCCTCCGCGAAGCTTACGGCATTGACGACGTCGCGGCACAAACCGACCCCGAGACACCAGAATGGTCGACACTTGTTGATGCCGCCAGCCCGATCACCCCCCGCGAGATGATGCGCCCGCTGATGCGCTATACCTCGGGCTCTACTGGCAAACCGAAAGGCGTACGGCGCCTTGGGGGCGGACCCAAGCGCGACTTCGAAGACGTGCTGTCGCGCGTTGGCACCGAGATGTTGCAGCTTAAACCCGGTTCGCGCTTTTTCACTGCCGCCCCGATTTACCATTCGGCGCCGTCAACGCTCACGTCTGCCGCCTTGGTGGCCCCCGGCGTGTCGACCTTTGTCGCGCCAAAGTTCGACCCCGAAAGCTTCCTGGCCACTATCGAAGCGCAGCGGATCACCCATATCTATCTGGTACCCACCATGATGAGCCGGATGTTGAAACTGCCCCACGAGGTCAAAGCGCGGTACGACCTATCCTCGGTTGAATTCTGCGTCTCGACCGGATCGCCGTGGCCCCATGACCTGAAGGTCGCGATGATCGACTGGTGGGGGCCGGTGTTCTGGGAAAGCTACGGCGCGACAGAGATCGGGTTCATGACGATGGTGTCGTCGGCTGACGCGCTGGCGCGACCCGGCACCGCAGGGCGTATGCAAATGGGCGGGACGCTGTTGATCCTTGATCCCGACGGAAACGAACTGCCCGCCGGTCAGGTCGGCGAGATTTACGCCCGCATGGATGCCTTCGGCGGGTTCGATTACTCCAATGACCCCGAAAGCCGCGCCTCGGCTGAAAAGCACGGGCATTTCTCTGTCGGGGATCTGGGGTCGGTGGACGAGGACGGGTTCCTGTTCATCACGGATCGCAAGAAAGACATGATCATCTCGGGCGGGGCCAATATCTTTCCCGCCGAGATCGAAGCGGTGCTGATGCGCGCGCCCTTCATCCGCGATGTTGCCGTCTTTGGTGCCCCCGACCCCGAGTTTGGCGAACAGATCGTCGCGGCGGTTGAATTGGCCGAGGGCCACAGCGCCGACAAGCAAAAGGTGCTGGATTTCCTCGACGGCAAGCTCGCCCGTTTCAAAGCGCCACGGATTGTCGATTTCCACGATGCCCTGCCCCGCGAAGACAGCGGCAAGATCTTTAAACCCCGTCTGCGCGCCCCCTATTGGGATGGGGCGGGTCGCGCGATCTAATTCGGCGCGATCATCGATCCACCTCGAGGGGCCGGCGCTAAATGCGCCGGTCTCCTTGCGTTAGGGGGCAGGGATTCTTACATCGCGCCGGTACACACGCCACCCCCGAGGGGGCCAATAACAGGAAGACAACAATGACCATCACCCTTCTAGAGCAGCTGAACTGGCGCTATGCGACCAAAAAGATGGACCCCTCCAAGAAGGTCCCTCAGGAAAAAGTCGACACGATCATCGAAGCGATCCGCATGACCCCCACCTCAAGCGGTACCCAGCCCTTTGAATTGCTGGTCGTGACCAACCCCGACAAGCTGGCGCAAATCCAGACAGCCGCGGGCGATCAGGCCCAGATCACCGAAGGCTCGCATCTACTGGTATTTGCAGCGTGGGATACCTACACCGCAGACCGCATCGACGCCGTGACCAACCTGAACGTCGAAGCCCGTGGCGACCTGCCCATGCTGAACGCGTATTATGAGAACCTGAAAAACAACTACCTCCCCCGCGACACTGAAACCAACTTTGCCCACGCCGCACGTCAGGCCTATATCGCGCTTGGCGTGGCGCTTGTCGCCGCGGCCGAACAAGAGGTCGACAGCACCCCGATGGAAGGCTTCGACCCCGCCAAAGTAGACGAGATTTTGGGTCTGACAGAACGCGGCCTACGGTCAGTGATCCTGCTGCCATTGGGCTACCGCGATGCCGGATCCGACTGGCTGGCCCCGATGAAAAAGGTACGTAAGTCTGCCGATACATTGGTGACACATATCAACTAATGCGATGATGAAGGGGGCAAAGGCCCCCTTCGTTCACCTCTCCCGCGCCTCGTGCCGATTGTCCACGGGTCTTTAAAGTGGCTTTTTTCCGGAGGCCACACTCAGGGTCACCACCCGCCATGCATCCTCCTCGCCCACAAGCTCTTTGGCGCGTTCGGGATTGGGCAAAAGACTTTCATCGTCGCCGATGACCACGTGCAGATATCGTCCGGCCTCGCGCAGCTTGACCATCGGGGCGCCGTCCACCCCTTTTCTGACGCGGCGCGCCAAATCCTGCATCTCATCCGAGCCCAGTTTTCGCGGCGCACCGTCCAAAAGCTCTGCCACAGAGATACGCAGATTGCGCCCCCCGTCTTTCAGGACATCCAACCCGATCAAACCGGCGGCCACCGCATCGGCCCACCAGAACCCCATGGAAATGCCGATGAGGCCCAAAATCCCCGCGACGCCGGTCTTCCAGTCTGCGGCATTCATATCCGCGTCGGCATGCAGCACCTTGTCCTGAATATCAGGCGCAATCGCCAGCTTCTTGCGCCCCAAAATCACCGGCGGGACAATGGAATAGACCAACGCCGCGACCATCAGCCAACCCATCCAGACCTCTGTACCGAATAGCTCCATGCTGCCAATGGTCGGATGCTCTTGCCGGATCAGGGTCACCGCCGCGTCATACACCAGATACCCGCCCATCAACGTCAACGCCGCCGCAGATAGGGCAAAGGCCAGCGTACCAATACGGTGCAGCCCAAACGGATATTTGGCACTGGGGGGCATCCGCTCTAGCCGCGCCGCGACAAGAAACAGGATAGGCGGGAGCAACGACAGTGTGTCCTCAATCCATGCCGCCTGCATCGCCTGACTGGATCCCATCACTAGAAACATCACAACGATAATCGTCATCAGCCAGAACAGCGTCCACCATTCCAGCCGCCGCGCCTGTGCGATCTTGTCGGAAATTTCTGGCGGCAAAGGGGGGTAGCGGTTCATTGCTTGGCCTCCCGCGTCAAAGGACGCAACGCCATATTTGCCCGCATGAGAAACTGGTTTTCCCCGCGGCGCAGCAGCAACACCCGTTCTGGCCGATCGGCACCGATAGTGACGTAGCCGATGGGGTTCGTCGCCCCCGCGTGGTCGGTCAGAGGTGAATCCTCAGGAATGCCGCCCGCCAAGAGATGCAGATCGCCAATCTCCAGCGCATCAAGCATCCGGTGAGTATTCTCGCGGTGCCATTCGACTTTTGCGTTCAGCGCATCGGCGATCAGTGTCACGGCGGTCAGGTCAATCTGTGGCAGCGGGTCTTGTAATAGGCCCACCTTCAACACGGCACCTTGCACGGTCTGGGTGGTATTTTCCGGGTCTTTCGGCAACTCGCAGGCAGCGAGACCAAAAAGAAGTGCAACGGCAAGCAGCTGGCGGAACATGATCAAAACCCTTCACTGCGATAACGGCACAGATCGCGATTTCGTTCCCGCCAGCCTGCACCGGCGGGAAACGAGGGCCTTGATACCTCCGCTCGCGGTTCAGCCGTTGAACCGCGGTGGTCGTTTTTCCAGGAATGCGGCCACGCCTTCCTTGAAGTCGGGCGTATTGCCCGCCTCTTTCTGCCATTTGCGTTCATTCGCCAGCGCGGTGTCAAAGTCAGTGTCAGCCGCGCTCCATGCGGCTTTTCGGATCAGGGCAAGGCTGCGCACCGGCCCGTTGGCCAGCTTCGTCGCGATCTCGAGCGCCTTGGCCTCTACCTCGTCATTCTCGACCAACCGCGTGACCAGCCCCCAGTCAAACGCTGTGGGTGCCGGAATCTTCTCGGCCAGCAGCATCATTTCCATCGCGCGCACGCGGCCAACGGCACGGGTCAGCAGCCATGTGGCCCCCCCATCGGGGATCAACCCGATTCGTGCAAAGGCTTCGAGGAAATAGGCATCGCGACCAGCGACAATCACGTCGCACGCCAAGGCAAGCGACGCACCGATTCCCGCTACGGCCCCTTGCACCGCAGACACCACAGGCACGGGCAGATCACGGATCGTGGTCATCAGCGGGTTATACGCATTTTCCAGTGCCGCGCCCGCATCCAGTTCCGTGCGGCTTTCGGGTTTACTTTGTTTCAGATTCGCGCCTGCGGAAAAGGCCCGTGACGACCCCGCAAGGACAATCGCCCGCGCCGTTTGCGCCTCAAGGAGCAGCAGGTCGCGTAGTTCTAGCGCCATGGTAGATGTCAGCGCGTTCATCGTCTCTAGATCATCCAGCCGCAACACCGTCACCGGTCCGTGGCGTTCTACCTTGATTTTATCCGTCACCCTGCTCTCCTCCCATGCAATCTACGGTTTAGATCGGGGGCATCCCACCACGGGAAGACGACGTGAACAAGCGCTAGATGGCGCCGGCTAGGCGTCGCAAAAGGTCGCGGCCACCCAATCGGGCAAGGTGACCCGCTGTTCGAATACGGTCGATTTCGCCCGCAGGACATTCTCTTTTGTGTCACGCACTGGGGCCGCGTTTATCGTCGCATAGGCGTGATCGCGCGCCGCCTCCCAGCTTTGTGATGGGTAGCTTGCCAATCGTGCATAGAACCGTGCGGCGGTCTGATCTGCTTCTTTCCACGCTGCCCCCGGCAGACCCCGCCCCGGCATATTGCCCACATCCGTGCGATGCTGGTTTGCCGTCTCTAAAGCAGCGATATTCGCGTATTTCAGATGCATCAGATACACGCCGCGCGGCAGCTCGAAAGGCGTGGACTCGATGCGCCTTGGCCCGACCCATATCCCGTGCCGCCACAACCCCGTGCCCCGTTTGGTGGCCCATGCTTTGCTGTAATGGCCCGAAAACACAGCTGTGCGCCGGTGCCCCAAGGCCATCTGTCCCTTGGCCAACACATTGTCGTCCAGCGTTTCTGCTACATTCAATCCCAAGGCAAAGACGGCCTTGCCGGAAACATTCTCTAATACTTCCGTTAGAGACGCATAGACCGCGGGATCAAAGCAGATCAGCTCGTCCGCGTCAGTGCGGATCACCCAATCGAAAGACACGGCCAGCCCATCTGCAAAACTGTTCAGCACCTGCCCGCGCCGTCGGTCGAACCCTTCTAGCGTCTCGCGGGGCACGGTAATGACCGTCGCGCGGGGACACAGGCGTGCGATTTCGGGGTCGGCCCCATGTGCGACAACATACAGGTTATCAAAGCCCACCAAGCGCCCGTAATGCAGGTACCACTGGGACAGCGCCCAGTAGTCTTTGTAAACCATTGTGATCGCGCAGATATTCATGCCTCGTTTGTACGTCCTTCGCCGAAATCAACACAAGAGGTTTAACAAAGGTCGAGCGCCAGATCACAACCTGAGGGTCCATTCCGCCACAAACCTTCGCCCTACAGTGTTTACATGTTGCGTCTTGGCGACACCGTTGCCAATATGTCGGCGTTGTCGGGGGACGCACATGTCATTGGAAAAGCTGATCGATTTAACAGATGCGGCGCGCGCAGGCATGGATGACGCGGCCTTCTGGGCCTCGTGCATGACAGCACTGTCGGATGTCGGCGTGACGGGCGTTGGGTATGGCATAATCCCCTACCGCAGCGACGCCACAGTGCGCGGGTTCACCAAAGCCGGATTCTTTCGCCACACCTATTCCTCCGATTGGTCCGCAGCCGTAGAGGCGAATGCGCTGGTTGATGATGACATATCGGTCGAACTGATTGCTAATGGCATGCCCGAAGTTCTTTGGAACGACGATAGCCTGCTAGAGCATGCCACCGAACCCCAGCAACTACAATCCGAGCTGGAGGGCGACCTTGGCATGAAATACGGGGCCTCGCTTTCGCTTAACCGCAATAACGCCGGACAAGCCATTTCAGGCATCGGCCTCTGGGTCGGGGACCCCACGTCGGACGGCGAATTCAGCCGGTACTGGGAGGAGCATCGCAGCACGTTTCGGCGGCTGTCTTTCGCCATGGACGAAGGGATTCGCCGCGATCACATGAGCCTGCTCGTCAACCTCACCCCCAGAGAGCATGATTGTCTAAGCTACCTTGCCATCGGCCTACGCCCCGCCGAAATCTGCTGGACCCTCAAGATCAGCGAAAAGACGTTCGAGAAACACATCAAAGGGGCCAAGGGCAAACTGCGCGCCAGCACCCGCGATCACGCGGTCGCCAAGTCGCTGGTTCTGGGGCTGATCAAGCCCTAGATGGGGGTTTTTCCCCGCTTGTTCCAATCTGACGGCAATGGCAGTTTAAGGCCATAGAACGGCATCACAACTTTTTAGAAGCGGGCTGGCGAGATCGGGCATATTCACGCTGCCTGACCTCATTCTAAACCAGCATCGTTTTGCAAATAATTTTATTATTAAAGCGCGGGGTGGCAGCAATGCCGCCCCCATTTTTCCGCCATTGGACGACATATCCGATGCGGGGAAAGCTGCGCCGCGTGTCGCCGGATCACTGCCCCTTGTGAGGCCCCCGCACATACCTTATAATTAGAGTAAGATATTCAATCGACCGGGCTTCCCCGCCCCATGTATGGACTTCTCTTGATATGGCATCACTGGCGACCCTTCCGATCTCGGATCGTGACGACACACCACTGCACGCACCTGCCCCGCACGTTACCCCCGACCAACGCGCCGCCCTGACCCGTTTGCGGCTGTCGGCGATGGCATGTCGCGTCGCCGCGCGCACGGATCTTTACGAAGCCTGCGCCCTGCTCAGCCTCGACGGCGAAGACGCCAAACGCACATTTGTCGATACGCTGGTCAAATGCCTGCCAAGCGCCCTACAGCGGCGAGTGATCTGGTTCACCCCCGGAACAGATACACTTTCGTTCGACGAATCCTGGACCCTGCGATGCCTGACCTGCATCCGCGCGAATGATCTTGCTAACCTAAATTTCCTGATCAAGTCGCGGGTATCCCCTGCGGACCGGCGCTATATCGGCTATTTACTCAGCCAGATTTCCGAGCAGTTTTCTAAAGATTAGAATTATTCTAAACAAGTCTTGGCAAACCGTTTTCCGCGTCTATGTTAAAAGACAGCCAGCTTGTACCGTGCCAGCCAGTTACAATTTCAAACATGTGGGGACGTAAAAATGAACCAGACAGCCGCTGCATTGACCACCGATGCAAAAACAGCAATCGCCGATGCGTTGAACCAATGCGTTGCGGAAACCGCCGTGACGACAATGCTCGCGCAGAACTTTCACTGGAACGTAAAAGGCATGTCGTTCGGCCCGCTGCACGATCTGTTCCAGAAAATCTACGAAGACCACTTTATCGCGCAGGATGATCTGGCAGAGCGTATCCGCGCCCTTGATGTCCACGCCGAAGGGATGCTTTCCGGCATGCTCAAACGGTCCAAGATCAGCGAACATGATGGCCATGCGACCGATCAGGAAATGATCCGCATGATGATGGAAGCGCAAGAGACGCTGGCCTCGACCATCGCAGGCGCAGGCCAGCTGGCCGCCGACAACGGCGACACGCTAACCGAAGATCTGTGTATCGCACGCGGAACAGCGCATGAAAAATTCGCGTGGTTCTTGCGCGCACACCTCGCAGGCTAACCGCCCTGCCCGCTGACCCCGTCAGCACATCGAAACAAATCGCGGCTAGAGAAGCTTCTCGGCCGCGATTTTGCGTTTAGCGAGCTTTTTGCGATACGCCAGATCCCAGTGACTATATTTGCCCAGACGTTCCTGCTGTGCGGTCAGCATGTGCAAGAACCCCACGCGGTGGCTTTCCTTCTTCAGCGACTTGAACATAGATTTCTGCGCCTTGGTCAGCGAACACCCGATGCAATGGCCTTCGCGTTTGAACTTGCACACGTCGATACAGGGGCTTGGGGTTTTAGCCATGGGAAACCTTGCTGATACATCCGGCAATTTGATCCCTGTCGGTCAGGGGACTCGCGGTAGCATATGGCAATAAACGCAAGGCCGCACCAGTGCAGGCGCGGCCTTGATCCTTCACATCATTGTAAATGGGCTGCGATCAAGCAGGGTCGGCCCCGAAGGTCCCGCAAGCAATACGATCCCCCGCGTCGCCCGATGGCTGCGAGCTGTAATCGTCCTGCCCGCCATGTATCACAAACGCCGCACCATCATCGTCCATCAGGTGTTCTTCCACGTTCAAGAAAGGCAGAAATACCTCCTGCTCGACTGTGCCATCGCTGTTTACGGTGACGTTCGGCATGTCACCGGGGTGCGGGCCACCTGAGGCCAGCACGCCATGTTCCCGGTCCCCTGCAATATGACCGCCTGCTGACTTAAAGCCGTCGCCCGAACAATCCCCGGTCTCGTGCAAGTGCACTGCGATCCCCCCCTCGGGCAGGTTTGTCAGCGACAGTTTCGCCAGCGCAACGCCGGACTCTGTGTCGCTTACCGAAACGGTCCCGACCTTTGCGCCGTCGCTGTTCATGACGGTCGCTGCGGTCTCTGCTGCAAATGCGGCGCTTGTCATCAGCCCGCAGGCCACGGCAGTGGTAAATGCGATTTTCATGGTAATCTCCCTTTATGCTTGGATATGAACCGGCCAGCTGTGGTCGATTGGTCAAGGACCAACCCGCCCGATTTCGCAAGGGTTCCAAGACAACGGCCCCCTCGGCCAGACCTCGCCCATCGGCAGAACTTGGCCGCTGGTGAAAGCCCCCGGAACCGGAACCGCGCATCCTTCGTTTCAACTACAGATAACCACAACACAGGAGAGTTTCGACATGACTGCAACATCACACTCTAGCCTCGTATCTTCCTCTGACGTGAACGGGACGAATGTCTACAGCCGCGACGGCACACACATCGGGTCCATCGATCACCTGATGATCGACAAACAATCGGGAAAGGTCGCTTATGCCGTGATGGGCTTTGGCGGGTTTCTTGGCCTCGGCGAAGAACACCATCCGGTGCCGTGGGGCAAGCTCGACTACGACACTGCTAAAGAAGGTTTCGTAACCAACATCACCGAAGAGCAGGTAAAAGGCGCGCCAGCCCGCGATGACGGCTGGAAAGCGGATCGGGACTGGGAACGCCGGACGCATGAACACTACATGATCCCCAACTATTGGATCTGATCCCCGCAAATAGCTACATCACCGACCGTCCCCCTTTCGGGGGCGGTCTTTTTCGATTGCCGCCTTATCATATACTTTATCGCGTTAAAGCTTCCGGAAGATCGCCCATGCCACATGCCCCCGCAGCCCCCCGCCTCTCTGTCTGCCCGCAGGAGCCGTGCTGATGTGGGATGATATCTTAGGCCAGTTCGCGCTCTCTCCCAGCCTGCCCTTATCGGTGGTGATCTCGCGCACGCTCGCGACAGTCGTGTTTTGTGGGCTCATTGGGCTGGAGCGTGAAACATCCAAACGACCCGCAGGACTGCGCACTCATATGCTGATCGGTCTTGCGTCCTGCATCTACTGTTTGCTGACGCTCGCCCTCCTTGCCCGCAGCGCTGAATTTGGCGACACCATCCAGATGGACCCGCTGCGCATCATCGAGGCGGTTACGAGCGGCGTCGCCTTCCTCGCGGCGGGGTTGATCGTTTTCTCACAGGGCAAAGTGCGCGGACTAACCACAGGTGCCAGCATGTGGGTCGCCGCCGCTGTCGGCGTGGCCTGCGGTTTGGGCGAATGGACCATCGCAGGCATGACGGTGATCCTTGCCCTGATTATCATCGCACTGGTGCGAAAGCTCGAAAAACACGCGGGCACCTACGAAGATCACGACTAGGATCGACCCAATGCAGCAATGCAACAGTTTGTGACGTGAAAACACATGCCCTTGTTTTACAACTCCGGCGGAATACCGTAGCTGAATTACAGATTCATATGAGGAAGATAACGATGAGCGTTCGGGTTTGGATTGCAGGCTGTGCCGTTTTGGCGCTGGCTGCTTGTGCGGAAGTGCCAACTACCACTGACAAAATGACCAACGACCAAGGGTTTTTCACCGAACTGCCCGAAAATGTGCGCCTGGTGGCTGCCAAGAACCAGGACCTGACCGCGGTTAAGATCGACCCCAGCAACGGATGCTACGTCTACCGCTACCGCGGGCCGGTCGAAACGACCTTCCTGCCCCTGCGCGCCGACAATGGCCGTCCGATCTGTACCCAAACGATCGCGGCAGCTGCGGCGGGCTAATGCGCCCCGCATCGTGACGTAAAAAGGCCGCCGGAAGCTCGATGCTTCCGGCGGCCTTTTGTATCTACAAGCCGTAACTCCGCTTAGCTCGTTGCAGTGATGCGCTCTTCGGGTGGATAAAGAATAGCGCGTGAACCAGTGTTCACGTTTTCATATAATGCGTTGATGTGCGGCATGATCATCCGTACGCAACCAGAGCTCGCACGCCCCCCGATCGACTGCGGGTTCGGCGAGCCGTGAATGCGCAGATAGGTGTCGCGGTTGCCCACAAACAGATACAGCGCACGCGACCCCAAGGGGTTCTGCGGTCCGGCATCCATACCGTCAGCGTGTTGAGCGTAAAGCTCAGGATCGCGACGGATCATATTCTGGGTCGGCGTCCACGTCGGCCATTTTGCCTTGCGCTTGATCGAATAGGTGCCGGGTTCGTACAGATCGCCACGGGCAATCGCCACACCATATCTCATGGCCGTACCGTTGTCCTGAATGTGGTAAAGATAGCGGGCCACCGCATCAACGTGAATGTCACCCGGTATCAATCCGGGGTTCGATTCGACAAGACGCGGCAGGAAGCGTGGTGCGACACCCCACGGGTTTGTCGTTGCAGGGTCAAAGCCGGCGGGCGTCACTTGTGCGTCCCACGCATCCCACATCGACCGGTTAGTCGTGGCAGCAGCGGCAAGGTTCGGGGCCAGAGGGGCGGAAAACAACGCGGCAGCGGTGCTGGTGATGAAATGTCGTTTGGTCAGCATGCGGACACGCTCCTATTTAGTTAGTGCTTTTAGTTAGTGCTTGAAGAAGTAACCCCCGATAACGCGCCTCTGTTCCCAAGAACCAGTCACATGGCCGTGTGAGTTTGTTTCGACAGGGGTAAACTAGACCGCCCGCACCCAAAACGCTACGGCTCGTTTCCCCTTATTTTATTGATAAATCCACAGATACTTTGACAAAGTTCCAATAAGATTGAAATTCTGTCAGTTTCATCGAATCTGACGCAGCAATAATTCCTTTATAGGTGGGCACCGGGCCTGCTGCGCAAAAACATCTTCTTGCGCCGTGACCAGTGCAGTCCAATTTCGCCGGCCATACGCTCCATCCCACGGTGCAATTCATATCTGCGCAGAAATGGGAACCACGCACGCAGCCTGATGACACTCGGGTCGCCGAACCCGTCTACAATGAAAGGTCGGCAGATACCGTCTTCCTGCCCCCACACGATGCTCCGGCAATCTGCCTTTGGCACAACGACACCGAGCGCAAAAACCGATCGCGCGAAATCATTCAAAGCCTTCAGCGCGGCGGTATCCAGCATGTCACGCGCGATAAACTCATCCAGCGTCAGCCCCAGTCCGCCAGCTTTTGGCCCGACACGCTGCATCAATAGACCCAGTCCCATGTCCGTGCGCGTCATCCCATGCGTCGTCGCCAGCGGAGAGACAAAGGCGGTGCCAAAGCTGCGCATGCGCACTTCCATTTCATGCGACACCTCACGCACCAAAGCGCGGTGCAGCGTCACGGGGAATTGCGTGTGTACCAACGGCCTCACACGCCGCTTGCGCGCCGACACATCCGCCCCAATCGGCACTTTCGCGACCAGATCGCCGGCACCATTCACCGCGAACACCGCCCTCCCTTGCTCTCTTCTAAGCAGAGCGCCTGTATTCAAGTGGAGCACTTGGGCTGATTTTGGCATATTCATAAATTATCTTTAACTACGGGAACTTATCAACGGAAACACACGACGGCGAATCTGTAACCTAAAGTTGCATGAAATGTCAAAAGCTATCCTTAGAAGGACCCTTCACCCGCGTCTCCTGCCAGCTTTTAACACCGTCAAGAATCCGTCGCCGCTTGACATTCCCCCGTGGCACTTTGATTGACGTGCGTTAAGAACGATAGAAACCATAGAAAAGGGTGGAATGTGCGTTTTCTCGCTGGAGTAGCCTCACTCATATGCGCTGTTAACTTGATTATCGGGAAAGTCTTTTCCTGGCTCGCGCTGGCCATTGTCATTGTCTGCTTTACCGTAGTGGTACAAAGATACCTCTTTGCCATCAGCTATGTCTGGATGCAGGACCTGTATATCTGGCTCAATGGCGCAATGTTTACCGCCGTCGCCGGTTTTGCGCTGTTGCGCGACGATCACGTGCGGGTCGATATTTTCTACCGCCCCGCCAAACTGCGCACCCGTGCCATTACCGATCTGATCGGTGTGGTTATATTTCTGCTGCCCTTTACGTGGATCGTCTACATCTATTCCATGCCCTTCGTGCAGCGCGCCTGGAGCTATCATGAAGGCTCCGCCAACGTTGGTGGGATGCCGGGGCTCTATATTCTCAAAACCTTTATCATCGTCTTTGCCGCCCTGATCGCGGCGCAAGGTATTGCGATGGCGATCCGGTCGATTCTGGTGCTGCGGGGCAGGGTCGATCTTGTCCCCGCCGCGATGCAGTACAGCCCCGATGCCATCAAACCCGCCGCCACCAAGGGAGCCGCCTGATGGACCCGATAATGATTGGCGAGATGCTCGCCGCGCTGATGTTCTTTGGGGTCATCGGCTTTTTGCTTCTGGGCTTTCCGGTTGCCTTCACCCTCGCCGGTACATCGTTACTATTCTGCGGTGTAGGCATGGCTTTGGGCGTGTTCGATCCGTCGAATTTCGGGTCTTTGCCAAACCGCTATATCGGCTTCATGACAAACGAGGTCCTTGTGGCCGTGCCCCTGTTCATCTTTATGGGCGTGATGCTTGAACGCAGCCAGATCGCTGAACAGCTGTTGCTTACGATGGGCAAGATGTTCGGCAATATGCGTGGAGGGCTTGGTATTTCTGTCGTGCTGGTCGGTGCCATGCTCGCGGCCTCCACCGGGGTTGTGGGCGCGACCGTGGTGACTATGGGGCTGATCTCGCTGCCCGCGATGCTGCGGGCGGGCTATGACCCGAAACTGGCGACTGGCGTTATCTGTGCCAGCGGTACCTTGGGGCAGATCATCCCCCCCTCTACTGTCCTGATCTTCATGGGTGATATGCTGTCGGGCATCAATTCGCAGGTGCAGATGGCCAAGGGCAATTATGCCCCGACGCCCGTGTCTGTCGGCGATCTTTTTGCCGGCGCCTTGCTGCCCGGTCTGCTGCTCGTATCGTTGTACCTTGGATACGTTTTGTTCAAAGCCGCAACCGATCCAGAATCCTGCCCCGCGACACCGGTTCCGGCAGATGAAAAATCGGCCCTGCTGCGCGAGGTCTTTGTCGCATTGGTACCGCCTTTGGCTCTGATTATGGCCGTTTTAGGCTCTATTCTGGGCGGCATCGCCACCCCGACAGAGGCAGCATCCGTAGGGGCTGTGGGTGCCATGATCCTAGCAGCGCTGCGTTGGCGATTGTCCTTTGGGGTGCTCAAGGAAACCATGATCGCGACGGCAACGATCACCAGCATGGTCTTTGTGATCCTGCTCGGGGCGTCGGTTTTCTCTGTCGTGTTCCGCATGATGGGGGGCGACAATCTGGTGCATGAATTCCTCAGCAATCTGCCCGGTGGCACGCTCGCCGCTGTTGCAGTCGTTATGCTGATCATGTTCTTCCTGGGCTTCATCCTCGACACGTTCGAGATCATCTTTATCGTGATCCCGATCACCGCACCGGTGCTGCTGATGTTGGATGTCGATCCGATCTGGCTGGGCGTGCTTGTCGGCGTGAACCTGCAAACCTCGTTCCTGACGCCGCCCTTTGGCTTCGCGCTCTTTTACTTGCGCGGCGTCGCCCCGGCGGACCTGCCCACCAGCGCGATCTACAAAGGCATCCTTCCCTTCGTGCTGTTGCAGGTGGTGGCGATTGCTATCTTGTTCATGTTCCCCCAGATCGTGACCTGGCTGCCCAAGCTGATCGCGGGCTGAACGCCCCTACCCCCCAACAAAAAAGGCCCGGTGTTTCCACCGGGCCTTTTCTTTGTCCGTCTCTTAGAACTTAGTATTTCAGGAAGCTCTGACGTGCCTGAACATAGGGGCTGTCGATTTTCTCTGTCCGGGTACGGACAAGGTTCAACGCCTCGACAAAGCTCTCGGCTGTTTTCTTGACCAACGGATCGTCGCTGCTACGCAGTTCTTCGAGCACTTCGACCGACGCCTTGGCACCGGCTTCCATGATATCGTCTGGGAAGTTGCGGACTGTCACGCCGTGCTCTTCCACCAGCGTTTTCAACGCGCGTGGATCGTTGGCATAGAAGTCTGCCGCAACCTGATCGTATTCGGCCTGGCTGACGTCGCGGATGATGGCCTGCAGGTCTTCGGGCAGCTCTTGGTACTTTTTCTTATCGACAACCAGTTCGGTCGCGAGGCCGGATTCAACGAAGGACGGCATGTAGTAGTTCTTGGCAACCTGATGGAACCCAAGCGCCAGATCGTTATAGGGGCCAACGAATTCGGCCGCATCAAGCGTGCCCGATTGCAGCGCCTGAAAGATTTCGCCCGCCGCCATGTTGGTGACCGTGGCACCCAGTTTTTCCCATACGCGACCACCAAGGCCGGGTGTCCGGAAGCGCACGCCTTTGACATCATCAAGACTTTTGAGCTCGTCACGGAACCAGCCGCCGGTTTGCGTACCGGTGTTGCCGGACAAGAAGCCCTGAACGCCGAACTGGTCATAGATCTCGTCCCAGATTTCCTGACCGCCCATATAGCGCATCCAGGCTGTCAGCTCTGGCGTGGTCATGCCGTAGGGCACGCCGGTAAAGAACGACAGCGCAGGGGATTTGTTTTGCCAATAGTAGGCGGCCCCGTGGCTCATTTCGGCGGTGCCGTCGATGACCGCGTCCAGCGACTGCAGTGGCGGCACCAACTCGCCCGCCGAGAAGACCTTGACCGTCAGCCGGCCACCAGAGGCCGCGGTGATACGGTCGGCGAGACGCTGTGCGCCGACACCCAGACCGGGGAAGTTTTTCGGCCAGGTGGTGACCATGCGCCACGTGATGTTGCCCTGTGCAACGGCGGGTGCGGCCAATGTCGAAGCGGCAACCCCTGCCCCCGCAACGCCTGCGCCACGAATGAATGAACGACGATCCATGATGTTTCTCCCGAGATCAGATTATGTCGATAAGGTCTCTCTGACAGACGTCAGCCCTCCCCTATGACGGCACGTTAATCCTCTGTTTCACTGGATGTCCATGGGCTGAGAGGCCGTTATCGGGGTGTTTTAGGTGATTTCAGAGGTGTATTCGTCGCGTCCATCTTAAACGCGTTATGAATCAACGTGTTACACGATATCCGCTTGCTATTTAGGGGTGCCGCAGTGGTTTCGGCCCCGGATACGGACTCTTGCCGCCATGTCGCAAAAAAAGGGGACGCTGCTGCGCCCCCTTCCCGTCTATCTGGTCTTTATCGGTTGTCTGCCGTGGCGGTTACCCATGGGTAACCAGTGGTGCCGAGGTTACCCATGGGTAACCGGACAGGCGGGTGTTACCCATGGGTAACCGGTTACCGGATGCGCGGCCCGGCCCTAAGGACCTCTTCAAAGGCGCGCACCGCTTCTTCCAGCTGCTTCTTTGGCATGGTGGCAAAGTCGATATCGCTTACCAAGCGGCATTCGCCATGCCGGGCCGTCACTTTGGTCTGGCCGACGTAGAATTCGAACTTCTGCTTGGGCTCCGCCTTGCTCGCGGGTTTCTCGGCGGGCTCGTTCGAGGCCGTCAGAAAATCCTTGAGCATTTTATTCTGTTCATCGAGCGTCGCGGCATCGGCTAGTTTTTCCTGCAAGGCATTCGCTTGATCCGGCGTGCGCAGGGCGCGGGCAACGTCGACGCCCAGATTGCGCGGCACGGCCTTGGGCCACTGCAAGCTCCCTTCTAATGCAGACAGCAGAAACACAAAGCTTTTGATGTAAGAACGTTTGGTCTTGTGCAGTGCGCTGTAAAGACGGCTCACCAGTTCGGCAGGGTCGACCTCGTCTACGGCGTCATCCTTGGCCGCAGTGATCGCAACCTGTGCCATCTCGGCGAATGACAGGTCTTCGCGCACGACGTTTTCTTCGACCATATCGACATAACGCGAAATGCGGTCATCATCACCGACTTCGACGCGGGCGGTGATGGTGCCAAAGCGATCGTCCTTGGTTTCGGAAAACAGCTGCGACAGCGCGGTGAACCGGCGCCAGCCTTTCTTAAGCTGATAGCGCCCGTTCGGCCCGACATAGACCTCGACCGGTTCACGCTGCCCGCGTTCGCGGATGGAGGATTTGAGCTCTTCCATCTCGTCGGACTGCGCGACCTCTTCCAAAGCGAGGCGATCACGCGGCAGATCATCTGTAAAGATCTCAGACAGGTCGATCTGGTACAGCACGCGGCCTTCGCCTTGGGCCTGCCGGAAAGTCTTGGCGTCTTCGGCATTGCGGCGGCGCTGTTCTATTTTAGCTTCGGTGGCGCCTTGCAGGTTTTCGGCCACGTCACGCACCGCGGCGCCCATAGGCCCGGGCTGGCGGTTGCGGCGGCTACCAGAGGGGGAGGCTTCTACCGGGGCGAAGCCGAATTTATTTTTACTGCTCATTCTGCCTTCTCCTTACGTTTTCCGTTTTCCTTCCACGCGTCGAGCACAGTGTGCAAAAATTCGTCATAGGCACGGTCAAAGCTTTGCCGTGCACGTTTCCATGTTTCGCGCGTCATCTGGCGGTAGTCCTGTTCGTAGACCGACATCTGGAACCTGCCCGATTGTTCGACCGCTCGGGTCATTTCAATCGGGTGAGCGCAGACGTCGGCGCCAAAAACGTTTTTGAACGCATCGATCATGGCGCTGTGCAACGGGTTGTTGGATTCAAAACGGGTCATAAGTAAACGGATGTCGGAAAACTGTTTAGGAAGCGTAATGCCTGCGTCCGCTGCGAGGCTCGCGAAGCCTTCGGAAATGTCCGCCATAGCATCGCCAAGCTGGCCCAGATAGCTGGTCGTACTGTCATATTCCCAATAGCCGGGGCCCGATGGGATATAGAGTATATCAGCCGCAAACGCGGCATTTAGGGACTGATACCCGATCGCGGGCGGGCAGTCGAAAATGATGATGTCATATTGATCGTCGGGCAGTTCATCGAGGTAGCGCGCGACGCAGCCAAAAAAGCTCCATGCCTTGTGCAAGGCGCGGTATTGGGCCGAGGCAAATTCGACAAACGCCGCGTTGGCGCAAGACGGGATGATGTCGATCGTGGGCCAACAGGTCGGCTGGATGAACTCCTGAAACCGCTGCGCGCCGATGGATTGTACGTCTTCGGGCAATTCGTCTGCTGCGGGGTAGGGGCAGTCATCGGGGTCGTCATAGCTGTCCATAATCCGATTGGATTCACGGCACAGGTCGCGGCACATGATACCCCAGACCGTGTGGCTTTCCTTGACCTCGGTCAGGCCCATTGAGTGGGTGAGCGTCGCTTGCGGGTCGAAGTCGACGCAAAGCACGCGGTAGCCATCAAGAGCAGCCGCGTGGGCAAGGTGCTGTGCGACGACCGTCTTGCCGACACCGCCTTTGAAGTTCGACACGGCGACGCGCATGGCGCGACCACGGGGGCGTTCGGGAAGTAGCTTGCGGCCACGGAATTTCGCACGGCGGCGCAGTTCGTTGATCTCTTCGAGGCTGAACCAACGCTGGCGGCCATCCTCTTCGGTGATCCCTTGGGGCAAGGTAGGGTCGTCTGCCAGTTTCTTGCGCAATGTGTCGGCGGGGACGTCGAACATAAACTGGCTGATCTCCCATATAGAGAAGGGGCGCAGGGCCTTGATCTCTCCGGGGGAGAAGGTGGCGCGACGCACAGCGGCCTGTTGTTCCAAGCTGCGCTCGTTCATGTTAAGAAGGTCGTTGTGATTTCTCATCTTTATACTCGCGTTTTTTAGCCTCTGATTTCGAATAACGCGAATTCGGAAATTTGGCAAAACTTAATTTTCGCGAATTTCGGCGTCCGATCCTGAAGAACGGGTTTATTTTGCAGGGGCGAACGCATCACCAAGAGATTTTGGTGACAGGTAAATACAATATGGGGCTGTTTTGGTGACAGCAGGCCTCTGATAAGGTGACACCTAGGCGTCCCCCTTAACCTATTAACCTTTATCAAATTGAATTTGGATTAAGGAAAAGGGTAATTCGTGTTTTTCCCATCGGGTTGACAGAAGACGGGATTTAGAGCTTTGTAGGAAGCATAAACGGAATCGGCTCAGAGAGGCTGACCGGCCAAAATAAGACGATACATCGAGTAGGCAAAACCATGAACCCATTGCGGCTGACCGGCCCTGAAGCCGGGGTGATCAAGTACGACCTTTTGACCGCTCTGAGCGTGGCGGGGTTGAACGGATCACCGACTTTGCAAACCTCGTTGATGCGGCTGATCGCGGCGCTGACATCGCGGTACAACTGGCGGTCGGACGAGCTGAGCGTTGGGCAGCGGGATCTGGCGCGGATGTGGTCGGTGAATGAACGCACGGTAAAACGCGAGATCAAACGGCTAACGGATGCGCAGCTGTTGGTTTGCACGCGCGCTGGCGTGCGGGGCAGGGTGGCGGCTTATCGGTTGAACTATGCGCAGATCGTGCGGCTGTCACAGCCTTGCTGGCCACTGGTCGGGCCGGATTACGATGCGCGGATGAAAGAACGCTATCGCAGCGAAACGCCGGTGAAAGTGGTCAATTTAGCGGATTACGCGAAACCCGAACTCGCGGCGTCAGAAACCAGTGTGCCGGGGACATGGCAGCGGGCTATGGCGCAGCTGTCGCGTGAAAACGGGGATCAGTTCAAAGCGTGGTTTTCGCAGCTTGAATATGTGTCGTTCGAAGGTGGGGTGCTGCTGTTGCGCACACCGAGCAAATTCGCGCAACGCTATATTGAAACGCATTTGTCGCGCCCGCTTGTTACAGCGGTCGAGGCAGAGCTGGGCCCTGTGACGCGGATCGAGTTCAGGGCCTAGAAGCTAGCGTTGATGGCGCGGGCGGCTTCTTGGGCGATGGGGGCGGTGCTGCGGCTGAAGTCTTCGACGCTCCATTCCGAGAGCGAACCGGCGATGTGTATCGCGCCTAGCGGACGCCCCTGACGGTTAAGAATAGGCACACCGACGGCGACTTCGCCCATGACGAATTCATTTTCTACCAGCGCAAACCCGTCTCTACGCGCCTTTTCGAGCCTTTCCATGATGCTATCGGGGTCGATATTGGTTTGCGATGTATATTGGTGCAGCGGAAAGCGATCGATGATTTCGCGTGCTTCGGCAACGGGCAGGGCCGAAAGCGTGGCGCGGCCACCGGCGGTGCAAAAGGTCGGCACGCTGTGGCCAACGAGGGTGGCGTAAAAGGTTTCGCGTTTGCTTTGCATGCGCAGGGCATAGATCACGCGGGTTTCGTCATAGAGGCTGAAGTCGATCCGCTCTGACAGAGATTTACGCATTTCGAGGATAACGGGTGTCGCGACTTGCACCACGGGATCAAGTCGTAAGGTGTCATGGGTGTGGTCCAGCAAGCGTAGGCCGGGCAGGTAGCCACGATCATCGGCGCTGCGGCGAATGTGGCCCAGAGACATGAGTGTATGCACCAGTCGTTGCGCGGCGGAGCGGTCGATCTCTGCCTTCGCGGCGATGTCGGTAAGGCTCAGCGGGCCGTCTGCATCGTGAAAGGCGCTGAGCACATGGATCGCGCGAGCGGCGGAGCGCACAAAGAGCCTGTCGGCATCTGCCTGAAAATTAGACGCGACCGAGGAATGTGGACGTTTGGGGTCTGGCATTGAACGCTCCGGGTTGACGCGAGGGCGGGACAGTGCCTAGCATCGTAGAGCAATACAGCTGTATCGCCAAGCAATACATTTAGCTTTGTGATCCAGACAACAACCGATAGGTGGATAATTTGATGCGCGTCGCCATGGCTGGATTTCTTCATGAAACCAACACCTTTGCGCCTGAACCCGCCGATATGACGGCATTCAAAGTCGGTGGCGGCTACGTACCGATGGTGTCCGGTCCCGCGATGGTCGATGCCTTTCAAGAGGTGAACCTTGGCATGACCGGCGCGTTGAAAGTCGCCGAGGATTCGGGGTGGGATGTCGTGCCTATTCTTTGGGCGGGTGCGATTCCGTCGGCACCTGTGACACAAGACGCGTTCGACAGTATTCTAAGCGACATTCTGGACGGGCTGCGCAATGCGGGGCCATTGGATGGGGTGTTTCTGGATTTGCATGGCGCGATGGTCGCTGTGCATCACGATGATGGTGAAGCCGAGATCGCGCGGCAGGTGCGTGCGCTGGTGGGGCCCGATGTGCCGATTGCCGCCGCGTTGGACCTGCATGGCAATATATCCGAGGCATTTGTGAATACTGTGGATGTGCTCGCAGGATTCCGCACCTATCCGCATATCGATATGGCAGATACCGGTGCCGCGGCGGCGCGGTTGCTGGATCGTGTGATGAAGACCGGCACGCGGCCGGCCAAAGCGTTCCGGCGCATGTCCTATCTGGTGCCGATCCCGTTTCAGACCACGGATATGCAGCCTGCTAAGGGATTGTATGAAGGGCTGACAGAAGTAGAGGCGCAAGGCGCGCTGTCCGCGTCGTTGTTTATGGGGTTCCCTGCTGCGGATATCGCCGATTGCGGCCCGACGGCTGTGGCCTATGCCGACTCACAAGAGGCGGCGGATGCTGCGGTGGATGCTGTCGCGGATGCCTATGCCGCTGCCGAGGCCGAGTTTGAGAACAAGACATTTTTGCCCGAGGCCGCGGTTGCCTATGCGATCAGTGCTGCAAACGGGGCGGGGCAGGGGCCTGTTGTTATTGCCGATACCCAAGACAACCCCGGCGCGGGTGGGGTGTCGGCCACGACGGGCATGTTGCGTGCCCTGATTGATGCCGATGCTCAAGATGCGACGATCGGGTTGATTGTGGACCCTTATTCTGCCGCCCAAGCCCATGAGCTGGGGGAGGGGGCGCGCGCGGTCTTCCGCATTGGCGGGCACCCCGGTCTGCCCGACGATAGCCCCGTCGAGGTAGAGGCCGTGGTCGAGACGCTGTCGGATGGCAAAGTGAAAGCCACCGGTCCCTATTATGGCGGGACGATGCTGGATCTGGGGCCATCGGCTTGTTTACGGATCGGCGGCGTACGGGTGGCCGTGACCACACGGATTGCCCAGATGGCCGACCGCGAGATGTTCCGTTTTGTCGGGATCGCGCCCGAGACGCAAAAAGTCGTTGTCGTCAAAAGCTCTACCCATTTTCGGGCCGATTTCACCCCGAGCGCGCGCGAGATTATCGTGGCCTGCGCCCCCGGTCCGATGCCTTTCGACCCCGCAGACCTGCCCTTTACGCGCTTGCGCGACGGTTTGCGGCTTTCTCCTAACGGTCCCGTTTTCGGGGCTGCGCGTGCGGCTGCTGCACGCCCTGATACCGGCGGATCAACCGGCGGTGTCCAAATATAACAATGACCACAACCAACATGGGAAATTGATATGCTGACTTTACGACCCACACTGAAACAAAGCCGGGGGCTGGCTGCGTCGCTGATGACGACTGCTGCCCTTCTGGTGCCTGCCGCGAGCTTTGCGCAGGAAGAAACCACGATCACTGCGGTCATGCACTCGGGCCTGCGGGTGCTGGATCCGGTGATCACCACGGCGCACATCACACGTGACCACGCCTATATGATCTATGACGTGCTGACGGCGGTTGATGAAAATTTTGCCCCGCAGCCGCAAATGGCAAGCTGGGAAACATCCGACGACGGGCTGGTCTATACATTTACCCTGCGTGACGGGCTGGTGTTCCACGATGGCGCGCCGGTGACCGGTGCCGATGTTGTTGCCTCGCTGACCCGTTGGGGCAAGCGCGACAGCGGCGGCCAGTTGATCTTTGATGCGACTGAAAGCCTTGAGGCGACCGATGACAAGACCGTTGTCTGGACCCTGAGCAAGCCGTTCGGCCCGCTGATTGACGTGATTTCCAAACAATCTGCTGTGCCGCCGTTCATCATGCCGGCGCGCGTTGCCGAAACCTCTGCCGATGAGACGATCACGGAATACATCGGCTCCGGCCCGTTCGTATTTGATCAGGACGCTTACGAGCCCGGCGTGTCGGTGACCTATGAAAAATTCGATGATTATGTGCCGCGCGACGAACCCGCATCCTGGATGGCTGGTGGTAAGGTCGTGAATGTGGACAAGGTGGTCTGGACCACAATGCCCGATGCGCTGACTGCGTTGAATGCGCTTTCGGCGGGGGAGATCGACTATCTTGAACAGGTCCAGATCGACCTGATGCCGATCCTGTCGGGCAACGAGGATGTCGTCGTCGAGAAGCGCGATGATCTGGGCTATGTCACCATCGGGCGTCCGAACTTCTTGCATGCACCGTTTGACAACAAGCTGGTGCGTCAGGCGGCGATGGCCGCGCTGGATCAGGAATCCATGCTGGCAACGATGCAGGGTGATCCCGAGTACTACAAAGTATGTGGTGCGATCTTTGGCTGTTCCACACCTTTGGGCGACGAGGCTGGCTCTGACTTGCTGACCGGTGGCGCGAACACCGAGCGTGCCAAGGAACTGCTGGAAGAAGCAGGCTATGACGGGACGCCGATTGTTCTGATGGCACCGACGGATGTGATCAGCTTGAACAACCAGCCGGTTGTTGCGGCCCAAGCACTGCGCGAGGCAGGGTTCGAAGTTGATATGCAGTCGATGGACTGGCAGTCGGTCGTGCAACGTCGCGCACAACAGTCACCTGTTGCTGAGGGCGGGTGGAACCTGTTCTTTACCAACTGGATGGTGCCCGAAGTGTCTGACCCGCTGGTCAACGTGATGTTGAACGGGCGTGGCGATGACGGTTGGTTCGGCTGGCCTGATGATCCTGAAATCGAAGCCATGCGGGCCGAGTATGTGACTGCCAGCGACGACGCGACCAAGAAAGAGATCGCGACGCGTATTCAAGAGCATGTGATGGACAACGTGAACTATCTGATGATGGGCGAATACATCATCCCGCAGGCGCGTCGTTCGAACATCGAAGACATGATCCCGTCGCCGGTACCGGTGTTCTGGAACATGACCAAAGCGGCCGAGTAATCTGCCAAGAAAGGCGCGCCGTGGTGCGCGCCTTTCACCCCTAGTACCCCAAGGAGCCGTTGGCATGTTTTTCTATATCCTCAAACGCATATTGGCGACGATACCGGTGATGGTGATCGTGGCGATCTTTGTGTTTCTTTTGCTGCGGCTAACGCCCGGCGATCCTGCCGCGATCCTTGCTGGTGATGCTGCAACCCCTGCGCAGCTTGAACGTATCCGCGACAGTCTGGGGCTGAACGACCCGCTGCTCGTGCAGTTTGGCACATGGATGGGCCAGCTGCTGCGCGGTGATCTGGGGACATCGCTGCTGTCGAATACCTCGGTTGCGGGGATGATCGGCGACCGTCTGGGGCCGACGCTGAACATCGCGCTGATGACGATTGTGATCTCGGTCGCTCTGGCCGTGCCGATGGGGGTGATTGCCGCGTGGCGGCACCGGTCCTGGGTCGATTTCCTTGTAATGTCTTTTTCGGTGCTCGGCTTTTCCGTGCCGGTCTTTGTCATCGGCTATATCCTGATCCAGATTTTCGCCATCGACCTAAAGTGGGTGCCGGTGCAGGGCTATAAATCGCCAACCGATGGCATCGGGCCTTTCTTTAGCCGTGCAATCCTGCCGTCGCTGACGCTGGCCACGATCTATATCGCGCTGATTGCGCGGATGACGCGGGCGTCGATGCTTGAGGTGTTGGGCGAGGATTATATCCGCACCGCCCGTGCCAAGGGGGTGCGCGAGAATGTTGTGCTGTTCCGCCATGCGCTGCGCAATGCGGCGGTGCCGATCCTGACCATCATCGGCACGGGCTTTGCGCTTCTGATCTCGGGCGTGGTGGTGACTGAAAGCGTGTTCAACATCCCCGGTATCGGGCGGCTGACCGTCGATGCCATTCTGGCACGCGATTATCCGGTTATTCAGGCGATGATCCTGCTCACGGCGGGCATCTATGTGACGGTCAATCTGTTGATCGACATTTCCTATTCATTCTTCGATCCAAGGATCCGGTACTGATATGACGCAGATCCCAACCTCGCGGCACAGCGCCTTTCAAGTTGTGACCGGTTTTTTTTCTGTCCCCAAAGCGATGCGGATCGGCGTAGGCCCGACGATCGCGGCGGTGATCCTTGTGGTGATTGTTCTGGCGGCCGTGCTTGCCCCTTACTATGTGCCGTTCAATCCGCTTGAGATGAACGCGATGTCACGGCTCAAGCCGCCGTCAGAGGCGCATCTTTTGGGCACCGACCCTTATGGCCGCGATATCTTTAGCCGGGTCATGACCGGGGGCCGTGTGTCGCTGCTGATCGGTATCGGTGCGGCGGTGGTCAGTGTCGCCGTGGGGCTGCTGATCGGTCTGGTCGCCGGTTATTTCCGGCTGGCCGACAGCATTATCATGCGGATCATGGATAGCCTGATGGCGATCCCCGCGATCCTGCTGGCGATTGCGCTGGTGGCCCTGAACGGGCCGAGTGTGACATCGGTGATCATCGCGATCACCGTGCCGGAGGTGCCTCGCGTGGTGCGGCTGGTCCGGTCGGTGGTGCTGACTGCGCGCGAAGAACCCTATGTCGAGGCGGCGATTGCGCTTGGGTCATCGATGCCCAAAGTGTTGTTGCAGCATCTGATGCCCAACACCTTTGCGCCGTTGATCGTGCAGGGCACCTATATCTGTGCCTCTGCCATTCTGATCGAAGCGATCCTGAGCTTTCTGGGGGCGGGTGTGTCGACCGAAATTCCCACATGGGGCAATATCATGGCCGAGGGGCGCAGCTATTTCCAGATCAAGCCGGGGCTGATCTTCTGGCCAGGGTTGATGCTGTCGCTGTGTATTCTGGCGATCAACCTGTTGGGCGACACTGCCCGCGATATCCTTGATCCACGTATGAAAAAGCGGGAGGTGTGAGATGGAATTCAAGTCCAAAGACTTTACCGATGCCAAACGCGTTTTGAAAATTCGGGGGCTGACTGTGGGACTGACGGGGCGGCCCAATGCCGATCCGGTGTTGCGCGGGATCGATCTGGATATCCGCGCGGGGGAGACCCACTGCCTGGTTGGCGAAAGCGGGTCGGGCAAATCTGTCACCTCGCTGACCGCGATGGGGCTGCTGCCCAAGGATGCGCTGGAAATTCAGGGCGGTTCGATTGATCTGGAAGGGATCGAGATTACCCAAGCCAAACCTGCCCAGATGCGGGCCCTGAGGGCGCGGCGGATCGCGATGATTTTCCAAGAACCGATGACCGCGCTGAACCCCGTTTTGCGGGTCGGCGAGCAGATCGAGGAAGTGCTGAATATGCACAGCGATCTGTCCCGCGCCGAGGCGAGGGCGCGTACCATCGACATGATGGAGCAGGTGCACCTGCCGGATGTGGAACGCATCTATGCCGCTTTCCCGCATCAGCTGTCAGGCGGGCAACGGCAACGGATCATGATCGCGATGGCGTTGATTCTTGATCCTGACCTGCTGATCGCGGACGAGCCGACGACGGCGCTGGATGTGACGACGCAGTTGCAGATCCTCAAGCTGATCTCGGAGATGCAGGAACGTCATGGCACGGCGGTGCTGTTCATCACGCATGACATGGGTGTGGTGGCAGAGATCGCGGATACCGTCAGCGTCATGCAGAAGGGGCGCATCGTTGAAAGCGCGCCGATCCGGCAGCTGCTGACGGCCCCCAAGGAAGACTACACCCGCAAGCTGTTGCAGGCGGTGCCCAACCTTGATCCGCGTGCCCCTCGGGCACCGGCAGAGGCGCGGGATGTGATCACCGTGGACGGGCTAGAAATGACCTATGGCGGGGGTGGTTTCTTTCGCGCCAGCCAAGGGGTGCGTGCGGCGCGAGATGTGAACTTTACCATCCAGCCGGGGCGGACCCTTGGGATTGTGGGCGAAAGCGGGTCGGGTAAATCAACCGTGGCGCGCGCCATTATGCGTCTGATCGATCCCACCGCCGGTAAGGTGACTGTTGCGGGGACCGAGATTGCCAAGCTGTCGCGCCGTCAATTGCAGCCGCATCGCAAGCATTTCCAGATCGTGTTTCAGGACCCTTACCGGTCGCTGAACCCGCGCTGGACCGTGGCGCGCAGCCTGTGCGAGGGGCCGATCAACTTTGGCACCAGCCGCGCCGATGCGATGGAACATGCTGCCGAGTTGATGGAGCTGGTCGAGCTGCCACGCGATGCACTGGACCGCTATCCGCACCAGTTTTCAGGCGGTCAACGCCAGCGGATTGCCATTGCGCGCGCCGTTGCGATGAAGCCTGATCTGCTGGTCGCGGATGAGGCCGTGTCGGCGCTGGATGTTAGCGTGCAGGCGCAGGTGCTTCATCTGCTGGATGATGTGCAGGAGAAATTCGGCATTGCCATGCTGTTCATCACCCACGACCTGCGCGTCGCGGCGCAAATCTGTGACGAGGTGCTGGTGATGCAAAAGGGCGTTGTCGTCGAACATGGACCCGCGGGCGAGGTGCTTGCTGCGCCACGCCATGACTATACCCGCAATCTGATCGAGGCTGCCCCCGGACGCCTTTGGGATTTTGCCAATTTCCGTGCGCTTGACCGCACAGCCCCCGCTACAGGAGCCACCCTATGACCACCATTCCAAAGATCGAATCCTTTGCCAGTGATCTGACCGCGATTCGTCAGGATTTCCACGCCCACCCCGAACTGGGATTCGAAGAGGTGCGGACCTCGGGTATCGTGGCGGCGCAGCTGCGCGCCTATGGGGTGGACGAGGTACACGAGGGCATCGGCGGCACCGGTGTCGTCGGGCTGATCAAGGGGCAGGGGGGTGGCAACCGCCGTGTGGGTCTGCGTGCCGATATGGATGCGCTGCCGATCGAGGAAACCTCGGGCGTGGCCTATGCCTCCACCAATCCGGGGCGGATGCATGCCTGTGGTCACGACGGCCACACCACGATGCTGCTGGGTGCCGCGCGCTATCTGGCCGAGACACGAGACTTTGACGGTACCGTGGTGCTGATCTTCCAACCTGCCGAGGAAGGTCTGGGCGGTGCGCGCCGCATGATCGCGGAGGGGCTGTTTGAACGCTTCCCCTGTGATGAAATCTACGGGATGCACAATGATCCCAATTCGGAACCCAATGTTGTGTCCGTCACGCCGGGGCCCGCGATGGCCGGGGCAAGCTTTTTCGACATCACGATCAAGGGCACTGGCAGCCACGCCGCCGCCCCGCATCAGTCGAAAGACCCGATCGTCATCGGATCTGCGCTGGTGCAACAGCTGCAAAGCATCGCCAGCCGCAATATCATCCCCACCAAGCCCATCGTTCTGTCGGTGACCAAATTCAATGCGGGCTCTGCCTATAACGTGGTGCCCGATACAGCGACGATCGCCGGCACGATCCGCTATTTCCACGACGATGTGTCCCAGCTCGCCGATCAGCGCATCCGCGATATCTGCGCTGGCATGGCGCTGTCTTACGGGGTGGAGATCGACGTCGACCTGCGCAATGTCTTTGACGTGCTGATGAACGACCCCGATCTGACCACTGCCTATGTCGCTGCTGCCGCAGATGTGGTGGGCGCCGATCTGTCGTCGGAATCGACCGAACAGGCCACCGGATCGGAGGATTTTGCGGATATGCTGAAAGTGGTGCCCGGTGCATATTGCCGTGTCGGTCACGCGGGCAACGTGCCGCTGCACAATCCGGGCTTTGTGCTGGATGACGCGATGCTGCCCGTGGGCGCGTCCATCTATGCGCGCATCGTGGAAACACGTCTGCCCAAGACCTGATATTATTCAAAATCAAGAACGTTCTGCGGTGCCTCACCTTGGGGCATCGCAATAGGGAGGAGACCCGACATGACCAACCCGCTTGAGCTGCCCTTTGATACAGACGAGATGATCGACGGGCTGCGCCCCTGGATCGAAACCGAAAGCCCGACCTTTGACGCAGGTGCCGTGAACCGGATGATGGATCTGGTGCAGCATGATCTGGCGGCCTTGGGCGCGCGGGTTGAACGCATCCCGGGGCGTATGGGCTTTGGGGATAGCGTGCGCGCCACCATGCCCCACCCCCGCGCCGGCGAGGGGGGTATTCTGCTCTTGGGGCATATGGATACGGTTCATCCTGTGGGCACGCTGCAAAAGCTGCCGTTCCGGCGCGAGGGCGGTATCTGTTATGGCCCCGGGCTGATGGATATGAAGGGCGGCAACTATGTGTTCCTCGACGCGCTGCGCAAATTGCTGGCCGCCGGGGTCGAGACGCCGCTGCCCGTGACCGTGCTGTTCACGCCGGACGAAGAGGTTGGCACACCCTCGACCCGTGCGCTGATCGAGGCAGAGGCGAAGCGCCATAAATATATCCTAGTGCCCGAACCCGCCTGCCCTGACGGCGGCGCGGTGATTGGGCGCTATGCCATCGCGCGGTTTGATTTGCAGACCCGTGGCAAACCCAGCCACGCGGGGTGGGCGCTAAAGGATGGCGTGTCAGCGATTGCCGAGATGGCAAAGCATGTCGCCGTGATCGAAGGCATGACCAGCGACGACTGCACCTTCTCGCTGGGGGTGTTCAACGCGGGGCAATGGGTGAACTGTGTTTCCTCTGTCTGCGATGCCGAAGTCCTGTCGATGGCCACGACCCAGGAACAACTGGATGCGGGCATCGCCAAGATGATGGCGCTGAACTCGGATCAGGGGAATGTGGTGATGGAGGTCACGCGCGGTGTGACCCGCCCCGTCTGGGAACCGGACCAGCCCGGCACCATGGCAATGCTGGGGGTGGCTCAAGAGATCTCGCGCGAGCTGGGGTTCGAGATGACAGGGCAATCGGCCGGCGGCGGCTCGGACGGGAACTTCACCGGCTACCTCGGTCTGCCGACGCTCGATTCAATCGGGGTAAGGGGGCAGGGGCTCCATACGCTGAATGAACACATCGAAGTCGACAGTCTGGTAGAGCGCGCAAAGCTGGCAGCAGGGCTCTATTGCCGTTTGGGCGCTTAATCATCCCAAGGGGGCCCTGACAGACAACATCAGCCTTTTCCGGTCATGTTCCGAAAAAAATCGAGAAAAATGACATTTTTTGAAAAAAGGTGTTGCGGCCCCCAAATCACAGGACTATAGAGCGTTCTACCGGAGACGCAGACAAGCAGACACGGGGCGCTAGACGGGGACGACGAGCTGAGGTTCGGAGCTTACGTAGCGGGGAAATTCAGAGGTAATAGAGGCGGGGCGCGCTGAAAGTTTTACGGCGCATCTTGGTTTCTTTTGTCTCAACGCTCTTTGAAAATTTGATATCTGAAGAGATATGTGGGCGGTTTGGTTCATTCGATGGATCAACCTCTTCATATCGCGCCGATAGCGACGCACTTATGTGTTTAGCGATTATTCGGTGTCAGCTTCACTGTTTGGACGGCTTTTCGTTACTTTGGTAACTTTAAGCACTTCAAA
>NZ_FNJD01000048.1 GCF_900103185.1 Sulfitobacter litoralis
TGTCAGAAAGTGAAAAAGCCAAGATCTTCGACAGTATGTTCGAGGCATTTAGCGAGAGAAGGTGAGGGCAAAGTGGCAGCCCCTTCAGTCGAGAGGGGCGGAAACAGGTCCTTCGCCGCATTTGCAGAAGTTCCTCGCCTCGCTTGCTAAAGCAGACCTGTAGAAAAGGCTGCACATTGGGGCGAGATGATCGCCAAGATTACTGGTGGGTCATTAGAGGCAGTCGCGGTGGTCACAACTTTGGTCTGGCTGTTAGGTTGAAATTTGAAAGTGGTGAGATGACGATTATTGGTTAGGTTGGTTCCAATATTGAACTGCCGCAACACGAAAGGCATCGAATTTTTCTTTTCGCCAGCAAACTGGATGTCCATCTCGAAGTAACCAATGAATCCCATTCGCGCAGGTCAAGTCCATGTAGTTAGCATCATCCAACCAGTTAATGTAGTTTTCGAATGTCGATTGATAACTGTTGGTGAAAAGATGATCCGGCGCGTTCCAAAGCATCCCTTCCAAGAAATATGACGGAGCAACGTCACCCTTGAGCCTTCCAAGGTCAATCATGCGGTTCCGCATATTCTTTATAACCCTAACGTTTGACTTAAAACGGTTGTGTGTAGCTTGATGCTTGGTAGTGCAATTTTGAAGGTGTTGCTTTGGATAGTTAATAATTTCTACACCGTCAGTCGTCCAAAATATAATTCCATCATTAAAGTACTGTCGTGTCTTGCCGTATTGTAAGTGCTTAGCGCAGACTAATACGTCTGCATCTCTCCTAGCACCATTTGCAGGAATGCGAATTGCCTTCTTTCCATTTTCGACGCTGTTGCCAAACTTATACTTTAGCCAAGCCAATACATCAGTCTTGAAGTCTGAAAGTTGATATTCAGCACGGGAAAATTCCCCATTATATTTCTGTAGTTCGGAAGTTTCGAGTTCAGAAGTGTCGCTATAAACAGTAGATGAAAGTCGAATTGCAATATCCACATCGCTATCGGCATAAATGTTTGTGTCGTTTCCATAGGAGCCTTGAAGAAAAACGTCAAAGCTTCGATTGTTAAATGGCGCGTTTGTGTCCTCCAACGCTGCCTTGACTGCTTGATATGTTGATGCAGACTGGGTGACAGATCCTTGATGCGCCCAAGTTGCGAGTTGAGCCTCTGATACAGCCATTATGCGTTTTCCTTTAAAAGTAGTTGTTTGATATCTTCTTCACGTGAGGCGAAGGATTCCGCACCGCGTTGCCGCAAGTCGTTTAACTTTTGCAGATTGTGCTCAAAGAGATCAGTGGCCATCTCGGGCCTCTCAAATGTATCGTTTATTCGAACGGTTTGAACGTCTTTAAAAAGAATGAGTCTGAGCTGTTCCATTGATGCGACGTTAATTGCCATGGTCTTATCCAGCACAGGTAGAGTCGGTAAAACTCGACGATATAGGCGCTTATGCCAACCTTCTTTCGGTTTGGGGTAGTTTCCACAACCGATGCTTAAAACCCGACAATCACTAGGATCGTACTTCAAAGCAGCCACAGCATCTGCAATTCCGTACAGGGTGGGGTTATTGGCGCAGTATCCCCCATCCACAAGCTCGATATAATCACCCATTGCGGTCTTGACTATTTGCCGTTTGAAATAAGGATAGGCAGAACAGGATGCTTGAACAGCGTCAGAAATGGTACATCCAAACCCAGCTTTGAAGGTCCCGACACGCCCATGTGCTTGATCTACGCTGCCTTTGAAGATCATTGGCGTTTCAATCTGCCATTTAGTGGTGACAACTCCTAAGCCCGTTTTTACGTCCTCGAAAGTCTTCTTCCCATATACCGTTTCGCCAAGCGCCTTCAAAGCGGCTGAACGGCCTTTGGCAAACCGCTTCTTCATAATCTTAGGTACGTGTTCGCAGTAAAGCTTGTGTATAGCCTCTACGTCGTAGCCAAGCGCCAGGAGTGATGCGATTATCGAGCCGGTACTGGTCCCAAAGATGAGGTCGAAGTGTTTGTATAGCGGTCCACCCAACAAGCCCTCAACTTCACGTAAGACGCCCAGAGTATAGAACCCCTTTGCCCCACCGCCATCAAGGCTCAGGATTCGACAGTTAAAAGGTCTATCGGCTACTGGTTTTACTGCTTCGGCCATACTGACCTCCTATCCACGGATACCAATCCATGTAGGCATACAATTGCCCATCACAAGGTGTTGAATTGACCTTGGTTAAAACTCTCCGTTTTCAGCAGCCCGATTTGCGATATCGAGTGACAAGATCGGATGGACAGGGCAGAAATATGCTAATGGCTGTTGGACTCACAAATGCAGATTGAAATTGGCTTCATATCCGAAGACTTTCCAGACTTTTTTGAGGGCTGGGGCGACACACATTTCACTAATACTTTGAAGGACGGTGTGAAAGCTGGTCTTAACCGTGCGTTCCAGTGCAACTTGGGTACTGATCTTTTGAAGCTCAAGGTAGACGACAAAATGAACATCACCTGCTTTCACAAAGGTTCATATAGCAACGGTGTTTCGCTGAAACACATTCAAGATATTGGTGACTTCCACGTATCCGGCCTCAAGGTAGAGTTTGACATAGTAAAGAACTGTTTGGTGTCAGACCTAGAGATCGTTTGTTCATTTGGAACACGATTAGACCATTGGTTTCCTGATGCAGCCCCAAAACCGCTGGTAAAAATAAAGCCGATGAAAAAGTGGGATCGGATCACCCTCAGATTTGGCTATGTGGTCATTCCGAAAGAGGCGTTACCGGTAAACTACGCCATAGTGAAGAAATGCACCTGCAAAGCGGATACTCTTTTGCCTGTATATCAGGCAATCATGCTTCACTTCCAATGCTTTGTATGTGCTAAGCAGTACATCTGTGAGTGCTTCAGAGGCATCGCGGAACATTCCATTTCTCGACCAAATTACAACGATGAGCCATTCAAAGACCTGTTATCACGAACCACATACAAGACGGAAATATGCCACCTTTGCCGAGGTGTCCCAAGTACCACAGGTGCTTATGAGCGGGGCAAAAGCGAGGTTCGCGCCTACTACCAGTTTTACCTCCAAGCCTTTGCTATGGGGAATGGGTTTGACTGGAGAGCGGCGGAAAACTCGATACGGGACAGATTAGGCATCCCGCATATTGGTGAGGGCTGGATAGCTGAGGCAAACTTGTTGCGGTTAGTGCGTTCCCTCTTTCCAGACGTAGACGTTTTGCATCAGGCCAGTCCAGACTGGTTAGGTCGCCAGCGTTTCGATATCTTTATACCAGATTACAACTTAGCTGTAGAGTACAACGGCGAGCAACATTACTTTCCTATCGAACACTTTGGAGGCGAAGTAGGGTTCCAAGCAACCGTCCAGAGGGATGAAGAGAAACGACAGAAAGCTAAAGAGGCAGGGGTGAAAATGGTGGAGTTCGGCTACGATGAGGACCTTTCACCAGAAGCAGTATTCCTTAGATTAAAGCCCTTTGCCAAGGGGGCGAACGGCAAAGCTAAATAGCATCATGCATACCTTAGGTGCGGACTCAAATTGCTTGGTGCGGTTAATATATAAGGCCGCCAAGTCCGCACACCGACTTTTCTGCCTACCAAAATGCTGCACCATGCACCAATGGCCGCTTTGACGGGCCCCATCGCAGCACTTGAGGTGGTGATGAATGGCAGCTCTGGGCCGTGAGTGGCGACGGGCCTGTACACCTGCTTAGAAGAAACGCGCGCTGCGTCACCGCGAGCCCGCATCAAGCCCAAGGAAGCTCATATGACTTTCTTTCAATAGAAGCATTGTTT
>NZ_FNJD01000001.1 GCF_900103185.1 Sulfitobacter litoralis
ACAACCTTTATACGTTGCGCCAAGCGCTTTGCAGTTTCATGCTTTTCTGTCCAGATCGGCGCGAGGCACATCATCACTTCTGGCTGGTCGATGCTATCAATGGGCATGCGCCCTATTTTGGGGAAAGCGTAATCGCGCAAGGTGTTGATCCACTGCTGTCCGTGCTTGGCGTTTTTCCACGTGGGCATCCGGTCGATATGAACCTGCTGAGCGACCTCTTCAAAGGTTGGAACCTCTTGGCGGGCATTGAAACGCGGGTTCAGACCTTGCTTGGCCATCCGGCGATATTCCAGCGCCCGCTCACGTGCTTGATTGATGGTGACGATATCCGCGCCACCAAGACCAAAGTCGGTGCGCAGAGGCGCGCCTTTCTTGTTCTTCTGGCCTTTGACCACAACCCGCACGATCCAACGCCGCGCGCCTGAGGGATCGACCACCAAGTATAGACCGTTACCGTCGCCATGCCGCCCAGCGCCGAGATTCTCGACCAGTTTCTTAGTCAGCTTGCCGGATAGGGCCATTCAAAAATACCACGTTCCATACCACTCAAGGAACGAATATAGACAACATCGAAAGAAACTCAAGGAAATCGGGAAGCGCATCCAAATGCCGGGAAACAAAAGAAAAAGGCCGCTCAAAGCGGCCCATTCAGATCGAAAAAAAGGTATGGTGGCGGAGACGAAGGGATTCGAACCCTCGAGACCCTTCCGGGCCTACTCCCTTAGCAGGGGAGCGCCTTCGACCACTCGGCCACGTCTCCGTCGACGCGTATATCCAAGAAAACCCATGGGGCACAAGCGGTAATCTGAGAAAATAGGACGAATGTGGTTAATGCCGGATGCGGCGGCTACCGTTGCTTGTGGGTACGCGCAGGGTGATGCGCCCACATGAGCGCCCTTGGGCTCGCTGACCTGCTCAGATGGTGCGTCAGGGGCTCTGCCAGCATCGCTTCGCAAGGATTCGGCGGGCCGTTTGTGACGGGCCCGCCGGTTTGGATCAGGTGTTGAACAGAAAGTGCAGGACGTCGCCGTCTTTGACGGTATAGCTTTTGCCTTCCGCGCGCATCTTGCCGGCCTCCTTGGCGGGGCCTTCGCCGCCCAGACCAACAAAATCGTCATAGGCGATGGTTTCAGCGCGGATAAAGCCTTTTTCGAAATCACCGTGAATCACACCAGCAGCTTTGGGCGCAGAGGTGCCGGCCTTGATCGTCCAGGCGCGGGCCTCTTTCGGACCGACGGTAAAGTATGTTTCCAGGTGCAGCAGATCGTAGCCCGCGCGGATCAACCGATCGAGCCCGGCTTCCTCAAGACCCATTTCTTCAAGGAACATGCTGGCTTCTTCGGGTTCCAGCTGGCTGATTTCCTCTTCGATCTGCGCCGAGATCACGACGTGGCTGTTGCCCTGCGCCGCGGCCATCTCGCCCACTTTGGCAGACAGCGCAGTGCCTTCCGCGGCCTCGGATTCGCCAACGTTGCAGACGTAAAGCACCGGCTTGGAGGTCAGCAGCTGCAACATGCGCCAGGCTTTTGCGTCGTCCGCGTCCACGTCGACGGTGCGTGCGGGATTGCCGTTTTCGATGGCTTCTTGCGCGGCGGCCAGCAGGCGGTCTTGTTGCGCGGCATCCTTGTCGTTGCCCTTGATCTTGCGGACCAGACCAGCGCGGCGTTTTTCGATGCTTTCCAGATCGGCAAGCATCAGTTCGGTATCAATGGTTTCGGCGTCGGCCACGGGGTCCACGCGCCCTTCGACATGGGTCACGTCGCCATCCTCAAAGCACCGCAGCACATGCGCAATAGCGTCTGTTTCGCGAATATTGGCAAGGAACTGGTTGCCCAGACCTTCGCCTTTGGACGCGCCTTTGACCAGGCCTGCAATGTCGACGAAGGTCATCCGCGTGGGGATGATCTGCTTGGAGCCCGCAATCGCGGCCAATTTATCAAGGCGCGCATCCGGCACCGCAACTTCGCCGACGTTCGGTTCGATTGTGCAGAACGGAAAATTGGCCGCCTGCGCTGCCGCTGTTTTGGTCAGCGCGTTGAAGAGGGTCGACTTGCCGACATTCGGCAGACCCACGATTCCCATCTTAAAGCCCATGACAAGCATCCTTTATAAGTTGGCGTTGTCCTAGGGTTTCAGCTGACTTTACGCAAGTCTTAGCGCATCTGCCGGTCCTGCCGCGTCTGATAAATCAGGATCCACGCAAGGATGATGAACATCGGATGGGTTAACCCGCCCGAAAAGATCACAGCCGGAATCCAGATCAGGAAAACGATAATCGCCGTGAAGATCCGTCCTGTCAGCAGGATGGAAAGCGGCGGCAACAGCAGGGCGAGTACATAATTCATAGCCTGAATGTAGGCGCGGGTGACATGATTTAAAGGTCCGCGCCACGTGTAGATGTATAAAAACAGCACCTTGCCGCTAAGTTTTTCAGAAAATCCCCCTCGCACGCCCGCGGAGTTGGATTGATTTCCCGCGATATATTCGGCATTGCAGCAGGGTAACGTAAAAAGGCCGCCCTCATGACACGTATCGACGCCAAATTCGCTGACCTGAAATCCCAAGGCAAGAAAGCCTTTGTGGCCTATGTGATGGCCGGCGATCCAGACTTTGATACATCGCTCGAGATTGTGCGCGGCCTGCCCGGCGCTGGCGTCGACGTGATCGAACTGGGTCTGCCTTTCACCGACCCAATGGCCGACGGTGCTGCCATTCAGCTGGCAGGGCAACGCGCCCTTGAAGGCGGGATGACACTCGATAAGACGCTGGCACTTGCCGCAGCTTTCCGCGAAAAGGATGACACGACACCAATCGTTTTGATGGGGTACTACAATCCGATCTACTCCAAGGGCGTGGATACCTTCCTTGAAGCCGCCAAAAAGGCCGGTGTCGATGGGTTGATCGTTGTCGATCTGCCTCCCGAAGAAGACAACGAGCTCTGTCTGCCAGCACAAGCCGCCGGTATGAATTTTATCCGGCTTGCCACGCCGACCACCGATGACAAGCGTCTGCCGCGTGTTGTGCAGAACACCTCGGGCTTTGTGTATTACGTGTCGATCACCGGCATCACCGGTTCTGCCGAAGCGGATGCAGGCGATGTTGCCCCCGAAGTTGTACGCATCCAGAAAGCCAGCGGCCTGCCCGTAATTGTCGGGTTCGGTGTAAACACCCCCGCCAAGGCCGAAGCCATTGCCGGTGTCGCAGATGGCGTCGTGGTCGGATCTGCTATCGTGTCCAAAATTGCAGACGGGTTGCCTGTCGAAGACGTGCTGAGCTTTGTCAAATCGCTCGCAGATGGTGCGCATCGGGCCTAAGGCTCCTGCCCACCACCCGATGCCGGGGCTTAAAGCAATTGATTTCAACGGGCCGAATTGGTTAGATCATCTGACCAATACATAGGAAATTGCCACCATGCCCGTGATCACGACCATCGATGACCTCAAGCGCCTGCATGAACGCCGTGTGCCGCGGATGTTCTATGATTACGCGGAATCGGGCAGCTGGACAGAGCAGACCTTCCGCGAAAACACCACCGACTTTGAACAGATCCGCCTGCGCCAGCGTGTCGCCGTGGACATGAGCGGCCGCAGCACCAAGACGCAGATGATCGGGCAGGATGTGGCGATGCCCGTGGCGCTCGCCCCCGTTGGGCTGACCGGCATGCAGCACGCCGACGGAGAGATCAAAGCCGCTCGCGCCGCCGAAGCCTTTGGCGTGCCCTTTACCCTGTCGACCATGTCGATCAATTCAATCGAGGACGTGGCAGAGGCGACGACGAAACCTTTTTGGTTCCAGCTATACACCATGCGCGACGAAGACTACGTTGCGCGGCTGATCCAGCGCGCCAAGGATGCGAAATGCTCGGCCCTTGTCATCACGCTTGATCTGCAAATCCTTGGCCAGCGCCACAAGGATCTGAAGAACGGCCTCTCTGCCCCGCCCAAGCTGACCGCCAAAACGCTCGCCAATCTGGCAACCAAATGGAGCTGGGGCATCGGCATGATGGGGGCCAAGAGGCGCAGCTTTGGGAACATCGTGGGCCACGTGCACGGCGTTGACGATACCGCAGATCTTGGCGCTTGGACGGCTGAGCAGTTCGACCCGACGCTCGACTGGGACAAAATCGCCAAGCTAAAAGAACAATGGGGCGGTAAGGTTATCCTCAAGGGCATTCTGGATGCGGACGATGCACGGATGGCGCTGAAAGTCGGGGCGGATGCGATCATCGTCAGCAACCACGGCGGGCGCCAGCTGGACGGCGCGATCAGCTCCATTCGGGCGCTACCATCGATCCTCGAGGCCGTGGGCGACCAGATCGAAGTCCATCTGGACAGTGGAATTAGGTCCGGTCAGGACGTGCTCAAGGCGATGGCGATGGGGGCCAAGGGCACCTATATCGGGCGTGCCTTTATCTACGGGCTTGGCGCAATGGGTCAGGCCGGTGTTACCTCAGCGTTAGAGGTGATCCACAAAGAACTCGACCTGTCGATGGCGCTTTGCGGTGAAACCTCTGTCGCGGCGTTGGGAAAGCATAACCTGCTTATTCCAAAAGGTTTTGAAGGCGACTGGCAGCCCTGAGCCTGCGACTTGTTCGCATGATCCGACCGCCTTGGCCTTTATGTCAGGGCGGGCGGAAACCATGCGCGCAGCCCCTGCCCCGCCTCACTAGGTCGCAAACCAAAGCCAACTTGCGCAAAATCGGCGTTTTAGCCTTTCCCAAACGCCCAAACCCGTCTATACGCGCGGCTTCACGCGGACATACAGCCTTGGAGGATGTCCGCCCTAAACATATTGGAGATTACAATGGCTGGAGAGATTCCTGATCTGGAAGCTTTCGAACGCACGGGGACAGGCAAGGGCGCCGCTCGTCAAGCACGCCGCGACGGCATGGTTCCTGGTATCGTATTCGGTGGTGACCTTGATCCGCTGCCGATCAACCTGGACTTTAACAAGCTGCTGACCAAATTGCGCGCAGGCCGCTTTAAGGCGACTCTGTTCAACCTAAAGGTTGAAGGCCAAGAAGACGTCCGCGTCATCTGCCGCGACGTTCAGCGTCACGTTGTTAAAGACCTGCCAACGCACGTTGACCTGATGCGTTTGAAGCGCACCACCAAAATCAACCTCTTCATCCAGGTTGAAGTCGAAGGCGAAGAAGTCAGCCCCGGCGTGAAAAAGGGTGGCGTTCTGTCGCTGGTCCGTCCCGAAGTCGAACTGGTTGTGACCGCAGGCGATATCCCTGATCACATCACAATCGACGTTTCCGAACTGGAAATCGGCGACAGCCTCACCATCTCGAGCGTCAAGCTGCCAGACGGCTCCAAGCCGGTCATCGACCGTGACTTCGTGATTGCCCAGATCTCCGCACCTTCCGGTCTGGCGAGCCAGGACGACGAAGACGAAGATGTTGCAGCAGACGAAGTGCCCGCAACAGAAGTCAAAGAAGACTGATACGACTATATCCCTCGCGCCAACGGGTGCGGCTGGGTCGAGACGGGGTCGCCATGGGCGGCCCCGTTTTTCGTTGGGGCGTTATTTCGTTTGGTTCTGCGGTCTGTTATCTTTGGCCGACCAAACGTTTACATCTAAGATAAGGGGTCCGCATGAAACTGATCGTAGGGCTTGGCAATCCAGGCGCGAAATACGCGGGCAACCGGCATAACATCGGCTTTATGGCGCTGGACCGCATCGCGCAGGACCACGGTTTTGCCGGATGGAAAACCAAACATAACGGGCTGACGGTCGAAGGACGCTTTGGCGCGGATCGTGTGGTCTTGCTCAAGCCCGAGACGTTCATGAACAACTCCGGCCAGTCCGTGCAATCGGCCATGCGGTTTCACAAGCTTGAACCCGCGGATGTGATTGTGCTGCATGACGAAATCGACCTCGCCCCCGGCAAGGTGAAATGCAAGACTGGCGGCGGGCATGCGGGGCACAATGGCTTGCGGTCGATCCATGCGCATATCGGCCCCGACTATGACCGCGTGCGCCTTGGCGTGGGGCACCCCGGCCACAAGGATGCCGTCCCCGGCTACGTGCTGCGCGACTTTGCTAAGGCAGATCAGGACTGGCTGGATGACGTTTTGCGCGGGATCAGTGACGGTGCCGCGGAACTTGCGCGCGGCGATACGGCCAAATTCATGAACGCCGTCGCCCTACGCGTCGCCCCACCACGATCCGGTACCGGCACGAAGAAACCTGCGGTTGCGCAAGCCAACCCCCAAGCTTCAGCGCCAAAGCCCCCACAACCAGCGGCACAGCCCGAGCCTGCCGCCAAATCAGACGAGCGCAACCCGATGCAAAAGCTACTGGACCGGTTCAAATGACACTGCAAGCCGCCTTTAAAGAGCAGGCAGAGCATTGCATCGCATTGGGGTCTCCCTTCATGGGGCAGCTGATGCGCGTGCTGGCGCGTGACTGGCCCGCAGACACAGCCCTTGGCCGTAAATTCGCGGCGTTTGAGGGCGATATCGGCCCGTCGGGCGCGTCGCTTCCCCTGCGCATCGCGGGCGGGCTGCATGCGCTGGTCCTGAAACGCAAAGCGCCTGCGCTGATGGCGGTTTACCCGCCCCATAAGGCCAGCGATGCCGCTTTGTCAGAGGCCGTGCGCGACGCGATCACCACGCACGAAGCCTTCTTGCTTGATTGGACCGACAGCGCGCCGCAAACGAACGAGGTCCGCCGCTCTGCCGCACTGATCGCCGGTGCCCGCGTCGCGGCGCAGCATTTCAATCTGCCGATCCGACTGTCCGAACTGGGGGCCAGCGGCGGGCTGAACCTGATGTGGGACCAATTCGTGCTCGAGATCGAAGGGCACCGGTACGGGTCGAATATGTCAACGATCCTGCTGTCGCCTGACTGGACCGGCAAACTGCCTCCGGCGAACAACCCGCAGGTCGAAAAACGTCGCGGCGTTGATCTGAACCCGCTTGACCCGACACGGCCCGATCATCTGCTGCGGCTGATGTCCTATATCTGGGCGGACCAACCCGACCGGCTGACGCTGACCCGCACCGCGGCGTCCGTCATGACGGCGCAGGTACAACGCGGCGATGCGATTGACTGGCTGGCGCGCACCCTACCCCAATCCCCCGAAGGCTGCCTGCACCTGATTCAGCACACCGTCGCGTGGCAGTATTTCCCCAAAGAGGCGCAGGTCCGCGGCAACGCGTTGATCGAGGCCGCCGGCAAACGCGCCACGCGCAACCGCCCCCTGGCATGGCTGTCGATGGAGCAGGACGGATCCGGCCTGAAAGGGGCCGCGCTGACGCTCAGGCTCTGGCCCGGTGACATCACCCTGCCCTTGGCGCGGGTCGATTTCCACGGCCGCTGGATCGATTGGACCTACACCGGCTGACGCCAAGTTTATCTGGCACCACCGCAGCCTTCGTGCTTGGGTATCCCCGCATATCAGGGAGGATTTCATGCGCACATTCGGGAAGTGGCTGGGCCGTATTTTACTGGCTCTTGTGGTGGCTGTGGTCGTTGTCGGCCTGTGGAAACGCGAAGAGATCACGCGGCTGCTGGCGGTGAATTCGCTCTTTGCCGAAGACAAGATCGTGCATAACTTCAGCCATATGGATGACGCCTTCCTGTCCAAGCCCCTGTCGCGCGGTGATGGCCCCACGGCAGAGCTGTCCTATGGTCCCGAATACGCGCCCCCGGCCACGGTCAACGACTGGATCGAAGCCCGTGATGTGACCGCCTTGGTTGTGCTGAAAGATGGTCAGATTGTCTATGAGAACTACTTTAAAGGCACCCAGCCCGATGATCTGCGGATCAGCTGGTCTGTCGCCAAAAGCTACCTTTCCGCCCTTGTGGGCATCCTGTTGGACGAAGGGGCCATCGCCTCGATTGACGATCAGGTCACGGCCTATGCACCCAAGCTGAAAGGCACCGCCTATGACGGGGCGACGCTGCGCAACGTGCTTAATATGGCCAGCGGGGTTACCTTTGACGAAGATTACCTCGACCCGGACTCCGACATCAACAAGATGGGCCGCGCCCTCGCCCTTGGCGGAGAGCTGGACGATTTCACCGCAGGCCTAAAAGATACCTTCACCACACCGGGCAGCCAGTGGCAGTATGTGTCGATCGACACCCATGTCATCGGAATGGTCGTGCGGGGGGCAACCGGCAGGTCCGTCACTGACCTTTTGTCGGAAAAAGTCATCACCCCCATGGGACTGGAACATGCGCCCTATTACGTCACTGACGGCGCGGGTGTCGCCTTTGTCTTGGGCGGGTTGAACCTGACCACCCGCGATTACGCCCGCATGGGGCAGATGTTCTTGCAAAACGGGCGCTACAACGGTCAGCAGATCGTGCCAGCGGACTGGATCGCCGCCTCTACCGCGCCTTCGGCCCCGACGGCAGAGGGGCAGATCGGCTATGGCTATCAGTGGTGGATCCCCCAAGGTGCGACAGAGGGTGAATTCATGGCCCGCGGTGTGTATGGTCAATACATCTACATCAACCGCGCCGACGGGGTGGTGATCGCGACAAATGCCGCCGACCGCAAGTTCCGCGAGGCCGGGGTCAGCGATCAGAACATCGCCATCTTCCGCCAGATCAGCGCAGCCTTGGGGGGCACATGACACCTGACGAAAGCATCAATATCCTTGGCGGCCCACTGGCCGTCTGTGGCACCGACCCCGTGACGGGCTTTTTCCGCGACGGGTCATGTAATACCTGTGCCGCCGATCAGGGCAGCCACACGGTCTGCGCGATCATGACGGCGGAATTTCTGGCCTATTCCAAATATGTTGGCAATGACCTCAGCACACCGCGCCCCGAATTCGGCTTTGCCGGACTGTCAGCAGGCGATCCGTGGTGTCTTTGTGCGGGGCGTTTCTTGCAAGCGGCGGACGAGGGCTGCGGGCCATTGATCCATCTTGAGGCGACCCATCAGCGCGCGCTGGATATCGTGCCGCTGCGCGTGCTGCAGGCCCATGCGCTGCCCCCTGAGGCAGGGGGCAACTGATGCTGCGGTATGCCTTGACCCTGACCGCGATGCTGGGGGCACTGCCCGCAATTGCCCAAGACGCCCTGCGCCCGCAGGAACAACTCCGCCTTGACCGGTTCGAGACGGTCGCGGGCAACGCCTTGCTGCAAGCTTTCCAGAGCGCCAGCGCGGAGGACCGCGGTGCCCTTGGGCGCGCGCTTTCTGGCACGCCGCAAGTCGCCTTTGACGAAGGGCTGGCAGGCGATTGGTCCTGCCGCACGATCAAGCTGGGGGGAATGCCGGCGTTGGTGGTCTATAGCCCGTTCAAATGCCGCCTGACATTTCAGGGCAACGGTTATTTATTCGAAAAGATCAGCGGGTCGCAGCGCACGACGGGCTTCATCACGTTGCGTGATGGGCAGGCGATCTATGCGGGCGTGGGGTACGTCGCGGGGGAGACGCCCCCCGCTTACGACGCCTTGCTGCCCGAGTTCGCCGGTGATGGCACGGTGCAGCCCGATGTGGCGGTATTCGAACGTGTCAGCAACCAGCGGGCGCGGCTGATGTTTCCCGCGCCGGTAGTCGAAAGCGACTTTGATATCCTAGAACTGACCCGATAGGGCCTGCGCCAAAAGAAAAGGGGGCGATGCGCCGCCCCCTTCGTGATCGTCAGTGTCTAAGCTTTCGTCTGATCCTCAGACCTTCATGTCAAAACCAAGCGCCTTGGCGACGGTGAAGATATCTTTGTCGCCGCGCCCACACATGTTCATGCAGATGATGTGATCCTTGGGCAGCTCTGGCGCGATCTTCATCACATGCGCCAGCGCGTGGCTGGGTTCGAGCGCGGGGATGATCCCTTCGAGCGCGCAGCTCAGCTGGAACGCCTCAAGCGCTTCTTTATCGGTGATCGACACATATTGCGCGCGGCCAATGTCGTGCAGCCAGGAATGTTCAGGCCCGATACCGGGGTAATCCAAACCCGCCGAGATAGAGAAGCCTTCGAGGATCTGACCGTCGTCGTCCTGCAGCAGATAGGTGCGGTTGCCGTGCAGCACGCCGGGGCGGCCACCGGTCAGCGACGCGCAATGCTCCATTTTTTCGTTCACACCCTTACCGCCGGCTTCGACGCCGATGATGTTCACATCTTTGTCGTCAAGAAACGGATAGAACAGCCCCATCGCGTTCGACCCGCCGCCAATCGCCGCAATCAGCGTATCGGGCAGACGGCCTTCGGCGGCATCCATCTGTTCGCGCACTTCCTTGCCGATGATCGACTGGAAATCGCGGACCATCGCGGGATAGGGGTGCGGGCCGGCAACTGTACCGATGCAATAGAAGGTATCGCGCACGTTGGTCACCCAATCGCGCAGCGCGTCGTTCATCGCGTCTTTCAGGGTCCCACGGCCCGAGGTTACGGGGATCACTTCGGCCCCCAGCAGACGCATGCGGAACACGTTGGGGGCCTGACGTTCAACGTCATGCGCGCCCATATAGACGACGCATTGCAGACCGAACTTGGCGCAGACCGTTGCCGTCGCCACACCGTGCTGGCCCGCGCCGGTTTCCGCGATGATCCGTTTCTTGCCCATCCGCCGCGCCAGAATGATTTGGCCCAAGACGTTGTTGATCTTATGCGCGCCGGTGTGGTTCAGCTCGTCGCGCTTCATGTAAACCTTGGCACCGCCCAGATGTTCGGTCAGACGCTCTGCGAAATACAGCGGGCTGGGGCGACCGACATAGTGGGTCCACAGGTCGTTCATTTCAGCCCAAAAGCTGTCGTCCGTCTTGGCCTTTTCATATTCCGCCTCGAGTTCGAGGATCAACGGCATCAGGGTTTCCGACACAAACCGCCCCCCGAAATCGCCAAAGCGGCCATTTTCATCAGGGCCGGTCATGAAAGAGTTGAAAAGATCATTGTCCATGGAGGTGCTCCTTGCGCTTGGCGACCAGCCTTAACGCCCCCGCCGCGACAGGTAAAGACGGGGCGGGGGCGGCGACGTATCTGCGCCGCCCGCCACCTTCAAAACGCCGCGGAAAAGCGCGTATCTCGTTGACGTGTCCGATCGCCGAGGCATCCGCCCCTAGTCGAAGAGCTTGAACAAGCCACGCCGCAGCTCGTCTTCGACTTTTTGCTTCAACGCATCCTCGACCGATTGCCCGTCCTGCCGCGACACGCCAAGCTCCTCCTCAAGCTTTTCGTTCAGCTTCTGACGGGCCTTTTCTTTTTCCTTGGCAAAGTTCATGTCGACCGCCGCCTGCAAGTCTGGTTTGATTTGCGGTGCGGCCCACGGCCCGAAGATGCGCACTGGAATGGCCAGACCGCGATCGCCGTTTACCTGCAGCGCCTTGGGCGTAACGGTATAATCCAGTGTCTGTGCCCCCAACCCCACCTGCCCCGTTCCCGTGGCGGTAAAGTTAGGCAGCTGCATCAACAGGTCATCATTGCGCAGCACGCCCTGATCCATGTCGAATGTCGCAGCAAGTGAATCAAACACGGTCGTCCCGCCCTCGACATCAAAATTTCCCATGAGCGCGTCCAGATCAATGCCGTCGATATGGCCACGCCCGACATTCACCGCCCCCGATCCGCTGAGCGAGCGCATGATCGCGTTCAACGACGCGCCAGAGCCAAGAAAGGACACTTCGGCATCGCCCGTCCCATGGAACCGGCCCAGCCCAGCGGTTTGCTGCAGCAACGGCTGCATGGCAATGGATTGCGCATTCAACGCGCCCCCCACAGACAGGCCGTTGCGGTTGTTGATCACGAACTCGCCGCTGATCACACCGGCATAGGCTCTGATCTCGCGCAGTTCGGCCACCAGTCGCGACCGGTCGTTGCGCAGCAGCACACGGGTTGCACCAAGCGACAGCGTGCCCAGATCAATGCTGTCCGCCCGCAGCGCGATTTCGCCGTTAAACCCCGCCAGCGCAGAGGCATCAATCGGCGCGGTTGACCAGCCCGACGACGATGCAGGCGCAGGTGCTGCGGTGCTCGATGCCGGCGCGGGACTGCCGCTGGTGTCGCTGCGTGCAAATCCGGTCAGGTCCAGCGTGCCCACGTTGAATTGCGCGTTCACATCCGGCGTGCCGTTCAGCGTAATATCTGCCGCACCTGTCAGCGCATTGCCGCCCAGATCAGCCACCACATCGCGCAGGGCCAAACGCCGGTCCGGCGTGAGCGTCAGGTCGAGCTTTATATCTGTCGTTTTTCCCAGGCCTTGCGGCAGCGCGATGGCACCTGCCCCCAAAGCAGCAAGGAAGCGCTCTGTATTCGACGTCTTGAACCACAAGTCACCTGCAACCGCCCCGCTCAACCCCGCCCGACCGGCCAGCGTGACGCCACCGCCTTTGGTGTCCACGCGGGCGCGCAGCGGGCGGATGTCGCCGTTGAGGAGTTGGTCAAAGCGGTCAATCTTCGCCTCGATCGTCACGCGATCCGCAGCAGGGCGCAGTGCGGCCTTGATCACCGCATCGCCCGCACGTTCAGGCCAATCGAGCGACAGGTCAACGCCTGCGAAACGCACCAGATCGGCACCTTCGGCATCATAGATCAACGTCGCGTCGGTGATATCAAGCCGCTGGATCGTCAGTGGGCGCGGGCTGCGGGCGGGGGCTGAGGGCGCGGTTTCAATTGACGCGGCACCGCCGCCATCGCTGAACTGCCAGCTCGCGCGGCCGTCGCGCCGCTGCTCAAGCCGGATCGTGGGGCTTTGGGCTTCGATGTTTGTGATCTTGATCTCGCCCCGGATCAGCGCCATCGCATCGACGCCAATCGCCGCATTGGCCGCAGACAACATTGCCCCGTCTTTGGCCCAATCTGCGTTGCCGACTTCAAGCCCGCCTGCGGTCACCCCCAGCACAGGCCAGAACGTCAGGCCTACATCGCCCGTAATCGTGACCTCGCGGCCGGTCAGGTTGTGCAGTTGATCCGCCGCGATTCGCGCAATGCGATCGGCAGGCAAAAGAAACAGCGACCCCACGGCCACCGCTAAAATCAGCAACAGAATGCCAATTGCCCGAATAATCCACTTCATTGCCCGTCTCCTTGCCCGATGCGAGGCCTTTCCCAGACCCTTTGCATGGCTTATAGCGCAGTTCATGAGCACAAACCCACCAAATCTACGCCCCGATCTTGCGCCCAAGGCACAGATCAGCAATCCGTCCCGCCCCGGCCAGCCGACCATCGGCATGGTATCGCTTGGCTGCCCCAAGGCGCTTGTCGACAGCGAACGTATTTTGACGCGCCTGCGCGCCGAAGGCTACGGCGTGTCGCCCGATTATGCCGGCGCAGATGCGGTGATTGTGAACACCTGCGGGTTCCTTGATTCCGCCAAGGCCGAAAGCCTTGATGCCATCGGCGAGGCGTTGAAGGAAAACGGCAAGGTGATCGTGACCGGCTGCCTCGGGGCCGAGCCGGATTATATCCGCGAACATCACCCCCGCATTCTGGCTGTCACCGGCCCGCACCAATACGAACAGGTGCTGGACGCGGTGCATGGAGCCGTGCCGCCTTCGCCCGATCCGTTTATCGATCTGCTGCCAGCGCAAGCCGTCAGCCTGACCCCGCGCCATTACAGCTACCTGAAGATTTCAGAAGGCTGTAATCACAAGTGCAAGTTCTGCATTATCCCCGACATGCGCGGCCGCCTGCAGTCACGCCCTGCGCACGCGATCCTGCGCGAGGCGGAAAAGCTGGTGCAGAACGGCGTGAACGAGCTGCTAGTGATCTCTCAGGATACCTCGGCGTATGGCGTCGATATTAAACACGCCGAAGACCGCGGCCACCGCGCGCATATCACCGATCTGGCGCGTGATCTGGGCTCGCTCGGGGCTTGGGTGCGGCTGCATTACGTCTACCCCTACCCCCATGTGCGCAACCTGATCCCGCTGATGGCCGAAGGCTTGGTGCTGCCCTATCTCGATATTCCATTCCAGCACGCGCATCCCGATGTGCTCAAACGCATGGCCCGCCCTGCGGCTGCGGCAAAAACGCTGGATGAGATCGCCGCGTGGCGCGACACCTGCCCTGACATCACCCTGCGGTCGACATTCATCGTTGGCTACCCGGGCGAGACTGAGGCCGAATTCCAGACCCTGCTGGACTGGCTCGACGAGGCACAGCTTGATCGTGTGGGCTGCTTTCAATACGAGAACGTCGCTGGGGCGCGGTCGAACGCATTGCCGGATCACGTGCCGGACGAGATTAAGCAGGACCGCTGGAACCGCTTTATGGAGAAGGCACAGGCCATCTCTGCCGCCAAGCTGGAAGCCAAGGTTGGCCGCCGCATGGATGTAATCATCGACGAGATCGACGACGAGGCCGCCACCTGCCGCACCAAGGCCGACGCGCCAGAGATTGATGGCAACCTGTTCATCGACGAAGGCTTCGAAAACCTGAGCGTTGGCCAGATCGTGACTGTCGAAGTCGAAGAAGCCGGCGAATACGATCTTTGGGGGCGCGTGGTCTAGGCCACCGCCCTTATCCCTGCACGATTGGAACAGACGAAGCGCTTTGACGCTCCTGTTGACGTTGCTACACCCCACCTCGACAGCACCCCATATTGTGGACAGCAAACCATATCACCCTATATATAGACAGGCAGCAGCGCAGAAAGGGCGTTGCCCTTGAAAAAGCATCAACGATGTTCTATATATGTTCCAACCAGAACAAGGGGGTCCACACGATGTCCTACCAACCGCAGTTTCCCGGCATGTTCGATCCCGGCCAAGGGGCCGTACCTGCCCATACAGAAGATTCACCCCGCGATGTGCGCGCAACATTGCCGCCAACTCAAAAGCAGATGCACTATGCCGCGTCGCTGAGCCTCAAGACTGGCGCACCAGTGCCAAGACAGGCACAAAAAGACCGCGCCGCATTGTCTGAGTGGATCGATGCGCATAAGCCCAAGCCGGTCGAAGGGCCGTTTTCGCAGTACCCGTCGTCAAAGCAGGTTGCCTTTGCCGAACGCATCGCACGGCTAAAGCGGCGCGATATCCCGCAGGAGTGTTTTCGCGACAAAACGATGATGTCGCGCTGGATCGACGGGAACAAACCCCGTTGAACCGGTGGCAGGCCGGATGCTCTTTAGCGTTGCCTATACCAAGGGATAGGCCGTGATACCAAAGCACCGAAATTTAGACGGGATCAAACATTGGAATGACATAATCCAGTGCTAGATTTGTTTCATGGCTTATCCGCACCCCACCGCTGACACCCTCGCCGACGGCACGATCCACGTGCTGGGTTTGGGGTTTGCCATACCCGCAACGATCTTATTGACCACCGATGTCGCGGGTCAGGGTGGGGCGCTCACACCGATACTGATCTATGCGGCCTGCTTCGTCCTATCGCTTCTGGCATCTGCCATATACCATCTTGTACCCTTTGACCGCCCGCGTGCCCTGTTGGGGCGGATCGATCATGCGGCGATCTATTTCAAGATCGCGGGCACCTATACCCCCCTCGTCGTGTTGATCGGGACAGGTTTTGCCTATGGCATCCTCGCCGTTGTCTGGGCGCTTGCCATTATCGGTGCCATCGCCAAACTGTCGTTCTGGAGCACGGAATCAAGAGCGTCGCTGTATCTCTACCTTGGCATGGGGTGGCTGTCTGTGCTGCTGGTCTGGCCGATGTGGCAAAGCCTTCCCCCAATGGCGCTGACGTTGATTGGCGCTGGCGGGTTGATCTATTCGCTGGGGACTGTGATTTTCGCCCACCCCGGCATGCGATTTCAGAATGCGATCTGGCACAGCTTTGTATTGACCGCGTCCATCTGCTTTTTCGCAGCGATCTCTATCAGCCTGTAGCCCGCCTTAAGCTGCATCCAGATAGGCGCGCACACAGGATTGCACATGACGAAAACGGTCGCCGCCGAGATGTTTGCCGCCATACCAGCGAGTGACCACGATCAAATGATCTTTCAGACCTTCGCGCTCCAACATGCGGATGATGACCATCCCCGCACCGGATTCCCCATCATCGCCTTTTAGCGGGCCGCCGTCTGACAGCAGCACCGCCCAGGTGTTATGGGTCGCTTTGGCATAGCTTTTATCGCGCTTAAGCTCTTTCAGCGCAGCATCCACCGCGGCGCGATCAGACGCAGGGCAGCCCGACACGGCATACTTGGACCCGCGGTCCGTAAGTATCTGGCCAAGCTGCCGCATCAAGTGTCGTTACATACCTGCCGCTGTTCGGCGCACCGTATCCAGACGCGATGCATTGGGCGGGTGCGTGCCGAGGAAACGGTCGCCGGGATCGGGGATACGGGTAAAGAATTCGGCCCCCCGCAGCGGATTATAGCCGGCACGCGCAGTAATGATGGTGCCCAAAGCATCTGCCTCAAGCTCGAAATCCTTGGAATATCGCCGCGCCCCCACCTGTGCCCCAAGTCGTTGCGCCGATTCGACCGCAGTCGGATCGCCACCGCTGAGTGTCGCAAGACCGGCAAAGATCACGGCACCGGCCACCGCGTTTTGTTGCTGGCGCGCAATATGCCCTTCGATGTGATGGGCGGCTTCGTGCCCCATGACAAAGGCAAGCTCGTCCTCGTTCCGCGCATCCGCAATCAGCGCGAGGGTAAAGGCAATAACGGGACGCCCCGCCTTGTCTTCGGTCTGATAGGCGTTGGCGGGCTGGCCCGGACGGTCGTCTACCACAATGTTGAAATCGCAGTTGACTTGCGACGTGCGCGTCCGACATTCGCGTTCCGCGACGGGTTCGACGGTGCGCAACACGCGGATAAAGCTGCGGGCCGATTCATTGGCGGAAAAGCCTGCGGGCTGTCCCTGATCAGGCTGGGTGGTGACAGGCCCCGACAGTGTTGTCGGTTCACACGCGGCGATGAATGCCACTGCGGCCAGAGCAAAACAGTATCTCAACATTACGTAACGTATCCTCAAAAGGGCACCGAATAGAACAACTACCCGTTTAACGTGGCAGCACTGATTTGAACAGACGGTGCAGTGCTGCTCTTGCATTGGACCGCCGAAAGAATACTGTGCCGGCATGTTTACGATTGAACACGAATTCGATGCCAGTGTGATCACGCTGATCGACGAAGGCAAAGCACCCTTGCGTGAAGACGTGACGGTGCAAGCTTTTGCCAGCGTCATCACAATCGAGCAGTGGGACCCGCGCACCAACTCTGTCTCCAAAATCAGCCTCTCGCCAGAGCAGCTGAATGATCTGACAGCTGCGCTGAACCTGCCCGAAGGCATCTACCGCACCGCGCCCAAGCGGTAATTAAAGGAAAGAAAATGGCCACCGGCACACATATCAAGACGTACTTCGAAGGCAGTTGGCACGAGGGCGACATCTCTGTCATCAAGGCCGCGGACCACGGCGCATGGTTGGGCACAACCGTGTTCGACGGTGCCCGCCTGTTCGACGGACTGAGCCCGGATCTGGAGGCGCATTGCGCCCGGATCAACCGGTCTGCCAAGGCGCTGATGATCACCCCCACGGTCGAGACCGACGATATGGTCGCGATGGTGCGCGAGGGTCTGAAAAGCTACCCCAAGGACGCCGCCGTCTATATCCGCCCGATGTACTGGGCGCTGGCAGGCGATGAATTGGGCATCGTGCCGCTGAAAGACGCGACCGGTTTCGCCATCTGCCTTGAACAGATCCCCATGGCCGCCCCCGATGCAGCCACCACCCTCACGCGGACCCGTTTCCGCCGTCCCGTGCTCGAAGATAACGTGGTGAACGCCAAGGCGGGATGTCTGTATCCGAATAACGCGCGTATGATGGTAGAAGCGCGCGCCAAAGGGTTTGGCAACGCGCTGGTGGCCGACGCGATGGGCAATGTCGCGGAGTCGGCGTCGGCCAACGTGTTTATGGTCAAGGATGGCGAGGTTTTCACCCCGATCCCCAACGGCACGTTTCTGGCAGGTATCACACGCGCACGGCATATGTCGAACATGCGCGCCGACGGGATCAAGGTCCACGAAACCGTCCTGAGCTTTGATGATTTTCACGCCGCAGACGAGGTGTTCTTGTCCGGCAACATGATGAAGGTTACGCCGGTAAAGGCCTTTGATGACACCCAGTACAACATCGGCCCCATGACCCGCCGCGTCCGCGAAATGTATTGGGATTGGGCGGCCTCTGACCGTGGCTGACCCCGCGCCCCGCTGCTTGTCAGGAGAAATCTATGCGTAAATTTATGGTCGTGCTGGATGACAGCCGCGAATGCCTGAATGCCATGCGATTTGCCGCGATGCGGGCGTCTAACTCTGGCGGCGGGGTCGTTGTGCTGTCGGTCATCCCGCCGGATGAATTCAACCACTGGATCGGTGTGGCCGAGGTCATGCGGGACGAGGCCCGCGAACGCATCGAGGTGCATTTCGAGGTCTTTGCGAAATGGATGCGGGACCGGCTGAACGTGGAGCCCACTTTGGTCATTCGCGAAGGTGTGATCGTGGACGAAATCATCAACCAGCTGGACGAAGACCCCCAAGTCGGCGTGCTGGTGCTTGGCGCGGGTACGGACAAGAAATCCGGCCCCGGTCCCTTGGTCACCCAGCTGTCGCGCAACGCAGGCTCGCTGCCGGTGCCGATCACCATCGTTCCCGGCGACATGAGCAAAGAGCGCCTAGAGATGATTACCTAAGGCGGCACGGCAGGCCTCCGCCAACTTAGAATCGTTCCAAACCTTGACTTGGCCGCGTTCAAGTCGCATATCTGCATCAACCCTTTGAGGAGCATGTGATGTTTATTCAGACCGAATCCACGCCCAACCCCGCAACGTTGAAGTTCCTGCCCGGTCAGACCGTGCTGGAAATGGGCACTGCCGATTTCCCCGCCCCCGAAGCAGCAAGCGCATCGCCCTTGGCCACGCGTTTGTTCGCCGTCGAAGGTGTAACCGGCGTGTTCTTCGGCACTGATTTCGTGACCATCACCAAGGCCGACGGGATCGAGTGGGACCACCTGAAACCCGCCCTACTTGGCGCGATCATGGAACATTTCCAATCCGGCCAGTCCGTGATGGAAAAAGGCCATGACCACGCATCAGGCCACGCAGAACACACCGGCGAAGACGGTGCGATCGTGGGCCAAATCAAGGAACTTCTGGACAGCCGCGTGCGCCCAGCTGTTGCCCAAGATGGCGGCGACATCACGTTCCACGGCTTTGAGCGCGGCGTTGTATACCTGCACATGCAAGGGGCCTGCGCGGGCTGCCCATCGTCCACATTGACGTTGAAAATGGGCATCGAAAATCTGCTGCGTCACTACATCCCCGAAGTGACCGAGGTACGCCCGGTTGCCTAAGACGCCTCTTATCCTGGCGTTTGATACATCGGCCGCACATTGTGCGGCCGCTTTGCTGTCAGGCGACCAGATTATCGCCAGCATTCAGGAACCGATGAACAAGGGTCAGGGCGAACGTCTGCTTGGCCTCTGCGCCGAGGTTCTGACCAGCGCGGATGTGGCGTATAGCGACCTGACCGCGATCGGCGTCGGCGTCGGGCCGGGGAATTTCACTGGCATCCGCATTGCCGTGTCTGCCGCGCGCGGGCTGGCGCTTGGCCTTGGGGTGCCCGCGATAGGTGTCTCGCATCTTCAGGCGTTGGCCTATGGGCATGACGGTGTGGTCATCAGCAGCATCGATGCCCGTCAGGACAAGCTGTTCGTGCAGGTATTCGGGACGATGGACGACCGCGAACCGGTGATGTGCGGCCTTGATGATCTGCCCGCAGTGCCATCGCGTGCCGACCCGATCTGTGTCGGGCATCAGGCTGACCTGATCGCAGCGCTGTGCAATGGCACTGCCCTCCCCCCGCGCAGCCCCGTGGCAGAGGCAACGGCACATATCGCGAGGGCCCGCTTGGGCATGCAAAACCCGCGACCTGCTCCGCTATATCTACGCCCGGCCGATGCCGCCCCCGCCCGCGACAAGCCGCCAACGATCCTTGCATGACCCCGCAAACCATGGCGCAGATCCATGCCGCCGCTTTCATCCATGACCGCAGCTGGGGCGCGCAAGAGTTTGCTGATCTGCTCAGCTCCCCGTTTGTGGATCATCTGGCAGAGCCGCACGGCTTTGCCCTGACCCGCCTGATTGCGGGCGAAGCAGAGCTTTTGACCCTCGCCGTTGATCCCGCGGCACAGCGTCAGGGCATTGGTCGTAGGCTGTTACAACGCTGGCTAGAAGGGCTCGAGGGACGAGCAGAAACCGCCTTTCTTGAGGTGGCCGCAGATAACGCTGCCGCCATCGCGCTATATACGGCGGCGGGGTTTAGCCAAACGGCCAGCCGACGCGGGTATTATCTGCGTAAAGATACGCCGCCAGTTGATGCGTTGATCCTTTCGCGGTGCTTTACGCAGGGTTAACGCCTAATATCATCTGCCCCCGCTTGAGAATCCGGTTGACCCCCCCCATGGGCTACGCAGTATCGTACATCTGATCAACGGAGCCGTGCACAAGTGCGGACCTGCGACCGGGCAAAGGCTCCTTGCTTGCGCCCCAACACAATAAACCGGGAGACACTCCATGACCCTTATGACCAAATTCCTCGGCGCCGCTGCGGCAACCGCGCTTAGCGCCGGTGCTGCTTTGGCCGAACCTGCCCTGATCTTCGACCTTGGCGGCAAATTCGACAAATCCTTCAACGAAGCCGCCTTTGCCGGCGCGCAACGCTGGGCCGAAGAAACCGGCGAAAGCTTCCGCGAGATCGAACTGCAGTCCGAAGCGCAGCGTGAACAGGCCCTGCGCCGTTTCGCCGAAGCAGGCTCCAATCCTATCGTGATGACCGGCTTTGCCTTTGGTGATGCGCTTGGTCAGGTGGCCGGCGATTACCCTGATACCGACTTTGTCATCATCGACATGGTTGTGGATGCGCCGAACGTTCGTTCCGTGGTCTTCAACGAGCACGAAGGGTCCTATCTGGTTGGCATGATGGCGGCGATGGCGTCCGAATCCAACACGGTCGGCTTTATCGGTGGCATGGATATCCCCCTGATCCGCAAATTCGCCTGTGGCTATGCCCAAGGTGTTCTGGCAGTGAACCCCGACGCGACCGTGATCTCGAACATGACCGGTTCGACTCCTGCCGCTTGGAACGACCCCGTAAAAGGGTCCGAACTGACCAAAGCGCAAATCAGCCAAGGCGCTGACGTTGTGTACGCGGCCGCTGGCGGCACAGGCGTCGGTGTTCTGCAAACCGCTGCTGACGAAGACATCCTGTCGATCGGCGTGGATAGCAACCAAAACCACCTGCACGCAGGCAAGGTCCTGACTTCGATGATCAAACGCGTGGACAACGCTGTGTTTGACGCGATGTCCGACGGTCCCGGCATGGAAAAAGGCTTTAACGTCATGGGCGTGGGCAACGAAGGCGTGGGCGTCGCAATCGATGAGCACAACAAAGCGCTGATCACAGCTGAAATGCAAGCCGCTGTCGACGAAGCTTCGACCAAGATCGCAGACGGGTCGCTTGAGGTACATGATTACATGTCCGACGACAGCTGCCCGAGCCTGAGCTTCTAAGCGTGAGCACTGCAACACAGACGGAGCGGCAGGAAACTGCCGCTCCGGCGATCGAGCTGAAAGGCATTTCCAAGGCCTTTGGCCCGGTACAGGCCAACAAAGACATCTCAATCCGCGTCATGCCCGGTACAATCCACGGGATTATCGGTGAAAACGGTGCGGGCAAATCGACGCTGATGTCGATCCTTTACGGATTCTACAAAGCGGACAAAGGCGACATTTTTATCGCCGGCAAAAAGACCGATATCCCTGACAGCCAGGCCGCGATTGCCGCAGGCATCGGGATGGTGTTCCAGCACTTTAAACTGGTTGAAAATTTTACGGTTCTGGAAAATATCATTCTGGGGGCCGAAGACGGACGGCTGCTGAAACCGTCGCTCGCCAAGGCGCGCAAGTCGCTGTTGAAACTGGCGGATGATTACGGGCTCAAGGTCGATCCCGATGCGCTGGTACAAGACATCGGCGTGGGCATGCAGCAACGCGTAGAGATCCTCAAGGCGCTGTATCGTCAGGCAGATATTCTCATTCTGGATGAACCCACCGGCGTGTTGACCCCTGCCGAAGCGGATCAATTGTTCCGCATCCTCGGGCGTCTGCGCTCTGAGGGAAAGACGATCATCCTGATCACCCACAAGCTGCGCGAGATCATGGAAACGACCGACACCGTATCCGTCATGCGCCGTGGCCAGATGACCGCCACCGTCAAAACCGCAGAGACCTCGCCCGCCGAACTGGCCGAGCTGATGGTCGGCCGCAAGGTCCTGCTGCGTGTGGACAAAAAACCCGCCGCCCCCGGCCCTGTCATTCTGGATATCGAAGGCTTGCGCGTCGTTGATGAAAAAGGCGTAGAGCGTCTACGCGGCATTGATCTGCAAGTCCGTGCGGGCGAAATCCTTGGCGTCGCTGGCGTGGCCGGCAACGGGCAATCCGAGCTGCTTGAGGTTCTGGGCGGCTATCGGACCGGCAAGGGCAGCGTGCGCGTCAATGGCACGGCGCTGGACCTCACCGGCAACAAGTCCGACGGCCAATCCCGCCGCAATCATGGCATCGCCCACGTCCCCGAAGACCGCCAGCGCGAAGGTCTGATCATGGACTATCAGGCGTGGGAAAACACCGCGTTTGGCTATCACAAAGACCCTGCCTATCGCAGCGGCCTGCTGATGGATAACGCCGCGATCAAGGCCGACACCGTTGAAAAGATGGAACGTTTCGACGTGCGCCCGCCCAACCCCAAACTGGCGGCCAAGAACTTTTCGGGCGGCAACCAGCAAAAGATTGTTCTGGCCCGCGAGATCGAACGCAACCCGGACCTGCTGCTGATCGGTCAACCGACCCGTGGCGTCGACATCGGTGCGATCGAATTCATCCACGAACAGATCGTCGCCCTGCGCGATCAGGGCAAGGCCATCCTGCTGGTCTCGGTCGAGCTGGAAGAGATTCTCGCACTCAGTGACCGTGTGGCTGTCATGTTCGACGGTCAGGTCATGGGCATCCGCGACGCCAGCCAAACCGATGAAAAAGAACTGGGCTTGCTGATGGCCGGCATCACCGATACCGATGCGCCCCATTCCATCGAAGAGATCGAAGACAATCTGGCCCATGCGGGCGGCGATCCGCATAAGGAAGTGTGACATGGACGTAATGCCAAAATGGGCCGAGGTCGTCCTCGTGCCTTTGATATCGCTTTTACTGGCAGCGATCCTGTCGGCGCTGGTCATTCTGGGCATCGGTGAAGACCCCGTTGCCGCCGTCAAACTGATGGTGTCCGGCGCTTTGGGCAGCACCTATGGGTGGGGCTATACGCTGTATTACGCGACCAACTTTATGTTCACCGGCCTGTGCGTCGCCATCGCCTTTCACGCGCGACTGTTCAACATCGGCGGCGAAGGTCAGGCAATGCTGGGCGGTTTGGGTGTGGCGCTCGCCTGTTTGTATATCCCGTGGCCCCACTGGTCGCTGGCGCTCTTTGGTGCCGCTGCGATGGCGGCTGTCTTTGGGGCCGCTTGGGCCGCGATCCCCGCGTTCCTGCAAGCCAAGCGCGGCAGCCATATCGTGATCACAACGATCATGTTCAACTTTATCGCCGCCGCAGCGCTGAACTATATTCTGGTCAACATGCTACGCCCCCAAGGCAGCATGGACCCCGCAACGGCGCGCTTTCCTGACGCGACAAAGCTGCCAACGTTGCACGATCTTCTGGCCCCGCTCGGGATCGAATTTTCCAAGGCGGCACCGGCCAATATCTCGCTTTTGGTGGCGGTTGCGGCCTGTATCTTCTTGTGGGTGCTGATCTGGCGCACGCGGCTTGGCTATGAAATCCGCGCCTATGGCCATTCGGAATCGGCGGCGAAATACGCCGGTATCTCTACGGTCAAGATCACCATGATCGCGATGACCATCTCGGGTGGTCTGGCGGGGATGATGGCGATTAACAACGTCATGGGCGAAGCCGAACGACTGGTGCTGAACGCCACGGAAGGCGCGGGCTTTATCGGCATCGCTGTCGCATTAATGGGGCGTAGCCATCCTTTGGGCGTGTTTCTTGCCGCGATCCTTTTCGGGTTCCTCTATCAGGGCGGTGCTGAACTGGCGCTCTGGACCTCGATCCCGCGCGAGCTGATCGTCGTCATTCAGGCGCTGGTGATCCTCTTTACCGGAGCGCTGGATAACATGGTGCGTATGCCGCTCGAGAAAATCTTTCTGGCGCTACGCGCCGCACGGGCTCCCAAGCCCGAACGCAAACCGGTGGAGCCTGCTGAATAATGGATTATATCACGCTCATCCAACTGTTCGACAGCACCGTGCGCCTTGCCACACCATTGCTGCTGGCCTGCCTTGCCGGTCTGTTTTCCGAACGCGCAGGCATTTTCGACATCGGACTTGATGGTAAGATGCTGGCGGCGGCGTTCTTTTCGGCGGCGGTGGCGTCACTGACGGGGAATGTCTGGCTGGGGCTGTTGGCGGGGATCGCCGCGTCGATGGCGCTGAGCCTGCTGCACGGGCTTGCGTCGATCACCTTTCGCGGCAACCAACTGATTTCAGGCGTTGCGATCAACTTTCTCGCGGCGGGGCTGACCGTTCTGATCGCGCAAGACTGGTTTCAGCAAGGTGGGCGTACGCCGTCGCTGATCGGCGGGGCGCGGTTTAGCCCGATCACCCTGCCTTTCGCTGACGACGTTGCTCAGACACCCATCATCGGACCGCTTTACGCCGAACTGATCTCGGGTCACTCGATCCTTGTCTATCTGGCGTTCCTTGCGGTGCCTGCGACGTGGTGGCTGCTTTATCGCACACGTTTCGGCCTGCGCCTGCGCGCGGTGGGTGAAAACCCTGCGGCAGTCGATACGGCGGGGGTTTCCGTCGTTGGCCTACGCTATGCGGCGGTGTTGATCTGTGGCGTGCTTTGCGGCGTTGCGGGTGCGTATCTTAGCACGGCGCTGCAGGCCGGCTTTATCAAGGACATGTCCGCAGGCCGTGGCTATATCGCGCTTGCCGCGCTGATCTTTGCCAAGTGGCGCCCGTGGTACGCGCTATGGGCGACGCTGCTGTTCGGCCTGTTCGGTGCGCTTGAAACCCGCCCCGACGTGATCGAGGCGCTGGTGAACTTCAAGGTTCAGGGGCAGTTGCTCGCGGCCCTTCCCTATGTGATGACCGTGATCATTCTGGCGGGCTTTGTCGGCAAGGCGATCCCGCCGCGTGCCGGTGGCGAGCCCTACGTGAAAGAACGCTAACTCTCGTTGCGCCGTTGCAAATTGCGGCGGCGCAGCATCCACGATTGATTTCAACCTTTCGATCGGACTAACTGCGTCTATGCAAATTTATCTGCCCATTGCCGAATTGTCGGTCAACGCGTTCCTCCTTTTGGGGTTGGGCGGGATTGTGGGCGTTCTATCCGGCATGTTCGGCGTCGGAGGCGGATTTTTGATCACGCCCCTGCTGTTTTTTATCGGCATCCCCCCAGCGGTGGCCGTGGCCACAGGCGCAAACCAGATTGTGGCGTCGTCGTTCTCGGCGCTGCTGGTGCATCTTAAACGCAAGACGGTTGATCTGCGCATGGGCAGCGTCTTGCTGGCGGGCGGTCTGGTCGGGGCTGCGGCAGGGGTCACGATCTTTAACTACCTCAAATCGCTGGGTCAGGTCGATCTGCTGGTAAACCTTTGCTACGTCGTTTTTCTGGGGATCATCGGCGGGCTGATGTTGGTTGAATCGCTGAACGCGATGTACAAGACGCGCACCGGAAAACGCCCCCCGCGCAAGAAACACACGTGGATACAAAAGCTGCCATTCAAGATGCGTTTTCGGGTTACGGGGCTTTATATCTCGGTCATTCCGCCGCTGCTGGTCGGGGCCTTTGTCGGGCTTCTGGCCGCGATCATGGGCGTTGGCGGCGGCTTTATCATGGTGCCTGCGATGATCTATCTGCTGGGGATGCCGACCAAAGTCGTTGTCGGCACGTCGCTGTTTCAGATCATCTTTGTCGCCGCATTTACCACGATGTTGCATGCCACCACCAACTATACTGTCGATATCGTGCTGGCCGTGCTGCTGCTGATCGGCGGCGTCATTGGCGCACAGTTCGGCACCACCCTTGGGACCAAGCTCAAGGCGGAACAGCTGCGCATCCTGTTGGCGCTTTTGGTGCTGATTGTCTGCGGCAAGCTGGCGCTGGACCTGCTCTTGCAACCGGCCGAGCTTTACTCCGTCGGGTTCAAATCATGATCCGGTTTCGTGTTTTAATCGCGGCGGTCTTGACCTGCATCGCGTTCTCTGCGCTCGCCGAAGAAGCAATCGTTTTGGGGCTGAACCAAAGCGAAGTATCTATCTCGACCAACTTTAACGGGTCCGAGATCATCATTTTTGGCGCGGTTAAACGCGAGGAGCCCATCCCAGAGGGCCCCGAGCTTGAGGTCGTGGTTACCGTTTCTGGCCCGTCTGCCCCCGTGACAGTCCGGCGCAAGGAAAAGACCTTTGGCATCTGGGTGAATACCGCTGCCGTAGAGGTGGACCGCGCCCCCAGCTTTTACGCCGTCGCCACCAGCGGCCCACTCCAAGACGTCCTGAGCCGTACCGAAGACCTGCGCTATAAAATCTCTGTACCCCGTGCCATCCGATCTGTCGGGGCCCCGATGGATATTAAAGATTCGGCGGCTTTTTCAGATGCGCTGATCCGTATCCGCAGCGATGCAAACCAGTACCAGCTGGACGAGGCAGGCGTGAGCGTTGACGAACAAACCCTGTTCAGAGCGACGGTACAGCTGCCCGCCTCGTTGATAGAGGGCGATTATAACACCCGCATTTTCCTGACCCGTGGCGGATCGGTCGTGGCCCAATACGGGACGCTCATCGATGTGCGCAAGGTCGGGTTGGAACGCTGGCTTTACAATCTGTCACGCGAAAACGCGCTGCTTTACGGGCTGATGTCACTCGCCATCGCTATTGCTGCAGGGTGGGGTGCATCCGCCATCTTTAGTGCACTGCGCCGCTAAGTGGCGGTGCAGGGAGTAGCCAAAAACAGCCTTTATGCGGCGGGGTCATCCGTCTGCACTTCGAGGTTAAGCGGTGCCGCTGGGGCCGCACGCAGGTCATCCACCCGCAACACCCCCGACGGTTTCGACAGACGGTTCCGCACCACCCAAATCAGGCGCTCTTGCGCACGGGTGATCGCCACGTAGGCGAGGCGCTTCCACAGGGGTTGCCCCGCCTCAGACCGGCCCATACGCGCCGCTGCGAACAGATCGGGTGCAAACACCTGCACTGTATCCCACTGGCTGCCCTGCGCCTTGTGGATGGTGACGGCAGCCCCGTGCAGGAACGTGGCCCCCATACGCGCGGCAAAGGGGATGAACGGCTCTTCCTCGTCCGGCTTTTCGATCTTTACGATGGACGCGGCAGAGATCTGAGGGTCTTCGGCCCCCATCACATGCAAGCGGCTAAAGCCCGGCTTGCGACCATTGCCCAGATAGACAACCTGCGCGCCTTTGATCAGGCCGCGTGCTTCGAGGTCGAGCCGTTTCTTGCGGTGTTTCAGTGGCAGCTCGATCCCGTCACATATCAGCGGCTCACCTTCGAGCAGCGCGTCTTCAGGTGCCCCATAAACCGACCGGAATGCGTTGATCAGCCGGATACGCGTCGCGTTGCGCCAGACCAGCACAGGCGAACGCGCCATCAGGTCAACCTCTACCCGCTGGCCCCAGACCACGCGGTCGTCTTTCTTTGACGCATCTTCAATCATGCGTTCAAACTGCTCGAATGTCAGCGCCGGATCGGCAAGCGCATGCGCAAGATCAAGGATCGGGTTGTCGGCCTGCTGCCGGTGGATACGGCTCAGGTTCAACACGCGTTCTTTCGGTAGCTTTTCGAAAACCATCGTGCCGGACTGCCCCACAGGGGCCAGCTGTGCCGGATCGCCAAACAGCAGTAATGTCGGGAAAATCTCTTTCAGATCCTCGAACTGCTTGTCATCCAACATAGAGCTTTCATCGACGAAACCGATGTCCAGCGGTTCTTCGCGGCGCTTCCATCCGGTGATGAAATCACTGCCGCGCAGACCCGCTGCAGCCAACGCGCCGGGGATAGATTTGTTGTTCTGATAGAACGCCAATGCCCGATCCAAGGCAATCTCATTCATCCCCTCGATCACCGGACGGTCGCCGTTGCCTGCCAGCCACTCTGCGATGCGTTCATATTCGGGATCATACACGGGGGTATAGAGGATGCGGTGGATCGTGGTCGCCGGCACACCGCGCAAGCGCAGGACCGAGGCCGCCTTGTTCGTGGGGGCAAGGATCGCCAGCGTCCGTTTGTCTTTCTTCTTGCGTTCATAGTCACCCGACACGATGTCGACGCCTGCGTTTTCCAATGCCTTGTACAGCTCTGCCAACAGCAGTGTCTTGCCCGACCCCGCCTTGCCGGTCACCGCCAGCACCTGATCTGCACCGCCCGCAGGCGGCATCAGCAAGTTGTCATCAAGATCAATGCCTGCATGGCGCAGCATTTCGGCTACGCTATCAAAGGCAGCCGCCTGATCGTCGGAATATGTAAGGGCAGGTACTGTCATGGCGCGACCCTAATTGAGCGCCGCGCCGGGGGCCAGATGGCATCACGGTTATTCGCACATTCAGCTTGCGCCACAACGCCCCTGCGAGGCCCAAAACGCAGAACACCCGCGCGCCGGGATGCGGCGCACGGGTGTCTGGTCAGTACTCCCACAAAGCGGGCTGTCTGATTATTTTTTCGCGTCCAGAGCGTCTTCGAGCGTGCGCAGGCCGGTTTTGGGCGACTGCACCAGCACCGACATGTTGCCGGGCTTGTGTTCGTTGGCCAGCATCTTCATGTGCGCGTCAGGCAGATCAGCCCAGGTAAACACTTCGGACATGCACGGATCAAGACGGCGTTCGACCATCAGCTTGTTCGCCGCCGACGCCTGCTTGAGGTGGGCAAAGTGGCTGCCCTGCAAGCGCTTCTGGTGCATCCACATATAGCGCACGTCGAACGTCAGGTTGAACCCCGAGGTCCCCGCGCAGATCACAACCATGCCGCCCTTTTTGCAGACAAAGGTGGATACAGGGAATGTTGCCTCGCCAGGGTGTTCAAACACCATGTCGACGTTCACACCCTTGCCGGTGATCTCCCAGATTGCGGCACCGAATTTGCGGGCCTCTTTGAACCACGTGGCGTATTCGGGCGTGTTCACTGTGGGCATCTGGCCCCAGCAATTGAAGTCCTTGCGGTTCAACACGCCTTTGGCGCCCAGATCCATCACAAAGTCACGCTTGGATTCGTCCGAGATCACACCGATCGCATTGGCACCTGCGGTATTGATCAACTGAATCGCATAGGACCCCAGACCACCCGATGCGCCCCAGACCAGTACGTTCTGGCCAGGTTTCAGGTCGTGCGGCTCGTGGCCGAACAGCATGCGGTACGCAGTGGCCAGCGTCAGCGTGTAACACGCCGCCTCTTCCCATGTCAGGTGCTTGGGGCGTGGCATAAGCTGCTGCGCCTGAACGTTGGTGAACTGCGCAAACGACCCGTCGGGTGTCTCGTAGCCCCAGATGCGCTGGCTCGGGGAATACATCGGATCGCCGCCGTTGCACTCTTCGTCGTCGCCGTCATCCTGGTTGCAGTGGATCACGACCTCGTCGCCGATCTTCCAGCGTTTGACCTTGTCACCGACGGCCCAGACGATGCCGGACGCATCAGAGCCCGCGATGTGGAAGGGCTGCTTGTGCCCGTCAAACGGGCTAATTGGTTTGCCCAACGCAGCCCAGACACCGTTATAGTTCACACCCGCAGCCATCACGAGGACAAGCACTTCGTTACTGTCGAGCGTCGGCACGTCCACGACTTCTTCGAGCATCGCCGTATTGGGATTCCCGTGACGTTCCTTGCGGATGGTCCAGGCGTACATCTGCTTGGGAACATAGCCCATCGGAGGAATTTCCCCGATTTCGTAAAGGTCTTTTTCCGGAGCGTCATATTGCGCGATATTCGTGTCCAAGGCCATGTCGGTCTCCACAGTCAGAATAGGTTTGTGCCGCAGTGCAGAATCGCGGCGTCTACAGGTGGAATATGATCCTTGGCGCAACAATGCAACACCAATTGCCCCTCAATTGTAACTTTATGACTTTGCAGTCGCAGCAATTTCAGATGTTTGACCTATCGATCAAAGAAATGCGCGATCGAGTTCGCATAAAAGCGCAGCACTGACAGCTGACCATCTGCAGGGCGATATCCCCGCTCTACCGCTGCGATTATCCCGCGCTGCAACAGATGTTGGCGTGCCTTGACCACATTGGCACCAAAGCCTTCATCCCCTTCGAACATATTGACCGGAGCAAGGGCCGCCATACGGGCCATCTCTTGTTCTAGCGCGACACCGTCCAGCGGCTTCTCTGCTAACAACAACACCCGTGCCAGCAAGGGAACGAACAACAATGGCATCTCGTTTTCGATCCGGCCCATCAGATCCTGCGCCAGCCCGTCGACATCGGGGGTGCTGCCATAGTCGCGCAGACGCACCGGCGTGCCAAACACCACCACGGCCTCTCCGAAGCGCAGGAACTTTCCGCGCAGACGCAACCAGACCTTGCGCACGATAAACTTCAGAATGACCGAGATTTGCGCGTCGAACCGCCGCGTGCCCGCCTCATCTGCCGAGATCAGAACGCGATCCTCCAGCACCCGGTCATAGTTGATCGCCACGGGCACAAAGACGACATCGCGGTCCTTCAGGTCGGCCTCCAGCACATAGCCGAGCAGACCCATCTTGGGCGGCATCAGCTTGCCATTCAGGCTCAGCCCGCCCTCGGGGAAAATCGCTTGGGTTACGCCGCCTTCGGTCGCCATCTGCACATAGCGCGCCAGCACCTTTCGATAGAGCGCACCACGTGATTTGCGCCGGATGAAATACGCCCCCATCGACCGTATCAACCGGCTGAGCGGCCAGACCCGCGCCCATTCCCCCACGGCATAGCTCAGCGCAGATGCCTCCCCCGCGAGGTAGGTGACCAGCACGTAATCCATATTGCTTCGGTGGTTCATGATAAAGATGACCGTGGCGTCTGACGGGATACCTTCGATCACGGCGTCATTTTGGGTACCCGTGCGCACATCATAAAGCGCGTTCGCTAGAAACCGCGCCAGCCGGATGCCAAAGCTGAAATAGGCAAAGGCGCTAAAGCTCGGGACAATTTCGCGGGCATAGCGTCGCGCTTGTTCTGAGGCGACGTTCTCGGGGATACCTTCGGCGCGGGCGTGATCCACGATGGCCTGACTGATCTGCGGATCATAAATTAGCCGCTGGATCATATCGTGACGCCGCGCAAGCTTGAACGGCTCGATTGGGCGGGTCAGCCGTGTGTTCAGCTGCGCGACAGCTTTTTCCAGCCGTCTGCGAAAGAACCACCTGACCGAGGGCAGCAAAAAGTGGCTCAGCGCAGTCACCGCGGCGAAAAGCAGGATCACGGCGAAAAGCCAGACGGGAAGTTCAATCGTTTGCGTCATTGCCCAACCCTTGCAGGAGGTGCACAGTCTGGGCAACACAAAACGGTCGACCCCCGATCGGGTTCCCTAATAAAGGCACCCGCTGTCGTAACGCAGCGGCTTTCGCCCATGCCGCGATGCAGCGAATTGACAGCGCCCGATTGTTTCACGTATCAATCGACCAGCGCAAGAATATTACCCATTCGATTCACGAAAGGCCGCCCCATGTCGCAACCGCAAAAAGACCGCCCTTGGCTGATCCGCACCTACGCCGGACACTCCACCGCCGAGGCATCCAATGCGCTGTACCGCGCGAACCTTTTGAAAGGGCAGACCGGCCTGTCGGTCGCCTTCGACCTGCCCACCCAGACCGGATATGACAGCGATCACATCCTGTCGCGCGGCGAAGTCGGCAAAGTGGGCGTGCCCGTGGCGCATTTGGGCGATATGCGCAGCCTGTTCAAGGATATCCCGCTTGAGCAGATGAACACCTCGATGACGATCAACGCCACCGCGCCGTGGCTGCTGGCGCTGTATATTGCTGTGGCCGAGGAACAGGGCGCAGATGTGTCCAAGCTGCAAGGCACCGTGCAGAACGACCTGATCAAGGAATACCTGTCGCGTGGCACCTATATCTGCCCGCCTGCCCCGTCTCTCAAGATGATCGCGGATGTGGCCGAGTATTGTTATACCAACGTGCCCAAATGGAACCCGATGAACGTCTGTTCCTATCACTTGCAAGAAGCAGGAGCGACGCCCGAACAAGAGCTGGCCTTTGCCCTTGCCACTGCGACTGCCGTCTTGGACGCCCTGCGCCCCCGCGTGCCGGAAGAAGATTTCCCCATGCTGGTGGGCCGCATTTCGTTCTTTGTGAACGCGGGCATCCGTTTCGTCACCGAAATGTGCAAGATGCGCGCCTTTGGGGATCTATGGGACGAGATTTGCCTTGAACGCTATGGTGTCGAAGACCCGAAATACCGCCGTTTCCGCTATGGTGTTCAGGTAAACTCGCTGGGACTGACCGAACAGCAGCCCGAAAACAACGTCTACCGCATCCTGATCGAAATGCTAGCTGTGACCCTGTCAAAGAACGCGCGCGCACGCGCCGTGCAGCTGCCTGCGTGGAACGAAGCGCTTGGCCTGCCGCGTCCGTGGGATCAGCAATGGTCAATGCGGATGCAGCAGATCATGGCCTACGAGACCGACCTGCTGGAGTTTGACGACCTGTTCGACGGCAACCCGGCTGTGGACCGCAAGGTCGAAGCGCTGAAAGAAGGCGCACGGGCCGAGCTGGCGAACCTTGACGATATGGGCGGCGCGATTTCAGCGATTGATTACATGAAGTCCCGTCTGGTCGAAAGCAACGCCGACCGTCTGGGCCGCATCGAAGCGGGCGAGACGATCGTGGTGGGCGTCAACAAGTGGCAGCAGGGCGAACCCTCGCCGCTGATGACCGGCGATGGTGGCATCATGGTCGTGGACCCTGCGGTCGAGGCCGACCAGATCAACCGTCTGAATGCTTGGCGCGACAGCCGCGATCAAGCGGCCGTAGACAAAGCCCTTGCCAATCTACGCGCCGCCGCCGCCGAGGGGCGCAATGTGATGGAACCGTCGATCGCAGCTGCCAAAGCGGGCGTCACCACTGGTGAATGGGCGGAACAGATGCGCAGCGTGCACGGCGAATACCGCGGGCCTACAGGCGTCGCATCAGGCCGGTCGAACAAGACCGAGGGCCTCGACGATCTGCGCGACGCCGTTGACGCCGTCAGCACCCGTCTGGGCCGCCGCCTAAGCTTTCTGGTGGGCAAGCCGGGCCTCGACGGTCATTCCAACGGTGCCGAACAGATCGCCGTGCGCGCGCGCGATTGCGGCATGGAAATCGCCTACGAGGGTATTCGGCTTACCCCGTCCGAAATTGTTTCCGCCGCTCTGGAGGGAGAGCATCACGTTGTCGGACTTTCCATTCTTTCGGGGTCGCATATTCCATTGGTCGAGGATTTGATGAAACAAATGCGCGACGCCGGATTGGCGCATATTCCGGTAATCGTAGGTGGAATTATTCCAGAAGAAGACGCCAAAAGATTGCGCGCCATGGGTGTTGCCCGGGTTTATACGCCCAAAGATTTTGAATTAAATACGATTATGGCAGACATCGTCACGCTGGCAGATCCTGAAACAGTGGCCGCGGAATAAAAGCGGCCAATTCAATAAATACTTTTTTTGTTCATTCTTTTGGAGTAAAGCAACGAATGGCTTTTCGACAAAGGAATGAGCGAAATGAGTATTGATCTGAACACAATGTCCCACAAAGAGCTGGAACAGCATTTGGAAGACGTGAAGATGGCGATTAAAAACGCATATGAACGCGACCGTGTAGAAGCCCGCAAAGCAGCTGAAAAAGCGGCCGCTGAATACGGCTTTTCGCTGGACGAAGTTTCCAGTGGCGCGAAAAAAGGCAAAGCTGCAAAAGCGGCCGCGAAATACGCCAACCCCGAAGATCCCAGCCAGACATGGACCGGCAAAGGCCGCCAGCCCAATTGGTTCCGCAATCTTGTATCCGATGGCACAGCACCGGAATCCCTGGAACTGTAAATAGACCTGGACGTCGCATCCCTTGCGATGTCTATGCCCCCCTCGGCGCATCCCCTTGGCTTTGGAAATAGACGAGCATCCTATGACAATTCATATCGGCGCAAATCCCGGCGACATCGCGGAAACAGTTCTCATGCCGGGCGACCCTTATCGCGCGAAATGGGCGGCGGAAACATTTCTTAAAGATGTAAAACTCATCAACGAAGTCCGTGGTATGTTGGGTTTCACTGGTACATGGAATGGCAACCGCGTCACTATTCAAGGCTCGGGCATGGGGATGCCGTCGCTGTCGATCTATGCGAATGAATTGATTTCCGAATTTAATGCACAAACCCTAATTCGGATTGGCTCTTGTGGCGGAATGCAACCGCACGTTGGCATTCGCGATGTGATTATTGCCATGACGGCGACGACAATTACCTCGCCCTCGTCCGGTATCTTCCGCGAGATGAATTACGCCCCTTGCGCCGATTGGTCCCTGCTGCGTGCCGCGGTGAATGCTGCCGAAGCAAAAGGCACCAAGACCCATGTCGGCGGCATCTATTCCTCGGATGTGTTCTATGCCGAACGCCCTGATCTGGACGAACAGATGACCCGCCACGGCATTCTGGGCGTCGAGATGGAAGCGGCAGAGCTGTATACGCTTGCCGCGCGTCACAAGCGCCGTGCGCTGGCGGTGCTGACCGTGAGTGACCACTTGCAAACCGGTGAGGCGCTGCCTGCGGAAGAACGTGAAAAGTCGTTTGGCGATATGGTAGAGATCGCCCTGCAGGCAGCATTCCCCAGCGGCTGATACGTCTTGATCCCCCGTCGGACGCTCCGCGGGGGATATATTGCCATTTGGAAGTATCGGGCCGTACAGGGGCCTAACCGTCAGCTTCCGTGGCTGCGGTCGTATCCGTTGGGCTGCGGGCTTTGCCAGCCGTTAAGCGTGCCACTGGCGGGGGCAAAAACTTCTACCAGCAGCGGATAGCAAGCGGCGGTATCGGCCGAATGCTTCGACGAACAATCGCCCCCCGGACAGGCGCTGAGCGCACCAAGCAGGTCGATCTCGGCAAAAAACTCGAGGTAATCACCGGGCCGCACCGGGCTGGCTTTCATGAAGTACTGGCCCGTGTCGCGGGTAAAGCCGGTGCACATAAAGACGTTCAGCACATCATGTACGTAAGGTTCTGCCTCGGCGTAGGATATACCCTGATGGTCTGCCAGTGCGCGGATCAGGTTTGAATGGCAGCAATGATGATACTGCCCGCCGGATAAAAGCTGGTTGGTGTAAGGATCGCAGCGCGTGCCGATCACATCATGCACAGAGCCGCCAAAATCATCCACACCGTACCAGTCGAGCGTATCATGGGTCAGGGTCGCCATGGGACGCAGCGTGGGAAAGCTGGACCACATGCGCTGGCCTGTGGTGATATGCGTGCCATGCAGTGCGCGGGTTTTGCCGGAATAGAACCGTTGAGACAGATCGTTTTGGGCCCAAAGATTCAGATCGCCGACCTGCGGCCCCTCGACCGAAGTGATGCGAAAGAAATGACCCGCCGGCACGGTAAAGCAGCTGGCATCACGGGGGGCGACGGTGACCTCGTCCACTTTGGTCAGCGTTTCGCGCGCGCGCCCGTAAAGCGTCATGTCAGGCGCGGGCAGCGTTTCAACGGGGTAGCAAATCACGGGCGCGACAGCGCGGCGGGCGTCGGCATCATGGGGCATTGTCATTGCGGAAACTCCTGACTGTTGGGTCCAATCCTAAGGCCACCGCCTGCGGCGTTAGAGAGGCCTACCGCCGACATTGGCCTTGCAGTCGCGGGGCGGACCTTGGGTGCTGGTATAAGCCTCTGCCCCGCAGGCGACGCAGTGATAGAACTGAAGGCTGCCTTTGTCGCGGTTGCTGTCCTTGCGCCAGCGGCATCCACGCACCGCTTTATCACGGTAGGCGAAATAGGCGACGATCGCAAAAGCGATAACAAAGGCAATGATGATCATAGGGGGCACTTGTCACGCCCCCCGCGCCAAAGGGCGGCGGGGGCCGTGGGTTGCGATGGGATCAAACTGTGCGTTCGACCATCATCTTTTTGATATTGGCAATGGCTGCGGCAGGGTTCAGGCCCTTGGGGCAGGTTTTGGCGCAGTTCATGATGGTGTGGCAGCGGTACAGTTTGAATGGATCTTCAAGTTCGTCCAGACGCTCGCCTGTGGCTTCATCGCGGCTGTCGATGATCCAGCGGTAGGCGTGCAGCAGCGCTGCCGGACCGAGGTAGCGATCGCCGTTCCACCAATAGCTGGGGCAGGATGTTGAGCAGCAGGCGCACATGATGCACTCATAAAGCCCATCCAGCTTGGCGCGGTCATCGATTGACTGCTTCCATTCCTTGGCAGGTTCCGCCGTCTTGGTTTCAAGCCACGGCTGGATGGATGCGTGCTGCGCATAAAAGTGCGTTAGATCGGGGATCAGATCCTTGACCACGGGCATGTGTGGCAGCGGATAGATCTTCACCGCGCCGTTCACCTCGTCCACGCCATAGGTACAGGCCAGCGTATTGATCCCGTCAATGTTCATCGCGCAAGACCCGCAGATGCCCTCGCGGCAGGACCGGCGGAAGGTCAGCGTCGGGTCGATCTCGTTCTTGATCTTGATCAGCGCGTCCAAAATCATCGGGCCGCAGGTGTCCATATCGACGAAATACGTGTCGATCGCCGGGTTCTTCCCGTCATCGGGGTTCCAGCGATACACCTGAAACTGTCGCAGGTTTTTGGCACCTTCGGGTTTCGGCCATGTTTTACCGGTCGTCATCCGGGAGTTCTTGGGGAGCGTGAGTTGAACCATATCGCTTCTCCTGGTCTGTCGGGCAGTTGCCCAGTTCGTTTCAATTCTGGCGCTTACGTCTTTCGGATGTAAAGCGCATTTCCTTCGGCGCGCAGGGTTTGGCGGTACCCGCAGGCCAGTATTTCTGCACAAAGATCGCCGTCCCACTGATCCGCGTGGCGGACCTCTATCAAGATCGCATCGGGCAGCCAGCCACCGGATTTGCCCTGCGCGAGGATGGGGTTCAGCACGACTTCTTCGGCCCCTTCGACATCGATCTTGAGGATCGTGCCATCGTGGTGCCGTGCGGCGTGTGTAAAGGCGGACAAGGGCCGTGTGGGCACCAGCACGCCGCCGTTTTGTTGCTTGCCCTCGATCGGGAGCAGCGATGCCTGACCGTAGTTGTGCCCGCGGAAGTTCAGCATCGCCTCACCGTCGCGGTCACATAGCGCGCAGCCTTCGATACGGACGCGGTCGGTCAGATTGTTAAGCGCGATGTTCATGCCAAGGCGGCCAATCATCAGCGGGTTGGGTTCAAACGCAACGACGCGCGACCCTTCGCCGGCAGCCATGGCCAGCGGGATCGAATACGCACCGCAGTTCGCACCGATATCAAAAACCAGCACGTTGCGATCTTCGACCAGTTCAACCAAGGCGACCAGCGATTTAATCTCTGGCGGGTATTCGTTCAGCCAAATGCAGGTTTCGGTGTAGTTATCGCGCGGGTCCACGACCATGCGGATATCGGCGAATTCAACCTCTGTGGGGCCTAGCTGTGATTTGATACGGGTGCGCACATGGGAATCGCCCTCTCGGAATTGCGCGCGCAGATCGGCCATATGGCCCGCGTCTACGACGTCCGCATCTGAGGTGGCAATCGGGTGACCCATTAGCCCAGAAGCCCCGGGACGCCGCTGGCAGAGCGCGACAGACATTGCACAGTTTCAGGACGCGACAGAACCGCGCGCACGGTGGCGACGGTGGTATCATCCACGCCGATCACAGCGGATTTGGCGAAAACGCGTACCTCTAGGGCGTCGGCGTTGTCGACGATGCAATTGGTAAACGGTGTAATCAGCTGCTTGGGCACCTGCGGAAAGCGGGTGGCAAGGGTTTCGGTGATGACCCCTTTGGCGGCTTCGCGGCCGATGCTGTCAACCTGCTGCGTTGCTTGCGCACAAGAAGACGCGGCCAGGATCATGGTCATAGCGATAAACTGTTTCATGTCGCCTGCCCTCCGCCTGCAGGATGGGGGCAAGAGCCCCCGGTTTGGTCCCCTGCCCCCAAAAGCGGGAGCAGGGTTCAAGATCAATACACCCGTGCTTTGGGCGCGATCTTTTTCATATCGATGCCGCCTTCGGCCTCTGTCGTCAGCGGATCAAGGTGGACACCACGGTAGCTGAGCGTGGCATTGTTGCCGTCGAAATACGCCAGGCTGTGCTTGCGCCAGTTCGCGTCGTCACGATCAGGGTAATCCTCGTGCGCGTGGGCACCGCGGCTTTCCTTGCGTGCGGCAGCGGCGGTGATGGTGGCCACGGCGTTCGGCATCAGGTTGGTCAGCTCGAGCGTTTCCATCAGGTCGGAATTCCAGACCAGCGATGTATCGGTCACGTGCAAATCCGCGATCTTGGCCGCGACTTCGTCCATCTTGGCCTTGCCTTCGTTCAGCGTCTTGTCGGTGCGGAAAACGGCGGCGTCGGCCTGCATGGTTTTCTGCATCTCGAGGCGCAGCTCGGCTGTTGTGGTCTGGCCCTTGGCATAGCGCAGGCTGTCAAAGCGTTCAAACGCGGCGTCGACCGACTTCTGGTTCGGCGTTGGCACGGGGGCCTCTGCGTCGACGACATCTTTTGCGCGGATCGCAGCGGCGCGGCCAAAGACCACAAGGTCGATGAGAGAGTTCGAGCCCAAACGGTTCGCGCCGTGCACCGAAGCACAGCCCGCTTCGCCCACGGCCATCAGGCCTGGTGCCACGCGGTCCGGTGCGTCTTCGGTCGGCGCCAGCACTTCGCCCCAATAGTTAGTAGGGATGCCGCCCATGTTGTAGTGCACGGTCGGCAGAACCGGGATCGGTTCTTTGGTCAGGTCTACACCGGCAAAGATGCGCGCGGACTCAGAGATCCCCGGCAGACGCAGGTCTAGCGTTTCTTTGGGCAGGTGGTTCAGGTGCAGGTGGATGTGGTCTTTGTTCTCGCCCACACCGCGGCCTTCGCGGATTTCCATCGTCATACAGCGCGAAACAACGTCGCGGCTGGCAAGGTCTTTGTAGGTCGGGGCATACCGCTCCATAAAGCGTTCGCCTTCGGAGTTGGTCAGATACCCGCCTTCGCCACGTGCGCCTTCGGTGATCAGGCAACCCGCGCCGTAAATGCCGGTGGGGTGAAACTGCACGAACTCCATATCCTGCAAGGGCAGGCCTGCACGTGCCGCCATACCGCCGCCGTCACCAGTGCAGGTGTGCGCCGATGTCGCCGAGAAATAGGCACGGCCATAGCCACCTGTCGCCAGAACAACCATCTTGGCGCTGAACAGGTGCATGGTGCCGTCGTCCAGCTTCCAGCACAGCACACCCTGACACACACCGTCATCCGACATGATCAGATCAATGGCGAAATATTCGATGTAGAATTCAGCGTTATGCTTCAGCGACTGACCATAAAGCGTGTGCAGGATCGCGTGGCCGGTCCGGTCGGCTGCAGCACAGGTGCGCTGCACGGGGGGACCTTCGCCAAATTCGGTGGTGTGGCCACCAAATGGACGCTGGTAGATTTTACCCGCTTCGGTCCGCGAGAAAGGCACACCGTAGTGCTCAAGCTCGTACACCGCCTTGGGGGCTTCGCGCGCGAGGTATTCCATCGCATCCGTGTCGCCCAGCCAGTCCGACCCCTTAACGGTGTCATACATATGCCACTGCCAGTTGTCGGGGCCCATGTTGGACAGCGACGCCGCGATGCCGCCCTGCGCCGCAACTGTGTGCGAACGGGTCGGGAAAACTTTGGTCACGCAGGCTGTTTTCAGCCCTTGCTCTGCCATGCCAAGTGTCGCACGCAAGCCAGCACCGCCAGCCCCCACGACAACGACATCATATTCATGCGTTTCATATTCATATGCAGCCATGTCTCGGTCTCCGGTATAGCGTAGGCGTGTGTTAAAGCGCGATGCGGGCGATGGCGAAAACGCCAACTGCGGCCGCACCATAGCTGAGGCAAGTCATCAGGATGATCGCAACTTTCTGCGACAGCCCGTGGACGTAATCCTCGATCAGCACTTGGACACCGTCATTAAAATGTTTGAAGCCAACGATCAGCGTCAGGGCGGCGACGATCGCGGGGAAGGGCCTGCTGTAGTAGGCGATGATCTCTTCGTAGGTGCCCCCCAGGGCGGACCCGAAGGTAAAGACGAAAAGCGGGATCAGGATCAGCAGCGCAACAGAGCTGACTTTCATCGCCCAGAAATGTGCAGTGCCCGATTTAGCCGAGCCCAAGCCCATAGCGCGTTTGCGGTCTGTCAAATAAGCCATGTGTCTATTCCTCAGATGATCAGCGCGGTGATGATGGTCAAAACGACGGAACCGATCAGCGCGGCCCAGCCCAGCTTTTCAGCCGTCGGGATGTCCAGCGCATAGCCGTTGTCCCATATCAGGTGCCGGATGCCGGCGAGCGTGTGATACCACAGGCCCAGCAGCGACAGGAACATGATCAGGTCACCGAACCAGCTGGTGATGAAACCGTTTGCAAAGTCGAAATATTCCGCCGACGTCGCAGCGGCCAAGAACCACCATACGATCAGCAGCGCGGCGATCAGCATTGCGTTGCCGGTGATGCGCGTCAGGATCGACGTCATGGAGGTCAGTTGCGGGCGATAGATCGTCAGGTGGGGTGACAGCGGGCGGTTGCCCCGGTTCACATCTGCCATGATGGATTCCTTTTCTCGTCAGGTTACGGTCATAGATAACGGTATTTTTGGGACTGTCACGTCCAGAGGCGTGAATTTGAAGCGGTTTATTGGCGCAGTTGCCCAAACCCTTCGGTTAGCGCCGGACATTGAGGGGGTTTGTGATCACTAATTTTGAAAGTGTGATCACAACTTCGGAAGGCCGTGAATATCGCCGGGCTGGAAGCCAGCAAATGATCCGGAAACTCTGAGAAGCGGTTGGGTCAACAGCGGCAATTAGCCGCGTGGCAGAGCAATTCGGGCACCGGTCGTCCCAGCGGCTCTGTCATCTAAAAACGGGCGCAACGGGTGATAACGGAGGATAGTCCGCCCCCGCCCGCTGCGCCTGGTCGTATTACTTCAGCGATTCATCGATGCCTTTGCACGCATCGACCAGACCTTTGACGGCGTTGACAGAGTTGTCGAACATCGTCTGCTCGTCTTTGTTCATCGAAATCTCGACAACACGCTCTACGCCGCCGGCACCGATCACGGTGGGCACGCCGACATAGAAACCGTCCAGACCGTAAGCACCGTCAACATAGGCGGCACAGGGCAGAACGCGCTTTTGGTCTTTCAGATAGGCTTCGGCCATTTCGATTGCCGACGTCGCAGGCGCGTAGAACGCCGAACCGGTCTTCAGCAGACCAACGATTTCGGCACCGCCATCACGGGTCCGCTGAACGATCGCGTCCAGTTTGTCCTGTGTGGTCCAGCCCATTTTCACCAGATCAGGCAATGGGATACCCGCAACGGTGGAATAGCGCGTCAGCGGTACCATGGTGTCGCCGTGGCCGCCCAGAACGAAGGCAGTTACGTCTTTCATGGACACATTGAATTCCGACGCGAGGAAGTGACGGAAGCGCGCCGAATCAAGAACGCCAGCCATGCCACATACCTTGTGGTGCGGCAGACCGGAGAATTCGCGCAGCGCCCAAACCATCGCGTCCAGCGGGTTGGTGATGCAGATAACGAATGCGTCTGGCGCGTGGGCAGCGATGCCTTCACCGACAGACTTCATGACCTTCAGGTTGATTCCCAGCAGGTCATCACGGCTCATGCCGGGCTTACGCGCAACACCGGCAGTCACGATACAAACGTCTGCGCCAGCGATTTCAGAGTAGTCATTCGCGCCGGTCATGGTCGCGTCGAATTTGGCGGATGGGCCCGATTCTGCGATATCGAGGGCCTTACCCTGCGGGATGCCTTCGGCGATGTCGAACAGGACAACGTCGCCCAGTTCCTTGATTGCTGCGAGATGGGCAAGCGTGCCCCCGATTTGCCCTGCGCCGATAAGCGCGATCTTGGGTCTGGCCATGTGGTATACTCCGACAGGGTTACATTTCGCTTCGGGATACCGAAATGAAGCGCACCGTGCAAGTTGCGCTTGGTCCGGCGTCACGTCACACCGCGCAGAGCCATAAAAAACGGGACCGTTTCTTTCGAAACGATCCCGTCTTGGTCAGCTTTTCAGCAAGCTATTGCCGAATTTGACTTAGCGTTAAGCTTAGCCTTGGTATTCGGGCTGTGCTTCCAGCGCTTCTTCGCTGCTGTCGATGTAGATGCGGAAGTCGTCGCCTTCAGCGTTCTTCATGATCTGCAGTTCGTCCCAAGTTACGGCAACTGGCTTTTCGCCAATGCCCAGGAAACCACCGACGTTGATCACAACTTGGCCGACTTCGCCGTCGTCACCCATGACAAGGGCACCGATTTCACCGACTGTTTCGTCGTTGGCACCGTAAACATAGGACCCTTCCAGGTCTTCTGCGGTCAGCGCGGCAACTTCGTCAGTTGTGGCGTTGGCATAGCCTTCACGCTCAACCGCTGGGGCTGTCAGCATGGGGCGTTCCATGTCGCTTTCGACTTCATTGGCTTCTTCGGTCATTTCCGTGGTCGCTTCATCAACGGCCTGCTCTGTTTCAGCCGCTGCTTCTTCGGCTTCCATTTCAGCTTCGTTTGCCAGTGCTTCGGCATCCGCTTCCATTGCTTCTGCGTCCGCTTCCATTTCGGTCTCTGTGTCGACCTCAGCTTCGGCGTTCATGTCGGTCGCTGCCATGTCTGTGTCAGCGTTCATGTCGGCGTTGGCGTCCATGTTTGCTTCGGTTTCCATGTCAGCTTCGTCGTCCATACGCTCGAACGCTGGGGCTTTTTCAAGCATCTCTTTGCTTGTGTTCACCACGAGGAAACGGTCGTCGCTGTCACCTTCTTCGGTCACGATGCGAATCTCGTCCATGTTGACGCTTACGTCACGCTCACCCATGCCGAGGAAACCGCCAATGCCGAGGATAACGGCCTTAACGTTGCCTTCGGAATCTAGCAGGACGTCGTTGATTTCGCCGATGTCGTCCCATTCCTTTTCGCCGTCAGCGGCGATGGTGGAATTTGCTTCAACTTCTGTCTCGGAATTGTAGATACGCATGCCGATCAGGTCGGACGCGAAGAAGTCAGTTTCTTGCGCTGTCACGATACCAAAACCAGCTGCATGTGCATCTGCAAATGCGGGACCAGTCAAGCTCAGGATGATTGCGGTTGTGCCAAGAATACGTTTCATTGTTGATACTCCTTTAGAAGTTCCGGGTGATAATCACTCGGTTGTGATATCAACGATGATGTGGCGATTGCGTTCCGGCGATCTGCATCTTTTTTCGCCGCTTTTATATTCTATGACATATCAAATAGGTCCTGCCTCCTTAGTTTGTTGATCCTGCGGCGGGTGCGAAATTTGTGCAGAAACCTCGTGGCTCCAGTCACAACCTGCGGTTCGCGTGCCCGCCGCGACATCCTGCGTCAGTGCGACCACCGCCGCCGCGGCAGTCGCCAGCCCGATCAGGTTAAACATCTTCACCATTCCACACCTCTTACACTTACACACGCCCCAAGACGCCTTTCCTTCTGGCAGCAAAACCTGAAGGCCGCGTTAAAGCCGCAAACTATCTGACGCTGCGCTGCGGCGCGTTTACGCTTGAGGTTTTCGTCTAAAAATGCAGACCTGCACGCAACATTATTTCTTGGAGAGTCGCAAATGTCGAAAATCACCCGCCCCCTGCGTTCCGTTTTATATATCCCCGGCTCCAAGGACCGCGCGTTAGACAAAGCCCGCGGACTGCCGGCCGATGCGATTATCTTTGACCTCGAAGACGCTGTGATCCCGGAAGAGAAAACCGCAGCACGGGAAACGCTTGCCACGGCGCTGAAAGACGGCGGCTATGGCAGCCGGTATAAGGTGATCCGCATTAACGGGCTGGACACCGAATGGGGTGCCGACGATGCCCGCGCCGCGGCAAAAATGGACTGCGACGCCATTTTGCTGCCCAAAGTCGGCAGCCCCGCCGATCTCGACGCTTTGGCCGAGATCACGGGCGACATCCCGCTTTGGGCGATGATGGAGACCCCCGGTGCCATGCTGAACGCCGCCGCGATTGGCGCGCATCCCAAGCTGCAATGCATGGTAATGGGCACTAACGATCTGAACAAAGACCTGCAAACCCGCGTGCGCGCCGACCGCCTGCCCCTGATGACCGGGCTTGGCCTATGCGTACTGGCAGCCAAGGCCAACGGCATCGCGATTGTCGATGGCGTTTATAATGCGTTCAAGGATGACGAAGGCCACCGCGTTGAATGTGACCAAGGCCGCGACATGGGCTTTGACGGCAAAACCTTGATCCACCCCGCGCAGCTGGACGTCGCGAACGAGGCATTCTCCCCCTCCGAGGCCGAAGCCGATCTGGCCCGCCGCCAGATCGCAGCGTTTGACGAAATGCAGGCGACAGGTCAGGGTGTGGCCGTTGTGGACGGGCGCATCGTCGAAAACCTGCATGTCGCCACCGCACGCGAAACATTGGCAAAGCTGGACGCAATCGCGGCCCTGCAAACGGAGTAAACCTGATGATGGCACTTTTGATCCTTGGTCTGATCTTATGGGTCGGTGCCCATTATTTCCGTCGCTTTATGCCGGACCAACGCGCCGCCATGGGCAAAAAGGGCAAAGGCATCATCGCCGTCGCCATCGTGGCGGCGCTGGTCATGATCATTATCGGATACCGCGGGGCCGAGTTTATCCCCGTCTGGACGCCCCCGCCCTTCCTGACGCATCTGAACAACCTGCTGATGGTGCTGGCATTCTGGGTCTACGGGTCCAGTGCAGCCAAAGGGGCCAAGGCTTGGCCCGCCTATAAAACCCGCCACCCGCAGCTGATGGCCGTTAAAATATGGGCGGTCGCGCATTTGCTGGTGAACGGTGATCTCGCCTCTATTCTGCTGTTCGGCTCTATGCTGGCTTGGGCGGTCGGTTCCGTGATCCTGATCAACCGCGCCGAACCCAACTGGACACCCCCTGCCCCCGCGGGCAAGGCCACCTATATCCGCCTTGCGGTGATCACGCTGGTGATGCTGGTCGTTGTGACCGCGATCCATACCCTGCTTGGCGTCTCTCCCTTTTCCTGAGTTACTGAAAGAACCCCCATGAAACTCTATCGTTTCCTGTCCGAAGAGGACACTTCCGCCTTTTGCCACAAGGTCACCGACGCGCTGAACAAGGGGTGGGAGCTTTACGGCACGCCCACACAAACATGGGATGCCAAGGCAAATGTCATGCGCTGCGGTCAAGCCGTGACCAAGGAAGTCGAAGGCACCTATACGCCCGACACCAAGCTGGGGGCGCATTGATGGCACAGGCAAAGACCAACAAGGGCCGTTTCTTCGAGGACTATAAAGTAGGCGAGACGCTGCATCATGCTGTGCCGCGCACCGTCAAGGATGGTGAACGCGCGCTGTACCACGCGCTGTATCCCGCACGTCATGCGCTCTATTCCTCCGATCAATTCGCGCAAAGCTGCGGCCTGCCTGCCAGCCCGCTGGACGATATGATTACCTTTCACATCGTGTTCGGCAAAACCGTGCCGGATGTATCGCTGAACGCCGTGGCCAACCTTGGCTACGCGCAGGGACGCTGGCTGGCACCGGTCTGGCCCGGCGATACGCTGCGGTCTGAATCCGAGGTGATCGGGCTCAAGCAAAACTCGAACGGGAAAACCGGCGTTGTCTATGTACGCACCACTGGCTTTAACCAGAACGACACCAAAGTGCTGGAGTATGTCCGCTGGGTGATGGTGCGCAAACGCGATGTCGATGCCCTCGCACCCGAAACTGTCGTGCCCGATCTGCCCAAGGCGCTGACGGTTGACGATCTGTCGATCCCCGAAACGCTCGATTTCAGCAATTATGACTTTACCCTCGCGGGCGAGGCGCATCGCTGGGGCGATTATTCCGTGGGCGAGATGATCGACCACGTGGATGGCGTCACCGTCGAAGAGGCGGAGCATATGATGGCCACCCGCCTGTGGCAGAACACGGCAAAAGTGCACTTTGACACCTCCGCCCGCCCTGACGGGTCGCGACTGATTTATGGCGGGCACGTGATCTCGATGGCCCGTGCGTTGTCGTTCAACGGGCTGGCCAATGCGCAGATGATCGTAGGGCTGAACGGCGGGGCGCACGCAAACCCCTGCCTGTCCGGCGACACAATCCGCGCCTGGACCGAGGTTCTGGACAAAGCCGATACCGACAAACCTGGTGTCGGCGCGCTGCGCTTGCGCTTGGTCGCCACCAAAGGCGGGGAGCCGTTCAAGCTGAAGGGCGAAGACGGCAAATATCTGCCCGATGTCTTGCTTGACCTCGATTACTGGGCACTGATTCCCAAGTAAAACTCCCCCTTGACGACACCTGATCGGTCGCAAAATAGACAACTATATGTCGCGTTCGGCCCTTAAAACTTGGGGTTTCCGAGCGCGACAGCCGCTGCGTCGGCAACATTCCGCAGATTTTCCACCGTTAGCGCTATTTTGTGATCACACGCGAAATTCGTGTGATCACAAATGTCGCTTTTCTCTGGATAACCCTGTATTTCTCCGAAAAACTGTTTACCGAGTATCAAGACTCAATCGTATACCGCGATTAGACTGGAACAAAGACGGGACCGTTTTTTATGAACATCCATGAATATCAGGCAAAAGCCCTTTTGCGTAGCTACGGCGCGCCAGTATCCGAAGGCCGGGTCGTGCTGAAAGCCGAAGATGCGAAAACCGCCGCCGGCGAGATGGACGGACCTCTTTGGGTCGTCAAGGCACAGATCCACGCAGGTGGCCGCGGCAAGGGTTCTTTCAAAGAAGCCGACGCTGGCGACAAAGGCGGTGTACGCCTGACCAAATCGGTTGAAGAAGCCGCCGAAGAAGCCAAGAAAATGCTGGGCCGTACCTTGGTCACGCACCAGACCGGCCCAGCGGGCAAACAGGTCAACCGCATCTACATCGAAGACGGTTCGGGCATCGAAACCGAATTGTACCTCGCGCTGCTGGTGGATCGCCAGACGTCGCGCATCGGGTTCGTCTGCTCCACCGAGGGCGGCATGGACATCGAAGAAGTGGCCGAATCTACTCCTGAAAAAATCATCAGCTTTTCTGTAGACCCAGCCGCGGGCTTCCAACCCTACCACGGCCGTCGCGTTGCTTTCGCCCTTGGGCTTGAAGGCAAGCAGGTCAAACAGTGCGTCACCCTGATGGGCCAGCTGTTCAAAGCCTTCGTTGAAAAAGACATGGAGATGCTTGAAATCAACCCGCTGATCGTCACCGACGGCGGCGACCTGAAAGTGCTGGACGCCAAAGTCAGCTTTGACGGCAACGCAATGTATCGCCACGGCGATATTGCCGACCTGCGCGACACCACCGAAGAAGACCCCAAAGAGCTCGAGGCGTCCAAGTACGACCTGAACTACATCGCTCTGGACGGTGAAATCGGCTGCATGGTGAACGGTGCCGGTCTGGCGATGGCCACAATGGACATCATCAAGCTTTACGGTGCCGAGCCCGCGAACTTCCTTGATGTTGGTGGCGGTGCGACCAAAGAGAAAGTGACCGAAGCGTTCAAGATCATCACCTCCGACCCGCAGGTCAAAGGTATTCTGGTCAACATCTTCGGCGGCATCATGCGCTGTGACGTCATCGCCGAAGGCGTAGTTGCAGCCGTGAAAGAAGTCGGTCTGAAGGTTCCGCTGGTTGTCCGTCTGGAAGGCACGAACGTTGAAGAAGGCAAAGCCATCATCAACAACTCCGGCCTGGACGTGATCGCTGCGGACAACCTGAAAGATGGCGCGCAGAAGATCGTGAAAGCGGTCAAAGGCTAAAACTGGCTGGAAAGCTTGGATGATGCATCGTCTCGCCTTTTGTTTTTCCATTGCCGCGCTGGCTGTCCCTTTCGGGGCGGCCAGTAACGCTATGGCACAGACGACCCGCGCGGCGGACATCGCCCAATCCTTTGCAGACCATTGTTTCAGCCCGCGACTGACGGCACAGTCGGCGCAGGCACAGCTTGGTACGGCGGGGGCACGGGTCGATTTCTATGACCTGCGTCCCTTTACCTCGGCACCTCAGTCTCCGGTGACGGGCGCGGCTGCAACGGCGGGCACGGACCGTCGCTGCGAAGTGTCCTTTGACGGGGCTGAACCGCAAATTGCGCAACAAGGGATCATTACCGGATTGGCTCAAGAACAGCTGATTGATCTGGTAGATGTCCCCGCAGGGTTCCCCACTACAACGGGGGCCACCTATCGCGCCGCCGTCATGTTGAACCCCAACCGCATCGCTGTGGTACAATCGGGGGTTCGTGACGGGGCACAAGGCGTCGAAACCTTTGCACGGGTCGAACGTTTGATCCCGCTGAACGAGGCGAACCAATGACTGCAACCCCGCAAAACACCGTCTTGGGTGGGAAAACCATCGTCCTTGGGATGACCCTTCTGGTTTTCGCAATGATGGCGGTTGTCGCGCAGCTGCCCTTGCCAATGCAGGGCTCCCTGCTGGCCGAAGGCGGCCCGTTCGAGACGCTGTCTGTGGTCGGCTATGGCCTGTGCATCTTGATGATGTTCGCGCTGTGGCCAAAGGCATCTGTTGCACGTCGGTGGTACTTTGCGGTGTTCATGGCCCTGTTCGCAGCCCGCGAGCTGGACCTCGACAAAAAGCCGTTCACCGAAGGCCTGCTGAAAGCGCGGCAATTTTCCAGCGATGGCGTCAGCCTGATGGAAAAGGGCATTGCCGGCATCATCCTGCTGACAATTATCGTGGCGGGTCTGATCCTGTTGCGTCGCAAAACGCGGGGCTTCATCCGTGGGGTCGTAAAAGGCGCGGCACCGCAGCTGGCCGTCCTGATCGGCCTGCTGTTCATCGTCGTCTACAAGCTGACCGACGGGCTGGCCCGCAAGCTGGAACCCTTTGGCATCACGCTCGGCCGCGAACAGATCGACCTTGCCTACGTCATCGAGGAAGTCGGCGAACTGGGCATCCCGCTGATGTTCGCCGTTGCGATTTATCTGACATACCGACTGCCGCGCATTGCGGCGGCGGCCCCTTCCACCGCGCCCTGAGACCGGCGCCACCTGAATTGAACTTGAGAAGAAAGCACATAACATGGCCGTACTCGTAAACGAAAACACCAAAGTGATCTGTCAGGGCCTCACCGGCTCGCAGGGCACGTTCCACACCGAACAGGCCATCGCCTATGGTACCAAAATGGTCGGCGGTGTGACCCCCGGCAAAGGCGGCCAGACCCACCTTGACCTGCCCGTGTTCAACTCTGTCCACGAAGCCCGCCACGTCACCGAAGCCAACGCGACCGTGATCTACGTACCGCCCCCCTTCGCAGCAGATTCGATCCTCGAGGCGATCGACGCCGAGATGGAACTGATCATCTGCATCACCGAAGGCATCCCGGTTCTGGACATGATGCGCGTCAAGCGCGCGCTCGAAGGGTCCAAGTCGCGCCTCATCGGGCCAAACTGCCCCGGCGTGATCACGCCTGACGCCTGCAAAATCGGCATCATGCCCGGCCACATCCACAAGCGCGGCACCGTCGGGGTTGTCTCGCGCTCGGGCACGCTTACGTACGAAGCTGTGAAACAGACATCCGATCTTGGCCTCGGCCAATCCACTGCGGTTGGTATCGGCGGCGACCCCATCAAAGGGTCCGAGCATATCGATATCCTCGAGATGTTCCTGGCCGATCCAGAGACACAGTCGATCATCATGATCGGTGAAATCGGCGGGTCCGCCGAAGAAGAAGCGGCACAGTTCCTGGCCGACGAAAAGAAAAAAGGCCGTTGGAAGCCAACAGCCGGTTTCATCGCGGGCCGTACAGCCCCTCCCGGCCGCCGCATGGGCCACGCCGGTGCGATCGTCGCAGGCGGCAAAGGTGACGCGGAATCCAAGATCGCAGCTATGAAAGAAGCAGGCATCGTCGTTGCGGACAGCCCCGCAACTTTGGGCGAAGCCGTTCAGGAAGCCATCAACAACGGCTAATGCCAGATGGTGGGGCCTGACCTTTCAGGCCCCACCGCTCTTACTTAAACGTCGCGCTCTCATCAGAGGTATCGCCATGACAGACCAACCGAAAAACGACCAGTTCCACGATACCTCCTTTCTTGAGGGGCAGAACGGCGAATACCTAGAGGCAATGTATGCCCGCTATGCAGACGACCCCAATGCGGTTGATGGCGCATGGCAGGCATTCTTCGAAGCGATGGATGACGACCACGCCGACGTGAAGGCCGAGGCCGCTGGCCCGTCCTGGGCACGCAGCGACTGGCCGCCCATGCCACAAGACGACCTGACAGCGGCGCTGACCGGTCAATGGCCCGTCCCGACCGAAGCAAAAGCTGCCGGTCAGAAGATTACTGAAAAAGCGTCTTCCAAGGGGATCGAACTGTCTGATGCGCAGGTGCAACGTGCCGTGCTCGACAGTATCCGCGCGTTGATGCTGATCCGCGCCTACCGTATCCGTGGCCACTTGGCCGCAGACCTTGATCCGCTTGGCATGCGCGACAGCGACACCCACCCTGAACTGGACCCGGCCGCCTATGGCTTCGGGCCCAAGGACATGGATCGCCCGATCTTTATCGACAACGTGCTTGGCCTTGAGATCGCGACGATGAAACAGATCGTCGATATCGTCAAAAGCACCTACTGCGGCACCTTCGCGCTGCAATACATGCACATCTCTGATCCCGAACAGGCCGCGTGGCTGAAAGAGCGGATCGAGGGCTACGGCAAGGAAATCCAGTTCACCCGTAATGGCCGCAAGGCTATTCTGAACAAGCTGGTAGAAGCCGAAGGCTTCGAGAAATTCCTGCACGTCAAATACATGGGCACCAAGCGCTTCGGCCTTGATGGCGGTGAATCCCTGATCCCCGCGATGGAACAGATCATCAAGCGCGGTGGTCAGCTGGGCATTCAGGACGTTGTCATCGGTATGCCGCACCGCGGCCGTCTGTCCGTGCTGGCAAACGTCATGCAGAAACCCTATCGCGCGATCTTTAACGAATTTCAGGGTGGCAGCTTTAAACCCGATGATGTCGACGGGTCCGGCGATGTGAAATATCACCTTGGCGCGTCTTCTGACCGTGAATTCGACGGCAACACTGTCCACCTGTCGTTGACCGCCAACCCTTCGCACCTTGAGGCCGTGAACCCCGTTGTTCTGGGCAAGGTTCGCGCCAAGCAGGACCAGTTGAACGACAAGGAACGCACCTCCGTTCTTCCCATATTGCTGCACGGCGATGCCGCGTTTGCCGGTCAGGGTGTTGTCGCCGAATGTTTCGCGCTGTCGGGTCTGCGCGGTCACCGCACCGGCGGGACCATGCATATCGTGGTGAACAACCAGATCGGCTTTACCACCGCGCCGCACTTCAGTCGCTCCAGCCCCTACCCCACCGACAACGCTCTGGTGGTCGAGGCACCGATTTTCCACGTCAACGGCGACGATCCCGAAGCGGTCGTGCACGCGGCCCGCGTGGCGACGGAATTCCGCCAGAAGTTCAAGAAAGACGTGGTCATCGACCTGATCTGCTACCGCCGCTTTGGTCACAACGAAGGCGACGAGCCGATGTTCACCAACCCGGTGATGTACAAGAAGATCAAGAAGCAAAAGACCACGCTGACGCTCTATACCGAGCGGCTGGTCAAGGACGGCCTGATCCCCGAGGGCGAGATCGAGGATATGAAGGCCGCCTTCCAAGAAAAGATGAACACCGAATTCGAGGCCGGCAAAGAATACCGCCCCAACAAGGCCGACTGGCTGGATGGCAAGTGGTCGCACCTCGATAAGGCGAAAGAAAAGAAATATCAGCGCGGCAAGACAGCCATCGCGCCCGAAACCATGACCGATGTCGGCAAGGCGCTGTCCACCGCGCCCGACGGGTTCCCGCTGCACAAAACTGTCGCGCGCCTGCTGGACGCCAAGGCCGAGATGTTCAAGTCCGGCAAAGGCTTTGACTGGGCGACTGCCGAGGCGCTGGCCTTTGGGTCCTTGTTGACCGAAGGGTACAAGGTGCGTCTGTCCGGACAGGACTCCGCCCGTGGCACGTTCTCTCAGCGTCACTCGGCCCTGATCAATCAGGAAAACGAAGACCGCTATTACCCGCTGAACCACATCCGCGAAGGTCAGGCAGAATACGAAGTCATCGACTCCATGCTGTCGGAATACGCGGTATTGGGCTTTGAATACGGCTACTCGCTGGCTGAGCCCAACGCGCTGACCCTGTGGGAAGCGCAGTTCGGCGATTTTGCCAACGGCGCGCAGATCATGTTCGACCAGTTCATCAGCTCGGGCGAAAGCAAATGGCTGCGCATGTCCGGCCTCGTTTGCCTGATGCCGCACGGCTACGAAGGCCAGGGACCCGAACACTCTTCTGCCCGTCTGGAACGGTTCCTGACCATGTGTGGCGGCGATAACTGGATCGTGGCGAACTGCACCACGCCTGCGAACTACTTCCACCTGCTGCGCCGCCAGTTGCACCGCAGCTACCGCAAGCCGCTGATGCTGATGACGCCGAAATCGCTACTGCGCCACAAACTGGCTGTCAGCAAGGCCGAGGAATTCACCACCGGTTCCTCGTTCCACCGCGTGCTGTGGGACGATGCACAACAGGGCAATTCGGACACGACGCTGGCCGCAGACGACAAGATCAAACGCGTCGTGATGTGTTCGGGCAAGGTCTACTACGACCTGCTGGAAGAACGCGACGCACGTGGTATCGACGACATCTACCTTTTGCGTTTTGAACAATTCTACCCGTTCCCCGCGCAATCCGCTGTGAAAGAGCTGGAACGCTTCAAGAATGCGGAAATGGTATGGTGTCAGGAAGAGCCCAAGAACCAAGGGGCCTGGACCTTTATCGAACCCAACATCGAATGGGTTCTGGGCCGCATTGACGCCACCCACACCCGTCCGACCTATGTCGGCCGCGCCACCTCGGCCTCGCCTGCAACCGGCCTTGCCTCCCAACACAAAGCACAACAAGCAGCCCTCGTTGACGATGCGCTGACCATCGAAGGAAAATAACCATGACAAGCGAAGTACGCGTCCCTACTCTGGGTGAATCCGTGACCGAAGCGACCGTGGCGACATGGTTCAAAAAGCCGGGCGATAGCGTCGCAGTTGACGAAATGCTCTGCGAGCTCGAGACGGATAAGGTCACCGTCGAAGTGCCCTCCCCCGTGGCGGGCACTCTGGCCGATATCGTTGCTGCCGAAGGCGAAACCGTCGGCGTTGATGCGCTGCTGGCCAATATCTCCGAAGGGGATGCGGCCCCAGCGAAATCCGAAGCCCCCAAGGCGGTAGACGCCGGTGCCGAAGACGTGAAACCCCGCGACGCCGCCGATGATGTCGATGTGATGGTCCCCACGCTTGGCGAATCCGTCTCTGAGGCGACAGTCAGCACGTGGTTCAAGAACGTCGGCGATCACGTCGAAGCAGACGAAATGCTGTGCGAGCTGGAAACCGACAAAGTCAGCGTCGAAGTGCCCGCGCCGGCCTCTGGCACCTTGACCCAGATCATCGCCGAAGAAGGCAGCACGGTCGAGGCCAACGGTAAGCTCGCCGTGATCAGCCAAGGCGAAGGCGGCAGCGCAAGCAAGCCCGCCGACGATACCGCTGAACCCAAAGCGGGCGGTCAGGTCCCCGCCCCCGGCAACGCGCCCTCGGGCGATGTCGAAGACGCGCCATCCGCCAAGAAAGCCATGGCCGAAGCCGGCATCAGCCGTGATCAGGTCACCGGCACAGGCCGCGACGGACGTGTGATGAAGGAAGACGTGGCCAAGGCCGTCGCCGCGGGGAACAACGCGGCAAAACCCGCAGCAGCCGCGCCACGCGCGCCCTCCGCCCCCCAAGACGCCTCCCGCGAGGAGCGCGTCAAGATGACCCGTCTGCGCCAGACCATCGCGAAGCGTCTGAAAGAAAGCCAGAACACCGCCGCGATGCTGACGACCTACAACGAGGTCGACATGACAGAGATCATGGCCCTGCGGAACGAATACAAAGACCTGTTCTTGAAAAAGCACGGCGTGAAACTGGGCTTCATGTCCTTCTTCACCAAGGCCTGTATCCACGCCCTGAACGAAGTCCCCGAAGTGAACGCCGAAATCGACGGCACCGATGTGGTTTACAAAAACTACGTCAATATGGGCATCGCGGCTGGGACACCAACCGGTCTGGTGGTGCCTGTGGTCAAGGACGCGCAAGCAATGTCCTTTGCCGACATCGAAAAGGAAATTGGTGAACTGGGGTCCAAAGCCCGCGACGGCAAACTCTCGATGGCCGACATGCAGGGCGGCACGTTCACCATCTCCAACGGCGGGGTCTACGGCTCGCTGATGTCGTCACCCATCCTGAACCCGCCACAGTCGGGTATCTTGGGGATGCACAAGATCCAGGACCGCCCCATGGCGATCAATGGTCAGGTTGTGATCCGTCCGATGATGTATCTGGCGCTTAGCTATGACCACCGTATCGTTGACGGCAAAGGTGCTGTAACCTTCCTTGTGCGCGTCAAAGAAGCGCTCGAAGACCCACGCCGCCTGCTGATGGACCTGTAATCCACGCATTCCACCGCCCAGAAAGGACATATGATGACAGAGACCACGATCCTTGCCGCCTACGGCCTGCTCGTTATGCTGACAATCTTGCTTCAGGTTCTGGGCGGTGTCCAACAACTCAGCTTGGGCTATCTGATCTCGTCGCGCGACGAAGACCGGTCAATGACCGGTATGACGGCCCGGGTGAAACGTGCGCTAGACAACTCCGTCGTGGCGCTCGCCCTTTTCGCGCCCGCGATCCTGATGCTTGAACTGCTGGACCGGACGAATGCAACGTCTTTGCTGGCGGCGCAGGTCTTCTTGCTTGCGCGGATCATCTACCTGCCGGTCTATGCCCTCGGCGTGCCGGCAATCCGTACCCTCGCTTGGCTGGCAGGCTTTGCGGCCACCGCCATTCTCTATTTCCTCGCTCTATAGCGGAACGCCACTATGACACCCGAACTCACTGTTCTGACTCTCGCGGCGCTGCTTCAGGTCGTGACCTTTGTCGCCTATGCGATCCCCGCCAACCGCGAGCTTGGCCCCGGCTACACCATGTCCGCGCGCGACCGTGAACCATCAAAGGCGCTGTCCGACAGCACCGCCCGTCTGGGCCGCGCGTTCAACAATATGTTCGAAGCGTTGGCGCTTTTCGCGGTCGCCGTCGTGGTGCTGCACCTGTCTGGCCAAAACACGACCTACACCGCAATCCTCGCGTGGGTCTTCCTTGCGGCCCGCGTCGCTTACGTGCCGGCCTATGCATTTGGCCTGCGCCCCGGACGCTCGCTGATCTGGGCAGTCGGCCTTGGCGCGACAGTGCTGATGCTGCTGGCCGCGCTCTTTTGATCTTCCAATTGGCTTAGATCCCGGGGGCGTGCGCTTGCGCACGGGGGCAGCGCCCCCTAGCCTTGGCCGCATCACACCCCGCCAATCTATGCCTTAACACCACACGATCTTATCTACCCCTATTCCCGACCACCAAGGAGACCTTCCATGTCCAGCTACGATGTCATCATCATCGGCTCCGGCCCCGGCGGCTATGTATCCGCGATCCGCTGTGCCCAACTGGGCCTTAAAACCGCCTGCGTCGAAGGCCGCGAGACGTTGGGCGGCACGTGCCTGAACGTCGGCTGTATCCCGTCCAAAGCGCTGCTGCATGCCACCCATATGCTGCACGAAGCCGAACACAACTTTGCCGACATGGGCCTCAAGGGCAAAAGCCCGTCGGTCGACTGGGCGCAGATGCAGACCTACAAGCAGAACACGATCGACACCAACACCAAGGGGATCGAGTTCCTGTTCAAGAAGAACAAGATCGACTGGATCAAAGGCTGGGCCACCATCCCCGAGGCCGGCAAGGTCAAAGTCGGTGACGAGGTCCACGAGGCCAAGAACATCATCATCGCCACGGGCTCCGAGCCTGCCTCCCTCCCCGGCGTCGAGGTCGACGAGACTGTCGTCGTGACCTCGACCGGTGCGTTGTCGCTGAACAAGGTGCCAAAGAAACTCGTCGTGATCGGCGCAGGCGTGATCGGGCTCGAGCTTGGGTCCGTCTACGCGCGTCTCGGGACCGAAGTGACCGTCGTTGAATACCTTGACGCGATCACCCCCGGCATGGACGGCGAAGTCCAAAAGAACTTCATGCGCATCCTGAAAAAGCAAGGCGTCAACTTTGTCATGGGCGCAGCGGTGCAGGGCACCGAAGCGAGCAAAACCAAAGCCAAAGTGACCTACAAACTGCGCAAGGATGACAGCGAACACACGCTGGACGCCGACGTTGTACTGGTATCGACAGGCCGCAAGCCGTTCCACGACGGGCTGGGCCTTGAAAGTCTGGGCGTCGAACTGACCAAACGCGGCCAGATCGCGGTGAATGACACGTGGGAAACCTCGGTCAAAGGCATCTACGCCATCGGTGACGTCATCGAAGGCCCGATGCTGGCCCACAAAGCCGAAGACGAAGGCATGGCCGCCGCAGAGGTCGTGGCGGGCAAACATGGTCACGTGAACTATGGCGTGATCCCCGGCGTGATCTACACCCACCCCGAAGTGGCCAACGTCGGTGCCACCGAAGAACAGCTGAAAGAAGAAGGCCGCGCCTACAAGGTCGGCAAGTTCAGCTTTATGGGCAACGCCCGTGCCAAGGCCGTCTTCGCGGGCGAAGGCTTCGTCAAGCTGATCGCCGACAAGGAAACCGACCGTATCCTTGGCGCACATATCATCGGCCCCGGCGCCGGCGATCTGATCCACGAGGTCTGTGTCGCGATGGAATTCGGGGCCTCTGCAGAAGATTTGGCGATGACCTGCCACGCGCACCCGACCTATTCCGAGGCAGTCCGTGAAGCCGCACTGGCCTGCGGCGACGGTGCAATCCACATGTAAGGCAGCCGCCTGCCGTGAAACGACAAAGGGTGGACCGCGAGGCCCACCCTTTTTTATTGCGTGCTGCACTGCATCGGTGCGGGCTAGACTGGCAAAGTGGCCTTGAACCCTGCCTCTGCCAGTAGCGCGTCTGAATGGGCTTCTACCGTTTTCTCCAGTGTCGCCATAAACGCAGCGCGTTCCATCCCCGGTGCGATCGGGGTCAGGAATTCGACCACAGCCACCCCCGGTCGCCGGTACAGCCCACGTCGTGGCCAGAAGTAACCGGCGTTCGTCGCTACAGGCACACAAGGCTGGCGCATCTGTTCATACAGTGCTGCAGTCCCCTTTTTATAGGGCACCGACAGACCAGGTGCGACACGTGTGCCTTGCGAATAGATCACCAATTGGCCGGGTTCGGCCTCGCCTGCTTTGACGTCGGCCAGCATCTTTGAAATCGCCGCGCCGCGTTTGCCCCGATTAACCGCGATCATCTGCATACGTTTTGCATATTGCCCGATCACTGGCATCATCAGGATCTCGCGCTTCATTATGAATTTGGCCCGCGGCAGCGCGTGAAAGATCATCAGGATATCAAGAAACGATTGATGCTTCGCGGCAACCAACACGGCCCCCTCCGGCACATCGCCGCGAATCTCGCAGCGCATCCCCACGACGACCCGTGCCAGCCACATGGTTCCCGCAGAATACGCCTTGCACGCAGCATAGGCTCCCCGCCGCGAAAACATCGCCCAAGGGGCGTAAAACACCCCGATCATGGGCATATAGACCGTGGCCAGCACGATGAAGGTAATCGATCGTATCCACTGCAACATCACGCAAGGTCCTTTAGTGTGCGGCGCGCCGCGGCCCCTGTGGCGACAAAGGCGACACCACCAGAGAGAAACGGGATCACCAGCGGCACAATCCAGTGCCAGCCCTGAAAGCCCAAGCCCGTCAGAAAGCCCCCCGCATCAGCGGTGCTTGGCAGCAGCAGAATAGCAAGCAGTCCCAGCCCCGTACCCGCCGCAGCGCCAGTCAGAGCGCGCAGGGTGAAACGCCGGATAAATGCCTGTGCGATATAGCTGTCGGTCGCGCCCACCAGACGTAGCACAGCGATGACCTGAGCATTGGCCGACAGCGCGGCATTGGCGGCGAGTGTCACCATCGCGGCGAGGGTCGCGATGATCAGGGTCATGGACACCCAGCCCAGAAGCTTCAGCCGCGATGCCGCTTTGACCAGCGGCGCACGCCAGCGGCTGTGATTGTCCAGCACGGCCCCCGGCACCTCTGCCGCAAGACGCAAGCGCAGACCGTCCGCATCCATGCCGTCGTCTTCCTCGATAATCTCGATCAGGCGCGGCACCGGTAGGGCGTCAATCGCCAGCTCTGGTCCGAACCAAGGGGCCAGCAGGGATTGCTGTTCTTCATCGGTCAATGCCCGCGCCGTGGCGACGCCTTTGGTCGTCTCGAGGATGCGCAGCGCGGCGTCGGTCTGGGCGCTGCGTTGGTCAATGGGGGCCACGACACGGATCGTTGCGGTACGTGCCAGCTCTTGCCCCCAGATATGCGCCAACCGCCCCGACGCGAGCGACAGCGCCAGCGCAAATACCGCCAGAAACGCCATTGTTGCGGCAGCAAACAAGGTAAGCTGCGCGGTAAATCCTGACGGTGGCACCACACGGTCCGCTTGACGGTCGCCGTTCCACAGCGACGCCAGCGCGATGCGCAACATCTTCATAGATCTGCCCCCGCCAACTGGATTCGGCGGTTCGCAATGCGCAACACCCGCGCTTGCACCTGCGCCTTGGTGGCGCGGATAAGTCCCAGATCATGGGTCGCGATCAGCACCGTCTTGCCCATGCGGTTGAGCTCGACCAGCAAGCGCAGTAGCCGCTGCGACATCTCCCAGTCGACGTTACCAGTGGGTTCATCCGCAAGCACCACATCGGGCGACATGATCACCGCACGCGCCAGTGCGGCCCGCTGGCGTTCACCGCCCGACAGTTCTGGTGGCAGCGCATCGGCACGGCTGCTGAGCCCGACCCACGACAGCAGCTCTTGCAGGTCTTCACCGCCGGTTTCTGCATGACGGCCCGACACGGTCAGCGGCAGCCCGATGTTTTCGGCAACCGGCAGATGGTTCAGGAACTGACAGTCCTGATGCACCACGCCCACACGCCGCCGGATCATCGCGATGTCGTCGCGTTCCATTGTGCGCACGTCCTTGCCAAACAGCGATACATGCCCCGCCGTCGGCAGCAGCGCACCATAGCACAGTTTCATCAAGGTGGTTTTGCCAGAGCCGGACGGACCCGTCAGAAAATGGAACGATCCCGGCGCCAGCTTGACCGAGATATCGGACAAAAGCTCGCCTCCGCCATAGCTGTAAGCCACGTTTTCAAACTCGATCACACGCATATCCCGCTTGGTTTGAACTGTTGTGCCCCAGCACCGCTTGGGTTTCAATGCACCCCGGCGCAGGCATTGCATGAAGATTGCACTTTTCCTACGGTTTTCTAGGACATAAGGTTGATCTGACGTGAAAACAAAGAGGTTTCCAATGGTTCGGTGCGCAACATGAGACTAATCTGTCCCAATTGCGATGCGCAGTACGAAGTACCGGACGAGGTGATGCCCTTGTCCGGGCGTGATGTGCAATGTTCCAACTGCGGCCAGACTTGGTTCCAGCATCACCCCGATTTCATGCCCCTCGACGAAGAGGATGGCGGCCGGCTTAGCACTGTCACCGCCGCCGTGTCGCAGCCCGATCAGGATACCCCCAAGGCAAACGCAGCCCCCGCTGACACGCCCGCAGAGCCGGAACAGGCACAGCCCGAACCCGCCCCTCCTGCCGCGCCGCCTCGTAAGCAGCTTGACCCGTCGGTCGCTGATATTTTACGTCAAGAGGCCGAAGCCGAACAGGAAGCCCGCCGTCGCCGTCAAGCAGATCCGCTGGAAAGCCAGCCCGATCTGGGCCTGCAAGAAGCCGATCACCCAAGCGAGAGCGACCGTGCTCAGCAGGCCAAGGTCCGCATGTCACGTCTGCGCGGCGAGGCGCAACCCAGCGTGGCCGAAACCAATGCCGCTGCGGCGGCTGTCGCATCGCGCCGCGAATTGCTGCCCGACATCGAAGAAATTAATTCGACGCTGCGCACCGGATCAGAGCGACGCACCATCCCCAATGCCGGTGGTGACGCTGCGCAGCCTGATCCGCAAAAGCGCAACGGCTTCAGCCGCGGGTTCGTGCTGATCGTGCTCCTCGCGTCGGTGCTGGTGCTGCTCTATGTCTTTTCGCCGCAGATTTCAGAGGCTGTGCCTGCGTTGCGCCCTTATCTGGCCAGCTATGTGGCGCAGGTGGATGACGGACGCCAATGGCTTGACGGGGCATTGCAGGCGTCGCTGCAATGGCTCGACTCGCGGGCATCCCAGTGAGGCAGCTAAAACGGATCGGGCCCGCCCTTTTGCCGGCCCCGTCCTCACCTACTTGCCCGTATCAGAACCGGTCCAGCAGACGGCGCAGGTAATCGCGCTCGACCTCTGGCCGCGTCTCCTCGCCCGAGCGACGGCGGATTTCGTCTAGCAGTTCGCGTGCGCGGCCATAGGCATCATTATCCAGCGCAAGGTCGCCCTCTGACCCCTGTGCGCCATTGGCCCCCTGTTCACGCCCCAGAGGGTCCGTGTTCTCGGCACGGCGGTTGCCTTGGGCTGTGCCCTGCCCCGGTTCGGACGCCTGCTGGTCCTGATCCATCGCCTCGCCCAAGGCACGCATCCCCTCGCGCAGCGCTTCCATCGCCTGCGACTGGTTATCGATCGCGTCGGCCAGATCATCGCGGCGCAGCGCCTCTTCGGCACCGTCCATGGCACGACCGGCGCGGTCCAGTGCATCGCGGGCAGCGTCGCCTTCGGGGGTGCCGCCGCCGGGCAGACGCCCCTCTTGGCGGCGCAGCTCATCGCGCAGCGCCTGCTGACGGTCGGCAATTGATCCCTGTCCCTGTCCGGGTTCGCCTTGGCCATTGTTCTGACCGGGTTGTTGCCCGGGCTGGCCCGGCTGGTTCCCGTCCTGCGGCGGGCCGGGCTGTTGGCCCTGGTCCTGCCCCTGCTGCTGACCATCATCCGCGTTCGGGTTGAACCGGTCCTGCAAATCTCGAAACGCCTGATCGCTTAGCTCTTGCTGTTCGCGCAGACTGTCGGCGAGCCCCTCCATCGCCTGCTCACCCGGAGATTGCCCACCTTCACCCGGCTGACCTTGGGTGACGCGCATGTTCTCCATCATCTCTTGCAGCTCGCGCAGCGCCTGTTCGGCCTCTGCCATGCGGCCTTGCTCCATCAGCTCCTGGATGCGGTCCATCATGCGTTGCAGGTCGTCCTGCGTCATCTGCATAGTCTCGCCTTGCTGCTGGTCGCCGGTCTCACCTTCTTGCGCCTGCTGGCGTTGCAGCTGACGCATGTAGTCGTCAGTGGCGCGGCGCAGCTCTTCCATCAGCTCTGCGATCTCTGCGTCCGAGGCACCGTTCTTCATCGCCTCTTGCAAACGCTCCTGTGCGCGGCGCATCCGGTCCAGCGCGTCGGCCAGAACGCCTTCTTCCAGTTCAATCGCCAAATCCCACAGATCATCCGCGATCTCGGTCTGCACCTCGTCGGCCAATCCATAGCGGGCGCGAATTTCGATCCGTTCAATCAGCCGCCGCAAACGCAGCGCTGCCGTGTCAGAGCGGAACACATCCGCAGGGCGATAGGACACCGCCCGCAACACCTGCGCGAGACTGTCGGCGTTGCCCTTGGCCCACAGCAGATCACGCCGCTGCTCAATCACCGCCGCCGCCAGCGGATCGAAAAAGCGCCGCCCCGGCAGGATCATTTGCGTCGGTGGGGTGGTCGCCTGCTGCTCTGACGCGTCCAGCACGCTCAGCGTGACCGTGACCGGCAGGTTGGCCCAAGGGTGTTTCGAAAAATCGTCGATCAGGTTTTCTTCGAAATCGCGGCGATCCCCTGCAATGGGCAGCGACAAAGGTACGATCAGCTCTGCACGCGGGTCAGGGTCGATGGTCAGCCCATAGCGGCGGTCCACGGAAGCCAGATCCAGATCGATCCGCGCCTCGCCCGCTTCGACGCCATAGTCATCACGTGCCACGAACGGCAGCTGCATCTCGCCAAGCGCGGTCACGTCCGGCGGGCCGGTAATTTCAATCTGCGGCTTGGCATCGGGCAGCATCGTCACGTCCCACGCGCGCCCGTTCGGCCCGTCGATGGCGATCTGCCCGCTTTGGCTGATTTTGAAATCCTGTACGATGGCGGGGGTGTCATCCACACGCTGGGGCTGGCCCGAAACGGTCTCGGAAACAGACAACGCACCCACTTCGCCATACATGCGCAAGGTGATCAGCGTGCCCGCAGGCAAGTTCAGCGGCCCTTCGGCAAGGTCCGAGAGGTACAGTGTAGGCTTGCCGGTATAGCGCGGCGGCTCGGCCCAGCCTTCCCAGACCGGACCAGAGGCCAAAGCCCCCCCGCCCGACGTCAAACCCGCCACCGATCCGATGCGCAGCACCGACCCGAAAATTAGCGCCGTGACAAAAGCCAGCAGTGCCACATAGCGCAAGGCAAAGGGGTCACGGTCCGCAACGCGTAAATCCGCAGGCACCGCTTGCGCAGCGGCTGCACGGGCAGCCATGCGGCTCTGGTGCGCCTGCCACACCGCGGCAGAGGCATCATCCCCCGTGCCGATCGCCTGCACATCCATCAGCGCTTGAATTGGGCGTCCGGGCAGGCTGGCGTCCAGGCGGGTCAGCGCTTCTATCCGGCGGGGGAGGCGCAAATGGCGCAGCGCATAAACCAGCGCCCCGACAGCGGCCAGCGTCACGGCAACGACAGCGCCCGTTACGACGGACATCGCAGCGTTATCGAGCAGCCCCAGCATCAGCACCGCCAGCACAGCCAGCACCAAGGCAATCAGCGGCCAGAATGCCTGCACCAACACCTCGGCCCAGATACCGGCCCACGTCAGACGCAAGGGCCAACGGATCGACTTGAGACCCTGCTCGGGCGAGTGGTCGTCATCCTTGGCAGTGAAAAACGTCATGCGGGCCCTGCTTTCAAAAGCCGGACACGCAAGGCGCGGTCACAGCCATTCAGGAATGGTATCGCGATTTATCATTTCGTCAAAGGTCGGGCGTCGGCGGATAACCGCAAATTGATCGCCATGGACCAGCACCTCGGGGATCAGCGCGCGAGAGTTGTATTCGCTGGCCATTACCGCGCCATAGGCACCTGCGCTGCGAAACGCCACCAAATCGCCTGCAACCAGCTTTGGCATCATGCGCTGTTTGGCAAAGGTATCACCGGATTCGCAGACCGGCCCGACGATGTCATAGGGTTGCTGCTCGGCCCCTGCTTCGGCTTCGACGACGGGCACGATGTCGTGGTAGGCGTCGTACATGGCGGGGCGGATCAGGTCGTTCATCGCACCGTCGATGATCAGGAAATCACGGCCCTCGCCGGATTTGACATAGATCACCTCGCTCACCATCAGGCCGGCGTTGCCCGCGATCAGGCGGCCAGGTTCGATCTCGATCTCGCAGCCCAGATGACCAAGCGTCTTTTGCACCATCGCACCATAGTCTGTGGGCAGCGGCGGGGCGGCATTGCTCCGTTCATACGGGATGCCCAGGCCTCCGCCCAAATCCAGACGGCGGATGGTATGCCCGTCGGCACGCAGCTGTTCTGTCAGTTCGGCGACCTTCTGGTACGCCAGTTCGAATGGCGTCAGATCGGTCAGCTGGCTGCCGATGTGCACGTCGATGCCCACGACCTCTAGGCCCGGCATCGCGGCGGCCATGCGGTAGACTTCGCGCGCGCGGGCGATGGGGATGCCGAACTTGTTCTCGGACTTGCCGGTGGCAATCTTGGCGTGTGTTTTGGCGTCGACATCGGGGTTCACACGGATGGTGATCGGCGCGACCTTGTCCATCGACCGCGCGACGGCGTCCAGCACCTCCATCTCGGGTTCGGATTCGACGTTGAACTGCCGGATGCCGCCCTCAAGCGCGAGCCGGATTTCCGAGACGGTCTTGCCCACACCCGAGAACACGATCTTGTCACCCGGTACGCCTGCCGCCTTGGCGCGGAGGTATTCCCCGGCGGACACGACATCCATCCCCGCACCCGCCTGCGCCAGTGTCTTCAGCACCGCTTGGTTCGAATTCGCTTTCATCGCGTAGCAGACCAAATGGTCCATCCCATCGAGCGCATCATCGAACGCCTTGAAGTGACGCAAAAGCGTGGCGGTTGAATAGACGTAAAAAGGCGTGCCGACCGCGGCTGCGATTTCGGAGATGGCGACATCTTCGGCGAACAACGCGCCATCACGGTACAGGAAATGATCCATGTTTTCGGGCTCCTAAGCTTTTCCCGCCGAAAGCTGCCGGCGATATTTTAAAGGCGGCGGACCGCAGGAAAAAAGACAGCGGCGGACCATTGCCTACCCCAATATCAAAGGGCGCGGGAATGGCAATCAGCGCCAGTCGCCCCAAAGGTCAGAACGTCTTGGAAACACCGACATCCACATACCCCGAGACATGCACCCCCGGTTGGTAATTGCTGCGGTTCTTGCGGGTGCTGGTGTCCGTCGCGGGCGGATAGGCGCGGCTGTCATAGGCAGATGGCGCATGGGCTTGCGGGCCGTCACAGCCCGCCAACACCGACACCGCTACCACGGCCAGAACCGCCGCGCGGATCATAGCGCCGCCCCCAGACCCAACCGGAACGGGCCGCGGCCAAGGGTGACAGCCGTTCCGACCGACATGCCCGACGACGACAGCGTCACCGTGCTATTGACCTGCGGCGGCACGGGTTCCCCGTCCACACCACAGGCGGCGAGGGTCAGCAACAAGGCAATAACGGCGACGGGTTTCATCCGATGATCCCTTTCCAGCGGGCCACCTGCGCGCGCACTTGGGCAGGTGCGGTCCCACCATAAGACATACGCGAATTGACGGAATTTTCCACGCCCAAAACGTCAAAGACATCCGCCGTGATGTCGCCATGCGCCGATTGCATCTGTTCCAGCGTCAGGTCCGGCAGGTCGCAGCCGTTCTGTTCGGCCAGTGCTACCAACGATCCGGTGATGTGATGCGCATCGCGGAACGGCAGCCCCAGCACGCGGACCAGCCAGTCGGCCAGATCCGTCGCGGTGGAAAAGCCCGACCCCGCCGCTGCCGCAAGGCTTTCGCGGTTGGCGGACATATCCTTGACCATGCCTTCCATCGCGGCCAGCGCCAGCATCAGGTTGTCAGCGGCGTCAAAGACCTGTTCCTTGTCTTCCTGCATGTCTTTGGAATAGGCCAGCGGCAGCCCCTTCATCACCATCATCAGCGCCACATTGGCCCCCATGATGCGACCGATCTTGGCGCGGATCAGCTCTGCCGCGTCGGGGTTCTTTTTCTGCGGCATGATGCTGGACCCGGTCGAGAAACGGTCCGACAGCGTCACAAAACGGAATTGCGCCGACGACCAGATCACCAGTTCTTCGGCGAAACGGCTCAGGTGCATGGCGCAGATCGACGCCGCGCCTAGGAAATCCAACGCAAAATCACGATCACTAACCGCATCGAGCGAGTTGGCCGACGGGCGGTCAAAGCCAAGCGCCTGCGCCGTCATGTCGCGGTCGATCGGAAAGGACGTGCCAGCCAGTGCCGCAGCGCCCAAAGGCGATTCATTCATCCGTGTCCGTGCGTCCCGCATCCGGCTCAGATCGCGGCCAAACATCTCCACATAGGCCATCATATGATGGCCCCAAGTGACCGGCTGCGCGGTTTGCAAATGGGTGAAACCGGGCATGACCCAATCGGCCCCGGCCTCTGCCTGGTCCAGCAACGCCTTGATCAACGCCAACAATCCGCTTTCGGCGGCGTCGAACTGGTCGCGGGTCCACAGCTTGAAATCTGTCGCCACCTGATCGTTGCGCGACCGGCCCGTGTGCAGACGCCCTGCCGGTTCGCCGATGACTTCTTTCAAGCGCGCCTCGACGTTCATGTGAATGTCTTCCAGCGCGGCCGAATACGCGAAGGTGCCGCCCTCGATCTCTGACAACACCGTGAGCAGGCCTTTTCGAATGGCGTCGGCATCGCTATCACTAATGATGTCTTGTGCAGCCAACATGGCGGCATGGGCACGCGACCCGGCAATGTCCTGGGCGGCCATACGCTGGTCAAACGAGATCGAGGCGTTGATCGCCTCCATGATCGCGTCCGGTCCGGCGGCAAAACGGCCACCCCACATTTTGTTCGAAGTCGTATCAGTCATCAGGCAACCCCTCGGAGGGAAAATGAAAAAGATTATGCTCGCGCTCGTTTATACGGCCCTTGCCCTTGGTGCAAACCCCAGCTTTGCGCAAAGCGCCGACATCAAGCCCCTGCGCGACGGCGATATGAAGAAACTGGTCGTCCACGGTTCCCCTGTTGCCACCTCCTCTGTCGCATTCCAGCTTGAGGATGACGGCGGCGAAACCACACTTGAGGCGTGGCAGGGCAAATATGTGTTGATCAACTTCTGGGCCACATGGTGCGCGCCGTGCCGCAAGGAAATGCCGCAACTGAACGCGCTGCAAAAGGAATTCGGCGGGGATGATTTCGAGGTGCTGACAATTGCGACAGGCCGCAATACGCCTGACGGGATCAAACGGTTCTTCGCGGATGCCGGTGTCGACAGCCTACCCCGTCACCAAGACCCCAAACAGGCGTTGGCCAGCCAGATGGGCATTTTTGGGCTACCGATCACCGTGGTGATGGACCCTGAAGGCCGCGAGATTGCCCGCCTGCGCGGCGATGCGGATTGGTCCAGCGACAGTGCAAAAGCCATCGTTCAGGCGTTGATCGCGGGCAAGACAGACAGCTAACCCTACCGCAAAGCAGGCGGTCCGGCGGCGTCAGGCGGCGTGCGCCAGGATCGCCGCTTCGGACATCGACAGGTTGCGCCGGGCATAGCCGCCATAGGTATGCGGATCGGACCCGATCTGGGGGAACTGGTCCAGCAGACGCGCACGGTCGGCGGTGTCCAATGCTTCCAGCGCGGCAGAGGCCGGGTGAAAGCTTTCCGTCTCGACGCCATTGGCCCAAAGCACCTCGTGGAAATCAAGCAGCAGGTGGATATAGGTCACCTCGCGCGCGTGGGCATCGATCGTGACACTGCGCCCGTTCACCAGATCACGCGCGGTGACAAGCACCTCGTCGGTGTTAAACAGCGCGTGCGCGACGGGGCCTTTCACCAGCATCCGGTGGCTGGGCGACACCAGCAAATCCGCATCAGGCCGCGCAGCCCCCAAAGCATTGGCACGAAAGCGGACAGGCCGCAGCTGAGGCATGGCGAACAGACGTGCGCCGCTCATCCGGCGGCTGCCAATCCAGCGCACGGATTGCAGGCCGTTGTCCTTCGTCTGGATCAAATCGTCTTCGCGCAGATGCTCGATGAGACGGGCACCGTCGGCGGTGCGGATCATCGTGCCGGGGGTAAAGCAGATCACACCGCTGCTGTATTGCGCCGCCCGATCCGCCGCGGCGGTGTTCAACGTATGCTCGACGACCCACAGATCGGTATTGCGCGGCGGCAGCGCGTCAAGGAACATCAGCAGCGGCTGGCTGCCCTGCCCGACCTCGATCACCGTCACCAGATAGCTTTGCGCACCGTCGGTTACGGTAAAGCTGTTGTCCATTAACGGGGTGTCGCGGTCGCTGGCAAAGGTCCGGTGTGGTGGCACGGTACCGTCCAACGCAGTCCCCACCAAACGATGCACCATCCGCGCAGCCCGTCTGCGCAGATCACCTGCCTCGTCTGCCTGATCCAGCCGCAACACGTCATTCGGCCCGTCAACGCGAAGTGAATCGCCCCGCCACGCCCAAGCTGCCCCTACCTTCAGGGATTGCACCGGTGCGGCGTCCAGCCCGTCTATTTCTGTCTGCGACCAGCTTATGACAAACGTGCCTCGAAAGCCCGTTTTGACCACTGTTCGTGCCTCGTCGTATTATTATTGCCCCAAGGCTATCAAAACCGTTCCCCGCTGGAAAGAACGAATCACCCTATGCACGGGGCTTGCGCGTCAGAAGTCGAGCTTGATGCGCACAGAGCCGACCAGTTGGTTGTCGGGCTGCGTCTCGTATTCCTTGCCCAGCCACGTCAGACCATAGAAGGCCGACGCACGCCTGCCCTGCCAATGCACCCCCGCACGCACACGATCCCGGCGCGGTGTCAGGTCATAGCCACGGTCCGACGGCAGAAACACACTGTCGCTGACCCGCGCCATATCCGCCCCGATAACAAAGCCGAACCCTGTCGCGTCGGTGTTCTGCACCACGCGGTAACGGTGGCCGGTGGTGCTGTCGCGCACCAAAAGCTCGCCCCGCGTGATGTCGCCAAAGGTAAGATCAAAGCCCACGCGCATGAATGTCTCTATCCCCGCCTGCCCTTCGACAAAGGGGCGCAACGTTGTCCGCGCGCCAATCGGAAAGCTGCGAGCCGTCTCGACCAGAACCGTGGGGTGAAAGCCGTTTTCGATCTGGTTATCCAGCACCTGATCCGAGGGCGAGGTCGCGTCGATTAGATCGTGAAGCCCCCGTTGCAGGTCATCCAGATGGGTCTGCGGACCGGTGGCATAGATCGCGGCCCCGACCGAATATTCGACGCTGTCACGTTCGAAATGCGTGTGCACCCCGGCAGACAACGCACCGGCCCAAGGGCGCGATCCAGGTCGCGGGCGACGCAGGCTCGCGGGGGCCAGCAGCTCTACCCCCAAACGCAGCTCGATCAACTGCCCAAAGCGGTCTGGCAAGCGACCTGTCCATTCTGGCCCCCAGACACGCGAGGACACGTAGGAACCGGTCCGCTCGCGGTCGCGGAACTCTGCGATGGCGTCATTGGTGATCAGACGGCCATAGCCGAGGCGCATCCGCTCTGTCGCTTGTGCATCCATTGGCAGAAGCAAAAGTGCCGCCAGCACCGGCACAAGAAATCGCAGCATCGTCTATCCTATCGCGAGGGCCTCGGGGGCAGTTACCATCTGCCCCTTGCTACCGCGCCCCGTCACGCCACACCATCCTCGGCATATTTTTCTATGGCAGGCGTGTCCTTGGCGCACAGACCGATTGCACCATACCGGCAATTCGCTAACATAACGACAGTGAAAACCAGTCTTGAGGCCCCGATGTCAGACCCAAAATCGCACCCATCCCGCCGCATCGTATCGTCCCGTCACCTTGCCGAGGGCGAAGGATGGGAGGCGTCCGAGCTCGAATATGGGATGATCATCGCCTACAACGCCTTCTCGCGCTGGATGTCGCGCTGCATGGCGGCGGCGGGCAATGCCGATCTGACGCCGCTGGAAATACTGGTGCTGCACAATACCAACCACCGCGACCGTGAAAAGCGGCTGACAGACATCTGCTTTTTGCTCAACATCGAAGACACGCATACGGTGAACTATGCGCTGCGCAAACTGCTGAAATCCGGCCTGCTAGAGGCCGAAAAACGCGGCAAAGAGGTGTTCTATCGCACCTCCGCCAGCGGGGCCGAGCTGATAGAGACCTACCGCGCGGTGCGCAACACTTGCCTGATCGACAGCATGGGGCGCACCGATATCAAGGGCGACGACCTGCGCGAGATCGCGGCGCAGCTGCGCGCGATCTCGGGACAGTATGATCAGGCCAGTCGCGCCGCGGCGTCGCTTTAACCACGGCTGCCAAGGGTGCTGGCGGCGCGGGCCAGTTCGGTGATCGCCGCCCAATCGCCTTTGCGCATCAGGTTGTCCGGCGCGACCCAGCTGCCGCCCGCGCAAACCACATTGGGCAGCGACAGATAGCTTTCCGCATTCGCGGGGCTCACGCCGCCCGTGGGGCAGAACCGCACCTGAGGCAGCGGCGAGGATAGCGATTTCAGGAAGGGTGCCCCACCCGCAGCTTCGGCGGGGAAGAACTTGAGCATATCATAGCCGCGTTCATAAAGACGCATCGCCTCTGACGCGGTGGCAGCACCGGGCAACATCGGCAAATCCAGATCTTCGGCCGCCTGAAGCAGTTTATCCGTGGCACCGGGGGACACACCGAATGTCGCGCCCGCATCCACCGCACGCTTGACGTCATCAGGCGTCAACAACGTGCCCGCCCCCACAATGCCGCCTTCAACCTTTGCCATTTCGGAAATGACCTCAAGCGCGGCGTCCGTGCGCAGCGTTACCTCTAGCGCGGGCAAACCGCCGGCGACCAAAGCTTCGGCCAAGGGACGGGCATGCAGCACGTCATGCACCACCAATACCGGCACGATGGGCGCACGTTTACAGATGGCATAGGCAGCAGCGCTGGCGTCTTGCGGGGTCATCGGATCATCCTTTGGTCAGGTTCAAATGCTGCTGGCGCCGGTATCGGCCGTGCCAACTGTGTTGCGGAAAGTGGCAAACAGCTCGCGCCCCTGCCCGTATTCATTGCCCGACAGATCAGCCGTGGTGACCGGACGCTCCATCGCGCCGGGGGTCAGGACCGTCAGCTGCCCGTCGCGGGCATCGACGCGCACGATATCACCGTCTTGCAAACGTGCAATCGGTCCGCCGTCCACCGCTTCGGGGCAGACGTGGATCGCGCTCAGCACCTTGCCCGACGCGCCGGACATGCGCCCGTCGGTGACCAGCGCCACTTTCAGCCCCCGCGCCTGCAGGTTTGCCAGCACCGGCGTCAGGCTGTGCAGTTCGGGCATGCCGTTGGCTTTGGGCCCCTGAAAGCGCACGACGACGATGACATCCTCGTTGAACTCACCATTGCGATAGGCGTCTTTCACGCTTTCCTGATCATGGAACACGCGGACCGGCGCTTCGACGATGTGATGCTCCGGCTTCACGGCAGAGACTTTGGTGACCGCATTGCCCAGATTGCCCGCCAGACGTTTCAACCCGCCTGTGGGCTGGAAGGGATCGCCAATGGGGCGCACGATCTTTTCATTGAGCGTCTTGGTCGGCCCCGCCACCCATTCGACAGCGCCGTCTTTGAGCTTGGGATCTTGGGTATAGCGCGACAGCCCCTCGCCCGCGATCGTCTTGACGTCGTCATGCAGCAAGCCGCCCGACATCAGCTGCCCGATCATAAAGCCCAAGCCCCCCGCCGCGTGGAAGTGGTTCACGTCAGCCAAGCCGTTCGGATAGACCCGCGCCAGCAGCGGCGTGACATCAGCAAGGTCCGAGAAATCCTGCCAGTCCAACACGATACCACCGGCCCGCGCCATGGCGACAAGGTGGATCAGAAGATTGGTCGACCCGCCCGTCGCATTCAGCCCGACGATGCCGTTCACATAGGCCTTTTCGTTCAGGACATCGCAGACAGGCGTATATTCATTGCCCAGATGGCTGACAGCCAAAGCCCGCTGCGTGCCCGCCACCGTCAGCGCATCGCGCAGGGGCGTATTGGGGTTCACGAAAGACGCGCCGGGCAGGTGCAGGCCCATGAACTCCATCAACATCTGATTGGTGTTGGCCGTGCCATAGAAGGTACAGGTGCCCGGCCCGTGATAGGCCGCCATTTCCGAGGCCATCAGCTCTTCGCGGGTGGCTTCGCCTGCGGCAAACTTCTGGCGGACGATCGCTTTGTCATCGTTGGAAACACCCGATGTCATTGGCCCCGCTGGCAGGAAGATCGCAGGCAGATGACCAAACGCCTGCGCGGCGATGACCAATCCCGGTACGATCTTGTCGCAAACCCCCAGATAGATCGCGGAATCAAAAGTGTTGTGGCTCAGCCCGACCCCCGCTGCCATGGCGATGATATCGCGTGAAAACAGGCTCAGCTCCATCCCCGGGGTGCCTTGGGTCACGCCGTCACACATGGCAGGCACACCGCCGGCAACCTGCGCCGTCCCGCCCGCCGCGCGCGCGGTGTCGCGGATCAGGGTCGGAAAGCGTTCAAACGGCTGGTGCGCCGACAGCATGTCATTATAAGTCGTGATAATCCCGATATTGCCCGTCGATTGCGTCGCCAGTGCCGCCTGATCCTGCCCCGCACCGGCATAGGCATGTGCCTGCCCGCTGCACGACAGATGCGCCCGCGCGGGCCCGTCTTCGGCGGCGCGACGCATCCGCGCAAGATAGGCATCACGGCTTGGCGCGCTGCGTTTGATGATCCGGTCGGTGACGCGGGCTACGGTCTCGTTCAACATCAGGCTTCCCTTCGCGGCGGGGGTTGGCCCTAGGGGCTTCCCAGCAAATACGTAAGTATGTTAGCGCTAACTTATCACACCGGAGTGCCGTTTGCAAACCCGTTGCCGCCGCTGGCAAACCGAAGGGTGAAAATTGCCTTTCCCCGCCAAAACAGGTGGCCTACACCAATCAAATGACACAAATTGATCCTCCCTTTCTGATCGGCGTCGATGGCGGCGGCACCGGATGCCGCGTCGCTGTTGCCACCCCCGATGGCCGCATCCTTGCCGAAGCCACAGGGGGTCGCGCGAATGTCAGCACAGACTGCGCCGCCGCAATCGATAACATCCTGACCGCCACCCGCGAGGCAGTTGCGCAGGCGGGTCTGGACCTGTCCCATATGTCCCGCGCCGTGGCGCATCTGGGGCTCGCAGGGTACACAGGGCCCGAATGGGGCCCGCGCGTGCAGGCCGGTCTGCCCTTTGCCAAATCCGTCGTGACCGAAGACACCACCACCACCCTCGTCGGTGCCGTGGGTGCGCAAGACTGCTATCTGATCGCGCTTGGCACAGGCACCATTGTGGGCCGCCAGAGGGCAGGTGTGCAAACCTGCATCGGCGGCTGGGGCTATCAGGTGTCGGATCAGGCCTCTGGCGCGTGGCTAGGGCACGGGGTGCTTGAACAGACGCTATTGGTCGTTGACGGGATCACCCCCGCCAGCCCGCTTTCACAACAGATGCTGGATAGGTTCGGCGGCGGCACGGGCATCGTCCAGTTCAGCCTCAAGGCGCGACCCGGCGACTTCGCCACTCTCGCCCCTGATGTGGTACAGGCCGCTACAAAGGGCGACAGCATCGGGCGGGCGCTGATGGCACGCGGGGCTGACTACCTGACTCGCGCCCTCATCGCGCTGGATCACCAGCCCGACGACCATCTGTGTCTGACCGGAGGGGTCGGCCCGCACTACGCCGCCTATCTGCCCGAAACCCAGACCGCCCATCTTATCGATGCCAAGGGCCGTGCATTGGATGGGGCAATCGCGCTGGCCCTGCGCGCAGCCCACGAAGGAAGTCACCCATGATCGCCTATACCGGAGCCCGTGTTTTCAACGGCCAGACGCTGCTGGTCGATCATGCGCTGGTGGTCGATGCCGGCGGCGCGACCAACATCATGCCACAGGCCGAGCTGCCACAGCGCACCAAGACACATCCGCTTGCAGGCGGCATCCTGTCGCCCGGTTTTGTTGATCTGCAAGTGAATGGCGGCGGCGGGGTGATGCTGAACAGCGCCCCTGATCTGGCCACGCTGCGTATCATGGCCACAGCGCACCGGCGGCTTGGCACCCATGCGCTCCTGCCCACGCTGATCACCGATACGCCCGCCCACAGCCGCGCCGCCATCGCCGCCGTGACCGAGGCGCTGCACCAAGGCATTCCTGGCATCGCGGGCCTCCACCTAGAAGGGCCGCATCTGTCCGTTGCCCGCAAAGGGGCGCATGATGGTAACCTGATCCGCTCTTTGACGGCTGACGATATATCGATGCTGACCGACGCTGTCGCGCAAATCCCGAACCTGATAATGACCCTCGCCCCCGAGAACGCCACCCCCGACCAGATCGCGGCGCTGACCGAGGCCGGCGTACTGGTATCGTTGGGGCACAGCGATTGCGACTATGATACGGCGATGCGCGCATTTGATGCGGGCGCCCGCATGGCAACGCATCTGTTCAACGCCATGAGCCAAGCCAACGCCCGCGCCCCCGGTCTGGTCGGGGCCGCGCTGGATCATCCGCGCGTGGCCACGGGGCTGATAGCGGATGGCGTGCACGTGCATCCTGCGATGATCCGCGCCGCACTTGCCGCCAACCGTGGCGCGGCAGAGGTATTTCTAGTGACCGACGCAATGGCGACCGGCGGCTCTGACATCACGAGCTTCACCCTGAACGACCGCGAGATTTTGCGCCGCGAGGGACGGCTGACGCTGGCCGACGGAACGCTGGCAGGGGCCGACCTGAGCCTGCTTCAAGCCGTGCGGTACATGCATGAAACGGTGGGTGAACCGTTAGAGCGACCCCTTGCCCGCGCCACGGTGATCCCTGCCGGCATGCTGCCGAAACCTCCGGAACTGGACCAGGCCACAGCGATGATCTGGATCAAGGATGATCTGTCAGAGCTGCACTGGCTAACCGAGCTGTAGCCCGCACACCCCATGCCCACGAAAAAGGCGGCGCAGGCCTCCCCGCGCCGCCCCATATTTTTGCGTCAGTCACGCGTCGCGCAACGCACCGATGATCTGGTCGAACGCCTCGCGGGCCTTGGCCCGCATTTCGTCGTCCGTGGCATCCTGAATAGGATGCGGCACCAGCACATAACGCGCGCCCTCCATGCCTAACGCCTTGCGCTGCGTTTCAGCGGCTTGGCCAAACACGCTCGAAGCGATGGAAACAGACGGGATCCCCTGGATTTCAAACCAGACTGTATCGTGCATACTGCACGTGGTACATGATCCTCAGTCCGCCAGCCCTTCGACCAGAAAATCGCATTCATCGCGGATCTGGTGGCGCAGCGTGTCGGGGCACGGTTTGGCGAAAGTCGGCTTTGTATAATGCCGGATCTCAACGCCGGGTGCGTTTTCGGTCAGCAACCTGTCCAGTTCATCCAGCAGGATATTGCCACGTGGCTTGCTGATATTCAGCAGCCCGACAACCCCCTGCACCGAACCGGAACGTTCGCTGATCTGACGCGCGACGGGGACACGTTCGTCCGTCGGGTCAAGAATTATTGTCATTCACGTCCTCCTCTGCTGTGAAACCTAGCCCAGATCGATCTTTCTGGAAACGGAAATCGACCCCACTTCGCCCGTGGCCCACCCGTGGAACGCGGAGGAAAATTTGCCCGCATCCCCACCAGCCACGACGATATGGATGTATTCCTTACCCGCGAATTTGGGGGCAAGCTGCGCCAGTTTTTCCGGCCCCATGCGTTCGGCATCCGCCACGGGGATACCCGCACCCGAATGGTCATCCTGCACCATCTCGGACAGCGGGCGCGCGGTGACCTGCTGAATGCGGTCGCGCAGCCGGTCCTTGGAATAGGGGCCATCGACGGTCAGCGTGTTGATATGTTCCGGGCAGACCACCAGCAGCGCGTCAATCGGCAGGTTGTGCATCTTGGGCAGGAAAACTCCTTCAAGCCCCTGCCCCAACGACCCTGCAATCTGATCCGGCCTGCGCGAGGTCTGGTCCACCAGATGCACCGGCCCGCCGGTCATGGCAAAGACGGTCACGACCGAATCCTCCGCCTTGAAACCACGCTCCACATGCAGCGGCTCCCAGGGGGAGCGTTCTTCGTTCTCGGCAAAGCACATGGTGTATTTCATCGGATTGCCCAAAACCGACCGTTCGACGCCGCCCGTAGTCGCGCCGCCGACATTGCGGATGATCAGCCGCAGCGCGCGCCCGATGGTGGCGTTGGCACGGTTCCCCGCGCCCAAAGCCCCCAAGCCGCCGTTCAACCCGATCTTGTCCACGATCGGCCCGTTCACCACCATAACCGTCGCCGCGCCCATGGTTGTCGCGGTGACCCCGTGGATGTTGAATTCATCCGTGCAGACGGCTTCGACGGCTGCGATCACCACGGGCAGATATTCAGGCTTACATCCCGCCATCACGGCGTTAATCGCGATCTTTTCGACCGTAGCGGGCCCCATATTCGGCGGCACTGTGGCGATCACATCCTGCGGATCACGATGCGTCCCCTCAAGCATGCGGATCACCCGTTCGGGCGTCGGCGGGACCAAGGGCAACCCGTCCGAGAACCCTTGATCGAACATGAATTCAGCCATGTCATCGCCGCTGGCGACCTCGACCTTGCGGGCGCGCAGACGGCTGCCTTCGGCCTCTGCCCGCAGCGCGTCGTACACCTCTGGGTCAAAGTGTTTCGACCCGCATCCGGGACGCCAAGCGGGCAAGCTGTCCCAATCGACCTGGGCGGCAGCTTTGCCGGTGGCACTGGCCATCTGGTCGGACAATGCCTGCCAGTCATCGCGCACAAACCCTTCGAAGTGGGTAACAACAGCACCGCTTTCATCAATCCAGTAAAGCGCGGGCACGATCTCGAAATCCCAGCTGAACGAGGTCTTGCAGCCCGCATCCTCCAGCACCGGCATGGTCAGCCCGTGACGCTGTGCGAAATCGGCGTTCTTCTCGCCGGACTGCCCCGGCACCAGAAACCGCACCGCATCGCCATAGGCCTGCGACAGCGTCTGCAGCACCGGCCCCGCGATATTGCAGGTCTCGCAATCCTCTTTCACGAAACAGACCAGCGCAGGGCCCGTGCCGTCAAAATGATGGGCTGCCCCTTGCAGATCCTTCAGGATAAATTCCGGTTTCTGATCGCTCATGTCGCCCCCTCCCAAGTATGCCGCTGCATACTGTGGGGGATCGTCAGGCATGTCCAGACGGGTTGGCGGAGACGGATGGGAATCGAACCCACCACACGCCGTATCGACGCGTCCATGGTTTTGAAGACCAGGGAAGCCACCAGACTCCGGTCGTCTCCGCACTGAGGGCAGACTAGCGGCGGTGGGGTGCGGGGGAAAGCCTAATGCGCAGGCTTTACCATGTGCCGTGTGTCGTTGTCCCGCAGGGTAATGCCTTGGGCGTCCAGATGCTCAAGCAGCGGCACGATGAACTTGCGGCTGGTGCCCAAAGCTGTGCGCGCCTCGCTGGTGGTAAAGGCCGTGGGCGGCGGGAAGGCCGCCGCGAGGGTCCGCTGCGCTTGGCCGATGGTCATTTCGTGAAACACGACCTGCTGTTTCAGCGCAATATTCGACAGCGGTACCAGCCGCCCCTGCGCCACCATCAGCGCGATCAGATCCGCGTCATCAGGCGCATCGAACTGCCGCAGATCAGGGGGCGTGTTGCAGCCCGCGCGAATACTCTCTTCAATCTCCGTCAGGCGCGCGACCTGATGCGGAGCAAGCGCTGCGAAGGGATCATGCCGTGCAAGGCTGACCAAACCGTCGCACAACACGACCTCTCCCGCCTTGACCAGCGCGGCTTGGGCAAAGGGCACCAAGCCCCGTAGCGGCGTCACCTGTTGCAGCAACGCAGGCGCGGCCCCCTGCTTGATTGGATGATCGGTGTGAAAGCGCTGCAAAACCTCCGCCACCGCCGCCTGCACCGCGTTGAGGTCGTCGGCCAGCGCGATATGTTCCGGCGATAACCGCATAACGCCCGTGGGCAGCGCAGCCGTCGCATCGCAGCGCGCCAACCGCACAAGATCGGACCACAGCGCCACCCCGCGCCCCTGCGCACAAAGCGCGGCGGCAAGCGCCGTACCATCCTGCTGCTGTGCCGCCTGCATCACCGCCAACCGCCGTCTGTCGCCCGCCCCGACTGCGGTGGCCTGCGGGTCAAGGATCACCGCACCCGCCAACGTCGCCGCAGGCGAAAGCTGACGCAACACCGCCGCCTGTCCGGCAAACCCCACCACCGGACGTGTGAACCGCACCTGCCCCAACCCCGCGCAACCCGGCGCGACCTGGCCACCGCCCATCAGCCTCAGGGTCGCGACCTCGTGCGCGGTGCCCCAAAGCACGCGCAGCTCTTGCATATGTTTGACCGGTCGCGGTGCCGTGTCAGAAACGGTTAACGATACATCCATACAGAGCGTTGCCGCCTGCCCGCCCGCACTGATCACATCGCCGCGGGCAATATCCTCTAGCGCGATACCGCGCAGGTTCACCGCGACCCGCTCGCCCGCCGCGACCCTCGCCCGCGCCGCGCCGCGAGATTGCAGCCCGCGCACCACCGTCACAACACCGCTTGGCTGCACGGTCAGCGCCTCCCCAACCGCCAACGCGCCGCCAAGCAGCGTACCTGTCACCACCGTCCCGCGCCCCGCCAGTGTGAACGCGCGGTCCACCGGCAGGAACGCTCCCATTGGCGCGGCCCGCGCGGGCAAAGCGTTGAACCGCCGCGCCAAGACCTGCCGCAGATGATCCGTCCCGCCAGCAGTCGTGGCCGAACAGGGCACCACGTCGGCCCCCGTAACGCCCTGCGCGGCAAGGGTATCCTCAATTTCCGCCAAACGGGCGGGCAGCGCTGCTTCGGGGAGCAAATCGGCCTTGGACACCGCGACCACCGCCACAGGCACCTGCAACAGCCTTGCAATCTGCACATGCTCGCGCGTTTGCGCAGCGACGCCATCCACGGCAGAAACCACCAGCAGCGCGCCCTGCGCCCCGCTTGCGCCAGACACCATCGTGCGCATGAAATCCTCGTGTCCCGGTGCGTCAATCAGATCAAGCGTACCGCCTGCCATCTCGCAATGCGCAAAGCCCAGCGCTATCGACAGACCACGGGCTTTTTCCTCGGCCAGCCGGTCCGTCTCCATCCCAGTGAGGGCGCGCACCAGCGCCGTCTTGCCATGATCCACATGGCCGATCACGATGACGCAGGCCGAGGTCATGAGGTGGCTATCGCGCCCAGCGCCGCGACGATATCGGGCAGTTCATCATCAGTGACAGTGCGCATATCCAACCACAGCTTTCCGTGATGGATGCGCCCGATAATCGGTACCACCCCCCCGCGTAGCCTGTCGCCCAGCGCTTCCGGGGAAAGGGCATCACAGACCACCACGACGCTCACACTTTCCAAGTCTTGCTGGGGCAACGATCCACCACCGACATAGGCAGCGGACGGGGTGACCGATGCTGTGACGCCATTCATAACCTCTACCGACGCCGCCAGTTTCTGCGCCCGCACCTCAACCTCCGCCAGGGGCTGCGACAGTGCTTGCAACACAGGCACCCGTGACAACGGATCATGGGGCGGCAGGTACAGTCGCAAAGTTGCCTCAAGTGCGGCGAGGGACAGCTTGTCGATCCGCAAAGCCCGCAGCAGCGGATGCTTGCGCAACCCTGCAATAATGTCGGCTCGCCCCGCGATGATGCCCGCCTGTGGCCCGCCCAACAGCTTGTCGCCCGAGAACATGACCAGATCGACGCCCGCTTTCAAAATATCCGCCACCACTGGTTCATCCCGCAGACCGAAGGGCGACAGGTCAATCAACACGCCGCTGCCCAGATCTTCCATCAGGATCAGGTCCCGCTCGGCTGCCAATTGCGCCAAAGCCGTGCGTGACGGAGCAGAGGTAAACCCGACGATGCGAAAATTGCTGGTATGGCTTTTCAACAGAACCGCCGTGTCCTCATCCACCGCGTCGGCATAATCGCTAAGCCTGGTTTTGTTCGTGGCGCCGACTTCTTTCAGGACTGCCCCGCTTTGAGCGATGACGTCGGGCAGGCGGAATGATCCGCCAATTTCGATCAGCTCCCCCCGCGACGCGATCACCTTGCGCCCCGACGCGGTTCCCATCAACGCCAGCACCACCGCCGCGGCGCAGTTGTTCACGATCAACGCCGCCTCTGCGCCAGTCAGCTGACAGATCAGCGCCTCGGCATGGTCATAGCGCGATCCACGCTTGCCGGTAGCAAGGTTCAGTTCAAGGTTCGACGGACGTGCACCGATGTCGCGCATCGCTTGCAAGGCTTCGGGCGCAAGGCGGGCACGGCCAAGGTTTGTGTGAATGATGATACCCGTCGCGTTGATCACGGGACGCAGGTTCGGCTGGCGGGTTGCCTCGATCCGATCTGCAAGAGTGCGGGCAAAACCCTCGCTGGTAAAATCAGGCAGGTCGACAGCCGCGCCGCTCAGGATATCATCGCGCAGCGCGTCCAGTGTCAGCCGTAGCGCGCTGCGCACTTCCTCGTGGCTATAGGCGGCGACCACCTGGGCAATCGGTGGCTGCTGCAACAACGTGTCGATCTGTGGCAAATGTCTTAGCTGGCTGTTCACGCGGTGCCCCCCGATGGCTGGAGGTGCAGTGTATTCACGCCCGCCCGGGGGGCAAGCGAGATCGGTCACCGCATCAGCGTCACATGTGACAGCATACTACCACCGCCACCGGCAACCTGCAGCCCACGACGTCGCCTATGCTAAGCCGCCGTGGCCTCGCGCACAGCGATATCGGCCATTTTCAAGATCGCCTCACGGCTGTCGGCAACCGCGATAAAACGACCGTTGTGACAGAACTTGGCCCCCTGTACGCCGGACGCCTCTTCAAGCGCGGCGTCTTTCAGGCCCGCCCATGCGACCGGCAGATCCGCACGGTTTTCAAAGGTATCATCCCCCGACCGGATCGTCGTCAGCGTCCATTCAGACCCACGTGGGTGGATGACAAACAGCAGGTGGTCTGCACCCGCCTTGATCACCGGCCCCCGAAACGGCATGCCCATCGGCAGGTCCAGCACATGCCCATCACCCGCAGCGTCAATCGCGGCCAATACCATCGCTTCGGCACGGAATTTGGCGGCCTTTCGGCGGATGGAGGCCTCGACAAAGGCGCGCGCAATGGGCAAGGCGGCGGCAAAGGCACGGTCGTCCACACCTTCTTCGCGGTCATCGAACACGGGCTTGAGGCTTTCCAGCAGTGCCGGCAGGGTAAGACCGGCAAACAGTGGCCCCGCCTCTGACGCATTAACGGCACCATTGTCCAGCAGGTCGATCGGCAGGACAAACCCGCGATCAAAGCTGTCGTGAATGGCGTTTACATCCGCCTCTGGCACATCAAGCGCGCGCAGATAATCGTGCCCATAATGCGCCCAGATCAGCCCGAATGAACTGTAGGGCTGGCCGTCTTCACGCAGTGGATTGGGACGTTGGTGGTGGTCAAATATCCCTGCCTCAGCATCAAAATCGCCGCCCACATCATAGATGATGCGCCCTGCTGCGGGCGTGATCAGCGCCATCTCGCGGCTGCGCAAGATCGTTGCATCGGGGAACAGCCGTGTCAGGATGACTGACGACAATAGCTCGTCCGCATGAAAGCCGCCGGAGTGGGTCACGAGTTGGGTGATCGTCATGAGTTGGTACCTTTGCGCGTCTGTTCATCGATCGAAAAAGAAAACGGGCGACCTTGGAAGGGGCCGCCCTGTGTATTGCGTCTCGCTCACACCGCCCGCCTCGGGCCTAGCATGAGAAAAAGTAGAAAGTGTTAATGCGTCCAGGCCCCGCGGCGCGCTGTGGCAAAGTTTTCGCCATAGCCACCAGCGCGCACATTCGCGCGGCGCTTGTTGGGATCTTGGACCATCGCGTCGATATTGTGGTCACGGGCGTATTCGACCGCTTCTTCCTTGGTCGCGAACTGCAAGCGCACCTGAGTTTGCGTGTCTTTCGACGAGGTCCAGCCCATCAACGGGTCAATTTCGCGCGCGTGCTCGGGGTCAAACTCAAGCAACCAAACGCGGGTTTTGGCAGTGCCAGAGGACATGGCAGTTCGGGAAGGCTGATAAATACGCGCGCGCATCGCTAAATCTCCGCTGTGATTGGGCGGTTTATCAGCCAAATACAGCCAAGGATCAAGGCATCACAGTGAATTGTGACAAATTCGGGTTACATATGCTGCGACGCAGCATAAGCTGATCCCATGCAATCGGAGCACATCCCATGAACCCTCTTACCCTAATGACGCTAAATACCAACCTCGCCAAGCTGATGATCGACACCCAAGCTGTTATGACGCTTAGGCTTTTGGCGATGGCCGGTGCCCTACCACAGTCCCGCGGAGAGAACGCCCGCATGGTCAATGAAAAGGGACCTGCCATGGCAAAAGCCTATGAGGCGGCCACCAAAGCCGCCTTTGCCGGGGGCACACCTGATCAGATTCTCTCGGCCGCGATGGCACCGGTAAGCAAAAAGGTCAGCGCCAACCGCAAGCGCCTGACCAAATAAGCCTGCGACGAAAGCGACATATGCGCGTCGCGCAGGGCTCCGCCCCTTGAACCCGCGCAAAAACATGACACCTTAGGGGCACCCCCAAAGGACGATGTTATGGCCTACGCCCACTCTGATAGTTTGCCCGAGCGCAAAGACGCCTATCTTGCCAACCCCGCGCCCAATGTGCGCGACCGCCCCAAACTTGAGGGCGGCAAGAAGTTCAAGCTTTCGACCGAATTTGAACCCGCAGGCGACCAGCCCACCGCAATCAAGGAACTGTCCGAAGGGGTGCGGTCGGGCGAACGCGATCAGGTGCTGCTGGGGGCCACGGGGACGGGCAAGACGTTCACGATGGCCAAAGTGATCGAGGAAACGCAGCGCCCCGCCATCATCCTCGCGCCGAACAAGACGCTGGCGGCGCAACTTTATGGCGAATTCAAAGGGTTCTTCCCCGACAACGCGGTGGAATATTTCGTCAGCTACTACGACTACTACCAGCCCGAAGCCTATGTCGCGCGGTCTGACACCTTCATCGAGAAGGAAAGCCAGATCAACGAACAGATCGACCGGATGCGCCACTCTGCCACGCGGGCGCTGCTGGAACGCGATGACGTGATCATCATCGCCTCTGTCTCGTGCATCTACGGTATCGGCTCTGTCGAGACCTACGGCGCGATGACACAGGATTTGAAAACCGGCAGCTCTTACGACCAGCGTCAGGTGATCGCAGACCTGATCGCGCAGGCGTATAAACGCAACGACGCCGCCTTTCAGCGCGGCACCTTTCGTGTGCGCGGTGATAGCCTCGAAATTTTCCCCGCTCACCTTGAAGACCGCGCATGGCGTCTGTCTTTCTTTGGCGAAGAGCTGGAAAGCATCACTGAATTCGACCCTCTTACGGGCGAGAAAACCGGTAACTTCGACCAGATCCGCGTCTACGCCAACAGCCACTATGTGACGCCTAAACCAACGATGAATCAGGCGGTGATCGGCATCAAGAAAGAGCTGCGTATGCGGCTTGATCAATTGGTGGGCGAAGGCAAACTGCTGGAGGCGCAACGGCTTGAACAGCGCTGCAACTTTGACATCGAAATGCTCGAAGCCACAGGCGTGTGCAACGGGATCGAGAACTACTCGCGCTATCTGACGGGCCGCGCCCCCGGGGAGCCGCCCCCCACCCTGTTCGAATTCATCCCGGACAACGCTATTGTTTTTGCAGACGAATCTCACGTGTCGGTCCCGCAGATCGGCGGGATGTACAAGGGTGACTTTAGACGCAAGATGACGCTGGCCGAACATGGGTTCCGCCTGCCCTCTTGTATGGACAACCGTCCTTTGAAGTTCGAGGAATGGGACGCCATGCGCCCGCAATCGGTGTTCGTCTCGGCGACGCCGGCAGCATGGGAGATCGAACAAACCGGCGGTGTTTTCACCGAACAGATCATTCGCCCCACCGGCCTGATCGACCCCAAGATCGAAATTCGCCCTGTGGAAATGCAGGTCGATGATTTGCTGGACGAGGTGCGCAAGGTCGCCGCTGATGGCTTTCGCACGCTGTGCACCGTGCTGACCAAACGCATGGCAGAAGACCTGACAGAATACATGCACGAACAGGGCATCCGCGTGCGCTATATGCACAGCGATATCGACACGATTGAACGGATCGAGATTCTGCGCGACTTGCGGCTCGGCGCGTTTGACGTGCTGATCGGGATCAACTTGCTGCGCGAAGGCTTGGATATTCCTGAATGTGGTCTTGTCGCAATTCTCGACGCGGATAAAGAGGGCTTCCTGCGCTCTGAAACCTCGCTGATCCAGACCATCGGTCGTGCCGCGCGGAATGCCGAAGGCCGCGTGATCATGTACGCCGACCGCATCACCGGCTCGATGGAACGCGCCATGGGCGAAACCGACCGCCGTCGCGCCAAGCAAGTCGCCTATAACGAAGAGCACGGGATTACGCCGACCACGGTGAAAAAGAACGTCGATGACATCCTTGCCGGTCTCTATAAAGGCGATGTCGACATGAGCCGCGTCACCGCCAGGATCGACAACCCATTGGCGGGCGGCAACCTGCAAACCGTGCTCGACGGGTTGCGCACCGACATGCGCAAAGCGGCCGAGAACCTCGAATTCGAAGAAGCCGCACGTCTGCGTGACGAGGTCAAACGACTTGAAGCCGTCGATCTCGCCATCGCCGATGATCCGATGGCCCGCCAGTATGCGGTGGATAAAGCCGTTGACGACGCGCAAAAAGCATCGGGCCGGTCAACTGGTGGCCGCGGCGGAATGCGCGGCGGAAAATCCCGCTACGGTGGCAAAAAACGCTAAGAGGCGCGCCTAGTCTTCGACCTCGTCCGGCAATCCATCATGTTCGGTCGAGGCCATTTCCTCCAGCTCATCCTCTGACATGCTGTCGTACATATCCTTCGACGCGCCTTGCAGATCGTTCACCTTGGTCTCGCCCCGTTTTGCAGACAGGGCCGCGCCAGCGGCACGTTGCTGGGATTTTGATTGGGCTTTCATCGCTCTCTCCTTTCGGCTGGATGTAGCGGCACAACACGTCGAACAGTCCGCAGTTCCCCGACATTATATGACGCATAATTATTTTCATGCACCCGTTGTCAGGTGATTGCTTTGCATCCGCGTCCACCCCACATTCGGAGTCTGCGCTTTATCCGGAGGATCCCAAATGCGCCTGATTGCCCTTGCCACCCTGAGCCTAACTGCCCTCTCTGCCCCCGCCTTTGCCGACGAAACAACCGGCACGATCCTGGCCTACGATCGCTTGGCCAATATCATTGTTCTGCAAGACAAATCATCGTGGACCTTAGATGCAAAAACCCTTGTGCCGTCTGATCTGATGGCAGGCGACAAGGTCACGCTCACCTTTACATCTGACGGGGACAACGGCGCGAAACCTGCGTCTAAACTCACCCGAAACTGAGACCAACCAGACATAAAAAAAACGCCCCCTGACCAAATCAGGGGGCGTTTTTTTTTGTTGAAACTGATGAATATTATCAGTCGTTCGACGGCGGTGTCACTTCAACACCGGGAACGGTGAGAGTTTTTTCTTCGGTGGTGATTTCAACGTCAGGAACTTCAACATCAACCTCTTCTTCGGTCACGTTAACCGAACCGGTTTCAGCGTCGAATTTAGGAAGGTTCCCCCCTTCAACAGAGACGTCGACATCAGGCAGCGCGCCTTCTTCTGTCTGGTCGATATCGATGAAAAAGATTGCAAATGCGATCACCAGAATTGCGGCGAGCCCTGCGATTACTGCTGTAGAGGTCTTCATAGTATTTCCTTCAAATTACACTGTCCCGTCAGGGCTATTGGAAGAGCAACTCGGTTGATCACGAAATAGTTCCAATAACATTTTCGGGAACATCTATCAAAGATACGAAGTTGTGACCGCAGACAGTAATTCAGATTACAACTCAGGAGCTTTACAATGGAATTCGGCATTCTCGGACTAATCATTCTGATCGCAGACATTTACGCGATCTACCAAATCTTCACCTCCGGCGCTTCGGGCCTTGCGAAAGTCCTCTGGATTCTCGGCGTCCTGATCTTCCCCGTCGTTGGCTTTATCGTATGGCTGATTGCTGGCCCACGCGGCAGCAACGTCAAAGTCTAACCGGCCCTGCATGATCTAACGAAAAGGCCCGCAGCAATGCTGCGGGCCTTTTTGCATGCCCTCGTCACCGCATCCCTGCCCTCAGCTATAAGTAATTTATTAAGCATGAAGCGCCAAGCTGCCCGCCGAAAGGGTACCCGATGCGCTTATGGTCAATCCTCCTTATCCTCCTGACGGCCCCAGTCCCCGCCTACAGCGGCGCTTGGTTGCGCGAAAAAGGCAAAGGTTTCAGCTCAAACACTGTCAGTGTCACGCAAAATTATGACATCTCGGAAAGCACGTTCCTCGAATACGGCGTGCGCGATGATCTCACCCTCGGGGCAGAGGTCAGTTTTCTCGCCAGCTCTTATGGGCTGCAATCGGGGTCCGCCACGTTATTCTTACGCCGCCCGTTGGGCCGACAGGGTCGGCCAAACGTTTGGTCCGCTGAACTGGGCATCGGCGCGGCGTGGGTGGGGGATGTGGTCACGCCGAATGTAAAAGCGGGGCTGTCATGGGGCCGCGGCTTCACGCTCGCGGAGAAAAACGGCTGGATCACCATCGACAGTTCGCTTTCGTGGGACGTGTACCTTCAAGAGCATCTCGCCAAAGTGGACAGTACCGCCGGGATCAACCTTGGCGAAAGGTTTTCAGGGATGCTGCAAATCTTCCACGCGTCGACCTCCACCACCACCGCCACCTCTATCGCGCCCTCCATCATTGTACGTCCGATCAAAAGCCGCCCTGATATTCGCCTTCAAATCGGGGCCGAAACGCTGATCACCGACAGTTCCAACCCCGCGCTAAAACTATCGATCTGGCGCGAATTCTAGCGTTTCTCCATCCGCGCCTGCATAAAGATCGATCCTTTGACGCTGGTGCTCCAGACCAGATGCAACAGATCACGCTCCGTTCCTTGGTCCGTCAACACATAGGGCACGCTGTACTGCGCCACATTCGATCCGTCGCGCACCGGCCCGTCCATCGTGATGCTATCTACCGCAATCGCCCACCCGCCGAACGGAAAGCGGTCGGCAATATCCACCACCCAGGTCTTGGCCAAACTGCTTTCGGTATGTTCGACCTGCACGGGATTAGAGACCGGATTGCTGATGCCGTGAAACGAATTGCCGGTCATCTCTATGTTGCGCATGCGCGAGAAATCCATATCGGCAAAGCTGGTGTCGATCCGTTCGACCCGATCAATGAACCCGTTGATGCTGCGAAACCGATTGTCGTTGATTGTCAGCCCGTTGATCACATGACCCGCCCCATGGGGTTTGATCACGATATAGCTGAACCACGGGGCGACTTCGCCCGACAGAAAAATATTGCCGCTGATCGACAGTGAGCTGAAAGAATACTCGCTGCTATATTCCGGCGCGGGGTCTTGTTCGTTGGTCCATTCGACGAAACAATTATCGATATAATTTCCGTTCACCACGCTCGCCGTGTGCTGCGCCGCAAGGATCAACCCAGCAGAGCGGACGCCGTTCTTGACCGTATCCCCCTGAAAGAAGTGGTTCCCCGTGACGATATTATTCTGCCCCGCCAGCAGCGCAAAATGGCGAAAACGCGTGGCACGGTTGTCTCGGATCTTGACGTCATTGGCGTTGCAGTTGATCGCGATCGTGGTCCGGTCCGGCACGTCCAAAGCATCTTCGGCGGACAGGAATTGGCAGCGATCTACGAACATCCCCTGACACCCGCCGCCGCTAGACGTGATCCCGCGATCCTTGGGCCGCGAGATAAAGCAATCGCGCACATGAAAAATCGTCCCCGACGGCGCAAGGTTGATCGCGCTGGCCACGTTGTTGCACTGGAATTCGATGTCATCCAAAACGAACTTGCTAAGCTGGCTGTAGTTGCCGAAATCCAGCAGATACTGGAACCGCGTAAAGGTAAAGTTCTGCGTCCCCGCCGCATCATACAAGGGCGCGTTCAGGGTAATCTCTTGCGTGGCGACGTTCTTGGCCCGCACATAAATCTCGCGCCCTACCCCATTGCCCGTGATCAGCGCCCCCACAGGCACATTCGCCACATTCACCACATTTGTCAGCTTGCGCGCATCCGACGGCGAATAGCTGGCCTGCGAGGTCACCGTGACCGTATCCCAATCGCCATTCGTGGCCGCTTCAAGCTGGCCGTTGCGGATCACCCGCCGCGTGGCATAGCTGGTGCGTTCAGGCGTCGCCGCCTGCATATCGATCGGGCCGGTCACGTTGACCTTGCGCCCGCCCAGATCCAGCGATTCATGATCCGCGTTGTTCAGCAACGCCTGAAACGCCTTGCGAAAGGCGATCTCTTCATTCCCGAACGCCTCGATATAGTTGGGCAGATCAAAGTTGCGGCGCAGCAAAAGGATCGCGCTGCTAGGCATGGTCACCGTCCCCTCAAACCGCGTCGGCGCGTCAAAGGTCACATCCCCGTTCAGCAGATACGTCCCACGCGGGATCAGCACGCTGCGCCCCTGTGCATCCGCGTTCGCCGCCACAAAGGCCGCCGTATCATCGGTACTGCCATCCCCCACCGCGCCATAGTCCCGCACATCCACCTGTGCCAGCATGTCGCGCAGGAAAACGCTGGTCACATCCTCAATCTGCAGATCGTCGATGCGGACAACCCCGCCATTTTGCCCCGTCAGATCCAGCCCGAAATGCCCATAGACCGGCGCATTGCCCCAGACCATATCGACCCCGCCGCGCAGCCCCGAACCGACAATCGCGCTGACCTCGACCACGTCGCCATAGCTCGTAAGCGCCACCGCCGGCCCTACTTCGACCAGCCCCCCGACACGGTTGCCATTGCCAAGCGCCGGATACCCCGAGATCCGCACCGAGGGTAAATTCCCACTAATCGCCTTCACCCGCGCCGTGATCCGCAGATAGCATCCCGGCAAAAGCGGTGTCTGCCCCATGTATCGCAGCTTCTGCGTCGATTGCGTCTTGATCAGCTCAAGCGCCCCGCCAAAGTCCTGATCCGCAGGGATAAACGCCGCATTGATCGCATTGGCATAGGTATCAGACCCCGCCGTGCCATCCCCGCTTGAATACACATCCAAGCCTTGTGCAAAAGCCGCAGGTGTCAGCAGCAGACCATCTGTGATTGCCTTGTTCATCGTCATCCCCTTCGCCGAGGGTGCAATGTCGCCCCCCATGAATTGCAAAACTCCGACGCTTGGCCGGCAGGGGGATAGAAATATTCACAAGTGGTTAATCACGTCTAACCGCAGCGTACGGCGCTCGGGGGCAATGTTACGCCGAAACGCTTGGCGCATCCAGCAACTGAACAGAGGCAATGCGCCAACCCTCGGGCGTCTCAACCATCTGATAATCCAGCAAATAGGTGAAACCCTTCAGGTCCGTCACCTGCACCTTTTGCCACTGTGCGCCCGCGATCTCGCGTAGGTCCAGAAACCGCACGTCGGTGTTTTTCCAAACCATCGGATAGCCCGAGGTTACCATACGTTTAAAATTTTCGGTGGACTGAAACATCATCTGCAGATTGGGGCTCGCATATGCGAACGCCCCCTCGAAATCATCTGCCTTAAAGGCCTCGAACTGGCCTGTGATCGTGCTTTCGATATCCGCCTGCTGCGCCGTGGCACCAAACGCCGTCGCAAAGGTCAAAACCATCCCGAAAAATGCCGAAAGAACCGCGCCACGCATGAGAATGCTCCCTATGATGTATTGGACTTAACCTAATCCACGCACACCATAGGGCAATAGTTTCACGCTGTGGTCAGCTTGCCTGCCAGCGCGTCGTCGATCAGTGCGACAGTCTCATCCACACCATAAAGCGCGATGAAGCCACCGAAACGCGGGCCTTGGCTCGCGCCCAACAACACTTCGTAAAGCGCGGTAAACCAGTCACGCAGCGGGTCGAAACGTTCTTTCCCGACAGCGAAAACCATCGTTTGCAACGCCTCGGCATCCAGCCCGCCGTCCCATGTTTTCAACTGGTCCCGCAGGTCTTCCAGTGCTTCGCGCTCCAGATCAGAGGGCTCGCGGAACACTTTGGTGGGCTTCACAAAGTCGTTGTAATAGCGCACCGCATGTTCGGCTGCTGCATCCATACCGGGGTTACCTTCGGGCGTCGCATCCGGCGCATAACGCTGGATAAAGCCCCACAGCTGCGACTTTTCCTCGGCCGACGAAACAGACGCAAGGTTCAGCAGCATCGAATACGGCACGATCATATCCGACTTTGGCACATCGCCCCCGTGGATATGCCAAACGGGGTTGTTCAACTTGCCCTTGTCGTCCTGCGTCTCGAACGCGCGCAGCTGTTGGTGGTATTCATCAACCGCCTTGGGGATCACGTCGAAATACATGCGCTTGGCCGTCTTCGGCTTGAGGTACATAAAGTACGACAGCGATTCCGCACTGGCATAGGTCAGCCATTCGTCGATGGTCAGCCCGTTGCCGGATGACTTGGAAATCTTGTGCCCGTCCTGATCCAAGAACAGCTCGTAGGTGAAATGCTCGGGCGGACGGTTGCCCAGAATGCGGCAAATTTTGTCATAGATCGGCGTGTTGGTGCTATGGTCCTTGCCGTACATCTCAAAGTCGACATCAAGCGCTGCCCAACGGGCGCCAAAGTCAGGCTTCCACTGCAATTTCACGTTGCCACCGGTCAGCGGCAGGGTCATCTCGGTGCCGTCTTCATCGTCGAAGGTGATCGTGCCTTCTTTGGCGTTGACCGCTTTCATCGGCACATACATCACCCGTCCGGTTTCAGGGTGGATCGGCAGGAAGATCGAATAGGTCTGACGCCGCTCTTCGCGCAGCGACTTCAGCATCACTTCCATGATCTCGTCGTACTTCTCGGCGGCGCGCAAAAGCACCTCGTCGAACTTACCCGACCCGTAGAATTCGGTGGCCGAGATGAATTCATATTCGAACCCGAATGTATCAAGGAACCGGCGCAGCATCGCGTTGTTATGTGCGCCAAAGCTGTCGTGCGTGCCGAAAGGATCGGGCACAGATGTCAGCGGTCTTTGCAGATGTTCGGCCAAGGCTTCGGGATCCGGCACGTTGCTCGGCACTTTGCGCATTCCGTCCAGATCGTCCGAAAAGCACACTAACCGCGTCGGAATGTCGCTGATCAGCTCAAAAGCGCGGCGGATCATCGTCGTGCGCGCAACTTCGCCGAAGGTCCCGATATGCGGCAGACCCGACGGGCCATAGCCGGTCTCGAACAAGACATGCCCCTTCTCGGGAGCCTTATTTGCATAGCGTTTCAACACCCGACGTGCTTCCTCGAACGGCCACGCTTTGCTGGTTAGGGCTGCTTCACGCATCTGCGACATGTCATCAATTCCATCATTTTCACCCCGCACCCAATGCGCGCAGGCAGGCTGTACCTATTGCGTCCCTGTAGGCCCGTCAATAATCTGCAGATCAATGCAATAACCGAACGGAAATGCGCATGAATGACGACACCTCCCTTAGCTTAAGCGCGCAAGACTGCCTTGTCGCCATTATGATCGCGGTCTCCGCGTCAGACGAGGACATCCGCACCACGGAACTGCTCAAGATTCAGTCGGCAGTGAATATGCTGCCCGTGTTCTCCGGTTATGATCTGGACCGCATCAGCACTGTCAGTTCCATGGTCTTTGATCTGTTCGAACAAGAGGACGGGCTGGATGCCCTGTTCGGGCTGGTCAAAGCCGCGATGCCTGACCGCCTAAACGAGACGGCATATGCCTTGGCCTGTGACGTGGCCGCAGCCGACGGCACCCTCGAAGAGGCAGAGCTGCGCCTGCTCGAAGAAATCCGCTACGAGCTGGATCTGGACCGTCTGCACGCGGCCGCCATCGAACGCGGTGCCCGTGCGCGCCATGTAAAATAAGCCAGCTGGTCGGGCTAATCCGCTAAAGCGCGGCTGTATCCTTGGTCTGATGAAACGCCCCCCAGCGTTCAATCAGCCCCTGCTGCAGCCGTTTGGCCCGCCCATTCCAGGCCCGCCCCCCGTCAGGGCGTTCGCGTTGCGCCCGCGTTAGGGTCGCGCGACGGGGCATGTCGGCGGTGAACACAGCAAATGCCATCACCCGCCCGTCCGGTGCCGTCAGGTATCCTGCCAGCGCCGAGACAAAGTTCAGCGTTCCGGTTTTCGCCTCGACCTTGATCGGATGGTTTTGCACAGGACGGCCTTTGGAATCACGCAAGGAAATCGACTTGAGCAAGGGTTTCAACGTGCCAGACCCGTGGATCCTGACCAGCGCTGTCACCATGTCCTGCGACGACACGCGGCTGTCTTCCCCCAGACCGGAATGATCCACCAGCGCGGGCGCATTCATGCCCAGATTGGCCTTGGCCCAAACGTTCATTTCTGCCGCCGAGGCCCGCAAGGAAACCGGCGTTCCGGTGCGATAGACCGTGGCAGAAAGCCCCGCCATCTCGGCGATCAGGTTATTGGAATACTTCAACATATCGCGCAGGATATCGCGCAACGGCGCACTTTTTCGGGCCACCAGAACCTCGCCCTCGGGCAGACTGGTGATCAGGCTCATGTCGCGCAGGCGGATGCCTTGTGATCCAGCCAACGTCTTGAATATGTCGCCCGCATAAAGCCCCGGTTTGCGCACAGGCAACCACCGCGACCCGCCATTCCCCAAGGCGCTTTGGGCAACGCTCCAATCATCGCGCGTGCCTGCATCGCGATAGGTAAACACCGGTGAGCTGCGGTCGCTGATCTCCATCGCCGCCATCGCCACATCAGGGCGATAAGACCCCGACCGCCCGTCCATCAGTACCGAATAGCCGCCGTTCTCGCGCTTCCATTCGAAATGCACGCGGTTAAAGTTCAGCGCCAGCCCCGACACTGCCGGATTGTAGCCCACGTGATCGGGCTGGTCGGCATCAATCAACGGGAACATCGGCAGGCTGTGTTCATAGACCTTCAGCCCGCCTTTGACGCCTATGATCCCGGCCGCTTTCAGGTCGTCCACCAGCCGCGCGAGCCCGGCGGTATCCAGCGTCGGATCGCCCCCGCCCACAAGGATCAGATCGCCCTGCACTTCGCCGCCCACGACACCGCCGGTCGCCATGATCCGCGTCTCGAACTGATGCGCCGCGCCTAGCGTGTCCAGCGCGTACAGCGCGGTTATCGCCTTGGTTACGCTGGCAGGGGGCATGCCCTCAAGCGGGCCATGTTGTTCAAGCACCGCACCGGTTTCGGCGTCTGCCAGACTAAAGGTCACCATTCCGTCGAGCTTGGCTTTGTCGATCAGCTCTTGCGCAGAGGGGATTGACTGCCGGAACAGATCATCCCCGCGCAACACAGGGCGCAGCGATTCAGTCGGCGGGGCCGCAAACGCAGCCGGCGCGATTATGCCCGCCGCAGCGGACCCCAGAAAGAAACGACGTGATAAAACAGTTTTCATAAGGCGACTTAAACCTGACAGGACCCAGTGACACAAGCAGGAGCAAATCACATTTTCATGGGCGACGGGGCCAGGCAAACGGACGGGACACGCAACGCGCCATTTTGATCATGTTTGACGCTTCTCCCCCGCGTCCCGCAGGCGATTTCCTGCCAATAGCGCTTGGCGCGGGTCCAACATCTGCGCCGAAGTCCCTTTTTACCTTGGGCAGGGCGGGACACGATTCTAGGCTTTGGCGTCGCCTTTTGCAGACTGCGCTGACCATTTGCCCGCAGCGCGGATCGCGCTTGAACTGACATCGACCATCGGCACATTCACAAAACACCACGCCGGTGCCTGCGCGCGCCCCAAAAGTTGGCTGTGCCGTCCCGAAATCCGGTAGGGCGCATAAAGCGTCGCCGCGCGGCTCATCCGCGCCGAGATCCGCTGGCCAGGTCGCGCAAGAACACCCAAGGGCACCGTTTCTATGATCTGCTGCCAGTCTTGCCACAGGTGGAACTGCGCCAGATTATCCGCGCCCATCAGCCAGACGAACCGCACGCCGGGATAGCGCGCGCGCAGCGCGGCAAGGGTCTGCGCGGTATAGCGCGTGCCTAGATGGGCCTCGATATCCGTGACCTCGACCCGCGGGTGCTGCATCACCTGCTGCGCCATCGCCAGACGCTGCGCCATCGGGGCCGGACCTTGTGCCTTCAACGGGTTGCCGGGGCTCAGCATCCACCACACGCGATCCAGCCCGAAACGCTTTATCGCTTCGCGGGTGATATGCGCGTGCCCCTCGTGTGCCGGATCAAACGACCCGCCTAGCAGTCCGATCACCTGCCCCGGGGGCGCATATGGAAATGGATAACCCAACGAAAACGGCCCCCGATATACATCAGGGGCCGAAAGAAGGGCAGCAACGCCCCTTTGTCAATCGCGTAGTCCGTGCGTTAATCGACGAACTTCTTGATCTCGCCGGATTTAAGCCGCGCGAAATAGCTCTTCATCTCGCGTTTGACGATTGGCATCAGGAAGTACAGCGCCGTGATGTTCACAACCGCCATGGCAAAGATCATCGCATCAGAAAAGTCGATAACCGCCCCAAGATTGGCGGCAGCCCCCACAACGATGAACAGGCAGAAGATCACCTTGAACACGATCTCTTTGGTTTTGCCTTCGCCAAACAGATAGGTCCACGCTTTCAGCCCGTAGTAAGACCAGCTGATCATCGTGGAAAAGGCGAACAAGATCACCGCCAGCGCCAGCACATAGGGGAACCAGCTGAACCCGGTCGCAAAGGCGGCGGATGTCAGTTGCACACCGCTGGACCCGTCAACGGTCTGGATCGCGGTGCCTGCCTCGTTCAGGATGAAACGCCCTGTTTCGGGGTCCATAACCAACACGCCAGAGATGGTGATCACCAAAGCCGTCATCGTACAGATCACAACGGTATCGATGAACGGCTCAAGCAGGGAAACCACACCTTCGGTCACCGGCTCTTTGGTGCGGACGGCAGAGTGTGCGATCGCAGCCGATCCCACACCCGCTTCGTTAGAGAAAGCCGCCCGCTTAAAGCCCTGTATCAACGCACCGACCAGACCGCCTGCAACACCCAGACCGCTGAATGCACCTTCGAATATCTGACCAAAGGCCCAACCGATCTTGTCGTATTCAACGATCAGGATAATCAACGCAGCCCCGACATAGATCACACCCATCAGCGGTACGATCTTTTCAGTCACGTTGGCGATGGATTTGATCCCGCCCACGATGACCGAAAACACCACGGCGGCAAACACGATGCCCGTGATCCATCCGGGATAATCCCCGATGATACCGGCCAACTGCGCATGTGCCTGGTTGGCTTGGAACATGTTCCCGCCGCCCAAGGCACCGCCGATGGTAAAGATCGAAAAGACAATCGCCAGAAAGCCGCCCAACGGCAGGCCGCGTTCCTTAAAGCCCTTTGTCATATAGTACATCGGACCACCGGAAACGGTGCCATCGGCGTATTCATTGCGGTATTTCACACCCAGCGTACATTCGGTGAACTTAGATGCCATGCCCAGCAAACCGGCCAAGATCATCCAGAAGGTTGCGCCCGGCCCACCGATGCCCACGGCCACCGCGACGCCCGCGATGTTCCCCAGACCGACAGTCCCCGACAGCGCCGTCGTCAGCGCCTGAAAGTGGCTGACCTCACCCGAGTCGTCGGGATCGGAATAATCACCTTTGACCAGCGATATCGCATGCCAGAACGCCTTGATCTGAATAAAGCCAAAGTACAGCGTAAACACAGACGCCGCGACCACCAGCCACAGCACGATCCATGGGAAGTTTGTGCCCGGCAGCGACATGAAGATCAGGTTGACGAACCAGCCCGTCGAACCGGCAAAGATATCGTTGATGCGTTGATCCATGCCCACGGCCTCTTGTGCAGAGGCAACCATCGGCAAGGCAGAGGCAGCAGCAGCCCCCACACCCGTTGTCAGAAAGTTTTTCATGATATGACCTTTCAAGGAATGATCGTCAAAGGCACGCGGGAGGCGACGGCCAGACGGCCCGTCACGCCACCGAACATACGCTCTTTCAAACCGCGCAGACCGACACGACCCACCACGATCTGCTGTGCGCCATGTTTTTTGGCCAGATCATCCAGAATATCGGCTACATCGCCGTGCTTTACGATGCCCTGAACCGTTACGCCCTTATCGCCGGCCTTTTTCACCGCCGGATCGACGATGCGTTCACGGGCAAGCGCCAGCTCCTCTTCGCGGCGTTTGTGGCGCTGGTCATTTTCCTCTGAGGTCTGGAAACTGAACGGAGACCATTCGATCACATACACGAGCTTAAGCTCGCAATCCCCGATCAATCTGGCCTGGGTCATCGCGAAATCCAAAGCGCGCGCTCCGGCCTCTCCCCCATCCAGACCAACTATAATAGTCGAAGCTGTCATGTATTTATCCCTATGTTGAGACACGGTCTTTTTGCGGCCGCGTTGAAACGGGGCGCTGAACGCACCCGAGTCTGCAGAATATAAACGAGGTCGGAAATTTTTTTCGACTGAATTTCGTATAAAATGCGGTCGATCGTCCCCATTTACTTGGCTTTGCTCGGTTAAAACGGAAAGCTGCTGCCGAAACGCCGTCGATGGGACGTCGGGCCACGACCCAGAGCCAAGCACGCACCCTAAAAGCGGTCCCTCGGCGGCGGGTCTTCAAAACCGCACGTGATGCCTTATATATGAGCCTAATATATTGAACGTTTGCTCTTGCCCGCCAGTGGCGATATTGCACGCTCCAAATCGTATTCAGCTTACCCGAGGATTCTCAATGGCCGCCTTCCAATATGTCTACCACATGTCCGGTGTCTCAAAGACCTATCCGGGCGGTAAGAAATGTTTCGACAACATCAACCTGAACTTCCTGCCGGGTGTGAAAATCGGTGTGGTCGGGATCAACGGTTCGGGTAAATCGACGTTGATGCGGATTATGGCCGGTCAGGACAAAGACTTTTCGGGCGAAGCATGGGTCGCAGAGGGTGCCAAGGTTGGCTACCTCGAGCAAGAACCCTACCTCGACCCCGCTTTGACCGTGCGTGAGAATGTCATGCTGGGCGTCAAAAAGAAAAAGGATATTCTGGATCGCTATAACGAACTGGCGATGAACTATTCCGACGAAACCGCAGACGAGATGGCCGCGTTGCAAGACCAGATCGACGCAGAGAACCTGTGGGATCTCGACAGCCAGATCGACGTATCAATGGAAGCCCTGCGCTGCCCCCCTGATGATGCGGATGTCACAACCCTTTCTGGTGGTGAAGCCCGCCGTGTTGCCCTGTGCAAACTGCTGCTTGAAGCGCCTGAAATGCTGCTCCTCGATGAACCGACCAACCACTTGGACGCGGAAACCATTGCTTGGCTGCAGCAGCACTTGATCGACTATAAGGGCACGATCCTGATCGTGACCCACGACCGTTATTTCTTGGATAACATCACCAGCTGGATTCTCGAGTTGGACCGCGGCAATGGCATCCCTTACGAAGGGAACTATTCCAACTGGATCGACCAGAAAGCCAAACGGCTTGAGCAAGAAGCCCGCGAGGACAAGTCCAAGCAAAAGACGCTGTCGCGCGAACTTGAATGGATGCGTCAGGGGGCCAAGGCCCGTCAGGCGAAATCCAAGGCACGTATTAACGCCTACAACGAAATGGCCGACAGCTCAGAGCGCGAACGCCTGACGCGCGCCCAGATCGTTATCCCCAACGGCCCACGTCTGGGCAACAAGGTGCTTGAGGTCGAAGGCCTGTCTAAGGCTATGGGCGATAAGCTGTTGATCGAAAAGCTAGACTTTACCTTGCCACCGGGCGGGATCGTCGGCGTGATCGGGCCCAACGGCGCGGGTAAATCGACCCTGTTCAAAATGATCACCGGCCACGAACAACCCGACACCGGCACGATCGAGCTGGGGAACACCGTTGATCTGTCCTATGTCGACCAGTCGCGCGATGACCTGAACCCGGATGACAACGTCTGGCAGGCCATCTCGGGCGGGGCCGAGATCATCAAACTGGGCGACGCCGAAGTAAACTCCCGCGCCTATTGCGGTGCGTTCAACTTCAAGGGCGGCGACCAACAGAAGAAAGTCGGCCTGCTGTCAGGTGGTGAACGCAACCGTGTGCATATGGCGCGTCTGCTCAAAGAAGGCGGCAACGTCCTGCTGCTCGATGAACCGACCAACGATTTGGACGTCGAAACGCTCCGTGCACTCGAAGACGCGCTGGTCGATTTCGCGGGCTGCGCCGTGGTCATCTCGCACGACCGTTTCTTCCTTGACCGGATCTGTACGCACATCCTCGCCTTTGAAGGCGACGCACATGTCGAATGGTTTGAAGGTGGCTTCTCTGATTACGAAGAAGACAAGAAACGCCGTTTGGGCGAAGACGCCATGGAACCCAAGCGCATGAAGCACAAGAAATTCTCGCGCTGATCTAGGCGAAAGTTCTAAAGAAAAGGCCCCCGCAGGAAACTGCGGGGGCCTTTTTATTTGACGGTCAACGCGCCGAGGCGACGCAGCAAGGGTTTCCCGTTACAGCCCGTCGGCCAGTTCGGCATACCCATCGGTGCGGTCGGTGCTGGCGCTGTCGGGCACGGTTTCACGGCCCAAAAAGTCGCGCAGCGTGTTGCAGGCAGACAGCCCCGACCACAGCCGCTGGTTCGACACGAGCTTTACGGTTACATCGGCGCTGAAGTCCCCCCCGATCCGCACCGCAGTGCCGTCATGGGAGAGGATATTCTCGATATCTTTCTGAATTTCATCCGGCTTGATCCGGTGGCGTCCAATCACGGTGCCCACGATGATTCCGTCGCCGGCATAGCCCATATAGCATTTCTCGTGCACCAGCGCCGCGACCGTGGCCTGCGCAACCAAACCCATCTGGCGACAAAATTCAGCGGGGCTTGCCGCGTCAAAGATATTGCGGATTTGTGGGAGTTTCACCGCGAAAAGGTTCATGGCATAGCAGCCCTCGGGCAGGCGCAGCATGTGGTTCTCGAACCCGTGCAGATCATCCACACCCACGACATTCAGATCAAAGCTTTCGTCCACACGGACCTTCATCAGCCCCGACAGTTCCGCCAGCGTATGGGCCGCCTCGCGTTCGCGGCGCAGGCTGTCACTGAGCATCCCCGCCATGTTGATCCGCGCGCCCAGCTCGATACCGTTGAGCGGTTTGAAGATGAAATCGGTCGCCCCTGCACGGAAGGCCGTGTCCATCAGATCGTGTTTGCGGCTGCCGGTAATCATAATAATCGGCGCGCTTTTATAGGCCTGCATGGTGCGAATATCGTCACACAGTGTGATGCCATCGACGCCGGGCAACATGATATCCAACAAGAAGCAGTCAAAACTCGCCCCGTGCTCTTCGATCTTGGCCATCCCATCCTCGGCCGAGTCGGCACAAATCAGATCAAACCCAAGCGACGGCGTCAGGCAGTCGCGCAGCAGGTCAAGGATGGTAGGGTCGTCATCTACGGCAAGGATTTTCATAAAGGGGCTCACTCGTTGTCGGGTTACCAAAAAGGGGGAATCATTAAGTTTGCGATACGGCTCGGAGCAAAATCGCAAATGAATCTGTCAGCAGTGGGGCGAATTGACCCAAAGCGTTAACCGTTTAGAGGTTGCAAACGGTCAACATCTATTGGTGAAAAATGCCTTCGCCGACGGAACTGAGGCAAGAATGTGCCGAAATAAGCAATGATCGGCCTGTTTTTTAAGGCCCATTGACAGCCCCTTGCGCGAATCTCTGCGACCTGCCATATCAAAGGAGCTAACGTTATTCTTTTTCGACCAACTGTCTCCCTCATACGGCGTTCAGACTTCGATCCAGACCGACAACGCCAAGCCATCGCACGACGCGGATGGCATACTAGAGGAGACTACGGATATGGCCACTGGCACCGTAAAATGGTTCAACACAACTAAAGGCTTCGGCTTTATCGCACCCGATGGCGGCAGCAAAGATGTATTCGTACACATCTCCGCTGTTGAGCGCGCAGGCCTGACCGGTCTGGCCGACAACCAGAAAGTGACATTCGACATCGAAGCTGGCCGTGACGGCCGCGAATCCGCGTCGAACATCGCACTGGCATAAGCCATGCAGGGCCTTAGGCCCGCACCATGAATTTGCCGGCTGACCCTCACGGGACAGCCGGTTTTTTTATGTCCTAAAGGTTGCAAAACACACCCCAAGGGGCAAAATACCGCCATCACATCCTAAAGGAGCCCTCCATGCGCCGCCGTCAATTTATCGCAGGTTCTTTGGCCGCCCTCGCCTTTCCGCACGCGCTGTTCGCCGCTGGTGCCGCCTATGACCCCACGCCGCAAATGGTGTCGATCAAACCGCAATATGCCGTAGGCGAATTGCTGATCCTGCCCCGCAGCCATTACCTGTATCTGGTGACCGCCCCTGGTCAGGCCATGCGATACGGCGTGGGCGTCGGCAAAGCGGGTCTGGAATTCACCGGCACCGCGACTATCGACGTTAAAAAGGAATGGCCCACCTGGCGCCCCACGGACGAGATGATCGAACGCGAACCCAAATCCTATGCAAGGTTCATCGGGAACACCGACGCGCAGCCGGGTGGCCCCAGCAACCCACTGGGCGCGCGCGCGCTGTACCTGTTTCAGAACGGCAAAGACACGTATTTCCGCATCCACGGCACCACCCAACCCAGCAGCATCGGGCGTTCTGTCTCGAATGGCTGCATCCGGATGCTGAACACACACGTCAAGGACCTGTACCAGCGCGTGCCCATCGGCACCAAGGTTACCGTCCTTTAAGCAACAGACCTACAACGTAAAAGGGGCTGGCATCACTGCCAGCCCCTTCGCATTTCTGCACTGTGTCGGGGACGTATCCCTTAGTTCAGCGCCCCTCAGTTCAAGGCTTTGTCAGTGATCGCATGGGTCCATGCGCCCGACGGCTCGGCCGTGATGACGGGGTCCGACCCACCAGACAGCAGCGATTGCACGGTCCGCTCATAGTCTGCTTCGTCCAGCGCGCCGTTGCTGCCTGCGGTCAGCTTGGCCACTTCGCCCATCATGCGTTTCTGATGCTCTTCGGTCTGGGCACCGGAAGCGTCATTGTCCAAGACGATTTCCGCGGCTTCATCAGGATTTTGCTCGGCGTATTTCCAGCCCTTCATCGACGCCCGCACAAAGCGCACCATCTTTTCCTCGAACGCCGGATCGGCAAGGTTCTCTTCCAGTGCGTACAGCCCGTCTTCCAATGTGGCGACGCCCTGCTCTTCGTATTTGAACACGTTCAGATCATCTGGCGTCAGACCTGCGTCGATCACCTGCCAGTATTCGTTATAGGTCATGGTCGACACACACGCGGCCTGATTTTGCAGCAGCGGGTCCACGTTAAAGCCTTGTTTCAGCACGGTGACACCATCTTCGCCGCCTTCGGTGGGCAGCTCAAGCTTGTTCATCCAGCTGAGGAAGGGGAATTCGTTGCCAAAGAACCAGACGCCCAGTGTCTTGCCCTTAAAGTCATCCGTGGTCTCGATCCCGGCGTCCTTGCGGCAAGTCAGCATCATGCCCGAGGATTTGAACGGTTGCGCGATGTTCACCATCGGCAGGCCCTTCTCGCGCGCGGCCAAAGCGGCGGGCATCCATTCAACGGCAACGTCCGCTCCGCCACCGGCCAGAACCTGGGTCGGCGCGATATCCGGACCGCCCGGTTTGATCGTGACGTTCAGGTCTTCTTCTTCATAGAACCCCTTATCTTGCGCCACATAATAGCCCGCGAACTGCGCTTGTGTGACCCACTTCAGTTGTAGCGTCACATCATCCGCAGCTTGCGCCATGGTCCCCATCAGGCCCACAGCGGCCCCGGCGACATATGTTGATAGTTTTTTCATTATTATATCTCCCTCTTGGTTGGTTGGTCGTCTTGGTTAGTTCCGCTGGCTCGGGTGCCAAAAGGTCACCCGCCGTTCAAACAAGGACATCGCGCCATAGAAGGCGGAGCCGGCAATCGCCGCGACAACAATCTCGGCCCAGACCAGATCAAGCGCAAGCTGACCGACCGAGGTAGAGATGCGAAACCCCATTCCCCGCACGGGAGAGCCGAAAAATTCAGCAACAATAGCCCCGATCAACGCCAAGGTCGTGCCGATCTTGAGGCCATTGAACACGAAAGGCATCGCAGCAGGCAAGCGCAGCTTGAACAACGTCGCCCAATAACTGGCTGCATAGGTCCGCATCAGGTCGCGCTGCATCGTATCCGTCGCTTGCAGGCCCTGCACGGTGTTCACCAGCATCGGAAAGAACACCATGACGACCACCACGGCGGCCTTTGACTGCCAATCAAACCCGAACCACATGACCAGAATAGGCGCCATGCCGATCACCGGAAGTGCCGCGACAAAGTTCCCAACCGGCAATAGCCCGCGTTGCAAAAACGGAAACCGGTCAATCGCAATGGCGATCAGGAAGGCCGCACCGCAGCCCAAAACATAGCCCGACAGCGCGCCCTTTAACACGGTCTGCACGAAATCCACCCATAGGATATCGACCGACGACACCAACCGCAGCGCGATCAGCGACGGCGCAGGCAGCAAGACCTGCGAAATCTCGAGCCCCCGCACGATGCCTTCCCACACGGCGATCAACGTCGCGCCAAAGACCAACGGTGCGGCCAACGACACCCAGCGTGCCGGCCGCAATCGCGCCAGCCGGATGTTGACCCACATGCCAAAGGCCCATGCCACTGCTGCAAAAACCAGCCAGATCATCGCGCCATCCCCATCCGTTTCAATGTCACACGCTGGATCAAGCCAATAATCCCCACCAGCAACGCAGCTAGGGCCGCCGCCATGATCAGCGCGCTCCAGATCTGGATCGTCTGGCCATAATAGCTGCCAGCCAACAACCGCGCGCCCAGACCCGCAACGGCACCCGTTGGCAGCTCACCAATGATGGCCCCCACCAGCGACGCCGCCATCGCGATCTTGAGCGAGGTAAAGAAATACGGCATCGATGCAGGCAACCGCAGCTTCCAGAACGACTGGGCCGTGCTCGCATGCCAAGTGCGCATCTGGTCCAACTGCATCTGGTCAGGGCTACGCAGCCCTTTGACCATGCCGACGACCACGGGGAAGAAAGACAGATACATGCTGATCATTGCCTTGGGCAGCAAGCCCGACACGCCCACGGCGTTCAGCACCACAATGATCATCGGCGCAATCGCCAGAATGGGAATGGTCTGGCTGGCGATCACCCAAGGCATCACCGACATATCCATCACACGGTTGAACACGATCCCCACCGCCAACAACACCCCCAGCAAAGTCCCCATGCCAAAGCCCAGCAGGGTCGCGCTGAGCGTGATCCAGGAATGATAGACCAAGGACCGCTTCGACGTGACTTTCTTCATCAACGTCGTGTCCCAGATCTCTGACGCGACCTGATGCGGCGCGGGCAGTTTGGGCTTTTTCTGCGCCCAGGTATCCGCGACCAGTGACGTGGCGGTCACCGTCTCGCCCGACCGTGTGGCCTTGTCATAGGTCCAGTCCGCATTCAGCCAGACCGCCGCCGCATACCACAGCGCAAACAAGACCCCGACCACAGTCAGGACAGGCAGGAAGTTCGACCTCATCGCGCGCCCCCCTGCTTCCAGATGGTCCGAAAATCCTCCCCGAAGGGCCGGGCTGCAGCAAGCGCGCTATCAGTCATCCGCATGCCCTGCCCGCAACCCTTCGCGCACCCGATGCGCGATCTCCAGAAACTCGGGCGTTTCGCGAATATCCAAGGGGCGCTCTTTCGGCAGAGGGCTTTCAATGACATCTGCAATCCGTCCGGGACGCGGGCTCATCACCACGATCTTGGTGCTCAGATACACCGCCTCGGGGATAGAGTGGGTGACAAAGGCAATCGTCTTTTCGGTGCGCGCCCACAGACGCAACAGCTGTTCGTTCAAATGGTCGCGCACGATCTCGTCCAGCGCACCAAAGGGTTCGTCCATCAGCAAGATATCCGCGTCAAACGCCAAGGCCCGCGCGATAGAGGCCCTCTGCTGCATCCCGCCCGACAGCTGCCAAGGGAACTTGCGCTCGAACCCTGCCAGCTCGACCAGCTCCAACACTTGGCTAACCCGCTTCGCCTGATCGGCTTTGGAATACCCCATAATTTCGAGCGGCAGACGGATGTTGCCGCCAATCGTCCGCCACGGATACAGCCCCGCCGCCTGAAACACATAGCCATACGCTCGCGCCCGCCGCGCCTCGGCAGCGCTCACGCCATTGACAGTGATCTCGCCACCCGTTGGCTGCTCAAGGTCCGCCATACAGCGCAGAAACGTCGTCTTACCGCAGCCCGATGGCCCGATAAAGCTGACAAAATCGCCCTTTTCAATATTAAGTGACACATCTTTCAGCGCATGCACAGGGCCGTCGTTGGTTTCAAATGTCAGGGATAGGTTCTGGGCGCTAATCACTGTTTTCAAGCTTCTTCTTCCTTGTTTAACCTATATGAGCCATTTTGAATGCGAATATACCCTGCATTTAGCATCTTCTCATGATGGAGGTCGTATATTTCTCTGACCAGTGCATTTGGGGTTCGATGCACCTCCATTTCATTCCAAGCGACTGTTCCGTGGGAAATACTTTGAATTATCAGTTCCATAACCAACATGAGACCTGCTAGCTCGGAGTTAATCCTCGCAAGCGTCTCAAACTTCATTTCCGTGTTCTGATATGTAGCACTATGCGTCTTACTAGGCTCGATCCTCTTTAGCTTGAACCTTTGAAACACTATTTCTCTTTCGCTAACCATAGAGACCTGCCCGTGAGCAACTGCGTTTCGAAACTCAAAGGTTTCTGAGACTAGAACACCTATTTGAGGCCAACCACCCAAGTCTAAGATGGCGCGTTCCGGTTTGGCTACTAAGTCAGAGTCTATCAGCTTTCTCACAAACTTGAACTTGTCTTGAAAAGACTTTGGTACATCCTTTGAGAATGCGTAAATCACTGACCGATCTAGGCCGCTGTGCGCTTGCCATGCAATTTCATCTAAAAGAGTTTCTAGGCATCCAAACTTGACGATGAAATCCCCAATAGCTGGAGACCAAAGGCTATAGAAGATCTGCGGTTGTCGGCTTTGCTGTTCATACATTATAGCCTCAGATCCCCGCAGGGATGTTCAACGGATCGCGTTTGATCAGTTTCGGCGCAGTCAACTCTTTCCACTTGCTCAGCGCAAGGTTGGCTGACGGGAAAGCAGGCCGCGGCACAAAGCGTCCGCGTCCGGGGTTGGGCTGCGAATTCTGCCCCCAGGCCCAGATGACCTCGCCGCGACTGAGGGTATAGCGTGCCTGCGCCTTGACCTCAAAGCCTTCAAAGACGTTGTAATCCAGAATGGAATGGTGGTTCGCCGTCGAAATCGTCTTGCTGATTTTTGGATCCCAAACCACGATATCCGCATCGGCCCCTTCGACGATGGCCCCTTTGCGCGGGTAGATGTTCAGGATCTTCGCCACGTTGGTCGAGGTCGCCGCGACGAATTCATTGGGTGTCAGCCGGCCCGTCTCGACGCCTTCGGTCCAGAGCACCGCCAGACGCTCTTCCAGCCCGTTCGACCCGTTGGGGATGATGCGGAAATCGTCCTTGCCCGCGCGTTTTTGCTCGGTCGAGAACGCGGCGTGGTCCGTCGCAACCACCTGCAACGATCCCGACTGCAAGCCCGCCCAAAGGCTGTCCTGATGGTCCTTGGACCGGAACGGCGGCGACATGACACGGCGCGCGGCATGGTCCCAATCTTTGTTGAAATATTCGCTTTCGTCCAGAGTCAGGAACTGGATCAATGGCTCGCCATAGACCCGCATCCCCTTTTGCCGCGCACGGCGGATCGCCTCGTGGGTCTGCTCGCAAGAGACATGCACGATATAAAGCGGCACGCCGGCGGCATCTGCGATGGTGATCGCGCGGTTCGCGGCTTCGCCTTCCAGCTCGGGCGGACGGGAATAGGCGTGACCCTCCGGCCCCGTGATCCCCTGATTAAAATACTTCTCCTGCAGGGCCGCGACCAGATCGCCGTTTTCGGCATGCACCATCGGCAGCGCACCCAGTTCGGCACAACGCTGGAAGGACGCGAACATCTCGTCATCCTCGACCATCAAGGCCCCTTTATAGGCCATGAAGTGCTTGAACGAATTCACCCCCATGTCGACGGCGTCTTTCATCTCGTCAAAGACATTCTCGTTCCAACCGGTGATCGCCATGTGATAGCCGATATCCGAACAGATTTGCGGTGCGGATTTGCGATGCCATTCATTGATCGCGTTCTTGATCGACCCATCCGCACCCGGCAGACAGAAATCCACAATCATCGTGGTCCCGCCCACAGCCGCGGCCCAAGTCCCCGTCTCGAAGGTTTCGGCCGCCGTGGTCCCCATAAAAGGCATCTCGAGGTGGGTGTGCGGATCAATACCCCCGGGAATGACATAGGCCCCTTCGGCGTCGATATATTCGTCGCCCACCAGATCCTCGCCGATCTGCTTGATGATCTCGCCCTCGATCAACACATCCGCTTTCCAGGTCCGATCCGCCGTGCAGACCATGCCGCCCTTGATAACCTTGCTCATCTGTTCTCTCCCCTGTCTGTCTTCCAAATGGTCCAAATCCCGGGGGTCTGGGGGCTGGCCCCCAGGGCGCGCCCGCTCAGGCCCCCGACGGGTTCAGCCCACAATCTCTGCCGTTTCCAGCACCGCATGCAGCAAAACATCGGCACCCGCTTTGGCCCAGTCTTTGGTGATCTCTTCGGCCTCGTTATGGCTTAGCCCATCGACGCAGGGGCACATGACCATCGCGGTCGGGGCCACCCCGTTGATCCAGCAGGCATCGTGACCGGCCCCCGAGATGACATCCATATGACTATACCCCAACCGCTCTGCTGCAGAACGGATGGCCGAGACGCAGCCCTCGTCAAACGTCACGGGATCAAAGCCGCCGACTTTTTCAAAGGCGACCTCAAGCCCCATGTCATTGGCGATCTTCTGGCCTTCGACGCGCAGACGCTTTTCCATATCTTCGATCACGCTCAGATCGGGCGACCGGAAATCGACGGTAAAGATCACTTGACCCGGAATGACATTGCGCGAATTCGGGTAGACCTCGAAATGCCCTGCGGCACCAACCGCGTGGGGCGCGTGGGACCATGCGATCTGGTCCACGGCCTCAAGCATGCGCGCCATGCCAAGCCCTGCGTTCTTGCGCATGGGCATCGGGGTCGATCCGGTGTGTGCATCCTTGCCGGTGACGGTGACTTGGGTCCACGACAGCCCCTGCCCGTGGGTGACGACACCGATATCCTTGCCTTCGGTCTCAAGGATCGGGCCCTGTTCAATGTGCAGCTCGAAAAAGGCGTGCATCTTGCGGGCGCCGACCTCTTCGTCGCCTTGCCAGCCAATCCGCTTGAGCTCATCACCAAAGCTCAGGCCCTCGGCGTCGGTCTTGGCATAGGCCCATTCTTGCGTGTGGATGCCGGCAAAGACACCGGACGACAGCATGGCGGGGGCATAGCGGGTGCCTTCTTCGTTGGTCCAGTTGGTCACGACCACGGGGTGCTTTGTCTTGATCCCCAGATCGTTCATCGTGCGCAGCAATTCCAACCCGCCAAGCACGCCCAATACGCCGTCATATTTCCCGCCCGTAGGCTGCGTATCCAGATGCGACCCGACATAGACCGGCAGTGCATCGGGGTCAGTGCCATCGCGCTGCGCAAACATGTTGCCCATCGTGTCGAGACCCATGGTGCAGCCGGCCTCCTCGCACCATTTCTGGAACAGGGCGCGGCCTTCGGCGTCTTCGTCGGTCAGCGTCTGGCGGTTATTCCCACCTGCCACACCGGGGCCGATCTGGGCCATCTCCATCAGACTGTCCCACAGACGATCAGGGTTGATCTTCAGGTTTTCACCGGGCGCGGCCATAGCGGTTTCCTTTGCGTTTTCTACCTTGTGCAAGGCGTAAATTTTTACCATTTGGTAAATCCACGATTGCGGCTAGGGTTAAGTCTGTCAAGAAATGCTTTCCTTGGGGCGACCCGTCACTGGCGGACTGCCGCATTTTCAGGCACTTACACCGGAAGGGACCGCGCCATGCCCGACGCCACCGCCAAGAAAAAGCCCAGCCGAATCCAAAGGCGCAACCGGCGTGTCATCCTGGACGCCGCGCTGGATGTTTTTTCCAGCTACGGGTTTCGGGGTGCCACGCTGGATCAGATTGCCACAGAGGCAGGGCTCAGCAAACCAAATATATTGTATTATTTCAGTGGCAAAGAAGAAATTCATACGACCCTTCTCAGCCAGCTTATGGAAACATGGCTGGACCCTCTGGTAGAGCTCGATGCCCTTGGTGACCCGCGCACAGAGCTGTTGGATTACGTGCAGCGCAAGCTGGATATGGCGCGGGATTTGCCCCGCGAGAGCCGGCTGTTCGCTGGTGAAATTTTACGCGGTGCGCCGCATATGGGCCCTCGATTGCAAAGCGATCTTAAGCCGCTTTTTGATGAAAAATGCGCCGTCATTGCGGCTTGGATGGACGCAGGAAAGATCGCACGAATGGACCCGAGGCATCTGATATTTTCGATCTGGTCCACAACGCAGCACTATGCGGATTTTGCCCCACAGGTGGCGTTGTTGCTTGAGGGCGACGCCGAACAGCATCAACAGGCGTCGGATCATCTACGGCTGATGTTCTCTACGTTGCTGACCCCCGCCGCGCCTGAACAGTAGCGGCGGAGGCAAGGGTCACTCTGCCGCCGTGGCAGAGGGGTTGTTCGGGTGCGTCGTCCAGTTGGCATACGCCGCTTCGACCGTTTTTCCGGTACGCGGGTCCGTGGTGCCCGTGGCCAGTTCCACCATAGAGATGCAATCCTCGACGGGGCAGACATTGACGCACAGGTTGCAGGCCACGCATTCATCGTCAATCACGCTGAATGTCCGGTCTTCGGACATGGCAATCGCCTGGTGCGACGTGTCTTCGCAGGCCGCAAAGCAACGCCCGCACGAGATGCACAAATCCTGATCAATCTTGGCCTTGGCGACATAGTTCAGGTTCAGCTGGTTCCAGTCGGTCACATTCGGCACCGCACGGCGCACCAGTTGATCGACCGAAGTCATCCCCTTGTCGTCCATATATTCCGACAGGCCGCTGATCATTTCCTCGACGACCTTAAAGCCATAGGTCATCACGGCGGTACAGACCTGCACGTTCCCCGCCCCAAGTGCGAGAAACTCTGCCGCGTCGCGCCATGTGGTCACGCCGCCGATACCACTGATCGGCATATCAGCCGTGGCAGGGTTGCGGGCAATCTCGGCCACCATGTTCAGCGCAATTGGTTTCACTGCCGGTCCGCAATAACCGCCATGGGTGCCTTTGCCGTCGATTGTCGGTTCGGGCGCGAACAGATCCAGATCGACCGAGGTGATAGAGTTGATCGTGTTGATCAGGCTCACCGCATCCGCACCACCGCGTTTCGCGGCCTCGGCGGGATAAAGCACATTGGTGATGTTCGGCGTCAGCTTCACGATCACCGGCATGCGCGTGTATTGCTTGCACCAGCGGGTGACCATTTCAATGTATTCCGGCACCTGCCCCACGGCCGATCCCATGCCGCGTTCCGCCATGCCGTGCGGGCAGCCAAAGTTCAGCTCGATCCCGTCGGCACCGGTGTCCTCCACATGCGGCAGGATCGCTTTCCACGCCTCTTCCTCGCACGGGACCATGATCGAGGCGATCAGCGCACGGTCGGGGTAGTCGCGTTTGACCGCTTTCATCTCGCGCAGGTTCACCTCAAGCGGGCGGTCGGTGATCAGCTCGATGTTATTGAGCCCCAGCAGCCGCCGGTCCGCTCCATAGATGGCACCGTAGCGCGGGCCGTTGACGTTGACGACCGGCGGGCCCTCCATGCCGAGCGTTTTCCACACGACACCGCCCCACCCCGCCTCGAAGGCGCGGCGGACGTTGTATTCTTTGTCCGTTGGCGGCGCGGATGCCAGCCAGAACGGGTTCGGGCTTTTGATGCCCACGAAGTCGCTTCTTAGATCAGCCATTTGCGTTCTCCTGTAGGGGCTTAACCCATCAATACCATGTGAATATCCATCGCCGCGTCGCGTCCTTCGGCGACAGCGGTCACGGTCAGGTCATCGCCGCCGCTGGCGCAATCCCCGCCGGCCCAGACCCCATCGACGCTGGTGCGCCCGGTGCCATCGACCTTGATCTTGCGCGCCTCAAGCGTGGGCAGCGCGTCGCCCTGCAAGGTCTGGCCGATGGCCTTGAACACTTGATCCGCAGCAAGGCGCAGGGTCTGACCTGTGCCCTGCATCTGGTCGTCCACATACTCGAATTCGATCTCGCGCACGGCACCGTTGCCGATCACGGCGACCGGCGTGGCATGGGTCACGATCCGCACGCCCTTAGAGGCCGCGAGATCCTGTTCGAACACGCTGGCGTTCATCCGGTCCCGCCCGCGGCGATAGACCAGCGTCACATTCAACGCCCCCAGCAGCTTCGCCTGAATAGCCGCGTCAATCGCGGTCATCCCGCCGCCGATCACCACCACGTCACGACCGATCGGGACCGCAGCCACATCGCTCGCCTGACGCAGATCGGCGATGAAATCGACCGCATCCAGCACGCCGGTCTTATCCTCGCCCTCGGCCCCCAAGGCGTTCACACCGCCAAGGCCCATACCAAGGAACACGGCGTCGTATTCCGCCCGCAAACTGTCCAGCGTCATCGCCGCCCCAAGGGCTGCGTTATTCTGCACGGTGATGCCGCCGATCTTGAGCAGCCAGTCGACCTCTGCCTGCGCGAACCCGTCTGGTGTTTTGTAGGTGGCGATCCCGTATTCATTCAGACCGCCGGGCTTGGGCCGCGCGTCAAAGACGGTCACATCATGCCCCATCATCGCAGCACGGTGCGCACAAGAAAGCCCTGCCGGACCTGCCCCCACGACCGCGACCCGTTTGCCCGTCGGTGCTGCGCGTTCAAACGGGTGCACCCCCTTGGCCTGCAGATGGTCCGTGGCATAGCGTTGAAGCTCGCCGATCTTGACCGGCTTGCCCTCAGCCACTTCACGCACACAGGCCTGTTCACACAGCTGTTCGGTCGGACAAACGCGGGCACACATGCCGCCCATGATATTCTGGCTCAGGATGGTCTTGGCCGCAGCATCCGGTGTGCCGGTGGCGATCTGCCGGATGAACAGCGGAATATCGATGTCCGTCGGGCACGCCGTGATGCACGGCGCGTCGTGACAGAAATAGCATCGGTCTGCGGCGACCAGCGCCTCGTGCACATCCAGCGGCGGGTGCAAATCCGAAAACTGCGCGGTGTAGGCATCAGCGTCCAGCCGTCCGGCAGCGACCCCCGGTTCAAAGATTTTCTGCGACATTTTTTTATCCCTGCTGTCACTATTTATTCAGAAACGCTCCCACGGAATGATTTTTTTATCAACTGGTAAAATTATTTCACTGTTGTGAAATTTCATGCGCAAACGCCCGCCTGTTGTGAATTTGCGGGCAAAAACTCTTGATTTTGTCCTTTTTGGCGCCAAAGTCAGAGGTGCGACGCGAAAGACTTTCGACCCCTCAGCCCTTAGGCGCTGGTGCGATCAAGTTCTGACCGAGCCACGCTGCCGCATAATGTGGGCAGGACAAACACAGGAGTAACGGGGCATGGCTACTGGCACCGTAAAATGGTTCAATACTACAAAGGGATATGGCTTTATCGCGCCTGATGGCGGCGGCAAGGATATCTTTGTTCACATCTCAGCGGTTGAACGCGCTGGCCTGACCGGGCTTGCCGACAACCAGAAGGTGACATTCGACGTAGACGCGGGCCGTGATGGCCGCGAAAGCGCCGCGAATATCGCACTGGCCTGACCGGGCCGAAGCCGGATCATAATATTTTTGACGACGGGCGCTTCGGTGCCCGTTTTTTGTGCAAAACTACTCGGTTTCGTTGATCTGATCGATCAGCGTCAGCACTTTCGGGCCCAAAGCGTCGACGATTCTCGTGACGCCTTGCGCGTTCGGATGCACCCCGTCGGCCTGGAAAAACCCGCGTGCCTGCACCAGATCGGGAGTCTCGCCATTGTCGGACAGGCCGTCGAAGAAGCTGCCCATCAGGCTCGCGTCATATTGTGAGGCCAGATCGGGATAGATGCTGTCAAAGGCGGTTTTATAGTCGGGGCCAAAGTTGCCCGGCGCGGTCATGCCGACCAGCAGCACCTCGACCTCGGCGTCCTGCGCGGCCTTCATGATTCCGTCCAGATTGGCGCGGCTGACCGCAGGATCGATCCCGCGCAAAAGGTCGTTCCCGCCAAGCGTTACGATCATGCCATCCACCTCGGGTGTCATGGTCCAGGCAACACGTGAAAGCCCGCCAGCGGTGGTATCCCCCGACACGCCCGCGTTGATGACCGTTACATCCGCCCCGTTCTGATCCAGCCAGTTTTGCAGTTGAGGCACGAACCCGTCTTCGGCAGGCAGACCGTATCCCTGCGTCAGACTGTCGCCCAATGCCGCAAGAACAAGCGGTTCCGCCAGTGCGGGGCCTGCTAATACCAGAACAAGTGCCGTCGTAACCTTGCGCATCATGGTCGAACCTCCATATCCAACAGGGACCGTATTTCAAAAAGGCAGCCCTATGACCGACCCGGTGTTCCAGCTTCAAGATGCATCCCTGAAACTGAATGGCAACGCCGGAAAGGTCGATATCCTACATGGGATCACCTTGGACGTCGCACAAGGCGAGACGGTCGCCTTTACCGGCCCGTCGGGGTCGGGCAAGTCTTCGCTGCTAATGGTCATGGGCGGGCTCGAGAGGGCCACAGGCGGATCGGTGCGCGCCTTGGGCGAAGACCTCAGCACGCTGTCCGAAGATGGGCTGGCCAAGTTTCGCCGCGGAAGGATGGGCATCGTGTTCCAGTCTTTCCACTTGATCCCCACCATGACCGCGCTGGAAAACGTCGCCACCCCGCTTGAACTGAACGGCGTGGCTGATGCCTTTGACCGCGCCGAGGCGGAATTGCACGCTGTGGGTCTGGGGCACCGGCTGAACCACTATCCCGCACAGATGTCGGGCGGCGAACAGCAACGCGTCGCACTGGCCCGCGCCTCTGCCCCGCGTCCGGCGATCCTTTTGGCGGATGAGCCGACAGGGAACCTCGACAGTACCAATGGTGCCGCGATCATGGAGCTGTTGTTCGATCTACGCGAAAAACATGGGGCGACGCTGGTGCTGGTGACCCACGCCGATGATCTGGCCGCGCGCTGTGATCGGGTGGTGACCCTGACCGACGGGCGCATCGTTGGCGGGACCGGCGCATGAGCCTGCGTCTGGCCGGCCGTTTCGCCCGTCGCGAAATGCGCGGGGGGCTGCGGGGCTTCCGTCTGTTTCTGGCCTGCCTCGCCCTTGGCGTCGCGGCGATTGCTTCCGTAGGGTCTGTACGGTCCGCCATCGAAGGCGGGCTGCAACGCGAAGGCGCGGCCCTGCTGGGGGGCGCGGCAGAGATCGATTTCACCTATCGTTTCGCCACCCAAAATGAACGCGACTGGATCGAAACCCAAGCCAGCGCCGTGTCCGAGGTCGTCGAGTTCCGGTCCATGGCTGTCGCTGGTGACGGGGCCGCCGCAGACCGTGCGCTGACGCAGGTAAAGGCGGTCGATGATCTGTACCCGCTGGTGGGCGAGATGGCACTGGAACCGGCGATGCCGCTGGAACAGGCGCTCGGGCTGGAAAACGGGCTGTCGGGTGCCGTGATGGAGCGCGCCTTGTCCGACCGTCTGGGCCTTTCCCCCGGCGACACCTTCAAGCTTGGCGTCAAGGAATTCCGCCTCTCCGCCCTGATCGTGCGCGAACCCGACAGCGCCGCCAGCGGCTTTGCCCTTGGGCCCCGCACCCTGCTCCGGACCGAGGCGCTGAACGGGGCCGGCCTGCTGGCGGAAGGGACGCTGTTCAATTCGAAATACCGGATGCTGCTGCCTGCCGATACCGACCTTGATCAACTGCGCTCTGCCGCCCGTGCGCGGTTTGAAAACAGCGGGATGCGCTGGACCGATGCGCGCAATGGTGCACCGGGGGTATCGCGCTTTGTCGAACGGCTCACTGCGTTTTTGATCCTCGTGGGCCTGTCCGGTCTGGCCGTGGGCGGTGTGGGCGTATCGGCTGCTGTACGGTCCTACTTGACCGGCAAGACCGAAGTCATCGCCGTGTTGCGTGCGCTAGGGGCTGACCGCGCGACGATCTTCCAGACATACTTTATCCAGATCGGCGCCCTGTCGCTTTTAGGCGTCGCCATCGGCGTGGTGTTAGGGGCCGTGGCCCCGCTGGTTTTTGCGCCGCTCATTTCCGCGCGGCTGCCGATCCCTGCGGCCTTTGCCATCTACCCCGCGCCACTGGCCGAGGCGGCGATCTACGGGCTGCTCACGGCGTTTGCCTTCACGCTCTGGCCGTTGGCGCGCAGCGAGAACATCCGCGCGGCGACCCTGTTTCGGGATGCATGGGACGGGGCCGCGCGTTTTCCGGCACCGCGCTATGTGGCGATTATCGTGATGACCGTGGCGCTGCTGGTCGCGCTGGCGGGGTGGTTCAACGGCAGCTGGTGGCTGACGCTCTGGACATTGGGCGGCATCGCAGGCGCGCTTGGGATCCTCACGCTGGCGGCACTGCTGGTGCGTTTCCTTGCGCAACGCGCTGCCGTTCTGGCACGCGGACGACCGCGGCTTCGCTGGGCCTTGACTGCGATTGGCGGCAGTGGCGAAGGGGCGGGAGCCGTGGTGCTATCGCTCGGTCTTGGCCTATCGGTACTGGCCGCCGTGGGTCAGATCGACGGCAACCTGCGTCAGGCGATCTCGGGCAACCTGCCCGATGTGGCCCCGTCGTATTTCTTTGTCGATATCCAGAAAGACCAGATCGAGGGCTATACCAAACGGCTAACCGAAGACCCGGCTGTGCGGCGCATCGACAGCGCACCCATGCTGCGCGGCGTCGTGACCCAGATCAACGGCAAGCCCGCCAAAGAGGTTGCGGGCGACCACTGGGTCGTGCGCGGCGACCGCGGGCTGACCTATGCCGAGGCCCCCGACGACGACACGGTGATCACCGCGGGCGAATGGTGGGCGCCTGACTATGACGGCCCGCCGCTCATTAGTTTTGCCGCCGAAGAGGCCGAGGAGATCGGGTTAGAGCTTGGCGATACGCTGACCATCAACGTGCTGGGGCGCGACATCACCGGCACCATCGCCAGCTTCCAAGAGGTTGATTTCTCGACCGCGGGGATCGGGTTTATCCTGACCATGAACCCCGCCGCCCTGACCGGCGCGCCGCATACCTATATCTCGACCGTCTATGCCGACCCCGAGGCCGAAGCACCGATCCTGCGCGATCTGGCCACCGCCTACCCCAACATCACCGCCATCCGCGTGCGTGATGCGATCGACCGCGTGGCGGCGGTGCTGAGCGGGTTGGCAGCGGCGACATCCTACGGCGCGGCGGCTACTCTTCTGACCGGCTTTCTGGTATTGATCGGGGCAGCCGCCGCAGGTGCAGATGCCCGCCGCTATGAAGCCGCCTTGCTGAAAACGCTAGGGTCCTCGCGCCGCAGTATCGCCACCAGCTTTTTGTTGCGCGCCGCCCTGTTGGGGCTGTTCGCAGGGACCGTCGCGCTGCTGGCAGGTATTTTGGGCGGGTGGGCCGTCAGCCGCTTTGTGATGGACACCAGCTTTGCCGTGGTTTGGCCCTCGGCGCTGTTGATCATCACCGGCGGAGCGCTGGCGTCGATCCTTGCGTCGCTTGGCTTTGCGATCAACGCCTTGAACGCCAGACCCGCACAGGTGCTGCGCGCCCGCGAATAAGATGGATCCGATAGACTGCAAAGGGATACGACAATGACGCAGACCACCCAGACACTGCCAGCCCCCCTGCCGCCGGTACTGACGGCGGCCCAGCAAACCCATGTGATAAATGTCCTGCGCCGTGCCGCGCGGGCCGAGGTGCTGCCGCGGTTCCGCAATCTGGCACCGGCTGACATCGACACCAAATCCGGCCCGCATGATCTGGTCACCGCCGCCGATCTGGCCGCCGAAGCGATGATCACCCGCGCCCTCGCCACGGGCTATCCGGATGCGCTAATCGTCGGCGAAGAGGCGGTGTCGGCAGACCCCGGATTACTCGACAAGATCGCCGAAGCCCCTCTGGCCTTTATCCTTGATCCGATCGACGGCACATCGAACTTCACCCACGGGCTATCGATCTTCGGCATGATCCTTGCGGTGACACGCTTCGGTAAACCGGCCTTTGGCGTGATCTATGATCCGGTGAACGATGATTGGGTGATTGCCGATGATACCAGCACCCCGCGCTTTGAACGCGCTCTTGGCGTCTCGCGCCCGCTGCGGGTCAGCATGGGCAAGCAGATCGAAGAGCTCAGCGGATTTGTCCCGCTGGGAAACTTCAGCAATGAGCTGCGGGTCAAAGTCGCCACCACCCTGCCGAGCTTTGCCAAGGTGAACTCCCTGCGCTGTTCGGCCCACGAATACCGCACCGTCGCCCAAGGCCATGCCGATTTCATCCTAAGCGGCACGCTGCACCCTTGGGACCACGCCGCCGGAGCGTTGATCTGCGCCCAAGCCGGTGCCCACGTCGAGATGCTGTCGGGTGGCCCCTATGACGCGACCCTGCGGACGGGGCATATTCTGGTGGCCCCTGACAAAACCACATGGAACCGCCTGCGCAAGGTCTTTGCCTTTCTCGCCGACAGCTAAGGCCGCCCCACGCAAAACGGGCGCGAGGTTTCCCCCGCGCCCGTTTTGTCATTCAGATCCCTTGAAGCTTACTCAGCCGCCTCTGCGTATTCCTCCATCGGGGGGCAAGTGCAGATCAGGTTGCGGTCGCCATGCACGTTGTCGACGCGGTTGACCGGCGGCCAGTATTTGTCGACGCGGAACGCACCGGGGGGGAAGCAACCCTGTTCGCGGGTGTAAGGGCGATCCCATTCGCCGACCAGATCCTCGACCGTGTGCGGCGCGTTCTTGAGCGCGTTATTTTCACGCGGCATATCACCGTTCTCGATCGCACGGATCTCTTCGCGGATCGCCAGCATCGCATCGCAGAAACGGTCCAGCTCGGCCTTGGTCTCTGACTCGGTCGGTTCCACCATCAAGGTGCCCGCGACGGGGAAGCTCATCGTGGGCGCGTGGAAGCCCGCGTCAATCAAACGTTTGGCGATGTCATCCACCGTCACGCCTGCGCTTTCCTCGAACGGGCGCACATCGAAAATACATTCATGCGCGACACGGCCCGTTGGCCCTTTGTACAGCACCTCGAACGCCCCTTCGAGCCGCTTGGCGATGTAGTTGGCGTTCAGGATCGCGACGCGTGTGGCCTGCGTCAGCCCGTCACCGCCCATCATCAAACAATACGACCACGAGATCGGAAGAAGCGACGGCGACCCGTAGGGTGCAGCGGAAACAGCGCCTTCACCACCGTTCGGATGTCCCGGAACATGCGCGATGAGGTGCGATTTCACACCAATCGGACCCATGCCGGGGCCACCGCCGCCATGCGGAATGCAGAATGTTTTGTGCAGGTTGAGGTGGCTGACATCGCCGCCCACATCGCCCGGACGCGCCAAACCGACCATGGCGTTCATATTCGCCCCGTCGATATAGACCTGACCGCCGTGATCGTGGGTGATTTTGATCACCTCGGTCACGGTTTCCTCGAACACACCGTGGGTCGAGGGATAGGTGATCATGCAGCCAGCAAGGTTTTCGCTGTGCTTTTCCGCCTTGGCGCGGAAGTCGTCCAGATCGATATCGCCGTTGGCAGCTGTCTTGATCACGACCACCTTCCAGCCGACCATATTGGCGCTGGCGGGGTTGGTGCCGTGTGCCGACATCGGGATCAAGCAGATGTTGCGATGCCCCTGCCCGTTGGCACGGTGATAGGACGCAATTGCCAGCAGACCCGCATATTCACCCTGCGCACCCGAGTTGGGCTGCATCGAAATCGCGTCATAGCCCGTGATGTCACAAAGCTTGGCCGACAGATCGTCGATCATATGCTTATACCCAAGCGCCTGATCTTGCGGCACAAACGGATGGATCATCGAGAATTCGCGCCAGCTGACCGGCATCATCTCCGCAGCCGAATTCAGCTTCATCGTGCACGACCCCAGCGGGATCATCGCACGGTCCAAGGCCAGATCACGATCGGCCAAACGACGCATATAGCGCATCATTTCGGTCTCGGCGCGGTTCATGTGAAAGATCGGGTGAGTCAGATAGGCGCTTTCGCGCAGCATGTCGTCGGGGAAGCGATATTGCGCCTCGAACTTCTCATCTGTGCGGCGGATGCCAAAGGCGCGCCAGACGGCTTCGATCGTGGCAGGCACGCTGCGCTCGTCGAGGCTGATGCCGACGCGGGTCTCACCGACGCGGCGCAGGTTAATGCCCTCGTCCACGGCAGATTTCATCACAGCGGCCTGCAAGGGGCCGACATCGACCGTCACCGTGTCAAAAAAGGATTTCGGATCGACTTTGAAACCGGCTTCTTCCAGCCCGTTGGCCAAGCGTACAGCCTTGCGATGAATACGCTGTGCAATCGCCTTTAGACCGTCTGGCCCATGAAAAACCGCATACATCGACGCCATCACCGCCAGCAGCGCTTGCGCGGTACAAACGTTCGACGTCGCCTTTTCGCGGCGGATGTGCTGTTCACGCGTCTGCAGTGACAAACGGTAGGCACGGTTGCCGTGGGCGTCAATCGACACGCCAACAATGCGGCCGGGCATGGCGCGCTTATAGGCGTCCTTGCAGGCCATATAGGCCGCGTGCGGGCCGCCATATCCTTCGGGCACGCCAAACCGCTGGGTGGACCCGACAGCGATATCCGCGCCCATGGCACCGGGTTCTTTCAACAACGTCAACGCCATCGGATCAGCGGATACGACACCCAAAGCACCAGCGTCATGCAGCGCGGTCATATGGTCGGTAAAGTCGCGCACATGGCCGTAGGTGCCGGGATACTGGAACAGCGCCCCGAAAACAGCGTTCGCGTCCATCTTGTCGGGGTCACCGATGATCACTTCGATATCCAGCGGGGCCGCACGGGTCTGGATCACGGCGATGTTCTGGGGGTGGCAATCGCGGTCGACAAAGAACGCCTTGGCCTTCGATTTCGACAGGCGCATCGCCATCGTCATCGCTTCGGCACAGGCCGTCGCTTCGTCCAGCAGAGACGCGTTGGCGACCTCGAGGCCGGTTAGATCGCTGATCATCGTCTGGAAGTTCAGCAGCGCCTCAAGACGCCCTTGGCTGATCTCGGGCTGGTAGGGGGTATAGGCGGTGTACCACGCGGGGTTTTCAAAAATATTACGCTGGATCGCAGGCGGCGTCACCGTGCCGTGATAGCCCTGCCCGATCAGCGAGGTCAGCACCTTGTTCTTGCCCGCCACCACGCGCATGTATTCTAATACTTCGCGCTCTGACATCGGCTTGCCAAAATCCAGCGACTCTTTCTGGCGAATTTGGGCGGGCATCGTGTCATCAATCAACGCGCCAAGGCTCTGCGCGCCGACGGCTTTCAACATGTCCGACATCTCTGCCGGAGAAGGCCCGATATGTCTGCGGTTGGCAAAATCATACGGCAAATATTCGGTCGGCTTGAAAACCATGGCGCAAGGCCCCTCTTCCAAATGGTATAAAATCCCCGCCGGAGGCTCCGGCGGGGCAGCGGGCTTTACCCGATAAATTTTTGATAGGCGGCTTCGTCCATGAACTCGTCCATCTGGCTCGGGTCGGACGCCTTCATCTTAAAGAACCACGCCTCGCCCTGCGGGTCGTCATTCACCAAGGCGGGGTTGTCGGACAGCGTGCTGTTGACCTCGATGATCTCGCCATCAATCGGTGCCAGAATATCGGACGCCGCCTTGACGGATTCGATCACGACAACTTCGTCGTCCTTGCTGACAGTCGTGCCTTCATCGGGCAGTTCGACAAACACCACGTCGCCCAGCTGTTCGGCCGCGTGAATGGTGATGCCAACGACGATTTCATCGCCTTCAACCCGCAGCCATTCGTGTTCTTCGGTAAACTTCATTCTTCCATCCTTCACTAGATTATCTTTTAAAATTCGCCGCAACAAAGGGCAGCTTGGCAACGGTCACTGGCAGACGCTTGCCGCGGACTTCGCCCCACAGCATCGTATCAATACCCGCCTGCGCTTCACTGACATAGCCCATTGCGACAGGCCCGCCTACCGTCGGCCCGAAACTGCCCGACGTCACTTCGCCCACCTGCGTGCCACCTGTCGCGGCATCAAAAAGCGGTGTGCCGTCGCGCATGGGGGCGCGCCCTTCGGGGGCCAGACCGACACGCTTGCGCGCCGTGCCAGTTTCGAACGCGGCTTGCACAGCGTCGGCACCGGGGTAGCCCCCCGCACGGTCGCCACCAGCGCGGCGGGCCTTTTGGATTGCCCATGTCAGGCTTGCCTCTACCGGGTTTGTGCCCGCGTCGATATCGTTGCCGTACAGACACAACCCCGCCTCAAGCCGCAGCGAATCCCGTGCGCCCAGACCAATCGGCGCAACGCCCTCGATCTCCAGCAAATGGCGGACCAAGGCTTCGACCTGCGCTTCTGGAATAGACAGTTCGAACCCATCCTCGCCGGTGTAGCCCGACCGCGAGGCCCAGACCTCTACCCCGTCCAGCGTCAACGTCGCAAAATCCATGAACCGCATCGCGTCAGCCGCCGGATCAAGCGAGGCGATGGCCGCGCCTGCGGTTGGTCCCTGCACGGCAATTAAGGCACGGTCGGTGATCGGGGTCACGGTGAGCTCAGGCTCAAGCGCCGCTTTCATCCGCGCGATGTCGGCCTCCTTGCAGGCGGCATTCACGACAACAAACAGGTCATCGCCACGACGCGCAAACATCAGATCATCCTCGATCCCGCCCGCGTCATTGGTGAAAAACCCATAGCGTTGACGCCCGTCTTCCAGCCCCAGCACGTTCATCGGCACCAGTGCCTCAAACGCCAGTGCTACGGCGTCCCACGACGGGCCGGTCACCATCACCTGCCCCATGTGGCTGACGTCAAAAACGCCCGCAGCGGCACGGGTGTGCAGATGTTCTTTCATCACGCCCATCGGATACTGCACAGGCATGGAATAGCCCGCAAAGGGCACCATCTTGCCACCCAGGTCCAGATGAAGATCGTATAGCGGTGTCTGTTGCAAATCGCTCATGGTCACGCGGCCTTTTCCATATCCAGAAGGCCATTGACCATACTGGCACCCAGCAGACCGCAGGAATGCAGCCCGTCAAATGCCCCCTCTGTCCTTTCGCCTGAGATCGTTATCCCTTCGGCGGACGCTGTTGCGTCACTCTCCAGAGTTGTTAGGTCCCGTTGCGGTCCTTGCGCCTGAGAGTTTCCGGGGCGGTTGCTCCTTCGGCACCGGCTTGCGCCGGTTCTCCCGTAACGGTGTGGGCAAGTGCTATGCCGGATCGCGGCGCTGCGTCAAGCAAAGTTGACAGCGCAGCGCTAAAACTTTCATCCCGTGCCGCGATATTGAGCAGCCCACCGCGACCTGCGCGTGCAAGATGTGGACATCAGCGCCGCGCGGCGCCAAAACACGCATATGACACCATATTTTTTCGGCTATGGCAGCCTCGTAAATCGCAATACCCACGCCTACCCCGACGCCCGTCCGGCGCAGTTGCACGGCTGGCACCGGCTTTGGGTTCGCATCGCAGGGGCATCGCATGTCTTTCTCAGCGTGCTGCCTGAAAAAGACACCGTCATCGACGGCTTGATCGCGGCTGTGCCTGGTGCCGATTGGGTGGCGCTGGATACCCGCGAAACCAACTACAACCGCATCGGGTCGAACGGGGCTGTCGTACACGACATCATTCCCGCCCCCGATATGGCGCATTATTCCGTGCCGACGGACACCCATGTGACATCCGGCGACCACACCATTTTGCTCAGCTATATTGATGTCGTGGTCCAAGGGTTCCTGCGCGAATACGGGGTCGACGGCGTGCAGCGGTTCTTTGACACGACGCGCGGCTGGGACACGCCGATCCTGAACGACCGCGCAGCGCCGAAATACCCGCGCGCACAAGCACTTACCGTGCAGGAAACCGCGCTGGTGGACGACAATCTGACCCGCCTATCGGCGCAGGTGCAGTAGCGACATCAACCGCCCGTCGCGGGCAAAGACCTCGGGCTTGGCGCGTTTGCGCTGCCCCCCTTGCGCGATCATCCGACGCGCCAAAACCCACGCCAGCGTCCCAAAGACCACCCCCGCCGCCGCCTGCCCGATCAGCACGCCGGGCGCGCCGAACAGCAGGCTGCCGGCCCAGACCAAGGGGATCATCCCCAGCGTGTTGCGACCCCAGTTGGTGACCGTCGAATAATAGGGGTGGCCCATATTGTTGAACGCTGCATTCGACACGAACAACACGCCGTTGAAAAAGAACGCCAGCGAAAGCGGGCCGCAGAACAGATAGATCAGCGTCAACGTAATGCCTTCGGCGTCAAACATCGCCGCCAGCGGTGCGCGGAACGCAAACAGCGCGGCGGAAATCGCCACGATCACCAACGCGGCAAAGCTGACCCCCGCGGCATAGGTCCGTTTGACCCGCCCCAGATCGCCTGCGCCAAAATTCTGCCCGATGATCGGCCCCACCGCCCCAGACAGAGCAAAGATCACGGCAAAGGCTACAGGCATCATGCGGCTGACAATCGCCATGCCCGCCACCGCGTCTTCACCATAGGCCGCCATGGCGCGGGTGACATATGCCTGCCCGACAGGCGTTGCGACCTGCGTCAGGATGGCGGGCACCGCGATGGACAAAACCGGCAACAGATCGCGCCACAGTCCCGCAGGACGTGGCATCGCGATCCCGCCATAATGGCGCACAATCGGCATCAACGCGGTATAGGCAATCACCACCCGCGCGACAAAAGACGCCCAGGCGGCACCGGTCAGACCCAGGTCGAAGGTAAAGATCAGGATGGGGTCAAGAATGGCATTCACAATACCCCCTGCGATCGTTGCCATCATTGCGCGGCGTGCATCCCCATGCGCCCGCAGGATGGCGCTGCCCATCATACCAACCATGAGGAACGGGACGGACGGCACAACAATCTGCAAGAAATGCACCGCCAGTGTCGCCGTCTCACCGCGCGCGCCGACCAATCCGACCAGAACATCCAGCGATAGAAACACACACAGCGCAAAGATCACGCCGAAAAGCGCCCCATAGCACAGCGCATGGGTCGTTCGCTCTCGCGCAAGCTGCGCATCATCCTGCCCCAAGGCCCGCGCGACCAAAGCACCGGCCGCAATCCCCAGACCGATCCCGAAAGACGTGGTGAAAAACAGGATCGCCCCGGCATAGCCGATGGCCGCCGCCAGCTCGGCCTTGCCCAGCATAGAAATGAAGATCATGTCGACGAAATCGACAAGGAACACGGCCACCAGCCCGACCGAGGCCAGCAAAGACATGTTGGCCACATGCCCGAACAGGTTGCCCGATAAAAATTTGGCGCGCCCATCAACCATGATGGACGCGCCTTATGTCAGCCGACAGTGGCTTCATTTTGCCAGATAAACTCTCGCCGAAGGCTCCCGAACTTGCGCCCGCGAACCCGACCCGTTTCACCCGCGTGCCTTCACGACTTGCAGCAGCGGCAGCACGGCACCCATATCGGGTCCGTGGGGCTTGCCGGTCAGCGCCAGACGCAGTGGCATGAACAGCCCCTTGCCCTTGCGGCCCGTCTGCTCTTTCACGGCGGCAGTCCATGTGCTCCATGTGTTTTCGTCAAATTCGCCCTCGGGCAGAAGCGCCAAGGCTTCGGCGACGAACTCTTTATCCTCGTCCGCGATCACAGGCTCCGCGCCTTCGTTAAACATCTGCCACCATCCCTCAAGATCGTGAAGTGTCGTGATGTTTTCGCGGGTGACCTGCCAGAACAGGCCGGCCTTATCTGCGGGCACACCAAGGGCTGCGATATCATCGGCGACCGCCTCAAGCGGGAGGGTCTGCAGATAGCGGCCCGTCATCGGGAACAGGTCTTCGACGTCGAACTTGGTCGGCGCAGAGCCAAAGCGTTCGATGTCAAAGCCATCGATCAAGGCCTCCATATCGGTGCGCAGCTCGACCGGATCAGACGACCCCAGACGCGACATGATCGACAGCAAGGCAAACGGATGCACGCCGCGTTCGCGCAGATCGCGCAGCGCCAGCACGCCCAGACGTTTCGACAGCGCCTCGCCTTGCGGACCGGTCAACAGCGAATGGTGCGCAAAGGAGGGCACGGTGCCGCCAAGTGCGTGCATGATCTGGATTTGTGTCGCCGTGTTGGTCACGTGGTCGGACCCGCGCACAACATTGGTCACGCCCATCTCTGTATCATCGACAACCGACGCAAGTGTGTACAAAATCTGGCCGTCACCGCGGATCAAAACGGGGTCCGAAACCGACGCCGCATCAATCGAGATGTCGCCAAGGATGCCGTCCTTCCACTCGATCCGTTCCTGATCCAGCTTGAAGCGCCACACGCCCGGGCCGCGTTCGTCGCGCAGCTTGGCTTTTTCCGCATCCGACAGGTTCAGCGCAGCGCGGTCATAGACCGGCGGCTTGCCCATGTTCAGCTGTTTCTTGCGCTTGAGGTCCAGTTCGGTCGGCGTTTCCCACGCTTCATAGAAGCGCCCGATCTTGCGCAGCTCGTCCGCGGCAGCGTGGTATTTGTCCAACCGCTCGGACTGGCGTTCAACGCGGTCCCAATGCAGGCCGAGCCATGTCAGGTCTTCTTTCAGACCGTCGACGTATTCTTCTTTGCTGCGCACCGGATCGGTGTCGTCGATCCGCAGGATGAACTCGCCGCCGTTTTTGCGAGCGATCAGATAGTTCATCAGCGCCGTGCGCAGGTTGCCTACGTGGATATAGCCGGTCGGGGACGGGGCGAAGCGGGTGATGGTCATTGGGTTCTCCTGATTGGCCGCTGGCTTGTCACAGCGCGGCGTCATTGTCTAGATAACGTGCGGCATCGCCCGCGTGATCAACTGGGGTCGCGCCAGCGGTTCACGATGGGATAGCGGCGGTCCAACCAGAACGCGCCCTTGGTCAAACGGGGACCGGGTGCGGACTGAAACCGTTTGTATTCACTGATATAGAGCAGGTGTTCGACCTTTTTGGCAACATCGCGGTCAAAGCCCGCTGCCACGCAATCGGCGATGGACCCGTCGTCGTCGACAAGGATCGTCAGCATCGCATCCAGATCGGGATAGTCGGGCAGGCTGTCGCTGTCCTTCTGATCCTCGCGCAGCTCGGCCGAGGGCGGCTTGTTGATGATGCGCGGCGCAATCACCTCTCCCTCTGGGCCCATCATCCAGTCGCGGTGGTTCTCGTTGCGCCAGCGGCAGCTGTCAAAGACGCGGGTTTTATACATATCCTTGATCGGGTTATACCCCCCCGCCATGTCGCCATAGATCGTGGCATAGCCCACCGCGACCTCTGACTTGTTGCCCGTGGTCAACAACATCTCGCCGAACTTGTTACTGACCGCCATCAACAACAGCCCGCGCAGGCGCGACTGGATGTTTTCCTCGGTCAGGTCGGGTTCGGTGCCGTCAAACAGCGGGGCCAGCGTGTCGGTGATCGCGGCACGGCCCTGCGCGATCGGCACATAGTCATAGCGGCAGCCAAGCGCCTTGGCGACGGATTCAGCATCATCAAGAGAGGCTTGGGACGTATATTCGGACGGCAGCATCACACAGCGCACATTGTCAGCGCCAAGCGCATCCACAGCGATCGTGGCCACAATCGCCGAATCGATGCCGCCCGACAGGCCCAGCAACACTTTCTTAAAGCCGGTCTTGCCCATGTAGTCGCGCAAGCCCTGCACCATCACGCGGTAGTCCTGCTCAAGCTCCGATGGCATCGGCACCTTCTCGCCCTCGACCACGCGCCAGCCTTCCGGGGTCTGCTCAAGGTCGACATGGGTGATTTGCGCGTCAAAGGCCGGCATTTGAAACGCCAGCTTGCCGCCGGGGTTCAGCGCAAAGCTCGCCCCGTCAAAGACCTGATCATCCTGACCGCCCACCATATTGAGGTAAATCAGCGGCAGTTCAGTTTCGACCACACGGGCGACCATATGGTTCAACCGCGTCTCGAACTTGCCGCGATAATAGGGCGATCCGTTGGGCACCAACAGAAACTCCGCCCCGGTTTCGGCGAGTGTTTCGGCCACATCGGGGTGCCACGCGTCTTCGCAGATCGGGCTGCCGATGCGGGTATCGCCGACGGCGTACGGCCCGCCCAAAGGCGCGCTGTCGAAAATACGCACCTCGTCAAAGACAGTCTCGTTTGGCAGGTTGTGTTTGAACACGCGGCTGGCGATCTTGCCGCCTTTGAGGATCACATAGGCGTTATAAAGCTTGGCCCCTTCGACCCAAGGTGCGCCAATGGCCAGCGCGGGCCCATCAGCACAATCAGCGGCCAGCGCTTCGAGGTGGGTCATGACATCCAGCTGGAACGCCTGCTTCATCACAAGGTCTTGGGCATTGTATCCGGCCAGAAACATTTCTGGCAAAGCGACCAGATCGGCATCGGCCTCTTTGCCTTGGGCCCAGGCATCCCGCGCGAGGTCTGCGTTTCCGGCCAAATCCCCGACGGTGGGGTTCAACTGGCCAAGCGTGATGCGAAAACGCGATGTCATGAGGCGATCCTTCGATAATCTACGCAAGTGATGTAGCAGATCACGCGCCAAGTAAAAGACCAAGGCGCACCGCCGGGCAAAAGACGATTGCCCCCTCGCAGGCCATTGAATAGGCTAAGCGTTAACAAACTCGCCCGCCGCTCTTGGCCGCACTCTCTTTTGAAAGTTGCTGTATGACGAAATTGAACCTGACCCCGCTGATCCTTTGCCTTGGGCTGCTGCCCTTCACCGCACTTGCGCAAGACGGCGAAGTACAAAGCAAGCAATACGACGATGGTGGCGTCTATGAGGGGACGTTTAAAGACGGCGTTCAGCACGGGACAGGCACCTATACGCTGCCCAACGGCTATGAATACGAGGGCAATTGGGTCGACGGAGAGATCAAGGGAAAAGGCGTCGCGCGCTTTCCCAACGGATCGGTCTACGAAGGCAACTTTGAAAAGGGCAAGCCGGACGGGTTCGGCAAGATCACCTTTGCTGACGGCGGCACTTACGAGGGCGAATGGGAAGCCGGCGCGATCACCGGTCAGGGCATCGCACAATATGCCAATGGCGTGCGTTACGAAGGGTCGTTCCGCAATGCAAATCACCACGGCAAGGGCGTTATGCAGTCCCCCGGCGGCTATGAGTATCAGGGCGACTGGGTGGACGGCGTCAAGCAGGGCGTGGGCAAGATCACCTACCCCGATGGCGCGCTGTATGACGGTGACATCGTCGATGGCGACCGCAATGGCACCGGCACACTGACCATGCCTGACGGGCTGACCTATACCGGCCAGTGGAAAGACGGACAGATCGACGGCACCGGCACGCTGACCCAGCCCAATGGCGACATCTACGAAGGCGATCTGGTCGCCGGCCAGCGCCAAGGCACCGGCAAAGTGACCTACGCCACGGGCGACATCTACGAGGGCAGCTTTGCGGAAGACCGCCGCGAGGGACAGGGCACATTCACTGGCACCGATGGCTATGTCTACACAGGCTCTTGGGTTGCGGGAAAGATCGAGGGGATGGGCAAGGTAACCTACCCCGACGGTTCAGTCTACGAAGGCAGTTTTCGCGATGATCTGGCAGACGGTCAGGGCAAGATCACCTATCCGGACGGATCAACCTATGAAGGATCATGGGTCGTTGGCGTCATCGAAGGCCAGGGCCGTGCGACCTATCCCAATGGCATCGTCTATGAGGGCGGGTTCAAGAATGCCCGCAATGATGGTCAGGGTGTAATGACCTATGCCGACGGCTATAAATACGATGGCAGCTGGAAAGACGGCCAGCGCAGCGGCATGGGCACGGCGACCTATCCTGATGGCACCGTCTATACCGGCAGCTTTGCCGACGGGTTGCGCGATGGCACCGGCAAGATCACCATGCCCGACGGGTTCACCTATGACGGCCAGTGGTCCGGCGGAGAAATCGACGGCGCCGGCACCGCGACCTACCCCAACGGTGATATCTATGACGGGTCGTTCGAGGGCGGCAAACATCAGGGTCAGGGCACCATGCGCTATAAAACGGGCGAGGAAGTCTCGGGCCAGTGGGTGAATGGTGCATTGCAGGAAACGGGCGCGGCCCCTGCCGAGGATACTGGCGCCGCGACCACGCCTGACGCTACGGATGAGGCCACGGATGACGCCCCAGCAGAGTCCGAGACTCCGTCAGAGGCACCTGCCGACAGCACGGACGAGGCAGACAGCAACGACGGTTAAACCACCTCGCCCGCGTCCAGACGGGCGAGCAGGGCATCCCCTTCGGCCAGAACCGTCTTGCGTTTGTCGGCGTCCATCCGGTCCCATGTGCGGTACATATTGCCCATACGTGGATTGTTCGAGAACCGGTCGCGATGCCGGTCAAGAAAGTGCCAGTACAACAGATTGAACGGGCAGGCTTTTTCGCCCGTTTTCGCACTGACCGAATAATGGCAGCTTTTGCAGTGGTCCGACATGCGGTTAATGTAAGCCCCCGACGAGACATAGGGCTTGGACGCGATGACACCGCCATCGGCAAACTGGCTCATGCCGATTGTGTTCGGGGCCTCCACCCATTCGAACGCGTCGGCGTAGACGGCCAGATACCATTCATGCACCTGCGCCGGATCAATCCCCGCCAGCAGGGCAAAGTTGCCTGTCACCATCAGCCGCTGAATATGATGTGCATAGGCCTGCGTCTTGGTCTGCCCCACCGCCTTGGCCACACAATGCATCCGTGTTTCGCCACCCCAGTAGAACCAAGGCAGGGCGCGGTCATGCCCTAGGACATTGCGACTGGTATAGTCAGGCCCCTCGAGGAAATAGATGCCGCGCACATATTCGCGCCAGCCAATGATCTGCCGGATGAACCCTTCGGCAGCGTTGATCGGCGCATGACCTGCGGCATAGGCGTCGGCGGCGGCCTTGCAAATCTCGGTTACGTTCAGCAGCCCGATGTTGAGGTAGGGCGACAGGATCGCGTGATACAGGAATTCATTCTCGTTCAGCATCGCGTCTTGGTAATCACCAAACCGCGGCAGGGCGTTCGCGATGAAATGGTCCAGCGCCTGCAAGGCCTCTGCACGGGTGGTGGCGAACCAGAACGGCTCCAGATCCCCGAAGTTATCGCCGAAACGCGCCTGCACCAGATCGAGCACCTCGCGGGTGGTGGCATCCGGTTCAAACCGCAGGGGGCCATCGACGGTCACATCATCGGGCGCCGCCTTGCGGTTGTCGTGATCAAAGTTCCACTTGCCGCCAGCGGGTTGGTCTCCGTCCATCAGCAGGCCGGTCTTGCGGCGCATCTCGCGGTAGAAATACTCCATCCGCAGCGCCTTGCGCCCCTCGGCCCATGCCTCGAATTCGGCATGCGATGCGAGAAAGCGGTCGTCGGGCAGCAGATGCACCTTCAGCGGGGCGTCTTTCAGCTTGTCGATCAAGCGCCACTCCCCCGGCTCTGTCGCCAGAACCTCGCTTGCCCCCGTCTGCGCGGCACGGCGCAGCAATTCCCCCACGATAGAGCCCGCGTTTTCCGTATCGTCCAGCTGCGTATAGGCGACGGTCCAGCCGTCCGCCTCTAGGGCTTGGGCAAATTTGCGTATCGCGGCAAAGATCAGGGCGATCTTTTTAGGGTGATGCCGGACATAAGCCGCCTCGTCCGCGACTTCGGCCATGACGACGGTGTCACGCGTTTTATCCGCCTGTGCCAACGCGCTAAGCGTTTCGGTCAGCTGGTCGCCCAGAACCAGCACCAAGCGCCCTACCATGGCACCGGCTTTCCGGCCCAGTCAAAGAATTGGCCTGTGTCCGCAGGCGTCAGCCCGTCGATCACCGCCAGCAGATTTTCCGCCGCCTCCGACGGTGCGACAGCGGGATGGCGGGCAAGGTATTTCGCGGTAAATTCGGTTTTGACCGTGCCGGGGTGCAGGGCAACGCAGATGCTGTGCTTGTGGCTGCGCGTCAGTTCAATCGCGGCAGTGTGCACAATCTGGTTCACCGCCGCCTTGGCGCTGCGGTAGCTGATCCAGCCGCCGATCCGGTTGTCCCCGATCGACCCCACCCGCGCCGAGAGCACGGCAAACACGCACGCCGTGTCGCGCCGCAGCAGGTCACCCGCATGGCGCAACACCAGCGCGGGGCCGACGGCGTTCAGCGCGAATTGGTCCATCATCGCATCGCGGCTGATGGATTTGATAGATTTTTCGGGCGCAGCGCCGTTTATCTCAAGCGCGCCGGTGGCGACCAGCACCACGTCGAACGGCCCGCCCACAGCGGTGATGTGGCGATCCACGCTTGTCTCGTCGGTGATGTCGAACCCGTCCACCGACCGTGACAGCCGCGTGACCGCATCGCCGCGCGCCTCGTAGGCGGCGGCCAAGGCGGCACCGACACCGCCCGAAGCCCCTATAATCAAAACCTGTTTCATGCAGGGAAACCTAGCGGAAAACAGCCCCCCTTCAAGCGCGGGAAAAAGGGCGCAGAAAAACCCTTCCCATTTGCGAATGCGCGGGTATAACTTGTCGCCATGACACACGCCGATCATATGTCGATCCTGCCGCGCCACTGCGCGACTTTCCTGCGTGCCAACCTACTGCTCCTAATCCGCCTCTGAGCGTGCCATCCGGCGCGCCCGCTCAGAGGGATGTGCCGCGCGCCACGGATTTAGACAGCAGAATGAAAGAACCCAAAAGATGACAGATACTACACAACAAGACCGCGTCTTGATTTTCGACACGACATTGCGCGATGGCGAGCAATCCCCCGGTGCCACCATGACCCACGCCGAAAAGATAGAGATCGCGGGCCTGCTGGACGAGATGGGCGTCGACGTGATCGAAGCCGGTTTCCCCATTGCTTCCGAAGGGGATTTCGCCGCCGTCAGCGAGATCGCGAAACTGTCGAAGACTTCGGTCATCTGCGGCTTGGCCCGCGCCCAGTTTGGCGACATTGATCGGTGCTTTGAGGCGATCAAACATGCCGCACAGCCCCGCATTCACACGTTTATCGGCACCTCGCCGCTGCACCGTGCCATTCCGAACCTCACGATGGACGAAATGGCGGACCGCATTCACGAGACGGTCACCCACGCGCGCAACCTGTGTGACAACGTGCAATGGTCCCCGATGGATGCCACGCGGACAGAGCTGGATTACCTTTATCGCACCGTGGAAATCGCGATCAAGGCAGGGGCCACCACGATCAACATCCCCGATACCGTGGGCTATACCGCACCACGCGAAAGCGCTGATCTGATCCGCAAACTGTTGGAGAACGTGCCCGGCGCGGACGAAATCGTCTTTGCCACGCACTGCCATAACGACTTGGGCATGGCGACCGCCAACAGCCTTGCCGCCGTCGAAGCGGGCGCGCGTCAGATTGAATGCACGATCAACGGCCTGGGCGAACGCGCGGGCAACACCGCATTGGAAGAGGTCGTGATGGCCATGAAGGTCCGCAACGACATCATGCCGTTCCAGACCAAGATCGACAGCACCAAGCTCATGAACATCTCGCGCCGCGTGGCTGCGGTGTCCGGCTTTGCCGTGCAGTTCAACAAGGCCATCGTCGGCAAGAACGCCTTTGCCCACGAAAGCGGCATTCACCAAGATGGCATGCTGAAAAACGCCGAAACATTCGAGATCATGCGCCCCGAAGACGTGGGCCTGACCGAAACCAACATCGTCATGGGCAAACACTCTGGCCGTGCAGCGTTGCGTTCAAAGCTGGAAAACCTCGGCTATGAATTGGGCGACAACCAGTTGAAGGACGTCTTTGTCCGCTTCAAGGAACTGGCCGACCGCAAGAAAGAGATCTACGACGACGATCTCATCGCCCTGATGCGCACCGCGACCGACCCTGAAAGCGACCGTATTGTGCTGGGTAGCATGACCGTGGTCTGCGGCACCGAAGGTCCGCAAAAGGCCGAAATGACCTTGAGCGTTGATGGCGTCGAAGCAAAAACGTCGCAGACCGGTGATGGTCCTGTGGATGCGTCGTTCAACTGCATCAAAGCGCTGGTCGAGCATTCAGCGCGCTTGCAGCTGTATCAGGTACACGCCGTGACCGAAGGCACCGACGCGCAGGCGACGGTTTCTGTACGCCTCGAGGAAGACGGCCGGATCGTCACAGGGCAGTCAGCGGATACCGACACGGTTGTCGCATCGGTCCGCGCCTATATCCACGCGCTGAACCGCCTGCTGGTGCGCCGCGAGAAAGGCGGCACGGACAAGCGCGAGATCAGCTATAAGGACGTGGGCTGAACCATCGGCACCACGGCCCCGAAGATGCAAAAAAGGCCCCCGATTTCGGGGGCCTTTTCTTTGTCTGTCGTCTTGTTAGCGCAGATTAGAAATCTGTCAGACCTGCAAAGGAACCTGTCGCGCTCGAGAAGATGTTGCCCAACGAACGACGCTTGGATGTGCGGCGGCCCAGTTCGTAGTTCACGCCGAATGTCACTTGATCCACGTCTGCGCCACTGTCGAAGTCCAAGCGGCCCAGGGCCAGCTCTACGTTCGCACCGGGGGTGAATTCATACTGACCACCGATGGTGATCGCACGTACATCTTCCGAACCCAGATCAAGGAAACCGACAGAACCGATGGCCGAAAAACCGTTGGCGAATTCATAACCGCCTGCAACGGCGACGATGCTCAGATCGTCCAGTTTCACCAGATCGGCCTGCACGTTGTATTGCGCAACGTCATAGTCGGCGTAGGCAGCGTACAGTGTTTCGTCTTCGATGTGAACGAGGTCCAGACCGACGGTGCCTGTGGGTGTTACATCCCAAGCGGCGAAAATGCTGAAGGTCATGTCGTCCAGATCAGAGGAATCACCGATCGCGGCACCAAAAGTGTGTGCGCCTGACTGATACATCCCGAAGAGGCTGGTCACATCGGCATCCATCCCCGCAAGGTCGAAACGCGAGTAGTCCAGACCGATGTTGAACCCGTTGGCCAGCGCGTATTCAACGCCCACGGTACCCAGTTCAATGTCGACGCCTTCGATGTCGATGTTCGACAATTCGCCCGAGAAGATGAAGTTGTTGTAGCGGTATTCGATGCCACCGCCCAAGGATTTCACGTCGATCGTGCCTGCGCCGTCAACGTCAAAGTCGTGAAGCTTCGCGAATGCTGCGCCATAGGTCAGTTCGGCTGCAGCGGCGGTTGCCGACACGCTCAAGACGGAGGCGATAAAAAGATTACGGATCATGCTGGTTCCTTCACACAATTTATGATTGCTCGTGTGGCAGCTCTTAGGCGCGGCGGAATCCGCCTGCAACCACCAAGAGAAATCACCGTCATGATGCGTTTGAATGTGGTATTTTTGACCCGCCTGTATTCGGTACCGGACGGCCTTTAGCGATAGGGGTTCTTTGCGCTGCGATCCTCTGACAGGGACCTCTGCGAGCGCTTTACGATCATCACGGTGGCATCGGCCAGATGCTGGCGTTCGATGTGGTGATCGCCGCGGGCAACGCGCAGTTTATGCGCTTCGAGCATGACCTCGGCATGGGATGACCCGCGCGGCGGAATAAAGGTATAGCAGGCCAGTTCGATCAGGAACCCAAGCGGATCCTTGAAATAGATCGAATGCATGAACCCGCGATCCTTGACGCCGGAATTGCCGATCCCGCGTTCCTTGAGCCGATCCTGCACCTGGTCGAACATGGCGCGGTCGACTTCAAACGCGACATGGTGCACGCAGCCTGCATCGGTTGGCGTGCGGTTGTGCACGGGGTTGCGGTTTTCATTGGTAAAGATCGTGATCAAACGGCCATCGCCGGGATCAAAGTACAGATGTCCTTCGTCGGGATCGTCCAGATTTGGCTGGTCAAAGATAAACGGCATGCCCAGCAACCCCTCCCAGAAATCAATACTGGTCTGACGATCCGCGCCCATTAAAGTGATGTGATGCACACCAATAACTTGAATCTTCTGCATTTCTCGCATCCCCGTTTATCTGCCCTGACGGAAACCATAGCGCAGCGGCGGCATCATGCCACCCCAAAGGTCAACCCCCCTTTCGTCTTTGACGTCATCAGCCTATAAGCCGATGAGCCCGGGACTTGTCAGAGTCGACGGGCCAAAATGAATTTTTGCAAGGTCCGCTGCTCATGTCCTTTTTTGATCAATTCCGTGGTATGTTCTCGTCCGATATGGCCATCGACCTCGGGACCGCGAACACGCTGGTTTACGTCAAAGGCAAGGGCATCGTTTTGTCGGAGCCGTCGGTCGTGGCCTATCACGTCAAGGACGGCGTCAAAAAGGTACTTGCGGTGGGTGAAGACGCAAAGCTGATGCTGGGCCGGACCCCCGGCAGCATCGAAGCGATCCGCCCCATGCGCGAAGGCGTGATTGCCGATTTCGACACCGCCGAAGAGATGATAAAACACTTCATTCGCAAGGTGCATAAACGGTCGACCTTTTCTAAGCCCAAAATCATCGTCTGCGTGCCACATGGCGCGACGCCGGTCGAGAAACGTGCGATCCGCCAGTCGGTGCTGTCTGCAGGTGCACGCCGTGCCGGGCTGATTGCCGAACCGATTGCCGCCGCGATTGGTGCAGGCATGCCGATCACCGATCCAACCGGTAACATGGTCGTTGATATAGGTGGCGGTACAACAGAGGTTGCAGTGCTGTCGCTGGGCGACATCGTTTACGCACGCTCCGTACGTGTCGGTGGGGATCGCATGGACGAAGGGATCATCAACTACCTGCGCCGCCAGCATAACCTGTTGATCGGCGAGACAACTGCCGAGCGGGTGAAAACCTCTATCGGGACGGCGCGGATGCCTGACGACGGACGTGGCACCTCGATGCATATCCGCGGACGCGACCTGTTGAATGGCGTCCCCAAAGAGATCGAAGTGACCCAAGCCCAGATCGCCGAAGCGCTGGCCGAGCCCGTACAGCAAATCTGCGAGGCCGTGATGACCGCGCTTGAGACCACTCCGCCCGATCTGGCAGCCGATATCGTGGACCGCGGCGTCATGCTGACCGGCGGCGGCGCGCTGCTGGGAGATCTTGATCTGGCACTGCGCGAACAGACCGGGTTGGCCATTTCTGTGGCGGACGAGCCGTTGAACTGCGTGGCTTTGGGCACCGGCAAGGCGTTGGAGTACGAAAAACAGCTGCGCCACGCCATCGACTACGACAGCTAACCCAACAGCTCGGGATGCGGCAGGACGGCGCGGCCCTCGCGGTAGGAAACGTATAACGCATGGCCATCGACCGATCCTCTTCGAACGATTTTGGGCGCCCGTTGCGCCGCTTGTTGCTGGCCGTGATCGTGCTGGTGCTGGCTGGTATCTTTCTGCTGTGGCGGATCGACAGCCCTCGTGTGGAGCGGTTTCGCGCCCAGATCACCGATCGCTTTGTCCCTAATCTGGAATGGGCCATGGCACCGGTTACCGGTACCGTAAACCTGTTTCGCGACTTCCAAAGCTATCAACGGCTGACCGTTCAGAACCAGGAACTGCGTTCCGAGCTGCGCAAGATGCAGACCTGGAAAGAAGCCGCCTTGCAGCTTGAACAGGAAAACGCGCGCCTGCTGGACCTGAACAAGGTCCGCCTGGACCCGCGCCTGACCCATATTACCGGCGTGGTACAGGCAGACTCGGGCTCGCCCTTCCGGCAATCGGTGTTGCTGAACGTCGGTGCGCGGGATGGCATCGTCGATGGTTGGGCGACCGTGGACGGCATCGGGCTTGTGGGCCGTATCTCTGGTGTGGGGGAAAATACCGCGCGCGTGATACTTGTGACCGACACCTCAAGCCGGATACCAGCCGTAATTCAGCCGTCGGGGCAACGGGCGATTATCGCGGGCGACAATTCAGCCGCACCGCCGATTGATTTCCTTGAAAACCCTGATTTGGTGCGCCCCGGTGATCGCGTCAGCAGTTCGGGCGACGGTGGTGTCTTTCCCGCCGGCATCTTGATCGGTCAGGTTGCCGCTGACCCGGGAGGGCGGCTGCGCGTGCGGCTCGCGGCTGACTTTGAGCGGCTGGAGTTCCTACGCGTGCTGCGCCACCACGGGTCTGAAAAGGTAAACGAAGACGCGGCGGTCATTCGCGAAGACGGGCCCCGCCTGATCGCGCCTTTGCCAATCGCACCCGAGACTGAATGATGGATGATCTGTCGACCCTGCGGTTATGGCTGATGCGCGCGGCGTTTCTGCTGTTGGCGCTGGTGCTGCTGTTTTTCCATCTGCTGCCGCTTGATACCCAGCCGATCGCATTGTTCGCGCCTGACCTGTCCCCCCCCCTCGCGACCATCGACCCCGCAGAGGCGCGGCTGCGCGCGTTGCTGGATCAAGGCAGCGACCGCATCTGGATTGCCCCCGATCTGTTGATCGCCTTTGCGCTGGCGTGGTCTGTGCGGCGGCCCGACTATGTGCCTGCGGTGCTACTGGCTGTTGCGTTTCTGATGACCGATCTGCTGCTGCAACGGCCCCCGGGCCTATGGGCGCTGCTCGCGCTGCTGGCATGCGAAAACATGAAGACCCGCGGACGTACCCTGCGCGACAGCACCTTCGGCGCCGAATGGCTGGCGGTGTCGCTGTGGCTGATCGGCATTTTGATACTGAACCGGATCGTGTTATCTTTGCTGCTGGTCCCGCCGCCCCAATGGTCGCTTAGCCTGCTCGAGCTGGGCATGACGATCCTGACCTATCCGGCTGTGGTGTTCGTGACCCATGCGTTGATGGGCGTGCGCAAATCCGCCCCCGGTGATCTGGACAGTATGGGCGGTCGCTCATGAGGAGAGCAGAATGAGACGCAGCAGAGCCGATAGCGACGCCAGCCACTCAAAGCTGAGCCGCCGTGCTGTATTGCTGGGCGGCGCACAGCTGTTGTTCATGGGCGGGCTGGCGGCTCGGATGAACTACTTACAGGTCGATCAGGCCGATCAGTTTCGCCTGCTGGCCGAAGAGAACCGGATCAACATCCGGCTGATTCCGCCGGCGCGTGGCGAAATTTTCGACCGCAACGGGGTGCGGCTGGCGCAGAACGTGCCGTCCTACCGTATCGTGATCGTGCGCGAAGACGCCGATGATGTCGACGCGGTGATGCAACGTCTGGGAGAAGTGATCGACCTTGACCCCGAAGTACGCGCACGCGCAATGGCCGAGATCAAGCGCTCTGCCCCGTTCCTGCCCGTCACTGTCGCCGACGATGTCAGCTGGGACGAGGTCAGCCGCGTATCAGTGAACGCCCCCGCCCTGCCCGGTGTCAGCCCCGAAGTCGGCCTGACCCGTGTCTATCCGCGCGGATCGGATTTTGCCCATATCGTTGGCCGGGTGGGCCGCGTCAGCCAAGCCGATCTGGACGCGCTGGAAAACCCTGATGCAGTTCTGCGTATCCCGCGGTTCCAGATCGGCAAGATCAACGTAGAGGCCCGCCAAGAATCCCTTTTGCGGGGTTCTGCCGGTACCAAACAGGTCGAAGTCAACGCCACCGGCCGCGTGATGCGCGAACTGGCCCGCCGCGAAGGGCAGTCCGGTGCTGATATTCAGCTGACCATCGATTCCAATTTGCAGAACTTCGTACAGGCCCGACTGGGTGACGAAAGCGCTGCGGTGGTGATCATGGATTGTGACAACGGCGATCTGGTCGCAAACGCATCGTCGCCCAGCTATGATCCGAACCTCTTTATCGGGGGGATTTCGTCGGCCGATTACAACCCGCTGCTGCAATCCATCTACCGCCCGCTGGTGAACAAGACTGTGCAGGGCACCTATCCGCCCGGATCGACCTACAAGATGGTCGTCGCCATGGCCGCACTTGAAGACGGCATCGTCGGCCCCGAGGAAACCACATACTGCCCAGGGCACCTCGAAGTGGGCGGACGCCGGTTCCACTGCTGGAAACGCGCAGGGCACGGCTGGATCGACCTTGAAAACTCGCTCAAGCAATCCTGCGACGTCTATTACTATGATCTGGCGATGAAAGTCGGGATCGAGAAAATCTCGGCCATGGCAAACCGCTTTGGGCTGGGATGGAAACATGACCTGCCACTGTCCTCTGTTGCGGCAGGTCTGGCCCCGACGAAAGCATGGAAACAAAGCGCGCGTGGCGATTCATGGGTGATCGGGGATACGGTGAATGCCTCTATCGGGCAGGGCTTCACGCTCAGCTCGCCACTGCAACTGGCGGTGATGACGGCGCGGCTCGCGACCAACCGCGCCGTGGTCCCGCGGCTGATCAAATCGATCGACGGCGTCGAACAAGCCAGCGGTGCGGGCGAGCCCTTGGGCATGAATGAAAACAACATGCGTCAGGTCCGCAAAGGCATGTATTCGGTGGTCAACGACCGGCGCGGTACAGGCTACCGGTCGCGGGTCATCGCCGACGGGGTGCGCATGGCGGGTAAAAGCGGCACCAGTCAGGTGCGCAACATCACCGCCGCCGAACGCGCGCGCGGGGTCAGCCGCAACGAAGACCTGCCTTGGGAACGCCGTGACCATGCGCTGTTCGTCGCCTTCGCCCCCTTTGACAAGCCGCGCTATGCAGTATCGGTGCTGGTGGAACACGGTGGCGGCGGATCGACCGCAGCCGCCCCCATCGCCCGCGACGTCATGCTGCAAGCGATCTATGGCGGAGAGCCCCCGCTGGACGCCTACCCCACCGCCGACCGTGGCCGCATCGCCGAGCAGCAAAAAGCCCTGCGCGCGATCCAGCCCCAAGCGGATTTCAGCGGGAAAGACCAAGCATGAGCTACCTTGAATATACGGTCAAACATGTCCCCACAGGCTTTGCCAAGATCCTGCATCTGAACTGGCCGCTGACCATCCTGCTGGCTGCTGTTTCGGGGGTGGGGTTCTTAATGTTGTATTCGGTCGCAGGGGGCAGTTTTAATCCTTGGGCTGAACCGCAAATGAAACGCTTTGCGCTCGGCATCGCGCTGATGATTGCCGCCGGTATGGTGCCGATCTGGCTTTGGCGGAACCTTGCGGGCGTGGCCTATTTCGGCACGGTGATCCTGCTGATCGGGGTCGAACTTTTCGGCGCGGTCGGCATGGGTGCGCAGCGCTGGATCGAGCTCGGATCGTTCCGCCTGCAACCGTCAGAACTGATGAAGATCACGCTCGTGATGATGCTGGCGGCCTATTATGACTGGCTCCCGCCCAAGAAGACCTCGCGGCCGCTGTGGGTGTTACTGCCGGTCCTGATGATCTTGATCCCCACAGCGCTGGTGCTCAAGCAGCCCGATCTGGGCACCGCGATCCTGTTGATGGCCGCCGGCGGCGGGCTGATGTTTCTTGCAGGGGTGCACTGGGGCTATTTCGCGGTCGTTATCGCAGGCGCGGTGGGGCTGGTGTCGGCGGTGTTCCAGTCCCGCGGCACCCCGTGGCAACTGATCAAGGACTACCAGTTCCGGCGGATTGATACCTTTATCGACCCCAGCACCGACCCGTTGGGCGCGGGCTATCACATCACCCAATCCAAGATCGCGCTCGGCTCTGGCGGGTGGACCGGTCGCGGGTTCATGCAAGGCACCCAGTCGCGCCTGAACTTCCTGCCCGAAAAACACACAGACTTTATCTTTACCACGCTGGCCGAGGAATTCGGCTTTGTCGGCGGGTTCTCCCTGCTGGGTCTCTATGCGCTGATCATCGTCTTCTGCGTCGCTGCGGCGCTGATCAACAAGGACCGTTTTTCGTCGCTGCTAACCCTTGGTATCGCGCTGAACTTCTTTTTGTTCTTTGCGGTGAACATGTCGATGGTGATGGGGCTGGCACCCGTTGTCGGTGTGCCGCTGCCGCTGGTCAGCTACGGCGGGTCGGCAATGCTGGTGTTGCTGCTGGCCTTTGGCCTTGTACAATCGGCGCATGTCCACCGCCCCAGATAGGAAACCTATGTCCCTGAACGTCCTTTTCGCCGCCCGCCCCGAACGTTGGGTGACGTATGAAGCCCCCCTGCGTCAAGCGCTTGATGCCGCGGGGATCACGGCTCACCTATCAACGGATATCACCCCGCAGGACGTGGACTACATCGTCTATGCACCCAATAGCACGCTACAGGATTTCACTCCCTACACGCGGGCCAAGGCGGTGCTAAACCTCTGGGCGGGGGTAGAAAATATCACCAACAATGACACGCTGCATATCCCGCTGGCGCGGATGGTGGATCCGGGCCTGACCAAGGGCATGGTTGAATGGGTCACGGGCCATGTGATGCGCTACCATCTGGGGCTAGACACGGACATTCGCAAGACGGACACCGATTGGACCCCGCGCACCCCGCCGCTGGCACAGGAACGTCAGATCACCATTCTGGGCCTTGGTGCCTTAGGCGCGGCTGTGGCCGAGACATTGGTGTCTCTGGGTTTCAACGTCACCGGCTGGTCGCGCAGCCCCAAAGAGATTTCAGGCGTGACCTGTCTGCATGGGGACGACGGGCTAAGAGATGCCCTACACAGCGCCGAGATCGCGGTCCTGCTGCTGCCCAACACCCCTGATACCGAGAACACGCTGAACGCCGAAACCCTAGCGCAGATGCCCAAGGGCGCGTTTATTATAAACCCAGGCCGTGGGGCGTTGATCGATGACGACGCGCTGCTGGCTGCGTTGGATACCGACCAGATCGCCCATGCCACGCTGGATGTGTTCCGCATCGAACCGCTGCCTTCCGAGCACCCCTATTGGGCGCACCCCAAAGTCACTGTTACCCCCCATATCGCCGCTGAAACCCGCGCCAACACAGCAGCACAGGCCGTCGTGGAAAACATCCGCCGCGGCGAATCCCAAGAGCCTTTTTTGCATCTGGTGGACCGCGCCAAAGGCTACTGAGCCGCCCCGTATCGAGGGCGGGATTTGAGTTTATTTGGCAAAATGAAGCTGCAGCCCTGCGCCCCTTCATTTTGCCTCTTAAACTCTCGCCGAAGGCAGGTCAGCTGCGGGCGCTCAGCCCGCTGTCAGACCGCGCCCTTTCAACAAAGCCTCTACCCCCGGCAATCTGCCGCGGAACGCCTTGTACAGCTCCGCCGCATCCTGACTGCCGCCGGTCGACAGGATGTGTTGCTCTAGTGCCGCCGCGCGGCCGGGATCAAAGGCGCCGCCGGCTTCTTCAAAGGCGGCAAAGGCGTCTGCGTCCATCACCTCGGACCACATATAACTGTAATAGCCGCTGGAATAGCCATCGCCTGAAAAGACATGGGCAAACTGCGGCGTGGCGTGGCGCATGGTGATCGCGTCGGGCATCCCCAGATCGGCCAGAACCTGTGCCTGTTTCGCCAGGGGGTCAGCGGGTGCCGCGCCATCGTGGAATTCAAGATCCACCAGCGCAGAGGCGACATATTCGACCGTGGAAAACCCCATATCAAAGTTTGCAGCCCCCAAAACCTTTGCAAGCATTTCTGCCGGCATCGGTTCGCCTGTCTTGGCGTGTGTGGCGTACTGGCTCAGGACCTCGGGCACCTCCAGCCAATGCTCGAACAGCTGGCTTGGCAGTTCGACGAAATCACGGGCGACCGATGTACCGCTAACGGATTCATAGGTCACGTCCGACAGCATCTGGTGCAGCGCATGGCCGAATTCATGGAAGAGCGTGCGGGCGTCGTCGTAGGACAGCAGCGCAGGCGATGCTTTGGCAAAGTTGCACACGTTCATCACCACCGGCGACTGCACCTCGGGGAATTTAGCCTGAGACCGCATGGCGCTGCACCACGCGCCAGACCGTTTTGACCCGCGCGCAAAATAGTCACCGATGAACACCGCCACATGTTCGCCGTTGCGGGTCACTTCCCACGCGCGACAATCGGGGTGATAGAGCGGCACGTCGAGGGGTTTGAATTCGAGAGAAAAGAGCCGTGTGGCGCAGTCGAAGGCCGCGTCGATCATCCGGTCCAACTGGAAATACGGTTTCAACGCGGCTTCATCGAGATCATGTTCCGCCACCCGCCGTTTTTGCGCATAGTAGCGCCAGTCCCACGGGGCCAGATCGCCGTTTACGCCATCGTCGTGCATCATGCGGGTCAGCACCTCGGCGTCCGCCTCTGCCTGTGCTTTGGCCGGTGCCCAGACATCCATCAGCAGCTGGCGCACGGCCTTTGGCGTTTTCGCCATCTCTGTTTCCAGCTTGTAGGCGGCAAAGTTGTCATAGCCCAGCAGCTTGGCCCGTTCCTCGCGCAGCGCAAGGGTTTCAGCAGCGATGCCGCGGTTATCGGTCTCATTGCCGTTGGCCCCACGCGCCTGCCACGCCAGAAACGCCTTTTCGCGCAGATCGCGACGCGGCGAGAATTGCAGAAACGGCGTGATCAAAGACCGCGAGAGGGTAATGACCGGCGCGCCCGCCTCTTTTTCTTCGCCAGCAGCGCGGGCGGCATCGATGACGAAGTCGGGCAGCCCCTCCAGATCGGATTCTTCCAGCGGCATGAACCAACTGCGTTCATCGGCCAACAGGTTCTGGGTAAACTGTGTCCCCAGCACGGCAAGCCGGTTCTTGATCTCTTTCATCCGCGCATCCGCCGTCCCGTCCAACGCCGCGCCTGCGCGGACAAAGCCGCGGTGGGTCAGCATCAGCACCCGTGCCTGCTCTGGCGTCAGGTCAAAGCTGTCGCGGTTTTCCCAGACCGATGCGACCCGCGCGAACAGCGCCTTGTTGCTTGAGATGTCAGAGAAATGCGCCGACAGCAGCGGCGAGAATTTGCGTTGCAGGTCTTCGCGCACGGGGTTGCTATCGGCCCCTGCGACGGTGAAGAACACGCCCAACACGCGGTCAAGCTGGCTGCCTGCTTCCTCGAGCGCCTCGATCGTGTTTGAGAATGTCGGCTCGTATTCGCACGCGGCGATGGCTTCGATTTCCATGCGGTGCGTCTGCAGCGCCTCGTCCAGCGCAGGGGCGAAATCATCGTCGGAGATCTGGTCGAAGGGGGCAATCTCGAACGGGGTGTCCCAATCATGTAGCAACGGGTTTGTCATGGCGGTCTCCTTTACGGGTCAAGCTATGCACTGCAGCAGGGCAATACAATCGCAATAGCCGCGCGCGGAACCCCCATGACGGGTCGTCTATTCGCCCGCGTCGCCACAGATCGGGCAGTCGTCGCGCTTGGAGACACCGATCACGCGGTTCTCGCCATAAAGCGCGTCATACATCAGCATTTGACCGCGCAGCGGCGCACCGGCACCGGTGATAAGCTTGATAGCCTCGGACGCCATCATCGCACCGATCACACCGGGCAGCGGGCCAATTACACCAGCCTGCGCACAGCTGGGGGCCAGATGTGCCGCAGGGGCCTGCGGGAAGATGCATTGGTAGCAGGGCGCACCCTTTGAAGGGTCAAAGATGCTGAGCTGCCCTTCCCATTGCGACAGTGCGCCCGAAATCAACGGCAGCCTTGCGGCGACGCAGGTGCGGTTCACCAGATAGCGGGTGTCGAAATTGTCGGTGCCGTCCAGCACCAGATCGTAGTCGGCGAAAAGCTCTGCCGCGATGTCGTCGGTCAGGCGGCGATGGTAGGGGCGCACGGTGACAAAGGGGTTCTGTGCCTCCATCTCGGCTTGGGCTGAAAAGACCTTGGGGGTGCCGATGGCGCTGTCCTTATGGATCACCTGCCGTTGTAGGTTAGCGTTTTCAACGATGTCGTCATCGATCACGCCGATGGTCCCGACACCGGCAGCCGTCAGATATTGCAGCACCGGCGCCCCAAGCCCACCTGCCCCGATGACCAGAACCCGCGCTTGCTTGAGCGCCTTTTGACCCGATCCGCCGACTTCGCGCAGCACGATATGACGGGCATAGCGGTTCAGCTCGGTCTCTGAAAACGTGCCGGTTTGCGCGGCGGGTTTGGTGTCGTTTGCGGGTTCGGCCCGCGCACGCAAGCGGTTCAGCCCCCAGCCATAGCCAAAGATCAGTAGCAAAAATCCGGTCAGCAGTAGCCAAGGCGCCGCCGTACCCCCCGTCGCGACACGCAAGGGATGCGTCGCCGGCAGCAACAGGTTCAAGCCGATCACCAGACCAAACACCATGCCCAACATCACGACCCGTCGTTCGCGTGGCTGGCCAAACGCGGCCCCCGCGCCCCAGATCAGCGCGGCCAGTCCCAAAACCAGCAGCATCAGGCGGCCCCGTCTGAGGCGCGCAGTTTTGGTTGCGTATGTGATTGGCGCATAAGGCCCCCGCTTTGTTTTTCGGGTATTCAGACCCTAAAGCGGCAACCTAAGCATTTTTCCGCCGACACCAACCCAAAACGTAAACGGGCAGGCCCGCAGAGCGGCAAGCGTCGCACCGCTGCATCAGGTTAAAAGACACGCGCCCCCTCGACCCATGTTTCGTGCAGGATCGGCAACCCGTCGAGTCGCGCGAACCGGATCACATCGCCACGTGCCCCGACTTCAAGCGTCCCGCGATCCATCAAGCCCGCACGATGTGCCGGAGCGCGGGTCACCGTCGACAGACCACGCGACAGATCGCCCCAAAGATCGCCCAATTGGAGCGCCGCGATCAACAGCCCCGCGGGCACATAATCCGACGAAAGAATATCAAGCCGGTCTGCCTTGGCCAGATCGAGCGCTGCGACATTGCCGGAATGGGACCCCCCGCGAATGACATTCGGCGCGCCCATAATCGTCGCGATCCCGTTGGCGTGGCAGCGGTTGGCGGCCTCTACGGTGGTGGGAAATTCGGCCAGCCGTACCCCGTAGTCGTGACTGGTATCGACTTGCTCTGCCGTGGTGTCGTCATGACTGGCCAGTGCCGCGCCATAGCGGGCGGCAGCCGCAACCGTCGCGGCCTCATGGGCTTTGCCGTACTGCTTTTGCACGTCGTAAAGATACGCGACATGGCGCTGGAACGCGGCTGCGTCAAAGCTGTGTTTGCCGCGCACGTAGGCCTCGAATTTCGACAGGTCCCGAAACTGGCGCTGACCAGGGGTGTGGTCCATCATAGACACAATGCCCACGCGATCCTCGGGGCCGAACTCTGCCAGCTCTTCGGCCAGCGTTTCCGAACAAATCTCGGCGCGCAGGTGGATGTGGTGGCTGATCCGCAAGGCGCGGGCATCGCGCATGGCCAGAATGGTATCAACCATGCCGCGCGCGTATTTCTGATACTGATGCTCGGCCGAAATCATCGACCCCACGCGGATCGCATCAAACACCGTGGTGATCCCGGTCCCGGCGAGCTCTCGGTCATGGGCGAGGATCGCGGCGCGGTGCGGCCAGTCGACCTTGGGGCGCGGCGACATGTGCCGTTCAAGGTTATCGGTATGCAGTTCCACCAGGCCGGGCGCGATGTAATCCCCCTGCATGTCCCGCGCGCCCTTTGGCACGGCGGCGCCGGTATCGATATTGGTGATCACCCCATCTGCAATGCGGATCGCGCCGGTTTCGACCCTATCGCGCAGAATCAGACGGGCATTGGCGAAAATCGTCTCTTGGGTCATGGCTTTATCTTCTGATTGGATTGGCCAGCCGTACAGGCTGTTTGGGAAAGATGCTGGCGTATTGTGGCAACGGTCTGCGCCAGCGGGCCGTTATTACAGATAACCTGGTGGCGCATACCCGACGGCATCGCGAAATCTGCCCGCGCCAAGCGACGCTCGATCTCGTCTGCGTCCTCGCGGTTTCGCGCAGACAGACGGGATGCAAGCACATCGCGATCCGCGCGCAGCAGGATGACACAGAACCGCGCGAACAAAGCCTGCGCCTGTGGCAAAACGGCCCGCGACAGGTTCACCATCACGTCACGCCCCTGCGCCACCTCCAGTGCCACAGACTGCGGGATACCGTAGTGCCACCCGTGCGCATGCCAGCTAAGAATAAACGCGCCGTCATGCTCGGCCTTCCGAAAGGCACGTTCCGACACGCCGTCAAAATCCTCGCCGCCCAGCGCGGTGGGACGCGAGATCACGCGTCGGGCGAGCACGAGCGACGGGTCTGCCGCAGCCAAACCTTCCATCACGCTGTCTTTGCCAACGCCCGAAGGACCGACGACCGCAATAAACCGTCCCCTCATGCGGCCAGCCCCGGCGTGTACTGCGTCACATCAAACTGGCGGTCGCATATCTCATCGCGGGCGGCGTGGTCATGGAAGATACCAATGATCGCAGCGCCCCGCGCCTTCGCCTCGGCAATCATCGCAAGCACGGTGGCACGGTTTGTCGGGTCAAGACTGGCGGTAGGTTCATCCAGCAAAAGCGCCGGATAGGGATAGGCAAAACCGCGCGCGATATTCACGCGCTGCTGCTCCCCGCCAGAGAAGGTCGTGGGGCTCAGCTGCCACAGGCGTTCGGGGATGTTCAGTCTGTGTAACAGGGTTTTTGCCTGCGCCTCGGCCGTCGCTCGGTCCGATCCGGTCGCCATCAGCGGCTCGGCCACTACATCCAGTGTCGAGACACGCGGCACGACCCGCAGGAACTGGCTGACATAGCCCAACGTCGTGCGGCGCAGCTGGATCACCTGGCGTGGTGCCGCGGTTACGACATCCAGATCGCCTACCATAATCCGGCCCGACTGGGTCAGATAATTGCCGTAAATCATCCGCATCAGGGTCGATTTGCCGGCCCCCGACGCGCCCACCAAGGCAATACATTCCCCCTGTGCCACCGACAGCGACGCCCCCGCCATAACAGAGATTTCGGCAGCCCCCTGATTGTGCAGCACAAAGGATTTCGATACGTTTTCAACAGTAATCATCGGGTTCATACCTGTAGGACAGAGGAAACAAGAAGCTGCGTATAGGCATGCTGCGGATCGTCGAGCACCTGATCGGTCAGGCCGCTCTCGATGACATGGCCGTCTTTCATCACCATCAGCCGGTCGGCGAGCAATCGCACCACAGCCAGATCGTGGGTCACGATGATGGCGCTCAGCCCCATTTCGCGCACGAGACCACGCAGCAGATCCAGCAATCGCGCCTGTACGCTGACATCCAGACCGCCGGTAGGTTCGTCCATGAATACCAACCGCGGGCCCGTCACCAGATTGCGCGCGATCTGAAGCCGTTGCTGCATCCCGCCGGAAAAGGCCGTGGGGCGGTCGTCGATCCGGTCGGCGCTGATCTCGACCCGGCCCAGCCAGTCGATCGCCTTGTCCCGGATGTCTCCGTAGTGGCGTGCGTTCACGGCCATCAGCCGTTCGCCGACATTGCCGCCCGCACTGACGTTCATGCGCAACCCGTCGCGGGCATGTTGATGAACGAATGCCCAGTCAGTGCGCGACAGCATGCGGCGTTCGGGCTCGCTCATCGTGACAGTATCGCGCAAGCCCTCAGTGCGGGTGTCAAAGCGCACCGCACCTGCGTCGGGCTGCAAATGCCCCGCCATACAGTTCAGCAAGGTCGACTTCCCCGACCCGCTTTCCCCGACGATGCCCATTACCTCGCCCGGGTAAAGATCAAAGGACACATCCGTGCACCCGATCCGCGCGCCGTACATCTTGGCGATGCCTTCCACTTGCAACAACGGGGTCATGCCGCGTCCTCCGCCAAAGGGGTGCCCTGGGCGCCACAATGCCCCGCCGCACAGCGAGTGCCGCAGTAATCCGTATCCGAACACATGAACATCCGACCGCCGGCATCATCCATGATAAGCTCGTCCAGATAGCTGTCTGTCGCGCCGCACAGATCACAGGCGTGATCTGCTTTGGTCGGCTCGAACGGGTAGTCATCAAAATCCAGACTGACGACATGGGTATAGGGCGGCACCGCATAGATACGCTGTTCACGGCCCGCGCCGAACAACTGGATACCTGCCATCTCCAGCTTTGGGTTGTCGAACTTCGGGATCGGCGACGGGTCCATGACATAGCGCCCCTCTACCTTCACCGGATAAGCATAGGCGGTGGCAATCGCACCATGCTGGCTGATGTCCTCGTAAAGTTTCACGTGCATCAATCCGTATTCTTCAAGGCTGTGCATCTTGCGGGTCTCTACCTCTGATGGCTCGAGAAACCGCAGCGGTTCGGGGATCGGCACCTGATAGACAAGGATCTGGTCCTCGCGCAGGGGCGCTTCGGGGATGCGGTGACGGGTCTGGATCACGCTGGCCTCGGTGGTGGCTTCGGTCACGGCGACACCCGCCGTTTTCTCGAAAAACCGTCTGATAGAGACTGCATTGGTGGTGTCATCGGCCCCCTGATCGATCACCTTGAACCGGTCTTCGGGCGTCAATACCGCCGCCGACACCTGTACACCGCCCGTGCCCCAGCCATAAGGCATCGGCATCTCGCGGCTGGCAAAAGGCACTTGGTAGCCCGGGATCGCCAGCCCTTTCAGGATCGCGCGGCGGATCATGCGTTTGGTCTGCTCGTCCAGATAGGCGAAGTTATAGTCGCTCATGACGCCACCCCTTCTTTCATTTTGCCTGTTAAACTCCCCCCGGAGGGGCCCTTCCCTTCGGCTTGTTCCCCCGCCTGCGACCCTGCCTGCGCCTCCCGGCGTAGCTTGCGGATCAGCTCCAGTTCGGATTGGAAATCGACGTAGTGGGGCAGTTTGATATGCTCCAGAAACCCCGTCGCCTGAATATTGTCGGCGTGGTACAGCACGAATTCCTCGTCCTGCGCGGGTGCGCCCAGATTATCCTCGCCCAACTCCTTCCAGCGCAGCGCGCGGTCGACCAGCGCCATTGATATCGCCTTGCGTTCAGCCATCCCAAAGACCAGCCCATAGCCCCGCGTGAACTGTGGCGGCTCCGTCTTAGAGCCGGTGAACTGATTGACCGTCTCGCATTCGGTCAGGGTGATTTCGCCGATGTCGATGGCAAAGCCCAATTCGGGTATGTCCATCTCTACGGCCACGGCACCGATGCGCAGCTCTGCCACAAAGGCGTGGTTGCGTGCGTAGCCCCGTTGGGTGGAGTAAGCCATGCCAAGGATAAACCCCTCATCCCCCCGCGTTAGAGCCTGCAATCGCAAGGCACGGCTGGCCGGAAGCTCCAGCGGGCTGCGGGTCAGATCGTCAGGTTTCTCTGCTCCTGCGGGTTCCGACTGGATCAGATCCTCGCGGTCAAGGAACCCCATGATATGAGGCGTTTCACCTGCATTAGGCTCTGTTTGCGGCATCTCTGCGACCTCGCCATCGGCGGCGAGTTTGAAGTCCAGCAGACGGTGGGTATAGTCGAATGTCGGCCCCAGAACCTGCCCGCCCGGTGCGTCCTTGAACGTGGCCGAGACACGGCGGTCACACGCCATCGCAGCGGTGTCCACCGGATTAGAGCCGCCAAAACGGGGTAGCGTGGTGCGGTAGGCCCGGATCAGAAAGATTGCCTCGATCAAATCACCACGCGATTGTTTGATCGCCAGCGCGGCAAGGTCGGGATCATAAAGCGACCCTTCCGCCATCACGCGATTGACGGCCAGCGTCATCTGTTCGCGGATCTGATCGACGCCCAGTTCCGCCACATCGCGATCACCGCGCCGTTCCTCGGCCAGCCACGCATGAGCGTGGTCGATGGCGCGTTCGCCCCCTTTGACTGCAACATACATCAGCGAACCCTCGTCGTGCGTGGCAGCGCAGCAAGCCGGTCTGCGCAAGTAAAAATGAAATCCAGCCCCAGTGGGAACAGCATGGCATTCGCTTGAAAAGCAGCGCAGTCCGGCAGCGACAGGCTAGCGGTATCCTTGATGCCCGGCCCGCTCAGGGTCGCACCATGGGAGGACAGCTCGGGCATTTCGACGATCAGCGTTGCTGACCTATCGGGGTATTCTGCGGTGCCGATGGCGAACTTTGCGAGAGGCAGATCATCCCAGCCCCCCACGGCGAACATCGCCTTATCGGCAGGCGCAAAAGGCGCGCCGGTTTGAAAGGTAATCCAGTCGCGCACATCTTGCGTATCACAGGCCGCCCCCAGATAGATCGGCGTATCGGGATCACACAGCGTCAGGATCGCGGTACCTGCTGCCACGCTAAGCGGCGCGGGCGCGGTGGCACCTGATACGTCACAAATCGTGCCGGGGCGGGCCATGGCGGTCATCAGCCCGCGAAAGGCGCGGGCGGCGTCGATTGGGGCGTTGGTAAAGCCGCCCTCCAAAGCATGGGCCTGCATCAGTCTTCCCCTCGTACCATTGTAAAGAAATCAACCTTGGTCGCCGCCGCCTTGGCCGCGCGGGTGGCCTTGGCCGTGTCACGCGCCTTGCGCAGGGGGGCAAGTATCGCGGCCTCTACCTGCGTCGCTGCTTCGGTTTGCATCAGTGCGTCAATCAGCGCTGTCTGCAGCGCGTGGTCCTTGCTGCGGCCCTGCACATAGCCGTGACCGACCGTACCGCAGCCCAGTTTGACCGAGGCGCGGGTGACGGACATTTCGCCAAGGTTAAACGCGGCACCCACGGCTCCTGCCCGCCCGCGCACCATCACGCCGCCAATCTCTGGCGCGCGCAAAATACTGTGATCGGGGTGGGTGTCATAGGCGGTCCACAGGCGTGCGATCTCGGCTGCGGGGGATTTAGCGAGCAGCCCCAACCACGACTTACGAGGCGCGTTGGGGTCGATTTCTGAGTTCATCATATTCATCTAGACACCTTTTCGAGTTGTCTATACAACTAGACAAATAATAGCCGCCGCGCGGACCAGCGCCAAGCCCTCCTTTTGCGAAATATTTGTGACATGCCCGAACGCACCCCGATCTGGACCGCCATCGCCCATAGTCTGCGCAGTGATATTGGCGCTGGCGTCTATGGCCCTGATGACAAGCTGCCGACCGAAAGCGCGCTGGCCGCGCGGTTCGGGGTGAACCGGCACACGGTGCGGCACGCGATAAAGGCGCTGACCGACGAGGGGCTGGTCCTGCCGCGGCGCGGTGCGGGGGTGTTCGTGACCTCTACCCCTACCGATTACCCCATTGGCCGCCGCGTCCGTTTTCACCAAAACCTCACCGCACAGGGGCGCATTCCGGGCAAGGAGTTCCTGACGCTGGAAACCCGCACCGCACGGCCCGAGGAAAGCAGCGCGCTTGCCTTGGCCGAGAACGCCCAGGTGCAGGTCTGCGAGGGGCTTTCCTTTGCTGATGATCAGGTGATCGCGCTGTTTCGCAGCGTCTTCTCTGCCGCGCGCTTCCCCGACATGCTGGCGCATCTTGAACAGGCGCAATCGGTGACGGCGGCGCTGCGACTGGGGGGGGTGACGGACTACACCCGTGCCTCGACCCGCATCAATGCCAAGCTCGCCAGCGCCACCCAAGCCTTGCATCTGCGCGTGACTGAGGGCGCGCCGATCTTACGCACGATCAACCTGAACGTGGATGATCAAGGCCAACCGCTGGAATACGGGCGCACGTGGTTTGCGGGGGACAAAGTGACCCTAACACTGGCAGATTCCTGAGGCGGCCGGCGTTATTCGTACCGTTCCAGAAACGCCTCTGCTGAAAGCGATCGGAAGTCCCCAAGCGCGCGGTGCAGCGCGTCGTGGGACCAGTCCCACCATGCCAGTGCCATCATGCGGTCGGCGATACTTGGGCTGAACCGCGCGCGCAGCGGCACTGCAGGGATGCCCGCTACGATCATATAAGGGGCGACGTCCTTGGTCACGATCGCCCCGCCCGCCACAACGGCCCCGTGGCCGATCGTTACCTCTGGCCGGACCTGTGCGCCGTTGCCCAGCCACGTGTCGTGTCCAAGGGTGACGCGCCGCCCACGACGGTGCGCGAACCAAGCGTCATCGTCAGTCGCATCGTCAAAGTAGTCGCCTGCACGGTAGTGAAAGTGATGCAGGCTGGCTTTCTCCATCGGGTGGTCTGTGGCCCCGATCCGCACATAGGCCGCGATGTTTGCAAACTTGCCCACGGTGGTGTTGGCAATGTCGGCGTAGCGGTCGCAGTAGCTATAGTCACCAAACTGGCTGTGCGCGATACGCGACCCGCGTCCAGCCTCTGTGTAGGCTCCGAATGTCGCATCTTTGATCTCGCAGTCGGGGTGCATGTAGGGGGTGTCAGCAGTAAGACGCGGCATCAGTGACCACCCTCGTCGCCATTGATCAGCTTGCGGCGCAGCCAGCCCGAAAAGCTGTCCATCGCCATGACCATCAGCACGATCAGCACGATGTAGTAGGTCACCTCTTCCCAGTCCTTCTGGGTGGCAATCGCCTGGGTCAGCAGCAAACCGATGCCGCCACCGGTGATCGCCCCGATGATCGTCGCGGACCGCGTATTGGATTCAAGGAAATACAGGATCTGGCTCAGCAGCACCGGCACGATTTGCGGGATCACCCCAAAGCGATAGCGTTGCAGCGGTTTCGCCCCGGTGGAGGTGATGCCTTCGATCTGTTTGCCGTCCACATTCTCAAGCGCTTCCGAGAACATCTTGCCGAAGGACCCCGTGTCGGTCAGCAGGATCGCCAGTGCCCCCGTCAGCGGCCCCGGCCCAAAGGCCCGCGATAAGACGATGGTCCAGATCAGCCCGTCAACCCCGCGCAGAAAGTCGAACATGCGCCGTGCAGCAAAGCGCAAGGACCGCAGCGGGGTAAAGTTCTTGGCGGCCAGAAACCCCAGCGGCAAAGCGATGATCGCTGCGCCAAACGTGCCAAGGAATGCCATCAACAACGTCTCGTACAACGCCCAAGCCACATCGCCATGACGCCACATGCGGTTGGTCCAGAAATCGTGGAAAATCGCGCCTGCTTCGCCGCTGACCGCGCGCCCCAGCAGTGCAACAGGGCCAAGCCCGTGATAGGGGCTATCGAGCGTGAAAAAGAACAGCTCCCAGCCGTAGTTGTACTTGAACACCTCGGTCCGGTTGCGGGTGATCGTCAGGCGCCCTGCATCCGTGTTAATCATCACACGGTTCTTGGATGCGCTGATATAGTCGGGGATATCGCCGGGCGGGAATGTCGCCTGAACGCCGCGCTGTCCCGGTTCGGCCACCACGGTACCATAGCCCGGGATGTCATAGGTCACTTGCGGGCCGAAGGTCACGATATGCCCGCCCCCCAGATCAGCAACGGGGCGATCCCCCAGCGTAACCCAGTCAGGGGCCGTACCGGTTTCATATGCGCCCTTACGCTCGCCTTCGATTGCGATGGAAAACGCGCCGTCACGGTTGTCCTGCGTGACATGGGTTTTGTAGCTATAGGTATCAGACACCAGCGTGCGGGCGTTGCCGACGTTGATCCGATCCCCCAGCCCCGCAATATCAAAGGCAAAGAAGATATAGACGAAATAGGCCAGCGCAATCAGGGGCAGCGCCAAAGCGGTCATCCGCTTGCGCGAGAAGTGCACCATCGTCTGGGCGTGAAGGGCGGTCGCGGTCATAGGGTCACCTTTGCACTCGGCAGTCCGTGGGTCAGACGGTTACGGAAAACGGAAGAAAGCTGATCGACGATCACAATCGTCAGGAACAGCAAAAGGAAGATGGCGGCAGCCTCGTCGAACTTGCCCTGCCCCCAGCTCATGGTGTTGCGCAGGTCGTAGCCGATGCCCCCTGCCCCGACGAAGCCAAGGATCGCAGAGGCGCGGATGTTGATCTCGAACCGCAGCAGAGCATAGCTGACGTAGTTCGGGGCCACTTGCGGGATTACCCCCAGCCACATGCGCTGGCTCCAGCTGGCCCCGACAGAGGCAAGACCTTCTACCGGTTTGAGAGAGGCGTTTTCATTCACCTCGGAAAAGAGCTTACCCAACGCACCGATGGTATGCAGCGCAATGGCAATCATCGCGGGCACTGGCCCGCCGCCCAGCATAAAGATCAACACCAGCGCGATGACGATCTCGGGGACGGCGCGCAACAGGTCCAGCACGCGGCGCAAGGGACCGACCAGCCACGGCAGAGGGGCAAGCCCGCGCGTGACCATCAGCGACAGAAACAGACCGATCATTGCGCCTAGCAGGGTCGACGCCGCGGCAATATTCACCGTCTCGATCAACGAAGGCAGGTATTTCGCCATATATCCGGGTAAAAGGTGCCCGCGCTCAATCGCTTCGGCGATCACGTCAGCGGGGAAATCGAGAACGTTCGGCAGCCCGTCCCAGAACCCGCCTGCATTGCGGTCGCCCGCGGTATTAAAGCCGCCCACCAGCAGTGCCACAAAAAGGATCAACAGCACCAGATTCATCCAGCGCTTCGATCTGGCCAGCGCCAGATAGCTGTCCTGAATCCCTGCTCGGTCGGGGTTGGTATGCGATGTCGCAGTCATGGGAAGCCTTTACGTAAAAATGCTGACCCCGATGAGGATCGGAGCCAGCGACAGTGCTTAAATTACTTTAATCAATTCGATTTTGCCTTGCGTGCCTCGATGATCGACACATAGGCGTCATGGGTGATCGGATCGAAACCAAGGCTGTCCCCTGCGGCAACGCCATAGGTACAGTCGGGATCGGTTTCATACAGGGTGTCCACCAGCGTGGTCATCTTGTCTTTGACGTCCTGCGGCAGATCACTGCGCAAAACGACGGGGCCTTCAGGGATCGGCTTAGAGCGCCAGATTTCCACCAGATCGTTCATATCAACCAGCCCCGAATCCACCGCTTTGCGCAGCGCCCCCGAGTTATAGCCGTCTTCCCAGTTGCCCTGACCGTCGGCCCAGGTCACCCCTGCGTCGATGTCGCCATTGTTGACCGCAACGATTGTCTGCTCGTGACCGCCGGTGAATTTGACCTCCCCAAAGTAGCCACCGGACTCCATGGTGATCCCTTCGCCCATCTGCGGGATCTCGATCGACGGGATCAGATAGCCTGAGGTCGAGTTCGGATCGCCAAAGCCAAAGACCTTGCCCTTGACGCCTTCGAGCTTGGTGATGCCGCTGTCGGCGCGGGCAAACCCGATGGAGTGGTAGCCATAAGACCCGTCCAGGTTCATTTTAACCAGTACAGGCTCAACCGCTTCGGGGTCTTGCAGATACACCGCCGCATAGCCCGAAGCGCCCAGCCACGCCATGTCCAGCGTGCCGCCCAGCAGACCCTGAATAACGCCGTTATAGTCGGCAGGGGCGAAAATCTTGGTCGGCACACCCAATGCATCTTCGGTCATGACGCGCATACATTCGTTAGAATTCATCCGGTCTTGGGCGTTCTCCCCGCCCAGAATACCGATACGGAATTCAGAGATGGCTTCGGCCTGCGCAGCCGCACCCGTCGCAAGGGTTGTCGTCGCCAGAGCAGCAGCAAGTAACTTGTTCATCGGTCGTCTCTCTTCTTTTGTAGATAGGCCCCCAAGGAACGGAGGCAGGGGTGATAGAAAAAACGAAGGGCTATAGCGCCGCCGCCACCTTGGGGCGGGGCTCAAGCGTTTCGATCTGGGTCGATGTCGTTGCTTCGGAAAAGCTGGCATCGGCACCGTAAATGTCGCGCGCCACACCGGTGGTCAGCTGCGCAGGCGTGCCGTCAAACACGATCCGCCCCTGCCGCATGCCGATGACGCGGTCGCAATAGCGGCGGGCTGTATCCAGCGTGTGCAGGTTCGCGATCACCATGCGCCCGTCCTGTTCGTGGATGTCGCGCAGCGCCTGCATCACCAGCTGCGCATTCATCGGATCAAGCGAGGCGATGGGTTCATCCGCGAGGATAATCGTCGGGTCCTGCATAAGCGCGCGCGCAATGGCGACACGTTGCTGCTGCCCGCCCGATAGGGCCTCGGCACGTTTGGGCGCGTGTTCAGCGATGCCCAGACGATCAAGGATATCAATGGCGTGGACAATGTCGTCTTGGGGAAAGATGTTGAACATCGTCGACAGTGTAGACCGGCGGTTTAACGTGCCGTGCAGCACGTTCGACACCACATCCAGCCGGGGCACCAGATTGAACTGCTGAAAGATCATTGCGCAGTGGGATTGCCAGTCACGCTTCTCTGATCCGCGCAGCTTGGTGATGTCGCGCCCGTTCACCAGTATCTCGCCCGAGCTGGCGGGGGTCAGACAGTTCATCATCCGCAGCAGCGTCGATTTACCGGCACCGGAACTGCCGATGATGCCGATCATCATCGGACGGTCGACGGAAAAGCTCGCTGCGTGAACGGCTGTATTCGCGCCAAATGTTTTCGTGACGGCTTGAAGCTGAAGCATTCGGTTCCCCTTTTTTCGGGAAACCTACGGCTGCATTAAGTCACATTCATTTCAGCTATGTTAAAGTTTCGCGACAGCGCAACCCTTTGCGATCAGACCCTATTTCAGCCCCGTAGAGCCGAATCCCCCGCCGCCCCGTGTCGTGTCCGACAAGGCGTCCACCTCGACACAGTCGTATTGCTGGACCTGTGCAATAACGGCCTGGGCGATCCGGTCACCGTGCCGCATCACGAAAGGCGCATCCCCCACATAGTACAGCCCGACCATCACCACGCCGCGATAGTCTTCGTCCACGGTCCCTGGCGCGTTGGGGATTAAAAACCCGTGCTTTAACGCAAGACCGGACCGCGGCCTGATCTGCATCTCGGTCCCGCGGGGCAGCTCCACCGAAAACCCTATAGAGATCAGGCTGATCTGCCCTTTGACAAATGTTAACGGGCCATCCGGCAGGAATGCGCGCAGGTCCATCCCCGCAGCCCCCGCCGTGGCATAAGCCGGAAGCGGCAGGTCATCATTGCCGCTGACACGTTTGAATTTAATCTCCGCCATCATTCGCTCCGCGACGCCCGCTCGGACGTTTTCCAAATGGTTCAAAATCCTCGCCGAAGGCAAGAAAACTCTAGCTTAACGCGTCTGCAATGCGTGCCGCCAACTGCTGCGCCACCTGATCCTTGCCCATGCGCGGCCAGCTTTCGGCACCCGCGTCCGAAATCAGGGTCACGGCGTTTTCTGCCCCGCCCATAATCCCCGTGGCTGGCGACACATCATTGGCGACAATCCAGTCACAGCCCTTGCGCAAACGTTTGGCGGTGGCGTTTTCCACCACATCATTGGTCTCGGCGGCAAAGCCCACGACCAGCTGCGGACGCCGTGCGCCTGCTGCGCTGACAGTCTTGAGAATATCAGGATTTTCCGCAAAGCTCAGCACCGGCAAGCCGTCTTTCGACTTTTTCAACTTTCGGTCGCTGGCGCTAGCCATACGCCAATCGGCCACAGCTGCCGCAAACACGCCGGCGTCGACGGGCAATGCCGCCTCTACCGCCTCTTGCATCTGCTGTGCCGTTTGCACCCGGATCACCTCTACCCCGTCGGGGGGGGGCACATCGGCGGGACCGGTGACAAAGATCACATCTGCTCCCAAAGCAGCCAGCGCGCGGGCAATCGCCGTGCCCTGCGCCCCTGACGACCGGTTCGCGATATAGCGCACAGGATCAATGGGTTCATGCGTCGGGCCAGAGGTCACCAGAATACGCCGGCCCTTCAGCGGGCCATCCGCCAGCTTCGCCTCTATTGCCGCAACTATTTCAAGCGGTTCGGACATACGGCCCGGGCCGAATTCCCCGCAGGCCATATCACCGTCGTTGGGCCCGACGACGCTGATGCCATCGCCGCGCAAAACCGCAAGGTTGCGCTGCGTTGCAGGGTGATCCCACATGCGCACATTCATTGCTGGCGCGACCAACACCGGCGTATCCGTCGCCAACAATAAGGTAGAGGCCAGATCATTCGCTGCACCCGTCGCCATCTTGGCCATCAGATCAGCCGTGGCAGGGGCGACAACAACCAGATCAGCGACGCGGCTCAGCTGGATATGCCCCATCTCTGCCTCGTCACCCAGATCGAATAGGTCACGATACAGCTTTTGCCCCGCCAGCGCAGAGACAGACAAGGGTGTCACGAACTCCTCGCCCGCGCGGGTTAAAACAGGGGTGACAACAGCACCGCGCTCACGCAGACGGCGGATCAGATCAAGGGATTTGAAGGCGGCAATACCGCCCCCGATTATAAGCAGAATATGTTTGCCAGCCAGCATGATCGCCCCCATCGTCGGTGTTTGGCCAGACAATAGGGGGGCGGGTCATTTTGCGCCAGCCCGTTCCTGCGCAATGCGGCGCGGAAGACAGGCCAGTGCTACCGGTACAGACCGCCGGATCACATCAGGAAATGGCGCACCTCGGACGATTGCGTTTCAAGCGTCTTGCGCATCTTACCAAATGCAGCAGCCTCAAGCTGGCGTACACGCTCTTTTGACAGGCTCAGCTCTGCGCCAAGGCTTTCCAATGTGCGGGGCTGGTCACGCAATTTGCGTTCGCGCACGATAAACTGCTCGCGTTCGTTCAGCGCCTGCATCGCCGAGAACAACCAATTGCGCAGCGTCAATGTGTCGTGACTATCCTCGACCCGTTCGGCAGCTTGCGCGCTATCATCGACCAGCGCATCGATCCATTCGCGGCCCTCGTCCTCGGCAGATTGCGTCGCATTCAAAGAAAAGTCCGATCCCGACAGGCGGCCTTCCATCATCTCGACGTCATGCATCGGCACGCCAATCTCGGTAGAGATCATCTGCCGCAGCTGGTGGCGATCCAATGTCTCGCCCGCGGCCTGAGCTTCACGCTCCAACCGCGCCTGGACACGACGCATATTGAAAAACAGGGATTTTTGCGAGGACGTCGACCCGGTACGGACCATCGACCAATTGCGCATGACGTGATCTTGAATGCTCGCCTTGATCCACCAAACGGCATAGGTGGAAAAGCGTACCCCGCGATCAGGATCAAACTTGTCGGCGGCTTTCATCAGGCCCAGTCCGGCCTCTTGAACAAGATCGTTCATCGATGCGCCATAGCGCTTGAATTTACCCGCCATCGAAATAGCTAAGCGCATGTAGGCCGTGATCAGCCGATGCAGTGCTTGCTCATCACGCTGGTCACGCCAAGCATATGCGAGCCTCAGTTCTGTCTCCGCATCCAAAAGCTCTGCTTTCATTGCGGTGCGGGTCAAAGAAAAGTCACGTGATTGCGCAAGCGTCATGATGTCCATCCCTACAAACTAGGCACATGTCCTTGCGCCTTTTCATGTAAACGCGGAAAACCGCCAGTTGGTTCACGTGGATTCGAAAAAGAATTGGCTTTTCGTCCGCTGCCCGCTTTGACTTTGGCGCAGCAACGCTAAATAAATTGCAAACCACCCGCGGCAAAAGGCGCTTTGATCATGACAATTTGGCATTGGGTGCGCCACGGCCCGACTCACGAAAAAAACTTTGTCGGCTGGCGCGATGTCCCTGCTGATCTGTCCGATCACGCATTGATCGCTCGGCTGAACGCCCATCTGCCACAGTCCTCGGTTTTGATCTCCTCCGATCTGATCCGTGCCTCTGCCACGGCCGATACGCTCGCCTCGGACAGCCGAATGCGCCTGCCGCACGATCCTGACCTACGCGAGCTTGATTTCGGGCTGTGGGACGGTAAGCACGCCCGCGATGTGTCACAAAGCCATCCGGAGCTCAGCCGCGCCTACTGGACCACCCCTGGCGATATTGCGGCCCCCGAAGGCGAAAGCTGGAACGACGCGGCCCACCGCATCAACGCAGCCGTTGACCGGATCACCCAAGCCCACCCGAACACGCACATCATCGCTGTGGCGCATTTCGGCGTGATATTGACCCAAGTCCAACGCGCGCTTGGCGTCGATGCCCATGCCGCGATGGCGCATAAGATCGACAACCTCTCTGTCACTGATATTCACATCACGCCACGCGGCTGGGACATTGGCACCATCAACTATCAGGTCTGACGGTCACCCGCGCCCTGCTTCATTTTGCCAAATAAACTCAAATCCTCCGGTTTCCACATCCGTTAACGCTTCTTAAACACCCCCGCCCTACCCCTGAAGGCACGACAGGACAGCAGGGGAACAATGGTCGCACGGGCATATACGGTCGCATTCCAAGGCATCGACGCGCGCATCGTCGAGGTGCAATGCGCGCTGTCCGCCGGAATGCCGGCCTTTTCGATTGTGGGCCTGCCCGACAAAGCGGTGTCAGAAGCACGCGAAAGGGTGCGCGCCGCCCTTGGCGCGATGGCGATTGCCTTGCCCAGCAAACGGATTACAATCAATCTCAGCCCTGCCGACCTCCCCAAAGAGGGCAGCCATTTCGACCTTCCCATTGCGCTGGCGTTGTTGGGGGCGATCGATATCCTCCCGCATGATGTCATCCAAAGTACCGTTGCTCTAGGCGAACTGTCACTGGACGGCAGCCTGATCCCCGTGATCGGCGCGCTGCCCGCTGCGATGGCAGCTGCGGAAAACGGGCGCAGCCTGCTCTGCCCCGCCGCCTCCGGGGCCGAAGCCGCTTGGGTGGGCAATGCACAGGTGATCGCGGCCCCGAGCCTCGGCGCAGTCGTGCGTCACTTTACCGGACAGTCCCCCCTCCCCGCAGCTACGCCGGGCGAGGTGACACAAAGCCCCAGCCGTCACGACCTGCGCGACGTCAAAGGTCAGGAACGCGCCAAACGTGCGCTTGAGATTGCGGCAGCGGGGCGGCATCATCTGATGTTCGTCGGCACCCCCGGATCGGGCAAATCCATGTTGGCGGCACGGTTGCCCTCGATCCTGCCTGCGCTCACCCCGCAAGAGGCGCTTAGCACCTCTATGATCCATTCGCTGGCGGGGCTGATGGACGATGGGGGCATCTCGCGCGTGCGGCCCTTTCGCGAACCGCATCACACAGCGTCTATGGCGGCGATTATCGGCGGTGGTCGTCTCGCCAAACCCGGAGAGGTCAGTCTGGCGCATAATGGCGTGTTGTTTATGGACGAATTCCCCGAATTCCCCCGCACCGTGCTGGAAACTCTGCGCCAACCGGTTGAGACGGGTGAGGTCATGATCGCCCGTGCGAATGCGCATGTGAAATACCCGTGCAAATTCATGCTCGTGGCCGCAGCCAACCCCTGCAAATGCGGCTACCTCAGCGATCCGTCCCGCGCCTGCAGCAAGGCCCCCGCTTGTGGTGAGGATTACATGAGCCGCGTTTCCGGCCCCCTCCGCGACCGGTTTGACCTGCGCATTGATGTACCCCCTGTGGGGTATACGGACCTGGACCTGCCGCCCAGTGCCGAAGGATCGGCCCACGTGGCCCAGCGTGTCCTTGCCGCACGATGTCGCCAGCACGACCGGTTTGCGGGACATCCCACCGCAACTTTAAACGCCGATGCCGAAGGGGGGCTGCTTGAACAGATTGCCACACCTGACACCGAGGCCCGCGCCCTGCTGTCGCGCGCGGCAGAGCGGTTTCATCTATCGGCCCGAGGGTATCACAGGGTCTTGCGCGTCGCGCGCACCATCGCGGATCTAGAAGGGGTCACTGACGTCCGTAAACCGCATCTTGCCGAAGCGCTCAGCTTTCGTCTGCCGTCGATGGCACTTGCTTGATCCACTGTGTCAGCGCATCCAGCGTAGTACGCGCCTCTGGCAAAAAGTTGTGAAAAATTGGCCAGACATGGGGAAGATCATGTTCCTCCACCAGCGTCACGTTGACGTTTTGATCCTGTAGATACGTCGACATGCGCCGCGCATCATCCCGCAGGATTTCGGTCGAGCCGACTGTGATCCAGACTGGCGGCGCACCGCGATAATCGGCGCGCAGCGGGCTCACTGCAGGGTCGCTCGGGTTTGCCCCCGCCAGATACATCTCTGCCATAAGACCGGCCTGCGCCGCCGGCAAAACGGCCTCTCGCGCAGCATTCTCGCGAAAGCTGACCCCCTCGTGCAGGAAATCTGTCAGTGGTGAAAACACAAACAGCGCACGCGGCAATGGACCTGCGTCAGCGCATAAACGGCTTAGCAGATTGAACGCCAGCGCGCCCCCTGCGCTGTCGCCGCCGAGGATAATATTGTGCGCAGCCACGCCGCTGTCCAGCACCGCCTGATAAGCCGCGGCAACATCTTGGATCGCGGCGGGAAAGGGTGCTTCGGGGGCAAGACGATAATAGGGCAACACCGCCGCCGCGCCAAGCCGCTGCGCCAATGCGCCCAGCATGGCACTGTGGGTATCGGGGCTGCCAAAGATAAAACCACCGCCGTGGATGTAGAAGATGACCAGATCGGATCGCGTCTGTGCCGGGGACACCCGCAGAACCTCGCCCGCGCCGGTCAAACGGCTGCGCGTGATCTTCGTGCGGCGCGGTGCCCGGAACAGCAGCCGCGCGGTTCTGGCGAAATCACGCCGGATCTTGTGAACGTCGCGCGTCCGCGCCAACTTGCGCTTCTCTACCAAACGCAAATAGCCGTTCAGCAGAGGGCGCAGCAGGCTCATGCGCGTTTGCGCTCGATTGCCTCCCAGATTTTACCGGCGATGTTGGTGCCGTCGAACCGTTCAAGCTCTTGGATACCGGTGGGGGAGGTCACGTTGATCTCTGTCAGATAGTCACCGATCACATCGATGCCGACAAAAATCTGACCCTTTTCACGCAGCAACGGCCCGATTGCGGCGCAGATTTCCAGGTCGCGCTCTGTCAGGCCCACCTTTTCAGGACGCCCCCCCACATGCATGTTTGACCGTGTTTCACCCTCTGCCGGGACACGGTTGATCGCGCCCACGGGTTCACCATCGACAAGGATCACGCGTTTATCGCCCTTGGACACGGCAGGCAGGAATTTCTGCACAATCAACGGCTCGCGCGAGAAACCGCTGAACAGTTCATGCAGTGAGCCCAGATTGCGGTCATTCGCATCCAGCCGGAAGACACCCGCACCGCCATTGCCATACAGCGGCTTGAGGATGACGTCTTTGTGCTTGGCTTTGAATGCTTTGATCGTGTTCAGATCGCGGGCGATGGTCGTGGGCGGGGTGAGCTGCGGGAAATCCAGCACCAGTAGTTTTTCGGGATAGTTGCGCACCCAGAACGGGTCATTCACCACCAGCGTTGTGTCTTTGAGACGGTCCAGCAAATGCGTAGAGGTGATGTAGTGCATGTCGAAGGGCGGATCTTGGCGCAGCCAGACCACGTCGAAATCTGCCAGATCGACTTCGCGCTCGGGACCCAGCGTGGCATGGTCACCTTGCACACGCTGTACGGTCAGGTCATGGCCCCGCGCCGTGATGCGCCCCTCTTGATAGGCGAGATGGTCGGGGGTGTAGTAGAAAAGCGTATGCCCGCGGGCCTGCGCCTCCTCTGCGAGACGAAAGCTGCTGTCCGCGTTAATGTTCACGTCCCCGATCGGGTCCATCTGAAAGGCGATTTTCATAAGGGGTCTCCCTGTTGTTCCTTTCTAGATGGCGCAGCAGGGCGTGGGGTGCAATGGGTCAGTCGTGCCCGAAGGCGTTTTCAAGGATGCGCAGGTCACCGGTTTGATCGACCAAAGCCACGTCGAACCGTACGTCCGTCAGCGCGCCTTTGGGTTCGCCGCCGATGAATTCTTCGGCAGAGCGATAGATACGGCGCATCTGTTTCCGGTTCAAACGCTGCAGGGCGCTGTCGTGGCTTTTGCTTTTCTTGACCTCGACAAAAATGATCCCGTCCCCGTCGCGCAGGATCAGATCAATTTCACCTGCCTTACCGCGCCAGCGTTCGTGGGCCAGTGCAAAACCGCGCCGACGATAATCCTGCGCGACCTGAAGCTCGGCCGCGCGTCCTGCGTGATAGGAAACAGCCCCCTGAACAGATTTTGCCAGTGTCGCCAGTGTTTCGGTCATCCTACGTATCTTTCCCCAATTCCAACGCCGCCTGGTACACCTGACGGCGCGGCACGTCGTATGCCTGCGCCACCATATCGACGGCATCGCGCATCGAATTTGTTTCCAATGCGTTCGCAAGGTCAGAGGTTAGATCACTTTCACTAACAGACGGTAAACGCCCGCGATCAATCAGCACCACGATTTCGCCTTTTGGGGATTTGCCGCTGTAGCGCTCGGTCAGCTCATCAAGGGTACCGCGCTGAATTTCTTCGAATTTCTTGGTCAGCTCGCGGCATACAGCAGCGGGCCGTTCCCCGCCAAGCGCTTGTGCCGCGTCACGCAGCATAGCCCCGACGCGTTTGGGTGATTCGTAGAATACCAGCGTGCCTTGCACCTCTTTCAGCTTTTGCAGTGCCGTCAGCCGTGCCCCTTTCGCACTCGGCAGGAAGCCCGCAAAAAAGAACGCGTCAGTCGGCAGACCCGCCAATGCGAGCGCCGTCAGCACTGCCGAAGGGCCCGGCGCGCAGGTCAGCATCACGCCCGCCTCGCCGGCGGCACGCGACAGTTCGAACCCCGGATCAGCGATCAGCGGCATCCCAGCTTCTGAGGCGTAGGCGACAGATTGCCCATCGCGTATCGCGGCCACGAGCTTGTCCTGCACGCCGTTGCCAGAGTGGTCATGCAACGCCATGATCCTGCGGCCGTTCAACGGGACTCCGTGGATATCCATCAACTTACGCAGGCTGCGCGTATCCTCCGCGGCCAGCACATCCGCCGAGGCCAACACGTCCAGCGCCCGCAAAGTGATGTCGCGGGCGGTACCAATGGGCACCCCGACAAAATAAAGCCCCGCTGCAAGGGGAATCTTTTGGTAATTCAAGCTGGACCCGCCTTTCGCACTCTCTATGATCGGTGCATATGTGCCCGGGGCCATTGCCGCCGACCTGCCACCAATGGAGTGACACTGTTATGATCGCTGTTTTCAACATCCTTCGCAAGCCACTGAGGCTTTTGATTCTTCCCCTTATCGCTTTAGCGCTTGCCGCGTGCGAGCCCGTGGGGATGACAAATCTGAACGGGGTCAAAGGCCCCAAAGTGGACACCACCAAACCTATTCCGGTGGCCCTGCTGATCCCGCGGGGCGGATCGGCGGCAGATAATCTGCTGGCGCAAGAGCTTGAGAACGCCGCCCGTCTGGCAATTCGTGATTTGGCCGGCGTGCAAATCGATCTTCGGGTCTATGGCACGGGCGGTAATGCGGCCACCGAAGGCACCACAGCCGCGCAGGCCGTGACGGATGGCGCGCAGATTATTCTGGGCCCGCTTTACGGTGAGGCCGCGAATGCCGCAGGCAACGCGGTTGCGGCACAGGGTGTGAACGTCCTGTCGTTCTCGAATAACCCCAGCATCGCGGGCGGTAACGTCTTTGTACTGGGCCAAAACTTTAACGATACATCAAACCGGCTGGTGCGGTATGCCAAGACCAACGGCAAGGACCGCATCCTCGTGCTGCATGGTCAGGACCTTGCAGGCCAGCTGGGCCGTGATGCGATCCTCAAGGCGATCGCCGCAAATGGGGCGACCTCTGCCGGTACTGTCGATTACGCCCTTAGCCAGACCGCTGTGACTGCTGCCGTACCCCGTGTAAAAGCGGCCATTGATACCAACGGTGCTAATGCGATCTTCCTCACGACATCCTCGGCCAGCGCGCTGCCCCTATTTGCCGAATTGCTGCCCGAAGCCGGCATCAACGGTGCCACCACGCAGTACATCGGCCTGACACGCTGGGACATCCCTCCGCAAACACTCGCGTTGCCGGGTGTTCAAGGCGGCTGGTTCGCCCTGCCTGACCCTGGTGCCACAAGCGCCTTTACGCAACGCTACAAAGCGGCCTATGGCGATACACCTAGCCCGGTTGCAGGGCTTGCCTTTGACGGGATCGCAGCCGTAGGGGCCTTGGCGAAATCCGGCAAATCCGACGCACTGTCGGCGCGCCGTCTAACGCAAGGTGCGGGCTTCCGTGGGGCCAACGGCGTGTTCCGTCTGATGTCCGATGGCACCGCTGAACGCGGTCTCGCCGTCGCCACGATCCGCGACAAGCGCGTCGTCATCGTCAGCCCCGCGCCCCAAGCCTTTGGCGGGGCCGGTTTCTAAGGGACACCTGTACGTGAAACCCCTTGTTGCACCAGCAGAATCGGGTGAGGCCACCGCGCGTCACCTGATCAGCACCCCGACACGTATCTTTGACGAAGCTGCCGTCTCGGCCGCGCTGAGCGCAGCCCTGGACGGGCTCAGCGACCCGACAGAGATACAGGCGGCTGCTGTTGCGGTGCTTCAGGACGCGCAGAAAAACGGGCGCGCGGAAATTGCGCGCGCCTTCGCCGCGTCGCCGTTCAATGCACGGCCAATGACCTCGGCCTATTGCTATCTGACCGATCAGCTTGTCCGCACCACCCTGCAAATCGCCGGCCAGCGGCTGCACCCGCTAGAGGCACCTGGACCCGACGACAAGCTCGCGGTGATCGGTGTTGGTGGCTATGGCCGCGGTGAGATGGCACCTTTTTCCGATGTGGACCTGCTGTTCCTCATCCCTCAAACCCCCAGCCAGCGCACTGAAAAGCTGATCGAATCCATGCTCTATATGCTGTGGGACCTGAAGCTAAAGGTCGGGCATTCAACGCGCACCATCCGCGATTGCGTGACCCTTGGGCGCGAAGATTTCACCATTCAGACCGCTTTGCTGGAACACCGGTTTATCGCTGCAGATACCGCGCTGGCGCAGAATCTTGACGAAACGCTCAAGACCGATCTGTTTGCAGGCACCGGTCGCAGCTTTATCGAGGCCAAGCTGGAAGAGCGCGACGCGCGGCACCGCAAGCAGGGTCTGCGCTATGTCGTCGAACCCAACGTCAAAGAGGCCAAGGGGGGCTTGCGCGATCTGCAATCGCTGTTCTGGATCGCGAAACACATCTATAGCGTCGAAAACGCCGCCGATCTCGTCGACCGCGGCGTATTTCTGGAAGAAGAGTTCAAAACCTTCGTCGCCGCCGAGAATTTTCTTTGGGCGGTACGGGGGCATTTGCACCTGCTCTCGGGACGCGCGACAGAGCAGTTGACCTTTGATATGCAGGTCGCCGTGGCCGAGGCCATGGGATACCGCGACACCCGCGGTCGCCGCGGCGTCGAAGTGTTCATGCAGGCCTATTTCCGCCACGCCACCGAAGTCGGCGAGCTGACGCGCATCTTCCTCACCAAGCTCGAAGCGCTACACGTCAAGGCCGAACCACTGCTAGAGCGTATCTTTCGCCGCCGCCCCAAACTGCGCGATGGGTACGAGGTCGTGGGCGGGCGTCTGGCTGTCACCGATGGCCAAGCGTTCATCAGCGACAAGCTGAACCTGCTGCGCATCTTCGAAGAAGCGCTGCGCACGGGTATGCTGATCCACCCCGACGCGATGCGTCTGGTCAAATCGAACTTGGCGCTGATCGACGAAGACATGCGCAACACACCAGAGGCGCGGCGGATCTTTCTGGATCTGATGCTGAAACACGGCAACCCCGAACGCGGACTGCGCCGGATGAACGAACTGGGGGTGCTGTCGGCCTTTATCCCCGAATTCGAACCCATCGTGGCGATGATGCAGTTCAACATGTACCACAGCTACACCGTCGACGAACACACGATCCAATGCATCACCAACCTTGCTCTGATTGAAAAGGGCGAGCTGGAAGAAGACTTGCCCGTCGCCTCGTCGATCCTCAAGCACGGTGTGAACCGCAAGGTGATCTACGTCGCGCTGCTGCTCCATGATATTGCCAAGGGCCGCCCCGAGGACCATTCGATTCTTGGTGCCCAAATGGCCCGCAAGATTGCCCCCCGTCTTGGCCTCAACAAGGCAGAGGTCGACACCGTGGAATGGTTGGTGCGCTATCACTTGCTGATGTCGGATATGGCGCAGAAACGCGATATCTCTGACCCACGTACGGTGCGGGACTTTGCCAAGGCCGTGCAAACCGTCAAGCGGCTTGATCTGCTCTGCGTGCTTACCGTCTGCGATATCCGGGGCGTGGGACCGAACACGTGGAACAACTGGAAAGCCGTGTTGATCCGTGGATTGTACCGCCAGACCAAGCGGGCGCTTGAAACCGGCCTCGAAGACCTCAACCGCGAGAACCGTGGCGCAGGAGCTAAAAAGGCGCTGCGTGCCGCGCTCGCCCATTGGCCACGCAAAGACATTCAGGCTGAAACCGCGCGCCACTACCCGCCCTATTGGCAGGGGCTTCATACGGCATCGCAGGTCGTGTTCGCCGAACAGCTGCGCGACATTCAGGATGGTGAAATCCGCATTGACCTGCACCCTGACGATGACCGCGACGCCACCCGCGCCTGTTTTGTCATGGCGGACCATCCGGGCATTTTTGCACGGCTTGCGGGGGCGCTGGCGCTGGTCGGGGCCAATGTCGTCGATGCCCGCAGCTACACCACCAAAGACGGCTGGGTGACCGATGCCTTCTGGATACAGGACGCCGAAGGCAATCCCTACGATGTCTCGCGCCTGCCGCGCCTGCGGCAGATGATTTCCAAGACGCTCAAGGGTGAAATTCTGGCCCGCGATGCGCTAAAATCCCGCGACAAGGTGAAAAAACGCGAGAAGGTGTTCAAGGTCCCGACGCATATCACCTTTGATAACGACGGGTCGGAAATCTACACGATCATCGAGGTGGACACCCGCGACCGCCCCGGCCTGCTCTATGATCTCACCCGATCGCTGGCTGAATCCAACGTCTATATCGCCAATGCGGTGATCGCGACCTATGGGGAACAGGTGGTCGATACCTTCTACGTCAAGGATATGTTCGGGCTGAAATATTATACCGAAAGCAAGCAGAAGACGCTCGAGAAACGATTGCGCACGGCGATCATCGACGGTGTGGCACGGGCGCAGGACTGACATCGGCGCTTTCGCGCGGGCATGACGGCTGTCTTCGCATTTCCCTGATTGCGCAGTGCGGCGCCAACGGCTAGGCCATTTGCACCGCAGTTACGGGGCAGCACCACCATGAAACCTATCCGCCTTATGTCCGGCTTCTTCACCGTCGGAATCTGGACCCTCCTCAGCAGGGTCATGGGGTTCGTGCGCGATGTGATGATCGCGGGCTACCTTGGCTCCGGCCCCGCAGCCGAAGCGTTTCTGGTCGCCTTTTCCCTGCCCAACATGTTCCGCCGCTTCTTTGCCGAAGGCGCGTTCAACATGGCCTTTGTGCCGATGTTCTCGAAAAAGCTCGAAAGCGGCGATGATCCGGAAAAATTCGCGCAGGATGCTTTCGTCGGCATGGCGTTCATCCTGACGCTGTTCACCATCATCGGGATCGTCGCGATGCCGGGGCTGGTACTGCTGATGGCGTCAGGCTTTGCGGGCGACGAACGCTTCGATCTGGCGGTCGAATACGGACGGCTGGCCTTCCCCTACATCTTGTTCATCTCCCTTGCCGCCCTCGTGTCAGGCGTGCTGAACGCTACGGGGCGGTTTATGGCAGCGGCGGCGGCCCCTGTGGTGCTGAACATCGTTTTCATCCTTGCTGTGCTGATCGGGGCCGCCCTTGGCCGCGACGGATCAGAGGCGATTGGCATGGGCATCGACAAGGCGCTTGGGCTGCAAATCGGCGATACGCTGGCGCTGTCGGTCCCGCTCGCCGGGATCGCGCAGCTGGCGCTGGTCTGGTGGGCGGCGAAACGCGCAGGCTTTACGCTGGGCTTCAGCCGGCGCCCGCGCCTGACACCCGAGTTAAAGCGGCTCGCCATCATCGCCGCACCCGCAGCCTTGGCGGGCGGGGTCATGCAGATCAACCTGCTGGTGGGCCGTCAGGTCGCCAGCTTCTACGAAGGCGCTGTGGCATGGCTCAACTATGCCGACCGGCTCTACCAGCTGCCCTTGGGCGTGGTTGGCATTGCAATTGGCGTAGTGTTGCTGCCCGACCTGTCGCGGCGGCTCAAGGCTGGGGACGAACAGGGATCACACACCCAGATCAGCCGCGCTGCCGAGGTGTCTCTGGCGCTGACCATCCCGTCCGCGATCGCTCTGATGGTGATTCCGTTCACGCTGGCAACGGTGCTGTTCCAACGCGGGGCAACAACCACGGATGACGCAGCAGCCATCGCCATTGCCGTGGCGATCTATGGCCTTGGCCTGCCTGCCTTCGTTCTGCAAAAAATCCTGCAGCCCCTGTATTACGCCCGTGAAGACACCCGCCGCCCGTTCTACTTTGCCGTGGTGGCGATGGTGGTGAACGTGGTGCTGGCCGTCGGTCTCAGCCCCGTCCTCGGCTGGATCGCTCCTGCCATCGCGACGACATTGGCAGGGTGGGCGATGTTTGGCCTGCTGGCCTATGGCGCACGCGGCTTCGGGCTGGCCGCAAAATTCGATGCGCGGTTCCATAGACGTATATGGCGGATCATGGCAGCCTCGGCTGTCATGGGCGGCACACTGTGGATTGGAAATCTGGCGCTGCAGCCCATGATTGCCGAACCCTGGTGGCGCGGTATCGCCCTACTGATCCTGATCGCCCTCGCCGCCATTAGCTATTTCGGCACAGGCCAATGGATCGGCGCGTTCAAGCTCGGCGAATTCAAACGCGCCCTCAAACGCGGCTGAGCCAGCCTACTTCCAGATGGCGCAAAATCCCGGGGGGCAGGGGGCTGGCCCCCTTTCCGCCCCTTCGACACGCATTATCGATGCCGGATACGGCCCCGCAGCTTGCTCCATTCGCCCGGCGCAAAGATAAAGCAAAGTGCAAAGCCGCAGACAAAGCCTAAAAGCTCTGCCAGCCACTGGGTGCCCGCGTCAAAGAATACGCCCCAGATCAGCTGCAGCCCCATCAGCACGGCAATCAGTGAAAACGCCCGATATTGCTGTTCCCCTTGCCCCGCCAGCTTGCGCCACATGACAAAGGAATAGCCGCCGATCAGCCCATAGACCGAGGGATAGGCCCCGACCAACCAGACCGGATCATTAAGCACCAGCGCATAGACCACCGCCCCGAAAATGCCTGACACAAAGAAGATCGCCAGAAACGCCACCTGCCCCATTGCCTCGGCCACCATCTTGCCAAGCGCCAGCAACAGCACGCAGGCAAAGATCGCATGGGTGAACCCCAAATGGATGAAACTGTAACTGACCACGCGCGACAGTTCGCGCAGGGGGAATTGCATATTCGCAACCATCCAGTCGAACACATCGCCCGAGAACCCGTAGTCGCGGATCAACGCCAGACGCCAGCCCACCGCCGCAGGGCCGCCGATGATCCCAGCCTCGGCCAGCGACAGCACGATCTCTATCCCCGCCAACGCCAGAAAAAGCAGCGTTACGGTCGCGGGCATCGGGTTCACGGGGGGGTGAAAATCTGGGTCTTCCATAGGGCCTCCTTGACGGGCATGGTGCGCATGGGTAAGCCCATCTGGCCGTAGTTTCCAGCCTTATCGGAGCATCCAATGACCGACACCACTTTCACCCCGCGTGTGTTTTCCGGCATCCAGCCGTCGGGCGATTTGCATCTTGGAAACTACCTGGGCGCACTAAAACGTTTCGCCGATGCGCAGGACAAGGGGGTGCAGTCGATCTACTGCATGGTCGATCTGCACGCGATCACTGTCTGGCAGGACCCTGCCGACCTCAAGAAAAGCACGCGCGAGCTTTGTGCCGGCTTCATCGCGTCGGGCATCGACCCGAATAAATCCATCCTGATCAACCAAAGCCAGGTGCCAGAGCATGCACAGCTCGCGTGGATATTTAACTGCGTCGCCCGCATGGGCTGGATGGGCCGCATGACCCAGTGGAAGGACAAGGCCGGCAAAAACGCCGAAGCTGCCTCGCTGGGGCTCTTTGCCTATCCCGCGCTGATGGCCGCCGACATCCTGATCTATCACGCGACCCATGTGCCCGTGGGCGAGGATCAGAAACAGCATCTTGAACTGACTCGCGATATTGCAGCCAAGTTTAACCATGACTACGGCGTCGATTTCTTCCCGCTGACCGAACCGGTGATCGAAGGGGCCGCAACCCGCGTCATGTCCCTGCGCGACGGGTCCAAGAAGATGTCGAAATCCGACCCTTCGGATGCCAGCCGCATCAACCTGACCGACGATGCAGACACTATCGCCAAGAAAATCCGCAAGGCCAAGACCGACGCCGATGCGCTCCCCTCCGAAGTGGACGGTCTCAAGGACCGGCCAGAGGCGCGCAATCTGGTGAATATCTTTGCCGCGCTGAACGACCAGACCGTTGAACAGGTTCTGGCCGATGTGGGCGGCCAGCAGTTCGGCACCTTCAAGCCCGCGCTGGCCGAACTGGCCGTATCCAAGATGGGCCCGATTACCCAGGAAATGTCGCGCCTGATGGCCGACACTGCCGAGATCGACCGCATCCTAGCACACGGCGCGACCCAAGCCCGCGAGATCACCGCACCGATCCTCAAGAAAACCTACGAGATCGTAGGCATGGTAGGCTGAAAACGCGGGGGCGGACCCAAACCCGATAGGCCAGACCCCCTCTGATTAGGGCAGCTGGCTTGCGCCCCTGCCCTTCACCCTTTTGTCAAATACTCATCCTAGCGCCCCGCACCGAACCACGGCTGCGGCCCCTGCCCCCATGGACAATCCTTTAACGTTGGGCCAGCTTTGACCCGAAACCTCGGGGGACACATCATGACGACCGGCTTTTTCATGGATGAACGTTGCTTCTGGCACGCGGGCGGCAACTATGCCTTTACCATGCCTGTGGGCGGCTTGGTGCAGCCGCTGGCCGCGGGCGGTCTGCCTGAAAACCCCGAAACCAAACGCCGCCTGCGCAATCTGATGGAGGTCACCGGCCTGATGGCTGAACTCGACGTGCGTAGCGCGCCGCTTGCCACCCGCGAAGAACTGCTGCGTGTTCATCCTCCCGCCTATCTCGACGACTTCAAACGCCTCTCCGACGCGGGCGGCGGAGAGCTGGGCCTGCGCACCCCTTTTGCCGCGGGCGGGTTCGAAATTGCGGCGCTGTCCGCGGGCCTCTCTATCGCCGCGGTAGAGGCCGTCGCCAAGGGCGATCTCGACAATGCCTATGCGCTCAGCCGTCCCCCCGGACACCATGCGCTGCCTGATTTCCCCAACGGGTTCTGCCTGCTCGCCAATATCGCCATCGCGATAGAGGCGGCAAAGGCCAAGGGGCTGGTGCGCCGTGTTGCCGTGCTGGATTGGGACGTGCATCACGGCAATGGCACCGAAGCAATTTTCTATGACCGCGACGATGTGCTGACGATCTCGCTCCATCAGGAAGGCAACTATCCGCTTGATACCGGCGCGTTGGCGGATCGGGGCGTCGGGGCCGGGACGGGTTACAACATCAACCTGCCGCTGCATGCGGGGTCGGGGCATACCGCCTATCTGCATGCGCTCGAGCGCATCGTGATCCCCGCGCTCGAGGCATTCGCGCCCGACATGATCATCGTCGCCTGCGGCTTTGACGCCTCTATCGTCGATCCTCTGGCGCGGATGCAGGCCACAGCCGAAACGTTTGCCGATATGACCCATCGTATCAAAGCTGCGGCGCAAAAACTTTGTGGCGGCAAGCTGGTGCTCGTCCACGAAGGCGGCTATTCAGAGGCCTATGTTCCCTTCTGTGGCCACGCCACCATCGCAGCCCTCGCAGACAGTGACATCACAGCGCCAGATCCCCATGCGAAGAACTTTCGCATTCGCCAGCCCAGTCCCAAATTCGACGCGTTCCTGCGCGCGTCCATTGACGCGATGGCGCAAGAGCTGAACCTATAAGAGAGACCCCGATGCCGACACCAAATCCCGACGCGCTGCATTTCCTGCAAACCCGCCGTTCGCGCCCTGCAAAGACGCTGACCACACCAGTTCCCGACCGCGACACGCTGACCGAGCTGCTGACCGTCGCCTCGCGTGCGCCAGATCACGGGATGCTGGAGCCGTGGCGTTTTATCGTGATCGAAAAGCCCGCGATGGCGCATCTGGCCGACATTGCCGAAGCACGCGGCACCGCCTTGGCGCTCGATGCGGAACAGATCCAGAAAGATCGCGGGCAATTTGATCAGGGCGATCTGGCGGTGGTTGTGGTCGAGGTGCAAAAGCCGTCGCCCAAGATCCCGCCATTGGAACAGACCTATGCCGTGGGCGGGGTCTGTCTGTCGCTGGTCAACGCCGCGCTCGCATCGGGATGGGGCGCAAACTGGCTGAGCGGTTGGGTCAGCCACGACCGCGCCTTCATGACCGAGGCTTTCGGCCTCGCGGAACATGAACGCATCGCAGGCATCATTCATATCGGCACCGAAACCTCAGCCCCGCCAGAGCGCGGGCGCCCCGACATCACGGCGATCACCACATGGCAATAGCACAGATCTTTCGCGCCTTCGGGCTGGCGGTCGGACAGGTCGGCGATCCAAGCTTTCGCCGCGTCCTGCTGCTGGGTGTCGGATTGGCGTTGCTGCTGCTGGTCGGTGCGTCTGCGGGCTTTGTCTGGCTGATCGACTGGCTGACCGGAGAGGATAATTGGCTGCCCGTTCTGGGCGAAGTGTCCTGGCTGGACGATTTGTTCAGCTGGGGTGCTGCGCTGTTGCTGATGGTGCTGTCGGTGTTCCTGATGGTGCCCGTCGCCTCGGCGATCACATCAATGTTTCTGGACGATGTGGCCGACGCGGTAGAGGCCGAACACTACCCCCATCTGCCGCCCGCCACGCATGTGCCCTTTGGCGATGCGCTGCGCGATACGGTAAACTTCATGGGGGTGCTGATCGGTGTGAACATCGTGGCGCTGGTGCTCTACCTGATGTTCGCCCCCTTCGCGCCCCTGATCTTCTGGAGCGTGAACGGTTTCTTGTTGGGGCGCGAATATTTCACGCTTGCCGCGATCCGGCGGGTGGGCCGGACCGAGGCAAAGCGTCTGCGTGGCAAACATGGGCTTACGATATTCGTCGCCGGAGTGTTGATGGCGATTCCCTTGTCGGTGCCCCTGCTGAATCTGGTGATTCCGATCCTAGGGGCGGCGACCTTTACCCACTTGTTCCACCAATTGGTGTCGGTGCCCCGTGCAACAGACGTTCTACATCGGCCACGGTGAACCATCCCGACAGGATGATCCCCGCAATGATCGCCCAGAGAATCACCGAGATACCTGTGGTCCACAGGGCTTTCTTCTTAAGGTAGTGATGTTCGGGGGCCCCTGCATGGGTGCCCTCGACGATCTGCCCGAGATCCCCCTGCGTCTGCACCCGCACCGGCAGCAGGATCATAAAGACCATCGACCAGATCACGGTGAACAGAACGATGCCTGACATGACGGCCATGTTTACACCTGCTCCAGCTCGACCAGCGCGCCGTTAAAGTCTTTGGGGTGCAGGAAAATCACCGGTTTGCCGTGGGCACCGATCTTGGGCTCTCCGTTGCCCAGAACGCGCGCGCCGCTTTGTGTCAGACGGTCCCGCGCGGCGATGATGTCTTCGACCTCATAGCAGATGTGATGGATACCACCGGCAGGGTTCTTTTCCAAAAACCCGTTGATCGGGCTGTCATCACCCAGCGGGTACAGCAATTCGATCTTGGTGTTGGGCAGTTCAATAAAGATCACCGTGACGCCGTGGTCGGGCTCGTCCTGCGCAGGACCGACATTCGCGCCCAAAGCGTTGCGGTATTGATCCGCAGCGGCCTCAAGGTCCGGCACGGCGATGGCTACGTGGTTTAGGCGACCGATCATCATTCTTCTCCCTCAAATCAACATTTGACGCAGTTTATGGGCTGCCGCTGCCACAAGAGCAATGCGTCACGTTAACACCGTATTAGCGAAGCGCGCCTAACCATAGGTCACCCACAAAGCATAACGGAGGAATCATGGATACGCTTGAACATCAGGCCCAAAGCCTGCCCGCCCCCACGGCCGACCGCCCGCTTTTGGGCCTTACGGTTCTGGTGATCGAAGACAGCCGCTTTGCCTGCGAGGCGATGCGCCTGCTCTGTCTCCGCTCTGGCGCGCGGATCAGACGGGCCGGCAGCCTGCGCGCGGCGCGGCGGCATTTGCAGGTCTACCGCCCGTCGATCGTGATTGCCGATCTGGGGCTACCAGACGGAAACGGCATTGATCTGATTGCAGAACTAGCCCGCGCGCAGCCCCGCGTTGATGCCCTGCTGGCCATTTCGGGCGATACCCATTTGGCGGCGGATGCGCTGGCCGCTGGGGCGGACCGGTTCATGAGCAAACCGTTGCAATCGCTGTCGCAGTTTCAGCAAGTCGTGCTGGCCGCCCTGCCCCCGCATCATCGCCCACCGGGCCTGTCGGCGCTGAGCGATGACACAGTTAGGCCCGACGATATCGCGCTGCAGGATGATATGGCGCATATGGATGACGTGCTCACCGGCCCCTGTACGCCAGAGACGTTGGATTACGTCGCACAATTTCTGGCAGGCGTGGCGCGCAGTGCGCAGGACGCAGCACTGGAACAGGCCGCGACAGCGCTGGCAGCACGACGTGCCATGGGGCTGCCCACCAATGAAGAAAAACGGGTGATCCGGTCGGTCCTGCGCCAACGGCTGACGCGTCAGATCGCGATCTAGCTGCGGCGCATCACGTCAACGGATCGCTTGATACCCGCACAAGGCTGGTCAGATCGCCTAGACGTTCGCGCTGCTTGCCCTCTGCGTCGAAATTGGCGGGGGAAAGCCACGCTTCGAAGGCTTCGCGCAGGCCGGGCCATTCGGCATCGATTGCGGCAAACCACGCAGTATCACGGTTGCGCCCCTTGGCGACAGCAGCCTGCCGGAAGACGCCCTCGTAACTGAACCCCAACCGCTGTGCCGCGCGACGCGACGGCAGGTTCAACGCATTGCACTTCCATTCATAGCGACGGTATCCGGCGTCGAACGCCCATTTCATCATCAGATACATCGCATCCGTCGCTGCCCGCGTGCGCTGCAACGCTGGCCCGTAGGTGATCGACCCGACCTCTATCGATCCTGCCTCCGGTGCGATGCGCAGATAGCTCGCCACCCCTTCAATGTGCCCTGTCTCAAGGTTTTTGATCGCGTAGAACAGCGGATCGTCCTTGGTTTCGACCTCTCGGACCCAGCGATGAAACTGGGCAGATGATGAAAACGGCCCGTCGTACATGTAATGCCACAGCTGGTCCTGCCCCTCGAAGGCGCGGAACAACAACGCGGCGTGGGCTTCTGCGTTCAACGGTTCAAGCTGAGCATACCGGCCCGTCATCACCGCCCGCGGCGGGCGTGGCGGCACAGTGAAATTCGGGACAGCGGCACCAAGGGGGCCAGAGGGGTGGTCATCTTGCTTCATACACTTACGTTAGGGCCAAGCATCGCCACCGCCAAGGCCCGAATGTCATATGACATTACCCAACCTGACGCTCAAAAATGACCTTCTTTCGCCACAAACGCCTGCAAGTTTGGTGACAACCACAACGGGCACCGACCCACGCCATCCATCCCAAGGGGGCAAGATATGTTCACCAAGCTGCGCCGCATCTATATCAAAGAGACCCGCTTTGACTGGACTGTCTTTGCGGCGAATGTGGTGGGTGGGGCAATCGTTGCTTTGGCGTTCACCCAAGCACGGGCGACTGGCGCAGATGCGATCGTGCAATTGGCCCACGCCGGTTTCTGACCACCGGTGCCGCATGCGGAACGCCTGTCAGACACCACGCGTTAATCCCCGATACACATCGCACCAGGGGGTTAAGCCATGACATCCATTTATGACGCAATCAAAGCCGACCACGAAACACACCGCGACCTGCTGAACAAAATCGCCGAGACATCGGGCGACAGTACAGAGCGGCAGACCGCGTGGAAAGAGTTCTATGAGGATGTAAAATCCCATGCCGCGGCCGAAGAAGAAACGTTCTATTCGAAGCTGCTTCACGAAACATGGGGCCAAGACGCCGCGCGGCATTCGGTCTCGGAACACAAAGAGCTGGACGATCTGATGGAAGAACTGAATGACACGGATATGTCGTCGTCGGGCTGGCTGGCCAAATTCAAGACCCTCAAACACGACTATGAGCACCACATGGACGAAGAAGAGGAAGACGTGTTCAAACGCGCCAAAGACGTGATCGGCCAAGAGAATAACGACGCCTTCGACCAACGTTTTGAACAGCGCAAAAAGGAAGAACGCGGCCTGATCGCCCAGAAACGCAAAGACAGTCTGGAAGACTAGAGCGACCATGTCTAAACGAAAAAGCCCGCCGTTGATCTCTCAACGGCGGGCTTTTCAACTATATTCTAAAGCGCTTAGTCCTGTGGAATGACCCGCAGACCCAGCTCCATCAACTGGTCCGACTGTGGTTCGCTTGGCGCGTTCATCATCAGGTCTTCGGCGCGCTGGTTCATCGGGAAGAGGATCACCTCGCGGATGTTCGCCTCTTCCGCCAGCAACATGACGATCCGGTCGATACCGGCGGCACAACCACCGTGGGGCGGGGCACCGTATTGGAACGCGTTCACCATGCCGCCAAAGCGTTTTTCGACTTCGTCCTTGCCGTAGCCTGCGATCTCGAACGCCTTGAACATGATCTCGGGCTTGTGGTTCCGGATGGCACCGGACACCAGTTCGTAGCCGTTGCACGCAAGGTCATACTGATAGCCAAGCACCTCAAGCGGGTCGCCCATCAGCGCGTCCATCCCGCCTTGCGGCATGGAGAACGGGTTGTGTTCAAAGTCGATCTTGCCGGTTTCTTCGTCTTTTTCGTAGATCGGGAAATCGACGATCCAGGCAAAGGCGAAACGGTTTTCGTCCGTCAGACCGAGCTCTGCGCCGATGACGTTGCGGGCACGTCCCGCGACACCTTCGAAGGACTTGGGCTTGCCACCAAGGAAGAATGCAGCATCGCCGACGGTCAGACCCAGCTGCTGGCGGATCGCTTCGGTCCGTTCAGGGCCGATGTTCTTGGCCAGCGGGCCTGCCGCTTCCATGCCGCCTTCGACTTCGCCGGCTTTCAGCTTGGCTTGCGCTTCTTTCACTGTGATGCCCAGCTCTTGCGCGACGCTATCGGCGGTTTTCTCGCGCCAGAAGATATAGCCCATGCCGGGCAGACCCTCTTTTTGCGCGAAGGCGTTCATGCGATCACAGAATTTACGGCTGCCGCCTGTGGGCGCAGGAATGGCGCGGATTTCGGTGCCTTCCTGTTCCAGCAGTTTGGCAAAGATCGCAAAGCCGGAGCCCGCGAAATGGTCGGACACGACCTGCATCTTGATCGGGTTACGCAGGTCGGGCTTGTCAGAGCCATACCACAGCGCCGCATCTTTATAAGAGATTTGCGGCCATTCCTGATCCACAGCCTTGCCGCCGCCGAATTCTTCGAAAATGCCGGTCAGCACGGGCTGGATGGTGTCGAACACGTCTTGCTGTTCGACAAAGGACATCTCGAGGTCGAGCTGGTAGAAATCTGTGGGCGAGCGGTCAGCGCGCGGATCTTCGTCACGGAAACACGGTGCGATCTGGAAATACTTGTCAAAGCCGGACACCATCAACAGCTGTTTGAACTGCTGCGGGGCCTGCGGCAAAGCGTAGAACTTGCCCGGGTGCAGACGCGACGGCACCAGGAAGTCGCGCGCGCCTTCGGGGGAAGACGCGGTGATGATCGGCGTCTGGAATTCTTTGAAGTTCTGGTCCCACATGCGCTTGCGGATCGACGACACAACATCGGACCGCAGCACCATGTTGTCCTGCATTTTCTCGCGACGCAGGTCGAGGTAGCGATAGCGCAGACGGGTTTCCTCGGGGTATTCTTGATCGCCAAAGACCTGCAAAGGCAGCTCTTTCGACGGGCCCAGCACTTCGATGTCGCGCACGAACACTTCGATTTCACCGGTCGGGATCTTGGTGTTGACCAGATCATCGGCCCGCGCCTTCACTTCGCCATCAATGCGGATACACCATTCGGACCGCACCTTTTCCACATCCGCAAAAACGGGGGAATCAGGGTCGCACAGCACTTGGGTGATCCCGTAGTGGTCGCGCAAATCGATAAACAAGATACCGCCGTGGTCGCGCACACGGTGCACCCACCCGGACAGGCGCACCTTGTCGCCAACGTTTTTCTTGCTCAGATCGGCGCATGTATGGCTGCGATATGCGTGCATGACGGGTCCCTTTCGAGGGCTAGAATTGTTCGGGGCAGGTACACCGTTTGAGGCCGCGGAAGTCAAGAGTTTCCCGTAAAAACGGCACAAACCGGGGGCAAAACTGCCCCTCAAAAACGGCACTGCGGAAAATAGATGGGCCGCCTGCTCCTCCCAAAGCAGACGGCCCTTCCCGCGCGACGGTGCTGATCCTCTTACAGGACCAGTACATCAAGCGGCGGAAACCCGTTAAAGCCGACCGAACTGTACGAGCTGGTGTAAGCGCCGCAGTTCTTGATCAAGATTTTGTCACCGTCCCTTAGGTCAAGTGGAAGGTCAACCGGATTCTTTTCATAAAGCACATCGGCGGAGTCGCACGAGGGGCCGGCTAGCACGCAGGGCCCTGTGGGTTTGCCGTCATGCGGGGTCACGAACTCATAGCGGATCGCCTCGCCTTCAGTTTCGGCCAGACCGGAAAAACGTCCGATATCCAGATACACCCAACGGCGCGCCGCCTCTGCCGATTTGCGCGAGACCAGCAGCACTTCAGCCGCGATGTGCCCTGCTTCGGCCACCATGCCCCGGCCCGGTTCAGCCATAAGAACAGGGATATCGCCAAAGCGTTCGTTAACCGCCGCAACAACAGCAGCGGCGTAGCCGCGCGGCGCATCAACGGGGTCACCGTGATAGGCAGGGAAACCACCACCGATATTCAACAGTTGCAGGTCGTGACCTGCTTCTTTCGCCGCGTGCCAAAGGGGTGCAACCTGATCCAGAACGGGGTGCCAGTATTCCGCCCGACGGGTTTGCGAACCAACGTGGAAGGACAGGCCATAAGGCACAAGGCCGACAGCCTTGCTGTAGTCCAGCAGGCTTGGCAGCAACGAGCCTGCGCAGCCGAATTTACGGGTCAACGGCCAGTCAGCCATCGAATTTTCGACGATTAGACGGATATAGACCCGCGCACCGGGGGCGTGCTCTGCGATTTTGTCGAGCTCAGCCTCGCAGTCGGCGGCGAACATGGTCACCCCGATGGAATGGGCAAACGCAATGTCCACGCCACGTTTAATCGTATTCCCGAAAGAGATCTTTGCAGGGTCCGCCCCTTGGGACAGGCACAGTTCGATTTCCTGACGCGACGCCGCATCAAATCCCGAACCCCGTTCGACCAGCATACGGATCACTTCCGGCGCAGGGTTTGCCTTGACCGCATAATGGATGCGGGCATCGCCCAAGCCCGCCTGAAGCGCGTCATATTGCACACCCACGCGGGCGCGGCTGATGACGAGGGTCGGTTTGTCGAAGCTGTTGTTCCAGATGTAATCAGCCGCTTCGTCATGGGTCGATGCTGCGGATGGGTTCACGGTGGCGGTAGCTGTGGCGTTCATGGTCATCTCCAAAGAGCAAGGAAGGGCGGGAGTACCCTAACATGTCGTTTCAAGAGACGTTACCGTCGCTGCATAGGCGCGGGGTCGATCCGCAGACAGACGAACCGGCCAGAGGCGCGTGCGTTGGCGTCTGTAAACGCGCATTTACGCTGTTTTCAGATTCGCGCAAGTGGTAAAATTCTTGATACGACAATTGATTATTCAGGTGGGCACGCAAGGCGCTGCGTGCCCAAAGGTCGGGACGGATCGGGGTTACTTTTCCCAGTCCGTGCCGATGGCTTTGCGGTCCTTTTCGCGCTCCTCGTCTGCCATTTCCCGCACCTCGGCGCGCTCTTCAGCGTCGCTTTTCTCGGGTATGGAATTCGCCTCCGCATTATCCGTCAACGCGAGCGAGAACAGGATCGGAAAGTGGTCGGACCCGATGTTGGGCAGGCGTGACATGCGGATCAGGCGAAACTCTGCATCGTGGAACAGATGGTCGAGCGGCCAGCGCATGACAGGGATACCGGCGTGGAAAGTGTTATAGAACCCCCGCCCGACACGCGGGTCCAGCAGGCCCGACAAGCGCTGAAAGCGACGGGTGGTTGTGGACCAGGCGACGTCATTGAGATCGCCGGTCACGATGGCGGGCACATCATCCTTGCTGGCCTCGATTCCGACCAGCGCAATTTCACCGTCGCGTCCCTTGGTATCGTGGTTGGGCACTGGGGGCTCGGGGTGAACGATGTACAAACGCCAGATCCGACCAGAGGGCATCGCGACTTTGGTTCGGATGGACGGCACATCATCGACCAGCAAGTCGCGGACCTGCGTCTCTGACAGCGCCATCTTGGACATCAGCACCACGCCATAGGAATTGTCTTTGGCCACCTTTATCCAGTGGGGATACCTATCGTGCAACCCGTCATACAAGGCATCGACCCAGTCCGGATCGACTTCAAGCGCCGTGGCAATATCGGGGTCTTCTTTGTGGATCAGATCGACGAGCCGATGATACTGCCGGTTTGATTGTTTCACGTTTGATGCCAGGATCGTCACCCGATTGCGCGCGTCCGCAGCCTGTTCAGGAGTGGCATCAACCGACTGGCGCGGCCAAAGCGGCGTGAATTTCACGATGTATCCGGTGTGGATCGCACCGATTATCGCAAGGGTCGCCAGCGCATAATTGCGCGGCTCGGGCGCAAGCCAGAAAAGCGCCACGACAGCCAAAAGGGCCGTGAGGATAAACAGCTGTTCACGCGGGAACGCCATGCCGCGAATGGCACCATGGGGTATCTTGCTGAAAGGAAGAACGCTGACCACTGCAATGATCGCAACAATGCCCCAAAATAGACTGAGTAGTATCGTTGCTAGCATTCATGCCTCCTAAATCAAAAAAGGGACGCAGAGCGATTGCCCTGCGTCCCTAGCCCAACACGAGCTTAGGCGGAATTGTTCCGAATATGCCGCGAGGGCGGAACTGAATTACTTATCTTCGTCTTCATCTTCGTCATTGCCACCTTCGGGCAGCTTGAAGAAGCTGTCGGCGTCGGAGTAGTCGCCGTGATCTTTTTCGTCATCATCGGCAGGGTTGCCGGACAGCGTGAATGTTTCCAGACCTTCAATGGCCGATGGAATCTTGGGATCGGTTTCCATGCCAAGCGATTGCTCGGTGCTGACCAGACGACGGCGTTCGTCATCGCTCATCAGGCCGCCTTCGGCAGCTTTCTTGGCAGCGGCTTTCTGGACGGCAGCATCCAGTTCGGACTGTTTGCACAGGCCCAATGCCACGGGATCAATCGGCTGGATGTTTGCAATGTTCCAGTGGGTCCGCTCGCGGATCGCCTGGATCGTCGGCTTGGTGGTGCCGACCAGCTTGCTGACCTGTCCGTCGGACAGTTCAGGGTGGAATTTAACCAACCAGTAGATCGACGCAGGACGGTCCTGGCGTTTGGACAGGGGCGTGTAGCGCGGGCCGCGACGTTTCTCTTCGCCCTGCGCCGAAGCGTTGAACTTGAGCTTGAGCTTGTGCAGCGGGCTTGCCTGACCCTTTTCGATTTCTTCTTCGGTCAGCTGGTTGTTGGCAATCGGGTCAAAGCCCTTCACACCTTGTGCCACGTCACCATCCGCGATGCCTTGCACTTCAAGCTCGTGCATCTCGACGAAATCCGCGATCTGCTTGAAGCTCAAGGTTGTGTTATCCACCAGCCATACGGCAGTGGCGCGGGCCATAATCGGTTTTGCCATGTCGGTCTCTCCTTAAAACGCACCTTCCCCGTCGCCTGAAATAGGCTGTCCTGCGGGGCAGAACGGTTTCCATTGTGGGGGAACTTGAACGCTTTATACTCAGCCAAGCGAAATAAGGAAAGACCTGAATGCGACTGCTGATCCTATGCCTCTTTCTCCTCCTGGCCCCGATGCCCCGCCCTGCGGCGGCAAAGGGTGAAATCGCGGGGGAATTCGACTATTACGTGCTCGCGCTCAGCTGGTCGCCGAACTGGTGTGCGCTGGAAGGCGATGCGCGCAATTCCGCGCAATGCGACGCGCGCCACGATCACGGCTGGATCATGCATGGTCTCTGGCCGCAGTTACATCGCGGGTTTCCATCGTATTGCCGCACCGCCGAACGCCCACCTGCCCGCAGCATGACCGCTGCGATGGCCGACATTATGGGAACGCCCGGTCTGGCCTGGCATCAGTGGAAGAAACATGGCAGCTGTACCGGCCTGCCCGCCGCCGGATATTTCGATCTGTCCCGAAAGGCCTTCGATGCCGTGACCCGCCCCGTCGTCTTTCGCAAGATCACGGGCGACATCCGCCTACCCGCCTCTGTCGTGGAAGAGGCATTCCTAAAAGCAAACCCGACGATGGAGGCCGATGGCGTCACCGTCACCTGCAAAAGCGGCTACATTCAAGAGGTCCGTTTGTGCCTGTCCAAAACGCTAAAGCCCGTGCCCTGCGGACGTGACGTGATCAAGGATTGCACGCTGAATGACGCGCTTTTTACCCCGATCAGATAAAGCCGGCGTTGCGGGCAATCATTGCGGCGTCGGTACGGTTGCGGGCGTCCAGCTTGCGGCACAGGGTCTTGACGTGCAGCTTGATCGTGACCTCTTGCAGCTCGAGATCGCGGGCGATTTCCTTGTTCGATTTCGCCTCCATCAAACCGCGCAAAACCTGACGCTCCCGCTCTGACAGGGCTTTTTCAAAGTCTGTTTCTTCGGGGTCATCCTTGCCGGACATAAAGTTCACCGGTGCGTAAATCTCGCCCGCAGCCATAAAGCGCACCGCGTTTACCAGTGACTTTGCCGGCAACGTCTTGGGCAGGAAACCGATCGCCCCCATCGCCAGTGCCTGTTCTGCAATCAGCCGCGTCGCTGTGCCTGAAATGAGCCCGACCGGCTTGTCTTCATTGGCTTTCATCACCTTCGGCAGCGCCTCAAGCCCCTTCATGCCCGGCATAGTATAATCAAGCAGGACCAGATCGAACGGCCCATCCGCTTCGATCTTGGCCATTGCTTCGGGCAAATCGCATGCAGCAACTGTCTCTGTTCCACCATCTGCGTCCAGAAACATTGCAATCGTTTCCCGAACCATATCGTGATCGTCTGCTATCAGTATCCGTAATGCCATTTATTCGTCCCTTCCCTCATCACCACCTCAGTGCTGCTTAAGTATTTGTAGACCAACTTTAAGGCGAAGAATAGGAAACATGAGAATAGGAAAACTGTGTCAAATTTTTTGCGACTATACCTTCGTATAGTTAAAATACCCTTAATCTTCGTCGCGCCACTCAGCACGTTAACCTAAGGTTGATGGTACAACACAGGGGAAGGATACCGAGTTATGACATTTCACGCTTTTACCAAAACGATCACCACCGCATTGTGCGGCATCGCATTGGCCACTGCTGTTAGCGCGCAAGAAGAAGCCGTTTTGACGGTCACAGCTGGCGACGAGGAACAAAGCTACACGATGGAGCAGCTGAAAGAACTGCCCTCTTCCAGCTTTACGACCGAAACCATCTGGACCGAGGGACCCCAGACCTTTCAGGGTGTCTCGCTTAAGGATTTGCTTGATACGCTAGAGGTGACCGAAGGCATGATCGAGGCGACCGCGATCAATGACTATGCCATTGAAATCCCGATTGAGGATGCCGTGCTGGACGGGCCGATCATCGCCTATGCCAATAATGACAAAGAAATGTCGCGCCGTGGCAAGGGCCCACTGTGGATTGTCTATCCCTATGACAGCGACGTAAAGTACCAGACAGAGACGATCTATAGCCGCTCTATCTGGCAGTTGAACCGGCTGGCGATCAAGTAAACGCAAGGCGAGATCCCCATGGCCGATTCGGTACATCACGGCCCGCAGCGCAGCAGGGTAAGATACGTTCTTGTCCTGGCGCTGATGGCTGGGATGATGCTGGCTGGCTATCTGGCGTTCAACGTCTGGGACCGCGTACGTGCGCTTGATAGCGCGCAGCAGGACCATGCCGAATGGGTGTTTTCGCAGCTTGAAATCGATTTCCTCAAACTGGACGCCGCGGTCGAACAGGCGCGCTCGGGCGACGAAAGCGATCTGGCCAACCTGCGCAAACGTTTTGATATCTTCTACAGCCGGACCGAGGTCGCTGAACGCGTGCAGCAGAGCGGCGACCTGACCCGCGAAATTCAAAAAATTCAGGCGGTTCTAGATACGCAGATACCCCTTATTGACGGTGGCGACGCGACGCTCATTTCTGGCCTTACGGCTCTCTCCGACGCGCTGCGCAGCATAGAAAACCTACCCCGCAATATCGGCCTCGCCTCTATCACCTTTGCCGCCAAAGCCGCAGAGGCCGAGCGCAAGCAGATCGCCCAGCTTATCGAAATCCTTCTGGTGATCGTGGTGACAGTGACCATCGCGCTGCTGGGGGCGATCCTCCGGCTGTCGCGCCAGACCATCACCCTGAACCGCGCCTCGCGCGAGGTCGAACGCAATCACTCGCAACTTGAAACCATGCTGCGGGCGTCGCTTGACGCGGTGATGGTTCTGTCTGTCGATGGAGAGATCATCGATTTCAACGGCTCCGCCGAGGACGTCTTTAGCATCTCGCGCAATCACGCGCTGGGGCGCAGCTATATCGAACTGCTGGTCCCGCCCGAATTGCGCAACCGCCAGCGCGACAACATCGCGCATTTCAACGCCACGGGTAAAACGCGACTGGCAGAAACAGGCCGCCACGAGACGAAGATGATCGACGGCAAGGGTCGGATTTTTCCTGTTGAACTGTCGGTATCCTTGGCACGGTCGAACGACGCACCGGTTTTTGTGACCTACATCCGCGACATCACCGACAAGCTCCAAAAAGAGAAAGAAATTATCCGCGCCCGCGACGAAGCGCTGGATGCCTATCAGGAAAAATCCCGCTTTTTCGCGATGATGAGCCACGAGATGCGCACGCCGCTCAACGGTATACTGTCTGCAATCCACCTGCTGCATGACGACCGGCTGGACGCCGAACAGCGCAACTACGTGGAGGCGGCGCTGAAATCCGGTGACATCCTGCTGGGCCACATCGACGACGTGCTGGCGATCGAACGCAGCGAGGCCGAAACGAACGCACATGAATTGCAAGCCAGCGATATGGTCGCGCTGACCTCGGGTTTGATCAACACCATGACGCCCCTGGCGCGAACTTCGGACACGCGGCTGCATCTGGATCAGGACGGGCTGACCGATACGCCGATTCTGACCGACCTGCGTGCCGTGCAGCAAATTCTGGCCAACCTGATCAGCAATGCGATCAAGTTCAGCCCCGACGACGACATCGTGCTCAGCGCATCCTATGACATGGAGGACGCCGAAGCACCGATTTTGCACATCGAAGTGGCCGATAATGGCCCCGGCATCCCATCCCACGACCTGAAACGCATCTTTGAAGATTACGTATCGCTCGACAGCCGGTACGAGCGGCGCACAGGGGGCACCGGGCTGGGACTGGGCATCGTGCGGCGTCTGGTGCACCGACTGGGCGGCACCATCACCTGCGTCTCGGAAGTCGGTAAAGGGGCGCGTTTTATTGTGCGGCTGCCGGCGAAATTCACTGAAACGGAAACGCCGCTGCCCGTCGCCCCCCTGCCGCTTGAGTGCGAAGACATGCCGGCGTTGACCCTGCTTGTTGTCGATGACAATGAAATCAACCGCGACCTGCTCAAGGCAATGCTGGTACGTCTGGGTCACACGGTCATGCTTGCCGACAGTGGCCAAGAGGGGATCGACCGTGCGGCAGAACACCGTTTCGATGCGATCTTGATGGATATTTCCATGCCGGGGATCAGCGGGCTTCAGGCGACACAGGTGATTTTGCAAGGCGAAGGCCCCAACGCCGACACCCCGATTATGGCCGTCACCGCCCACGCTCTGCCCAATGAACGCGCCGCCTTTACGGCCGGCGGCATGACCGGCTTTTTGCAAAAGCCCATCAACACCCAGACCCTGAAAACCGCGCTGAGCAATCTGGTACAGCCCCCCGCTTTGGCGCTAACAACGCCGAGTGACGCACAGACCCCGCCGCAGCATCCGGTGCTGAACAGCCATCAGGTTGACGAATTATTCGAACTTCTGGGACCTGAAAAACTTGCCGACCGGATCGGCGACCTGCGCCGCCGGGTGGAGGGGCAGTTGCCCCCGCTCGCCTCTGCCCAAGACGGTGACGAATTGCAACGCAAGACCCACGACCTTGCCGGGCTTTGCGGGATGTTCGGGGCAGAACGCCTGCACGCCCTTCTTGCCACAATAGAGAATGACTGCAAACGGGGCGACGTCCAGAAAGCCCGCGACCAGGTTACCAAAGTCCCTGCCGCCTGGGCCGAAACCATTGAAGCTTGGGAAGCGCGCCTGTCGGCGTAACGCCCGCCGCTGAACGACAAAGAGCACCCTGAGATCAGAACGCCCTTTGCTATATCTTATTGCTTGCCGGTTATGCGTTGGCGTCGACTTTCAACACGATCTTACCGATGTGGCCGCTGGTTTCCATACGAGCGTGGGCCTCGCTTGCGTTCTCGAAGGCATATTCGCTGTCCATCACCGGAGAGATCTTGCCCGCGTCCAGCAACGGCCAGACCTTTTCGCGCAGTTCTTCGGCGATTTTGGCCTTGGCCAGATCGCTTTGCGGACGCAGGGTGCTGCCTGTCATCGTCAGACGGCGTGTCATCAGCGTGGCAAAGTTTACCTCTACCTTCGGTCCGCTAAGGAAAGCGATCTGCACAAGGCGACCGTCCTCGGCCAGCGCCTGAAGGTTGCGCGGGATGTAATCGCCCCCGACCATATCAAGGATCAGATCCGCGCCGCCTTCGGCTTTCAGCACGTCAACGAAATCCGTGTCGCGGTAGTTGATCGCGGCCTCGGCCCCCAGTTTCGCACAGGCGTCGCACTTGGTGTCTGTGCCCGCCGTGGCAAAGACCCGTGCGCCAAATTCGCGTGCCAGCTGGATCGCTGTCGTCCCGATGCCCGACGACCCGCCGTGCACCAAGAACCGCTCGCCGGCTTTCAGACCACCGCGCATGAACACGTTGGACCAGACCGTAAAGAAGGTTTCGGGCAGGCAGGCGGCTTCTTTCATGCTCATGCCTTTGGGCACGGGCAAACAATGGGCGGCGGGCGTTGCGACATATTCCGCATAGCCACCACCGGGCAGCAATGCGCAAACCTTGTCGCCCACGGCCAGACCGCTGACGCCTTCACCTACCGCAAATACCTCGCCCGACGCTTCAAGCCCGGGCAGATCACTGGCGGTGGGGGGCGGTGCGTACATGCCAGCGCGTTGCAGCGCATCGGGGCGGTTCACACCGGCATACGCCACCTTGATCACAACCTGCCCGTGGGCGGGCTGCGGCATCGGCCGGTCTGTCGGCTGAAGCACTTCGGGACCACCCGCTTTGGTGATTTCTATCGCGCGCATTGTGTCTGTCATTGTCTACGTCTCCTCCGTAAATCTGCGTTGCCGCACCATAGGCACGGATTTCACGGCATACAATGCGAACTGACAGACGTCAGGCCGGCACGGTGTTCCGCGTCACAACCCACCGCGAGCGCGCAGCGCCTCGGCCACATGTTCAGCGTCATCAATTGCCAGCACGGCAAAGGGAATGATCATGCGCCAGCCGACCCGTTTGGTCGACCGCGCGCGCCAAGACTGCGCCAGCAACTGGCCTTTTTGGGCCAGCACGGGCGTAAAGCGGATCACCAGAGCGATGCCCAGCTCGATCGCGCGGGTCTGGATGCCAAGACGGCGCAGCGGTGTGGTCAGCCATGTCACCACCGCCACCATCTGCGCCAGCTTTGTCGTCATTGTAACCAGATTGGCCAACGCCACCGCCGTCATCATCCGCAGGGTAATTGTCGCGCCCGCCATGACGTCGTTGGTGAGGATATGCCAGACCATGATCAGCACGACGAACGGCAACAACACCCGCAGCCGCGACAGTCCGACCTTGAAAAAGCGCCTCCCCGGCAACGCGTAGAACAGCAGGGTCAGCGCCAATGCCGCTGTATGATGCGCAGGATGGGTCAGGCTGAACAGCCCCATCGTCGCGATACAAAGCGCCGCCAACTTGGCCCCCGCGGGCCAACCGTGGGCGCGGGTCTCAACCGGTGAGGTGAGTGAAATCATCGCTTTCCCCGATATCATGCATCTTTGCCACAAAGGCGTCGGTCACGTCCGGCACCGCGCCGTCCTGCACAATTCGCCCCTGATCAATCCAGACCATCCGGTCATAGGTGGCAAGATGCGCGGGATCATGGGTGATGTGAATCAGATGCGCCTCTACCGCGTGCAATACCCGCGTCAGATGCAGCATCGTCGGGATATCGAGCCCCGCAAACGGTTCGTCGAGGATGATCAAACGCGGCTCCATGGCGAGGATCGACATCAGACAAACAAGTTGCCGCTGCCCCTGCGATAGCTGATGAATCGCCGCCTTGGCCCAATGGCTACGGTTAAAGCGGGCGAGGATATCTGCCGTTTTCTGCGCCGCCTCTTTCGGGGATTGCTTTAGCTGGGTCAGACCAAAGCTGATCTCTTCCTCGACGGTGGGAAAAATAATCTGGTGATCGGGGTTCTGGAACAGGATACCGACCTGACGCAGCGCGGCCTTGCGATCCTTGACCACATCCACCCCGTTGATCCGCAGCTTGCCCGACGACGGTGCCACCAGCCCCGCCAACACCCGCGCCAAAGATGTCTTACCCGACCCGTTGCGCCCCACGATACCTATCCGCCGCTCGGAGGCTCGCAGTGTCACATCACACAGCACATTGACGCCGTCAGGTGTGTAGGTGACGTCATTGAGATCAATCAGAAACGGTTGCATGTGCGTGAGTACCAACTAGCCGCGCCCGCGCCGAATGCGGACGCGCAGCACCTAGCAGGTCTGAGCTGCCGCGTGAAGCCAGCCTAAGAGCGCGGCCCACCCCAGCTGCCGGGCAAGTCGCTGCGCGCCGTGCGCGAAGGCGCTTTTACGTGGGAAAGCAACCAGTTGGGCCCCGCCATCAGCATGCTCAGCGTGGGGCTGCTGTTGACCTGCGCCTTGACCTTTTCGATCTGCATCACGTTTTCTATCCGGCGATCAAGGAAGGCCCATGTCTCTGCATGGCCTTCGCTGGTGTCACCCAGCCAGAACAGCACGGTCGCGGAATAAACCGCGCTCAGCGTGGCGCGTTTGGTGTACCAGTTCACGTCTTCGGACGTGTCGCCCAACGCGTTCCATATGGCGTCGGCGGTACCCCAAACCAATTTGGCCCCCTCGGGTGCATATTGCGGTAGGGCAAATAGGGTTGTCCCACGACGTACCGCTTCCTTGTCTGTCGCAGCCTCAAGCCGGAAGCGGACCATGGCGGCGACCTTGGCCGAGAACTTCATCTGGCTCATGTCTTCGGACTTCATGCGGTCGATCATCTGCTGATCGCCGCGTTTGTGATAGGCAACGGCCAGATCAACGGCACCACGCGGACAAACGGCACGGGCGACGGTCGGGTCCATGCCTGTGTCGCGGACAGCGGCCTTGAACGTTGCCTCTGACCAGCCGTCAAACGCGACATGGATCAATGCAGCATCCAGTAGTTGCTCTTTCGGGGTCTGGGATGTGTTCGTCATAGCGGCCTCCTCAAGGTGATTGGCTTTGCTCTAGACAATATAGGTTTCGGTTGCTATATGGCCAGTTCCTGCAAATCCTTGCAACTTCAAACTAGAAAGGTGGTGAAAACCACATGCAGGTTAGTGTTCGCGATAATAACGTCGATCAAGCGCTGCGCGCCCTGAAGAAGAAACTTCAGCGCGAGGGTGTGTTTCGTGAAATGAAGCTCAAGCAACATTTCGAGAAGCCTTCCGAGAAAAAAGCACGCGAGAAAGCCGAAGCGATCCGCCGTAGCCGCAAACTGGCACGGAAAAAATTGCAGCGCGAAGGTATGATGTAAATCATCCAAGCGACGCATATGGATATGAACCCCCGTTACCTTTCGGTGCCGGGGGTTTTCTTTTGTCCGCCTGCGCCTTTGTGGTGACGCACGGGTACGGTGGACAGTGCCCCGCGACTGCGCCTATCGCGGAACGGCCACGACACAGGACAGACCATGACCCAGCCCACCTACCCCAGCGTTGCCCCGATACACCGACGGGCTGATCTGATCGTTCACCTCGTGGGCTTGGCCCTGATTGTGGGGGCGGGCGGCGCGCTGGTGGTGAAAACCGCCACGTCCCTGACCACGGGCGTGTCCATCGCGGTGACGGTTTATGTTCTGTGTGCGCTGGCATCGAACCTCGCGTCCTGCGCCTACCACTTTGCGCCGTGGCATGACGCGCGCAAATTGATGCGGCGGATTGATCATGCAGCGATCTATCCCAGCATCGCGGGCACTTTCACACCGTTCTTTGTGCAGGCGGGCACCACATGGACGATCACGCTGCTTTGTGTGTCATGGGGGCTGGCGCTGGTCGCGATGTATAAAAAGATCACCGACCCGCAGGTGCAGGGCAAATGGTCTACCGCGTCATACCTGGGCCTTGGTGCCGTTGGTTTATGTGCCCTGCCGGACCTGACAGGCGTGCCGCTGGCGACGCTCTGGAGCATTCTGGCGGGTGCCTTTGCTTATGTGATCGGTGTCGGATTTTATGTGCGCCGTGCCATGCGCTTTCGTTATGCCATCTGGCACGCGTGGGTGAACATCGGCGGTATCGCGATGTTTGTGGGCATTTGGATGGCGCTTTTTCCGTCTGCGGGTTAACCGACCGGCAGTGCCGTGGTGTTGCACACGGTGCGCAACGCAAAGCTCGACTGCATCTGCCCCACACCCGGCAACCGCGCCAAATGCTGGCGGTGGATACGGGCGAAATCTTCGGTGTTCTCGGCCACGACCTTAAGCAGATAATCCGCGGCCCCTGCCATCAGATGACATTCCAACACATCAGGAATACGCGCGACCGCTTTTTCAAAGGCATCCAGCACCTCATCCGCCTGCCCCTGTAGCGTAATCTCGACAAACACCGTCGTGGGCACGCCCATCTTGCGCGGGTTCAGTAGGGCGACATAATCACGGATGTAGCCGTCAGTTTCCAGCCGCTGCACCCGCCGGTGACAGGCCGAGGCCGACAGGTGTACCTTTTCCGACAGGTCGGAGTTCGAGATCCGCCCGTTGCGTTGTAAGGCGGTCAGGATGCGGCGATCAATGTCGTCAAGGTTCATGCTACACAATACTTTCGCGTGGAATGGCACAAATACAACGTTTTATTCGAACAGAGCAAGGGAGAGCGCAGCGTAAACCGTGCTTAATTGCGCAATCAGAGGCGTACCGTAATCCACATTCACCCTTTTAATAGGCCAAACAGTATGAAAATCGGTTGCCCGAAAGAAATCAAACCACAGGAATTTCGCGTCGGCATGACGCCGAACGCCGCCTACGAGGCGGTAACCAAAGGACATGAGGTCGTGATCGAAACCGGCGCGGGCGTTGGCGCGGGCTTTGATGACGCAGCATATACCGATGCTGGCGCGACAATCCTTGCCACTGCCCAAGAGGTTTTCGCCAGCGCCGACATGATCGTCAAGGTCAAGGAACCCCAAGCGGCAGAACGCAAGATGCTGCGCGAGGGGCAGATCCTGTTCACCTATCTGCACCTCGCCCCTGACCCCGAACAGACAAAGGATCTGCTGGCTTCTGGTGCGACCTGTATCGCCTATGAAACCGTTACCGACCGCAACGGCGGATTGCCCCTGCTGGCACCGATGTCCGAAGTCGCGGGCCGTTTGGCCCCGCAGGTAGGGGCATGGACGTTGCAAAAAGCCAATGGCGGACGCGGCGTCTTGCTGGGCGGCGTGCCCGGTGTTGGCCCCGCCCGCGTGATCGTGATCGGCGGTGGCGTTGTTGGCACCCATGCGGCCCGAATCGCTGCGGGTATGGGCGCCGATGTGACCGTGCTTGACCGGTCCTTGCCCCGCCTGCGCTATCTGGATGATATCTATGGCGGCGTGTTCAACACCTCCTATGCATCAGCGGGCAACACGATCGAACTGGCACGCGAGGCCGACATGATCATCGGTGCCGTTCTGATCCCCGGTGCCGCAGCACCCAAGCTGATCAGCCGCGCGCAACTGTCCGAGCTAAAGACCGGCGCAGCACTGGTGGACGTGGCCATTGACCAAGGCGGCTGCTTTGAAACTTCAAAGGCGACCACGCACCAGGATCCAGTGTACGAGGTCGATGGCATCATGCATTACTGCGTTGCCAACATGCCCGGCGCGGTCGCACGGACCTCTACCATCGCGCTTGGCAACGCCACGATGCCCTTCATGCTGACACTGGCCGATAAAGGCTGGAAGCAAGCCTGCGCCGACGATCCCCACCTCAAGGCGGGACTGAACGTGCACGCAGGCCAACTGACCTACGCCGCCGTGGCCGAAGCCCTTGGGCTAGAGGCGATCACAGCAGATCAAGCCATCGCTGGTTAAGCGCCCCGAAAACAAGGAAAGGCCCGCAGTGAACCTGCGGGCCTTTTGCGTTTCACCAGTCGAGCCGGACTTACTTCTTGGCAAGCTCGTCCCGGATTTGGAGCAGCACGTCCAACTGGCTCGGGCCTGTTACCACCTCGGGTGCCACATCGTCGGGGCGCTCTGCCAACGACTTGATCCGGTTGACAAATTTAACCAGCATAAAGACTACAAAGGCGATGATCAGGAAGTTGATGCAGGCGGTGATGAACGCGCCATAGGCAAAGATCGCAGCGCCGGTTTCGCGGGCCGCATCCAGACCGGCGTCGGCAGGCACATCGCCAGACAGCACGACATACATGCTGGTGAAATCAACGCCCCCAAGCACCAGACCGATGACAGGGTTGATCAGGTCGCTGACCAGCGAGCTCACAATCGCGGTGAATGCGGCACCGATGATGATACCCACCGCCAGATCCATCACATTGCCCTTGGCAATGAAATCCTTGAATTCTTGAAGCATATTCGTCCCTCGCAAGTTTAAAAGCCGTGTCTGTTACGTCGCACGACATACTGTAGATGCGTTAGCACAGGTTTTCGAACGCGCGAGGTCTTTTTGTCAGATCAGCACAGTTTTCCCATGCATGGAGGCGAAAAACGCGCGATCCGGTCGTGCGTCTGGCTATTCGGGTAGGTCGCCCGTCAGGACATAGCGCAGGATTTGAACGACTTGCGCGGGGTCTTCGGCAACGGCCATCGCCGCAGCGTCGACTTCTTTCAGCGCGTGCGCGTGATCAGCGCCATGCAGAATGACCAAAGATTTTCCCAAAGCCGCCGCATAGCCCGCATCAAAAGCCGCGTTCCACTGTTTGTACTGCTCGCCAAAGCGGACCACAACGACATCCGCTTCTTCGATGCCCTTGCGGGTGCGGATCGCATTGAGCTGCGCGCCCTTGCGGTCGTGCCAGAATTTGTTGGCCTCGGGCCCCAGAATAGCCACACCGCAGTCATCGCTGGCCGCGTGGTCGGTGACAGGGCCGGTGAACACGACATCCAGTTCAGCCGCGCCATCAATGATCTGATCGCGCCAATCGGTGTGGATTTCACCAGAGAGATATACATGCAACGTCATAACGCCTCCGTTCGCTTTAACCGCGCAGCACACCGCCGCTGGCTTTGGTGACTTTGTCGATCACCTTGGCACTCACAGCTTCGATATCCGCGTCTTTCAAGGTCTTGTCACTGGGTTGCATCCGCACGGTCAGCGCGAGCGATTTCTTCCCCTCGCCCAAAGCCCCGCCGATGAATTCGTCAAACACGCGCACATCGTCAATCAGGGCCTTGTCCGCCCCCATCGCTGCATTGACCAAGGTCAGCGCATCCACGTCCGCATCCACCACAAAGGCAAAGTCGCGTTCAACCGCCTGCAACGCACTGACGTTCAGCGCCGGACGGGTGGAACCCGCTTTGCGCGGCAAAGGCACTTCGGCCGGCCAGATGGTAAAGCCCATCGCGGGCCCTTTCATATCCATCGCCGCCAACACCCGCGGGTGAATTTCGCCAAAGACGCCAAGCACTTTTTTCGGGCCAAGGCAGATCTGCCCGTGACGCCCGGGGTGGAACCAGTCAGCGCCATTGCGGTTGATCTGCACCTTGGCGGGGGCACCGATGGCGGACAAGACCGCCTCGATATCCGCCTTGACGTCGAAGACATCGACCGGACGGGATGCGCCGTGCACATCTTTGGGGCCGGTGCTGCCGGTCAGCAGACCGCTGATCTGCAGATGCTGATCGCCGGGCTCCCCTCCGGTGAAGACGGGGCCGACCTCGAACAGCGCCATGTCAGGGAAGCCCCGCGCCTGATTGCGGGCCGCAGCCTGAAGCAAGGCAGGCAACAGCGAGGGGCGCATATGGCTCATGTCGGCGCTGATCGGGTTTTCCAGACGGGTGTCATCGGTGCCGCCGCCAAACAGCGCGGCGGATGGCTGATCGATAAAGCTGTAGGACACACATTCGTTATAGCCCAAGGCGGCGCAGGCACGGCGTGCGATGGCCTCGCGACGCTGCATGGGCGACAGGACAGGCTTGGGCACGCCGGCGGTCAAACGCGGCAAGGGGCGCCCTTCAAGCTTGGTCAGCGAGGCAATCCGCGCGACTTCCTCGACCAGATCGGCCTCGCCCTGCACATCGGGGCGCCAGCTTGGCACATGGGCCATGTCGCCTTCAAGACGGAAGCCAAGCGCAGTCAGCGTCTTGCGCTGCTCGCTTTCCGAGATGGTCATCCCCACCAACGACTGCACGCGCGCCGCGTCCAGCTTGTAGGCGCGAGAATAGTCCGGTACCTTGCCCGCGACGACAACTTCGGACGCCTCACCGCCTGCGATGTCCAGGATCATCTGGGTCGCATGTTCGATGGCATAGGGTGTCCATTCGGGGTCGATCCCCCGTTCAAAGCGATAGCGCGCGTCCGAGTTGATCTTGAGCGCGCGGCCCGTGTAGGCGGTGCGGACCGGATCGAAATAGGCCGCTTCGACAAAGACATTCACCGTGTCCATCGAACAGCCGCTTTCCGCGCCGCCCATCACCCCCGCGATGCTTTCAACCTTTTCGGCGTCCGAAATCAGGGTCATGCCTTCGCTGAAGGTATATTCCTTGTCGTCCAGCCCCATCAGGGTCTCGCCGCCCTTGGCGCGGTGGATGCGCAGGCTGTTGCCCGCGACCTTATCCGCGTCGAACACGTGCAAAGGACGGTTGCGGTCATAGGTGAAGAAGTTCGTCACATCGACGAGGAACGAGATCGGGCGCAGGCCAATAGCGCGCAGCTTGTCCTGCAACCACGCCGGCGACGGGCCGTTTTTGACGCCTCGGATCACACGACCGTAGAAAACCGGACATTGGTCCAGCGTGTCTTCGTCGATCGAAACAGAGATCGGGCACGGGAACTGCCCCTCGACCGCGGGCACATCGCGCTGTTTCAGCGTGCCCAGACCACGGGCTGCCAGATCACGCGCGATCCCGCGCACACCCAAGGCATCGGGTCGGTTGGGGGTAATCGCGATCTCGATCACGGGGTCAACCTTGGCGGGGTCGTTTTCCGCCAGCCAGTCGATGAAACGGTCGCCGACATTGCCCGAGGGCAGTTCAATGATACCGTCATGTTCTTCGGACAGCTCAAGCTCGCGCTCTGACGCCATCATGCCAAAGCTTTCGACGCCACGGATCTTGCCGACGCCGATGGTGGTATCAATGCCCGGCACATAGACGCCCGGCTTTGCCACCACCACAGTGATGCCCTGACGCGCGTTCGGCGCACCGCAGATGATCTGCTGCACGCCTTCGTCGGTATCCACCTGACAGATCTGCAAACGATCCGCGTCGGGGTGCTTTTCCGCCGACTGCACGTAGCCCAGCGTAAAATCCGCCAGCTTTGCGCCGCGATCCTCGACGCCTTCGACCTCGAGCCCCAGATCGGTCAGCGCATAGGTGATTTCATCGATCGACGCGGTGGTGTCGAGATGTTCCTTCAGCCAGGACAGTGTGAATTTCATGGCGGTGATCCTCATGCAATGCTTGCGCTAGGGCGTAGCGTTTAATCGGCGCGGTTTCAATGCGGTGCGGCTGCGTTTTGCGCCTAGCCCGGTGTTTTGGGCATCAACCCGTCCAGCTGGTAGCCAAGCCATCCGGTCGGGATGAAATGTCCGCCGGTATGGATGTCCAGCGTCACGCTGCGGTCGCCGGCGCAATTGTCCCAGGTGAAATGCGCGAACTCTACCCCCGGGGCGAGGGTCAGCGCGCCGTCCAGCCGGCCCTTGCCACAGCGGAACGCCTTGCGCCAGAGGGCGACAACATTGGTGGTGTCATGGTCCGGCCCGCGCGGCAGGCTCATCCACAGATCGTTCAGCCCGTGCACATGGCGGACCTGACGCGGCGGGTTGGCGCAGGTGCTGGCCTGTTTGATGGTGCCCGACATGGTCATCAGCCCCGCGATCCGGTCGCCGCGCGCGCAGGCATAGCGCCACGCCATCGCCGCGCCAAAGCTGAACCCCGAGATATAGATCTGGCTTTGATCCACCGGATAGCGTTTCGCCACATCCGCGAGCACCGCATCCCCAAAGGCGATATCCGCAGGGTCATCCTGCCAGAACCGCCACGCCCGATGCCGCGCCGACGGGGCCACCAGCATGACACCACGCGGCTTTGTCTCGGACCCGATACGCGGATGATTAATCACGGTGCGCCCCCGCCGCAGGAAAGCGTGGAAATGCATCATAACAGGCAGGGGCGTCACGCCATCCCAATCGTCGGGCATCAGGATGTTGTAACTGCGGTCACCGACAGGGCAGACGGCATCCCCGCCGCAGGGCGGGAGGGTTTGGGCGGCGGCGGGGGAGGTGAGGAGAATGCTAAAGCAGAACAGAAGTATTAGGTATTTCACCAGCGCAGCTCACAGAAGGGGTTGAAGACTTGGTGGGTCAGAAAGCCGGTCCGACAGGACCTAGCCTATCTCAGCACTCGAGATCGTGGGGTCGAGAAAGCCCTTGAGTTATTAGTGGGGAGTGAATTTCATTTATTTCCCCACGAAATCGCAATTTTTTTTGGTAGTCCGAAAACGCCGACTGTCATCTCCGCCGAAATTTTAGTGTCCTCGAACGTATCTTTTCGCATTTCATGAAGGATCGCGCCTAATTTTTCACCAAACTCCTTTAGTGCGTTAGCCTTCACTTCCTCGCCCACGTTCTGCATACAATAACTAGGCAGACGCGTGTAAGCCTCCTCGAAAGCAACCAAGGCGTCACTGACGCTATCTGGCGCAGAAACCAGAAGTTCGGCTTTTAACTGTTCTCCCCTTGCAACTGCTTGAAAGAAAGCTTCGTCGTTTCTACTGATTGTACAGAAGAGGTTATACTCAGCCATCGTAGAAACAAACTGACGATACAATACCCTTCGCTCGCGCAGAATTTCATTCTTTCTGTCCGCTTTTTTCTGGAAATGGTAAATGAACGCACCTCCAGCCAACGTAACCAAAGTAATTACTAGTGGAAGCCAAGTACCGATTGCGGCCGATCCGCTCACCGGCTCAAACCACCATGCAGCGTCGGCTGGTCCAAGCTCGCGAACCCGTAGTGGCGCAGCCAGCGCAGGTCTGAATCAAAGAATGCCCGCAAATCAGGAATGCCGTATTTCAGCATCGCGATGCGGTCGATGCCCATGCCGAAGGCAAAGCCCTGCCATTCGTTCGGGTCGATCCCGCCTGCTTGCAGCACCTTCGGGTGGACCATGCCGGAGCCCAGCACCTCCATCCAGCCGTCGCCTTCACCGATGCGCAGCTGCCCGTCGACCCAGGAACACTGGATGTCGACCTCTGCCGAAGGTTCGGTGAAGGGGAAGTGCGAGGCGCGGAAGCGGGTCTTGATGCCCTCGACCTCGAAGAACGCGCTAAAGAATTCCTCAAGCGTCCATTTCAGGTTCGCCATAGAGATGTCTTTGTCGATCGCCAGACCTTCGACCTGATGGAACATCGGTGTGTGGGTCTGGTCATAGTCGGCACGGTACACGCCACCGGGGCAGATGATGCGCAAGGGCGCGCCTTCGGCCTCCATCGTGCGAATCTGCACGGGGCTGGTGTGGGTGCGCAGCACGTGGGGCGGACGGTCGTCGCCCTCGGCACGTGCCATATAAAACGTATCCATCTCGGCACGCGCAGGGTGGTGGCCGGGGATGTTCAGCGCGTCGAAGTTATACCAATCGGTGTCGATGCGCGGCCCTTCGGCGACAGAGAACCCCAGCTCGGCGAAGATCGCGGTCACTTCCTCGGTCACTTGGCTGACGGGGTGGATCGTGCCTTGGCGGGTCGCCCGCGTGGGCAGTGTCACGTCCAGCCATTCGCTGCGCAGACGCTCATCAAGGGCCGCATCCCCAAGTGCTGCTTTCTTCGCGGCAATGGCGGAGTTGATCTCGTCCTTGAGCGCGTTTAGCGCGGGGCCGACTGTCTGGCGTTCTTCGGGCGTCATACGGCCCAGCTCGCGCATCTTCAGGGCGACTTCGCCCTTTTTACCCACGGCGGTCAGACGGATGTCCTCCAACGCGGCTTCGTCGGCGGCACCAGCGATCTGGCCCAGATATTTCGCTTTCAGGTCGTCCATATCGGCCTCATGTCTTTTGCTCGGGCTGGTGCTAGCAGAATTGGCCCCGAATACAAGCGGCAGGGCCATTTGAAGCGGGTCTTGTGATGCTGAAACCGCGGGCACATAGTGGCGCAAACCATCAAGGGGGTGCCGCGCGTGGCAGAGATTTTACAACCCGACGGCAACCCGTCCCTGCCCCGACCTGTCACACGGCCCTGGCTGGCGCTGCTTGGCCTGACGCTGGGGGTGACGGTCACCAACGGGTTCGCGCGCTTTGCCTACGGGCTGATCCTGCCCGCGATGAAGACCGAGCTGGATTGGACCTACGCGCAGGCGGGCTGGCTGAACACGGCGAATGCGCTTGGCTATATCATTGGCGCGGTGCTGACGTTGCTGCTGATCGGGCGCATCGCGCCGGCGCGGCTGTTCGGCTTTGGCATGGTCGCGACCACGCTGACCCTGCTCGCCACGGGATACGAGGCGACGATGGGCTGGCAAACCTTCTGGCGGTTCGCGGCAGGGGTATTCGGGGCGATGTCATTCTCTACTGCTGGCGTGCTAACCGCGCGGCTGTTTCCCGGCGACGCGCGGCGCAATGCACTGGCGATTGCGATCCTGTTCGGCGCGGGGGGCGGTATCGGGATCATGCTCGCAGGCGCGTCCCTGCCCCTGATGATAGAGCTCTGGGGCACCGGATCATGGCGCTATGGCTGGTATATCATCGGCGCGATCAGCACCGCCTGCCTGCCCCTGTCCCTATGGGCCGCGGCGCGTCTATCGGTGCCTGCGCAGCGCAACACGGCGGCAGGCGGCATCAAGCTGCACCTGATCTGGAGAGAGCTTGCAGGCTACGTCGGTTTTGCCATGGGCTATATCGTCTATCTGACATTCCTGTCTGCGTGGATGACGGATCAACAGGCACCGGCGCTGCTGATCTCGGCGGTGTGGATCATCATGGGGCTGGCGCTGATCGCCTCGCCCTTCGTGTGGCGCGGCGTGCTGGCGCGGCACGCATCGGGCAAGCCCTTGGCGATGATCCTGACCGGCATCGCAGTTGGGTCAGCGCTGCCGCTCGTCCTGCCCGCCGGTGGGGCCGTGGTGATTTCAGCCGTGGTTTTCGGGCTGTGCGTCTTCATGGCCCCCGGCGCGATCACCAGCTTTATCCGCCAGAACCTGCCCGCAGAAAGCTGGGCCGCCGCGATGAGCCTGTTCACCGTGGTCTTTGCTATCGCGCAGACCGCAGGCCCCTTTGCCGCCGGTGCCTTGGGCGACCTGACGGGCAACATCGGGTCCAGCTTGCTGGCCGCCGCTGCGATCCTGCTGACAGGGGCCGCTGTGGTGGTGTTTCAAAAACCGCTGACGGCGCAAGACTCCGCCTAAACGAAAAACGCCGCCCCGATGTCAGGGCGGCGTTCTAAAACTCTGGATCGTCAAAGGGCGCTTATGCGGCCAATGCGTCTTGTGCTTGCTTTACGATGGCACCGAATGCTTCGGGCTCGTTGACTGCCAGGTCGGACAGAACCTTCCGGTCCACTTCGATACCAGCCAAGGACAAACCGTTGATGAAGCGGCTGTATGTCAGTGCTTCGTCGTGGCTGCGCACAGCGGCGTTGATCCGCTGGATCCACAAAGCGCGGAAGTTCCGCTTGCGGTTCTTACGGTCGCGCGTGGCGTATTGGTTGGCTTTGTCGACCGCCTGACGGGCGACCTTAAAGGTGTTCTTGCGGCGGCCATAGTAACCTTTGGCTGCCTTGATTACCTTTTTGTGACGGGCGTGGGTGACCACACCACCTTTTGTACGGGACATATCGGCTCTCCTATCTTAGCGGTCGTAGGGCATAAAGCCCTTGATGATCTTGGCGTCGGGAGCAGACAAAGCTGTTGTCCCACGCGCGTCACGGATAAATTTCTTAGACCGTTTGATCATACCATGCTGTTTGCCAGCCTGACCGCCGATGACCTTGCCGGTCGCCGAGATCTTAAAGCGCTTTTTTGCGCTCGATTTCGTCTTCATCTTGGGCATTTCCGTCTCCTTAACTTGAGTTCGGTAAGTGCGCGACTCGGCATGCCACGAAGGCCGGACGCGCGGAACGAAGCTGGCGTATAGGAGGGACCGCCCCTCAAAGCAAGGGCAAAAGCGCGAAACGCGGGCGGTTACCAGAACTTATAGCGCGCAACGACATGCAGGACGGAGGTGGGGATATCTTCCAGCGCATAGCCACCCGGATGGGTGTTAATCGCATAGACAATCATCCCGCCCGCGATCAGCACCGTCAAGGCAGACGCCCGTGGCGCACGGCCATCAGAGAAGGCCGACACGACAGAGGGGATAGAAAGCACAGCAAGGGCAAGACCAATCACCAAAATCAGATCAGTATCCATAGTCTTTGCCCCTGCTCGATATATTTTTATTGCCTGACCAGAGGTTATTCCGGATCAGTATTAAAAATCAATCGTTCGTCGCAGGGTGCGACGCGCAGGATATTTGTGCTGCCCTCGACGTTGAAAGGCACACCTGCGGTGACGACGATCATATCTTCGGGCCCGGCATAGCCTTCGTCACGGGCAACCCGTGCAGCGCTGACCACGGCCATTTTGAAGCGTTCCAGCGTGCCGGTCTGAACGCAATTGACGCCCCAGGTGAGCGCCAGACGGCGCGCGGTCTTGACCAGCGGCGTCAACGCGATGATCGGCACCCGAGGGCGTTCCCGCGCTGTCAGCAGTGCGGTGGTGCCGCTTTGCGTGAAACAGCAGATCGCCTTGATGTTCGCGGTTTCCGCAATCTCGCGGGCAGCGGCAACGATACCGTCGGCCACTGTCATGCGATCCACCTTGCGCGACGATTCAATGATCTGCGTATAGGTCGGGTCCTGCTCTACCTCGGTGGCGACGTTGTCCATCGTGCGCACCGCCTCGACCGGATAGGCACCGGCAGCAGATTCCGCCGACAACATCACGGCATCCGCGCCTTCATAGATCGCGGTCGCCACGTCCGACACCTCGGCCCGTGTGGGGATCGGGCTTTCGATCATCGATTCCAGCATCTGCGTCGCGACGATCACCGGCTTTGCCGCCGCGCGGCACTTGCGCACCAGTCGTTTCTGGATCGGCGGCACATTCTGCACCGGCAGCTCGACCCCCAGATCACCGCGCGCCACCATGATCCCGTCACTGACAGCAAGGATATCCTCGAACCGGTCCACCGCCGACGGCTTTTCAATCTTGCTCAGCAATGCGGCACGGCCTTTGGCCAGTTCACGCGCTTCTGTCACATCTTCGGGACGCTGCACAAAGCTTAGCGCCAGCCAGTCGACCCCCAGATCGCAAACAAATTCCAGATCGGCGCGGTCTTTTTCCGATAGCGCGGCGAGCGGCAGAACCACATCCGGCACGTTCACGCCCTTGCGGTTAGAGATCACGCCGCCGATCATCACTTCGCACTCTGCGAAATCGGGCCCACATTCCTTGACCTTCAAACGGATTTTACCGTCATTGACCAACAGCGATGCCCCCGGTTCAAGCGCTTGAAAAATCTCTGGGTGGGGCAAGCATACGCGGCGGGCGTTGCCCTCTGCCTCGTCCAGATCAAGCCGGAACGACGCACCCTCGACCAGCAGCTCGCTGTCCCCAGCGAAGACACCCACACGCAACTTCGGCCCCTGAAGATCCGCAAGGATACCGATCGTGGACCCCGTTTCCTCTTCGATCTGGCGGATGATCTTGTGCTTGATCCTGATTTCGTCATGGCTGCCGTGGCTCATGTTCAACCGGAACACATCCGCGCCCGCTTGAAACAACGCCGAGATCGTCTCGTGCGTGTCCGAGGCCGGACCCAAGGTGGCAACTACTTTGACATTCCGCGTGCGTTTCATACTGGTGACGTCCCTTTTCATCTGTGGGCTTTGCAGCCCCCGCGCTCTGATTACCTTGGTTTAACACGCGCAGCGATCAGAGTGGATAGCAAATAAGTTAGCGTTAACATTTAGCAAGGCTGGCCCATACCGTCTATGCCCCCTTCAGTGTTACAGCACCATGACGATTGCAAGCAGACCACAAGACACGCAGCCAGGCGCCCGCCTTGAACCCACACCGACCAACCCATAACTTTACGGTACCGACACCGAGGAGAGCATAATGCCCACACAACAGGAAATCGAACTGCAGGCTGCGGCGTTCCGCCGACTGCAACAGCATCTGATGCAAGACCGCACGGATGTTCAAAACATCGACATGATGAACTTAGCCGGCTTTTGCCGCAATTGCCTGTCGCGCTGGTATCAAGAGGCCGCAAACGAACGCGGCATCGACATGGGCAAGGAAGAAGCGCGTGAATTGTTTTACGGCATGACCATGGACGCATGGAAAGCCGGCTATCAGACCGACGCGAAAGACACGCAGAAAGAAGCGTTCAAAGTTGCGTTTGAACAGAACGTGGAAAAGGGCTGACCGCGCGCAGCCAGCCCCTTGGCAAGGCGGGTTACACCGCCGCCTTGCGCATCTCGTCCAGATAGATCTCGCGCAGACGCGGCGCGACCTTGCCTGGTGTCCCGTCGCCCAAGGCGACGCCGTCGATCTCGACCACGGGCATGACAAAGGCGCTGGCTGATGTGGTGAACGCCTCATCCGCCTGCTGCGCTTCATGGATGGTAAAGTTACGCTCTTCCACGACCATCTGCGCCTCTTTGGCAAACCGCAGAACCGCAGCGCGGGTGATGCCGTGCAAAATCTCGTTGCTCAGGGCTCGGGTGATGATCTTGTTGCCCATGACGATATAGGCGTTGTTGCTGGTGCCTTCGGTGACAAACCCGTCCTCGACCATCCACGCATCGTCACAGCCCGCTTTCTTGGCCATCATTTTGCCCATCGACGGATACAGCAGTTGCACCGTCTTGATGTCGCGGCGGCCCCAGCGGATGTCCTCGATGCTGATGACCTTGGCCCCCTTCTTGGCGGCGGGGCTATCGGCCATGCCAGGCTTGGATTGGGTGAACAACACGATCGTAGGCTCGGTTGTGTCGGGATCGGGGAAGGCAAAGTCTCGATCCCCGTCCGACCCGCGCGTGATCTGCAAATAGATCAGCCCCTCGTCGATCTCGTTCACACGGACCAGCTCGCGATGCACCTCCAACAGATCCTCTTTCGAGATCGGGTTGCGCATCTGCAATTCATTCAGCGACCGGCTCAGCCGGATCGCGTGGCCGTCAAAGTCGATCAGCTTGCCATCCAGCACGCTGGTAACCTCATAGACCCCGTCCGCCATCAGAAACCCGCGATCAAAGATCGAAACCTTGGCTTCGGTCTCGGGCAGGTATTCGCCGTTCACATATACAGTCCGCATGTCTTATCCCCAAAGCTTGGCCGCAGGCGGGTGCACCCCGGCGGCGTCAAATGTCAAAGCGTCCGCGCGGTCTTCGGCCAGAAGCAGCGGGCCGTCAAGGTCCACCACCTTGGCCCCCTGCGCCACCAAGGTCGCCGGTGCCATTGCCAGCGAAGACCCGACCATGCAGCCGACCATCACCTCAAAGCCCTGTGCGACAGCGGCATCGCGCAGCGCCAGCGCCTCTGTCAGACCGCCGGTTTTGTCCAGCTTGATGTTGACCACATCGTATTTTCCTTTCAGCGCAGCAAGGCTCGCACGGTCATGACAGCTTTCATCCGCACAGACCGGCACAGGCCGATCCATCCCGATCAAGGCATCATCATCGCCTGCGGGCAAAGGCTGCTCCACCAATGACACGCCAAGCCGTACCAGATGCGGGGCAAGATCGGCATAAACCTCTGCCGACCAGCCCTCATTCGCATCGATGATGATCTGCGCGTCGGGGGCACCGGCGCGCACGGCCTCAAGACGGGGCATATCGTCCGGCGTACCAAGCTTGATCTTCAACAACGGACGATGCGCATGCAATGCAGCCTGTTCGCGCATCTTTTCGGGGCTATCCAACGACAGGGTAAAGGCCGTGATCTCGGGCTCCGGCTGGGCCAGCCCCGCCAGTTCCCACACACGTTTGCCTGCCTGTTTGGCCTGCAAATCCCATAGGGCACAATCCACTGCATTGCGCGCAGCCCCGGCGGGCAGCAGATCGTACAGCGCCTCGCGGGTCAGGAACCCGCTTAACGCTTCGATCTCTGCCGTGACCGATTCCAATGTCTCGCCATAACGGGCGTAGGGCACGCACTCGCCCCACCCCGTCACGCCGGCTTCGGTGATCCGAACCGTGAGCACCTGCGCCTCGGTCCGCGATCCACGCGAAATCGTAAAGACCTGTGCCAGCCGAAAGACATCCCGGCTTACCTCAATACGCATATCCGCTCCTTCATTTTGCCACTTAAACTCTCCCCGAAGGGCCGATCAGAGGGCTGCCAAAGCATCCGCCAGTTTCGCGGCACCTTGGCGGAACGGGTCCACGGCTGGCAAGCCCAAGCGTTGCTCAACCTCGGCGAGGTACGCGTCTGCCTCTGCTTCCGACAGATGCTGCGTATTGATCGAGATGCCGACCACGTGACATCCGGCATTGGCGACCTTTGCCAGCGTCAGTGCCACGTCGCGCACCTCTTCCAGCGTGGGCAGCGTGTAGTCGGGCAGACCGCGCATGGTCTTGCGGGTTGGCTCGTGACACAGGATCAACGCATCGGGTTGGCCGCCGTGGATCAGCGCCATGGTGACGCCGGAATAGGACACGTGGAACAGGCTGCCCTGCCCTTCGATGATATCCCAGTGATCGTCGTCATTGTCAGGCGTCAGATACTCGATCGAGCCGGCCATGAAATCCGCGATCACGGCGTCCAACGGCACGCCTTCGCCGGTGATCAGAATACCGGTCTGGCCCGTCGCGCGGAAGCTGCATTTCAGCCCCTTTTCCTTCATCGCCGCGTCCAGCGCGAGGGCAGTATACATCTTGCCGACAGAACAATCGGTGCCGACTGCCAGCACCCGCTTGCCGGTGCGTTTGACACCGTTCGCGATGGGATATTGCACCGACGGGATGCGCACATCGTGCAAGGTGCGTCCGTGTTTCTCGGCGGCGGCAACCAGTTCTGGTTCGTTACGCAGCAGGTTATGCAGGCCGGATGCCAAATCAAAGCCGGCCTCCAGCGCTTCGACCAGCACGGCGCGCCATGTGGCGCTGATGGTGCCACCGCGGTTTGCGACACCGATGACTAACGTCTTTGCGCCCGCTTCTTTCGCCTGCGCTAGGGTCATATCGGTCAGGCCCAGATCCGCCTTACACCCGTCCAGCCGCAATTGGCCGACAGCATTATCGGGACGCCAGTCCTTGATGCCTTGCGCTACTTTAGCAGCAAGATGATCTGGCGCGTCGCCCAGGAAAAGAAGGTATGGTGTTTTGATCATGATCACATGCTCCTGTAATTTGGCTTTGGCTCAGTTTCGCAGCCTTTCGGCGCGATAAGGTTGCAAATGAATGGCCGACGCAAGAGAGACCGGAGAATATTTGCAAAGATCCGCCCATCTGCGCAAGAATTGTGCATAGAAATTTAGCGCCCGATGCTGCAGCTGCGAGATCACTCTTGCAGGGCGCAGCGCAATTTAATACCACCCAAGGCAATCAAGTCGTAACTTTATTACTCAAGGAGTTCGCATATGAGCTTTCGCATCCAGCCCACAGCCCCTGCACGCCCCAACCGTTGCCAATTGTTCGGCCCGGGTTCGCGCCCGGCAATCTTCGAGAAAATGGCAAGCTCTGACGCAGATGTCATCAACCTGGATTTGGAAGACAGCGTTGCCCCCTCGGACAAAGACAGCGCCCGCGCCAATATCATCAAAGCGATCAGCGACGTAGACTGGGGCGACAAGACGTTGTCCGTACGGATCAACGGCCTGGACACACCTTATTGGTACCGTGATGTCGTCGACCTGCTGGAACAGGCGGGCGAGCGTCTGGACCAGATCATGATCCCCAAGGTCGGCTGCGCCGCTGACGTCTATACCGTTGACGCGCTGGTCACGGCGATCGAAACCGCCAAGGGTCGCACCAAGAAAATCTCGTTCGAGGTGATTATCGAATCGGCCGCAGGCATCGCCCACGTCGAAGAGATCGCCGCCGCCAGCCCGCGCTTGCAAGCGATGAGTCTTGGCGCGGCCGACTTTGCCGCCTCTATGGGGATGCAGACCACCGGCATCGGCGGCACGCAAGAAAACTACTACATGCTGCGCGACGGGACCAAGCATTGGTCCGATCCGTGGCATTGGGCGCAGACAGCCATCGTCGCCGCTTGCCGGACCCACGGCGTGCTGCCGGTCGATGGTCCGTTCGGTGATTTCTCGGACGACGAAGGCTACCGCGCGCAGGCGCGCCGGTCGGCAACTTTGGGCATGGTCGGCAAATGGGCCATTCACCCCAAGCAGATCGCCGTCGCGAACGAGGTGTTCACCCCCTCTGACGAGGCCGTCGCCGAAGCCCGCGAGATTCTGGCCGCGATGGAAACAGCCAAGGCCAACGGCGAAGGTGCGACCGTCTACAAGGGTCGTCTGGTCGATATCGCCAGCATCAAACAGGCCGAGGTCATCGTGCGCCAGTCCGAGATGATCGCCTCGCGCTAACCCCGCAATACGACACAGCGGCGCGGGCCTTGCCCCTGCGCCGCTGTTGCCCCCGCCCGTAGCGAAGCGGGCTTGGCATACCCTGCGGCTTGGGGCATCAAGGCGGCATGTCCATTGATGTCCTTTCCGCGCTCGCGCTTTTCGCCCTCATCACCTCTATCACGCCGGGGCCGAACAACCTGATGCTGATGGCGTCCGGGGCGAATTTCGGCTTTGCGCGCACAGTGCCGCATATGCTGGGGATTACCCTTGGCTTTATGGTCATGCTGCTGCTTGTCGGCTTTGGACTGATCCGCGTGTTCGACGCATTTCCCATCATATATACCGTGCTCAAGCTGCTGAGCCTGATCTATCTGATCTACCTTGCCTATAAGATCGCCACCGCCGCGCCGGTACAAACCGCCGATCCCAATGCCAAGCCGCTCAGTTTTCTGCAAGCCGCTGGATTCCAATGGGTCAATCCCAAGGCCTGGGCCTTCGGGCTGAGCGTCATCACGATCTATGTGCCTTCCGCCGGCATATTGCCGCTGGTGATCACGGCGCTTGTCGTCGCGGTGATGGCGCTGCCCTCGGTAACGCTCTGGACGCTTCTTGGCGGGCAGATGGCCCGCGTTCTAACCAATCCCCGGCGTTTGCGGGTGTTTAACGTGACCATGGCCGCGCTGCTTGTGGCATCTCTGTTGCCTGCCCTTTGGCCGGCCAGCTGACAGGTCACGTTGCAAAGACCGCAAATCAACGCCATATAGCCCTGAACAAAGCGCGGAGCAGGTGATGACACAGTATCTGGATTTCGAAAAACCACTGGCCGAAGTTGAAGGCAAAGCGGAAGAACTGCGCGCACTGGCGCGGACCTCTGAAGGGATGGACGTCAGCGCCGAAGCCAAGACGTTAGACGAAAAAGCCCATCAAATGCTGGATGATCTGTACAAGTCCTTGACGCCGTGGCGCAAATGTCAGGTGGCACGTCACCCCGACCGCCCCCATTGCAAAGACTATATCGAAGCCCTGTTCACCGAATTCACGCCGCTGGCGGGCGACCGGAACTTTGCCGATGATCTGGCTGTCATGGGCGGTCTGGCGCGGTTCAATGATACACCTGTCGTCGTGATCGGCCACGAAAAGGGCAACGACACCAAATCCCGCATCGAACGCAATTTCGGTATGGCCCGCCCCGAAGGCTACCGCAAGGCCGTGCGCCTGATGGAGCTGGCGGATAAATTCGGCCTGCCCGTGATCACGCTGGTCGACACCCCCGGTGCCTACCCTGGTAAAGGGGCCGAAGAGCGCGGCCAGTCCGAAGCCATCGCCCGTGCGACTGAAAAATGTCTGCAAGTCGGCGTGCCGCTTGTGTCGGTCATCATCGGCGAAGGCGGATCGGGCGGGGCTGTGGCCTTTGCCACGGCGAACCGTGTCGCCATGCTGGAACATTCCGTCTATTCCGTGATCTCGCCCGAGGGCTGCGCGTCGATCTTGTGGAAAGACGCCGAAAAGATGCGCGAAGCCGCCGAAGCGTTGCGCCTGACAGCGCAAGATTTGAAACAGCTCGGCGTGAACGATCGCATCATCCCCGAACCCCGCGGCGGCGCGCATCGTGACCCCAAAGCCGCCATCGCATCGGTACGCAGCGCGATTGCCGCGATGCTGGATGACCTGTCAGGCAAAGACGCCAAGGCGCTGGTCGCGGATCGCCGCCAAAAGTTCCTTGGCCTCGGGGCCAAAGGGCTGGCGGCGTAATTCTACGCCGCCCCGCAGGGCCCTAGGACACCAGCATCCGCAAGCCTTGCGTCACATCCGTACGCACCGCCAGACGCAGACCGGGTTCATCCCCGGCGCGCAGGGCTGCGATAATCAGCTTGTGAAAATGCGGCGGCTCTGTCCGTCGCAACCGCCCATAGAGCGCACGCATCGTCGGGCCCATCTGTAGCCAGACAGTCTCTGCCATCGCGAGCATCGCAGGTGCCTGCGCCCGCAGATACAACGTGCGGTGAAATTCGAGGTTTGTACGGATATAATTCACGGCGTCGCGATTGTTCACCGCGTCGGAAATGGCATTGTTGATCGCCTGCATCCGGTCAATCAACGCAAGGTGGGCACGGGGCAAAGCACGACTGGCGAGCTCTACCTCGATCAGCGCCCGTAGCGCGGCCAATTCTTCGATGCGTTCGTTGCTCAGCTCGGGTGTGGAAATCCGGCCCGACGCCGACATGGTCAGCGCCCCCTCTGCCGCCAACCGGCGCACGGCTTCGCGCGCGGGGGTCATCGACACCTCGTATTCCTTGCCAATCCCCCTCAGGGTCAACGCCTGCCCCGGTGGCAGATCCCCGTACATGATACGGGTCCGCAACTGCCGGTACACGCGGTCATGCGCCAATGGATGCGCATCAAGAGGACGAGGGTTCAGGTTCATATCGTCGTTGTGATCACGAATCGCCGGTGCGTCAATGTGGTAAACGCGCCGAGGTGCTGCGCTACGCAGTAAACTTGAACCGGTGCAGGTCGCTGCCATGCCTGCGCAACCAGCCACGCGCCTCCTGATAGGGTCCGTAAATCCGTTCGACCTCGGCCCAGAAGGCGGGCGAATGATTCATCTGCGCCAGATGCGCGACCTCGTGCGCGGCAACATAATCAAGCACGTCGGGCGGGGTCAGGATCAACCGCCACGAAAACATCAACCCCCCGTCAGAGGTGCAGGACCCCCACCGCGACCGCGTATCGCGCAGCGTCAGCTTGGCATAAGGACGCCCCAGCAACGCACTATAGTCGTCACAGGCCCCCGTCAGCCGGTCGCGCGCAAGCTCCTTTAGATGGGCAGCCAGCCGCACGGGCACGCGATCCGCGGGTCCGGGGACACAGATCGTATCGGCCCCCAGAACCACCCGCCTGCCCTGTCCCGCCTCGACCCGAAGCATCCGCCCGCCCAAGGGAAATTCTGCTCCGATGCCCACCACGACATCTTCACCGCGCGCGTCGAGATGCTGCCGAATCCAGGCCTCCTTCTCGCGTGCAAAGGCGATTCCCTCGGCTTCCTTCAGACGTTTTGGCATCGTCAGCGTCACCCGCCCGTCCAGCTGCGATATCCGCAGCGATATGCGCCGCGCCCGTGCAGAGCGGCGCAGGATCAGCGGGATAGGTGGGTTTCCGGGCAGGACAGGATCAGGCATTTCAGGGTTCCGGGTCGCGATGAGGTGGCGATTGCCTTTGACAGTGCCTATCTCATATGGCACTTGGCCTGAATCATCTATACGCAACAACACTTTCAAAAAGGGGTCTTCGATGCCCAATGAAGAATGGGGAACCAAGCGCCTGTGCCCCACAACGGGCAAACGGTTCTACGACCTGAACAAAGATCCGATCATCAGCCCATACTCCGGCGAAGTGGTCGAGGTTGATAACTCCAAATCCCGCATGATCGCCGCAGACGCCGAAGATGCCGTCACTGCCAAATCCAAGAAAGGCAACTCTGATGATGAAGAGTCGCTGGTGGATGATGACGACGTAGACGTAGATCTGGACGACGACATTCTGGACGATGATGACGACGATGAGGATACTGTTCCTCTCGAAGAAATCGCGGACGTTGCCTCCGAAGACGACGATTAATTGAATTTTGCGATGGCGGGATAGATTTTCCTCTTGATCCCGCCCTCGCGACCGCCTATTCAGCGGCGCATCGGCCTTACACGGTTGATACACTTCCCGGATCTTTGATCCACGATGGGGCCTTAGCTCAGCTGGGAGAGCGCCTGCATGGCATGCAGGAGGTCAGCGGTTCGATCCCGCTAGGCTCCACCATTCACTCACTAGAATTCCAGCATAAACATTTCGCACCCTTCGGGGCTGACTGACGCGCGTCCGCGAGGCCGCCACGCTGAGTCAGCGGTTCGATCCCGCTAGGCTCCACCATTCACTCACCAAAAATCCAGCATAAATGTTTCGTACCCTTCGGGGCTGACTGACGCGCGTCCGCAAGGCGTTACATGTGCTGCGCATCTTTAGCGCGGCTCGACGCTGACAAAGATTTCTGCCCCGGCACTAGACGACCGGTCTAATAGTTCCTATCTCCCTCCTATGACAGAGCAAAAGAAATCAGATCAAACGCGGCAGAAAATTCTGACCGCCGGACGATCGCTCATCAGCAAGCACGGGTTCGGTGCCGTCGGGCTGGCGCGTATTCTGAAGGAAAGCGACGTTCCCAAGGGGTCGTTCTATTACTACTTTCCGTCCAAGGATGCCTTTGGTCAGGCGTTATTGCATGATTATGTCGCCGACTATCTGGCCCGCATCGATACGCTGTGCAGCGGGGCGGGGTCTGCGCATGACAAGCTTACGGCCTTTTGGTCAGCATGGCTGGCGCATGCGGATTCCGAAGGGATCGCCAACCAGTGCCTTGTGGTCAAGTTGGGTGCCGAGGTCGCTGATTTGTCTGATGAGATGCGCCGTATTCTGAATGACGGCGTGGCAGAACTTGTGACCCGTATCGCCGACCTGCTGGTTGCCGGAGCGAAAGACGGCTCCGTCCCGCCGATCAGTGACCCACGTGCGACCGCGCAGACGCTTTATGCCAAGTTCCTAGGGGCCGCGATCCTGTCAAAACTCTCGCAGGATCAAATCCCGCTACAGCAGGCTTTGTCACAAACCACCGATTTTCTAGCCATACGATAAACACAAGAAAGCGAGACACCTATGAAAGCAGCAGTCCACAACAGCTTTGGCGAACCCATCGACGTCATTGAAGGCACTGAAATCGACACCCCCACCGCAGGCGCGGGCGAGGTTCTGGTCAAGATGACGCTGTCCCCGATCCACAACCACGACCTTTGGACAATCCGCGGCAACTACGGTTACAAGCCCGAGCTTCCCGGTGCGATTGGCGGGAGCGAAGCGCTTGGCACGGTAGAGGCCGTTGGCGAGGGCGTTGATGCAGCGATGATCGGCCAGCGCGTGTCGATTGCGGGCGTGCATGGCACATGGGCTGACTACTTTGTTGCCCCCGCCACTGGCGTTCTTCCCCTGCCTGACGCGATCTCTGATGTCGCCGGTGCGCAGTTGATCGCCATGCCGTTCAGCGCGATTTCCCTACTGGAAACGCTGAAGGCAAAGAAGGGCGACTGGATCGTCCAGACCGCTGCGAACGGGGCCGTGGGCAAGATCATGACCACACTCGCCAAAAGCCGCGGCATCAACCTGCTGAACCTTGTGCGCCGCGAAGAGGCGGTGAAAGAGCTCACCGATCTGGGCATCGACAATGTACTGTCGACCTCCGAAGACGGCTGGCAGGACAAAGGCCGCGCGATCATCGGTGAAAAGGGGGCCGCATCTGCAATCGACTCTGTCGGTGGTGACATCTCTGCCGTTCTGGTCGATCTGCTGGGACTGGACGGCGAGCTTGTCGTTTTCGGGACAGCCACCGGTGCGCCGATGCCGCTGAACTCGGGTGCGCTGATCATGAAGCACATCACGGTCAAAGGCTTCTGGGGTTCCCGCGTGAGCGGCGAGATGGACCCCGAAGAGCGCAAGCGCCTGATCACAGAGCTGGTGACGCTGGTCGCCAAAGGCGAGCTGGTGCTGGAAGATGGCGGGCAGTTCGGGTTGGACGATCTGTCTGGCGCACTGAAAGCGTCGCTGACACCGGGTCGCTCTGGTAAGGTGATGATCCGCGGCTAAACGCAGCTGCACCGAAAACAAAGACGCGGCCCGTTCCCTGATCATGCGTCAGAGGGCGGGCCGTTTTCGTATCGCAAGCCCATCTTGGGCCGCGATCTTTAGAACGGCAGCCCTGTATAATTTTCGGCCAGATCCCGCCGCGCCGTTTCGCTTTGTGCCAGATGGGCAAGCGACGCCCGACGCATCTGTGGCGCAAAGCTGTCTTCGCCCTCGAACTGGTGCAGCATGGTCGTCATCTGCCAGCTGAACCGCATCGCCTTCCAAACCCGCGCCAGCGCATGGGCGGAATAACCTTCAACCCCGCTGTGATCCCGCCGCTTCAGCGCGGCAATCAACGCGTCGTGCAAATAGAACACATCCGAAACCGCAAGGTTCAGCCCCTTGGCACCGGTCGGGGGGACGATATGCGCAGCGTCGCCCACCAGAAACAGATTGCCCCACCGCAACGGCTCGCTCACAAACGACCGTAGCGGCGCGATGGATTTTTCGATCGACGGACCGGTGATCAACGCGCTAGCCACGGACTGAGGCAGCCGTTGCTTCAGCGCCTCCCAGAAACGGTCATCGCTCCAGTCTGCGACGTTCTCGGAGGAGGCCACTTGAATGTAATACCGGCTCAGACTTTCGCTGCGCATAGAGGCAAGGGCGAAGCCGTGTTCGGAACTGGCATAGATCAATGCGTCATTCACCGGCTTCGTACGCGACAAAACCCCCAGCCAGCCAAAGGGGTAAACCCGTTCGAATTCCTTGCGTTTGGCGGCGGGGATCGTGTTGCGGCTGACACCGTGGAATCCGTCACAGCCTGCGACGTAGGTGCAGGTAATCTCTTGGTATTGGCCATCTTTGGAAAAGGACACCGTGGGCGCGTTGGTGTCTGCGCCGGCAATGACCACGTCCTCGACCTCGTGGATGATCGTCGCACCCAGTCTGTCCTGAGCCTCGTATAGATCGCGGGTGACTTCGGTCTGGCCATAGACCATGACCTGTTTCCCGATCAGCTTGTGAAAATCGATATGCACCATCGAATCGTTGTCGGTCAGGTAGCAGCCCTTGTGCGGCAAGCCCTGCTGATCCATCCGTGCGCCCACACCGGCGTGGCGCAGCAGGTTCATTGTGCCGTCTTCCAACACACCGGCGCGGATTCGAGACAGAACATGGTCGCGGGTGGTCCGTTCAAGAACGACAGTGCTGACACCTGCATTATTCAGCAGTTGCGACAATAACAGACCAGATGGCCCGCCCCCGATAATGACGACTTGCGTTTTCATATTAAACTTTCCTGCCCGACTATCGGATTAACCTATTGTACGAAACGTGCAGGAAGAATGGATCGTTAGGGCAACTTCTGGTACTATTCGTGCATGACACAGCTTTCCCCGATCCCCAGCTATGCGCTTTTTGGTGAAACCAAAGGCTTTCCCGATGTGCTGCATTGCGAACGGATCAAGGACCGCGCACCGGATCACGCTTGGCATATCGCGCCGCATCGCCACGCTCAGCTTGCTCAGGTACTGTATATTCTTTCGGGCGGTGGCACCGCAAATATCGAGGGCGACCGCTTTGCCCTGACGCAGGGGTCGGTTGTGTTTATTCCACCGCGCATGGTGCATAGCTTCGACTTTACCCCTAGCACCCAAGGCATGGTGCAGTCCTTTCCCATCGCGATCCTGCACAGCATCGGGCCGGTGAATGCAGAGCTGGGCAATGCGCTGTCCAAACCCGCGGTTGGGCGGGCGGCGGGCACCTTGGTTGCGCTGATGACACAGCTTGAAACGGTGACCGCCCAGACGACTGCCCCGTTTCGGGCGCAGATCGCTGTGGGGCTAGGGCACGCTGTTCTGTCCAGCATCGCGGCATGGGGGGCGCTGCAAAAGGACGGCAGCGCCCCGCACGACGACCGGCTGTCGCGACTGGACCAGTTGATCAGTGATCCGGCCAGCGCGGGCTGGACAGCCAAGGATTTTGCCGGCAGCATTGGCGTCAGCACCGGACATCTGTCGCGCCTGTGCCGCGCAGCCAAAGGCCAGTCCGCCACCGTCTATATCGAAGCCCGCCACATCGACGAGGCCTGCCGCTTGCTAGCATTCACGCGCCTTTCAGTGGCCGAGATAGGCTACCGTCTGGGCTTTGCCGACCCGTCCTATTTTTCGCGGCGATTTCGTACCGTTCAAGGCGTCACCCCGTCGCAATACCGCCATCAGTTCGCAACCTGACCGCTGTTTTCCTGCACCACAGGTTGAAGAGTCGGCAATTCCGTGCCCCAAAGCTGACAAACGTCAGATTTATTAACCGTTATCGCTAGCAGCCGTTTGACCTCCTCCTGACGATGCGTGAAGGTGACGCTAGGGAGCCTGCGTAAATCGTGATGCGCAGAATAAAGAAACCAAAGTTTCTGGGAGGAAATCTAATGACTAAAGGCAATATGAACCGCCGCACCATGCTGCGTGGGGCCGCCCTTGGCGCGCTGGCAACACCGGCGCTGGTTGGCAAGGGTATCGCACAAGGTAAGGTAAACTGGCGCGTGCAGGCGCACTGGCCAAAGGCGTCCAGCTCTTTCAACGACAGCCTTGGTAAACTGGCAGAAGTGCTTGAGGCGCGCACCGAAGGCGCGTTCAAGATGGATCTGCTGGGTGCGGGCGAATTCGCCAAAGGCCCTGACATCTACAACATCGTGCGCAAGGGCGTCGTGCCCATGGGGACGGTCAGCCCGTCCTATGTGCAGGATCAGGCGCAGGCCGCGTCCTTCCTGTTCGGCATCCCCGGCACTTTCCGTCAGGCGTGGGAAATGGAACACGCGGTCAAGAACCTCGGCCTTGAGGCGCTGGTAAACGAAGACCTGAACGCCGACGGCGTGATGATGAAGACGGAAAAAGTTCTGCCCGTCGAGATCGTCGTGTCGAAAAAGATCGAATCCGCCGAAGACTTCAAAGGGCTCAAGCTGCGGTCGTCCGGCACAATGCTTGATTACCTGCAGTCCGCCGGTGCCGCGCCGCAATACATTCCAGGCTCCGAGCTTTATCAATCGCTCAGCTCGGGCGTTGTGGATGGCGCACACTGGGGCGCTGCCGTGGGGGCGAAATCCATGTCCCTATGGGAGGTCTGCAAATACCATTACAAACCCGCGCTTGGTCAGACCACTGACGCCTTTATCCTGAATATGGAGGCCGTTGACGGGCTGGAAGACGATCTGCGCACTGCCCTGCTCGACACAATGGAGACGCGGTTCTTCCAGCGGTCGGCCGAATACCAGCACGCCGAAGCCATCGCGATTTCCGAAGGCATTGCCGAGAACAACATCGAAGTATCTGAACTGCCCGACGATGTGCTGGCAATCCTTGCGGATGCGTCGTCCAAGATCCTCGATACAGAGGCGCAGAAAGGCGAACGCGCGGCGAAGGCGGCAGACATCTACAAAACCTTGATGACCGACCTCGGCTATCTTTAAGCGTCTGATCCGGGGGGATCCCCCCCGGTAAGGCCGCGCTGAAAATCATTGTAGCCGCCTGATATGTCCTTGCATTTCTGGCGGCTCGTTTTTGTCCTGAGGGAGAAACGTTTTGTTTAAACTTGCGCGCTTCATCACGCAATTGAACCGCATTATCGGCTATTGGATCAGCTTTTGCGTGCTGATTATCTTTGCCCTGCTCTTGGCCGATGTGGTCATGCGCTATCTGATCGGACAGCCCGCGATCTGGACTGCCGAACTGGCGACGCTGATCTTTGGGGTCTATGCAATCATCGGGGGCGGGTACCTGCTGACCGAACGCGGCCACGTGAACGTCGATATCATCTACGGCCAGTTTTCACCCAAGCGCAAAGCGCTGGTGGACATCGTGACATGGCCGCTGTTCCTGATCTTTGTCGGCGTGCTGCTGTGGCAAGGCTACGACATCGCGTCCGAGGCCATTGCGGATATGGAGCGGTCGAACTCTGTCTGGAAAGCCCCGCTGTGGCCGACTAAATCCCTGATCCCCGTCGCCGCCTTGCTGCTGCTGTTGCAGGGGTTTGTACGCCTTTGGGCCGATGTGCGCACCCTGATGGGACTGCCCAATGATCCCGCTATTTTTGGTCAACCCGCCACCGGTGACACCGAAGCCGCCCAAGCCGCTGGAGGCCACTCATGAGCGTTGAAATTCTGACCATGCTATTCTTTGGCGCGCTGCTGCTGTTTGTGATGCTCGGCACGCCGCTTGCCTTTGCCCTTGGGGGAATTTCGGTCATCTTCCTGTACGCCGAAATGGGCGATCTGGGGTTCTATCTGCTCGCCTCTAAAATGTGGGAGACGATGCAATCACCCACCCTGATGGCGATCCCGCTGTTTGTCTTCATGGCGATCCTGCTTGAAAAATCGGGGGTCGCGAATGACCTTTACGATATGATGCACGAATGGTGGGGCGGCCTGCGTGGCGGTCTGGCAATTGGCACGGTGCTGATCTGCGTGATCTTTGCCGCCATGTCGGGCATCTCGGGTGCGGCGGTTGTGACAATGGGTACCATCGCACTGCCCAAGATGCTGGAACGGGGCTATGACAAAAAGCTCGCACTTGGGGCTATTAACGCGGGCGGCGGCTGGGGCATCCTGATCCCGCCGTCGATCCTGATGGTGCTCTATTCGCTGCTCACCGAGGTGTCTGTCGGTCGGCTGTTCGCAGCGGGCATCGGGCCGGGGCTGCTGCTGTTTTTCCTCGTGTCCGTCTATATCGGCGGACGCTGCTGGATGCAGCCGGAACTGGGTCCCGCCCTCCCGAAAGAGGAACGCGCGAACTGGGGGCAGAAACTGCGGTCTCTCAAGGCGGTGATCCTGCCGATCCTGATCGTGGTGATCGTGCTGGGGGCCATCTTTGGCGGGTTCGCCACCCCGACCGAAGCCGCCGCCATCGGTGTCTTTGGTGCGATGGTCGCCACGGGCGTGAACCGGCAACTGTCATGGGCCGTGATCCGTGCCGCCTCTGTCGCGACGCTGAAACTGACCGCGCTGATCATGTGGATCCTGTTCGCGGCCCACGCCTTTAGCACGGCCTATACCGCGCTTGGGGCACAAAGCCTGATCCAGGACATGATGAACCTTGTGCCCGGTGGGCGTTGGGGGTCGCTGGTATTTATGCTGGCGGTGCTCTTCATCCTTGGCATGGTGCTGGATCCGGTGGGGATCATGCTGATCACCCTGCCTGTGTTCCTGCCCGTGGTGCAGAGCTATGGCTTTGATCCGATCTGGTTCGGCATCCTCTTCATCATCATGATGGAGGTCGGGTATATGACCCCGCCCTTCGGCTTTAACCTCTTTTACCTCAAAGGGGTGGCCCCGCCGGATGTGACGATGGGCGACATCTATGCCTCTGTGACGCCCTATGTGATCGTCACGCTGATCGGGGTCTTGCTGATCATTCTGATCCCCGAGATCGCGACCTATCTGCCCAAGTACTTCTACGGGTAGGCCGACCGCAAAACTGCTTTGACCCGCGCCCAAGCTGCGGGTCAAAGCCACTGACGGGATATGCCCAAATTATAGGCATCCGTCGCGAAGCAGCCTCAAATTGCGCCAAAAATGCCCGTTTCGGATCGCACCCGACGGGAATCACGCTATCCAGATGGGAGTTATTTTCAACTGGACGAGGCCCCCCATCAACATCGCCGCCCATACCGATCAGGCTTTCGCCGTGCCGATGCAACCCCGCGCCCGCGGGGCGTTGCGCATCAGCAGCAAGACCTACGGCGGGACGTCGGTGATCGACGATCTGTACCAGCAGGGCTGCTTCAAGGCGCTCTTTCCGCGTGCGGCGGCGGGTGGTCTGACGGGGGTCTTCCTTAACACTTCAGGCGGGATGACGGGCGGCGACGAACTGTCGATCCACGCCACTGCCGGTGCGGACAGCCGCCTGACCTTGACCAGTCAGGCTGCCGAACGTGTCTATCTGGCACAACCCGGCCCGATGGCGCAAATGACGACGCGGCTGGTCGCAAAAGGCGGGGCACGGATCGATTGGCTGCCGCAGGAAACGATCCTGTTCAACGGCTCTGCCCTGCGCCGCAAGCTGGAGGTGGACCTGACGGGCGATGCCTGTTTCTTCGGCGTAGAGCCGCTGGTCTTTGGCCGCGTCTCCATGGGCGAAACGCTAAGCGACGCGCGCTTTGCCGATAACATCACGATCCGCCGCGACGGGCACCCCATCTTTGCTGATGCCGTGCGCCTGTCCGGCGATATCCACACGCAACTTGCTGGCACCGCCACGGCGGGCGGCAACTGCGCTATGGCCAGCGTGATCTACGCCGCCCCCGATGCCGAGGCGCTGCTTGCCCCCCTGCGCGCGCTGCTGCCCGCCAGCGCCGGTGCCAGCCTGATCCGCGACGGCGTGCTTTATGCGCGGCTCCTCGCGCCCGACAGTTACATCCTGCGCCAGTCTCTGGTGCCGATCATCGCCCGCCTGCACGGCGCGGCCCCTCCCAAAACATGGATGCTTTGACATGCAGCTGACCCCCCGTGAAAAAGATAAATTGCTGATCGCCATGGCGGCCGAAGTCGCGCGTAAGCGCTTGGCCCGCGGCGTCAAGTTGAACCACCCCGAGGCAATTGCCCTGATCACCGATACCGTCGTCGAAGGCGCACGCGATGGCCGCAGCGTGGCCGAGATGATGCAGGCCGGTGCCCAAGTCATCACCCGCAACGACTGTATGGAAGGCATCGCCGAGATGATCCACGACGTACAGGTCGAAGCCACTTTCCCCGACGGGACCAAGCTGGTCACCGTGCACAACCCCATCCGCTAGACCCCGTTCGCAAGAAAGGCCCCTGCTATGAAACATCTGATGATCCTGCCCGCCGCCCTGATGGCCGGCCCTGCCCTTGCCCACCCCGGTGTGCATATCGCCCCCCACGGGGCCGAATGGATGCCTGTCTTCATGGGGCTCGCCGTCATCGCAACCGCCGCGGCCATCGCGCTGCGCGGGCGGGTCAAGGCCCCCCGCAAGGCGCGCAAATGATCCCCGGAGAGGTGCTTTGCGCCACAGGGGACATCACCCTGAACGCCGATCGCACGGCCATCACCCTGATGGTTGCCAATACCGGTGACCGGCCCGTGCAGGTCGGCAGTCACTACCACTTTGCCGAAACCAACCCCGCGCTCGACTTTGACCGCGCCGCCGCGCGTGGTCACCGGCTGGACATCGCCGCCGGCACCGCCGTGCGCTTTGAACCCGGTCAACGCCGCGAGGTGCAGCTGATCCCGCTCGCGGGCGACCGTAAGGTGTATGGGTTCAACGCTGAAGTGATGGGCGCGCTTTAAGGCGCTTCGAGGAAAGAGAGACCGATGACCACCACACTCCCCCGCTCTGAATATGCAGCGATGTACGGCCCCACCACGGGCGACCGGCTACGGCTGGCTGACACCGATCTGATCATCGAGGTCGAACGCGATCTGACGACCTATGGCGAAGAGGTGAAGTTCGGCGGCGGCAAGGTAATCCGTGACGGCATGGGCCAGTCGCAGGTCACGCGGGCGAATGGTGCGGTGGATACCGTGATTACCAACGCGCTGATCGTCGATCATTCGGGCATCTACAAGGCGGATGTCGCGCTGAAAGACGGGCGCATCGCGGCGATTGGCAAGGCGGGCAACCCCGACACCCAGCCCAACGTTGATATCATCATCGGACCGGGGACCGAGATCATCGCCGGCGAAGGGCGCATCCTGACCGCCGGCGGTTTCGACAGCCACATCCACTTTATCGCGCCCCAGCAAATGGAGGACGCACTCCACTCCGGTGTGACCACTTGCTTTGGCGGGGGCACCGGCCCTGCACATGGCACGCTTGCCACCACATGCACCCCCGGCCCGTGGCACATCGGGCGCATGTTGCAGGCAATGGACGGCGTGGTGATGAACATCGGCCTCGCGGGCAAGGGCAATGCCAGCCAGCCCGGTGCGCTGATCGAAATGGTGAACGGCGGGGCCTGTGCGCTGAAGCTGCACGAAGATTGGGGCACCACCCCCGCCGCGATTGATTGCTGCCTGTCGGTCGCGGACGACATGGACGTGCAGGTGATGATCCATACCGACACGTTGAATGAATCCGGCTTTGTCGAACATACGCTTGGCGCAATGAAGGGCCGGACCATCCACGCCTTCCACACCGAGGGCGCGGGCGGCGGCCACGCCCCCGACATCATCAAGATTTGCGGCGAAGAGCACGTGCTGCCGTCTTCGACCAACCCGACACGCCCCTTCACAGTGAACACGCTCGAAGAGCATCTGGACATGCTGATGGTCTGTCACCACCTCGATAAATCCATCCCCGAAGACGTCGCCTTTGCCGAAAGCCGCATCAGACGCGAGACGATTGCCGCCGAGGATATCCTGCATGACATCGGTGCGTTCTCTATCATCGCCTCTGACAGTCAGGCCATGGGCCGTGTGGGCGAGGTGCTGATCCGCACGTGGCAGACCGCAGACAAGATGCGCAAGCAGCGCGGGCGCTTGCCGGAAGAAACCGCCGACAACGACAACTTCCGCGTCAAACGTTATATCGCGAAATACACGATCAACCCCGCCATCGCCCATGGTGTCAGCCGCGAGGTCGGGTCGATCGAGGTCGGCAAGAAGGCCGATCTGGTGCTGTGGAACCCCGCCTTTTTTGGGGTGAAGCCCGAAATGGTATTGATGTCGGGCATGATCGTCGTGGCGCAAATGGGCGACCCGAATGCGTCGATCCCCACGCCGCAACCGGTCTATACCCGCCCGATGTTCGGGGCCTATGGCAGCGCGCTCCAACATTGCGCGGTGACCTTTATCTCGGAAGCCGCGCAATCGAACGGGCTGCGCGACAGCCTTGGCCTGCGCAAACAGACCATCGCGGTGCAAAACACCCGCAACATCGGCAAATCCGATCTGATCCATAATTCGGCCACCCCCAAGGTAGAGGTGAACCCCGAAACCTACGAAGTCCGCGCGGACGGCGAGCTGCTGACCTGCGCGCCCGCTGAAACCGTCCCCATGGCGCAACGCTATTTCATGTTCTGAGGCCCCTAGATGACCGACCTTCCCCCCGCCCATACCATCAAGCGCCACGGCCAGTGGGACCATGCGGATGACAGTTGCGTGCTGACCTATGACGACCGCTTCCTGCGCCGCAAACGCTTGCTGACCAGCCATAACCGCGGGTTCCTCGTCGACCTCGCCCATACGGAATCGCTGAACCACGGCGATGCGTTCGAGCTTGAAGGCGGGCAGATCATCGAAGTCATCGCCGCACGCGAAGCCCTGCTCGAGATCACCGGTACCGATCTGGTGCGTCTGGCATGGCATATCGGAAACCGGCACTGCCCCTGCCAGCTTGAACCGGGTCGGCTGTTGATCCAAAACGACCACGTGATCCGCGACATGCTGACAAAGCTCGGCGCGACGCTGCGCGATGTGTCCGAACCCTTCATTCCCGACGGCGGTGCCTATGGCCACGGTCGCACCCACAGCCACGCGCATTAGGCCGCTTTGACGATGCAGACCCAAGCGCTGATCACATTGGCCCAATGGCTGTCGCCCAGCTTTCCCATCGGCGCGTTCAGCTATAGCCACGGGCTGGAAATGGCCGTGCAGGACGGCACCATTCACGATGCGGCCAGCCTTCAGGCGTGGCTCTCGGATCTCATCACCCACGGTGCGGGCCGGACTGATGCGATCCTGCTGAACGCTGGCTTTGCGGGCAAGGGGGTGGACGAGGTGGATGCGCTGGCGCGCGCGCTGGCACCCTCGTCGGAGCGACTGACAGAGATGACCCAACAGGGCGCGGCTTTTGTGCGGGTGGTCAATGACGTCTGGGGGCATGAGCTCCCCGACCTGACGCTGCCCGTCGCCTTTGGCGCGGCCTGCACAGCGCAGGGCTTGCCTGTGGATCAAGGCGCGCAGCTGTTCCTGCACGCCTTCGTCAGCGCGCTGGTGTCTGCCGCGATCCGTGCGGTGCCGTTGGGGCAAACGGACGGGCAGCGGGTCATCACCGCCCTTGCCCCTTTGTGCCACCAAACAGTGACGCTGGCCCTGTCACAAACCGTCGACGATATCGGCAGCGCCTGTTTTCTGGCCGATATCGCATCGATGCGACATGAAACGCTTTACTCTAGGATGTTCCAGACATGACCTCTCCCCATGGACCGCTTCGTATTGGCATTGGTGGCCCCGTTGGCGCGGGCAAGACCACGACGACCGCCGCGCTGTGCCGCGCCATGCGCGACCATTGGTCAATCGGCGTGATCACCAATGATATCTACACCCAAGAGGACGCCGAAGCGCTCATGCGGCTTCAAGTCCTGCCGCAAGACCGGATCATCGGTGTCGAAACCGGCGGCTGCCCACATACTGCTATCCGCGAAGATGCCTCGATCAATCTTGCCGCCATCGCGCGGATGCGTGATCGCCATCCCGATCTGGACTGTGTGCTGATCGAATCCGGCGGCGATAACCTGTCTGCGACCTTCAGTCCCGAGCTGGCAGATGTGACGCTTTACGTGATCGATGTGGCCGCAGGCGAAGAAATCCCGCGCAAGGGCGGGCCGGCGATTACAAAGTCAGACATCCTGATCATCAATAAAACAGACCTCGCGCCGCATGTGGGCGCGTCGCTTGAGGTGATGGATCGTGATGCAAAACGGATGCGCGGTGATCTGCCCTATCTCTTTGCAGAGATGAAACACGATAGGGGTGTGGCAGAGTTGCTGGACCTGATTGTCAAAATCGGAGGCCTTCGTCCGGTTCCCGAAAATTAACAATTTGCAATAATACTGGCGGAATTTTGCCCACAGGAATCCAGACGCTTTGATTTTGGCCAAGAATCGCGGAATGTCTGCCGGACTTTACTGGGACAGTAAGGTGAGTGGAAACGAGCAGCAGGACAGATAAATGAGCGTGAAACGCCAGTGGACGTCGAAAATCGGTATTTCAATTTTGTCCGCAGCCCTGCTGCTGACAGCGGCCTGTGCCCGCGGCCCGGTTGAGGTTCAAACCATCAGCCAAGCGGGCATCAACCCTGACCTACACGCCATGGCGATCCGCGAAGTTCGCGTTCTGCAATCCAAAGGCCAGCGCGTTTGGTGCGTACCCTTCGCGCGCAACGCCAGCGGTGTCCAAATCCGCGGCAACGCCAACACTTGGTGGGCCAAAGCCAACGGTCTTTACGAGCGCGGCACAAAACCCGCTGTTGGCGCCGTCATGGCGTTCAAAGGCACCCGCCGGAACCCGATGGGCCATGTCGCCGTGGTCTCCGAAGTTGTTTCCCCCCGCGAGATCAAGGTTGATCACGCCAACTGGAAGCGCAACAAGATCTCTCTGGCGATGACCGTCAAAGACGTGTCGCCCCGCAATGACTGGTCCGATGTGCGGCTGGAAAGTCAGGCTGGTTCATTCGGCAGCGTTTATCCGATCAACGGGTTTATCTATCCCAACACGAAAAAGGGCCCGTCCAACGAGATGGCCCAGGCCCCCGTGTTTGCATTTTCAGCGACACCGACACAAAGCAACTAATCAGCGGGGCGGCAACGCTCCTCATGGTTGCAAATCTGCTGACACTGGCGTTGGGTAGGCACACCTAGATAACAGGATGCCCCCAATGACCCAGCAGCAAAACGCCTCTTGGCAGATCACCAAACCCGCAACCCGCAGCCGCAAAGGCATCGTCGCGTCGCAAAGCCGTGTGGCGGCTCAGGTCGGGGCGGATGTCATGGCGCAAGGCGGCAATGCGGTGGATGCCGCCATTGCCACCTCCTTTGCGCTTGGGGCGGCTGAACCGTGGATGAGCGGAATGGGTGGCGGCGGCTTTATGGTCGTGCGTATGGCCGGCGAGAAGACTGCCAAAGTCATTGAGTTCGGAATGAAATCCCCCAAGGGGCTGGATGTTGCCGACTATCCAATCGTCGGTGGCAAGGCGAGCGATCTGTTTCCGTGGCCTTCCGTGCTGGACGATCGCAACGTTTTCGGGGCCAAGGCGATTGCAATTCCTGGTCAGGTCGCAGGCATGGGGCTGGCGCATGAACGCTTTGCCACGAAGCCCTGGGCCGATCTGCTCGCCCCTGCGATCAAGCTTGCCGATGCGGGGCTGCCCGTCGATTGGTATACGCAGCTGATCCTTGGTGGATCGGCCAAAGACCTCGCCCCCTTCCCCGCCTCGGCCGAGACGTTCCTTAATGAAGACGGCTTTCCGAAATCCTCGGGGTGGACCGCCTTGGGCGAGACGACATGCGACCTGAGCCGTCTTGCGGCATCGCTGCGCACCGTGGCAACAGATGGGCCGCGTGCATTTTACGAAGGGCCGCTGGCGCAGTCGATTGTCGCGGATTTGCAAGCGGCGGGCGGACACCATGCGGCAGAGGATCTGGCGCAATATCAGGCGACACTGGTCGATGCGATGCACTATGCCTATCGCGACCACGAGGTGATCGCCACGCCGACGCTGACCGCAGGCCCCACCATGCGCCGCGCACTTGATCTTATGACGGCTTGGCAGCCCGGCACTGACACCCCCGACGCCGATGCGTTCATCGCCTATGACCGCGCCATCCGGCAGGCCAATCAGGAACGCTATGATACGATGGGCGATACCGAACATGAACCGGATCCGTCCTGCACCACACACTTTAGTGTCGTGGACGAAGCGGGCAATATGGTCGCCGTCACGCAAACGCTGCTGTCGATCTTTGGCTCGCGGATGATGCTGCCGCAATCCGGCATCCTGATGAACAACGGTATCATGTGGTTCGACCCCGAACAGGGCAAGCCGAACTCGCTCGGGCCAAACAAGCGTTGCCTTGCCAATATGTGCCCCACCCTGCTGCACCGCGCTGATGGCTCGCAGTTCGCGCTTGGTGCATCTGGCGGGCGCAAGATCATGCCCGCGGTGGTCGAGCTGACGTCGCTCCTGCTCGATTACGGGATGGATCTGGAAACCGCCTTTCACGCGCCGCGCACGGATATGAGCCTTGCCGATATCACCATCGTGGATCAGGCGCTCCCGCCGCAGGTGATCGCGACGTTGAAAGAGACGCTGGAAAACGTCGTGACTGCACCGCGCACGATCTTCCCCTATCACTTCGCCTGCCCCTCTGCTGTCGGCCGAAAGGGAGATGAAAACACCGGCGCGACAGAGGTGATGTCGGCGTGGGGGGATGCGATCAGCGCCTGAAAGAAAGGCGGCGGAGCATAGCCGCTCTCACCTGTGCGCCTGACAAAGAGATGTACATTCGCGTCATAACCGACTAGGGACGGGCGCAACACGTGGCTGGCGTATCCGCTTTTGCCGCGACGCGCGTATTTGTAGCGCGACATTTTCTCAGACAGGACAATCCCTTGATCCAAACCATCGCAGACGCGCTTGCCACCCAAGGCTATGATTCGCTTACCCCCGTCCAAGAGGCGGTTACCAACCCAGATCTGGTCGAAGCCGACCTTCTGGTGTCAGCCCAGACGGGGTCCGGCAAGACAGTGGCCTTTGGTCTGGCCATCGCACCGACCCTTTTGGGCGACGATGAAAAATTCGGACACGCTGGCGCGCCACTGGCGCTGATCATTGCACCGACCCGCGAATTGGCCATGCAGGTCAGCCGCGAACTGACGTGGCTGTATGGCAAGGCCGGTGCGGTCGTGACCACCTGCGTTGGCGGCATGGACACACGCACCGAACGCCGTGCGCTGGACCGTGGCGCACATATCGTCGTCGCGACACCGGGCCGCCTGTGCGACCACATCAAACGCAACAACATCAACCTGTCCGACATCCGCGCCGTGGTGCTGGATGAAGCGGACGAGATGCTTGATCTGGGTTTCCGCGAAGAGCTGGAATTCATCCTCTCCGAAGCGCCGGAAGAGCGCCGCACATTGTTGTTCTCGGCCACCGTGCCTGCGGCGATTGCCAAGCTGGCCAAATCCTACCAGCGTGATGCGCAGCGCGTCGAAACCGTAGGCGAAAAGAAACAACACGCCGACATCGAATACCGTGCGCTGAACGTGCACCCGCGTGATACCGAAAACGCTATCATCAACGTGCTGCGGTACTACGAGGCAAAGAACGCCATCGTCTTCTGCAACACCCGCGCCGCCGTTGCGCGCCTCACCACCCGCTTTACCAACCGTGGTTTTTCGGTCGTGGCACTGTCGGGCGAACTGACGCAGTCTGAACGGACCAACGCGCTGCAAGCGCTGCGCGACGGACGGGCCCGCGTTTGTATCGCGACAGATGTGGCCGCACGTGGCATCGATTTGCCCAACCTTGAACTGGTTGTGCATGCTGATCTGCCGTCGAACTCTGACACGTTGCTGCACCGGTCGGGCCGTACCGGCCGTGCGGGTCGCAAGGGTGTGTCCGCCCTGATCGTCCCTGCCAAGATGCGCAGCAAAGCCAACCGCCTGATTGGTGGTGCCAAACTGAAAGTCGAATGGGCCAACCCGCCCTCCGCCGAAGAAGTGAACGCCGAAGACGAAAAGCGCTTGTTGGCCGATTCCGCTTGGTCGAACCCGATCCCCGATGATGCAGCGGGCTTTGTTGCGAACCTCGTGGATCAGTTCAGCCCCGAGCAACTGGCCACCGCTTTTGTGAACCTCTATCGTGCGCGCCAGTCGGCACCCGAGCAGTTGGCAGAGCCCGGCACACCAGCGGATGAACGCCCCCGTGGCGACTTTGGTCCGTCGGTCTGGTTCTCGATCTCGATCGGGCGCAACGACGAAGCCGAACCGCGTACGATCTTGCCGATGATCTGCCGTATGGGCGATCTGACCAAGGATGACGTGGGCGCGATCCGTGTGCAGCCAAGCCATACTTTTGTCGAAATCCTCGCGACGTCGGCTGATAAATTCACCACCGCCCTTGGCCCCGAAATGAAAGTCGAAGACGGCGCTGTTGTGACCAAGCTCGACAAGGCTCCTGATCTGTCGCGCGGGCCCAAGCCCGGCGGCCGCGGCCCGAAACCCCAGCGTGGCGGTTCGCGTTTTGATGACAACGCGCGCCCGGATCGCGGGCCGCGCCCGGACCGTGCACCTTACGATCCCGACGCGCCACGCGCACCGCGCAAACCCCGTGCGGCGGGCACCGAAGAGGCCTCGGTCTCTTATGACAAGCCACGCGGGCCACGCCCCGACAAAGGGTTCGACAAACCACGCGGCGACAAGCCCAAGTTTGACAAGCCCAAGGCCCCCAAAGGTGAACGCCCGCCCAAGTCGCACAAGACCGAACGGTCCCCAATGAAGCCCGGTGCCGCACCAAAGCCAAAGACTGCGGGCAAGCCCGACAGCTCTGACAAGCCCAAGGCCAAAGCCGTCTGGAAAAAAGACAAGCCGGCGGATCGCTCGGGTGGGGACAGCAAGCCTGCGGGCGACAAGCCGTTTAAGGCGCGCGCGTCTGACCCTTCGAAACGTTTTGTCCCTCCGGGCAAAGTGGGTGCCAAGCCCAAGGGTGGAAAGCCTGCAGGCAAACCCGCCGGTGGCGACGCATCCCCCAAGCGCGGAAAATCGAGCTTTCGCCCGAAATAAGCGCATAAGCGCACGCCCCGCGTAGAACCGGGGAAATATAGATCAATCAAATGCTTAGGGGCTGGAATTTTAATCAATTCCAGCCCCTTTTGCGTGCGTCACCCCCCCAAAGCTCCCCTGCGTGGCAGGTTTTTGCTTTTCAGAGGGGGACGTTGCTCCTAACAATCACTGCATAGGGACCGAAACAGGCGCAGGACGCCTGCGCACGGGCCGTTAGAAACAGGGTGCTTTGCCACCCGTCCCAATCCCAACCTCGGAAAGGTCACGCACATGGATGGTACATTTAGCGAAAACGATATCTCCCGTGTGGTCGAGGCAGATCGCGCGCACATCTGGCACCACCTCAGCCAGCATAAAGCCTATGAAACCACCGACCCGCGCATCATCGTCGAAGGCAAGGGCATGCGTGTCTGGGATCAAAAGGGCAAAGAGCATCTGGACGCTGTGTCCGGTGGCGTCTGGACGGTCAACGTCGGCTATGGCCGCGAAAGCATCGCCAATGCGGTACGCGACCAGCTGATCAAGCTGAACTATTTCGCGGGCTCTGCCGGGTCCATTCCGGGGTCGATCTTTGCAGAAAAGCTGATCGCCAAGATGCCGGGCATGAGCCGTCTCTACTACTGCAACTCCGGCTCCGAGGCGAACGAGAAAGCCTTTAAAATGATCCGCCAGATCGCCCACAAACGCTATGGCGGCAAGAAGCACAAGATTCTCTATCGCGACCGTGATTACCACGGCACGACCATCGCTTGCCTGTCTGCAGGCGGACAGGACGAACGGAACGCGCAATACGGCCCCTTTACTGATGGTTTCGTCCGCGTGCCCCATTGTCTTGAGTATCGCAAGTTCGAACAGGACGGTGCCCCCGAGGATAACTACGGCATTTGGGCCGCCGACCAGATCGAGAAAATCATCCTTTCCGAAGGCCCCGATACCGTGGGCGGGCTCTGCCTTGAACCCGTTACAGCGGGCGGCGGTGTTATCACGCCTCCGGACGGCTATTGGGAACGCGTGCAGGAAATCTGCCGCAAATATGACGTTCTGCTGCACATCGACGAAGTCGTCTGCGGCGTCGGGCGTACCGGCGAATGGTTTGGCTATCAGCACTTTGGCATCCAGCCGGATATGGTCACAATGGCCAAAGGCGTCGCGTCGGGCTATGCGGCGATCGCCTGCCTTGTGACAACCGAAGAGGTGTTCAACCTGTTCAAGGACGACGCCAGCGATCCGATGAACTATTTCCGCGACATCTCGACGTTTGGCGGCTGTACCGCAGGCCCTACCGCCGCAATTGAAAACATGGCCATCATCGAGCGCGAGAACCTGCTGCAAAATACCTGCGACATGGGGCAATATATGCTCGAAGAGCTCGAAGAACTGTCGGACAAATACGATGTGATCGGTCAGGTGCGCGGCAAGGGTCTGTTCCTTGGCGCTGAGTTGGTCCAAGACCGCAGCACCCGCGTTCCCGTTGTCGAAGCGCAGATTCAAGCGGTCGTCGCAGACTGTATGGCGCAGGGCGTGATCATCGGGGCGACCAACCGGTCGGTGCCGGGCAAGAACAACACCCTTTGCTTCAGCCCTGCGTTGATCGCGAAGAAGGACGATATTGATCAGATCATCGCGGCTGTAGACGGGGCAATGGGTCGGGTGTTCGGCAGCAAATAGGCTGCCGCTCCGGCACTTTGTTGCCGATCAAAATAATCTTACTGGAACCAAACCCGTCACATAGCGTTAAGTACTGAAGCTAGTATGGAGTATATCATGAAAAAGCTACTTTTGGTCCTGCCTATGGTTGGCGCACTCGCCGCTTGCGAAACGCAGACTCAATCTTCTGTAACCGGCGCTGCTGCTGGTGCGGCTCTGGGTGCTGTCGTGTCGGGCGACGATGACAAAACCAAAGGCGCCGTTCTGGGTGGCTTGGCTGGCGCTGCTGCAGGTGCATACCTGGGCCGCGGCAAAAACGGCCAGTGTGTCTACCAGAACTCCGCAGGTCAGCGTTACACAGCTGCTTGCCCATAAGCGTTTTCTGCTCCCGAAGGCAGATATTCACATCAGGCCTCGGCGTTTTGCCGGGGCCTTTTTTATGCGCTGACCGATTGGCTGGGTCTTGCCCATAAAAAAAGGGCGGCTAGATGCCGCCCCGTCTTACCCGTGATTTTACCGCGTGATCAGCCCAGCAAACCCGCGTGCTTCAACCCGTGATCCACGAGCGCTTTGGTGGCATCGGTAAGCGGCACCAGTGGCAGGCGCACCTCGTCCGAACACAACCCCAGACGCGCCATCGCGTATTTCACACCCACCAGGCCCGGCTCGGTGAAGATCGCGTTGTGCAGCGGCATCAGCTTGTCCTGGATTTCCAGCGCCGAGGCATAGTCCCCCGCAAGGCAGAACGCCTGCATCTGGCTCAGCAGCTTGGGCGCGACATTCGCGGTGACAGAGATACAGCCAACGCCACCTTGGGCGTTGAACCCGTGCGCTGTGGCATCCTCGCCCGAGAGCTGGACAAAATCCGGCCCGCACAGCATCCGCTGGTCACAGACCCGCGCCAGATCGCCGGTGGCATCCTTGACACCGATGATGCGCGGCAGCTTGGCCAGCTCCGCCATGGTTTCGGGCAGCATATCAACGACCGAACGGCCGGGGATATTGTAGATGATGATCGGCAGACCGCAGGCCTCGTGGATCGCGGTGAAATGCGCGATCAGACCGGCTTGGGTCGGCTTGTTGTAATAGGGCGTGACAACCAGAACCGCATCGGCACCGACGCTTTCGGCGTGTTTGGCCAGACGGATGCTCTCGGTCGTGTTGTTCGAACCGGCACCTGCAACGACGGGGATACGCCCCGCGGCGGCTTTGACGACTTCGGCGACAACGGTTTCATGCTCGGCATGGGTCAGGGTGGGCGATTCACCGGTGGTCCCGACAGGCACCAGCCCGTTCGATCCTTCCGCGATGTGCCATTCCACCAGCTTCTTGAGCGTGTCCAAATCCAGCGCGCCGTCCGTGAACGGCGTGACGAGTGCAGGTAGTGAACCTTGTAGCATATGCACGCTCCTATTCTTGCGTTGCTGGGCAAGCGCCCAATTGCTGATAGCGGCAAGTTGAGTTGAAACCCCCGCGCCGCGCCGTATGTTGCAAGGCTGTAGCCTTTGACCAGTAGGAAATGCAAGTGATGAGACGCGCCTTGGCGACGCTGACGATGGTTTTTGCCCTCGCCCTTCCGGCCCATGCCGAAAGGCCGCGTCCGCTGGGATGGGCGATGGACGCCATGCGCGCGGGCAGCTGGGATAATGCCGCCCTGATTGCGCGCCGTGATGGTGCCGTTGCGGTAGATGTGATCGAATGGCACCGCCTGCGCGCTGGTCGGGGCACCTATGCCGAGGTGACCGATTTCCTCAGCCGCCGCCCAGACTGGCCGGGCGAAGCCTATCTGCGCAGACAGTCCGAAGAGGCCGTGATCCGCGAAGGTGACAAGGCGATACTGGATTTCTTTATCGGTCAGGGCCCGCAGACGCCCGAGGGTGTGCTGGCCCATGCCGCAGCGCTGCTGCGTGCGGATCGTCTGGGCGAGGCACAGGCGCGGCTGGTGCTGGCGTGGCGTACCCTCCCCATGAGCGGGAACGATCAGGCAAAGTTTATTGACGCGCATGGGTCTTTGTTGAAACAGCACCACGCCGCCCGTCTGGACGAGATGCTATGGCAACGGGGACACGCCGAAGCCCGCCAGATGTTCGATCTGGTCAGTGATGCCGACAAGGCGCTGGCCGAAACCCGCATCGCCTTGCAAAATCTGGACGGCGATGTAAACGCCCTGATCGACGCGCTGCCCGCCAGCAAGGCCGGTGATCCGGGGCTGCAGGCCGACCGCTTTGAATGGCGCATCCGCAAGGGCTACGGCGACAGCGCCAAGGATCTGATGCTGTCGCAATCGATCAGCGCTGCGGCCCTTGGTCAGCCCGCTGCATGGGCCAACCGCCGCCGCGCGCTGGCGCGGGATGAAATGCGCAATGGCGATCCGGCGCGGGCCTATCAGATGGCGTCGAAACACTTCCTTTCCGAAGGGTCGCATTTTGCGGACCTTGAATGGCTGTCGGGCTATATCGCCCTGCGGTTTCTCAAAGACCCCAAGCTGGCGCTTGGTCACTTTCAGGCCCATGACGGCGCAGTAGAATCCCCCATCAGCCAAGGGCGCGCGGGCTATTGGCAGGGTCGCGCTTATCAGGCCATGGGCGACGCCGAGGGCGCCGCCAAAGCCTATGCCCAAGGCGCGAAGTTCCAATCCTCTTTCTACGGTCTGCTTGCGGCAGAGCGGGGCAATCTGCCGTTCGACACGAGCCTTGCAGGCGCGCGCCCTGAACAGGATTGGCGCACATCGGCGCTGGCACAGGCACCGCTGTTTCAGGCGGGGCTGTTCCTTCAAGCCTCGGGCGAGCTGTCGACCGCGGAACGGTTCTGGACCCATCTGGCAGAGCAGTTGATCACCGAGGACGCTGCCCTTCTGGGACAGGCCGCGATTGACGTGGGCCAGCCGCATCTGGCCGTGATGATCGGCAAACGTGTGGCGCAACGGGGCATCACCATCGCCGGCCCCTATTACGCGCGGCATGATGCGATCAAGCTGGACCTGAACATGGCCCCCGAAATGGTGCTGGCCATCGCCCGCCGCGAAAGCGAATTCGATCCCGTGGTCCAAAGCCATGTGGGCGCGCGCGGTCTGATGCAGCTGATGCCCGCCACGGCCAAGGATGTCGCCCGCGATCTGGATATCAGCGCGCTGCACACCACCGACCGGCTGACCGCCGACCCGGAATACAATGCTTTGCTAGGGTCCGAATACCTGTCGCAGATGGCGGGCCGGTTTAACGGGAACGTGGTCATGGTCTCTGCCGCCTATAACGCCGGCCCCTCGCGTCCGACGCGCTGGATGGACACCTACGGCGACCCGCGCGAGGGCGACATCGATATCGTCGACTGGATAGAGATGATCCCTTTCCGCGAGACGCAGAACTATGTGATGCGGGTGACCGAAAGCCTGCCCGTTTACCGCGCGCGCATGGGCAAAGACCCCCTGCCCCAACCCTTTACCGAGGAACTAACGGGCACGACCCTTTTGCCGTTCGCGCCAAAAGGTGAATAGCCCCGCCGCGACGATCAGCGCCGCCCCGATGGCGACATTGGGGCGCACGGTTTCGCCAAAGGCGCTGATGCCGATGATCGCGGCAAAGACCAGCTGCAGATAGGCAAAGGGCTGCACCGCGCTCGCCTCGGCCACTTCGTAGCAGCGGATCAACAGCCAGTGGCCCGTGACACCGGTGATGCACAGGCACCCCATGATCAGCCAGTCGCTGGCGATCATCGGCTCCCAGTACCACAGCCCCGTGGCTGTCATCGCCACTGACCCTGTGACGCCGGTCCAGAAAAAGCTCGTGGCGGTCTTGTCCTTGCGCCCGACATAGCGGGTCAGTAGCCCGTAGACCGCGAACATCGCGGCCGCCACCAGCGGGATCACGGCGGCGGGGTCAAAGACGCTCATCCCCGGCTGCAGAATGATCAACACCCCGATAAAGCCGACCCCGATCGCCGCCCACCTGCGCCAGCCGACGCTTTCCCCCAGGACGGGGCCGGACAGGGCGGCCACCAGCAGCGGATAACAGGTAAAGACCGCGTGGCTTTCCACAAGGCCAAGGATCGTAAAGGCGACGATCATCACGCAGATCTCGGCCGCCAGCAGCAGCCCGCGGAATATCTGGAGCACCGGCTGGCTTGTCCGCGCCGCCGCCCGCAGCCCGCCCGCATGGCGTTTGGCCAGAGCGATGACAAAGGCCGCGAAGAACCAGTAGCGGATCATCACCACCATCATCACGTTGTATTCAGAGGCCAGATGCCGCGACAGCCCGTCCTGCACCGCAAACACAAAGGTCGTGATCACCATCAAAGTGATGCCAAGCGGGATATTGTTCGACTGCGCCGCAGCCGCCGCGCGGTTGGTGGCCATGCTCATACGCGCACAGCCCGCGTCATGTGCCGCTTGCGTCCATAGCCGGTCGTGCGCTCAACCGCGAAGCCCGCACTTTCCAGCGCGCGACGGACCGCGCCAGCGGCGGTATAGGTCGCGGCCGTGCCGAACGGTGCCGTGTGCCGTGCTACATCATGCAGCAGCTCCGGCTCCCACAGCTCGGGGTTTTTGGCGGGGGAAAACCCGTCAAGAAACCACGCATCCGCCAGCCCGTCCCATGCGGGCACCGCACGCCGCGCGTCGCCAATCACCACGGTCAGCACCACATCGCCAAAGCGCATCTCTCCACCCTCGGGCGACCACGCGGCAAGCAACCCGTCACGCTTGCCGTCGAAATCGGGAAATGACTGATGCGCTTGCGCCATATCTTCGGACGACATCGGGAAGGCTTCGAACGAGGTGAAATGCAGCGTGCCTTTCGCGCCATTGCGCTCCCATGCGTCCCAAGCCACGAGAAAATTCAGCCCTGTCCCGAACCCCAACTCTGCGATGCGGAACCCGTCGCGGAAGCGGTTGGCCAGATCGTTGCCCTCGATAAAGACATGCTGCGTTTCCTCTACCCCGTTATCAAGGCTGAAGTACGGATCATCGAATTTAGAGGACACCGGAACACCGCTGTCTTTCCATTCAATCTCAGCTGTCTGGTTCTCCATGGGATGGCCTTGTGCTATGGGCTTTGCCGAACACTGCGCAAAAAGGGCAAGGATTGGCAATGGCCGAAATCACGATACGCGGCGCGGGGATATTTGGCCTGTCGGTGGCATGGGCCTGCGTGCAACGCGGGGCGACGGTGCACGTGATTGACCCGAACGGGCCAGCTGCAGGCAGCAGCGGCGGCATCGTCGGCGCGCTGGCCCCGCATGTGCCCGAAAACTGGAACGCCAAGAAAGCCTTTCAACGCGACAGTCTGCTGATGGCTGAAGGCTTCTGGCGAGAGGTTGAACAAGCGGGCGGCGGCAACGCGGGTTATGCCCGCAATGGGCGACTACAACCCGTCGCGGATGACGCAGCACTGGCCTTGGCGCAGCAGCGGACCGAAACGGCCGAGGCGCTGTGGCAAGGTCAGGCCACATGGTCCGTGATCCGCGCGACTGATACACAATGGCAGCCCGACAGCCCGACCGGCTGGTTGATTTACGACACGCTCAGCGGCCTGATCCACCCCCGCCGTGCCTGTGATGCGCTGGTGCGGGCACTGGCGGCCAAGGGCGTGACCGTACAGGCCGAGGGTGCGGATCGCGGACAGGTGCTATGGGCGACAGGCGTCGCTGGGCTAGAGCAGATGACCGCCAATCACACGCGCCTTGTGGGCGCTGGTGTCAAAGGTCAGGCGGCGCTGTTGCAGTATGACGCAGGCGGCCTGCCGCAACTTTTTGCAGGGGGCGTTCATATGATCCCGCATAGCGACGGGACCGTCGCCATCGGATCAACCACCGAGCGGAATTATTCTACGCCCGACCAGACCGATGCACAGCTTGATGATGTGATTGCGGCGGCGCGTGCCGCGGTGCCCGTCTTACGCGATGCGCCGGTGATTACCCGCTGGGCCGGCGTGCGCCCGCGCAGCCGCAGCCGTGCCCCAATGCTGGGGCCCTTGCCCGACGCTCCTGGGTATTTCGTGGCCAATGGCGGGTTCAAGATCGGGTTCGGCATGGCGCCTAAGGTGGCCGAGGTCATGGCTGATCTGATGCTGGAAGGGCGCGATATCATCCCCGACGGGTTCCGCGTCGAAGACAACCTTTAGCGCCGCCGCGCACTGTCGCCTACCGAAAGCCCCCCCCTCAAACGCAAAAGGGCCCCGACAAATGCCGAGGCCCTTTCAGATGAGTGACGCCAAAGCTTAGCCAGCGTTTGGCAGAATCACGATCTCAACGCGGCGGTTTTGTGCCTTTCCGGATGCGTTCAAGTTGCTCGCAACCGGCTGGCTTTCACCGCGGCCCACGGACCGGATACGGCTGGCTGGAACGCCATTCGACACCAGCACGTTTGCGACGGCGCGCGCACGGCCTTCGGACAATTGCTGATTATAGGACGCTTGCCCATCGCTGTCAGTGTGACCGATGACTTGCAGCGTGGAGTTGCTGTACACGTTCACATTGCGTGCCAGTGCGGCCAGATCGTTCTGCATGCCGGACTGAACCTGCGTGCTGTCTGTCGCGAACAGAATGTCCTGTGGCAAGGTCACGATCAGGCGATCACCGGTGTTGGTGATGATGACGTCGGAATCCAGCTGACGGCGCAGGTCGGCCTCTTGCTTGTCCAGCGAATAGCCATAGCCGGCGCCCAGTGCACCGCCTGCGACCGCACCGGCCAACGCGCCTTGTGCGCGGTTGCCGTCACCTTTGGACAGCGCGCCGATCACGGCACCGGTACCTGCACCGATCAGCGCACCGTTACGTGTGTTGGCGTTCGGGTCGTTGGGGTTGCCACCAATCGGACCGGGTTCACAAGCAGCCAGCGCCAGAACGCTTGTCAGAGCTACAGCAATGGAGGTTTTCGAAAGTGTCATATCTTATTCTGCCTTTAAGTTGTGGCCCCGTTCGGGCGAGGCAATCTTCACATAACGCCTTACACCAGCCTTTGTTCCCGTTGAACCGGCAGGATTATGTGCATAGGCAGCAACCCGCCGACGCCACCTCAAGCATCAGCGCGGGCGGATTCAAACGCCAGCATCACGCGCTTGACCGGTAATCCCCAGTGATAGCCTCCCAAGCCGCCGGATTTGCGCAAGGCGCGATGGCAGGGGATCAGCCAGCTGATCGGGTTGCGCCCCACCGCTGTGCCCACGGCCCGCACCGCTTTGGGCGTGCCAATGGTCTGGGCGATCTCGGAATAGGTGGTGACATGGCCCGACGGGATCGCCAGCAGCGCCTCCCACACTTTGATCTGGAACGGCGCTCCGATCAAATACATCGGTGCCTTCTCTGCCCCGCCCCCCTGCACGCCGAATGCAATTTGCACCCAGTCGCGCAGCAGTGCCGGATCTTCGCAAAAACGCGCCCCCGGCCAGCGGCGGCACAAATCCTCCATCGCGGCATCGGTGCCCATTTCTGCCGAAAAGGCGAGCCCGCAAATTCCGCGTGGCGTGCCCATGACCAGCGCAGGGCCAAAGGGGCTGTCGAACCACCCCCACGAAATCACAAGCCCCTCCCCCTTACGGGCGAAATCACCGGGGCTCATCGCCTCCCATCGCAGGAACATATCGTGCAAACGACCGGAGCCGGACAGCCCCAGCTCATGCGCCGTGTCCAGCGTGGTAAAGCGATCGCGCAGCAGCGATTTGGCGTGATCCAGCATCAGGTATTGCTGATAGCGTTTGGGCGACACGCCCACCCACTGCGAGAAAAGCCGCTGAAAATGGGCCGGGCTCATCCCCATTTCGCCCGCGATCTGATCCAGCGCCAGCGGGTCGGCGGCGGCATCGATCAGATCAATCGCCCGCCGCATCACACCGTAGTGATAGGCGCTGCCGTCTGCGGTAGCGGCATCTTCGGGGGCGGCGGTTTGGGGCGTGTGCTGTGCTTGTGTCATAGGGGCAGACTACGGCAGGCCCCGCCCCCGCGCGACCCGAAACATGCGCCTAATGACGCAGCCCCCTGCCGCAGCGACGCCCGTAAAATCCGCCGCGCGCGGCTTGCCCTGAGAGGCGAAACCACGCATACCTTGGCGCATGGCCAAAACCCTTGATTATCACACGATCCGCGAGATTTTTATCCGCTTTCAGGACGCCGAGGCGGAACCGAAAGGCGAGCTGGATCACACCAACGTCTATACGTTGCTGGTCGCTGTCGCGCTGAGCGCGCAGGCGACGGATGCGGGGGTGAACAAGGCCACGAAATCCCTGTTCGAGATCGTCGAGCATCCGCAGCAGATGCTGGACCTCGGGCTGGACGGGTTGACGGACCATATCAAATCTATCGGCCTGTTCCGCCAAAAAGCCAAAAACGTCATGAAGCTCAGCCAGCTTCTGGTGGATGACTATGGCGGGGTCGTGCCCAACAGCCGCGCGGCGCTGCAATCGTTGCCCGGCGTGGGCCGCAAGACGGCGAATGTGGTGCTGAACATGTGGTGGCACTATCCGGCGCAGGCGGTAGACACGCATATCTTTCGCGTTGGCAACCGCACCCGGATCGCGCCCGGCAAAACCGTGGACGCGGTAGAGCGCGCCATCGAAGACAATATTCCCGTTGATTTCCAACACCATGCCCACCACTGGATGATCCTGCACGGGCGATACCATTGCAAAGCACGCAAACCTTTGTGCAGAACCTGCATCATCCGTGACCTTTGCCCCTATGAGGAAAAAACCGAATGACCCAATACGAAGTGGTTGGCATCGGCAACGCCGTTGTCGATGTGATCTCGCATGCGGATGACACGTTTCTGAACGACAACGGCATCGAAAAAGGCATCATGCAGCTCATCGAGCGTGACCGCGCCGAAAGTCTTTATGCCACGATGCAGGACCGACTGCAGACCCCCGGCGGGTCGGTTGCCAATACCATCGCGGGCATCGGTGCGCTTGGCCTGTCCACTGCCTTTATCGGGCGGGTCCGCGATGATGACCTGGGCCAGTTCTATGCCAAAGCGATGACCGACATCGGCATTGATTTTGTCAACGCGCCTGTGACCGGGGGCGAGAACCCGACCTCGCGCTGCATGATCTTTGTGACCCCGGATGGGGAACGCTCGTTGAACACCTATCTTGGCATCTCCACGGGGCTTACCTCGGACGATGTTCCGCAGGCGGTGGCCTCCAAGGCCAAGCTGATGTTCCTCGAAGGCTACCTTTTTGACCACGACGCGGGCAAAACCGCATTCCGCGAAGCGGCGCGCGCGGCGACGGCGGGCGGCGGCATGGCTGGAATCGCTATTTCCGACCCCTTCTGCGTGGAACGTCACCGGGATGACTTCCTTGCGCTGATCGAAAACGATCTGGGCTATGTCATCGGCAACGAAGCCGAACTCCGCGCCCTGTGGGAAACCGACGATACCGAAGTCGCTCTGGCCAGAACGGCCGAGATTTGCCCGCTGGTGGTCTGCACCCGCTCGGGCGACGGGGTCACGCTGATGCGCGGCGAAGAACGCGTTGATGTGCCCGTCGAAAAGGTCGTGCCAGTCGATGCCACCGGCGCGGGTGATCAATTCGCGGCAGGATTTCTGTACGGCATGGCCACGGATCGTGACCTCGAGACATGCGGCAAGATGGGCAACATCTGCGCGGCCGAGGTCATCAGCCACATTGGCCCGCGCCCGCAAACCTCGATGATGGACCTGTTCAAAGAGCAAGGGCTGGTCTGATGCTGACGGACGGATACCACGACGTACCTCTTGGCAAGCTGGCGATGGTTGTCACACATCTTGAGATGCGCGAGGCCGCGCCCTCGCGCGATGTACCCGCCCCCGAGGGCGTGACCTTGCGCGCGCTGAGCCCGACACTGGACTGGTACCGTGATATCTTTCGCCGGGTCGGACAGGACTGGCTCTGGTTCGGACGGCTCACAAAAACCGACGCCGAATTGCAGGCGCTGTTGTCGGATGCGGACACGCAGTTTTTCACGCTGACGAAAGATGGCAGTGACGAGGCGCTGCTCGAGCTCAAGTTCACCGCCGACGGCACCTGCGAGCTGGCTTATTTTGGCCTGACGCCCGCGCTGATCGGGTCGGGTGCAGGGCGCTATCTGATGAACCACGCGATCCGTACCGCTTGGGCAAGGCCGATCTCGCGGTTTCATCTACATACTTGCACGCTTGATAGTCCGCAGGCGATGTCTTTCTATATCCGCAGCGGGTTTACACCATATAAACGGCAGGTCGAGGTCGCGGATGATCCGCGCTTGATCGATCTGCTGGACAAGGATGCAGGGGCGCATGTGCCGACTATCGGCTAGCGCCCCCCGCGCCGGTCACCCCATCCGTTCAGAGGCGTAGGACCCCGGCGAGGCAGGAAAGACCACCGTCTTGTTGCCATTCACAAACACGCGCCGGTGGATATGCGCGTGGATCGCCCGCGCCAATACCTGACTTTCGACATCCCGCCCGAGCGAGACATAGTCCTCGGCGGATTGCGCATGGGTGACGCGCACGATGTCCTGCTCGATGATCGGGCCTTCATCCAGATCGGCGGTTACGTAATGCGACGTCGCCCCGATCAGCTTTACCCCGCGCTGGAACGCCTGCTTATAGGGGTTCGCCCCCTTGAAACTGGGCAGGAACGAGTGGTGGATATTGATGATCCGCCCCGACATCTTTTGGCACATCTCGTCTGACAGGATTTGCATGTAGCGTGCCAGCACGATCAGCTCGGCGCCTGCGTCTTCTACCACCGCCATGATCCGCGCTTCGGCGTCGGCCTTGTTTTCCGCTGTGACCTTGATGCAGTGGAACGGGATGTCGTTGTTCACGACGACCTTTTGATACTCCATATGGTTGGACACCACCGCGACGATATCAATCGGCAGTGCGCCGATGCGCCAGCGATACAGCAGGTCATTCAGGCAATGCCCAAAGCGCGAGACCATGATGACGACTTTCATCTTCACCGCCTCGTCGTGGAACTCATAGGCCATGTCAAAGGGCCGCGCCGCATCGGCAAAGCCGTCCGAAAGCGTCGCCAGATCAACGTCGGCCTCGCTTTCAAAGCTGACGCGCATGAAGAAACCGCCGGTTTCCTTGTCGTCGAACTGAGAGCTGTCAGAGATGTTGCAGTCTTGATCGGCCAGATAATTCGCGATCGCCGCGACGACCCCACGCGCAGAGGGGCATTTCACGGTCATGGCATATGTCTTCATCGGGTGTATCCTAGGGCTAGACGGTCCGACGTCGCGCGCCGATAGCTACCTGTTCCCTATCCATCCCAGCCCCGTCAAGTTCGCGATGCGCAAAAAAGGGTAGGTGCCGACCGCGCTGCCCGCCAAATCAACGCAATCGGTTTCCGATCATGCACATTGGACGATATCCGCTACGCAATCGGGCAAAGGTCGAACGTCGCGCGCCTGTTTGTCAGGCGTTCACGAAATGGCCTGCAAAGGCGTTGACCACAGCGGTATAGACCTCGCGCTTGAACGGCACGATGTTGTCGACCAGATCGTGCACAGGCAGCCAGCGCCATTCAGAAAATTCGGGGTGTTCGGTATCAAGGTCGATCTCGTCATCCGACCCGTGAAAGCGCAGCAGGAACCATTTCTGCTCTTGCCCGCGGAACCGGCCTTTCCAGATGTTGGGCACCAGATCGACCGGCAGGTCATACGGCAGCCATCCTTCGGTCTGTGCCACCACGGTGACAGAGCTTGGGGGGATACCGGTTTCTTCCTCCAGCTCGCGCAGGGCGGCGACTTCGGCGTGTTCACCCTTTTCGACGCCACCTTGTGGCATCTGCCATGCATCTTGATCACGGTCCCGACGCTGCCCGACAAACACGTGCCCGTCGGCATTGACCAGCATGACCCCGACACAGGGGCGATAGGGCAGTTGGGCGATTTCGTCTGGCGTCATGTCAGGGGCCTTTCGCGGCAAGAGAAGTCCCACGGGAATTAGCACGAATCCCGCGCCCATGTATATTGGCTTACGCAGCGTTGTGCGTGACAGAACCGCAGGCTTAAGGTGAACTGCAGCACAGAACTGCCCAGTACCATACATTCAGCCCTCGAAAGGTTTGCCAAATGTCCGACTATCCGCACCTTCTTGCCCCGCTTGATCTGGGCTTCACGACGTTGAAGAACCGCGTGCTGATGGGGTCTATGCATACCGGGCTTGAGGAAACGCAGGATTGGAACCGCGTGGCCGAATTCTATGCCACCCGTGCACGCGGGGATGTGGGGTTGATGGTCACGGGCGGCATTGGCCCGAACCCCGAAGGCTCGGTCGCCCATGGTGCGGCAATGATGGTTTCGCAAAAGGACGTGGACAACCACAGCATCGTCACCGATCGCGTGCACGAGGCCGGCGGTAAGATCGCGATGCAGATCCTGCACGCGGGGCGCTATGCCTTCAGCCCCGATTGCGTCGCCCCATCCGCGATCAAATCCCCCATCTCGATGTTCGCCCCGAAAGAGCTGGACGCCGACGGCATTGAAAAGCAGATCAGCGATATCGCCGCCTGCGCCCTGCGTGCCAAACAGGCAGGCTATGACGGGGTAGAGGTGATGGGCTCCGAAGGGTACTTCTTGAACCAGTTCCTTGTCACTCACACCAACAAGCGGACCGACGAATGGGGCGGGTCATACGAGAACCGCATGAAGCTACCCGTCGAGGTCGTGCGCCGCGTGCGCGAGGCCGTGGGCCCTGACTTCATCCTCATCTACCGTCTGTCGATGATCGACTTGATCCCTAACGGATCGACATTCGATGAGGTCGTCCAGCTTGCCAAGGCGGTTGAGGCCGCAGGGGCCACGATCATCAACACCGGCATCGGCTGGCACGAGGCGCGCATCCCGACGATCCAAACCTCGGTGCCGCGGGCGGCCTTTGCATGGGTCACGAAAAAGCTGATGGGTCAGGTGGGCATCCCGCTCATCACCTCCAACCGGATCAACACCCCCGAAGTCGCCGAAGAGGTGCTGGTGGACGGCTGTGCTGATATGGTGTCGATGGCCCGTCCCATGCTGGCCGATGCCGATTTCGTCGCCAAGGCAGCGGCAGGCAAGTCCGACCAAATCGCGCCCTGTATCGCCTGCAATCAAGCCTGTCTGGACCATACCTTTGGCGGCAAAATCTCGAGCTGTCTGGTCAACCCGCGCGCCTGCTACGAGACTGAACTGCGCGTCGATCCCGCCGATGCGGTCAAATCCATCGCTGTGGTGGGGGCCGGCCCTGCGGGTCTGTCAGCGGCCATCACCGCGGCAGAGCGCGGCCACAAGGTCACGATCTTTGACCGCGCATCAGAGATCGGCGGCCAGTTGAACCTTGCCAAGCAAGTCGCCGGCAAAGAGGAATTCTGGGGCCTCGTCGACTGGTACCGCGCGATGATCAAGGAACATGGCGTCGCGGTCCAGTTGAACACCGAAGTCTCGGCCAATGATCTGGGCAATTATGACGAGGTGATCATCGCCACAGGTGTTGTCCCGCGTGATCCGCAAATCCCCGGTCAGGACGCAGGCAATGTCGTCAGCTATATCGATATCCTGAACGGCACCGTTACGGCGGGTCAGCGCGTTGCCGTCATCGGTGCAGGCGGCATCGGGTTCGATGTGTCTGAACATCTGGTCCACGATGGAGACAGCACCACGACCAACCTGCCCGAATGGATGAAGGAATGGGGCGTCACGGACCCTGCCGATCACCGCTCTGGCCTTGCGCCCGAAGGGCCGCAACCCCACGCCCCTGCCCGCGAAGTCACCATGTTGCAGCGCAAGACCACCAAGGTCGGCAAAGGCCTGGGAAAAACGACCGGATGGATCCACCGCGCATCCCTGACCATGAAAAACGTGCAGATGATTGCGGGCGTCAACTACGAAAAGATCGACGCAGAGGGGCTGCACATCAGCTTTGGCGAAGCACGTGAAAAGCCGCAGGTAATCGCGGCGGATACGATCGTGCTTTGTGCCGGTCAGCTGTCGGATCGGTCGCTTGCCGATGCGCTTGAAGCCAAAGGCATCCCTTGTCACGTTATCGGTGGCGCGGATGTCGCGGCAGAACTGGACGCGAAACGTGCGATTGACCAAGGCACCCGTCTGGCCGCCGCGCTGTAAGCTATCGTTCCGACATCAGGGCAGGCGGTGGCGGGCTGCCCTGCCCTTTGCCCGCCTTACCCCACGCAGCACGTCTTGCGCCTCGGCTCCGGTCTGTCAAAATGCGCGAGATTAATAGTTGTTTCAGGGTGTGGCCATGCCGATTTGCGTTTTCGATATCTTTGCCGACGGCACGACCCAAGTGCCCGCCGATACAAAGCTGACTGGGCCGGGCATCTATCGCTGGTGGCACTTTGATCTAGCTGACCCGATGCTCGACCCTTGGGTGCGCGAACACCTGCATGAAATCCCCGCCGGATCGCTGATCCAGAAACAGACCCGCCCGCGCTGTGACCGCTTTGAAGGCGGGCTGATCCTGAACCTGCGTGGCATTAACATGAACGAGGGGCAGGACGCCGATGAAATGGTATCGGTACGGATGTATGTGGATTCCGACCTGCTGATCACCGTGCGCCGCAAGAAAGTCTTTGCCATCGACGCGATCCGCCGCGACGCCGAAGCGCAAAAGGCCCCTCCCAGCCCTGCCGAGTTCCTTGAGGAATTGGTGGGCCGTCTGACCCAGAGGGTGCAAGAACACGTCGCGGGGCTGGATGAACAGGCGGAGTTCTTTGAGGATGATCTAGAAGACAAGAATACCCCGATGCCGCACGAACTGCCCGAAATCCGGCGCAGCGTGATCCGGCTGCGGCGCTATCTTGATCCGCAACGGGTGGCCCTGACCAAGCTTGCAGCCTTTGATATTCCGCTAATCCCCGACGACAGCCAGCTGGAACTGCGCGAACAAGCCAACAGCGCGCTGATTGCCGTCGAAGAACTGGACGAGTTGCGCGACCGCCTGGTGTCGGTTCAGGAAGAGCATGACGCCAATACGGCGCAACGGCAGGCGCGGCATGGGTATGTGCTTTCGGTGGCTGCCGCGATCTTTCTGCCGCTGGGGTTTCTGACCGGTCTGTTCGGGGTCAACGTCGGCGGCATGCCGGGTGTGGATCATCCATGGGCCTTTGCCATCTTGTGTCTGGGCATGGTCGGACTGGCGCTGCTGATGTTTCTGGCCCTGAAACTGGTGCGCTGGATCTAGTCCCCGCCTGTTTCTCCGCCGCGAACGATCCCTACAAATACCTCTCCACTGTCTCACCACTGCCGTGATCCTGCCTGATTTGGCCGCCATACCATTTTCAGACGCAGATGATGAAAGGGAACGGGTATGGACCGCCTGACAGAGATGGAAGCATTCGCCACGGTCGTGGACCAAGGTGGCTTTACCGATGCTGCCAAGAAGATGGGTATCTCCAAATCCGCCGTATCCAAACATGTCTCATCGCTTGAAGCGCGGCTTGGGGCGCGCTTGCTGAACCGGACGACCCGCCGTGTCAGCCCGACAGAGATCGGCCTTGCCTATTATGACCGTGCCCGCCGTGTGTTGAATGATGCGGGCGAAGCCGATGCGCTGGTAACGTCGATGCAATCCGCGCCCTCGGGCCTTTTGCGTATTTCGGTCGCGACGGACTTTGGCGTTAACCATCTGTCGCCTGCCCTGTCCGACTTTCTGGCCGATTTCCCCGATATCACCGTCAACATGGTGCTGAACAACCGCTATGTTGAACTGATCAGCGAAGGCTTCGACATGGCCGTCCGTATCGGAGAGCTGGAAGACAGCACCCTACGCGCCCGCAAACTGACCGAGACGACCAAACGCATGATCGCGTCGCCCGGCTATTTCGAGAAATACGGCCGCCCCGAAAAGATCGACGACTTGAACGATCACAAGCTGCTGCATTATTCGAACCAATCCAGCGGCAATATGTGGAAGCTGACCTCCCCCTCGGGCGAAAAGCGTCAGGTGCGCACGGCGGGCTGGCTGTCGGTCAATGATGGTCAATCGCTGTTGAATGCCGCCATCTCGGGTCTTGGCATCGCCTATCTGCCCAGCTTTCTTTACGCCGACGCGATGGAAAAAGGGCTGGTCGAAGACGCGATCCCCGATCTGCCGCCCGAAACCCAAGGCATTTATGCCGTCTATCCTCCGGGCCGGTTCACCCAGCCCAAGGTGCGCGCTTTCATTGATTTTCTAGCCCATACCTTTGCCGAAAAAGGTCCTACGGACTGGTAACACGAGATCACCAACTGCCCTCGGTGAACTTGGCCCGCATGTGGCCGACCCCGCTCCCTTTTTAGGGCAGCGGGGATTTTTTTGAATGCGGTATTCAGCTGGCAGGCAACAGGACGGCTTCGACACGGCGGTTGGCATCCCGCCCCGCTTCCGTTTGATTAGACGCAATCGGCGACAGATACCCCATGCCCTGCGCGTCGATCCGGTCGGCCGCGATCCCATGGACGGCAATCAGACGTTGCCGCACCGCCGCTGCGCGGTTCTTCGACAGCGTGATATTGCCCTGTAGCCCCCCTACGCTGTCCGTGTGCCCCACCAGAGCAATCCGCAGATCGGGTTGATCCTTCAACACCGCCGCAAGATTGACCAACGCGTCGAACTCCCCCTGTCCCAAGGCCGCCGTGCCGGTATCGAAATCCAGCGCCGCGAGCACAACATGGCCGAATTCCTCCAACGCAGATGCCATCTTGGACGGGCTTTGCGCCGGAGCGTCGGGGGCTGCGGGGGCTGCGGGTTGGGTATCTTGTGCCACGACCGAGGCGACGGGGCTGGCTGCGCCCGCTTGGGTATCGGCTTGCACGATTTGCAGATAGGCCGAGGTGTCGGTGGTGCTGATCAATAGCGTCACAACCGCGTCTGGCGCTTGCAGCGACCCTTTGACGGCGGTGACAAACTGATACTGACGCAGATCGACATACATGTTCGGCGCGGGCAGTGTTTCAATCGCAAAGCGGAAATCAAAGCCCCCGCAAACCGTAGCACTGCAATCTAGCACGATCCTGTAGTCCGCATTCTCTAGCTGGGTGCGCAAGGGGCGCATGATCTGCAAGGGGGTCAGGCCCGGAGCCTCTAACCGCCAAGCAGATCGCGCGATCGCGCCTTCGATCTTGACGCTGGCAAAGCCGCCGTCCTCATAGGCAGAGACCGGCGCAAGGTAGCTATCGGGACCGGTATCGCGCGCCACGGTTTGCCGCGCCGCGGCGGGCAAGGACAATTCCAACGCGTTAGCCCCACCCGCCAGTAAAAGCCAGATCAGCCCGGCACGCCAGCCGATCATCTGAATTGCGCGTGATAGCCGTCGTTCGGCTTCATCTCGGTGGCGCTGGCGACGCGGTTGGTCATGTTGAAGAACCCTGTGACCGATGCGATGTCAAAGATGTCGCGGTCCGAAAAGCCCACATCGCGCAGCGCCTGACGGTCCGCCTCCGTGGTTTTGGCACTGGCAACGGTCAGATGTTCGGCGAACGCCAGCATCGCGGTTTGGCGTGCGTCCAGATCAGCGACGCGCCAGTTCATCACCATCTGTTCGCCAAGGATCGGGTTGCCCGACAGTTGCCGCACAGCCGCGCCATGGGCCGTCAGACAATAGTAGCATTTGTTCACGGACGACACGACGACCGCAATCATCTCGCGCTCGAGCTTTGACAGTTTCGACGCGCCCAGCATCAGATCGTTATACATCGCGGTAAACGCGTTCAACTTGTCCATGTCAAAGGCATAGGCCTGCAGCACATTCGGCACCATCCCCAGCTTTTCCTGACAGACATCAAAGTATTTCTGCGTGTCCTCGGGCAGCGGATCAACCATCGGCAGGTTCAGGGCAGTGGGGGCATCATGCGCCATGGGGCGGCTCCTTTAGTCAGGGGATTGACGGGAATGATAGTGGCCTACCAGATCAAAGCCCAGTCCTTGATACAGGCGGTTCGCGGCCGCGTTCGCCTTTGTGCAAAGAACCGCCACCTGCGTCGCTCCCTGCGCCTGCGCCCAGAAACCGGCGCTGCGCATCAGCCATTTGGCGACGCCCTGCCCGCGCTGGTGTTCCAGCACCTCGACCGCATGGACCATGCACACCCCGTCATGCAGTGCGGCAAAGGCCACGCCACCGGGCATCTCATTCCAGCGGGTCAGGATCGCGGTTTTGGTCGCGGCGCGGTGCATCACGTTGATCCGTTCGGGGCCGACGCCGCCCTTGGCCCAAATCTCGGTCATGATGGCCAGCGGTTCCCATATCTGGAACGCGGTCACCCGCGGCATCGGCACATCGGTCAGCTTGCCCACAGGGGCCACATAGAGGTTCACCGGATCGACAATATCATACCCACGCGCGGCAAGCTCTGCGTCTAACGTGTCGTCGCCATCGCGGATCATGAAAATGGGCCGCTGGTCCATGGCGCGCATCGCAGCTTCTGCCTGACCGATATCGGCATTCGGTTCGGCCATCGTCGCGGCAGAGACGCGTTTGCCCCCGCCCTGCCCGTCGCGCAGGGTCCAACCTGTTTCAGTCCAGATTTTCGCCGCGGGCCAGGTGTGGTCAATGACGTGATAGAGCTGTGACAGATCGGTCATGGGAACACCTTTGCAAGGTCGGCAATGGCCGCGTCGATCTCGGCCTGATCATTACCACGGATCACGATATGCGCGCCGTATTTGCCGTCTTTCTGGAACGGATAGGACCCGATGGCGAGGGTCGGATAGGCCGTTGCCAACTCTCCCAACGGTCCAGCGATATCGCCTTCGCCCCGTTCGATACGATGGGTGGCGCTGATCAGCGGCGCACCACCGGTCAGCGTCGGTAAAACGCTGGCAACCATCGCTTCGAACACCGCGGGCACACCAGCCATGACATAGACGTTCTCCAGCTTGAACCCCGGTGCGGCGGACACAGGGTTATCAATCAGAGTGGCATCGTCAGGGATACGCGCCATGCGCAGGCGGGCGGTGTTCAGCTCGGTTGCGCTTTTGGCATAGTGTTCGGCCAGTATGGCGCGGGCATCCTCGCGCACATCGATATTCTTGTTGAACGCAGCGGCAATGCAATCAGCGGTGATGTCATCATGAGTCGGCCCGATGCCGCCACTGGTGAACACGCTGTCATAGACCCGCGACAGTTCCTGCACCGCGGCGATGATGGTGCCGTTCTCGTCGCCCACCACACGGACTTCTTTCAGGTCGATCCCGACGCTGGTCAGCTGCCCTGCCAGATGGTGCATGTTTGAATCGCGGGTGCGCCCCGACAGGATTTCATCGCCGATGACGATCATCGCAGCAGTGGGATTGGGCATGGCTGTCTCCTTGAGGGGCCGTTGATTGAGGTATAGGTCACACCCCATGCGCTTTCAAACCGAACTTGTCCCCGCCCGCCTGATCCGCCGCTACAAACGGTTTCTGGCCGATTGCCAGCTAGAGGACGGCACCGAGGTGACGGCCCATTGCGCCAACCCCGGGTCAATGATGGGTTTGGCGACTCCCGGTATGAAAATCTGGCTCGAGCCCAATGATGACCCCAAGCGCAAGCTGACCTATGGCTGGCGGCTGGTTGACCATGAAAACGGGCATTTCACCGGCGTCGATACCGCGCTGCCGAACCGCGCGATCAAGGCCGCATTGATGGATCGGCAGATCGCCCCCTTTGCCGGCTACACCACCGTGCGGCCCGAGGTGAAATACGGTGAAAACTCGCGCATCGACTTTCTGCTGACCGAAACCGGTCTGCCCGACGCCTATGTCGAGGTAAAGTCTGCCACCCTGTCACGTACCGACGGTTTGGTCGAATTCCCCGATAGCGTGACCAAACGCGGCACCAAGCATCTGGGCGAACTGGCGCAGATGGCGCGTGACGGGCACCGCGCGGTGCTGCTTTATCTGGTGCAGCGTACCGATTGCGGCACCTTTTGCGTGGCTGCCGACATTGACCCCGCTTATGCGGCGGCCTTTGCCGACGCCCGTGCCGCCGGACTGGAAACCCATGTCATTGGCACCCATATCAGCCCCCAAGGGGTCAGCGTTGCAGGTACAATCCCCCTAATCGACCCGCCTGCACTGGTTCTTGGGAACCAAGCGGGTTAGACAACACCAAATTCATATGACGGAGACAGCGGTGATGAACGAACACCGAGGACGCCAGACCAAAGATGGCATTCGCATTTACGACCCCTCGGATTTCGCGGGGATGCACGCGGCGGGCAAGCTGGCGGCGCAAATCCTTGATGATATTGCCGAACATGTCTTTGTCGGGCAGACCACGGGTGCCATCGACGGCGTCATCACGCAGATGGTCGAAGACGCAGGCGCGAAATCGGCCACCATCGGGTACAAAGGCTATCAGCACGCCAGCTGCATCTCTTTGAACCACGTCGTGTGCCACGGCATCCCAGGTGACAAAAAGCTCAAGGATGGCGACATTCTGAACATCGACGTCACCGTGATCGTCGATGGCTGGTTTGGCGATACCTCGCGGATGTATGTCGCAGGCAAGCTGTCGCGCAAGTCAGAGCGGTTGATTAATATCACCCATGACGCACTGATGCGCGGCATAGAGGTCGTGAAACCCGGCAACACTTTTGGCGACATCGGTCACGCGATCCAGACCTTTGCGGAATCCCACCGGATGAGCGTTGTCACTGATTTTTGCGGTCACGGGCTGGGGCGCGTTTTCCATGCCCCGCCAAACGTACTGCACTATGGCCGCCCCGGCACCGGTGCGGTGCTAGAGCCCGGCATGTTCTTTACCATCGAACCGATGGTCAATCTGGGCCGCGCCGAAACCAAGGTACTGGCCGATGACTGGACAGCCGTGACCCGCGACAAATCCCTGTCAGCGCAGTTTGAACATTCGATTGGCGTGACGGAAACCGGCTGCGAGATCTTTACCCAATCCCCCGGCGGCATGTTCCACCCGACCTATAGCCAGGGCTGATTTTCAGCCCCGGCGCTTGGCGAGCTCAAGCTCGATCACGGCCCACAACACGCTGCCCGCATAGGCAAAGCAGCAGATCACCAAGGTGGCCCAGGGAAAGCTGACAAGACAGGCGATGAAGCCGGTAAAGAAGATCAGGAAATAGGTCACGTTGGTCCGCGAAAAGCTGACCGACTTTAACGACCATGTCGGGATGCGGCTGACCATGACCCAGCCGACCAGCACGATATAGAGGCACGTCAACGCATCCGGCATCGCAGCACCGGGGCCAAAGGCATAGGGCAGGTAGATCGGCAACATCACCAGCATCGCGCCTGCAGGCGATGGCACGCCGGTGAAATAGCCACCGTCGTCCAGCGGGTCTTTGGTCCGCGAATCCACGTTGAACCGCGCCAGTCGCATCACGCAGCAAATCGCAAAGACCAGCACACTAAGCCAGCCCGCGCGGTAGAAATCCTGCAGCCCCCAGAAATACACCACCAAGGGCGGTGCGACGCCAAAGTTCACGAAATCCGCGAGACTATCCAGTTCGGCACCGATCTTGCTGTTGCTGCCCAGATAGCGCGCAGTGCTTCCGTCCATGCCGTCAAGGATGCTGGCCAGCGTAATCAACGCGACGGCCAGCGAAAAATTCCCCTCGGCGGCAAACCGGATAGCCGAAATACCTGCACAGATCGCGGCAATGGTCAGCATGTTAGGTAACAGCTGCAGCAGCGAAAATTCGGTTTTCACTTTATCGGGTGCGACGGGGGGCATATCTGTCATTTAGGAAAGCTCCGCCAGAACGGTTTCGCCTGCGACCATGGTTTGCCCGATGCTGACGCGCGGGGTGACGCCTTCGGGCAGATAGACATCAACACGCGAGCCAAAGCGGATCAGGCCAAAGCGCTGACCCGCCTGCGTATGCGCGCCTTTCTTGGTGAAGCAAACGATACGACGCGCCACCAGTCCGGCGATTTGCACGGCTGCCACCTCGCGGCCATCGGCCATTTTGATACGCAGGCTGTTGCGTTCGTTATCCTCGCTCGCCTTGTCCAGCGAGGCGTTGAAAAACTTGCCGGGGCGATAAGCGATTTCGGTGATCTCGCCTGCGACGGGCGCGCGGTTCACGTGGCAGTTAAACACGTTCATGAACACGCTGACCCGCGTCAGGGGGGTGTCTGCCATCCCCAGCTCTGCGGGTGGCACGGCAGGTTCGATCAGGGACACGATACCATCGGCAGGGCTGATGACAAGGTGGTCGCCCTTGGGTGTCACACGTTCTGGGTCGCGGAAAAAGTAGTAGCACCACACGGTTGCGCCGACACCCAGCCACCCCAGAGGTTCAGCGATGATGAAAAGCACCACCGTGATCGCCGCAAAGATAGCCACGAACTTGCGCCCCTCGGGGTGCATCGGCTTGATGAAGGTGCTGGTCATGCTCAGGCTCATGGCGGTCTACTTTCCTTTAGGTCTTTGTGTAGCACATAGGCCGCAGCGCTCCGAATGCAAAGCGGCATCTAGCAGCGGACCTGTCGGCTACTTAGGTGTCAGCAGCGTGATCCATGTGTCGCCATATTTGCGCTTGTCCTCGCGGGTGAACCCTGGGGGCGGATCAAGCGGGGCGTTTTCCTCGCAGACGATCATGGCACTGGGGGTCAACCAGCCGCCTGCACGCGCCTTGATCAACGCGGCCTGCCCCATGCCTTTGCCATAGGGCGGGTCAAGAAAGACCAGATCGAACGGTGCCGCGATCCAGTCGCCAAGCGCTGTCGCATCCGACCGCATCAGCGTCGTTTCACCCTCGACCCGCAGCTTTTTGATGTTCTCGGTGATCAGCTTTTGCCCGACGCGCCCGTTCTCGATGAACACGACTTCGCGGGCGCCACGCGACAGCGCCTCTAGGCCCAAGGCACCCGTCCCTGCGAACAGGTCCAGCACCCGCGCGCCGTTGATGACGTTGTGATGGGTCAGCATCGAAAACAGGCTCTCGCGCACACGATCAGAGGTGGGGCGCAAATGCGCTTCGGTGTCGCCCTTGCCCACATCAGCCAGCTGCGTACCACGGTGTTTGCCGGCGATGATCCTCATGATTTCAGCAGCGCTTTCATGTCTGTGGCGGGGTCTTCGATCAGCGCGGGCGCGGGGGATTTGCCCGCCTCGATCAACCGGCGCCCGATCATGAACCCGCGCGGATCGTTCATCGCGTCCACCGCCAGCAGTTCGTCCCCGCGATAGTACCAAAAGGCCACACTATCGGCATCGGTGCGGCGGGTGATGACACGGTCATAGCCCATGTTCAGCCCTGCGATCTGCAGTTTCACGTCATATTGGTCGGACCAGAACCACGGCTTTGCGACATATTCCTTATCCGCACCCATGATATTCTCTGCCACCAGTTCAGCCTGATCGATGGCGTGTGGCACAGATTCCAACCGGATGCGCCCGCTGCGATAGGGGAAGGACGCGCAATCGCCCGCGGCCCAGACATGCGGCGCAGAGGTGCGGCCGTGCGTGTCCGTCATGATCCCGTTGTCATTCACAATGCCTGCCGCATCGGCCAGCGCTGTTGCAGCCCCGATACCAACGCCGACAATCACAAAATCCACCGCAAGTTCAGACCCGTCCGACAGCTGCGCGCCGGTGACATGGGTATCGCCTATCAAACGTTCCAAACCAACGCCCTCGCGGATGGTCACCCCATGCGCGGCATGAAGGTCGCGGAAAAAATCTGATGTCTGCGGCGCGGCAACCCGTTGCAAGATGCGGTCGCCCATTTCTACCAGTGTCACCTGCAACCCCAGCTTGGCCGCAACCGAGGCCGCCTCTAGCCCGATATAGCCACCACCGACGATCAGCACCCGCGCGCCTTTGGCAAAGCGCGGGCCCATCGTATCGACGTCGCTGAGGTCACGCACCACATGCACGCCCTCCAGATCGCCCCCGATGCTGGCAGGCAGGCGGCGTGGGAACGATCCGGTGGTCAGCACCAGATCATCATAGGGCATGTTCCCGCCGTTCACCCGAATGGTCTGCGCTGCCGGATCGATGCTGTCGACTGTGGTGCCCAGCATCAGGTCGATCCCGTGATCGGGATAAAAGCTTTCGGGCCGCAGATAGAGCCGTTCAAGCGCCATGTCGCCCAACAGATAGGCTTTGGACAGGGGGGGGCGTTGGTAAGGGGGCACGGCTTCGGCCCCGATCAACGTGATTTTCCCTTCAAAGCCGGAGTTGCGCAGCTTGGCCACACAGGATGACCCCGCCTGACCTGCCCCGATCACCACCACATGACCCATCCTAGCCCCTTTCGAAAAAACCGTGTTCCTGCCTGCGTGCAAAGCCTATATCTTCCTTGAAGACAAACGCAATGACACGAAAGGTCTCGCATATGACGATTTCCCAAGGTGACACGCTGCCCGACGCAACGCTGGTGCAAATGGGCCCCGACGGGCCAAAGCCTGTGCAGATGGCTGACAAGCTAAAAGGCCGCAAGGTCGTCGTCTTTGCCGTGCCCGGTGCCTATACACCGACCTGTGATTCCGCGCATGTGCCCAGCTTTGTGCGCACCAAGGACCAGTTCGACGCCAAGGGCGTGGACGAGGTCATCTGCGTATCGTGCAACGACCCTTTCGTTATGGCGGCTTGGGGTGAGTCAACCGGCGCGACAGCGGCGGGCATCACCATGCTGGCCGATGCCAGCAGCGCCTTTACCAAAGCCATCGGCATGGAATTCTCGGCCGAGCCCGCGGGCCTGATCTCGCGCTCCAAACGCTATGCGATGCTAGTGGATGATGGCAAGGTCACGCTGTTCCAAGCCGAAGTGCAAGCCGGTGTCTGCGATATGTCGGGCGGCGAAGCGCTGCTGGACAACATGTAATCCTGCACGCCCCTGAAAACGAAAAACGCAGCCGCGGGTGCACCGGGGCTGCGTTTTTCTTTGGTGACGGTGACTGGGCCTGTGACTGGCGGTTTAGCCCGCTTTGACCTCGCCCATCAGCCCGTCCATCTTGCGCGCCAGCTTGGCGTCGAGCGAGCTTAGGCCATCAACGTCATGGGTCGTCAGGGTGACGATGACCTTGTTATAGACGTTCTCCCACTCTGGGTGGTGGTTCCACTTTTCGGCCCAGATCGCCGCGCGGGTCATCCAGCCGAACGCATCCGCGAAATCATTGAACTTGAATGTTTTGACGATGGCGTCGCGGTCATCCACCATGGCCCAGCCTGTGCTGAACAAGGGTGCCAATACAGTTTTGCGCGTCTCTTCGCTTAATCTTTCGCTCATTCCTGTTCCTCAACCTCGACCCTTTTGAACGGGCCGTAATCTGTCAAAATATCTATCTCTTCGTCAACGGCTGCCCGTTCCTGTACAAGATAGTCTTGAACGGCCCGCATAAAACCCTCGTCGCGCATCCAATGGAGCGACCACGTCGCCTTTGGCAGGTAACCGCGCGCCAGCTTGTGTTCACCCTGCGCCCCTGCCTCTACCGTGGACAGGCCCAGTTTGATCGCGATATCGATGGCCTGATAATAGCACAATTCAAAGTGCAGGAACGGGTGATGTTCGCTGCAGCCCCAGTAACGCCCATATAGCGCATCGGCACCGATAAAGTTCAGCGCGCCCGCCACCCACTCACCATCCCGCTTGGCCAGCACCAACGCGATGTCGTCGCGCAGCTGGTCTTGCGCAATGTCAAAGAAGGCGCGCGTCAGATAAGGCGTGCCCCATTTGCGCGCGCCGGTGTCCTGATAGAACCGCCAGAAGGCATCCCAATGTTCAGGACGCAGGTCATCGCCGGTGAACACCTCTATCTCGCCGCCGAACGCCTGCGCCTGCAGGCGTTCCTTGCGGATGTTCTTGCGCTTGCGCGAGCTGAGCGTGTCAAGGAAGCCGTCGAAATCTGCGAACCCGTGATTGTGCCAATGGAACTGCTGGCTTTTGCGGGTCAACAGGCCCAGCTGCTCGGCTGCTGACGCCTCTGACTTGGTGCAAAAGGTAATGTGAAGCGATGACAGCCCATTGGAATCGGTCAGCTGGACCGCGCCTTGGATGAGCGCTGCGGTGCCCGTCTCTTCGAACCCCGGACGCGTTAGGAACCGGCGGCCCGTGGCGGGAGTGTGAGGCACGGCGATCTGCAGCTTGGGGTAATAGCGCCCGCCGGCGCGTTCGAACGCATGGGCCCAGCTGTGATCAAAGATGTATTCCCCCTGACTATGCGACTTGGCGTACATCGGGGCGACCGCGATGACCTGCCCGTGGATAACGGCACTGAGGTACTGGGGCTGCCAGCCTGTGCCGGGGCCGACACTGCCGCTTTCCTCTAGCGCCGACAGGAAGCGATAAGTGGTGAAAGGGTCCGCAGGGCGCCCCCCTGCTGCGACCTCGGAGCAGGCACATGCGTCCCACGCGTCCTGACCAATTTGCGCGATGCCCGAAGCAATTCTGATTTCGACGTCGCGCGCGTTCATTCTGGGTGTCCCGTTGTCATAGTCCTTATCTGTGGCCAAAGCCGGACGGTTCAACCTTGCAGCGGCGCGTCATAGCCTTCGAAGGTGATATTATGCGCAAATTCGCGCGCGCCGTTTTCAACCGATAAACTGCGCACCGTCCAGCAGCAGATCATGGCACCTGCCTCGCGCAGCTCTGCCACGCGGGGGCGGGGCAGGTCGTCGACCTCGTGGCTGATAAAACAGGCCCCTGTGCTGTCGTAATCAGGGATCTCGCGCAGGTGGTCACAGGTGGCTTTGGGCAGCGGCCATTCGACATAGCGATAGGCGCTGGTCACCAAACCGCGCGGCACATCCGGCAGCAGGTCAGCCATGCGCGCAACGCTGTTGGGGTTGAACGACATAACGGCGACATCGCCCGCATAGCCCCGCAGCGCATCTGCCGTCGCTTGCTCTAGCGGGCCGATATCTTTGCCCATGGCACCGTCCTGATCCTTGATCTCGATCAGCAAGGGCACGCGCCCCGCGACCAGCGCCAGTACCTGCGGCAAGGTGGGAATGGTGTCGCTGCCGCCGGTCAGCGTAATTTGGCACAGGTCATCCGCATCGCGCTGCCGGAGGGCTCCGGTCTGGGCCGTCAGACGGTCCAGCGCGTAATCATGAAACACCAGCGCCACACCGTCGCGCGACAGCTGCACGTCAAGTTCGATCCCGTATCCGCGATCCATCGCTGCTTGAAACGCGGCAAAACTGTTTTCGGGCCGACCGGCATCGCGGTGATGAAAACCGCGATGCGCTATAGGGATCGTATAGAACGCCTCGGGTAGGGTCATTCGATTTCAAAGATGCCTTCGATTTCGACCGCGACACCCAGCGGCAAGGACGCTGCAGAGACTGCCGAGCGTGCATGACGGCCCGCGTCGCCCAAGGCTTCGACCAGAAAATCGGAGGCACCGTTAACCACTTTGGGCTGATCGGTGAAATCGGCGGTGGAGTTCACAAACGCCGTCAGCTTGACCACCCGCTTGAGCCGCTCGATATCGCCGCCACAGGCTGCTTGGACTTGCGCCAGCAAGCTGATCGCGCATGTCTTGGCCGCTTCGGCACCGGCGGCCACGTCCATATCTGCACCCAGTTTGCCCGTGATGAACCCGTCCGGCCCGTTCGAGATCTGCCCCGACACATAAACCGTGTTTCCGGTGACCACAAAGGGCACATAGTTCGCCGCGGGGGCCGGCGCGTCAGGCAGGGTAACGCCAAGATCGTTTAAACGGCTGGTGATGCTCATGGGAGGCTTCCTTGAAATGAGTGGTCGTTGGCGGGACGATAGCGCTGCGATACGCAAACGAAAAGGGCCAAGAGGGACGAACGGCAACACCTGCCAGCAACACGGGGGCGACCAAGGAGACTCATGTTGCGTATTTCAGGTACCCTGCGCATAACAAACCATGTTTTTCACGTGTTTTCGGGATTTTTACCATGATTAAGGCCACGACCCTCTCCACATCGCTGCGCGCCCTTGCGGGTGTCACTTTGGTTGCGGGCCTTGCGGCCTGTAGCGGTGCCTCGCGCACCCAGCCAGCCGGGATCAATGACCCGCACGAGCCTAGCAACCGCAAGATACATGCGCTCAATCAAAAGATCGGCGGCTCTGGCAAACCGAACCGCGTGGCGGCTGCGGTCCCGACCGAGTTCCAGTCTGTCATTCACAACGTGTCTGAAAACCTGTCGATGCCACAGGCCGCCGTGAACAGCGCCTTGCAGGCCGACTTTGCGGGCTTCGGTTTGGCGACATACCGCTTTTTGGTGAACAGCACGCTGGGTATGGGTGGCCTCTTTGACGTGGCAAGCGACTTCAAAGTGCCCGAGCATGATACGGATTTTGGCGAAACGCTGTATGTCTGGGGTGTGGGCGAAGGCCCCTACTACGAACTGCCGGTGCTTGGTCCGTCGACCCGCCGTGACACCGCCGGTCGCGTGGTGGATCTGTTCACCAACCCACTGTCCTATACGCTCGATAGCCCCGAGAAATACGTGGGCACGGTCACCGGCTATGCCGATAGCGTGTTTGAAAAGAACCGCCGTATCGTGAATGGCCAGCAGGTGCCTATGTCAGCTGCGGGCGACAGCTATGCTCAAGCGCGTCAAGAGTATCTGCAACAGCGCCGTGCGGATCTGGCTCGCCCGACCAGCACCGCCGCCACGACCGGCCCGCGCAGCACCAACTAAGGTAGCTGTCCGCGAGGGCGTTCGGGCTAAAAGCCGGTGCTAGCCGCCAAGCCGTATTATAGAATCAAGAAGGGAGGCCGGATCGTTCCGGCCTCCCTTCTTTCGTTTCGGTGTCCCCTAAGGAGAGGGGCGGGCCCGTTACCCGCCAAAGATATCGCGGAGCACCCTGTCGATGACCCCAAGCGGGTTGTCCTGACGCGGTAGGCGCTGCGGCTGCTGCGGTTGTTGGGGCTGTTGTGGCTGCGGCGGCGGTGCCTGAACCACAGGCGGTTCGGGCACAATCATCGGCAGCGGCGTGTTGGGTAAGCCTTCGTGCACCCGCACCATGACCTGCTTCCAGATCTCGGTCGGCAACCCACCCCCCGATACGCCTGTCAAAGGTGTGTTGTCGTCATACCCCATCCAGACACCGGCCACGTAATCAGCCGAAAAGCCGATGAACCACGCATCACGGTTGGCCTGTGTCGTACCGGTTTTACCAGCCAGCTCGCGCCCACCGAACTGTGCCCGCTGACCGGTCCCCTCGGACACGACTTTTTCCATCATATAGACCAGCTTCAGGGCGGCATCTTCTTGAATGACCCGCTCACCGATACCACCGCCGGTGCCCATCACCGGTTCGCTATCCCCCTGCAACGTCAGATCAAGCAAACCGTAAGGTTTAACCGAAGACCCGCCGTTCAGGATGCCCGCATAAGCCCCCGTCATTTCGAGCAGCGTGCTTTCGGAGGCGCCAAGCGCCAGTGCAGGACCGGCAGCAAGATCGCTTTTGATCCCGAACTGCTCTGCCACTTCGCTGACCAGATCACGCCCGACGCTTTCGGATACTTTGACGGCCGGAATGTTAAGCGAATCCTTCAGGGCATTGGTCAGGGTCACATTCCCCTTAAACCTATTGGTATAGTTCTTGGGGCACCACTCGCCTGACCCGGGGATGTTCAAACAATAAGGCGCGTCGTCAATCAGATCATTCGGGGAATAGCCCAGATCCAGGGCGGCGGCATAGATAAAGGGTTTGAACGCGGACCCGGTCTGGCGCATCGCTTGGGTGGCGCGGTTAAAGGCACCCGCAACCTTGGTCTTGCGCCCGCCAACCATACCGCGCACGGCACCATCTGCAGACATGATCACCACAGCGGCTTGCGCCTTGGACCCGTCACGCACCTGATTTTCAAAAACCCAGCTGAGCCCCTCTTCGGCGGCGCGTTGGATCTTCTGGTCCAGCGTGGTTTTTATCACCACATCTTCGGTGGTGTTGCGGGTAAAGAACTCGGGGCCGGACGACATTACCCAATCAGCGAAATACCCGCCCGCTTCGGCCTCTGCGGCCTCTGACAGCTCTGCGGGGTTGGCGATGGCGTTATCCGCCTCGGCCTTACTCAGATAGCCCTGATCTTCCATCAAACGGATCACGGTGGCCGCGCGGCTTTGGGAACGATCAAGGTTATTGGTGGGTGACAGCGTGGTCGGGGCCGTCAACAGCCCTGCAAGCATCGCGCCCTCGGCAGGCTTCAACGCCGCCGCCGGTTTGCCAAAGAAACGCTGTGCGGCAGCTTCGGCCCCGAACGCACCGCCGCCCATATAGGCCCGGTTCAGATAGATAGAGAGGATGTCATTCTTGGAGTACTTTGCCTCCATCGCCATGGAAAACAGCGCCTCTTTGCCCTTGCGCGACAGCGAGGACCGGCGGCATTCGGATTCGTATTCCTTTTCCGTTTGCCCCGACGTAGCATCATAGGGTTCACCCAGACACAGCAGCTTGGCGACCTGTTGCGTAATCGTTGACCCGCCGTGGCCCGACAACGGCCCGCGCCCTTCGCTCAGGTTGATCTTGACCGCAGACGCGATGCCGCGCGGGCTGATGCCAAAGTGCCGGTAGAACCGCTTGTCTTCGGTTGCGACCACCGCGTTTTTCAACGCAGGCGATACGCTTTCGGCGGTCACGATCCCGCCGAACTGATCGCCACGCCACGCAAAGACATCACCATAGCGATCCTTGAGCGTGACAGACCCGCGGGCGCGCCCGTCCAGCAACGCCTCTAGCGGCGGCAGCGTGGTGTAGAAATAGCCAACAGCAAGTGCCACCATCAGCACAGCGACAGCCGTCACACGCCAGATGATCGTCCAGATCAAACGGAACACCCACCGCACCAATGCAGCCAGCCAACCGATCGGCCCCTTGGGGCGCGCGGGGGCGCGCCGCGCGGGCTTACGTTTGGCAGAGGCCTTTTTCGCAACAGGTTTGCGGGGCGAACTGCCGCCTTTGCCCGCAGTGCGCTTGTCAGCAACCAAGGGCCGCTTCCGTTTGGATGAATCACTCATATACTGCTCACTGAACCGTTCTTTTTTTCGCACTCTATCCCGAAGAGCGCGGTTTGTTTAGCGTCGACGCCGCTTTGTGCCACCTAATTAACGCACAATAATCAGGCACTCCGCCTCGATACGCCCAACAATTACGCATCCGCGCCTTGCACCAGGGGGACTAAGCGCGATGAACCCTTCCTTCAAGGGCCACCGGCCGGTCTTTTGTTCAAGGCATACCGCAGGAGATACCTGCCATCTGAAAGAGGGATTATAGGTGAAACTCATTATCGCAACAATCAAGCCGTTCAAGCTCGAGGAAGTGCGTGAAGCACTGACCGAAGCGGGCGTGCGCGGCCTGATGGTGACCGAGATCAAGGGCTTTGGTGCCCAGTCCGGCCACACCGAAATTTACCGCGGCGCTGAATATGTCGTGAACTTCGTGCCCAAGGTGAAGCTCGAGCTGGTGGTCGCAGACGCGTTGGCCGACCAGATGGTCGAGACAATCACCCGCACCGCGCATACCGGCAAAATCGGCGACGGCAAAATCTTTGTGCTCGACGTTGAACAGGCCGTGCGCGTGCGCACTGGCGAAACCGGCGAAGATGCCATCTGACCCCCACGTCCGAGGAATTGACGACATGACATCACGACTTCTTATCCCCCTTGCCGCCGCAGCCACGCTGCTGCCGTCCTTGGGCTTCGCGCAGGAGGCCGAATATGCAACCGCGGCTGACACTGCATTTATTTTCAACACGATCCTTTTCCTGATCGGCGGCTTTCTGGTGTTCTGGATGGCGGCGGGTTTTGCCATGCTCGAAGCGGGCTTGGTGCGGTCCAAGAACGTGACCACACAGCTGACCAAGAACATCGCGCTGTTTGCGCTGGCGGCCATTCTGTACTGGCTGGTGGGCTATAACATCATGTACCCCGGCGACGCATGGATCATTCCCGGCGTGTTCGGCACCTTTGCCACCAAGGACATCAAGACGGCGATTGACGCGGGCGGCTATTCCAACGCGTCTGACTTCTTCTTCCAGCTGATGTTCTGCGCGACCACCGCATCCATCGTTTCGGGCACCTTGGCCGAGCGTATTAAGCTGTGGCCCTTCTTGATCTTCACCGTTGTGCTGACCGGCTTTATCTATCCAATCGAAGCAAGCTGGCAGTGGGGCGCAGGCTGGTTGTCTGACGCGGGCTTCAGCGACTTTGCGGGCTCGACTTTGGTGCACGCAGCTGGCGGCTTTGCGGCTCTGGCAGGGGTGCTGGTTCTTGGCCCTCGTATCGGCAAGTACAAAGATGGCCGTGTGATCCCGATGCAGGGTTCGAACCTGCCACTCGCCACTTTGGGTACGTTCATCCTGTGGCTGGGTTGGTTCGGCTTTAACGGCGGCTCGCAGTTGGCCATGGGAACGATGATCGACGCCGACGCTGTTGCGCAGATCTTTGCCAACACCAACATGGCCGCAGCTGCGGGTGCCATTGCCGCGCTGGTCCTGACGCAGATGCTTTACAAAAAGCCCGACCTGACAATGGTCCTGAACGGCGCGCTTGCCGGTCTGGTGTCCATCACGGCTGGTCCGCTTGACCCGACCCTGTTTGGTGCGCTTTGGATTGGTGCTGTCGGTGGTGCGATCGTGGTCTTCGCAGTGCCCTTCCTTGACAAGCTCAAGATCGATGACGTGGTCGGTGCGATCCCGGTTCACCTGATGGCGGGTTTCTGGGGCACTTTGGTCGTGCCGGTTTACACCGAAGGCACATCCTTTGTGACACAGATCATCGGCTTTGCCTCTATCGGTGCCTTTGTCTTCATCGTGTCGCTGATCGTCTGGATGATCCTGAAAGCCACCACCGGCATCCGCGTGAGCGAAGAAGCAGAGATCGTCGGCCTGGACGTGTCCGAACTGGGCATGGAAGCCTATCCCGAGTTCTCGAAGAGCTAAGGCCTAAACCCCTGCAGGCAGGCAGGTGCCCGGGCGTTCGCGCCCGGGTTTTTCTATGGGTCGAGGCTGCGTGTGACCCGCTGTGCGCTTGAACAAAAATCGCCGCGCTGAGGTATCAGCGCGGCGGTTTGAGTATTTTTAAAAGGGTGAAGCGGCAGGCGGTTTAGATACCAACCTCGATGATCGCTTTGGCGAGGATCGGTACGGTTTCAGCGTTCAGGCCGGCGATGTTCATGCGGCTGTCGCCCACCATATAGATGCCGTGGTCTTCGCGCAGCTTGTCGACCATTTCAGACGTGGTACCAAGGCGCGAGAACATGCCACGGTGATCGGCGAGAAAGCCAAAGCGGTCCGAGCCGGACAGACGCTGAAGCTCGCCTGCGAGTTGGGTGCGCAGACCCAGCATGGTGTTCCGGATGTCTTCGAGTTCTGCCATCCAGTCGCTGCGCAAGGCATCGTCGTTCAGGATGGTGGTGACGATGCGGGCACCGTGATCTGGCGGGAAGCTGAAGTTCTGGCGGTTGAGGAAGGCCAGCGTGCCCTGGTTCAGCTTTTGCGCCGAGGTGTCTGCCGAAAGCGCCATTAGGATGCCGGTGCGTTCACGGTAGATCCCGAAGTTCTTGGAGCAGCTTGCCGCGATCAGACACTCCGGCACCGCTGCCGCGACCTTGCGCGTGGCCGCCGCATCAGCGTCCAGCCCGTCGCCAAAGCCCTGATAGGCGATGTCGATCATCGGGGTGGCACCGGTGTCTTGCAGAACCTTGATCACCGCATCCCACTGCGATGCGTTCAGGTTGGCACCGGTCGGGTTGTGGCAGCAACCGTGCAACAAGACCACATCGCCTTTTTGCGCGGTCTTGAGGTCGGCGATCATGCCATCGAAATCAACGCCACGGGTGTCGTCGTCGAAATAACGATATGGCACCATCTCCATACCCAGATACTTGAGGATCGACAGGTGGTTCGGCCATGTCGGGTTGGACACAAAGACCCGTGCGCTCGGGCGGGCCATCTGGATCAGTTCAAACGCCTGACGGATCGCGCCGGTCCCGCCCGGGGTCGCCGCCGCGGCGACCTGTGCGCGGGGAACCGCATCGCCAAGTACCATCTGCACCATCGCATCGCCAAAGGCAGGATCGCCTGCCAGACCGGTATAGGCCTTGCTGGTCTGAGCTTCCCACAGTTGGTGTTCAGCCGCCTTGACCGCGCGCATGACGGGCGTCAGCCCCGTGGCATCCTTGTATACGCCCACACCAAGGTCGATCTTGGTCTCGCGAGGGTCGTCCTTGTACATCTGCATCAAGGCAAGGATTTTATCGGCAGGCTGCGCCTGTAGGGTTTCGAACATTATGCGTCTCCGGTCGCAACGGGCACGGTGGGGAACATCCCCCATTCTGCCCAAGATCCATCGTAAAGGGACCAATCGGTGTGGCCTATCCGTTCCAATGCCAACGCTAGTATGGCGGCAGTGATGCCCGACCCGCAGGTGGTGATCACGGGCTGCGTCAGGTCGATCCCTGCTGCCTCGAATGCAGCTTTGGTCTCGGCTACGGATTTCAGTGTTTTGTCGTCGTTCAGCAGCTCTGTGTAGGGCAGGTTGCGCGAACCGGGGATGTGACCTGCGCGCAGACCTTCGCGTGGCTCGGGGGCCTCGCCGCGGAAGCGGGCGGCTGCGCGGGCATCAACGATTTGTGGTGCCCTGAGTTTCGAAGCTTGTGCCACCTGTGTCACGTCGCGCACCAGCTGGTTCTGGAACCGCACGGTCATGTGACGGTCGCGCGGGATCGGCGGCATGTCTTCGGTCGGGCGGCCTTCGGCGACCCATTTGGGCAAGCCACCGTCCAGCACGGCCACATTTTCCTGGCCCATCAAGCGAAACAGCCACCACACGCGCGCAGCAGACAGCAGCCCGGATCCGTCATAGATCACCACCTGATGCCCGTCGCCCACACCCAAAGCACGCATCCGCGACATGAACTTTTCCGCAGGCGGTGCCATATGCGGCATGTCCGACCGCGCATCCGAGATTTCATCGATGTCAAAGAAGCGGGCACCGGGAATATGCGCTTGGTTGTAGTCGGCTTTGGGGTCACGCCCCGCATCGGGCAAATACCATGATGCGTCCAGCAAGCGCAGGTCCGGATCCTTGAGGTGCTGTGCCAGCCAATCGGTTGAAACAAGCGTTTTCGGGTTGTCAGCCATGGGTCCACCCCCTTTTAGAACAGGTTTTTCAATGCCTACCCGCGACGGCCCCCGCAAGCAAGAGCCCGTGGCAGTGCACATGCAGCATAAGCCGAAAATGAATAAGGAGTTACCAGTTCAGCAGGGTAAACGCCAATGAGCAGGCCTTAGCCGTGGTCTTTCAGCAGACGTTGCTTTTGCCGTGACCAATCCCGTTTGGCGGCAGTTTCGCGTTTGTCGTGCAGTTTCTTACCCTTGGCGATGCCTATCTTGATCTTGGCCATGCCGCGGTGATTGAAATACATCACCATTGGCACCAGCGTCATGCCCTTGCGTTGGGTTTCATTCCACAGGTGCGACAACTGTTTTTTGGACACTAGCAGCTTGCGGCGACGGCGCTCTTCGTGGGTAAATGTCTTGGCCTGCGTATAGGGCGCGACGTAGGAATTCACCAACCACAGCTCGCCATCTTCCACGGCGGCATAGCTTTCGGCGATGTTGGCGCCGCCATTGCGCAGGGATTTCACCTCGGAGCCTTCAAGGATGATGCCGCATTCAACGTCGTCGTCGATAGCGTAATCAAACCGCGCCCGGCGGTTTTCTGCGATGACCTTGTAGTTCGGGTCCGATTTGGAAGATGATTTAACCTGTGACATGCCAAGGATGTAGGGCGTCACGGCGCTGCGCGCAAGATGCAGCTGCGGGGTTTGCGCGGCGGGTGCCTGCGCGCCCCGCCGACAGTTTAGTCCCCCAGCTTGGCATGTACCTCTGCAAGGTCGATCTCGCCCGTGGGCATCTTGTTTGCCGGGTTGTCGAAGTCGTATTTGAACAGCTCGAAATCCCGTTTAAAGATTTCGCGCACAAGATGCATCGACAGATCGTCAAAGTAGTCTTCTACCGGATGGGCGCGTTTGGGGCCGTGACCTTCGGATTCGTTAAAGCGCGGGATATCACCGAGATTGACGGGATGGGGCGTGTCGATAGCGTCCAGAACGCTTTGCATGCCGTCATTGAATTTCTCGGTCCAGATGATCTTGTCGTAGGTGCCGCCGTTCACAATGAACGTACTGACATGGCCCGATTGCGCAGACCAGTGAATGTCGGGGTCCATGGGCCGACGCCAGCGGATGGTGTCGCGGGCAAACAGCAAGAACCGGCGGAAGCTGGCGATCTGGTCAAACTCTTGCTTGCCGTCATCGCCGCCGACTTCGATCCCATATTTCTGCATCAAAAGCGGCACCAGATTGCCGCGGTAACGGCGCCCATTCCGTTGAATACCGCAAATCTTGTCAAAGAAAGAGCTTAGAATCCGCGTGTAAGGGTTGCGCACGCACGTGAACGCGAAGGAATTGTGGTTTTCCACGTTGTTCGTGATCAGCGGCTGGGACGCGTCTTGCGCCCATTTGTGCATCCCCGATTTTGAATCGTGGATATCCCCATCAAAGAATTCGCCATGATCCGAATAGAACATGATTTGTCCAATGGTCGAGCAGGCGCATTTGGGCACCACCCGGTACACCACGCTCTCGCTTTCTGTCATCCATGTCCCTGGAAAACCCATATTCGGCTCGGCCTCCTAAATTTTTTTGTACTTATGCTGCCATTTATGGCGACAGAATGGCCCAAATAAAGAAAAAGCAAATATTCGTGGTTTATTCAATCGCTGTTCGCCTTTATCTAACAAACTCGTCCAGAGCAGAGGGGATGCGTGTTTCGCGATGGCCAGCATAGCCTATATCCTTTTGTGTCATAAAGACCCCCTTGCCGTCATCAAGCAAGCGGAGAGATTAACGGCGTCTGGTGACTATATGTCGATCCACTTTGACGCTTCGGCCAACCCGTCTGATTTCGCCCAGATCACCCAGACGCTTGGCAAGAACCCGAATGTGACATTTGCCAGCAAACGCATCCGCTGCGGCTGGGGGGAATGGTCGCTGGTGCAAGCGACGCTGAACGCGGTCGAAAGCGCGATCGACGCCTTCCCGCGCGCCACACACTTCTACATGCTGTCGGGCGATTGCATGCCAATCAAATCCGCCGAATACATCCACGATTACCTCGACGATAATGATTATGACTTCATCGAGAGCTTTGACTATTTTGAAAGCGACTGGATCAAGACCGGCTGGAAAGAAGAACGGCTGATCTATCGGCACTGGTTCAATGAGCGCACCCAGAAAAAGCGGTTCTATGGCATGTTCGAGCTGCAAAAGCGCCTTGGCCTGACGCGCGAGATACCTGCGGACCTGCAGATCCAGATCGGCAGTCAGTGGTGGTGTCTGCGCCGTCAGACCGTCGAAGCCGTGATCGCATTCACCCGTGCGCGCAAGGATGTGATGCGGTTCTTCAGGACAACCTGGATCCCGGACGAGACGTTTTTCCAGACCATCGTACGCCATATCGTGCCCGAAGCCGAATTACGCGTGCGCACCCTGACGTTCCTGATGTTCACCGATTACGGAATGCCGGTGACATTCTATAACGATCACTACGATCTTTTGCTGTCGCAGGATTATCTATTTGCCCGCAAGATTAGCAGCGAGGCGCTGGACCTGAAGCGTCGGCTCGGGTTGCTGTATTCGGCCCGCGATGTCGAGGTTCAGATCAGCAACGAGGGGCGCAACCTGTTCAAGTTCCTCACCGGTCGAGGTCGGATCGGGCGGCGCTTTGCCACCCGTTTTTGGGAAAAGGAAAGCACGCTGGGGCGCGAACGCGCGTTGCTGATCGTGGTGTGCAAGAAATGGCATGTGGCCAAACGTGTGCTTGAACAGATGCGTCAGGCGACCAACCTGCCTGCGCTCGAATACCTGTTCAGCGAACAGGACACCGCCCTGCCCGATCTGGGTGGTATCCAGAACTCCTTGGGCAAGCGCACCCGTCACCGTCGGTCTTTGATGCGCATGCTGTTTGACTATTACGACACCGACCAGTTGATCGTCTGCATGGACCCCGGTGATATCGATCTGCTGAACGACTTTGCCGCTGACAGATCGGTCACGCGGGTGCTGGAGATCGAATGCCAGTTCTCGGACGACTACCTTGTCGGGCATGCCAAGCGTGTCGGGCTGGCGGGCGAGCGGACCTCTGTCGACACACTAGAGCGGCTTTTGCCCACGATCCGCAATGATCTGACGCTGGAATCCGATCGTATCCGCGACGCGCAGTTCGAAAACTACGCCCGCGTGCGCGAAACAGCGTCGGCACAGGAAAACACCGAAGCGCTGGCCGCTTTTCTGCGCATATCGCCGGAGCAGGCACGCCCCATCGCCGAGACCCACCATCTTTTTACCGACTGAGGACTGCCCATGGCCTATACCTACGACGATCAGAACATCTTTGCTAAAATCCTGCGCGGCGAAATTCCGAACAACACGGTTTACGATTCCGAACACGCACTGGCGTTCCGGGACATTGAACCGCAGGCCCCCACGCATGTGCTGGTGATCCCCAAGGGGCCGTATATCAGCTTTGACCACTTCGCCGCAGAGGCAACCGATGCCGAAATCATAGGCTATGTCCGCGCCATTTCAGAAGTGTGCAAAGCCGAAGGCGTCACGCTGGATGCGGGCGAAGGCTTTCGCATGATCGCCAATGCAGGCGCGCATGGCGTCCAAGAGGTGCCGCATTTGCATGTGCATATCCTGGGTGGTCGACCCATGGGGCGCATGGTGGCGCGCCCCAGCTGACCACCACCACTTTAAGAACAAGCGCGACAGGCGCGGCGTGATCTCGCGCCGCGCTTATTTGTTTTTGCGGCCCGCCCGCCAGCGCGCAAAACGCCCCTGCTTTTCGGCGATATCGTCTTCCAGCCGCTCGAGCGTCGGGTCAATGCGGGCGCGTCTGAACCGACGCCAGCGTACCCAGATCGCATACACCAGCGCCGCGAACAGGATCAGGATGATGATGTTCAGGAAACGGATGCCCTTGCTTGCATCCGGCCCGTCCACTGGACGTACAGACACCGCATTGGGGAAGATCGACAGGAATTCATTCCGCCAACCATAGTGTTTCAGCGCGACGTACTTCGGGGTCCCCGCGGCAGATTTGAGATCGGACGCTTCGGCCTGCAGGTTCGTCGTGTCGAACTTGAAATACGGCGGCCAGCCCCAGCCGGTGTCTTCGTTGCGATAGACCATAACGTCGCCCTTGGCCCGACGCGACTGGATAAAGAACACGTCGCGGTTGCCTACGGCGGTGCTGTTGCCCACATCAGCGTTCGACCAGAAGATCGAATTATCGCCAAAATCGATGCGCTTTTCATAGGTGTCGGTGATCCGCACGATATCGACCTGAGGCAACGTATAGTGAAAAAACCCGGCAATGATCAGCCAGATCACACCCCAAAAGGCCCATTTGATAATCGCCATCGGCGTTTCCCCTTAATTAAAGTTGGTGAGGTAGACGGTCAGGATGACCAGCCCCACCGGGACAACATAGACCCCAAGGATCAGCTTGCGGCGGATTGACCCGTCATATCGCTTGAGCCCTCGTTGCACGAATGTGTCGCGATCCACAAGGCGCGGTCCCGCCGACCACTTTTGATGCAGTTTGCCCCGCCGGACCTGACGAGAATAAATCGACAGCGCGATATAGAAGATGGTCAGAACGACAAAACCGATAACGATCAACTTTAGCAAAGCCAGCATATGCCTGAGCCTCTTTTGTGTCGCGTGCTAGTCGGTCAACGGCCAGGTGACCTTTAACTCGCCGCCGCTTTCACGTTCGGGCGTTACCAGCTCTCCGCCCAATTGTTGTGCCGCGGCAAGCAGAATGCGCATACCAAGGCCTGTGCCGGCTGTCTGATTGTTGGGAATACCGGGGCCATCGTCAATGCAGCTCAGGTGGTAAAAACCATCCTTGCGTTCACCGCGCAGCTCAAACGTCCCGCGTTTACGCCCCTCATAAGCGTATTTCGCAGCATTGGTCATCGCCTCGTTCACGATCATCCCGACAGAGGACGCGCTACGCGACGACAGATGCGTCGGTTCCACCTCTACGGTCAGATGTACCCCATCTGGCATCTGTTGGCTGGTAGAATGCGCAACCTTTCGCAAGAAGGCCGCGATATCCACTGCTGCACCGGTGTCGGTCAGATACAAAGCTTCGTGCAGGCTGCTGATGGTCGAAAGACGCCCCTGAATGGTGTCGAGTGCAGCGCGGGCCTCAGGGGATTTTTCGCTTCTGATCTGGATGCGGATCAACGCCTCCAGCGACTGGAGCGAGTTTTTCACGCGGTGGTCGACTTCCTTGCGCAAGACTTCGGCATCGGCCAGCGCCTTGTGCAATTCGATCTGCCGCATCGCCTGCCCCGCCAGAACCTTAAGAGCACGCCGTTGAAAGTCGTTCAGCTGGTGCGGTTTTCGGTCGAGCACGCACAGGGTACCAAGCGGCAGGTTCCTGTCGTCTTCCAACAGCGCTCCGGCGTAAAACCGGATAGAGTCGTCGCCGGTGACGAAATTATTGTCAGCTGTGCGCGGGTCGATGGTGGTGTCGTTCACCTCGAGGTAATCATCCCCCGCAATGGCATGGGCGCAAATGCTATCGGTGATGTCGCTGCCGTCAATCTCTAACCCGATTTTGGATTTAAACCACTGGCGATCATCATCCACGAGAGAGATCAGCGCAATCGGCACCTCGCAAATTTCTGCGGCGAGGCGGGTGATGTCGTCGAACCCTTCTTCGGGCGACGTGTCTAGAATGTTATACCCTCGCAGCAACGCGAGGCGCATTTCTTCTTGCTTAATTAAAGATGCTTTCATCGACAATACTCACGAAACGGCGTGCAGAAAGCACTTTTTACAACCCCACAGATCGGAGGACAGAACGCATATGGCCTGTCACCCCACCCTGCGACAGCGATGGGTCAAAATATCTACGTTATGGTATACGTCAAGCCGTATTCCCGATTTGTCCCGCCGGGGTCATCCGCCCCTCTGGGCAAACGGGTGCCCCCTGAAGAACAAGGGGCACTGCAATTAACCTACGACGTTGAAATCAGGGCCATAAGGGTAACCTGTGATGTTGTCGTTTCCGTCTTCGGTAATCACCAGAATGTCATGTTCGCGGTAGCCGCCCGCGCCTGGCTGGCCTTCTGGCAGGGTCAACATCGGCTCCATCGAGATGACCATGCCGGGTTCAAGCACCGTATCAATGTCCTCGCGCAGCTCCAGCCCCGCTTCGCGGCCATAGAAATGCGACAGCACGCCGAACGAGTGGCCATAGCCAAAGGTGCGATATTGTAGCAGGTCCCGTTCTTCGAGGAAGGCGTTGATCTTGTGGGTGACATCGGCGCAGCTGACACCGGGTTTCAGCAGGCTCATCCCGTATTCATGGGCTGCGACGTTGGCTTCCCATATCTTCAGGCTCGCGGGGTCCACATCTCCGGCGAACAGGGTGCGTTCCAGCGCCACGTAATAGGCCGAGATCATCGGGAAGGTGTTCAGCGACAGAATATCACCGCGTTGCAGCTGCCGTGCGGTGACCGGATTATGCGCGCCGTCGGTGTTGATGCCGGATTGGAACCACACCCATGTGTCGCGGTATTCGGCGTCAGGGAACCGCTTGGCGATCTCAAGCTCCATCGCGTCGCGGCCGGCCATGGCAATGTCGATCTCGCGCGCGCCAACCTTAACGGCATCGCGGATCGCATAGCCGCCCACATCGGCCACTTGAGCCGCCTGCCGGATCAACGCGATTTCTGCCGGAGATTTATGCATCCGCTGGCGCATCGTGGTCTCGAACAGGTCGATCATCACCACCGGCTCTAGGAAATCTTCCAGCTTGTCGCGCTGCATCAGGGTCAGGTGGTCGCCCTCATAGCCAATCGTCGCGCCCTTGCCCGTGACCGACGCCACTGCGCGCCAGTAATTGTCGCGCTGCCAGTCGGTGTAGGTGATGTTGTCGGCAAAGCTGCGCCGCCACGGCTGGCCTGCGTCAATGCCCGCCGAAATGGTCACACATTCTGTCTCTGTTACCACCAGCCCATAGGGGCGGCCAAAGGCGCAGTACAGAAAGCCCGAATAATAGGCGATATTGTGCATCGACGTGAAAACCGCAGCCGTCGCACCGGCCGCATCCATGCGTTCGCGCAGTTCTTCCAGACGTGCTTCGTATTCGGCGGCGTCGAACGGCAGCGGGGACTTCGTGCCGTTGTGGAAACGGTACATATCGGGACGTGCGGTTTTGGATGAATTGGTCATATCAGACCCTCCTTCTCAGAAAGGTCCCGGCGTGCAGGACGCAAGGGCCGTGAAATGCTGGACGACGCCATCGTCCAAACCCGCCCCCTGTTTCGCCGATTTACGCCGTCCGATCAAGGCTCACTTTATCCCAAGCAGCGCTTTCACCATATCGCTTTCGGGATCTTCAAGCAGATCGATAATATCAAAATGGTGTCGCCCCTCGACGACGAACTGCTTGGCCCCCCAAACACGCGAAAACTGCTCGGCTTGCTCAAGGAAAGCGGGGCGTTCATTGGCACCGACCCAAATCGTGACATTCACCCCATGCGGCGGGGTCATGTTGACGGGGCTTTCAGCGGTTGCTTCGGCTTCGTCCAGTTTCAAGATCTCGTTCATAGAGGTCTGCAGCAGCGGCATCAAATCTGCCACGGGCGAGATGGCGACAATATTATCGATGCGGTCACGCACGTCTCCGGACAGGATCAGGGGGTCGGTCATCCGTGCGACCTGCTGCCCGCCGGCGGAATGCCCTACCAAAGCCAAAGCGCCTTGCGTCCGTTTCGCGATTTCACTGATGGCGCGGGCGACCTGCCCCGTGATCTGAGCGATCCGCACATCGGGACATAGATCATAGCCGACCATCGCAACCGCATAACCGCGCGCCAATGGACCAGCGGCCAGATGTGACCAATCGGCAGGGGCAAAGGCCTTCCAATAGCCGCCGTGGATAAAGATTACGGTGCCGCGTGACACGCCTTCGGGTTCGAAAAGATCAAACACCTCGCGGTCCGTCGGCCCGTACGAGATGTTCTTTTGCGCACGAAATCCCAGCTTCTTGCGGAATGCCGCTGCAGCCTTTTGCCAGCGGGGCGGAAATGCCTCTGCGTTCTCGATATAAGCGGCGTTTGCATAAGCGTCGTCTAGCTGCATGTGGTCCTCCGTCAGCGTCCCTTAATGATGTGGAACTAGACAATCATAGCGAATGTTGCTTTGGGTACCACAGACAAAAGCGGAGAGATCAAAATGACTGACGCAAAGACTGACCTAAAATCAATGCTCAAAGATCCCAGCCTGTTGGAAACCCGCGCCTATATCGGCGGTGAATGGGTCGATGGCGATGATGGCACCTTTGATGTGGTGAACCCCGCCCGCGGCGATGTGATCGCCAAGGTGGCCAACCTCAGCCGTGCGCAGGTGGCCGGTGCCATCGCCCAGGCGGAAAAGGCGCAAAAGGAATGGGCCAGCTGGACCGGCAAGGAACGTGCCGGCGTCATGCGCAAATGGTTCGACCTGATGATGGATAATCAAGACGATCTGGGCACCATCCTGACTGCTGAACAAGGCAAGCCCTTGGGCGAAGCCAAGGGCGAGATCGCCTATGGTGCGTCGTTCATCGAATTCTTCGGCGAAGAAGCCAAACGTGTGTACGGCGAAACCATCCCGGGCCACCAGCGCGACAAGCGGATTACCGTGATCAAGCAGCCCATCGGCGTTGCCGCCTCGATCACCCCGTGGAACTTCCCCAACGCGATGATCACCCGCAAAGCCGCGCCCGCGCTGGCCGCCGGTTGCGCCTTTGTTGCGCGCCCTGCTGCGGAAACACCGCTGTCGGCGATCGTCATGGGTGTGCTCGCCGAACGTGCAGGCATCCCCGCGGGCGTGTTCAATGTGGTGCCATCCTCGTCCTCCTCCGCCGTGGGCAAGGAATTCTGCGAAAACCCCGCCGTGCGCAAACTGACCTTTACCGGATCAACCGAAGTGGGCCGCATCCTGCTGAAACAGGCTGCCGATCAGGTCATGAAATGCTCGATGGAGCTGGGGGGCAATGCGCCGTTCATCGTGTTTGACGATGCCGATCTGGACGCCGCTGTCGAAGGCGCGATCCTGTGCAAGTTCCGCAACAACGGCCAGACCTGCGTCTGTGCAAACCGCATCTATGTGCAGGCCGGTGTCTATGACGCCTTTGCCGCAAAGCTGAAGGCCCGCGTCGAAAAGATGAAGGTCGGTGACGGCTTTGAAGACGGCGTAGAACTGGGGCCGCTGATCAACGGCGATGCCTCCGAAAAAGTGAAAGAGCATGTCGAGGACGCGCTGTCGAAAGGCGCTGAAATCCTGCTGGGCAGCAAAGAAGAGAAGATGGGCGGCAATTTCTTGGCCCCGACCATCATCACGGGTGTGACGCAGGATATGAAGGTCTCGAAAGAGGAAACCTTTGGCCCGCTGGCACCGCTGTTCAAATTCGACAACGAAGACGACGTGATCGCAATGGCCAATGATACGATCTTTGGTCTTGCGTCCTACTTCTACGCCAAAGACCTGAGCCGCGTGTACAAGGTCGCCGAGGCGCTGGAGTATGGCATCGTGGGCGTGAACACCGGCATCATCTCGACCGAGGTCGCGCCGTTTGGCGGCGTCAAACAGTCCGGTCTGGGCCGCGAAGGCAGCCACCACGGGATCGAAGACTACTTAGAAATGAAATACATCTGCATGTCGGTCTGACCTGCGGATATTGGAAATGTGAAAACGGGCGGCGGGGTGATCCTGCCGCCCGTTTTTCTTGGTAGTCAGACGTTTAGCGCACGGGAGATCAACTGGCCCAAGCGCTCGATCCCTTCAGCAATCTTGTCTTCGGTCGAGGTCGAATAGCTCAGTCGTAGCGTATTGCGCCCCGACCCATCCGCGAAAAACGCGTGCCCCGGCACAAAGGCGACCCGTTCGCTTTCCAGCGACTGCTTCAGCAGTTCGGCCCCGTCCAGCGTGTCGGGCAACGTCACCCAGATGAACATGCCGCCTTCGGGCTTGGTCCAGCTCACGCCTTTGGGCATATGGGCTTCCAATGCCGCAAGCATCGCATCCCGACGGGCGCGATAGGCGCTGCGGATCGTGTCGATATGGCTCTCGAAATGCTGCTCTGCGACCGACGATATTGCGATCTGGTTCAACGTGGCACTGTGCAGATCGGCAGCTTGCTTCATCAATACCAGCTGCGAAATCACGGGCATGGCGGCACAGACCCATCCAACGCGCAGCCCCGGCGACAACGTTTTGGAAAAGCTGCCACAATAGATCGTACGGCAGGCTTCAAGATCGCCGCCTTTGCGCGCTGCCTCCAGCGCGAGAATCGGCGGGATCGGGTCCCCGTCGAAACGCAGGGATTGATAGGCCGCGTCTTCGATCACCGCGATCTCCATCTCCTCGGCCAGATCAATCACCCGTTCGCGCGCGGCACGGCTGACGGTGGCACCGGTAGGGTTGGCAAAATCGACGGAGAGATAGGCGAACTTTGCCGCCCCGCCTGCATCCTTCGCGGCAGCGGTATAATCCGCGCCGCTGCGGTTGCTCAGCGGATCAAGCTTGTCATAGCGCGGCTCGTAAGCGTTAAAGGCCCCCAAGGCCCCCAGATACGTCGGCCAGCCCACCAGCGCCGTATCACCGGGCGACAGGAACAGCTTGCCCAGATAATCCAACGCCTGCTGCGAGCCTGATGTGATCAGAATGTTGTCCGGCGTCGCGGGAATACCGATCGCCTGCATCTGCGCCGCGATCCAGACGCGCAAAGGTTTGTGCCCCTCGCTGGTGGAATACTGCAACCCCTGCGCCGCCATCGGCCCGTTCAGCGCCTCGGCAAAGGCGTCCTGAAACGCGGCCTTCGGGAACAGATCAGGATCGGGAATGCCACCAGCAAAAGAGATTATATCAGGCTGATCCAACAGCTTGAGAAGCTCGCGAATTTCCGACGCCTTCATGCGTGTGGCGCGTGTGGCAAAAATTTCCTGTAATGACATCCCGCGTTCCTCCCCCGACTGGATCGGGGCACTCTGACGGCAGCGGTATTTTAAGTCAACAACTGTGACCTAGACCCCATGCGCGCACAAAAAGCCCGGCGCAGATGCACCGGGCTTCGTCTATCGCACTGAAAGTGCCTTAGTTGACGGTATTCGCGTCAACTACATCCTTTTCGATCGCTTTGCGCGCGCGCGAGATCTGGATCTGGCGCGGCTTCAGCGCTTCGGGCACCTGACGTTCCAAATCGATATGCAGCATACCGTCGGCGTGGGCCGCACCGGTGACCTGCACGTGGTCGGCCAAATGGAAGCGACGTTCAAACGCACGGGTCGCAATGCCGCGATGCAGATAGGTTTTATCCGTATCCTTATCGACTTTGCGGGCCGACACGATCAGCGACTTTTCACGCACTTCGACGCTCAGATCACCTTCGGTGAAACCGGCGACGGCGATGCTGATACGATAGGAATCATCGTCCAGCTTTTCGATATTATAGGGGGGATAGCTCGGCTGCGGCACGTCGCTGGCCATCACGCGGTCCATCAGGTTGGCGATTTGGTCAAAGCCGACAGTCGAACGGTGCAGCGGTGCAAAATCAAAACTACGCATAGGTATTCATCCTCGTTTGAGCGATAATATGGTCAGACCTTCCATCATGGACAGGCCTTGGGTTGCTGTCCGAAACCCTTTCAAAGGCGTTCCGGTGAAGTGAATGTGGGGTTGGGTAAATCGCGTTTCAAGGGCCGAAAAACAGGCACGCGATATCTGAATCAGGGTTTGATGAATTTCGCGCCTGTGGTGCGGCGGCGATCCTCTGATGTGATGCGTTTGCTGACGGTGCCTCCACGTAGAAACACCCCTTTGCCCGCGACCAGATCGGCCTGAAGACGGGCCAACGGCGCGCCAAGTGCGGTGCCAAGCGACACTTCCTTGTTGTCGACATTTGCCTTGGCAGACACCACCGACACAATCTGCGGCACACCGTTTTCGAAGGTAAAAATCGGCGCACCGCTGGCTCCGAAATCGACGGAGCATGTGGTCACCAGCACGCCCTCTTGGCGGGCCAAAACGCTGCAGACCTCTTGCAGGGACGGAGCCTCGGAGCGGTCCTTGGCATAGCTGACGACACCCAGCTGGTCGCCTTGTCGCGGGCGGCGGGCTGTGTCGAAAGGTTTGATCGTGGTGTTACGGATCGGGCGGTCGAGCTCCAGCAGCGCCAGATCGTTGCGCACGCGGTCCGACGACACGACGCCATCATAGACATAGTCGGGATGTACCACTGCACGGCGCACGTTCCGGTACGCGCCCGCCCGTCCGTTGCGCCAACCTGCCAGAAATTCGACTTCCGAGTGGTCAATGCGTTGTTTGCTGTCTTTGTCATACAGGCAATGCGCTGCCGTCAGCACCAGCCGGGGCGCGATCAACGCACCGGTGCAAAAGCCCTTGCCGCGGATATCCAGACGGCCCACGGCCTCCCACGCGCCGGCATCCACCCCCGTATCCAACCTGCGCAGCCGCCCATCCTGAGCAAGCCCGGCGGTTGCCACAGTCAGACACATAATAGAAATAGCTACCCAACGGCGCACGGATATCGCTCCTACTTCGGCAAAATGAGGTCTTATGACGTCCCTCGTATTTCCGAGATAAGGCGAAAATGCGGCGAAACCGCTATCTCAATCGAGGAATCTGCAAATTTGCGCCTTTTTCTTGCGACAACGCAGGAGGCTTCGGCCCGCCCGACGCCCAATCCAGCAACTCTACCGTGTGCACCACGGGCACGCCCGCCGCCGATCCAATCTGCATCATGCAGCCGATATTGCCAGCCGCAATCACGTCCGGGTTCTTGGCCTGCAGGGTTCTGACCTTGCGTTCTTTCAACTGCTTAGAGATTTCGGGCTGCATCAGGTTATACGTCCCCGCCGACCCGCAGCACAGGTGTGAATCCGCAGGCTCGACCACGGTAAAGCCTGCGCGTTTCAGCAAATCCTTGGGGTAGCTCTTGATCTGCTGGCCGTGTTGCAGGGAACAAGCGGCATGATAGGCCACGGTCAGCCCGTGAGGGGCGGGCGCGGGGGCCTTTGGCGCATCGATGCCCGCGATATCCCCCTTGGCGGGGTTGGGCATGGCGTCTGGGTCTGCGTCCCCCGCAAGATCGTGCAGCACCTCGGACACGTCCTTGGCGATCGCCGAAACCCGCGCCGCATCCGGCGCCAGCGGGTCGTTGCGGAACATATGGCCGTAGTCTTTCACCGTGGTGCCACAGCCCGAGGTGTTGATGACGATGGCGTCCAGCCCCTGCCCGTCCATCTCGGCGCACCACGCCTTGATGTTGCGCGCGGCGGTCGCATGGCTTTCGCTGGTTTTACCCATGTGATGGGTCAGCGCCCCACAGCAGCCCGCGCCTTCGGCCACGACCACCTCGCAGCCCTGCCGTGTCAGCAGCCTGATGGTAGCGTCGTTGATATCGGTGTTCAGCGCCTTTTGCGCACAGCCCGTCATCAGCGCCACCCTTTTGCGCAGTGTCCCTTGGGCGGGGAAGCTTTGCGGATCATCGTTGCGGCTGACCGGCGGGATCGTCTTGGGGGCCATTTCGAGCATCGCACGCAGCCGCGCATCAGGCATCAGCCGCGCAAACGGGCGCCCGATCTTGGCCCCCAGAAGCGCCAGCCGAAACCGCGTCGGATACGGCAGGATACGCGCCAGAACCCACCGCAAGGCACGGTCGCTGAACGGCCGTTTGTAACGTTTTTCAATGTAGTCGCGGGCGTGATCTACCAGATGCATATAGTGCACGCCCGAGGGGCAGGTTGTCATACAGGCCAGACAGGACAGGCAGCGGTCGATATGTTTGACAGTCTTTTCATCCGGATCGCGGTCATTCTCGAGCATGTCCTTAATCAGATAGATACGCCCGCGCGGGCTATCCAATTCGTCCCCCAGAACCTGATAGGTTGGACATGTGGCAGTGCAAAAACCGCAATGGACACAGGCGCGCAGAATTTCGTTACTGCGCGCCGTCGCGGGGTTTTTCAACTGTTCTGCGGTGAATGTGGTTTGCATGGAAGCTCCGGCATTGCGGGCACAAGACCCTGACGAGGTAAGAGTTAAGCGGCGACGGTGCTTGCCCAGATCAGGCCGAACCACGGCAGCGTGGTGGCCAAGATCCCCAGTACATTGGTCCATCGCTGCGTGACGGGGCCGGGATAGGCGCGGCGCAACACCTGCGTGACAAAGGCCAGAACCGCGATCCAGCCTAGCCAGATACAGGCAATCGCCCCCATCGACGCCAGCAGGTTTTCGTCCCAATACTGCGCCACGCCATAGCGTATCGCCAACCCCGCCACGGCACAGAGAAAGGCCAAGAGCACCAGCCCACGCAGGCTGCGCCGGTCAGGCTTGCCACGGATCAAGAGGCGAAACACCAACGGCCCGCCGATGAAGACGATGAGGAAGACCGCAAGCAAGGTCATGCCGCGCGGTCCAGCTGGCCCGCGTTGAAGATGCCCTTGGGATCGAACTGCGCCCGCAGCGCCGCTGTCAGCCGCGCCACACCGGCGGGTTCGGGGTGGAACACGCCCAAACGCGCCTTGGTCTGCGCATCAGCCCGAACAAGCGTTGCATGCCCATCCATCGGCCCGATGGCCGCGCGCAGATCATGGCCCGCGGCGCTGCGCAGCCAGATCAGCCCGCCCGCCCAGTCATAGGTCCAGCGCTCTGCCCCCGACCGCGCCGCGATCCCTGGCGCGTCAGAGGGTTTGCACGACACGCGCCACACATCACCCTGCCCGTCGTGAAACGCCGCCACATCGCGGATGCCGGACCAAATCGCCTGCGTCGCCGTTGCGTCGCGTTGCTCAATCTCTGCCCCCGCGCCGGCGAGCAACGATTGAAGCTGGCTCAGACGGTAGCTGACCGATGCCTCGAACCCTTCAATCCGCAGCGCGGTTTCGCGCGTGGCGGGATCGTGGGCGGCACCTGTCACCTCGAACGGACTGCCAAGGGCGCGGGCCATCGCAGCGACAGCGGCTGCGTCCTCGAGGCCGTGCAAAACCAGCGTCGCTTGCGTCTCGGGACGCGGCAGCACCTTCATCGACACTTCGCTGAGCACACCAAGGGTACCAAAAGACCCTGCCATCAGCTTGACCAGATCATAGCCGGTCACGTTCTTCATCACGCGCCCACCGTTCTTGACCACGGCACCGCGCCCGTCGACAAAGCGCACCCCCAACAGAAAATCCCGCGCGGCCCCGACCGAAATACGCCGCGGACCGCTGATGTTGCCCGCCATGACGCCGCCGATGGTGGGCGTGCCGGTGGTGCCCAACAGCCCGCGATGGTCCATCGGCTCGAACGCGAGGCGCTGGTTCTCGGCGGCCAGCGCCTCTTCGATCTCGGCCACAGGGGTGCCCGGTTTCGCGACCAGCGTCAGCGCACCGGGCTCATACAGCGTGATCCCCTGCAGCCCCGCGACGCTGACAACCTGACCTGTCGCAGGCAGTCCACGCGTACCGCCCCCCTGAACCGAGATCGAGCCAGCGGCGTCTTTGACCGCATCGACCAGCGCCTCTTCGGATGTGATGGCCATGTCTCGGCTCCTTCGTCGTAAGTGTGATCGGCTTGCGATCATCGGTTCATCGGGTATCGAGGGGTTATTCCGCCGCCAGCGCCACGGCGCGGCGTGTTTCTGACGCGTCCAGCGGAAAGACCTTGGCGGGGTTCAGCAGCCATGCGGGGTCGAACACATCCTTCACCGCCATCTGCGCCTCAAGGTCGTCGTATGCATATTGCACATGCATCAGGTCGCGCTTTTCGATGCCGACGCCATGTTCGCCGGTCAGACAGCCGCCCACCTCGACGCAGAGTTTAAGGATCTCGGCCCCGAATTCCTCACACAGCTCCAGATCGCCCGGTTTGTTGGCATCAAACAGGATCAACGGATGCATATTACCGTCGCCCGCGTGAAACACATTCCCGACCTTGAGCCCGAACTGATCGCTCATCTCTTTGATCCGCTTCAGCACGAAGGGCAGCGACGATACAGGGATGGTGCCATCCAGACACATGTAATCGTTGATCTGCCCCATCGCACCAAAGGCCGATTTGCGACCCAGCCAGATTTTGGCGCTTTCCTCTGCGGATTTGGATTGCCGCAGCTCCACCGGATTATGCCGCTGTGCTATTTCAGAGATCAGGCCCAACTGGTGGTCAATCTCCGCGTCGGAGCCTTCCACCTCGATGATCAGCAGCGCCTCGCACATGGGATAACCAGCCTTGGCGAAGGCTTCCGTCGCCTCGATGCAGGGTCGGTCCATAAATTCGATCGCGACAGGCAACACCCCCGCCTTGATGATGTCAGAGACACATTCCCCCGCAACCTCGTTATCGTCGAACCCGATTAGCACAGGCCGCGCGCCTTCGGGTTTGTGCAAGATGCGTAGCGTGGCTTCGGTGACGACCCCCAGCTGCCCTTCAGAGCCGCAGGTTAACCCCAATAGATCCAGTCCGCCCGCGTCCAGATACCCGCCACCGACTTCGATCACCTCGCCGTCCATCAACACCATGGTGACGCCCATCAGATTGTTTGTCGTCACCCCGTATTTCAGACAATGCGCACCCCCTGAATTCATCGCGATATTGCCCGCTATGGCACAGGCCAGCTGGCTGGACGGGTCCGGCGCGTAAAAGAAGCCATCCTCTTCGACCGCGCCGGTCACGCTCAGGTTGGTACGTCCGGTTTGCACCTTGATGATCCGGTTGGCGTAATCGGTTTCGATCACGTCATTCATGCGGGCCACGCCAAGGATCACGCAGTCGGCTGTGGGCAGCGCCCCACCCGCCAGCGACGTGCCAGAGCCGCGCGGCACCACCGGCACGCCTTCCTCGTGGCAGATGCGCAACACGTCCGACACCTGCTGCGTTGTATAGGGCAACACCGCCACCATCGGGGCGCATTTATAGGCGGTCAGCGCGTCACATTCATAGGCGCGCGTCTCGCGTTCGTCGGAAATCACGGCATCATCAGGCAAAACCTGACGCAGCCGTTCAACGACACGCGCCTTGCGGGCGATCACACCCTGACTGGGAATAGGCATTTCCATGTCGCACCTCCAATTTGGTAAAATATTATGACCAATTAATAGCGTTGGCAACACAGAACCAGTCGGCGTATGCAGCTTAGCATGACTTGGATGGATCGCATCGCCCTGTTTCAACCGCTGGATTATGCCGCTTTGGCGATAATCTTTTGCGCCTGGCTCGCCATTGGTTGGCGCATCGAACACTCAAACCCCGCGAAGCCGTCAGTGTCGCTGATCATGGCGCAATACCGGCGCGAGTGGATGACCCAGATGGTCACCCGACAACCGCGCATCTTTGATTCACAGATGATCAGCACGCTGCGCCAAAGCACGGCGTTTTTTGCCTCGACCAGCATGATCGCACTGGGTGGGACGCTGGCGCTGTTGGGCAATAGTGAACGGCTGTCCACCGTGGTCGCAGACCTTGCGCTGACCGACCTGCCAACCGTGGTCTGGGAATTCAAAATGCTGTTGCCGCTGTTCTTTTTGACCAACGGCTTTTTGAAATTCGTCTGGTCAAACCGGCTATTCGGGTACTGCTCTGTTTTGATGGCCGCCGTTCCCAACGACCCGAATGACCGCCGCGCACGGCCACTGGCATCCAAAGCAGCCGAGATCAACATCACAGCCGCCCGCAGCTTCAATCGGGGGTTACGGTCGCTTTATTTCGCACTGGCTAGTCTGGGATGGATCATCGGCCCGATCCCCCTGATCATTGCCGCCATTGTCACAGTTGTTATCATCTGGCGCCGCGAATTCACGTCACTGTCAAGACGCATTCTATTGGAAAGTGAGGACGGCTAGTCTATATGTTTGTTTTGAGGCATTGGTGTAGTCATGAACAAATTGATCCTTTCCATCCCGCTGCTGATTGCAGCACAGGTCGCTTCGGCCGACCCTGCTGCGATTAATTCGGTTCGCGTCTCGAAAGAGGGCGGCCTGTATAAATTCGACGTGACCATCAGCCATGGCGATACTGGCTGGGATCACTTTTCCGACGCTTGGCGCATTTTGGATACCGACGGCAATCAGCTGGCGATCCGCGAGCTGATCCACCCTCATGTAGAGGAGCAGCCGCTGACACGGTCGCTGTCCGGCGTCGAACTGCCTGCAGGCACGACCGAAGTCCGCGTACAGGTGCGCGAAACGCAATCCGGTTGGGGCAAAAAGATCAGAAAAGTTCAGATCAAGTAAGGTCCACGGCCCGCTAAATGCGGTGATATGGTCCACCCGACAGGATAGAGGTCGCGCGATACAGCTGTTCTGTCAACATGACTCGCACCATCATGTGCGGCCAGACCATCTTGCCGAATGACAAGGCGTGATCCGCATCGCGCCGCAGCTCCTTATCGATCCCATCTGCGCCCCCAATGACAAAGCAAAGATCGCCCCGCCCTTGATCGCGCCAGCCACCAAGACGGTTGGCGAAGCCGGGCGAGCTTTCGACGCGGCCACGTTCGTCCATTACACAGATCAGTGACCCTGCCGGAATGGCGCGGCGCAATAAAGCCGCTTCGGCGGGCATGCCACCGTTTTTCTTATCCTCAACCTCGATCACGCGCGCGGGCCCAAGGCCCAGCGCGCGACCGGTTCGATCAAACCGGTTTAGATAATCGTCAATGAGGTCTTTTTCCGGTCCGGCGCGCAAGCGCCCGACCGCACAAATGTGAACACGCATGAAGCCTACCGCAAAGGCGGCCTTAATGCGGCATCACGGCTGGGGCTTCTGTGGTCATCCACATCTTCTCCAGCTGGTAGAATTCACGGACTTCCGGGCGGAACACGTGAACGATCACATCGCCAGTATCGATCAGAACCCAATCACCGGTTTCCTTGCCTTCGACCTTGGGCGAACGGCCATAGTCATCTTTGACCATCTGTGCCAGCTTTTCCGCGATTGCAGAAACCTGACGCGAAGACCGGCCCGAGCACACGACCATATAGTCGCCGATTGCCGTTTTGCCGCGCAGATCGATCTGCACAATTTCTTCGGCTTTATCGTCGTCGAGCTGGGAAAGAATTGAAGCCAGCAAGGCGTCGCTTGTGGCAGTGTTTTGTTCAGCAGTCATCAGGGCTGCCTGCGGGGTAGCAGTCGGAACTGCATTTGAAAGCGTTGACAGGACATTGTCCTCCTTTAGACGCGCCGACAGTCCCCCGGCGCTGGGGATGTCCTAGAATAGGCGTGCCGAAGTGAAATTTCAATGACAAGCAGGCCAAACAGGCATTTACTGGCTCTTTACTGTCACGACTGGCGCTTTGTCCGCTGCACAACTCAAGCAGCACGGCGCGCAAGGTCGTGAAGGAACCGAGCATGCGCATATAGTGGCAAGGGCCGTGTTCCGCGGGAAATTTTCTTTTCTGGTAACGCTTTGCCGGATCATGCCATGACGCTCCCCGCCGCATAGCCCCCAGCGTTTGACGATCCACACCTTACGCGCCCTGTATAACCTGCTGGGCCTCACAGAAGACCTGCGGTCTCAGCTCTTTATCAAAAAAGACCAACGGCCACCTGCGCCCGCCCTATCACAGCGCAACCCTGACAACGGCCATTCACGACTGATTCCCGTTGCAGCCAAAGCCTCGCACCGCTTTGTCGCTGCTGGCCTTAGCCCCCGTCAGCAGGACCTTCAGGTGTGATGCGCGACAAGGCCAGCTTGCTGTCATCCAGCATTTTAACCTCGCGCTGCGGGAAGGGGATGGAAATGCCGTTCTCTTTGAACGTATCCCACAGCGCGAGATAGACATTCCCCCTGATGTTGGTCAGCCCGCCTGTCGGGTCCTTGATCCAGAAGCGCAAGATATAGTCGACGCTGCTGTCGCCAAAGCCAACGATGTGACAGACTGGAGCCTTGAAGCTCAGCACCCGATCTACCCCACTCGCCGCATCCACGGCCAGCTTGCGCACCACATGCGGATCATCGTCGTAGGCCGTGCCGAAATAGATATCGAGCCGCACAAAATCGTTGGAATGGGACCAGTTCACCACTTGCCCGGTGATCAGGTCTTCGTTCGGGATCAGGTATTCCTTGCCGTCTCGTGTCACCACGGAGGCATAGCGCGCACCCAGCGTCTGGATCCACCCAAAGGTATCGCCAAGGCTGATCACATCCCCCGGCTTGATGGATTTGTCGATCAGGATGATGATACCCGACACAAGGTTCGACACGACCTTTTGCAGACCGAAACCAAGGCCTACACCGATCGCCCCCGACAGCACCGCAAGGCCGGTCAGATCAATCCCGACCGCCTTGACGCCCATAAAAAATGCAACGCCGTAGAGGGTCAGCTGAACCCCCTTGACCGCCAGCACCTGCATGGAGGGGCTGATGTCTTCGTTCTTGCGGATCGTGGCCGCGCTGGTCTGACTGATGATGCGCGCCACAGAAAAGAACAGGCCGATCACCACCAGCGCTGTGATCACGGTCAGCAGCGACAGGCGGAAATCACCGACAGACAGGGCAACAGAATCCAGAAACGCCGAGACATCATCGACGACGTTCAGCGCATAGAGCGTAGCATAGATCCACAGCCCCCATGTCACCAGACGCCGCATGGGTCGGTTGCGCACCAGACGCGCGGCAAAGGCGATACAGACCCAAACCGCAACCAGCGTCGCGAATATACCGATCAGATAGGACCGCGACGGCCAAGTGATATTCTGCATCACCAGATACACCGCCCCCGCCAATGCAGCGAACCACATCAACCCGAGCCGGCGTTTGACCTGCACCACCATGCGCAGCTGCCATTTCGACCACCCCTCGCGCGAGCGGACCCAGTTTTGCAACCAGCTGCCCGACGCGTGATGCAGCCCCCAAGATACCAGCGCCAACCCCAGCAGGATAAACATCTGATACTGCCGCCAGCCGGGTTGCATCAGACTCTCTGCCAGCCCGATGCCCCCCGTTATCAACGCCTGAATGCTTTCAAGGAAGTGGGCAAAAGGGTCTGGGGTCATCGTGAACTTTCTAAGCAGGAAACATATACCGCGCTGCAATGGTGGGACAATCCCGAGCACCGCGCAAGAACCGATCCCCGCCCCGACGTATAAGCATGCAATCCGATGCAGCCCTGCCACCGCCCTGCGCCGTCACACACCTTGATCACAGGGGCGAAAGCGGCTAGCAAAGCCGCTATGACACATGTTTCAGACGATCTGTTCAACATCTGCGACCGCGCCCGTTTGCGCGAACGCTTTTATGGGGCAACCCACACTGTGCTGGCGCGACTATAAACGCCTGCCTGCGCCTTGGCGCTCGTCTTTCGTACACCCCAATACCTTGCTTACATAACATACGGGAGAGGACCACATGTCCCCCAAAACGCTCTATGATAAAATCTGGGATGCCCATGTCGCGCACGAAGCCGACGATGGTACCTGCCTTTTGTACATCGACCGTCACCTCGTCCACGAAGTGACGAGCCCGCAAGCCTTTGAAGGGCTGCGGATGACGGGCCGCACCGTGCGCCGCCCCGACCAGACAATCGCCGTGCCCGATCACAACGTGCCGACCACACTGGACCGCGCCAACGCTGCGACAATGACCGAAGACAGCCGCGTTCAGGTTGCGGCCCTTGATACCAACGCCAAGGAATTCGGGCTGCACTATTACCCCGTGTCCGACGTGCGTCAGGGCATCGTGCATATCGTTGGCCCGGAACAGGGCTGGACCCTGCCCGGCATGACCGTTGTCTGCGGCGACAGCCACACGGCGACACATGGCGCGTTCGGCTCGCTGGCCCACGGGATCGGCACCTCTGAGGTCGAACACGTATTGGCGACGCAAACGCTGATCCAGAAAAAGTCCAAGAACATGAAGGTCGAGATCACCGGCAAGCTTGCCCCCGGTGTGACTGCCAAGGACATCACCATGACCGTGATCGGTGAAACCGGCACGGCAGGCGGCACCGGCTATGTCATCGAATATTGCGGCGAAGCGATCCGTGATCTGTCGATGGAAGGCCGCATGACCGTCTGCAACATGGCGATCGAAGGCGGCGCGCGCGCTGGCCTGATTGCGCCAGATGACAAGACGTTTGAATATTGCAAAGGCCGCCCCCACGCGCCCAAAGGTGCCCAGTGGGAAGCCGCAATGGGCTGGTGGAAAACGCTGTATTCCGATGACGACGCGCATTGGGACAAGGTCATCACCATCAAGGGTGAAGACATCGCGCCAGCCGTGACTTGGGGCACCTCGCCCGAGGACGTTCTGCCGATCACCGCCAAAGTGCCCGCCGCATCTGATTTTACCGGCGGCAAGGTCGACGCGGCGAAACGCGCGATTGAATACATGGGTCTGACCGAAGGCATGGCGTTGACGGATATCGAGATCGACACCGTGTTCATCGGGTCCTGCACCAACGGCCGCATCGAAGACCTGCGCGCTGCCGCGGCAGTCCTGAAGGGCAAGAAGATCAAGGAAGGCATGCGTGCCATGATCGTTCCCGGCTCGGGGTTGGTGCGGGCACAAGCCGAAGAAGAAGGCCTTGCCGATATCTTCAAGGACGCTGGCTTTGAATGGCGGCTTGCGGGCTGTTCGATGTGTCTGGCGATGAACCCCGACCAACTGGCACCGGGCGAACGCTGCGCATCGACATCCAACCGCAACTTCGAAGGCCGTCAGGGCTTTAAGGGGCGCACCCACTTGATGTCACCCGCGATGGCTGCCGCAGCAGCGCTCACCGGACGTTTGACCGATATCCGCCAGCTTGACGCGTAAGCGGCCAGCAGATCAAAGGACAACAAGACAATGAATAAATTCGACAAGCTTTCCGGGATCGCGGCCCCCATGCCGATGGTGAATATCGACACCGATATGATCATCCCCAAGCAGTTCCTGAAAACAATCAAACGGTCGGGCCTTGGCGTGAACCTGTTTGACGAGATGCGCTATGACCGCGACGGCAACGAAGTGCCTGATTTCGTCCTGAACAAGCCGCAATACCGCGAAACACAGATTCTGGTCGCAGGCGATAACTTTGGCTGTGGCTCTTCGCGTGAACACGCGCCTTGGGCGATTGCCGATTTTGGCATCACCTGCGTGATTGCGCCCAGTTTTGCGGATATCTTTTACAGCAACTGTTTCAAGAACGGCATCCTGCCCATTGCCCTGCCGCAAGAACAGGTCGATCTGCTGATGAAAGACGCCGAAAAAGGCTCCAACGCGCGGATCGAGGTGGACCTTGAGGCGCAGACGATCACCAGTTCCGATGGCGACGTCTTCACCTTCCAGGTCGACGCGTTCAAAAAGCACTGCTTGATGAACGGTCTGGACGATATCGGCCTGACCATGGAAAAAGCGGCTTCGATCGACAGCTTCGAATCTGCTGCCGCACAGGCGCGTCCTTGGGTGTAAAACCTTTGGCCGCGGCCCCCTGGGGCCGCTGGCTTGACCTAACCGTGGGTTGAGAGCTATAAATAGTTGTGGGCGTCGTGTGAACGCCCACAACATATCGTGGGTAGCGTCATTTGCGCCGCAGCAATGATGCAATACCGCACCATACCTGCGCCCTAATTGCCTCAGGTCCATCGCCATTGTCAGGAATCCTCTTGAGGAATGTGGCGAAAGAAGACACAATTGAGGCAATTCTGAGGCAGGCCTTCGACACCCGAGGGCATCAAGTTGGAACAAGCACGCGGCAAAGTATCGTGGCTGGCCAGTTTGGAAGGGTAGTTTTGTGATTGCACGTATATCCGGCGCGGCAGCGCGTGGCATTCTGGTGGCATTGCTGATCGCAACGCCGGCCCTCATGTTACCCGCTATGCTTAATGATGCCAGTCAGATCACCATGCTGGTGGCGCTGATTGCCTGTTTCCTCACGTTTATCGAATACAATTCCAACTTCCCCAGCATCATCGAATTTCGCGATGCCGCGCCGTTCAACCGGCTGCGCTATGTCTGCCTGCTGGTGACGGTCATCGTGTTGACGCTGATCCTGAAGCAAAAGGTCAGCCCGTCGGTTCTGGGCGGGGCGATGACCTCTATCGGGACGATCCTCGGCAACGCGATGGACTTTCCTTTCTCACCCGTGCGTATGATCGTGCTGATGCTGCCCGAAAACGCCAGCGACGCGCTGGTCGCGTCGGTGCGCACATCGGCGGGCATGGCCTATCTGATCTCGCTGATCTCGATGGGCGCGTTTCTGGTGCTGGTACGCATCATGAACTGGCCTGTGCGTCAGGGGGCCTTTAACGTCTGGGTGAACCTGCCGCTGTTTGACCCAACAGCGGGCGGAGACGTCATCTATCGGCTGCAACGGGATGCGCGGATCAATATCGCGCTTGGTTTCCTGCTGCCCTTCCTGATCCCCGCGGTGGTCAAAGCGGCCTCTGATCTGCTAGACCCGATTACATTGCAGAACCCGCATACCCAGATCTGGACAGTCGCCGCATGGGCCTTCCTTCCTGCCAGTATCATCATGCGCGGCATTGCCATGGGCAAGATCGCCGAGATGATCGAAGAGAAACGCCGTCGCGCCTATGCCGACGACGCGGAAAAGGACCACGGCTTGCAGCCAGCCTGATCGCGGGTGCCCTGCTAGCCGCGACAGCCGCCAACGCGGACCCGCTGCGCATCGCCACCTTTAACACCGAATTATCGCGCGCCGGACCAGGTCTGCTGCTGCGGGATCTGGCCAAAGGGTCGGACCCACAGATCAGCGCCGTGATGCGTCTGCTGGCGGATGTCTCTGCCGATATCATCGTGCTGCAAGGCATCGACTATGACCTCGACGGGACCACGCTTGGTGCTTTCGCAGATGTGCTTGGCGCAAGGGGTCCCGTCTACCCCCATCGTTTCGCGCTGCCCCCCAATGCCGGACGCCCCACAGGGCTGGATATGGATGGTGATGGCCAAACAGGCGGCGCACGCGATGGTCAGGGGTATGGGCGGTTCTTTGGCGCGGGCGCGATGGCGATCCTGTCGCGCTATCCTGTGCTGAACCCTGCCGTGCAGGATCATACCGCATTTCTGTGGCGCGACCTGCCCGATGCGCTGCTGCCCCGAACAAAGAATGGCCCCTTCCCCTCTGATGCAGTGCAACAGGTGCAGCGCCTTGCGTCGCACGGCGCGTGGGTCGTACCGATCGCCATCCCCGATCAGCCGCCCGTGACCTTGCTGACCTTCTATGCCACGCCCCCTGTGTTCGATGGACCAGAGGACCGAAACGGCAAACGCAACCATGATGAAATTCTGTTTTGGGATCACTATCTGGCAGGCACCTTTGGTCCACCGCCAAACGAACGCGTTGTCCTGTTAGGGGATGCAAACCTCGATCCGACCAAAGGCGAAGGGTTGAAAACCGCAATCCAGACCCTGCTGGATCACCCCGCCCTGCAAGACCCGCTGGCGGATCAACCCACCGTCACCTTCGACAGTTTGGGGGACATGCGCGTCGACTATCTGCTGCCCTCGACCGATTGGCGCGTTGTGGCGGCCGGCGTCGCGCGTGACCCCGCTGCCAGCCGTCACGGCCTGGTCTGGGCCGATCTTGACCGCTAGCCGTTCTTGACCCCTCCCCCTCCCCGCGCTACGCCGCTGTGAACGTATTTTTCAGGAGACATCGCATGGCCAACCCCACATTGCTAATCCTCGCCGGTGACGGCATCGGCCCCGAGGTCATGGGCCAGGTTGTCCGCATCATCGACTGGTTTGGCGACAAGCGCGATCTGGCCTTTGACGTGGATCACGATCTGGTTGGCGGTGCCGCCTATGACAAGCACGGCACGCCCCTGCATGACGACACAATGGCCAAAGCACTGGCGGCGGACGCTGTTTTGCTTGGTGCCGTCGGTGGGCCAAAGTACGACGCGCTTGATTTCAGCGTCAAACCCGAACGCGGCCTGCTGCGTCTGCGCAAGGAAATGGACCTGTTCTCGAACCTGCGTCCCGCACAATGCTTTGACGCGCTGGCAGATTTCTCATCGCTGAAGAAAGACCTCGTCGCCGGGCTCGACATCATGATCGTGCGCGAACTGACATCCGGCGTCTACTTTGGCGAACCGCGGGGAATTTTCGAGGAAGGCAACGAGCGCGTCGGCATCAATACACAGCGCTACACCGAATCCGAGATTGACCGCGTTGCGCGGTCGGCTTTTGAACTGGCGCGTCGTCGGGGCAACAAAGTCTGCTCGATGGAGAAAGCCAACGTCATGGAAAGCGGCATCCTGTGGCGCGAAGTCGTGCAAAAAGTGCATGACGAAGACTACCCCGATGTCGAGCTGTCCCACATGTACGCCGACAACGGCGCGATGCAGCTGGTCCGCGCGCCCAAGCAGTTCGACGTAATTGTCACCGACAACCTGTTCGGCGACATCCTGTCCGACTGTGCTGCGATGCTGACAGGCTCGCTGGGGATGCTGCCCTCTGCCTCGCTGGGTGCGCCCAATGCCGATGGCCGCCCCAAGGCGCTTTACGAACCCGTCCACGGCTCTGCCCCCGATATCGCGGGCCAAGGTAAGGCGAACCCCATCGCCTGTATCCTCAGCTTTGCCATGGCGCTGCGCTATTCCTTCGACCAAGGCGATGAAGCCGCGCGTCTGGAAAAAGCCGTCGAACAGGTTCTTGCTGATGGTGCCCGCACCGCAGACCTGATGGGCCCCGAAGGCGGCTCCCCTATCTCGACCTCGGAAATGGGCGACGCTATCCTCGCAGCGCTCGACGCGAGCCTGTAAGACAAAGAACGCAGCCCTGCCGGACCACCGGCGGGGCTACTCCGATCCCCGCTGCACCGCCGCGATCGCGAAAGCGGCTTCGTTATAGCCAGACGCATCAGACGCCGCCGCACAGCACTTTCCCTAAATTTCGTGAAACCCGCACCCGCCCTGACCATTGGCACGCAGGCAGCAATGGTGACCCCGATTGGATTCGAACCAATAACCTGCCCCTTAGGAGGGGGCTGCTCTATCCAGTTGAGCCACGGGGCCACGGGTTTGACTTAGCGCAAAATGCGGTGGTGATCCAGTCACAGAACCGGACATCTCGGCAGGTCTGAGGCGGGGTGCTTGATATGGTGATTGCCTGTGATCATGGGACGCACTACGCTGTTGATAGAATACCACTTTCAAGCAGGACAAGCGCCTTTGACACAGCCTCCGAAACGCCCGTTGACCCTTCGTGATGTATCCGATGCCTGCGGGGTGTCGGAAATGACGGTCAGCCGGGTCCTGCGAAAACGCGGCGATGTCTCAGACGCGACGCGGCGGCGGGTGTTGGCGGCGGCCAAGGAACTGGGATACGTGCCCAACCAGATCGCCGGATCGCTGGCCTCCCAGCGGGTCAATCTGGTCGCTGTGATCATTCCATCGCTGTCGAACATGGTCTTCCCCGAGGTGCTGAACGGCATCAATCAGGTGCTGGAAGACACGCCGTTGCAGCCGGTTGTGGGCGTGACGGACTATATGCCCGAAAAAGAAGAGCGCGTTTTGTACGAAATGCTGTCCTGGCGGCCTTCGGGCGTGATCATCGCGGGACTGGAACATTCCGAGGCGACGCGTGCCATGCTCAAGAACGCGGGCATCCCCGTGGTCGAGATCATGGACGTGGACGGACGTCCGATTGATGCGATGGTCGGCATCTCGCACCGCCGTGCAGGGCAGGAGATGGCCAAGGCGATCCTCAAGGAAGGCTATGAACATATCGGGTTCATGGGCACCAAGATGCCATTGGACCACCGCGCACGTAAACGGTTCGAAGGGTTCACCGAAGGGCTTGCCAAAGCAGGAATAGAGATAGAGGACCGCGCGTTCTATTCCGGCGGCTCCGCACTGGCCAAGGGGCGCGAGATGACGCAAGACATGCTCGAGCGGTCGCCCGAACTGGATTTCCTGTACTATTCAAACGACATGATCGGCGCAGGCGGGCTGTTGTATCTGATCGATCAGGGCATTGATATTCCGGGCCAGATTGGCCTTGCCGGCTTTAACAACGTGGAGCTTTTGCAGGGTCTGCCCCGCCAGCTTGCTACGATGGACGCCTGCCGGCTTGAGGTCGGACAGGCCGCTGCGCGTATTATCCTGAATGATACGCTGGATGAACCGGACCCGGATCTGCAAACGCAAATCACCCTGACACCCACCTTGTCGCTGGGGGATACACTGCGCCGCAACCGCAAGGTATGACCCTCGCCACGCTTGGCAATCGTGACGCGCGTCGCATCTTTTTGCACCGTCACTTGCTCGGCGATGCGCCGCAAGGCCCCGCCGGCGGGGATGCCCTGTTGCAGCTGATCCGCGGCTTGGGGTTTGTGCAACTGGACAGCATTAACACAGTGGCGCGAGCGCATGACCTGATCCTGTTTTCGCGCCGGCAACGCTATCGTCCGCAGGCGCTGAAAAACCTGTATGAACGCGATGGCGCGCTGTTTGAACACTGGACCCACGACGCCGCTGTGATCCCGATGGGCTTTTACCCTTATTGGGAATTGCGCCGGCAGCGCGACGCGCAGATGCTGCGCAAGCGGTACGAAAACTGGCACAAACATGATTTCGAAGGGCGGTTCCAAACCGTGCTGGACCAGATCCGGTCAGATGGTCCGGTGTCGTCGTCTGACGTTGGACAGGACGAACCGCGCTCAAATGGCGGGTGGTGGGATTGGCATCCGTCAAAGACCGCGCTGGAATATCTGTGGCGTGCAGGGGCGCTGTGCGTGGTGGGGCGCGACGGTTTCCAGAAACGCTATGACCTGACAGAGCGGGTAATTGACGCCGCGCTATGCGACCCGTCACAGGCACCGGATGAGACGCAGACCATCGACTGGTGCTGCACCGGGGCGTTGGACCGTTTGGGCTTTGCCACACCGGGCGAACTGGCGGCGTTTTGGGCACATATTACCCCCGCAGAGGCGAAAGCCTGGGTCCAGCGTGAACAAGCCGCCGGTCGGATTGAGCAGGTCCAGATCGCGGGTGCCGACGGCACGCCTCATCGCAGCTATGCCCGTCCCGGTCTGGCAAGCGACCCCGCGATAGACATGGCTCCGACCGCACGGCTGCGGGTGCTGAGCCCCTTTGACCCTGCGCTGCGCGATCGCAAACGCGCCGAACGTCTGTTCGGGTTTCGCTACCGGATAGAGATGTTCGTCCCCGCACCAAAACGGGTTTATGGCTACTATGTGTTCCCGATCCTGCAAGGCGACAGCATCATCGCCCGCGTGGACATGAAGGCGCACCGCGACCGCGATACGCTGGTGGTACGCGCCCTTTGGCCAGAGCCGTGCACGCGGTGGGGCAAAGGCAAACAGGCCGCGTTAGAGGCTGAACTGGCCCGTATTGTCCGTCTGGCTGGCGTCAGTCAGATCGCCTTCGAAGACGGCTGGCTCCGTTAAACCACTCCGTTTCGATGAACGAATTGGCGGTACATGCCTACGCACGCACCAACGATGACAATTTGTAAACATTTTGTTGACGTATTGCTTTTCCCTGCCAAAGTAAGCGGAAAGGAATCAAGAACCATGCCGCACCGCCTTTATTTTCATCCGATGGGTCGCCCATGACACGCCATGTGGTCGTCGTGGGGGCGGGTATCGTCGGTGTGTCATCGGCGATCTGGCTGCAACGCGCAGGCGCGCAGGTCACGATCATTGATCGCGCGGCACCGGGCACAGGGACGTCGCATGGGAACGCGGGCGTGCTGGCCGCTTGTGCCGTCGCACCCGTCACTGCGCCCGGCCTGATTGCCAAAGCGCCCGCGATGCTGCTGAACCCCGATGTGCCGCTTTATCTGCGCCTGTCCTATCTGCCGCGCTTGTTGCCGTGGCTGGGCAAGTATCTGCGTGTGGCGAACGACCGGGACACCCGCCGGATCGCGCAGGGTCTTGCGCCTATCGTGGGTGACAGTGTCGACCAGCACAAAAGCCTGACCTCCGATCTGGGCCTGTCCGACTGGGTGACAGACAGCGACTATGTCTTTGCCTATCGCAACCGCGCGGCCTTTGACGCCGAGGCCTATACCTGGGCGCTGCGGGCGGATGCCGGCTTTACGCCCGATCTGATCGAAGGCGGGCAGGTGCGCGAGTATGAACCGACCCTTGGGCCGGACATTCACCTGCTTGCCACCATGAAGGACCACGGCTTTATCCGCGACCCCGGCGGATATGTGACCGCTTTGGCACAGGCCTTTGAACAGGGCGGCGGCACAATCATGCAGGCCGAGGTCAAGGATTTTGACCTCTCAGCCGGCGCGATCAGCGGCATAGAGACAACCCAAGGCCGCGTGGCCTGTGATGATGTCGTGCTTGCCACCGGCGTCTGGTCAAAACCGCTGATGGCCAAGCTGGGGCTGAATGTCCCGCTGGAAACCGAACGCGGCTATCATGTGATATTCGAGGGGGCGACGGGCGTTCCCGCGCGCCCCGTGATGATCGCCAGCGGTAAATTCGTTGCCACTCCCATGGCGCAGGGCCTACGCTGCGCGGGTATCCTAGAGTTCGGCGGACTTGACGCAGCCCCGTCCAAAGCACCGCTGGCGCTGCTGCGGCGACAGGCCAAGGCCGCCTTTCCCCAGCTGACTGCCACGCGTGAAATCGAATGGCTGGGGCACAGACCTGCCCCCAGCGACAGCCTGCCCCTGATCGGACAGGTTGGCACAAGCCGGGTCTTTACCGCCTTTGGGCATCACCACATCGGGTTGACAGGCGGGCCCAAAACAGGCCGCCTCGTCGCAGGATTGGTTATGGGGCAACCCGTCAACACCGACCTGCAGCCCTATGCACCGCAACGGTTTAGCAGGGGCTAACCCCGCAAGCCAAAGACATTCCAACAAGGAGAGAACCACATGAAACGGACCACCACATTGATGACAGGCGTCGCGACCGCCGCCCTGACGGTCACCACCGCCCTGCCCGCTTTCGCGGCTGAGAAATGGGACATGCCGATGGCCTATTCGGCATCGAACTTCCATTCCGAGAACGGCGTTGAATTTGCCAACTGCGTGACCGAAGGCACCGCAGGCGAAATCGAGATCACCGTACACTCCGGCGGGTCGCTGATCGCGGGTGCCGATATCAAACGCGCGATTCAGACAGGTCAGGTCCAGTTGGGCGAACGCATCCTGTCGGGTCACCAGAACGAAAACGCGATCTTCGGCTTTGACTCGATCCCGTTCCTTGCGCCGTCCTTCGAGGCGTCTGACAAACTGTGGCAAGCCGCCAAACCCAAGATCGAAGAGCTGCTTGCAGAGCAGAACCTGACCCTGCTTTATAACGTGCCATGGCCGCCACAGGGTCTGTACTTCAAGAAAGAGGTCAACACAGTCGAGGACATGAAAGGCGTCAAGTTCCGGTCCTACAACAACGCGACCAGCCGTCTGGCAGAGCTGACAGGCATGCTGCCCGTCACCATCGAAGCCGCCGAGCTAAGCCAAGCCTTCGCCACCGGCGTTGCGGAATCCATGATTTCGTCCGGTGCGACCGGCTATGACCAGAAAGTCTGGGAAAGCCTGACGCATTTCTACGAGGTCGACGCTTGGCTGCCGCGCAACTACATCATGGTCAACAACGACGTGTGGAACGATGTCTCGGAAGAGAACAAATCCATCATCACCACCTGTGCCAGCGATGCGGAAACGCGCGGGCTGCAAGCCTCCAAGGACTATACACAGTTCACCTATGACGGGCTGCGCGAAGGCGGCATGACCGTGGAACCCGCCAGCGAAGATCTGATGTCCGGCCTGCGCGACATTGGCGGCACCATGACCTCCGAATGGCTGGAAAATGCGGGCGAGGACGGTCAGGCGATCGTCGATAGCTACAAATCCATGCAGTAAATCAGCGAACGGCGGCACCCCACACAGGTGCCGCCGTTTTCCTGCGATCCGCCAAACCGGAGACCTTTCCCATGAACATCCTGCGACGCCTGCTTGATTTCATCTATTTCGCATCTGGTGCCTTGGCTGCCGTCAGTCTTGTCGCGATCCTGCTGCTGATCGTGGTGCAGATGATTGCACGATGGACCGGCGAGGTTTTCCCCGGTGCGGCAAGCTATGCCGGCTATGCGATGGCCGCCGCCAGCTTTCTTGCCTTTGCCAACGCGCTGAACCGTGGCGCGCATATCCGCGTGTCGGTGCTGCTGAACGCCCTGCCCGCTGGCCCGAAACGGCTGCTTGAAATCTGGTGTTTCGGCCTTGCCGCGGCGATTGCGTGGTATTTCACCTACTATGCCTATTGGTTCGTCTACTGGTCATGGAAGTTCAACGAAGTCAGTCAGGCACAAGACGCCACGTCCTTGTGGATACCGCAGTCGGTGATGGTTGTGGGCGGCGGTATCCTTGCCGTCGCGCTGACCGATAACCTGCTCTATCTGATCGTAAAAGGCGAACACCGTCTCACCCGCGATCTTGTCGATCAAAGTTTTGGGGAGTGACGCTGTGACGGAACTTTACGCGATCATTCTATTTATCACCGTCCTGTTGTTCTTGCTGGGCTCCGGCGTCTGGGTCGGTCTGGCGCTGATGGGCGTCGCCTGGTTCGGGATGGAGCTGTTTACCACCCGCCCCGTTGGCGATGCCATGGTCACGACGATCTGGGCCTCGTCCAGCTCGTGGACGCTGACCGCGCTACCGCTTTTCATCTGGATGGGCGAAATTCTGTTCAGGACACGACTATCCGAGGATATGTTCAAAGGGCTTTCGCCGTGGCTGGCAAAATTGCCGGGCGGGTTGGTGCATACCAATATCGTCGGCTGCACGGTCTTTGCCGCCGTATCGGGGTCCTCTGCTGCGACGCTGTCGACCGTGGGCAAGATGTCGATCCCCGAACTGCGCGCGCGTAACTATCCTGAAAAGATGATCATCGGCACCCTTGCTGGTGCCGCGACCCTTGGGTTGATGATCCCGCCGTCGCTGGCGTTGATCGTTTACGGCGTGACCGTGAACGAAAGCATCACCGAACTGTTCTTTGCTGGCGTCCTGCCGGGGCTTATTCTGGCGCTGATGTTCATGGCCTATGTCGCTTTTATCGCGCTGACCTCGAAGGATTGGAACCCCGACGTCGAGACGGGGATGAGCTTTGCCGCCAAACTGCGCAACTCGCGGTTTCTGTTGCCGGTCTTTGGGCTGATCACGGTGGTGATCGGGTCGATGTATCTAGGCTACGCCACCGCAACAGAGGCCGCTGCTATTGGCGTGTTGGGATCACTGGCGCTGGCATTGATGCAGGGGTCACTGAACTGGACCAGCTTTCAAGAAAGCCTGATGGGCGCAATGCGCACCTCTGCGATGATCGCGCTGATCCTTGCAGGTGCGGCCTTTCTCAAGCTGTCGATGGGCTTTACCGGCCTGCCGCGTGCGCTGGCGGACGGGATTGCCGCGCTTGAACTCACGCGCTTTCAACTGCTGATGGCGCTGCTGGTGTTCTATATCGTGCTAGGCATGTTCCTTGATGGTATTTCGTCGGTCGTGCTGACGATGGCTGTGGTCGAACCTATGGTGCGCGGTGCGGGGATCGACTTGATCTGGTTCGGTATCTTTGTTGTGGTCGTGGTCGAGATGGCGCAGATCACGCCGCCGATCGGGTTCAACCTTTTCGTTATCCAAGGCATGACGGATCACGAGATGGGATATATCACCAAAGCCGCCTTGCCGATGTTCCTGATCATGGTGGTGATGGTCTTTGTCCTGATCTTTTTCCCCGACATCGCGACATGGCTTCCCGACAACCTAAGGCAGGTGCCGCAATGACCGACTTCCCCCTGATCCAGACCGTTGGCCTATCAGGTGTGCTGGTGCGTTTTGCCGACACGATGTCAGAGCCCGCGAACCGCGCTGCCCTGTCGTTTCGCGCCGCCGTGGACGCCGCCGACTGGCCCGAGGTGACAGAGACGAGCACCTCGCTGGTGTCCACCTTCCTGCAGATCGATTTGGTCGCCGTGTCAGTGGGCACCATGCTGGACCGGCTTCAAGACCTGCTGGCAACGCGTGACTGGTACACCTCTGACCTGCCGACGGGGCGGACGCTGTGGCATGTGCCCACGGTCTATGGCACCGATCTTGCGCCGCAACTTGAAGAAGCGGCTGAGCTTGCGGGGCTGGACCCCGACGCGGCGATTGCGCAGCTGTCGCAGGCGCGCGTGCGGGTGCTGACCATCGGCTTTGCCCCCGGCCAGCCCTATATGGGCGAGCTGCCGCAGAACTGGGATATTCCGCGCCAACAGGGGCTGACAAAATCCGTCCCCGCCGGCGCGCTGATTGTGGCGATCAGACAGCTCATCATCTTTACCAACGCGTCCCCCACCGGATGGCGCCACATCGGGCAGACCGCTTTCAAAACGTTCCGCCCGCGCAGTGACACGCCCTTTGCCCTGTCACCGGGGGACGAGCTGTGCTTTCCCTCCATATCGCGCGCCGAATACGACAAGATCACCGCGGCGGATGAAACCGGCCAGGGCGGTGCAGAGACAGAGGTACTGGCATGACCGTGACCCTCACCATCGCCCAGGCCGGCCCCGCCCTGACGATACAGGATATGGGCCGACCCGGCTGGCGTGCCCAAGGGCTGACCAAGGGCGGGGCCGCTGATCCTGTTGCAGTTTACGAGGGGGCCGCCTTGCTGGGCCAGTCCCCCGACCTTGCTGCAATAGAGATGACGGGCACCGGCGGGACCTTTACCGCTGACGCCGACATCCGCATCGCGCTGACAGGGGCCACAATGGCCGCCAGCATCGATGGCGATGCCATCGTCTGGAACGCCAGCCACATGCTGCCCGCAGGGGCCAAGCTGACCATCGGCGGCACCACAGGCGGCACCTATGGCTATTTACATGTGGGTGGGGGCATCGCTTCTGATACGCTGCTGGGGGCCCGTGCCAGCCACCTGAGCGCCGGTCTTGGGCAGCCCTTGGCCGCGGGCGACGCGCTCCTCCTTGGGGCGGACAAATCGCGCGAGACGGGACTGCAACTGCCGCGTGACAGCCGCTTTGACGGGGGCACCGTACGCGTCGTGGCCAGCATGCAGACCGATCACTTTACCGCCGAAGAACGCCAACGCTTTGAGACCACCGCCTTTACCCGTGATCCGCGTGCCAACCGCATGGGCGTGCGCATGGATCACGACGGTACAGGTTTCAGCGCCGAAGGCGGGCTGACCATCCTGTCCGAAGTCATCGTGCCCGGCGATATCCAGATCACCGGCGACGGCGCGCCCTTTGTGTTGATGGGCGAATGCCAGACCACCGGCGGCTACCCTCGTATCGGGACCGTCATTCCTCGCGACCTGCCACGCGTGGCGCAAGCCGCCTCTGGCACCGCGATCCAGTTCGAATTCATCACCCTCGAAGATGCCATCACGCTCGAGACGCAGCACCGTCGAGACATCAAGGCGCTTGGCGGCCAGATCACCCCGCTGATCCGCGACCCCGCCAAAATCCGCAACCTGCTGGCCTATCAGCTGGTGGGCGGTGCGATCTCTGCCACCGACAACCCCTTTGAAGAGGAGCATTAAATGCCGACCGTCGATCTAAACGCCGATATGGGCGAAAGCTTTGGCCCATGGAAAATGGGCGATGATGCCGCGTTGTTGCAAATCATCAGCTCTGCCAACATCGCCTGTGGTGGCCATGCAGGCGACGCCGATGTGATGTCAGCGACGATGACGCTGGCCCGCGACAACGGTGTCGGCATTGGCGCGCACCCCGGCTTCATGGATCTGGCCGGCTTTGGCCGCAATCGCATGTCGGTGCCACGGGCCACGCTGCAAAATCAGGTCCGCTATCAGGTCGCCGCCAGTGTCGGTATGGCCCGCAGCCTTGGCACCTCGGTCCGTCACCTGAAACTGCACGGCGCGCTGGCCAATATGGCGTCAGAGGATGAAGTGTTGGCCCGAGACCTTTACGAGGCTGCGCTCAGCGTCGCGCCTGATCTGATCGTCATGGTACTGGCTGCCACAGCGCAACAGGACGCGGTCCAATCGCTTGGCTGCAAATGGGCCGGAGAAATCTTTGCCGACCGCGCCTATAACGACGACGCGACGCTGGTCGACCGCTCTAAACCCGGCGCGGTGATTCACGACGCAGCGCTTGCGGGCGCGCGAATGGTGAAAATGGTCAAAGCCGGCGCGATCCTGACCGAAGGTGGCAAAACGATCCCAGCGGCCATCGACACGATCTGCCTACACGGCGACACCCCCGAAGCGGTCGATATTGCCCGTGCGGTTAAATCATCGCTGCAAGAGGCAGGGATCGCGCTGAAATCCTTTGAAGGCCATCGCGATTAAGTTCTAACTCCCTACCCCGAAACGAAAAACAGCGCCCCGAGGGACGCTGTTTTTTTCGTTCCAGTCAAACTGGAAAGGTAGTGGTGAGCCCGTCCGGGTTCGAACCGGAGACCTACTGATTAAAAGTCAGTTGCTCTACCAACTGAGCTACAGGCCCACTAGGCGGCTTACTAGAAAGGTGTGGCCTTGGGGTCAAGCAGAAACGTACGAAAAACTTCACTCAAGCTGGATTAGTTTCAAATGCCGCGTTATATGCGCCGAATGTATAGTGATTTGACCAACGGTTTGCCCTTCATGAAGATGCATGGGCTGGGAAATGATTTTGTCGTGCTGGATGCGCGCCAGAAAGATGTGCCGGACGCAGGACCTGAAGGCGTGCCGGACGTGGGACCTGAAGGCGTGCCTTCTCTTCCAGAGGTAACCCCTGCCCTCGCGCAGGCCATCGGGCATCGCCAGTTCGGTGTGGGCTTTGATCAGTTGGCAGTTATCACGGATGGCGCGGCAGACGCCCACCTGACGTTCTTTAACGCCGACGGGTCCACCTCTGCTGCTTGTGGCAATGCCACCCGCTGCATCGCGCGCTTCCTGATGGACGAGACCGGCAAGACGCAGCTGCACCTGACCACGGACCGCGGTGATCTGGCGGCGCGGGACGCGGGGAACGGGCTGACAGCCGTGAACATGGGCCACCCGCAGCTTGAATGGGACGAAATTCCACTGGCCCGCCAGATGGATACGCTCGAGTTGCCGATGGATGGTGCCCCGACGGCCACCGGCATGGGCAATCCGCATTGCACCTTCTTTGTCGACGATGTGGACGCGATTGATCTGGCCGCTTTTGGCCCCGGCATAGAGCATCACGCGCTATATCCCGAACGCACCAACGTGCAGATCGCGCAAATTGTCGGCCCCGATCATATCCGCATGCGCGTGTGGGAACGCGGTGTGGGCATTACGCTGGCGTCCGGCTCCTCTAGCTGTGCGACGGCCGTGGCAGCGGCGCGCAGAGGGCTCACAGGGCGTGCTGTGCGCATCGATCTGGACGGCGGCACCCTGCACATCGACTGGCGCGAGGATGGCGTCTGGATGACCGGCCCGTCGGCGCATGTATTCAGCGGCGTGCTGACCCCTTCTTTTCTGGAAAGCCTGACATGAGCACCCCGATCTTTTCGAATCACGGTTGCCGCCTGAACGCCTATGAGACCGAGGCGATGAAGGAACTGGCCGAGCAGGCGGGCCTGAAGGATGCGGTGATCGTCAACACCTGCGCCGTCACCGCCGAGGCCGTACGCAAGGCGCGTCAGGACATCCGCAAACTGCGCAAGGCGAACCCGAACGCACGGCTGATCGTCACCGGCTGCGCCGCGCAGACCGAACCGGATACCTTTACCAAGATGGCAGAGGTCGACGTCGTGATCGGCAACACCGAAAAGATGGTTGGCGCGACGTGGCAGGGACTCGCGGCTGATTTTATCGGCGAGACAGAGGCGCTTCAGGTTGACGACATCATGTCGGTCACCGAGACGGCAGGCCACTTGATCGACGGCTTTGGCACGCGCAGCCGCGCCTATGTTCAGGTCCAGAACGGCTGCGACCACCGCTGCACTTTCTGCATCATCCCCTATGGCCGTGGCAATTCACGGTCGGTCCCTGCGGGCGTTGTCGTGGATCAGATCAAGCGGCTGGTCGACAAGGGCTTTAACGAGGTCGTGCTGACCGGCGTGGACCTGACCAGCTGGGGCGCGGACCTTCCCGCGACGCCCAGACTGGGGGATCTGGTCATGCGCATCCTGCGGCTGGTGCCCGACCTGCCGCGTCTGAGAATCAGTTCTATCGATTCCATTGAGGTGGACGAGAACCTGATGCAGGCCATCGCCACCGAACCGCGCTTGATGCCGCACCTGCATCTGAGCCTGCAGCATGGCGACGACATGATCCTGAAACGGATGAAACGTCGGCACCTGCGCGACGATGCGATAAACTTTGCCCAAGAGGCCCGCAAACTTCGCCCCGACATGACTTTTGGGGCCGATATCATCGCCGGCTTTCCGACTGAAACCGACGCTATGTTCGAAAATTCGCTTAAGCTGGTGACGGAATGCGATCTGACCTGGCTGCACGTCTTCCCCTACTCCGCCCGCGAAGGCACCCCAGCCGCACGGATGCCCGCGGTGAACGGTACGCTGATCAAGGAACGCGCCGCACAGCTGCGTGCTGCAGGCGACGCCCAGGTCAGCCGCCATCTTGCGGCCCAACAAGGGCGCGCGCATCAGGTGTTGATGGAAAGCCCCACGATGGGCCGGACAGAGCAATTCACCGAGACCCATTTCGCCACCCCCCAAACCGAAGGCACGATTATCGCCGCCACGATTACCGGCCAGACAGAAGGCTATCTGCTGGCTGTGTGAGCCGTCGCAGTTTGTAAACCTTTCTCCACTAGGATGATTCCCGAGTGAGAAAGGGTGAGTATGAGCGAAATTATCGAATGGGTCCTTGAGATGGACGTGCGGGATGGTCAGGGCGATCAGGTCCAGCCGCTGCTCGATGACATCACAAAAGCCGCGCTGGTTGATGAACCGCGTACGCTGCACTGTGAATTTTATATGTCCGATGACCGCCGCAGCTGTACCGTGCTAGAACGTTACGCCGATAATGCCGCCGTGATGGCGCATTTCGCGCAGTTCGGCGAGCGCTTTGCCGAAAGGTTCACGCAGATCTTTATACCCGCGCGCCTCACCGTCTACGGGCCGGCAAACGATTCCGTTATGATGGCGCTGGCAGGCTTTGGCGCTACTAGAATGGATCGGGTCGCGGGATTTCATCGCTAACGGGGCGGTTTCAATGCGGGCGGCGGCGGCAGGCCACACAGGTGCGCCCTGCGCCTTGCCGCAAAGAAAAGCCCCCCGGATCGCACAGGATCCGGGGGGCTTTTGTCAGTCGTTAGCCGTGTGAAAGACGATTAGTCTTCCTTGTGCTTTACAGGGGCCCAAAGACGTTTGTTGGTCAGGTACAGCAAGACCGACAGAAGCGTCAGGAACAGAACGCCCGCAAAACCCGCTTGCTTGCGTGCCATCAACTTGGGCTCGGCTGTCCACATCAGGAAGGCCGCGACGTCTTCGGCTTCGTGGTGCAGATCGGACTCGTGGCCGTCGTTATACGTGACGTCATCGCCGTACAGCGGCGGTGCCATTGAGATCCAGCTACCGCCAACTGTGGCGTGGCCTTCTTCGTCCTTACAGGACTCGGGGAAGCCGCCGCTCGCGAAGGCTGTGTTGTAGTGGCCGGGGAAATCCTCGGGGGCACAGGCTGGGGCTTCTTCGTAGCCAGTCAAAAGCGACGCGATATATTCGGGTCCGCCCATGCCTTTGAAGAACTGGTTGATCCCCAGACCGTAAGGCCCGTGGAAACCGGCGCGCTTTTTGGCCATCAAGCTAAGGTCTGGCGCGGTTTCCAGCGCAGACCCAGGGAAATGGTCGACCGGCGTGCCGGGGCGGATATCGTCCAGCTCGGCGTCAAAGATATCAAAGTTCGCTGCATAGGCGCGGACCTGATCTTCGGGAAGTTGAGGGCCACCATCATCCGCAAGGGTACGGATCGGCACGAACTTCATACCGTGGCATGCAGAGCAGACCTCGGTATAGATTTGCAGACCGCGTTGCAGCTGGTTGGTATCGAAGGCCCCGAACGGCCCTTCGAAAGAGAAGTCGAAGTCTTCGATATGCGCTTCACCACCAGCGGCGAAAGCAGCGGAACCTGCAAAGCCCAGGGCGACAACAGCCGAAAGGAAGGTTTTCTTGATCATTGTCATGGTCCTTACTCTGCTGGCTTGACCAGCGTCTTGGTGCCGCCGGTTTTTGGCGCGTAATGCGCGTCAAAGTCGGCTTCGATGGTTTCAGGCTGCGCGCCCGGCTTTTCGATCACACCCAGAAGCGGCAGGATCACCAGGAAATACGCAAACCAGTAGGCCGACGCGATGAGAGAGAAGCTAGCATAGGGTTCTTCCGCAGGCATGGCACCCAGCCACATCAGCGCGAAGAAGTCGATCACCAGCAGCGCAAACCACCATTTGAACATGGGACGATAGCGGCCCGAACGCACCGAGGATGTGTCCAGCCAAGGCACCAACGCCATCACCGCAATCGCACCGAACATCGCCAGGACACCAAAGAACTTGGCGTCGATGATGCCACCGGTCACGAAGGACGCAATCTGAACGACCCAGACTTCGGCGGTAAAGGCACGCAGGATCGCGTAGAACGGCAAGAAGTACCATTCAGGCACAATATGCGCAGGCGTCGAAAGCGGATTTGCCTCGATATAGTTATCGGGGTGGCCCAGATAGTTCGGCATAAATCCCACGATCGCAAAGAACACAACCAGGATCACGGCCAGCGCGAACAGGTCTTTCATCACGAAGTAGGGCCAGAACGGCAGCGTATCTTTTTTCGCGTCTTCCTTGCTGGTGCGACGGACTTCAACACCTGTGGGGTTGTTGTTCCCGGTGGTGTGGAACGCCCAGATGTGGACGATCACCAGACCGGCAATCACGAAGGGCAGCAGATAGTGCAAGCTGAAGAAGCGGTTCAGCGTGGCGTTATCAACCGCAGGCCCGCCCAGCAGAAGCGTTTGCAGGCTTTCCCCGATGAACGGGATCGCACCGAACAGACCGGTGATAACCGTTGCACCCCAGAAAGACATCTGACCCCAAGGCAGAACATAGCCCATAAAGCCGGTTGCCATCATCAGAAGATAGATCAGCATGCCGATGATCCAGGTGATTTCACGTGGCGCTTTATACGACCCGTAGTACAGGCCGCGGAAGATGTGCGCGTAGACCGCAACAAAGAACAACGAGGCACCATTCATGTGCATGTAGCGCAGCATATAGCCGCCGTTCACGTTACGCATAATGTGCTCGACGCTCGCAAACGCCGCATCAACGTGAGGCGTGTAATGCATCGCCAGAACGATGCCGGTCACGATTTGCAGCGCCAGACAGAACGTCAGAACAATGCCCCAGATCCACATCCAGTTCAGGTTCTTCGGTGTCGGGATCATCAAAGTGTCATACAGCAGCCCAACAACGGGAAGACGGCTATGAAGCCACTTTTGCCCGTTTGTTTTCGGCTCGTAATGGTCGTGAGGAATTCCAGCCATTCCAGTTCTCCCTTAACCTAATTTGATCGTGGTTTCATCCACGAATTCTGCGACGGGCACCAGCAGGTTGCGCGGTGCTGGCCCTTTGCGGATACGGCCCGCAGTGTCATAGTGAGACCCGTGGCAAGGGCAGAACCAGCCGCCAAAGTCACCCGCGTCGCCCAGTGGAACGCAACCCAAGTGGGTACAGACCCCAACCATGACTAGCCAGTCTTCCTTGCCAATCATCGCCCGATTTTCGTCTGTTGCGGCAGCACCGTTTGCAAGGTTGTTGTTCTCTGCACCTGCGTCCGGCAGATCAGCCAGATCAACCGATCTCGCTTCGTCGATTTCTTCTTGGGTGCGACGGCGGACAAAAACCGGCTTACCCAACCATTTGACCGTGAGCTGTGTACCCGGCTCGACCGCGGACACATCGACGCGGATGGACGACAGCGCCTTCACATCTGCGGACGGGTTCATCTGATTGACCAAAGGCCAGACGGCAGCGCCGACGGCGACCGCACCTGTACCAGCTGTGGCGTAGTAGAGGAAATCCCTCCGGGTGCCTGCGTGATCTTCTGCTTGGGACACGGGTTAACTCCAAATCGAGGGCCTGACGGCCATTAAATCAAGGGGCGGCGCTAACGCACCTCCCACAATTCTTTTGGTTACTAGCGGGCTGCGTCGCGCACGTCCAGATACCTTTGTCGCGCAAACCGTCGCAGTGTTGCATTCCTTCAAGGGTGAAGATCGAATTTTTTGCGCTTTTATCCTGCCGGAGGGGCGGTTGCCTGCATGGATGCCCGCGAATCAAAGCGGCGCGCCCAATCGGCCAGGGCGTCATTGCCCTGGCGCCAGTTGCGCGCGTCATGCCGGAAATCAAGGTATCCCAAGGCGCAACCGACCGCGATCTGCCCCATATCCAGCGGACCGGAAAGCTGGCTGATCCAGCGCGTGTTCAATGCGGAACAAGCGCGGTCAATCTTTGCCCACTGGCCTTCGACCCATTCAGGCATCTGCTTGTCCGCCGGACGCATCCGCCCTTCGTACACCATGGCCAACGCCGCATCCAAAATGCCGTCCGCCGTCGCCTCGAGCGTCAGCGTGTCCCAGCGGCGGCTGCCGGTCGGGTACAGCTTGCCCCCTGCGCGATCGTCCAGATAGGCGCAAATCACGCGGCTGTCGTACAGCGCCGGCCCCTCGTCGCGCACCAGCGCGGGCACTTTGGCGAGCGGGTTATTGGGCAGCAGCGCCGCATCAGCTGCAAGCGGCGTGGTCGTGATATTCTCAAGCGTGAGGTCTTCAAGCTGGCCGGTTTCGTGCAGCAACACCATGACTTTGCGGACATAGGGCGATGTCGGGGAATAGGATAGTTTCATGCGTGTCTCCTCCTCAGGGTTCAGGGGGACTATCACCGTCAACCGCGCCCTGTGCAATCGCTTGTTGATCAGGCGCCTTTGGCCGCGCGCATCTGGCGGGCGAGCGTGCCTGTTCCAGCGCCAAAGCCGTGCGCCTCCACGCCATCTGCAGCCGCAAGCCGCACCGCGTCCGGTTTGTTCTGGCTGAGCTTCCACGTGCCATCGACGCCGGTGATCCGCATCCGGCAGGGCACGATCATGCGCATCATTTTCTGCATGGTCAGGGGGTTCATCTTGGCGGTGGTCCACGGCGGCTTGGGCAGCAGACGGTCCTCGAACCAGGCGGACTGGCGATCCAGCAGGTCCAGCAGCTCTTCTTGCGGACGCAGTTCCAGCGTGCCGGACAGATGCACCGCCACATAGTTCCACGTCGGCACCTGATCGTCGATGTCGTACCAGTCGGGCGAAACATAGCTGTCGCCCCCGCTGATGGCGAGCTTCACCGGCAACGCCGACGTTAGCGCCCGCGCGATCGGGTTTGACCGAACCAGATGCAGGTCGGCCTGATCCCCCGCTTCGTTCAGCAAAAACGGAACATGGCTCATCAATGGCTCATCGTCGCCAGCGGCAGCAAGCACACCAAAACTGCGGTCGCGCGCAAAGGCGATGTTCTTGGCGGTGTCGGCGTCGTGGTAAACGGGATTGGGGTGCATAACGTAGGGTCCAAACTGCAAACGCACTTTTGGTATTGCAGACCTGCCCCCGCCTTGGCAACGTACAAGCATTCTCAGGGCGGGGCGCAATTCCCCACCGGCGGTATGTGGCCCCAGTGTCACGAGCCCGCGAGCGCAACGCGCCCCTAACGGGACGCTTGGTCAGCAGATCTGGTGAGATGCCAGAGCCGACGGTCATAGTCCGGATGAAAGAGAATGCGTTTGCTGCGGCCCCACGGGGTCCGTCCGTAATCGTGATCGCCTTGGGTGACTTGTGTCGCTGACGAAAAAAAGGAGATCACTATGACACACACCCGCTACGCCTTTGTAAAAGCACGCTGGCACGCCGATATTGTGGACCGCGCTTATGACGGGTTTGCAGAATCCATCCCCGCCAGCCAAATCGACGTGGTCGATGTCCCCGGCGCGTTCGAGATGCCGCTGATGGCGCAGACCCTCGCCAAATCCGGCAAGTATGATGCAATCATCTGCGCGGCCTTTGTGGTCGATGGCGGCATCTACCGGCATGATTTCGTGGCGACAGCTGTGGTCGACGGGTTGATGCGCGTGGGGCTGGATACGGGTGTGCCCGTGCTATCCGTATCGCTGACGCCGCATCACTATCAGGAAACCGACCATCACAATGCGATCTATCGCGCGCATTTCGTCGAAAAGGGCCGCGAGGCAGCTTCGGCGGCGCTTGGCATCGTGGCAGCGCGGCAATTGCTCGACGCCTGATACCCCTTTATTGCGCGGGCCTGAGCGTCAGGCCCGCTGCGCCCCGATGCTGGCAATGCCCAGAACATCCAGCACTTTGGCCTCGATGTGTTCGGCGTTCATCCCCGCGACCGCATACATATCGGCAGGGCTTGCCTGATCGATAAAGGTATCGGGGAGCACCATCGACCGGTACTTCAGCCCCGCGTCGAACACGCCCTCATCCGCCAGAAGCTGCGCCACATGGCTGCCAAAACCGCCAACGGCGCCCTCTTCAATCGTAATCAGCGCCTCGTGATCGGCGGCCAGCGACAGGATCATCTCGCGATCCAGCGGCTTGGCAAAGCGTGCGTCGGCGATGGTCGGCGTGATCCCCTTGGCCCGCAGCGCCTCGGCGGCTTTTTCCACCTCTGACAGGCGCGTGCCAAAGGACAGCAGCGCCACGCGCTTGCCCTCGGCGATGATGCGCCCTTTGCCGATCTCCAACGGCACCCCGCGTTCGGGCATGGTCACGCCCGCGCCTTCGCCCCGTGGGAAACGGAAGGCAATCGGCCCATCGTCATAGGCCGCCGCCGTGGCCACCATATGCACCAGCTCTGCCTCATCCGCGGCGGCCATCACGACGAAATCGGGCAGGTTCGCCAAAAACGCCACATCAAAGGCACCGGCGTGGGTGGCCCCATCGGCCCCGACCAGTCCCGCGCGATCAATCGCAAACCGCACCGGCAAACGCTGGATCGCCACGTCATGCACCACCTGATCATAGCCGCGCTGCAGGAAGGTCGAATACATCGTGCAAAACGGCTTCATTCCGCCCGCCGCCAATCCGGCAGAGAATGTCACCCCGTGCTGTTCCGCAATACCCACGTCGAAACACCTGCTGGGGTAGCGTTCAGCGAAAAGGTTCAGCCCCGTCCCGTCCGGCATCGCGGCGGTCACGGCGCAAATCTTGTCGTCGTTCGCCGCTTCGGCAATCAAGCTGTCCGCAAACACACGGGTATAGCTTGGCGCGTTCGACGGCGCTTTCTTTTGCTCGCCTGTCAGCACATCGAACTTGGCGGTCGCGTGGCCCTTGTCGCGGGCGGCTTCGGCGGGGCCATAGCCCTTGCCCTTTTTGGTGATCACATGGATCAACACCGGCCCCGTCGCCCGTGCCTTGACCGTGCGCAACACGGGCAGCAATTGGTTCAGGTCATGCCCGTCAATCGGCCCGAGATAGGAAAACCCAAGCTGTTCGAACAACGTCCCACCCACGGCCATGCCCTTGAGCATATCCTTGGCGCGCTTGGCCCCTTCGCGGAACGGGCCAGGCAACATGCTGACCGCACCCTTGGCTGCGGCCTTGAAGTCCTGAAACGGTTCTTCGGCGTACAAACGGCTGAGGTATGTGGACATCGCCCCCACAGGCGGCGCGATCGACATTTCGTTGTCGTTCAAGATGACGAACATCCGCTTTTTCAGATGGCCCGCGTTGTTCATCGCCTCATAGGCCATGCCTGCCGACATGGACCCATCGCCGATCACCGCAATCGCATCGCCCAGACCTTCGGGGACATTGCCCCCCAGATCACGTGCGACTGAAAACCCAAGAGCCGCGCTGATAGAGGTCGACGAATGCGCCGCACCGAAGGGATCGTAGGGCGATTCACTGCGCTTGGTAAAACCGCTCAACCCGTCCTTCATCCGCAGGGTGCGGATGCGGTCGCGGCGTTCGGTCAGGATCTTATGCGGGTAGCACTGGTGGCTCACATCCCAGATCAGCTTGTCCTTGGGTGTATCGAACACCGAATGGATCGCGACCGTCAGTTCAACCACGCCCAGACCTGCGCCCAGATGGCCGCCCGTCTCTGATACGGCAGAAATCGTCTCTGCCCGCAGTTCATGGGACAGTTTCACCAGCTCTGCGTCCGAGAAATTCTTCAGATCGGCAGGGCGGTTTACACGGTCCAAAAGGGGCGTATCGGGTCTATCGGTCATCTGGCTCTCCACCGGATCAGCTTTTGCGGGCAATAACGAAGCGGGCTGCGTCTCGCAAGGTTTCTCCGTCTGTGCCGTAAGGGGACAGGGCATCACAAGCAGCATCGACAAGATCACGGGCACGGGCGCGGGCGGGGTCCAGCCCCAGCAGCGACACAAAGGTCGCCTTGCCCGCATCGGCATCCTTGCCGACGGCTTTGCCCACCGTGGCGGCGTCGCCTTCGACGTCAAGAATGTCATCCGCGATCTGGAACGCCAGACCAAGGTTGCGGGCATAGCTGCGAAGGGCGGCGGGATCATCGCCCGCCATTACCGGCCCTGCTGTCGCAGCCCATTCGATCAACGCACCGGTCTTGCCGGCCTGAAGCGTTGTGATCTGGTCTAGCGTCAGCGGTTGGCGCGCGGTTTCGGCGGCGATGTCCATCGCCTGCCCGCCCACCATGCCGCGCACACCGGCGGCCCGCGCCAGCCCCGTGACCAGCGCAACCCGTTCAGCATCACCACAGCCCGTCGCCGCGACCAGTTCAAACGCCAGTGTTTGCAGTGCATCGCCTGCCAGAACCGCCGTCGCCTCGTCCCACTTTAGGTGCACTGTGGGCTGACCCCGACGCAGCGCGTCATCATCCATGCAAGGCATATCGTCGTGAACGAGTGAATAGGCATGCAGCGCCTCGATGGCACCGGCGGCGGGGGCGGCCTGCGCATCCATCACCCCGTGCAACCGCGCGCTTTCGATCACCAGAAAGGCCCGCAGACCCTTACCGCCTGTCACAGCATAGCGCATCGCTTCGGCCACAGTGCCGTCCAGCCCGCCAAGTCCGTGCAATATCTGACCAATCGCCAATTCCGCAGCCTTTGGCAGTGCCTCTGCAAAGGGGGGGCGTGTCAGCTCGGCCTCAATCGAGATGTCAAACCCCGCCAACAGGAGCCACTCCGACAGGGTTGCCATCGCCGTCCAGCGTGATCTGCGCGACTTTCTCTTCGGCTTCCTTGAGCTTGGTCTCGCAGCGTTTCTTGAGCTTGGCACCGCGCTCATAGAGCGAAATGCTTTCGTCCAGCGCCACATCGCCCCGCTCTAGCTGGCCCAGAACCTTTTCCAGTTCCGCCATCGCCGCCTCAAAGCTCATCTCTTCTACCGGAGTATCTGTCATTGCTGTGAATCCCATCCATCAAACTTGGCCCAAACATAGCCCGCCCGCGCTTTGGCTTCCAGTGACCGTGCCGATTTATTGGGCGCAAATTCTCTGGCACCAATTTTGCGGATCACCCCCTGCAGCTAGGGAGCGTCAGTCGGGGGCCAGCATATAGCCCGCGCCACGTACGGTTTGCAGATAGCGGGGCTGTTTGGGGTTATCTTCGATTTTGCGGCGCAGACGCGTGATCTGCACATCGACAGCACGTTCCTGCGCCTGCCCGCGGTCGCGACCCAGTTCCTCGACCAGTTTGGATCGGCTGAGCGCCATCCCCGGTTGGGCGGCAAAAATGCGCATCAGCTGGATTTCGGTGGCGGTCAATCGAACCAGATCTTCGCCCTGCCACAGCTCGCCGCGTTCGATGTCATAGCGGATCGCGCCCATCGACAGCACCTTGGGCGTTGCATCTGCAACGCGGGTGTCCGGCATGCGGCGCAGGATTGCGTTGATCCGCAGCAACAGCTCCTTGGGTTCAAACGGTTTTGCAAGATAATCATCCGCCCCTGCTTCCAGCCCATCGATCCGGTTTTCCGTCTCGCCTTTGGCGGTCAGCAGCAGAATTGGTGTTTGCATGGTTTCGCGCAGACCACGGGTCAGGCTCAACCCGTCCTCGCCCGGCATCATCACATCCAACACGATCAGATCAAAATCCAGCCCCGCCAGAATGCGCCGTGCATGGGCCGCGTCGCGGGCCGTGGTCACTAGAAAGCCATGCCGCATCAGAAACTTCTGCAACAACGACCGGATACGTTCGTCATCATCGACGATCAGCAGGTGCGCATCTGCCTCGTTCACGCGCCATTCTCCTTGAGGCGCGTGTAGCTGTGGTGCATTTCAGGGTCCATCATCGCCTCTAGTACGGTGCGGAAACCCGCGACCGCTTCTGGTCCGGCATCGCGGAACGCGCTGCGCATCCGCATCCGTTGTGCATCAGATAATGCCTGTTCGAGCGCGCGCCCTGCGTCGGTCAGATACAAATGCCGCTCCCGCTTGTCGGTTTTTCCCACTTGGCTTTTGACAAGACCATCGGCGATCAACGTGCGCAAGACACGATTAAGGGATTGTTTTGTAACACCCAAAATCCCCAGCAGATTGTTCACCGTCGTGCCCGGTGCACGGTTAATAAAGTGAATTGCACGGTGGTGTGCGCGACCATAGGCCATGTCCACCAGTATCTTGTCGGGGTCGGCCGTGAAACCGCGGTAGGCAAAGAACATCGCCTCGATCCCCTGACGCAGCTGTTCATCCGTCAGGAATAGCAGGTTCTCGCCCGTGTGTGATGATGGGCCGCGTCCGTCCGCCATTTTAGTCTCCCGTTGCTGCGCCAAGAGCTTACGTCAGCGTTATTGACTTTCCAAGTGTCAAAGGCTATCGAATCCCATGTTTTGCGTAATTATATGTCTGCACGCAGCGGGTTTGACGCAATTTTCATAAACCCCAAGGTGCTTTTAGGAAGGATACATCATGGACGGCGCATATGACGATCGCGACGGCAAAATCTGGTTGGACGGCAAAATGGTCGATTGGCGCGAGGCCAATGTCCATATTCTGACCCATGCCATGCACTATGCGTCATCGGTGTTCGAAGGCGAACGCTGCTACAACGGCAAGATTTTCAAAAGCCGCGAACACTCTGAGCGGCTGCGGAAATCGGCACAGTACCTCGACTTTGAGATCCCCTATTCCGTCGATGCAATCGAGACCGCGAAATACGAAATGCTTAAGGCGAACGGCTGGACCGACGCCTATGTCCGCGCAGTCGCATGGCGCGGTGCCGGCCCTGATATGGGTGTCTCGGCGGCGCGCAACCCTGTGCGGCTGGCCATCGCCGGCTGGGAATGGGGCAACTATTATGGCGACGCCAAGATGCAGGGTGCCAAGCTCGACATCTCAAAGTGGAAACGCCCCTCGCCCGAGACGATCCCCGTGCACGCCAAAGCGGCGGGCCTGTATATGATCTGCACCACTTCCAAACACGCGGCAGAAGCCAAGGGTTGTTCTGACGCGCTGTTCATGGACTACCGCGGCTATGTGGCCGAAGCGACCGGCGCGAACATCTTTTTCGTCAAAGACGGCGAAGTGCACACGCCGCTGGCCGATTGCTTTCTTAACGGGCTGACACGTCAGACCGTGATCGGGATGCTCAAAGACAAGGGCCTGACCGTGCACGAGCGCCACATCATGCCCGAAGAGCTGGAAGGCTTTGAACAGTGCTGGCTGACCGGCACCGCAGCCGAGGTCACGCCCGTCGGCCAGATCGGCGACTACACTTTCGAGGTCGGCGCGCTGACCCGCGAGATTTCGGAAGACTACGAAAAGCTCGTCCGGGCCTGAACCGACCCACTAAGACAAAACGGCGCGAGGGTTCACACCCCCGCGCCGTTTTCGTTTCCACACCTGCGATACAGCAAGCCGCCTTAGTAAAGCGCGACCGGATTGATCATCGCCTGCACCGTGCCTTTGATCAGCGGCTGTCCCAGCACGAACATAAACTCTTGCACGCCTTCAGCGACCAGCGGGCCTGTGTTCATGGTTTCCAGAATATAGATGCCATTGTCCTTGAGCAGCGTGACGTGGCCATAGAATACCTTGTCACCTTCTTTCGGCGGAATGGCTTCGAGGCCCCATGTGTCAGCGCCCACGGCCAGCGGGTTCATCGACGCGACAAACACCGCGCCTTCGTTGTTCAGCCCCGGTTCGGTAGACCCCCACGCGCTTGGGTCGCTTTCCATCATGCCATCGGTCCAACCGGTGTGAAACAGCACGATATCGCCTTCGTTCACGGTGACCTGCTGCGCTTCCATCGCGGCGGTGATCTCTGCCTCGCCGAAATGCTCTCCGGCGGCCAGCACGTCCTTGCCCATATGTTTGGCCATATCGATGATCACAGCGCGCCCGACCAAGGGCGGCACAGCGTGGGTCCCTAGTTTTGTCAGGCCGCTGATTGCCGAGATCTCTTTCTCATCCAGACAGTTATAGTACATCCCGTTTTCCCCGAGATGCCCCAGCCCGTCCAGCTGCGACCCGATTCCGATCCAGGTTTGCAGCAGGTCGTCGTTATAGTTGCCTTCATAGCCAAAGGACGACAGTTTTTGCCCACCGTGCTGGTTGGGCTGAACGATTTGCAGGTTCAAAGACCGAGGCGGAAAGGCAGGGGTGTCCGGCCCGATCACGATCCCCAGCGGCATCGATTTGCCCTGTTTGATCAATTTAGCCGCCTCTAGCGTGCGTTCAGTCGAGATCAGGTTGGCCGATCCCAATTGATCCTCCGCCCCCCATTGCGATGGGGCGCAGTCTTGCGCCCATGCGGCAGTTGCCCCGAAACCAATGGATACGGCAGTAGCAATAATCTTGGTTAATTTCATGTTTCCCTCCCAGAAAGCAGGGTGCGGAACACTCAGGAGACCTGCGATTCCACACCCTAGAGGGTCAGGCTAGCACAAAATGCAATCCTGACACGCATTTTCGCGTGCTGTCAGCTTGGGGTTCCTTGGGGGGTGCTGCTCGCCTTGGATTTGGACCGGTCCAGCCCCAATTGCCGTTCCCGCCAGATGATCGCCGCACCGCCGGCGATGACCAGACCCGCCCCGATCAGGATCGCAGGTGTCGGGATTTCGCTGAACAAGACCCAGCCGATCAGCACCGCAAAGATCATTGATGCATAGTCGAATGGGGCCAGCATCGACACCGGCCCATAGCGATATGACGCGGTGATCATGATCTGCGACACCCCGCCGATCATGCCCGACAGGATCAACAACGCCGAGACCTGCCAACCGGGGTTCACCCACCAAAGCGGCTCCCAGTTGATCACCATCCCTGCGGGCAGGGTAAAGAACGACAGGCAGGTCGCGGTGAGTGAAAAGTAGAACACGATGGCCGCCGTGCTGTCGGTTTGCACCAGACGGCGCACGTGGATCTGGACCAGCGCACGCATGATCGACGCAGCAACCACCATAATCGCGCCCATCATCGCCAGTTGCGACACGCTATCCCCGTCCACGGTGAAGCGGGGGTACAAAACGATCAACACCCCGATCAACCCGATCGCCACAGCGGACAGGCGGAACACACGCACCTGTTCGCCCAAGAATATCGCGGCAAAGATCACGGTGAACAGCGGCGTGGCATAGCCGATGGCCGTCACCTCTGGCAGGGGCAGCAGGCTTAGCCCCGCAAAGGTCAGCGCCATCGCCGTGGTTCCAAAGACGCCGCGCCAGACGTGGCCCATCAGATTGCTTGGCTTTAGCCCGTCGCGCAGGTCACCGCTTTGCCACAGCCACAGGATGATCATCGGGAAGGCAAAGAACGACCGATAGAACACGGCTTGGGCGGCGGGCACGGTGGCCGTCGCGATCTTGATGAGGGCCGCCATGACCGAGAACAGGAAGACCGCCCCCAGTTTGAGGGCGATGGCCCGGCCGGGGCGGTGCTCTGTCGTAGTGCTTTGCATGGCGCATGCTTGCGCCTGTGCGTTTCAAGTTGCAAGACCCCGCGTCAACCTGCGCGTGCTATTCCCGCCCATGTGCGAAAAATACGAGCGCCCTGCGCAGCTTAGCCGATGACGCCCTGATTTTCGCCGACCTGACCACGGTGCAGCAGCATGTGATCCAGCAGCACACAGGCCATCATCGCCTCGCCCACGGGCACGGCGCGGATACCAACGCACGGATCGTGGCGACCCTTGGTGATGATCTCTGTGTCTTCGCCGGATTTGGTGATCGTCTTGCGCGTGGTCAGGATACTCGACGTCGGTTTGACCGCGAAACGCAGCACGATGTCTTGGCCGGTGCTGATGCCGCCCAGAATACCGCCCGCATGGTTCGACGAATAGACAGGGCCGTTGGGGCCCATGCTGATCTCGTCTGCGTTCAACTCTCCGGTCAGCATGGCGGCGGACATCCCTTCGCCAATCTCGACACCTTTGACGGCATTGATGCTCATCATCGCAGCGGCTAGATCGGTGTCGAGCTTACCATAGACCGGCGCACCAAGGCCCGCGGGCACGCCGCGTGCCGTGATCTCGATGATCGCACCGACAGAGGATCCGGATTTGCGCAAACCGTCCAGATACGCGGCCCAGTCGTCAGCTGCCTTGGCGTCGGGCACCCAGAACGGGTTCTGTTCGATTTGGTCCCAATCAAACGCATCTCGGTCGATTTTATGCGGGCCCATCTGCACCATATAGCCGGTAATCTGCACATTCGGCGCGATCGCCTTGATCGCTTCGCGCGCAAGCCCGCCTGCGGCCACACGCGACGCGGTTTCACGTGCTGACGACCGCCCGCCGCCACGGTAATCGCGGATGCCGTATTTCTGGAAATACGTGATGTCGGCGTGACCGGGGCGGAACTTGTCCTTGATGTCACCATAGTCTTTGGACCGCTGGTCGGTGTTCTCGATCATCAGCTGGATCGGTGTGCCGGTGGTGACGCCTTCGAACACACCTGACAGGATCCGCACCTCATCCGCTTCGCGGCGCTGCGTGGTGTATTTGTTCTGGCCGGGTTTGCGCTTGTCCATCCACTGCTGGATCATCTCTTCGGTGATCGTCACACCGGGGGGGCAGCCGTCCACCGTGGCCCCCAAAGCAGGCCCGTGGCTTTCGCCCCAGGTGGTCACACGGAAAAGATGGCCAAAGCTGTTGATCGACATGGGATGTGCTCCTTTGGCGGTGATCCTTAACGGGGGCTGCACCATGCCTCAAGGGGTTTCACCTTGCGCGCGGGCGACAGGCGTTCTACCGATAAGGCACCTCGGGGGGCCTGACAGGCTGAGATGTGCGCGCACGGACCCGTTGAACCTGAACCGGTTAACACCGGCGGAGGGAAGGTCTGGATACACCTCCAACGCTTTCTGACGCCGCATTTTGGAGGATGCCATGAAGTATCTTACACTTGCTGCCACCACGCTTTTCGCCACGCAGGCATGGGCCGACACGCCCGAACTGGTGGTCTATACCTACGATAGCTTTGTCGCCGAATGGGGCCCCGGCCCTGTAATCGAAGCGGCCTTTGAAGCAGAGTGTGCCTGCGATCTGAAATTCGTAGGCATGGGCGATGGCGCGGCGCTGTTGGCGCGGCTCAAGCTGGAAGGCGCACGGTCTGACGCCGATCTGGTGCTGGGGCTTGATACCAGCCTGATCGCGGCGGCCAAGGAAACAGGGTTGTTCGCGGCGGCCACAGTTGATGCGGATTACGACCTGCCCGTCACATGGGAGGACGACAGCTTTGCCCCCTACGACTGGGGCTATTTTGCCTTTGTCCATAACGCCGATCTGACACCGCCTGCGAACTTTCGCGCGCTAGCCGACAGTGACCTCAAGATCGTGATTCAGGACCCCCGGTCCTCTACCCCCGGTCTGGGCCTGCTGATGTGGGTCAAGGAGGCTTACGGCGACGAGGCCCCCGCGATCTGGGAAGGTTTGGCGGATAACGTCGTGACCGTGACCAAAGGCTGGTCCGAAGCCTACGGCTTGTTCCTTGAGGGCGAGGCCGACATGGTGCTGAGCTATACCACGTCCCCCGCCTATCACCTGATCGCCGAAGAGGACGCGACCAAAGCCGCCGCCGCCTTTGACGAAGGCCATTACATGCAGATCGAAGTGGTCGGCAAACTGGCGGGCACCGACCAGCCCGGGCTGGCCGATCAATTCATGCAGTTCATGGTATCGGACGCGGCGCAATCGGTGCTGCCCACGACCAATTGGATGTACCCCGCCGTTACGCCCCAAGGCGGGCTGCCCGAAGGCTTTGAACAGTTGATCGAACCAGACAAGGCGCTGCTGATCCCGAACGGTGACGTGCCCGCCCTGCGCGAGGAAGCATTGGCCGAATGGCTCTCCGCGCTGTCGCAATAAGCACGAAAACCGGCATCAGCGCCGCCATTCTGGTTGCGGCGCTGATCCTTGCTGCGGTGGTGGCGGTACTTTGGCGGGCGGAGTTCGGCAGCGGGCTTGGCCCGGCCGATTGGGCCGCGATCCGGTTTACCGTGCTACAGGCCGTGCTTTCCGCTCTGCTGTCTACCGTGCTGGCAATCCCTGTCGCCCGTGCGCTGGCGCGGCGGCGCTTTGTCGGGCGCGGGCTGCTGGTGACGCTGCTTGGGGCACCTTTTATCCTGCCGGTGATTGTCGCCGTGCTGGGGGTGCTTGCGGTGTTTGGCCGCGCGGGCTGGCTGAATGCGGGTCTGACGCTGGTCGGACTGCCCGGCATCTCTATCTACGGGCTGCATGGAGTCGTGCTGGCACATGTCTTTTTTAACCTGCCACTGGCAACGCGACTGCTGTTGCAGGCGTGGCAAACCGTGCCCGCTGAACGTTTCCGGCTGGCAGCGCAGCTTGGCATGACCCCGCGCGCCGTGTTCCGCAGCATTGAACTGCCCCTGCTCCGCCAGATCCTGCCCGGCACAGCGGCGTTGATCTTTGTGATCTGCCTGACCAGCTTTGCCGTAGCGCTGACCCTCGGCGGCGGCCCCCGCGCCACGACAATCGAGCTTGCGATCTATCAGGCGTTCCGTTTCGACTTTGACCTAAACCGTGCTGCACTGCTGTCGCTGGTGCAGCTTGGCCTTGCCGGCAGCACCGGCGCGCTGGCGCTTTGGATCATCCCCGCGATCAGTCTGGGCGGCGGGCAGGACCGACCCCTGCACCGCTGGGACGCGCGCGGCGGGTTGCAACGGGGGATCGATGCGCTGTTCATCACGCTGGCGGCGGGGTTTCTTCTGTTGCCCCTGACCTCGGTCCTGCTGCGCGGGGTGATCGGCCTGCCGCAAATGCCCGCCAGCGTGTGGCAGGCGGCGGGCACCTCTGTCACCGTGGCGTTAATCAGCGTGGTGGTCTTGCTGGCCTTGGCCCTCCCCCTTGCCGGATGGATCGCGACCCGCGCCCGCGGCGGGGTAGAGGCGGTGGGCCTCTTGGGTTTGGCTGCCTCTCCGCTGATGATCGGCACCGGCTGGTTCATTCTGATCAACCCCATCGCCAGCCCTTTTACGCTGGCCCTGCCCGTCACAGCACTGGTCAATGCGCTGATGGCCCTGCCCTTTGCCCTGCGTATTCTGGTGCCCCGCCTGCGCGACACGGTTCAGGTTTACGGCAGGCAGGCGCAAATGTTGGGGCTGCGCGGCTGGCCGCTTTGGCGCTGGCTGATCCTGCCACGCTTGCGCCCGCAGATCGGATTTGCCGCGGGGCTGACCGGTGCCCTGTCGATGGGAGATCTGGGGGTCATCGCCTTGTTCGCCGACCCCGACAGTGCCACCCTGCCACTGCAAATGTATCGCTTGATGGGGGCCTACCGGATGGAGGCCGCGGCGGGTGCGGCCCTGATCCTGCTGGCGCTGTCGCTGGGGATTTTCTGGATATTCGACAAGGGAGGGCGCTGGCATGCTGACGCTTGAGACCGCACAGATCACCCAAGGCAGCTTTACCCTGCACGCCGACCTGACCCTTGCGCCCGCGCAGACCTATGCGGTGATCGGCCCCTCGGGTGCGGGGAAATCCACCCTGCTGGGGGCGCTTTGCGGGTTCATTCCGCTCAGTACTGGCAGGCTGCTGTGGCAGGGCACAGACATCACCCAAGCGGCCCCCGGTGCGCGGCCGATGACGATGCTTTTTCAGGACAACAACCTCTTTCCCCATCTCAGCGTGATGCAAAATGTGGGGCTGGGGCTGCGCCCCGACCTGCGGCTCAGCACTGCGGAACAAACCCGTGTACACGAGGCGCTCGATCGCGTCGGGCTGCAGGGGATGGCTGCCCGCAAACCTGCCGAGCTTTCCGGCGGGCAGCAAAGCCGTGTGGCCCTCGCACGGGTACTGGTACAAGCCCGCCCGCTTGTACTGCTCGACGAACCCTTTGCCGCACTTGGTCCTGCCCTGCGTAACGATATGCTTGATCTGGTGGCAGAGCTCGCCGCAGAAACCGGCGCAGCGCTGATCATGGTGACCCACGCCCCCGAAGACGTGCGCCGTATCGCGGATCAGGTGATTTTTGTCGAAGGTGGCACCGCGCAGGCACCTCAGCCTGCCGCAGCGTTGATGGACAATCCGCCCGACGCGTTGCGTGCCTATCTGGGATGATCAGAAAATGACGGCGTAAAAGGTCAGCGATGTCAGCAAGATCGTCAGATACCCCAGCAACACATAAAGCCCGTCACGGGTGAACAGACCAAAAGCAAACAGCGCCACCGTTCCGCCCCCGAAAGACGACGCGAAGGGCACGAATTCAAGCAAGGGCCAGCCCACGGGCAGGATCACGCAGGTCACCAACGTCAGCAGACGCATCGGGCCTGTCGTCAGAAACTGGAGCCTCTTACCCGAGTGGCGATCAAAGAACGCCGCGGGCTTGCGCAGCCACCGCACGCAAAACAGCAACCGTGTTGATTTGACCTCGCGGCGCAGCAGGAATTGCGGCAACCACAGACGTTTGCGTCCATAGACCGCCTGCGCCGACAGCACGATGACGACCATCGCCATGAAACTGGACACACCAAAGACACCGGACAGCGGCGACACTAACAGCAGCGCGGCCACCAGAATGAAGGGGAGCAGGGACCGCTCTCCGAATTCGTTCAGCACATCGTTGATCGTGACCGTCTCGCGGCTGGCCGCTTGCTCCATCCCGTCCAACAGATGGGTGAGGCTACGCTCCTCGATATTGTGCATATACCCCCCAAAGGTCAGCTGTCTCGTGCAAGCAATGCCGTCAGCCCAGCCCGATAGGTGGGGAACTGCGGTGCCCAGCCTAACGCCTGCTTAATACGGTCGTTCCGAACCTTCTTGCTTTCCGCGTAAAAGCTGCGGGCCATGGGGGTCATATCGGCCTGATCAAAGGGGATCGCGGGGGGCACGGGAAGGCCAAGCAGCTCTGCCGCGTGGGCGATCACGTCTTGCGGTGGCGCGGGGTCATCGTCGCACAGATTATAGACCGCGCCCGGGTCGGGCCGCTGCAAGGACAGCTCAAGCGCTTGGGCAATATCCTCGACATGGATGCGAGAGAAGACCTGCCCCTGCTTGATGATCCGCCGCGCCGTTCCGGCCCGCACCTTGGCAAAGGGGCCGCGTCCGGGGCCATAGATGCCTGCGAGGCGAAAGATATGCAGCGGCAGATCGGGGATCGCCTGCCATCTTGCCTCTGCCGTGACACGGGCGCGTCCGCGCTTGGTCGATGGTGTCAGCGGCGTGTCCTCGTCCACCCAATCGCCGTCGTGGTCGCCGTAAACCCCTGTTGTCGACAGGTAACCGACCCACCGCAGATCGGGCGCGGCGCGGGTGACTGCATCCTCGACCGCATTCAAAACCGGATCGCCTGCGCTGTCCGGTCCCGCCGAGACGAGCACATTGGGAAACTGCGCGATCAACGCCCCCAGATCGGCCCCCGGCCAGACCACGGGTTCAACGCTCGTGTCCGCAATGGCATCTGCCTTGTCGGGACTGCGCGTGGTGCCGACGATGCGCCAGCCCTGCGGCACCAGCCGTGCGGCGAGGGCGCGCGCGCTAAAGCCATGCCCGATCGACAGCAGCGTTTTCTCCATGAGGCGTCCTTTCTATGTGGTGGGGGTCCGGGGCAAGGCGATCCGCTGCCCCTCGGGGACCAATGCATTCATCTGCGCGATATGTTCCGGCAGGCATTTGCTCAGGAAGTCATAGGTCTCGACCACATGTGCCCGCGCCGCCGGCCCCAGATGCGCATAGGCCGCCGGATTGCCCAGCACATCCGCCACCTGATCGCCCAGCGCATCGGGATCGAAGAAATCGCATAGCAGACCGGTTTCGCCGTGGGTAATCGCCTCGCGCACGGGGGCCACGTCAGAGCCGACAATCGTCGCGCCCATCGCCATCGCCTCGAGCAGGGACCACGACAGCACAAATGGCATGGTCAAATAAAGATGGCAGCGGCTGATCTGAATAACCTTCTGGTAATCCTCGTAGGACAGCTTGCCCAGAAAATGCACCCGCGACCAATCGACGTGCTTGCCAACCTCTGCCTCCATCTCGGCGCGCAGCCCGCCGGGGTGTTTGCTTTTGCCCCCATAAGACGTGTCGTTGCCGCCCACCACCAGCACCCGCGCATTGGGCCGCTGTTTCAGGATGCGAGGCAGCGCCCGCATGAACACATGAAAGCCCCGCGTGCGTTCAAGGTTGCGCGACACAAACGTCAGCACCTCGTCGTCCTTCGTCAGTACGTGGTCCAGCCGCCCCAGTTTCAGTGTCACCGACGGGTTCGGCCGCAACTGATCGGTGCGTATCCCGTCGTGGCAGACATAGAGCTTACGATGAAAGCTTTGTGGGAAACGGTCGCGCTGCCAGTATGTCGGGCTGAGCCCCACATCGACGGTTTCGATATTCGCCAGCGGCACGGCGTTGCGCGCATGCAGCAAAAACGGCGTGTTCTCGGTTACAGGCTCTTCAGGGTCAAAGCCCACGGGCCCGCCGGTTTCGCTGTAATAATATTCGAAAAAGCCGATGATCGGGACATCGGGCCATATCTGTTTGAAAAACGTCAGCTCCCCCCACCCCACGTGGCCCACGACAATATCCGGCTTGAACCCTTCGCTGCGTTCGATCTGCTTGGCGGCACGGGCAGCGCCCAAACCGTTGCCCGTGGATTCCTCCCAGTTCTTTGACAGCCCATAGGCGTTCTCTGCCGGTCGGTGGTGTGTCTTGTAGAACCGTGTTTCGACGCCATCAAAGCGGGGCGGGTTCTTGCGTTGGGTCAGAAAATAGATCTGGTGCGCACGCTGGTCGGCCAGCCATTGCACCAGCTCGCGGTATTGGCCGGGCATATTTTGGTGCACAAACATAATTTTCATGGGATGGCCTTACGTGCTGTTGGTCGCCCACAGTTAGCCCAGTCGGCACGGACAGTGCAAACGCCACAAAGCCTCGTGCTTGAACCTCGGGCAATCTTCGTGTCAACGTCAGGTATGAAAGAACACACATTCCCCTCATGGCCCGATGTGGCCGATCAACTGGTCGCTGTTGCGGCGGGACGCAGCGCTGCGGATACGATCATCACCGGCGGTATCTGGGCCAACGTGCATACGCGCGAAACCCTGCCGGACCATGATATCGCGATCAAGGCGGGCCGCATCGCCTTTGTCGGGCCGGACGCCAGCCATTGCAAAGGCGACACGACCAAGGTGATCGAGGCCAAGGGCCGCTACATGATCCCCGGCCTGTGTGACGGGCATATGCACATCGAAAGCGGTATGTTGACACCTGCGGAGTTTGCTCGCGCCGTAATCCCCCATGGCACCACGTCAATGTTCACCGACCCGCATGAAATCGCCAATGTGCTGGGGCTGGAAGGCGTGCGCATGATGCATGACGAAGCCCTGATGCAGCCGGTGAATATCTTCACGCAAATGCCATCCTGTGCGCCCTCCGCCCCCGGCCTCGAGACCACCGGCTTTGAAATCACAGCAGAGGATGTCGCCGAGGCGATGCACTGGCCCGGTATCATCGGTCTGGGCGAGATGATGAACTTCCCCGGTGTGACCGCGGGCGACCCCAAGATGTTGGCCGAGATCGCGGCGACGCAACGCGCGGGCAAGACCGTGGGCGGGCACTATGCCTCGCCCGATCTGGGGCCGGCCTTTGCTGCCTATGTGGCGGGCGGTCCGGCGGATGATCACGAAGGCACCTGCGAGGCAGACGCGATTACGCGGATGCGTCAGGGGATGCGGTCGATGATCAGGCTGGGGTCTGCTTGGTACGACATTGAAACACAGATCACCGCGATCACCGAAAAGGGGCTGGATTCGCGCAATATGATCCTATGCACCGACGACTGCCATTCCGGCACTTTGGTGAATGACGGCCATATGAACCGCGTGGTGCGCCATGCCATCGACTGCGGCTGCGACCCTTTGATTGCGCTGCAAATGGCGACGATCAACACCGCGACGCATTTCGGGCTTGAGCGCGAGATAGGGTCGCTGACGCCTGGACGACGGGCCGATGTGATCCTGACCTCTGACCTCAAAACGCTCCCCATCGAAACGGTGATCGCACGCGGTCAGATCGTGGCCGAAGATGGCGTGTGTCTGGCAGAGTGTCCACATTACGACTGGCCGCCCCATGCCCGGCAAACCGTCAACATGGGCAAAGACCTTGGCGCGGATGATTTCCAGATCACGGCGCCTGCGGGGGCCAATGCTGTTACCGCCAATGTGATCGGCGTCGTCGAAAACCAAGCCCCGACCCGTGCGCTGAAGTTCGAGCTGCCCGTGACCGAAGGGCGCGTGCAATCCACAGGCGAGGTGTGCCAGATCGCGCTGGTTGAACGGCATCGCGGCACGGGCACTGTTGTCAACGCGCTGGTGTCTGGCTTTGGGTATCAAGGGCCGATGGCGATGGCGTCGACGGTTGCCCATGACAGTCACCACATGATCGTGGTGGGCACTGATACCGACAATATGGCGATGGCCGCGAACCGTCTGCGCGAGGTTGGCGGCGGGATCAGCATCTTTAAGGACGGGGCAGAGCTGGCCATGGTCGAACTGCCGATTGCTGGCCTGATGTCCGACAACCCCGCATCCGATGTCGCCGCCAAGACCGAAGCGATGATGCAGGCGATGCGCGATTGTGGGTGCACGTTGAACAACGCCTATATGCAGCATTCCCTTCTGGCACTTGTTGTCATTCCCGAATTGCGCATCTCTGACCTCGGACTGGTCGATGTACGTAGTTTTGAATTTATTCCTTTGTTAGAGCCTGTTTCATGACCAAAATCCTGACCCCAGATGCCCGCCCCGCCGAACAATTCACCGACGCTGCCGCCGCCGTTGCGCGCCTGATCGAACTTTACAGCCAAGCAACGGGTTTCCTGAGCGAACATTTCCAGAAAGCGATGGACAATGCGGCCCCCGAAACAAGGATCAGGGCGTTCTACCCCGAGATCCGGTTCACCACCTCCAGCTATGCGCAGGTGGATTCGCGGCTGTCCTTTGGTCATGTGTCGTCGCCCGGCACGTTTTCGGCGACGATTACGCGGCCCGAACTGTTCAAACACTACCTAACACAGCAAATCGGGCTGCTGATCGAAAACCACGGCCAGCCCGTGACCATCGCGGTATCCGACACACCGATCCCCGTGCATTTCGCGGTTAGCAATGACGACAGCGTGACGATCCCGCAGGAAGGTGCGGCGGATTTCACCCTGCGCGATGTGTTCGACGTGCCGGACCTGAGCACCACAAATGACGATATCGTAAACGGGACCTATCTGCCGGTGGATAATGTACGCCCGTTGGCCCCCTTCACCGCGCAGCGTGTCGATTATTCGCTGGCACGGCTGACGCATTACACCGCCACCGATCCCGACCATTTCCAAAGCCACGTGCTGTTCACCAATTACCAGTTCTACGTCACCGAGTTCGAGGAATACGCCCGCGCCATGCTGCGCGACCCCGATAGCGGCTACACGTCCTTCGTCTCTACCGGCAACGTCGAGATTTCGGACGGCGACGCGCCGCTGCATGCGTCGGTCAAAACCCCGCAGATGCCGACCTATCATCTGAAACGCGCGAACGGGTCGGGCATCACGCTGGTTAATATCGGCGTCGGACCGTCCAACGCAAAAACCGCGACGGACCACATTGCCGTGCTGCGCCCCCATGCGTGGCTGATGGTTGGTCACTGCGCTGGCCTGCGCAACACCCAAGCGCTTGGGGATTTCGTGCTGGCGCATGGCTATCTGCGCGAAGACCACGTGCTGGACGACGACCTGCCGGTCTGGGTTCCGATCCCCGCGCTGGCCGAGATCCAGATCGCGCTGGAGGACGCCGTTGAACAGGTCACCCAGCTTGAAGGCTACGAGCTGAAGCGGATCATGCGCACAGGCACCGTCGCCACCATCGACAACCGCAACTGGGAACTGCGCGATCAATCCGGTCCGGTGCAGCGGCTTAGCCAGTCCCGCGCCGTGGCGCTGGATATGGAAAGTGCCACGATCGCAGCCAACGGCTACCGGTTCCGAGTGCCCTACGGCACGTTGCTTTGCGTCTCTGACAAACCGCTGCATGGTGAATTGAAACTGCCCGGTATGGCGTCAGATTTCTATAAAACGCAGGTCGCACGGCACTTGATGATCGGCATTCGCGCTATGGAACAGCTGCGCGATATGCCGCTAGAGCGGTTGCACAGCCGAAAATTGCGCTCGTTTGACGAAACTGCTTTTCTCTAAAGGCCGAAATCGGCTGAAAATAGCATGTTTTCGCGGTTTCTTGCGACCTATTCGTTGTGTTCAACCACAACATACCGTTACATTCTGCGCGTGAGGCCCTAATCCGGGCGGACGAAGGAGAAAAACAAGATGGCAACTAAACCAATGACAAAAACCCAGCTCGTCGCGGCTTTGGCTGAGGAAATGGGCGAAGACAAGAAAACAGCAAGCGCGGCACTGGACGCGGTTTGCGCGTTGATCACGAAAGAGGTTTCCGGCGGTGGCGCTGTGACCCTTCCCGGCATTGGCAAAATCTACTGCCGCGAACGTCCCGAGCGTATGGTGCGTAACCCTGCCACCGGCGAACAGTTCAAGAAAGACGCGGACAAGGTTGTTAAGATGACCATCGCGAAAGCGCTGAAAGACAGCGTTAACGAATAAGACTGATTACAGTCTGTTCTGACAAAGGGTCGCCCACGGGCGGCCCTTTGCGTTTGGCGCAGGTCTGTGTTGCGCCGAATGCGCTTGCTCCTGTCGGGCAACTACGGAAGTCTCCGCCCACTGGAAAACCTGAAAGGCCCCCTCATGGATATACGTGCAATTCTCATGGGGCTGGCCTTCGCCGTAATGTGGTCCTCTGCCTTTACGTCGGCGCGGATTATCGTCGCGGATGCGTCCCCCTTGATGGCTTTGTCGGCGCGGTATCTGATCTCTGGCCTGATCGGCGTGGGGGTCGCGCTGGCGCTTGGGCAGACGTGGCGGCTGACGCGCGCGCAATGGCGGGCAACGATCATTTTCGGCGTGCTGCAAAACGCGGTCTATCTGGGGATGAACTTTGTCGCGATGCAGACCGTACAGGCGTCACTGGCGGCGATCATCGCCTCGACCATGCCGCTTCTCGTCGGTCTGGCAACATGGCTGTTTCTGGGGGAAAAGCTCAAGCCGTTGGGCATTGCAGGGCTGATCGCCGGTGTGATCGGGGTGGCCATCATTATGGGGGCACGGATCAGCGGTGGCGTCGATCTGACGGGGCTGCTGCTATGCGGCGTCGGTGTGGTCGCGCTATCTGCGGCGACCCTGCTGGTGCGCGGTGCGACCTCTGGCGGGAACTTCCTGATGGTGGTGGGCTTGCAGATGCTTGTCGGCTGCGTGGCGCTGTCGATTGCGACCTTGCTGTTCGAGACGCCGCACATCAGCCCAAGCTGGCCGCTGGCGCTGGCGTTCCTTTATACCTGTCTGGTGCCGGGGCTGCTGGCGACGGTGGTCTGGTTCTGGCTGGTCAACCGTATCGGAGCCACCCGCGCCGCGACCTTCCATTTCCTCAACCCGTTTTTCGGGGTGGCGATTGCTTGGCTGTTGCTGGGCGAACCGCTGGGGGTTCAGGATATCATCGGCGTCGCCGTGATTGCCTTGGGTATTCTTGCAGTTCAGGTCTCGCGGCAGCGCCGCGCCTGACCTGCAAGCCAAGGGGTTGGGCGACAGGCGGGCGGTCACAGATCGGTGCGCCGCTGCATTACCCCTTTGAAAAACCCGCGCAGGCCCCATTTAATGTATCAAACCGCAAAGGAGCCTCGCATGCCGACCTATGAAAAGACCGACGCCGCCATTAACGCTCTGTCCCCCGAAGAATTCCGTGTCACCCAGCAGGACGGCACCGAACGTCCCGGCACGGGCAAACTGCTCGATAACAAAGAGCCAGGCATCTACGTAGACATCGTCTCTGGCGAGCCGCTGTTCGCGTCCTCTGACAAATACGAATCCGGCTGCGGCTGGCCGAGCTTTACCAAACCCATCGAACCGGCCCATGTCAGTGAATTGCGCGACGCATCGCTGGGGATGGTTCGCACCGAAGTGCGCAGCGCCCATGGCGACAGCCATCTGGGTCACGTCTTCCCCGACGGTCCCGCAGACCGTGGCGGACTGCGCTATTGCATCAATTCGGCCTCGCTCCGCTTTATTCGTCGTGACGACATGCAAGACGCAGGCTATGGCGATTATATCAACCAAGTGGAGGATGTAGCATGAGCGAACAACGCGCAGTACTGGCCGGAGGATGCTTTTGGGGCATGCAGGACCTGATCCGCAAACGCGAGGGGGTTCTATCGACCCGCGTGGGCTATTCGGGCGGCGATGTACCCAATGCCACCTACCGCGACCACGGCACCCACGCCGAGGCGATCGAGGTGATGTTTAACGACGACGTGATCAGCTATCGTGATCTGCTGGAGCTGTTTTTCCAGATCCACGACCCGACAACGCTGAACCGTCAGGGCAATGACCGCGGGCTGAGCTATCGTTCGGCGATCTACTATGTCGACGAAGACCAGAAAGCCACGGCGCTGGACACGATTGCCGATGTAGAGGCATCGGGCATCTGGCCAGGCAAAGTCGTGACAGAGGTAGAACCCGTCAGCGATTTCTGGGAAGCAGAGCCCGAGCATCAAGATTATCTGGAGCGTATTCCAAACGGTTATACCTGCCACTTCCCGCGCCCCGATTGGGTCCTGCCCAAACACGCGGCAGCAGAATAAACGCAAAACGGCGCAGCCCCATAGGGTTTGCGCCGTTTTCTTTGAGGGGTGTCTAGACCAATGCGACCCTCGGTCGGCCCGTCGCTTCAACCGTGAGCACCGCTTCGATAAAGACCTTGCGGCTTTCGACTTCGGCATAGCGGATTTCGCGCTGCGTTTCGGTTTGCATGTCGATCACGCCGGCTGCTCGTGCCGCTGTCTCTGCCTTTTCCCGCAGCGTGTTTTCAAGCGTGTTAAGCGCCTGTGTCTGATCGGTGAAATCCTGCGGCCCGTCGGTCAGGTACACTCTGAACCGCCCCTCTGCCGGGGACGTCACCGTGCCGCTTTCCCGCATGGTCACCCGCCCGACGACAGCGCCGATGGCATTGGCCACCGCGGCGTGTTCAGGCAGGATCATCTGCGTGCCCAGCCGTTCCCCCACCGCCGGATAATAGGCCGCGGCAGAGGCCCCCAGCCCGATTACCGGCACGTTCAACGCCGCCTCGATCCGCACAAGCCCCGCGTGACCGCGCAACCCGCGCTGCAACAGCTCATGGCGTGCCAGCGTTTCGGGTTCTGCATCAAAGGCAGGGTCTTCTTCGGCAAGCGCCGCCTCTAGCAACGCCAGGCTGGTCTGTTCGGTCAATTGGTCCACGATCATCTGCGCCATAACGGCAGGATCAGGTGCCAACATCTGCCCCGCCCCTGTACGCCGCCGCCCGAACAGCCGCAGCGCCTTTTGTGCGGCCTTTGCGTCCCACGCATCCACGCGGCCCAGCGCATGGCTCGCATCCGAAGGGGTGACGCCAGCAAGCTGGACCAGCCCGCGTTCGACCAGCCGTTTAAGAGCACCGGTTTCGATCCGCGCGCGCACGATATCCGCCATCGGGCGCAGCCCGTCACCGATACGGTCCAGCAGCGTTTGTTCACGCGCCGAGATGCCTTCGCGCGGTTGACCTGCCACGGCACTCACAAAGCGCCCGTCATATTCGCCGGGGGTGGTGCTGCGCAGCTGCGCATCAAGCGCGGTATGGACGACCTCGGGTGCCTCCGCCGCGATGAGCGCAATGGGCAAGATACGCTTGGGCCCCAGCGTCACGCCGCCCTGCAAGCCTTCGGTCAGGAAATGCACCTCGCTGTCGCCCCCCAGACCGGTGGTACGCATGGCAACGGCCTCTACCATCGTGCGGTAGCTGCCGACGCGAGCCCCTGCGGGGTCGATCGCGGGCCGGCCATCGCGTAACAGGGCTACATCCGTGGTGGTGCCGCCAATATCACTGACCAACGCATGTGCCGCGCCGGTCATCCACCGCGCGCCGACAATCGAGGCCGCAGGCCCGCTGAGGATCGTTTCAATCGGTCGCGCACGCGCTTGTGCCGCAGAGATCAGCGCCCCATCGCCGCGCACAACCATCAACGGGGCCGTCACACCGATGTCAGTCAGCACATCCTCGGCGCGGCCAATCAACCTGTCTATCATCCCGATGAGCCGCGCATTCAGCACCGCCGTTAGCGCCCGTTTCGGCCCGTTGAGCTTGGCCGACAGTTGATGTGAGGCCGACACAGGCCGGCCCGTCACCTGCGCCACCAACGCAGCAACCCGCTGTTCGTGAATAGGGTTGCGCGTGGCAAACTGGCTGGCGACCGCGAACCCGCTGACCTGCGATTTTTGCGCGGTCAGAAACGCGACCAGCGCGTCTTCATCCAGCGGGGAAAGCTCTGCGCCTGCGTGGTCATGTCCGCCGCCCAAGATCAGATAGGGGTCACCGTTCAGCGCCTCTGCCAGTCCGTGCGCCTGAAGGTCACGTTCTTTGAAACCGACATAGATCAGCGCCACGCGCCCGCCCTGCCCTTCGACCAATGCATTAGTTGCCAGCGTGGTGGACAGCGACGCCATCGCCACCTGACCCGCTGAAACATCAGCAGCCTCCAACACGTGGCGCACGGCTTGCCCCACACCGATGGCCAGATCGCCGCGGGTGGTCAGCGCCTTGGCCGAAGCGATCACCGTGGTTTCATCCCGGATCAGTACCGCATCCGTATAGGTGCCGCCCGTATCCACCCCAAGCAAAAGCGCCATTCAATTATCCTTGCACCGTTTTCCTAGGGTTTACCTGTTCCCGCGCAGCGGTCCAGCCCTGTCTAGCCGTGGTTTTCGCCAAGACGCGCCACAGCCCATTGTGCAGCATCAACAACTGTGGCGTCAGGATCGTCCAGCAGACCCTGTGCCACAGGGACCAGCCGCGCCTGACCGGAGTTGCCGATGGCGTAAAGCACGTTGCGCATGAACCGGTTGCGCCCGATCCGCTTGATCGGCGACCCACTGAACCGCAGCCGGAACGCGGCATCATCCAGCGTCGCCAGCTCTGCCAGATCAGGGGCACCGACACCGCCGTGATAGCGCAGATCGCTCGCCGCGACGGCGAACTTGTTCCACGGGCAGGCGGCAAGGCAATCGTCACAGCCGTAAATGCGGTTGCCCATCTTGCTGCGCAGCTCAAGGTCGACCGGCCCGTTGTGCTCAATCGTTAGATAGGAAATGCAGCGCCGCGCATCCAGTTGATAGGGCGCGGGGAACGCATTGGTGGGGCACGCCGTGAGGCATGACCGGCACGACCCGCAGTGATCCACCTCTGCCGTGTCGGGGGTGAAATCCAATGTGGTGAAGATCGCGCCAAGAAAGGCCCAGTTCCCCCAGTCGCGGCTAAGCAGATTCGTGTGCTTGCCCTGCCAGCCCAGCCCCGCCGCCTGTCCCAACGCCTTTTCCGGCACGGGGGCTGTATCGACAAAGACTTTCACCTCGCACGGTTCTTGCGCCACCAGCCAGCGCGCCACCCGCTTGAGCCGTTTCTTTACGATATCGTGGTAGTCGCGCCCCTGCGCATAGACCGACACGCCCGCCTTGTCGGGGTGGTTCAGCACCTCGGTCGGGTCGTATTCGGGGGTGTAGCTTTCGGCCAGCATGATCACCGACCGCGCTTCGGGCCAAAGCGCTGCGGGGTTGCCCCGCCAAGCCATGCGGTCGGCCATCCATGACATCTGCCCGTGGTACCCTGCCTCGACAAAGGCCTGCAGCCGTTCGGGCACCTCGGGCACTGCATCGGGTCGGCAGATACGGCACGAGACAAAGCCCTCGTCCAGCGCCTGCGCCACCAACCGGCCCCGCAGGGCGTCCGTATCAACCGCCGGCGTCACAGACATCCGGCACGGCGTGGATCAGAAATCAAGGTCATTGTAATGCTTCGGCGGTGGGAAGCCCGGCACCTGATCGGCCAGCAACGACCGGAAGGCCGGGCGGGATTTGATCTTGGCGTACCAGTCCTTGACCACGTCCGACCGGTTCCAGTCCACATCCGAAATATAATCAAGCGAGGACAGATGTGCCGCCGCTGCAAAATCGGCCAGCGTCATCACGTCACCCGCCAGCCAGCGCCGGTGGTCCAGCAGCCACGCCATATAATCGATGTGGTATTTGATCGCCTTGGCCCCGTCCTTGACGTTGCGGCTGTCAGGAAACCCCTGCTTCATCACCTTTTTATTCACCCGTTCGTACAGCAGCTTTGAGGTGACTTCGTCGTGGAACTTGTCATCGAACCAGCTGACCAGACGGCGGACTTCGAGCCGCTGAATCGGATCACTGGGCATCAGCGACGGTTCGGGGCGGGTTTCTTCGATGTATTCACAGATCGCAGCGCTTTCGGACATGATGATACCATCAAGTTGTAAGACGGGCACCTTGCCCGCCGGATTGCGACGCATGAAATCTGGGTCTTGCTCCCAATACCGCTCTTCGACGCGTTCTACCTCGATCTTCTTCTCGGCGAGGCTCAGCCGGACTTTGCGGCAGAACGGCGACAGCGGGACGTGAAACAGGCGGGCCATAAAGGGGTTCCGGTACTAACAAACAAGGGTTTCATCCTCATGCCCGTCTTGGTTGGGTTTTTCAACTCTCGAAACAGGCTGCCCGCCCGTCCTTGCTGATTGTCGCCGCACCATCACGGATTTGGGCACTGCGCTTGCGCACCGACGCCGACGGGCGTGTAGCAGAGCGGGTTTTGGGCGAGGGCAGGATCGCGGCCAGCCGTGCGGCTTGTGTCGCCGTCAGCTTGGCGGGAATCACTCCGAAATAATGCTGCGCTGCTGCATCGATACCAAAGATGCCTTCGTCAAACTCGGCGACGTTCAGATAGACCTCGATGATCCGTCGTTTGGTCCAGACGGTTTCGACCAGCGGTGTGATGCCGGCCTCAAGCGCTTTGCGCAGCCAGGTGCGCCCGTGCCACAGATAGACATTCTTGACCGTCTGCTGCGAGAGAGTAGAGGCGCCACGGTTCGACCCTTCTGCAATAGCGCGCTTGATCGCAGCCAGATCAAAGCCCCAATGATTGCAGAAATTCGCGTCTTCTGCCGCCACCACAGACCGTGCCATGACAGGGGCAACTTCTTCCAGGGCGACCCATTGCTGATCGACGCCCCCCAACCTGCGGCCTTCGCTAAACATATAGGGCGTGGTTGGCGGGTTGAGCACCGCAAACAGCAGCACCATTGCGACCAACAGGCCAAGCACGGTTAGCACCAGCTTGAACGTGCCCCTGACGACGCGCCGCTTCAATGACCGCAGCTGCGCCGCGGGTGACGGCGGCTTGGCCTTGGTCTTGCTTTTGGATTTCGAAGATGCGCGTTTTGCCATAGTCATCAGCTATATCGCGCAACGCGCTTATTGTGAACGGGCACTGCGGGCGGAAATTCCTTTTGCCAGATAGGCTCCGATCAACGCCGATGCCTTGGGCGACGGGTGGGTGTTGTCGCTGGCAAAAAGGCTGGGATCGTTGCGGTCGATCACCATTTCGGAATCAAGAAACGTCACCCCCGGCGTCTGTGCAGCAAACCGCGCGATGCGGCGCTCCAGCAGCACCAGATCATCGCGGCAGCCTTCGAATGACCCTTTGCCGTTTCCAGCATAATATCCCATCCACATTACCTGCGCACCGCTGCTGCGCAAACGCGACAGAAAGGCCGGAACCTCTCCGCTGGCCGCATCCGCACCGATCAGCGTGTCGACCACCGGCGTGCAAGCCCCGCATTTGCAATCGTTGAACCCCAGATCATTGGCCCCGCCGTTCACCACAATCCAGTTCCAGCGCCCGCCGGGGTATTGGTCCTGAATGTCGAACCCCACAGCAGACAAAAGCGTGCTGTCATTGCTGAACTGCGCCCCCGGGACGGCCTTGCTGATCACATTACGGCCAAGGGCTATCGCCATCGCATCGGGGATCGCCTGATCGCTTGATCCGTTCCACGCCATCACGGAATCGCCAATCACCAGAATATCACCGCCGCCCTTGGGCGCGGCATCGGTACAGGCCGCAAGCGCGAGCCCCACCAGCAAAAGCGCCATCAGCCGGACGCGAGAGGAAACTGTTTTGATCATCCCGTAACTATAGGCCGCTTGGAGCCCCGGTAAAGCGTGGGCGATGTACAAAAGAAATCGGGCGCGAGGTTTCCCCCGCGCCCGATCTATCCGTTTTGCTTACTCCGCCGGTATTGCGTGCTCTTCGACGCTCAGCGGGGCGGGCAGATGGACCAACATCTCTTTGGGGCAAATCTGGACAAAGTTATCCTTTTCGATGTCCCAATGCTGCAGGATGTCTTCGGCCTTGCGGCTGCTGGTTTCCTGCAAGTGCCGCTCGATCAGACCCTTCAGCTGGTTTTCCCAATGCTCTACCGTGACCGGGCAGGTCACCAGTGTTTCACGGTTCAGCATTTTTTCGACCTTGCCATCAGGGTTGTACAGATAGGCCATACCGCCCGTCATCCCCGCGCCAAAGTTTGCGCCAATCTCGCCCAAGATCACGGCCACACCGCCGGTCATGTATTCGCACCCGTTGCTGCCGCAGCCTTCGATCACGACATGCGCGCCCGAGTTCCGCACCCCGAAACGTTCACCGGCACGGCCTGCTGCAAACAAAAAGCCCTTGGTCGCGCCATACAGCACAGTGTTGCCGATGATCGTGTTGTCAGAGGCGACGATGGTGCTTGCCATCGATGGACGCACGACGATGGTACCGCCCGACAGGCCCTTACCAACATAGTCGTTCGCATCGCCCGACACTTCAAGCTTGAGCCCCGGTGCCGCGAAGGCCCCCAGCGACTGCCCCGCCGAACCGGTCAGCTTGACCGTCAGGTGATCGGGCTGCAGCTGGTTGTTCATGCCGAAGTTGCGGATGATGTGGCTCGAGACGCGGGTGCCCACGGTACGGTGCGTGTTCTGCACCGCATAGCTCAGCTGCATCTTCTCACCATCCTCAAGGAAGCGCGCGGCGTCGCGCACGATTTCAGAGTCCAGCGTGTCCAGCACAGCGTTGCGTGGCTTGTTGCGGTCATAGACAATCTCTGCCGCGCCATCGACGGTGATCAGCAGCGGGTTGAGATCCAGATCGTCAAGATGCGCAGAGCCACGGCTGACCTGTGCCAGCAGATCGGCACGGCCAATCACGTCATCCAGGCTACGCGCCCCGATAGAGGCGAGCAATTCGCGCACTTCGGTGGCGTAGAAGGTGATCAGGTTCACGACCTTATCCGCGTTGCCGGTGAACTTGCCACGCAGCGCTTCGTCTTGGGTGCAGACGCCGACGGGGCAGGTGTTCGACTGGCACTGACGCACCATGATACAACCCATCGCGATCAGCGCGGCAGTGCCGATGCCGTATTCCTCGGCTCCCATCATCGCGGCCATCACGATGTCACGCCCGGTGCGCAAGCCGCCGTCGGTCCGCAGGGTCACGCGGTCACGCAGGTTGTTCATCGCCAGAACCTGATGCGCTTCGGTCAGGCCCATCTCCCACGGCAGACCCGCATATTTGATCGAGGTCGCAGGCGATGCGCCCGTGCCGCCATTGTGGCCCGAGATCAGAATGATATCCGCCTTGGCTTTCGCCACACCGGCCGCAATCGTGCCAACGCCCGAGGACGCCACCAGCTTCACGGTCACCTTACAGCGCGGGTTGATCTGCTTGAGGTCATAGATCAGCTGCGCAAGGTCTTCGATGGAATAGATATCGTGGTGCGGCGGGGGCGAGATCAGGGTCACGCCCTTGGTCGAATGGCGCAGACGGGCGATCAGGTCGGTGACCTTCATGCCCGGAAGCTGACCACCCTCGCCGGGCTTGGCCCCTTGAGCGACCTTGATTTCAAGCTCTTCACACTGGTTCAGGTATTCGGCAGTCACACCGAAACGGCCCGACGCCACCTGCTTGATCTTGGCCGAGGGGTTGTCGCCGTTCGCCTCGGGCACGAAGTGCGCCGGATCTTCGCCACCCTCGCCAGAATCGGACTTGGCCCCGATGCGGTTCATCGCGACGTTCAGGGTCTTATGTGCCTCGGGCGACAGCGCGCCAAGGGACATGCCCGGCGTCACGAAACGCTTACGGATAGAGGTGATGGATTCGACCTCTTCGATAGGCACTGGGGCCCCCAGCGGCTTGATGTCCAGCAGGTCGCGCAGATGGATCGGCGGATTGCTTTGCATCTTGGCGCTATACTGCTTCCACATCTGGTAGGACGCTTTGTTGCAGGCCATTTGCAGCATGTGCATCGACGATGCTTCCCATGCGTGGGTCTCGCCGGATTTGCGCGCCTTGTAGAAGCCGCCGATGGGCATGACGACGCCATCACCCTGCCAACCACGGTCGTGGACCGCTTCGGCCTTGCGTTGGATACCGGTCACACCGATCCCGCTGATACGGCTGGTCATGCCGGGGAAGTATTCCGCGCACATCGCGCGGCTCAGCCCTACGGCTTCGAAGTTCAAGCCGCCACGGTAGGAGGACATGACGCTGATGCCCATCTTCGCCATGATTTTCAGCAGGCCCTGATCAATCGCCTCGCGGTAGCGGGCCATCGCGGTCGTCAGGTTCATGTCCAGCAGACCACGCCCGATACGATCCGCCAGTGAATCTTCGGCAAGGTAGGCGTTCACCACGGTGGCACCACAGCCGATCAGCACGGCAAAGTAATGCGGGTCCACACATTCGGCCGAGCGCACGTTGAGCGAGGTAAATGTCCGCAGGCCCTTGCGGGTCAGCTGGCTGTGCACGGCAGATGTCGCAAGGATCATCGGCATCGCCACGCGGGTCGCATCGCTGAACTGGTCGGTCAGCACGATGTGACCAGCACCGGAGCGCACGGCGTCTTCGGCCTCGTCCCGGATCCGGCGCAGGTTTTCGCTCAGGTTGTTGCCGCCTGGCTCGAAGGTACAGTCGATGGTGACAGAGTTCGCGTTGAATTCGGTCATCAACTGATCAAACTGCGCGTTCGCAAGAAACGGGCTGTCGAGCACAAGAATTTCTGTCTGCGCGCTGGATTCGTCCAGAACGTTTTTGAGGTTCCCGAACCGCGTTTTCAGGCTCATGACGCGGAATTCGCGCAAGCTATCGATGGGCGGGTTAGTCACTTGGCTAAAGTTCTGGCGGAAGAAGTGGCTGAGCGGGCGGTACTGGTTCGACAGAACTGCCGACGGCGTGTCGTCGCCCATAGAAGCCAAGGGTTCTTTCGCATCTTCGGCCATCGGGGCGAGGATTTGTTCAAGGTCTTCGATGGTGTAGCCTGCTGCCACCTGACGGCGGCGCAGTTCGTCGCCCGAAAACAGCGCCTTTTCCTCGACATCGCCAAGCGCTTTGTCCAGCTCGTTGATCTTGCCGACCCATTCACCAAAGGGGCGCGACGCGGCGAGCTTGTCCTTGATTTCGGTATCGCCGAACATTTTGCCTTCTTCGATATCGACCGCCAGCAGCTGACCGGGGCCAAGCGCGCCTTTGCGTACGACATTCGCCTCGTCCTGCGGCACCATGCCCGCTTCGGAGCCGGCGATCAGCATGCCGTCAGCGGTGACGACGAAACGCATCGGGCGCAGACCGTTGCGGTCTAGGCCGGCGCAAACCCAGCGGCCATCGGTCATGGCCAGCGCTGCGGGTCCATCCCAAGGCTCCATCACCGAGTTGCAATAGGAATACATGTCGCGCCATGCCTGCGGCAGCTCGACCGCCTGCTTGGACCAGCTTTCAGGCACCAGCATGGTTTTCGCCATCGGGGCTGAACGACCCGCGCGCACCAGCACCTCGAACACCGCATCCAGCGCGGCAGAGTCGGACGACCCGGCAGCAACGATCGGTTTGATGTCTTCGGCCATTTCGCCAAACGTGCCCGACGCCATGCGGATCTCGTGGCTTTTCATCCAATTGATGTTGCCCTTGAGCGTGTTGATCTCGCCGTTATGGGCCAGCATGCGGAAAGGCTGCGCCAACCACCATTGTGGGAAGGTGTTGGTGGAATAACGCTGGTGATAGATCGCAAAGGCGGACTCAAAGCGTTCGTCCATCAGGTCGGGGTAGAAGTTGGCAACATCCTGCGCCAGCATCATGCCCTTGTAGATGATCGACCGGCAGGACATCGACGCGATGTAGAGGGTCGGCACCTGAGCGGCCAGCGCGGCTTTCTCGATGCGACGACGGATGACATAAAGCTCGCGCTCGAATGTTTCCTCGTCCACGCCCTTGGCGTTCGAAATCAGGATCTGTTCGATCTCGGGGCGGGTCGCATTGGCCTTGTCGCCCAAGACCGACGTATCCACAGGCACGTGGCGCCAGCCGTAGATATAGTAGCCCATGCGCAGCACTTCGGTTTCAACGATGGTCCGGCAGGTTTCCTGCGCGGCAAAGTTGGTGCGCGGCAAAAAGACCTGACCGACGGCGATCAATTCGCCTTCGCGGGGGCTGTGACCCGTGCGGCGCACCTGATCATAGAAAAAGTTGACGGGGATCTGCACGTGAATGCCTGCGCCGTCGCCGGTTTTACCGTCCGCATCAACAGCCCCGCGGTGCCAGATCGCCTTGAGCGCCTTGATGCCGTTTTCAACAACCGCACGGCTGCTGGAGCCATCGATGTTCACGACAAGGCCGACACCGCAGGATGAATGCTCTTCTTCTTCGGAATACAGACCGTTTTCTGCCATGAAAGCGCGTTTTGCTTCTTCGCGTGCTACCCAGGCGTCATCATACTTGGTCATTTGGAATCTCCTAAATCGGGCGCGCCTGAGGCGCGAAATATCAACTGAAAGGGGCGTTTATTCGGCGGCGATGGCCACGCTGGCCCCCATCTTTTCAAGAATCGCCTGCGCACAATCGCGCCCGTCCTTGATGGCCCAGACCACCAGTGACGCGCCGCGCACGATGTCACCCACGGCATAGACACCATCCAGATCGGTCGCGCCGGTGATATAGTCGGCCTTGATCGTGCCCCAGCGGTTCACCGGCAGCTCTGGCGTGTTCCACAGTTTGGGCAGGTCTTCGGGTTCAAAGCCAAGCGCCATGATCACCAGATCGGCCTCTTCGACGTAATCAGCACCCTCGATCACCTCGGGGGCCTGACGGCCAGAGACATCGGGCGCGCCAAGACGCATCTTTTGCACCATCACACCGGTGACCGGATCGCCGACGAACCCTTTGGGCGCGGATAGCCATTCGAATACCACGCCTTCTTCTTCGGCGTTTTGCACTTCGCGTTGCGAACCGGGCATGTTGGCGCGGTCACGGCGGTACAGACATTTCACCGACGTGGCCCCCTGACGGATCGAGGTCCGCACACAGTCCATCGCGGTATCACCGCCGCCAATGACGACAACCTTTTTGCCCTGCGCGTTAAACCGACCGGAGTCGAATTCCTCGACCGCGTCACCAAAGCTTTTGCGGTTGCTAATGGTCAGGAAATCAATCGCGCGTTCCAGACCCACACCGCCAACGCCGGGGGCCTGAATGTCACGGGTTTTATAAACGCCCGTCGCGATGATCACGGCGTCATGCTTGGCGCGGATATCGGCAAAGCTAATGTCGACACCCACATCGCAGTTCAGTTCAAAGTTAGCGCCACCTTCGGCCAGCTGGTCGTTGCGGCGCATGACCACATCTTTTTCCAGCTTGAAACCGGGGATGCCGTAAGTCAGCAAACCACCCGCACGGTCATAGCGGTCATAGATCGTAACCTGCACACCCGCGCGGCGCAGCACGTCCGCAGCGGCCAGACCGCCAGGCCCTGCGCCGATGATACCGACGGATTCGGCACGTTCGGTCTTGGGTTTGATCGCCTGTACCCAGCCATTTTCCCACGCGGTATCGGTGATATATTTCTCAACCGAGCCGATGGTCACAGTGCCGTGGCCGGATTGTTCGATCACACAGTTGCCTTCGCACAGACGGTCCTGCGGGCAGATGCGGCCGCAGATTTCAGGGAAGGTGTTGGTGGCCTGGCTGATCTCGTAGGCTTCCTTCAGGCGCCCTTCGGCGGTCAGGCGCAGCCAGTCGGGGATGTTATTGTGCAGCGGGCAATGGGTCTGGCAATAGGGAACGCCACACTGGCTACAGCGGCTGGATTGCTCCTGCGCTTTCTCATCCGCGTATTCCGCATAAATCTCTTTAAAGTCTTCACGACGAAGATTCGGCATCCGTTTTTCGGGCATATCCCGGGAAACCGTTGTAAACTTGAGCATTGGCTGCTTTGCCATCTTGGATCTCTCCGCATGAAACACGTTGCTGCCCCCTCATACACAGGCTCTTGAAAGATATAAAGGCAGCACTACTGACCTATATACATATTATTTTCATTCGAACGCATTTATTAGGCGAATATAGCGCCGTTTTATGTCCGATTCGGACTTAACAACCCACTTCCCTTCTATCCCCCCAAAGTTGTAGCCCTATGGCACCCAGAACGCTTCAAAGGCCGGCCCCTTCATGACCCTGTTTCAATTACTGCTCGTCGCAATCATTCAGGGGCTGACAGAGTTCTTGCCCGTCTCGTCCTCGGGTCATCTGATTTTGCTGCCCACGCTCACCGGCGGACCCGATCAGGGGCTTGCCATTGATGTGGCGGTGCATGTCGGCACGCTTCTTGCGGTGGTTCTATATTTTCGCACCGAAGTCGCAGAGGCCACGATAGGACTTGGCCGCTTGCTACGCGGCAAGATGGACACCCCCGGCGCGCGGCTTGCGGCGCTTTTGATCATTGCAACGATTCCGGTTCTGGTGGTCGGGCTGGTGATCAAGCTGCTGGGAATCGACGAGATGCTCCGCTCTGTTGCGGTGATCGGCTGGACGATGCTGCTGTTCGGGATTGTACTGTATTGGGCCGACCACACAGGCCGCAGTGACCGCAACACCGAAGACTGGAACATGAGAGGTGCCGTCTGGATGGGGCTGGCGCAGGCTATTGCCCTGATCCCCGGCACCTCGCGGTCGGGCATCACGATCACCGCGGCACGCAAACTGGGCTATGACCGCGCCAGCGCCGCGACGCTGTCGATGCTGATGTCGATCCCCACGATCCTCGCCTCGGGTGCACTTTTGTCACTGGACGTGATCGGAGAGGCCGACGCGCAGCTTGCCCGTGACGCATCCATCGCCGCCGCCTTCGCCTTTGTCGCAGCCCTTGGCGCCTTGGTCTTGATGATGCGCCTGCTGCGGAGCGTGAATTTCACCCCTTATGTGATCTACCGCATTCTACTGGGGGCCGCGTTGCTGGTGTATGCCTACAGCTAAAGAAAAGGCCCCGCCGTTGCCGACAGGGCCTTTCTGTATTCCGAATGCTACTGGCTCAGGTCCGCAAGTTTTTTGCGGATTTCTTGATCTCGTCATACTGACCCGACGGACGGAAACGCCAAAGATACTCGGGCAGCACCGATCCCATAGACGCAGGGGTGATCCCCAGAGCGTCAAAGCCCCGCATGCCCTCGCCTACGACGTTATCATTCGCCAGATTCTTGATCTGATCGCGGGTCAACGTGTTGTTCTTGATCAAACCGAATGTGACCGACTGCAGCACATCCAAGCCAAAGGCGATCATCCGCGCCACGAACGTCGGCAATGCGATGACCATCCGACGGCGGTTCACCACGCCCAGCATACGCTGCATCAGGCCGCGAAAGCTCTCGACCTCGGGTCCGCCCAATTCGTAGATACCCGCTGGGGCCTTGCCCGTCACCGCCAGCTCTGCCGCATGGGCGACGTCATCGACATAAACCGGCTGGAACAATGTGTCCGCACCCACCGCAGGGATTGCAGGGCTGATCCGTGTCATACCGGCAAAACGGTTAAAGAAGTCATCCTCGGGCCCGAACACGATCGAGGGGCGCAGAATAACAGCATCGGGCATGTATTTCAGCACGCCGGCCTCTCCCATCGCCTTGGTCTGGGCATAGTCGCTATCGGCCTCGGCATTCGCACCGATGGCAGAGATCTGAACCAAGCGTTGCACCCCTTCGGCAGCAGACAGGCGCGCAATACGCTCAGCACCGTCAGCCTGAATCGCGTCAAAGGTGTTCTTGCCAGCCTCGGCCAGAATCCCAACGCAGTTCACCACCGCATCAGCGCCCCGCAACGCATCGCGCACAGATGCATCATCGCGGATGTTGCAAAAGACCGGTTCGACCTGCCCAACGGTGCCATAGGTACGCACGAACAACGCTTCGTTCGGGCGGCGCACCGCAACGCGAACACGCCATCCCGCCAATGCCATGCGGCGGACAATATACCGCCCCACAAACCCGGAACCGCCGTAAACCGTGACCAGCTTTGCCATGATGATACCCCTGACCAGAAAATCTAGGCTACAGATACATCCCCCCCCCTTGAGGAACAAGCAGCAATTCCGCCCCAAAGTGCCGCCCAAAGCCGATCTAGCGCAGCAAATCGCGCCCCCTGCTAATTATTTTATCTTCACTTCGTTTTGTTACTAGAATCCAATTGACACCCCCGCCCGACAGCAATAAACGCTCCCTCACAACCCCCCTGTGCCCAGGTGGCGGAATGGTAGACGCGCTAGCTTCAGGTGCTAGTACTGGCAACGGTGTGGAGGTTCGAGTCCTCTCCTGGGCACCACTAAACTCCCGAACAGATGTCGAAGATGTCAATGAAACAAGTGGGTATTGCCGAATCTTGGTCGCAAGAGGCCTGATTTGCTACACATTTTGCTCCCATTTCTGCTACGCACAACTTTCAGGCGTCGCTCGTCGGTAGGCTGCTCTGCACAATCATGTGATCATACGAATGCTTTAGCAGCGGACCCTCCATAGTGTGAACGGCGGGGCAATACTCAGCCGCGGTAGCGCCGGCATTGTGTTGTCCGAGCGACGTAAAAGTCGGCCATTTTTTCCCTTTCGAATTTCGGTAGGGCTTGGGGATATTCACCGTGGATTTGTATCTGAAGGTTCGGCGCGCTCACTTTGAAGTAGGTTTGAGTGAGTGTCAGATTGCTCGGTTTTTTTGGGGGTGGGCGGGGCAGCCGGGACAGTGTCTCTAAGTTGCTGGCGCATTCAAAACCGCCCGGCTATTGACGTACTGCGCCGATCAAGCGGCCCAAGCTTGATCCTGACACAGGTTAGATTGACCAATGGTTGACCGAGAATAAAACTCGCCCGCGCAAGCAGCGCGATCCAGCCAAGTGCATCTTTGAACGGTTGCGCGATGAATGCCGATATGATGGCGGATACACGATTGTCGAAGACTATGTGCGTGTACAAAAGCGCGGTAGCAAGGAGATTTTTTGTCCGTTCATACCCAGATCCAACATCGCCTAAACGACGGCGGCATCCTATATGAGCCAGCTGGCGGGAGGGAAGGCATGAGAGATGCACCAGAGCTGGTACTGGCTCATCACCTCAAGACCTTGCGCCTGCCTACGCTCCTGCGTGAACATGACAATCAGGCCCCTTTTAACTCTGCGATTGACACCAGTTTCATGGTTACCAAGGCCCAGCAGAGGCCCCTGTGGTTGCGCCGCCCCAACTCTCAGTTCTTTTCGATATGGGGGCATCTATGACCGGAAACGATGCCCAATTGCCAGCGTCGTTCGGACGCTCCTTTGGTGTAGCCAAGGTGATCTGTCGATAATTGATAATGACGACCGCATTTAACACAGGGGTTTAGTCAGGGAGATTTTGGCGAGCTCGAGGCGACTTATGGCGCTTGGCTCGGAACCTGCGTTTGTATACGAATTTGGCCATGACCTTTAACCTGAAAAAAGCCCTTAGTCTTCCTGACATTCACCACTCTGTCGCTAAACGCGACGAGGTTGTTAACCGTTTCGGGCCGCTCTTCCGCAGCCCATCCAGCCTCACGGAGCAAGACTATCTTGATTTCCTGAGTATTCAGCATAATCACCATTGGTCGGGATTGGAACGCCTTGGCCGCCCCGCAGCAAATGATATGGACAACCTGCGTACCGCTGTATCCATTCTTGTCGATGAAGATCAGCCGCTTTCGGATAGGTTCGACACGGCACTGTCGATGGTTCATGGTGTCGGTGCGGCCACTCTCTCGCCGATGTTGTTGCTTGCATATCCTGATCGTTATGGCGTTTGGAATGGAACCAGTGAGCCGGAAATGCGTGATCGCGGAATCTGGCCCACTTTTCCGCATGGGTCATCTTCCGGGAAGAAATATGAGGTTATCAATTCAACGCTTATTGACCTAACTAAAGAGCTTGGTGTTGATCTGTGGACGTTGGATGCTCTCTGGTGGGTTAGTAAATTAGAGCGCCAAAACAACGGCGAAATCAAGGATGCGCGCTTCAAGGAAGTTTGGAGGATGGCGGACCAAGCCGAACAAACTGCAAAGCAGTCGTACGGCCAGACCGTTGAGAGAACCGTCAAGAACAAGGATCTCCGGCTTTCGAAAGAGGCACTCATTGCTCATCTAAACGAATTGCTGGATGAAACTGGCAATCGTTGCGCAGTCACAGGTCTCATCTTGCAATTTGAAGGGCCCGACGCCCAGTTGAGACCCTCTTTGGATCTTATTGACAGCAACGGCCATTACGACGCCGGAAATCTACAGGTAGTGGCGCGCTTCATAAATTTTTGGAAGAGAGACACCCATGACATTGAGTTCCGGAGGCTGATCGCTGCTGTACGAGGCGAATAATGCCAGGAGTGCTAAAACTCATAAGTTTCTGTCATCGGTGTAAACGCCCCTTTCTTATCGGCTAACTTTCTTGAAAGCCGCCATTGGCCCAGATGCAGCGAATTGGTGTTCTATCTGCACAACTGAGCTTGCGACAGTCGTCAGCGAAAAGCCAACGCTAAACACTAATATCAATGAGGTGGCTTATGTGAGCCCGATCTGGGTCATTGAAAGGACAAGATGTAGGAATTTTGCCTTCGCGGCGATGACGATGACGATGGCGGTGATGATGATCTTAAAGGCGCGCCTGAGTTGCCTCGAGAAGTGATTCAGTAACCGAACTCTATTATCAGCGATGTGTATCTCTGGGCGATACATCTTTGATCATCTGAACAACGGTTACGTCTTGCAAGCCAGGACCGCTGGGAGGAGAGAAGCTCCTGTGCCTGCAGTGCGCCCGCATTGTTTCGGGAATAGTTGTATAGGCTCGCAACAGCCCGGTCCAATACCCATAGGTCTGGCGAAGCACAGATGGCAAACTCGGTGCGCGTAGAGGATTTGGCGCAGTTATAGCTTGGCCCATCAACACCCGTAGTCAACCCGTCCTGGCGTAGATCTCTTTCGGCGGACAGGCACCATCTGACTGTCCCTTGCTGGCTAAGGTCGGCTTTGGTTGTTGCAGCAAATTCACCCAGCAATGACACGAAGGTTTCAGGGCCGAAGAGATCATGGCCTTAGCGAAGAACAAGTCGCGACTGCTCTTTCAGGAGGCCCTCATCCACCCCGAGTAAGCTTGCGCAATGGGTCACGAGAGCTGCATATTGGGCAACTTGTCGGGTTATGCGCCGTGGCGTCGGGCGCGCAGAGATAGGGGTGACCCTATCGGCGTACTGGATAGCCACATCTATGCTTAAGGCTTGCGCGATATCTGGTGTGATTTCCAGAAGATCGTCGCTGGGCCCGGCAAAGGTAAAATACCGTATTGCCTCATAACTAAGTCCAATCTCATTAAGGAAAGCGCCGATCTGGGCATTTGCGACACCGGATTCAGATGCTCCAGGCGCGCCGGTGGCTTCATTGCGCATACGGTAGGCGGCATGAACGCTGACCTTTGCCGCGGATGACATGTAACGTCGCTTCCCTGCCACCCACATGATCGCGCAGATCGAATGGCAGCCGGCACCATCCAGAACCAAGGTCGTGTAGCCGCGGATGGCGATTTCGGCACCGATCGAAAGACCGGTTGTGACCAGGCCACCAGGAGACTCGAGAAAGACGGTTGCGCGCGGTGCCTGTTCTGCAAGCACAAAGAAGCGATCATCGTCGCCTTCCTCGATTGGACCGCGGATAATGATCGCTTTGTGACCATCTCTAAGCCCAGGGGCCAGTTCGATCTCAGCCGCACCTAATGCGCGCAGTTGGCCAACTGTGAACAGGCTGAGGGCAAGCATGAATACGCAGAAAAATCGCATCGTTTACTCCTAATTCATCAATACAATGAAGCGGATTTAACTTGCGACCGTGGCCAAAAGAAGGAGGCCGCTATGGAGTTTGAACAGTGTTCAAGGCGCGCGCGCACTAAGGTCGTTTTGGGCGGGATTGCCATCATCAAGTGCACCAATACAGCTAACGGCCGCACGGAGATTAACACTATTGATAGTATGGTTTAGCGCGAGTCTACTGTGGCCGAACACGGGAAGTGTTGAATTCCTAAACTCCGAGTTCTTGCACGGGCGCAAAGACCGTCGGCTTCGAGCCATGCTTACCGAATGCGGTCCCGCATTATTTTGCGATTGCACGAAAGATTCGCGATGTGAACGACCCGAACTTGACATCGGATAGGTGAATCGCAGATTGAGAACAAACATCGAACAGTTAGAATTCCCATGCCAGTTTACCCCGTTGATGAACCCGTCTACATGCCTTCGCAATCTGTTCGAATTGTCAGCACACCAGTCAGCGCCGGTTTTCCTTCGCCAGCTGGAGACGATCTCGAAGATGAGATTGACCCTATGGCATGGGTCGTGCGCCATCCTGCATCGACATTCTGGTGGCGCGTAGAAGGGGACTGCCTGTGGGACGCTGGGATACGTGATGGTGACATCATCGCTGTAGACCGCGCTGGCAAGCGTCGCATCGGGAGAGCAGTGCTGGCCGTGGTAGATGGTGCTGTCACAGCAAAGATCCTGCGTAAGCGTGGCGACAGATACTATCTCGCGCCCGCGAATAGCCAAGAGCAGTTCCCCGACGTCGAACTGACGGAAGATAGCGAAATCTGGGGCGTCATCGCTGGTGTTGTCCGGCGTTACGACTTGGCATGAAGCGGCCTGTTGCCATCAGCGACAGTGCCAACTTTTATGTGAGCGCTGAGAGGATATTTGATCCAACGCTAAAGAACGTCCCCGTAATCGTACTATCCAACAACGACGGCTGCGCCATAGCGCGCAGCGATGAGGCCAAGGCCTTGGGGATCAAGATGGGCACTCCGCTGCATCACATCCGCGAAAAGGTTGATGCACATGGCATACGGGTGTTCAGCTCGAACTACACGCTCTATGGCGATATCTCTCGTCGGGTGGTTGAGGTCTACGAAGACTTCACGCCAAACGTCGAGATCTATTCCATCGATGAATGCTTCCTCGACTTCGTCGGATTCAAGGACCGCACTGCACATGCCATGGCGCTGCGTTCAGCGGTCCTAAGGAGAGTAGGGGTGCCAGTACGTATTGGCATCGCGCCCACCAAGACGCTTGCGAAATGTGCGAACGATATCGCCAAGAAGAACCCCATCTTTGCTGGGGTTTTGGATATGATGGACGAGAGCCTTGCGCGCTGGCTGCTGCCGCGTGTGCCAGTCGGAGACATCTGGGGCGTTGGTCGAAAGACCACCGACAAGCTGAGGGCTCTGGGTGTACACACGGCAGCTGATCTTCGTGATCTGCCAATTCGGCAAGCACGGGCTGTTGGTACTGTGGTGCTGGAGAGGATCGTATTGGAGCTACAGGGTGAGGCCTGTCTCGCCTTTGAGGACGTAGAGCCACAGCGCAAAGGTATGGCTGTAACACGATCAGCAGGCACTCCGATGACAGACTTCGACACGCTGTTCCAAGCGATCACCGCGCACGCATCCCGGGGCGCTGAAAAGCTACGCCAGCACGGCTTGGTAGCTGGTACGCTGACTGTGTTCTTTCACACCAACAAGCACCGGCCAGACCGTCCTCAGTATGCAGCATCCAGAACAACCCGCATGACGCCGATGTCGTCAGATACCTTCGATCTCGTTGAAGCCGCACGGCGCTGCGCAGAAGCCGGATGGCCAAAGTCGGATGCTGAAAGCTATGGCTTCACCAAGGCTGGTATCATGCTGAATGACCTGGTTCGGTTCGAAGATCGTCCTCAGACGCTCTTTGACCAAGCGCGTCCAAAATCACCGGCGCTGATGAAGGCTCTGGATGACGTGAATGATCGGTTTGGGAAGAAGACGATGGTTCTGGCCAGCGAAGGTAAGAAGCAGGCGTGGCGATTGCGCGCAGATCATCGAAGCCCGCGCTATACCACGCGAATGGAGGATCTACCGGTAGTGCGATAGGGGAGGCCAACCGGTCCAAACGGCTGGGTTTTTCTTGTGAAGTAGAGGTCTAAATCTGACCGTACGCTTCGGGCATGATGCCGACATACACGGCAATATCGATAAGAGGTCGCGCCAGTATCTCGCCAGGAGCTCAATAAACCTGACGTGCAATTTGGCGAGCTGAGGTGCTATGTTCAGCTCTGCCGGGTGGCATGCAGGAAATTTGCTTAGTTCGCCGAGTAAAATCCGAAATTGGATACCGCGATACAGGCATCTCGTTCGCGTCCTATCGCCAGTACCCCGATGCGTCTAAGGCAAGTTGGGTCGAAAGCTGCGTCCACCCGATGCGATACCAGTGAAGAAAAAGGAATTTTGACCTTTTGCCAGTGTGGCTCGCTTACAAAATCGGCGCGAAAAGATTGCCAGGGTCTGCTTAGTTGCGCCGTGCGAAGCCGAACATCGTAGGTGCCGCCATCGCCGTATGCGTCAATCTCGATGCCGTCCCAGGCGCTTACGTCGACATCCGTACCACCTTCGTGAAGGTCAAATGCCATCTGGATAAAGCCACCGTTGTTCTCGAGCGAAACTGTACCACGAAGAACTATGGCGTTTCGGCCGCCAACGATTTCTTCTGCGATGCAACCGCTCGATACACCGCCCATGACGTTGTCTAACACGAATTCCCAATTAGGCGCGAGTTGCTTCATGGCTGTGACACAGGCGAAGCATTTCAGGATCGAAGTGCCCCGAACCGGTCGGGTGGTTGTGCGCCAGCTCTCCTAATCAAGGGGTTCGCTCCGGATCAGTGCTCGATCCTACGTTCATGACATGAGCCCCAAGCGTATCCCTACCGCCTAACTGCACGCATGCGAAACTCGAGCCCTGTAATTTCAGAAGAAATCTCATCAACGAACTGAGCATGAGCGAGACTCAAAAACTCATTGGGAAGCCAGTTTTCCCTGCCGCTGAGATGCTTTGAGAGCCCTTTTGGGATCATATCGTGCAAGCTAGCTTAAGCGGTGCATGGCCATTTGAGCTACCCCCCGAATAGAGGAATTGAATCAGCAGTTCAGGCCGCGATCAAGGAAGAGTTTTTCAACAAAATAAGCCCATCGGTACAACTTTCTCGCAGCTCACCAAACGCTTCTTTGCTCGTATCCCCGCGGAAACTTGAAAGCGCAGGCGAGTGCGCCTAACCTACAATTCAATTTTATTTCCAGGTGATTACCCCATGCCTTTGCCGCTGCTTGCCATTCCTGTTCTTCATTCCTCTGGCGCTTGGATTGCTTATGCGGGTTCCGGTTATTTAGCGGGGACACTTTCAACCACATGGGTTGGTGCACTAATACTCGGGAACACTACATTGTTTACAAGTATAGGATTGGTCTCCACCGCCGGAATTGCTGCCGCGTCTGGCGTTCTCGCAGGCTTTGGCGCATCGGCGGCGGCGGGACTTGGGACGGCTCTTACAGCTGTTGGACTTGGCAGCGTTGCATCTTGGATGGGCATTGCCCCAGCTGCAACTTTCCTCGGGCTCACCACTGTAGGCTGGACTCTGATGGGAGTGGGCGCAATCGCACTGGTGCTTGGTGCGCTGTTTACTCGCCGGATAATGAAGAAACTGAACGAAGAGCGTGCGAAGGGTGGTTTGGAAGCTATTACTGTTCGACAGCTGGTCGCGGAAGTTCGAGATTATGAAGTGGATGCCATGCGTCATGTACTGCGAAAGCTCGCAGCGAAAGATGCAACTCTCATATTAAAGGATCGCGATACGAAAATTTCCATCATCGGCCGATCGTTTTCCATCAACAAGCTTCGCTACCGGATCAACAAAGACGGTTCGGAGGAAATTGGATATGTTACTCGACTTGGACGATTTTTTTCTGTGTATTTGGTAAAGGGCAAAGATGGGTAATCCCCCCATTTTTAATGGGGTCCAACCGTAGAATTCAGGCGGCTGTTTTCAGTTTCATGGCGGGTGTCATGCCGCCGATACCCATGTTGGGTCGCTCGTTGTTGTAAGTCCAGAGCCATTCAGTTGCTTGGTCTTGTGCCTCCTCAATGGTTTCGAAGATGTATTGCCCGAGCCATTCGCCGCGAACGGTGCGGTTATAGCGCTCAATGTAGGCATTCTGTTGTGGCTTGCCCGGCTGGATGTATTCCAGTCGAACATTGCGTTTCTCTGCCCACTCCATCAGCTTACCACTGATATATTCTGGGCCATTATCGACGCGAATTGTCTGCG
>NZ_FNJD01000015.1 GCF_900103185.1 Sulfitobacter litoralis
CATCCGAAAGATCATCTACACCACCAACGCAATTGAAAGCTTGAACCGTGTAATCCGCAAATCGATTAAGACGCGGGGATCGTTCCCGACCGAAGACGCAGCCACGAAGCTGATCTACTTGGCGATCCGCAAGTTTGAGAAAGGCGGCCGAAATGTTCGAGAATGGTTTGCGGCCCGCAATCATTTCGCCATAATGTTTGAGGATCGCTTCAATGCGTGACTGTATCTAAAACCCGCATGGGCCAGACCAGATACACAAAGTTCATGACACTCCCGCCTCATTCCCTAAAAGGCACCCAATATAACAATTTGCAGGGATAGCTACTGCACAATGAAAGTCTTAGGCGCCAAACAGCTGACGTCGTAAACTGTTTCGATATCCAATGGAACACCTTCGCATCTCCAAAAGCATTCTCTGCGTCGCCGCTGTCACCTTTCCACCCTCAATCGGACACGTATGGACCCTTGCGATTGATGTGGTTACATATAGCAAAGTTGCTTGATATCTTGACGGCAAAGCCGCTGATGCGCGATCGGAATTGTTTGTGGCACAGCGTTGATAATATTTGCGTCGCATCGACGGTATGGATGAGGATTGGAGCACAGTAATGGTTGATATGACTAAATCCGCAGAGCAGGCGATGGTTGCGGATAGTCGCGCCCGCGCATGCACCGATGCGGCACGCATCCACGAGAACCTCCAGTCAAGCGGGAACGCATAAGATGTGGCCGTCCTATGTGATTAACCTTGCTGACAACACCGCCCGTCTTGACGCGGTTACCAAAATTATGACCGCACAGGATATTGCCTTCGAGCGGGTCGAAGGCGTGAATGGCTGGGCCTTAACCGAGGCCGAGATTGCCCGAACCTACGACGCCAAGCGCAACGCCAAAGAGGGACGCCACCCGTTGGTACCGGCTGAAATCGGGTGTTACCTGTCGCATATCGCCGCGTGGCAGCGCATTGCAGACGGTGACGCTGCAGGGGGATTTATCTTTGAAGATGATTTCGACGCAACAGCGCAGCTTGGCCCCGTTTTAAGGGCGCTGAGCGCCGACGCAGCCGGCGAGTGGGACATGACTAAACTGTTCACTTTGGATACAGACGTAGAGCTTTGCAACGCACGGTCATTGCTTGATGATGTCCAGATCGGCACGCCCTACCGTGTGCCAACCTGCCTGATAGAGTATGCGCTCACCAAAAGCGCGGCTGCGCGTTTGGTTGCACAGGCCTTGCCGTTTTTCCGTCCCGTAGATGAAGACCAAAAATTTGTCTGGGAAACCGGGCTGCGGGTTGCTTTGGTTTTGCCGCCGCCTGTGGTTCTTGGGGATCAGCAGACCGTTACCGGAACAGTCGGACGGGCGCGGCGCACAGCGCGGCGCGGCGGTTTCGTTCAATTTCTGCACCGCGCACGTTACGCGCTGAGGTATCGCCTTGCTTTGGCGCGGCATAGACGGCGCGAAGGATGGCGCACGTGACCGCGGCCAAGACCAGGGAGCCACGGGTCCTCCATATTCACTTTGGTAAAGAAGGTGGTGCCGAACGGTTCTTTGTGAACCTTGCCCAGGCCTTTGCCGAGCGAGGTGTCGAGCAGCGTTTCATTATCCGGCCTAACCGCAGTTGAGAGCCCGAGATATCCCCGCTTGGTCCGGTGATACGCAATAATTTCAGCCGCATCTCGCCGATGTCTCTTGTCGCGCATTATCAAGCTGACCGTTGGGTGAAAAGCTGGAAGCCAGACGCCGTGATGGCATGGATGCCACGGGCGGGCCGGCTTTTGCACAGCTGGCCTGATACGGTAAAGCTCGCCCGGATGGGGGACTTTCCGCAAAACCTCAAGCATTTTGGCAAGTGCGACCTGCTGGTGGGCAATCTGCCCGGCATCGCAACGCGGTGTCGGGATCTTGGCTGGACCAAGCCTGTGCTGACAATCTCTAACTTTGCGCGGGACATCACGCCAGTCGCGATTGACCGCGCCAGCCTGAACACGCCCGAGGACGCTTTTGTCGTGGCCGCAAGCGGGCGCTTTGTGCCACGCAAGGGGTTTGATGTGCTGATACGTGCTGTGGCAAAGCTGCCTGGGGCTCATCTGTGGTTGTTGGGCGATGGTCGGGAACGCGGCAACCTCGAGGCGTTAGCACGCGAACTTGGCATGGCAGAGCGGGTTCATTTTACCGGCTGGGTATCCGAGCCCTTTCACGTCGTGGCGGCCGCCGATGCATTCGTTATGCCCTCGCGCCATGAACCGCTTGGCAACACTCTGTTAGAGGCGTGGAAAGTCGGCGTGCCGACCGTCGCCACCCGGTCTGAAGGGCCGGATTGGTATATGCGGGATGGCATCGACGGTATTGTAACCGAAATCGATGATCATGATGCGATTGCGGCAGGTTTGGCGCGCATCCGCGATGATAAAACGCTCGCGGCGTCCTTTGTGGCTGGCGCGCGCGCGCGTCTGGACCAGTACTTTAGCAAATCAGCGATTGTGGATGCCTATCTAAAAGTCTTCTCTGGCGACTTCAGCGGTTAGGCTGATGCGCGCGCTTGTCATCAATCTTGTCCGTGAAACGCAACGGTTGGCATTTCAGCGCGGCCAGGCTGAACGGCTGGGTTTAGGGCTGGATGTGGTGCCCGCGATAGGCGTGGCGCAGCTGCCAAGCCTTGCGAATGATCTGGACTGGAGCCGCTGGCAAAGACCTTTACGAGATGTCGAAAAAGCGTGCCTTTTGTCGCATCGGTCTGCGTGGCAGCGGGTTGTCGCAGTGGGCGAGCCGATCCTCATACTGGAAGATGACGCGTGGCTTATGCCTTCTGTCGCCCCGTTTCTTGCCCAAGCCATGCAGATTAAGGACATAGAACACCTGAGCCTCGAAACACGCGGCCGTAAAAAGCTGCTGGGGGCGACGCATCCGCAGATGTCAGACTTGCGGCGGCTGTGGCTCGACCGAAGCGGGGCCGCCGCGTATGTCCTTTGGCCCGAAGGGGCGCGTAAGCTACTCGAACGGTCGGCGAAAGTGCCGGCGCTCGCAGACGCCGTGATCGTAGAAACCCCCCAGCTCAAGCGCTGGCAGGCCGCCCCTGCACAAGCCATCCAAATCGATATGGCGTCACGGTATGGGCTCACGCCTCCTATTCCGGTGAGCAGCGCAATTTCTAGCGTGACGCGACCTGTGCAGGGCGGCACCCGTCATCGGGTCAGGCGATATATGCGGCAATTGGCGATGGGGGCGGTCATGCTGCGCCCGGGCACCGAACGTCTTGAACTTTGGCCGCAGCTAGAGGGCTAGACGCTCTGCCAAGCTGCGCAAGGGACAGCGCAATGACATGACGCGGCCGCAGGCCCGAGCGTGCCGATGCGCATAATCGCTACGCGTCATCGGCACCTCTACCTCAGAGCATCTTTGATGACGTGCTCAGCCTTGCAAGCCAGGGTGTCAAAGATTGGGTGCTTTGATCCTGAGCTGCGAAAAATTCTGCATTCTTCATGCAGTTCGCAAGCAGCTCTTGGCTTACACCGATGCGATCATACCGTCTGGCGCGTTCTGCATCGTACCACCCGAACTTTTGTTGCTGGTCTATGATGAGCAGACATCGCTGTATGGCCTGAAGCGCTGCGAACCTGAAGAAAACGGATCTATTTTGCTGCTTCAATACGCCGGTTTGCTCCAGAAGTTCGACCGATTTATCCGCGGTGAACGGCCAGAATTCGTCGGCGACAAGGAATGCAGTATCCTCCATCCCAATTCTGCGGCCGTAATCCTCCCAGTCGAACCATATGATCCTACCGTCGTCTGAAACGGCTGCGTTTCCTGGTCTGGCGTCCCATTTCACAAATTCTACGGGCAAGTCTAGAATGCTATGTGCAAGCGCGTTTTCATCGATTTCGGGAGCAGGGGCATCTAAGGCGTGTCCAAGGTGCCGCGGCCCGGATGCGAAACGCAGTGCCCACGCCGGGCTGGTCGCAATTGAGGGGGTGTCGCGCAAAAAATCCTTTTGAATAGTCTGCTTTATACGCACCAGACTTTCGATCGCCGCAACGGCAAGGTCATCTCTGTGAGCGCCCGACCGGCGCAACAATGCGCTTGTCAAACGTCTGCTGCCCACATCGCTTTGAAATGTCCAGCCATCGTGCACACCGAGCAAAGTTGGAACGTCTGCCTCGGCCTGTGATAGATATTCTAGAATACGAATTTCTCTAAGCCGGCGTTTTGGGTCAGCGCGCCATGACGCGATGATCTGCTGGTCTTGAAAATGTATCCGGACGCTCGCCCGTTCCCGCCCTCCGGGGGCCGTTATTTTTTCTATGGGTTTGCCAAAAAACGCCTCTGCGGCCAGTGCGGCGTGATCTGCAGACGGACGTTTCGGTTTGGGATTTTTGCTCGGATGGTCTGGCGTATTCACGTAATTTTCAACCTATACAGGTGGCAGGATGTAATGTATTTAGCTTGGGACAGAAAGTATCGGTTGGCGGCATTTATCCCTTTTTGGTTGCTGCAGATGCATTTCGATGCTATTGTGTGTAAAATGGAAACGCTCCTCTTGGTGCCTTAAAAGTATCATAATTCGGCATGGGCGTTTTTTTTGATTTAGTATCAGTGCCTTATAATTTAAGATACTTTTTTCGCCTCGTTAGACCTGGTCTGCTCATTTGAACGCTCTTGCGTGCTTTCATTGGCACGCTATAGATTAGTTTAACTCTCTACACCCTAGTTTTTTAATTCCGCAGTCATGCTGCACAGTCACACCTAGTGTTTTTTAGGTTCAAAGGATGCTCCTCAAATGTCCGATATCGAAGGTAATAACCAAGACAACGTCATCAACGGCACTTCTAATGGTGACACCATCAACGCCAAAGACGGTGATGATACCGTCTTTGGTATGGCGGGAAATGACGATATCGATGGTGATGATGGCAATGACGTTATCTACGGCGGTGATGGCGATGACACCATCGACGGCGGCAAGGGGCAAGACACTGTTTACGGCGGCGCTGGCAACGATGAGATAACCGGAGGATCCGGTAGCGGGTCTGGGCATGGATCTGGTAGCGGATCCGGCAGCGGTGCTGGCGATAAACTCTATGGCGAAGCGGGCGATGATACCCTTTACGGCAGCAAGGGTGATGACCGTCTAGCAGGCGGTGATGGTGACGATTACATCAAGGCCGGTTCCGGAGATGATGTTGTTCTGGGGGGTAATGGGAACGACACGCTCTACGGTCAAAAGGGCGACGACAGCATTTCTGGCGGTAAAGGCGATGACCTGATCTACGGCGGATCGGGCGATGATGTCATCCGCGGAAACGATGGCGATGACACCATTAGCGGTGGATCCGGCGACGACATTATTTGCGGCGATGACGGTGACGATGTTATCTTCGGCGGCTCTGGTGCCGACAGCCTGTACGGCGGTGCCGGAGAGGATCTCATGTTTGGCGGGAAAGGCGGCTCTGGTTCCGGTTATGGCTCCGGTGGCGGGGGCGACTCCTTTTACGTCAGTCGGCAGGGCGGTGGTACCGACACCGTCTATGGTGGTGCCCCTGGGAGCAAGTATTTAAGCGGTGGTACAGGCGGCAGCGGCGGAAGCAAGAACCCTCCGTACGGGTCTGCGAGCGGACAAGACATAAACGACATCCTTTATGTCGAGGGTCCCGTGACGGTCACGCTCCAAAGCGGAGAGACCTTCACTTTGACGCCCGGTCAAATGCGCCAGATCGTAAACAAGCATGACGACATCGACGATGATCTTCAGGATGGCGGCGTTGTTCTCTTGGATGATGGCACGCGCGTAGTATTTGACGACATCGGTAAAATTGCTTCCGTTGAGGATGCCAGCCCGCCCCCTAAAGTCATCTGCTTTACCCCCGGCACGTTGATCGCAACGGACCGTGGTCAGGTGCGCGTAGAAGACATTCGCGAAGGCGATCGTCTGATTACCCGTGACAGCGGCTTGCAACCCGTTTGTTGGGTCGGATCGAAATCCCTTACTGCGCAGCACCTGCAAGCCCACCCCGAGCTGCGCCCTGTTCTAATTCAGGCTGGGTCGATTGCGCCCAACATCCCAGAAGTCGATATGTTGGTGTCGCCGAACCACAGAATGCTCATGACTGGCAGCTCCGTACAGATGATCATGTCGGAAACCGAAGTTCTGATCGCTGCGAAACATATGGCTGGAAAGGCCGGCATCACGACGGTCGAGTCGTATACTGGCGTGCATTACATTCACATCATGTGCGAACAACACCAAGTGATCCTGGCCGATGGCGCGTGGACTGAAAGCTTCCAGCCCGGAGATTATTCATTAGAAGGGCTGCACGACGCCCAGAGAAATGAAATCTTTACACTGTTCCCCGAGCTGCACTCTGCCGAAGGGCTGCAACAATTCCAATCAGCGCGGACGGTTGTCAAAAAGTTTGAAGCCCGACTTCTCATGTAAGAAGCGAGATAGCTGCTCTGACGGCGGTGACTTTACGGTCCTGCCGTCAGAGCCTTTGACCATGCGATCTATCCCGTGCGGGGTGCGAAAAGGATTAATCCTGCACCAAGAACGCACAAGCCCGCGCCAGCAACGTCCCAAAGATCCGGCCGCTGCTCTTCCACGACCCACATCCACACAAGTGATGCCGCGATATAGATACCGCCATAGGCTGCAAACGCCCGGCCGGCGAAACCGGCCTCTATCATCGCTAGCAAGCCCGCAAATACCACCAGACATAGCAGCCCCGGCATCAGCCATAGCGGCGACGCACCACGCCACCACGCCCAGACCGCAAAACACCCCGCGATCTCGGCCAAGGCCGCAAGCGGATAGAGCAGGGCGGCGGGCATCATGCGGCGGCTCCGTGGTCAGCAAGGCATTCCTCGTGATCGCGCAGCACCTCGAGAATGCGACAGTCGGCGACCCGATCCGCATTGCACGCTCCGATCATCCGCTGCAATTCAACGCGGAGTGCCTGGAGCCGCACAAGCCTTGCCTCGACTTCGCGGAGCTGCCTTTGGGCGATAGCATCGACCTCAGCGCAAGAACGTTCGGGCGAGTCTGACAGGCCAAGAGCTCGCGGATCGCTTCAAGCGAAAAGCCAAGCTGGCGGGAATGGCGGATGAAGGCGAGGCGGTCTAGCTGGGTAATTCCGTACCGCCGCTGCCCGCCATCGGTGCGATCGGGTTCAGGCATAAGACCAATCTGTTCGTAGTAGCGGATCGTTTGCACCTTGGTGCCGGTGCGCTTTGCCAATGTTCCGATGGCGAGCATGTCTGTTCTCCTTTATCCTACAGTCGTTGTAGGTTTTGGAGGCGCTCCGCGCAAGCCGGTGGTTCAAAGTGGCCCGTCAGCTGGGCACAAGGTGGGCGTCGCTGAATGGCCTTATGTCCCCAGTATTCCTATACTGGGGCCTGATAAAAAAATCTTAATCAACGCTTGAAGCTACAGTTGCTGTAGGTCGTATGTCTGTTTCTGACAGTGAATCAGATAGGAAGATAAGATGGCGGACGGCAAGGCGGCACGCCGCGAATGGCGGGTTACGGGGATGGACTGCGGCGCCTGCGCGGCCAAGGTGCGCGGCGCGGTGGAGCGCTTGCCGGGGGTCGCGGAGGTCGATGTCGCGCTGATGTCTGAACGGCTGCGCCTGACGCTGAACGAGGGTGAAACCTCGCCCGAGCGGATCGAGAAAGCCGTGCGCGGTATCGGTTTTGGCATTTCTGCGAAGGGGGCGAAGGCAGAAAAGCCGAAGGTCGGTTTCGTTCTGCCTGACGACGCGATGCCTGACGATGACGGGGCGGGGCCTGAGCCACGCAGCGCCACCGATGCGCCACCAGAACCTAATTGGTATCAGACTGCGAAAGCGCGTTTGGTGCTTGGCAGCGGTGCCTTGCTTGCTACGGCATGGGCGTCCCGGTTGGTCCTGCCAGCCGAGGTTTCACACTGGGTGTTCGTTCTGGCCACATTGATTGGGCTCATTCCCGTGGCCCGCCGTGCGGTCGCAATGGCGCGGGTGGGGATGCCGTTTACCATCGAAATGCTGATGACCATCGCTGCAAGTGGTGCGCTTGTGATCGGAGAGCCGGAAGAGGCCGCGCTGGTGGTCTTTCTCTTTGCCGTGGGCGAATTGCTGGAGGGTGTCTCTGCCGGGAAGGCGCGAAATAGCATTCGTGCACTGACCAAGCTGGTACCGAAAACGGCGCGCCTTGAAGTGGGCAGGAGGACACGCGAGGTGGCGGCAGAGACCCTTAGGGTCGGCCAAATTGTGCAGGTGCGCCCCGGTGATCGGGTGCCCTGTGACGGCAAAGTGGTCAGCGGCACCTCGGGCGTCGATGAAAGCCCTGTCACCGGCGAAAGCGTGCCGCGCCTCAAAGAGCCGGACGCGGAGGTGTTTGCCGGATCGATCAATACCGAAGCCCTGCTGCGCGTGCGCGTCATCAAAGCCGCGGCAGACAACACCATCGCCCGCATTGTGCGGCTGGTCGAAGAGGCAGAAAGCGCCCGAGCGCCGACCGAGCGGTTCATCGACCGGTTCAGCCGCATCTATATGCCCGCCGTGGTGGGCTTGGCTGTATTGGTCGCCGTCGTGCCCCCGCTTGCCTTCGGAGGCGCGTGGGACGAATGGGTCTATCGTGCGCTGGCCTTGCTGCTGATCGGCTGCCCCTGTGCACTGGTGATCTCGGTGCCCGCGTCGATCACCTCGGCCCTGTCCACCGGGGCGCGCAACGGGTTGTTAATGAAGGGCGGCGCGGTGATTGAAGCGGCCGCGCGGGTCACGCATGTGGCCTTTGACAAGACCGGAACGTTGACCCACGGCAAGCCGCAAGTGACCGATGTGCAAACCATCGTCGGAGACGAAACCGGTCTTTTGGCCCTTGCCGCCGGAGTAGAGAGTGGCGCCAGCCACCCGCTGGGCCAAGCCATTTGCCGCGCGGTAGAGGCGCGAGGGATCGACCCCGCCACTGCGACACAGTCACGCGCCTTGCCCGGAAAAGGGGCCGAAGCGGTGATCGCAGGCGCAACCATCTGCGTGGGCTCACCGCGTTTGGCGGCAGAACGCGGGGCCCTGTCAGAGACATTGCGCGCCGAGGTCGAGACGCTTGAAGCGCAGGGCAAAACCGTGGTGATCGTGCTTCTCGACAGTGTGGCCCAAGGTCTTATCGCCCTGCGCGATGAACCCCGCGCCGATGCGGCAGAGGCGGTGGCCCAATTGAACGCCTTGGGAATTTCATCGGTCATGCTTACAGGGGACAGCAGCCGCACAGCCTTTGTTATCGCAGAAGGCCTTGGCATCGACCACAAGTCAGAGCTGATGCCTGAGGATAAGGTCGCGGCCATTCAAAGCCTCGCGGCTGAAGCCAAGGTCATGATGATCGGCGACGGCATCAACGACGCGCCTGCATTGGCCGCAGCGCATGTGGGGGTTGCGATGGGGTCCGGCACCGATGTGGCGCTCGAGACAGCTGATGCTGCGATCTTGCGCGACCGGGTGACAGATGTACCCGGCCAAATTCGGCTTGCCCGCGCGACGATGGGTAATATCCGGCAGAACATTGCCATCGCACTTGGACTTAAGGGTGCGTTTCTGGTTACGACGATGCTCGGCGTGACGGGCCTTTGGATCGCGATCCTGGCTGATACTGGGGCAACCGTTCTGGTGACGTTGAACGCCCTGCGTTTGTTGTTCTTCCGGCCAAACACTGCTGATGGGCTGGCCGAACCTGCCAGCCGCCCTACAACCTATAGCAACCATAGTCTGAACCCTCGGAAGGACACGATATGACCCTCACACGACGCAGCTTTTTGGCTTTTACTGCGAGCTTGGCCGCCGCCGCACCCCTTGCAGCATGGGCCAAAGAGAAACCTGCGATCCACGTGATGAAAGACCCCAACTGCGGGTGCTGTTCAGCTTGGATCGATATCCTAGAAAAAGAGGGCTTTGCCGTCACGACCGAACGCAGCCTGGGAACGCTCCTGATCCGGTACAAGCAAGACAACGGCATCCCGCAGAACATGGCGTCTTGTCACACTGGAAAGATTGACGGCTATATGATCGAAGGCCACGTGCCGCCCGCTGACATCCGCAAACTGCTGGCCGAGCGTCCAGACGCCATTGGCCTCGCCGTACCGGGGATGCCCTATGGTTCGCCGGGCATGGGCCCCGAGACAAAGCGCGAAGCGTATGATGTCTATCTGATTGCCCGCGATGGCAGCACCGAAGTGTTCTCGAGCTACGAAGCCGCGTAGCGCACGGCACTTTCTTTCTCAAATGAAAAGGTAGCTCCCATGGCCCATGATCACGTTCATATTGACCCGCAAAGCGGTGATCGAAGAGTGTCGGTCGCGATTTGGGCGAATGCGCTGCTCACGGTCGCGCAGATTGTGGGCGGGGTGTTATCGGGATCGCTCGCGCTCGTCGCCGATGCGCTTCACAACTTTTCTGATATGGCCTCTTTGGTCATTGCGTTTGTCGCCCGCAAAATTGCGCGACGGCCGGCGGACGCGCGTATGACATTCGGCTACGGCCGGATCGAAATCGTGGCCGCCCTTATTAACTATACCACGCTGATTTTGGTCGGCTTTTACCTAATATACGAGGGCGGAATGCGCCTGATCGACCCGCCTCAGGTGGCGGGCTGGACCGTGGTCATTCTGGGTTGTGTTGCCCTTGTGATAGATACGCTGACGGCGCTGCTGACCTATACTATGCAAAAGGACAGTGTGAACATCAGGGCGCTGTTCTTACATAACCTGTCAGATGCGTTGGCCTCGGTTGCGGTGATTTTCGGCGGTACGCTTATTATTCTGTATGACCTGCGTTGGGTCGATCCTGCGATTACAATCGGTATCGCTGTTTATATCCTCTATCTCGCGCTGACCGAAATCGGCGGGCCGATCCGCATGCTTATGCTGGGCAGCCCACCTGATATGGATGCCACCGCAGTCGTCGGGGCGCTGGCCAAACTGGATGGCGTGCGTGACGTGCACCACGTCCACCTATGGCAAATGCAAGAACATGAGGTGGCGCTTGATTGTCATGTGGTGTTGGTGGGGCAGGATTGGAGCGAACTTGACGCCGTAAAACGCGAGATCAAACGAATGCTCGCGGTGGATTTCGGTATTTCCCATTCGAGCCTTGAATTTGAAACCTCTGACAGCGCGCATGAAGGCGCATCGCTGTTTGGTCACGAGGAGCCACCCAAGGCGGGTGGCCCCAAGCCGGATCACAGCTGACCCTAATCAGAGACCTTGACCCATGTCCGCATCCCGCCGACGGCGTGGCTTAACATGTGGCAATGGATCAACCAGCGTCCCGGATTGTCGAAGACGCAGATGACATCTCGGCTTTCGCCCGCGGCTACCAGTGACGTATCGCGCAGGTCACCGAGGCTACCATCAGGGGCAACTTCGTAAAAATGGTGGCCGTGCAGGTGAATGCCGTGCGGGAATGCGGTATCGTTCGCAAGGGTGATCCGCACCGTCTCGCCGCGCTCAAACGCTCCAAACGGGTCGTCATGCAGGTCAGAGATATTGTTGAAGGACCAGATATTAGCCCCCCCGTGTCGCCCGCCCATAGCACCGCCCATCATGGTCAGCGTCAGATGCTGGCTGGGGTCGCCCGGCGTTGGCAGGTTCGGCGCTACAAGCGGGGCAATTGGCTTGGGAATTCGGTCCGTGTTTGTACCAGAGATTGCCAACTCAGCCAGACGGTAGGACCCCTGACGCGACTGCATATCAAAGCCCACGGGACCGGTGATATCAACGATCAGATCCGCCCGCTGCGCAGGGGCCAGCACGAGGTCAGCCAAGCTGCGCGGCGTTTCAAGTGCCATGCCGTCTAGTGCAACGACCGACCCTGTGACGCCGGTAACCGCCAGCGAAAAGATGCGGTTTGTGGCCGCGTTGATCATGCGGAGCCGGACGCGGTCAGCATTTTTCACCGCATCCTGCGAGAGGAAGCCCCGCGCGAAATTGCCCATATAGCCTGCGTGGGCGACGCTGTGCATATCCGAGAATTCGTCGATGAGGCTGCCATCTTCGGCGATGATCCAATCAGACAGGAGTACCGTGATGTCATGGTCCACATCGGGGGGTAGATCATCCTCGACGATCAATGGCCCCATCATGCCGCGTGCGACCTGTTCTTGCGAGATGTAGTGCGAATGATACCAGTAGGTTCCCGCGTCCGGTGGCACGAAGCTATAGGTCTTGTTGTCGCCGGGGTTGATCAGATCCTGTGTCATCATCGGCACTCCGTCCATCCGGTTTTCAAGCCGGATGCCATGCCAATGGACTGCGGTGCCTTCGTCCAGACCGTTTTCGACCTCCACCGTCGTGCGTGCGCCACGTTTGACCCTGATCTCCGGCCCGGGCATCGACCCGTTGAAGCCCAGCATCGCGGTGCTGCCTTCGCCTTCGGGTAGGATCTGCCGCGTGACGGGTTCGGCCCTAAGCGTGAACGGGGCCGCAGCGGCCAAGCCCCGCAAGGGGAGGATTGCTGTGGCTGAAACGCTCGCGAGAAACTGTCGTCTGTTCATATCGTGCCTTACCGAAAATAGTTCAAAGGTGGCGCTAGCTAGGAAAAATGAGCGCGTTCGGGGCCGATCAATGTGACCGGCCCCGAAGTCGGATTTACTTCATCTGTGTGACAGTGAGCTTGCCTTTGACGCGGTCAGCGACGAATTCGATGTCTTGACCTTCTTTCATCTTGGCGATCAGCGCTTCGTCAGCTTTAAACACCATGGTCATGGACGGCATGTCTAGGTTTTCAAGCGGCCCGTGGATGATGGTGACCTTTTTGCCTTTGGCGTCGACTTTCTTGATCTTGCCGGTTGAGTAGACAGCCGGTGCCGCGGGTGCCTCATCAGACTGCGCCACGGTGATCGGGCCATGCATGCCGGATTCGTAGTGACCGGGGATCAGGCAGGCAAACTCAAAGTTGCCCTCATTGGCGAATTTCCAGATCACCTCGCCCTCCATGCCGGGATCCAGACGCACAGAATTCGGGTCGTCGTGCTCCATGTCCATCTTGGCCATGGCTTCTTTGTGCTCGGCGTTGCCTTCCATTGTGTCGATCACGAACTCATGCTCGATCTCGCCTTTGTTCGTGACGGCAAAACGGATGGTCTCGCCCTTCTTGATGTCGAACTCGGCGGGTTCAAAGATCATTTCGCCGTCGTCAGTCTCGCGCATGCTGACTTCGATGGTGCGGTCAACGGCATCTGCCTTGCCGGGCATGCCGACCGCCATTTCTTTATGCATGTCGCCGTGGCCGTCATCGCCGTGGCCCCCGTCATGGGCACCTGCAGCAAACGCAGGGGCCGAGAGAAGCAGGGAAAGGGCGGTCGAGATAAGAAGTTTGTTCATTGTGTTTCCTGTATGGTTTTTAGAGGTGATTATGGTCTAAGGGCCGCTTAGCCCTTTGAGGTTGGTTTCGGCGTGATTTGTGTTTTAGGACTGTGGTTCTGCGCAAAGTCTGGCAGCTCTCCCGTCCATTCATACGCCTCGGTGCCCGGAGGGTTTTCGTACCAGCCGGGATCTTCGTAATCGTCCGCATCGATGCCTTCGCGCACCTTTACGACCGAAAACATGCCGCCCATTTCCAGCGGGCCATGCGGCCCCCAACCGGCCATCATCGGCACGGTATTGTCGGGCAGGGGCATCGACATTTCGCCCATATCCGCCATGCCCGCTGTACCCATGGGCATGAACTCGGGCTGCACGCGGCGAACCTGACGTGTCATGTTGGAACTGCTGGTGCCAATGAGCGTCGGCACGTCATGGCCCATTGCGTTCATCGTGTGGTGCGACTTGTGGCAATGGATTGCCCAATCCCCCAGATGATCGGCGGTGAACTCATAGGCCCGCATGGCGCCCACGGGAATGTCGATGGAGACCTCGGGCCATTGCGCCGATTCCGGCACCCAGCCGCCATCGGTGCAGGTGACCTTAAAGTCATAGCCGTGCATGTGGATCGGGTGGTTTGTCATCGTCAGGTTGCCGACGCGTACGCGCACCTTGTCCCCTTGATTGACGACAAGCGGATCAATGTCGGGGAAAATCCGGCTGTTCCAGGTCCACAGGTTGAAATCCGTCATCGTCATGATGCGGGGTATGTAGGTGCCCGGATCAATATCAAAAGCGTTCAACATGATCAGGAAGTCCCGATCGACGCGCATGAAATCGGGATCCTTTGGGTGGACCACGAACATGCCCATCATGCCCATTGCCATCTGCACCATCTCATCCCCATGGGGGTGATACATGAAGGTGCCGGATTTGGTCAGATCGAACTCATAGACAAAAGTCTTGCCCGGCGGGATGCCGGGGTGGCTGAGGCCGCCGACACCGTCCATGCCCGAGGGCAGGATCAGCCCGTGCCAATGCACCGTCGTATGCTCGGGCAGGCGGTTGGTGACATAGATGCGCACCCGGTCGCCTTCGACCGCCTCAATGGTGGGGCGGGTTGGCGATTGGGTCAGCGCGCTGTCCATGACGGCGGCTTCAGGCAGGCCCATGTTCATGGTCTGGCCCCATGCTTTGGAGGAAACAAGCGTGGCCCCAGCCGCGCCGGCCCCTAGCAGTTGACGTCTGTTCATCATGTGATTGTTTTCCTGTCTCAATGTCCTGCACCGCCACCGGCGGCGATTTGCGTCTCTGCACCTGCACCGCCACCACCGCTGCCACCGCCATAGATCGCGGCGGTCAGACCAGCCGAGGCCAGCCAGAAGTCGCGTTTGGCGTTAGCCGCTTCCAACTCGCTCGACAGCTTCTCGCGCGCGTCATTGAGCAGGTCGAAGGTGCTGGTGATCATGCCGTTGTTGCTCAGCAGCGCCTCTTCGTTGATTGTGCGCCGCAGGGGCATCACCACGTCCGAATAGTGCCGCGCGATCTGGTGGCTTGAGCGATAGGCCGTGGCCGCTGCGCGTGCTTCGGACCGCACATTCACCGCCTGTTCAGCCAACACATTCGCAGCCTGCAGGTAGCTCAGCTCGGCCTTGCGCATCCGCGCCTTACCGCTGTCGAAGATCGGAATGACGAATTCGAACTCGACCTGCGGGGTGATGCTGGTCTCGATCTCGCCGTCTTCTACCTCGCGTTCCATCTCTGCGCCGGCGATCACTTCAAGGTCGGTGAGGGTGCGGGTGGCGTCGGTCAGGCCGTAAGCCTTGGCAGTAGCCGCGAGCCCCAGCCGCGCCACTTCCAGATCGACCCGATTAGCAAGCGCCAGCCGTTCGATCCCGCTGTGGCCGTTCACTGTGTTGGGCACGCGGGGTAGGGCATCGGGCACATAATACGCCACGTCTTGCCCCCAGAGCCCCATCAAACGGGTCAGCTGTTCCTTGGCCAGTTCCGCATCAAGCCGCGCCCGCGCCACCTGACCGGCCATCTCAGCGTTAAACGCCTGCTCGCGCGCTTGTGCGGCTTTGTTGAGGGCACCGGTCTTGCCAAGCTGTTGCGCCAGTTCTGCTGCCGCATCGGTGGTGATGGCGGCGCGTTTCAGATAGCTCACCGTCTCGAACGCCGCGACGGCGTTGACCCAAGCTTCGCGGGTCTCGTTCGCCAGTGCCAATGTGTCACTCACAGCCTGCATTTGCGCCTGTTGAAACTGCGCTTCGGCAGCGGCGATGCGCTGTTTGCGCGTGCGCGCGTCCAGCAAGTTGACGGCGATCATGCTTTCCAGTGCACGGTACAACCCCAACTCAGGCGCGCCGATGCCCAACAGACCGACCGAGACGACAGGGTTTTCAGGCGTGGACTGTTGCCATGCTTCTGCCGCTGACAGACCGATCTGCGCGTAAGACGCCTGCAGTCCCTTGTTATTCAGCAAAGCGACTTGCACGGCAGTTTCCGCATTGATCGTCTTGCCCTGCACCATGGCGCGGACCTGTTTCGAAGTGGCCACCGTTTCGGACTGTGACTGCGCCCAAACGGTGCGCTTGCCAATCGCTTTGGAGGTACGCGTCTCGACGGCGGCAAAGCCCGCATCGCGTGCGGAATAGCTGATGGGCAAGGTCGGGGCTGTGCAGGCACCAAGAATAAGCGGTGTGATGACGGCAGCTGTTTTCAATGTCCAACGCATCAGTGGTTCATCCCCTGCATCGTCATTCCTTGCTTAGGCGCCTGCTCAGTGTTCAGCCGTCGCCAGTCGAGCGGTTCCACCACGCCACGTCGGCGGTAGCCTGCAAAGGGCTGTTCAGCGGCGGTTGTAGCGCTGCCACGCGCGCTGCTGTCAGCAGCGGTCATCGCGGCGACGTCGGGCAGGGGGGTGGGCAGCTGCACATAGGCAGTCGTAACATCGGGAAAGGGCGGTAGCGTGGTTGCGCAAGCCCCAAGGGTCAGGACATCGCCCCTGCAATCAATACTGTTTTCATGGATATTTGACCTGAAATTTAGGTGATCTTGCCCGCGAACGCAAAAGGATCGCAGGCGCAAAGGCCGCTATACCGCGGCGATCAGGTCAGGCTCGTGGGGGGCGCAGCTGGCTGGTTGCTTCGGCCGACGCCATGGTCCGGTAGCTGAGCGCGAAACGGGCGGCTTGAACGGCAGTCACTTCAGCGTGCTGCGATGCGCAAAGCGCTGCAGTCAGGCATATGCCACCGCAGCATGCGTCACCCTCAAAGCTGTCAGCTGTGTCGTCGGGCGCAGTCTGGGCGACCGCATTTTGCGGCGCGTGATGCAAGGCCATCGCAGAAGCATCCGCAGTGTGATGCGCCGCGTGTGCACCCTCGTGCATCCCGCTGTTCGCGTGCGCCGACGAGGGGGGCAGTAACAAAAAGCCGCATATCAATACCGCCCCCAAAACGAGGCGAAAGAGGTTTGATAGGGATTTAAGACAACGCATGGGCAAATCTGTGCCCTACACAAAGCAAGCTGTCAACGCGTCCAGCCCTGGAAGCTTTGGCGATTTGTGGCGACATCCCGCCACAGGTCCGCGACTGAGCAGGTGAATATCGCTTTTGCCAGATATGGGTATCCGCGTGAACTGTATTAGCTGTTTGGCTGCACCCTCGCTGGGTGTCGCCTAGCCAAGCACTTTTTTCACGAACTGCGATTTCAGGCCCATTTGGCCGACACCCGGAACCTTGCAGTCAATGTCGTGATCGCCGTCGACCAACCGAATGCCGCGAACCTTGGTTCCGACCTTAACCACAGACGAAGACCCCTTGATCTTCAGGTCCTTGATGACAGTCACGGTGTCACCATTCTCTAGCACGTTCCCGACACTGTCGCGGGTGGCCGGCGCGATGTCGTCTGCGTCTTGCGCGACCCATTCGTGTCCACACTCAGGGCAATTCAATAGGGCATCAACCTGATAGACATAGATAGAGGCGCATTCGGGGCATGGCGGAAGTGTGTCATTCATAGAACCGTTCGATATCCCGAAACCAAACCGAAGCACAGAGGAAACTCTGCGCCATCATGTTTCAAGGTTCTTACTTGGGCCTGCGCGTTGTATATCGTCTGGGTCGAACATTTAGTCGCGTGGGTCCGGAGGCGTTGATCCATTGCTTGACCAAAGCAACATCGACCGAGGGTTAGGTGCCTTCATCATCCGTATTTAGTGTGCTTTCAAGGTGCCAGATTTTGGAAACGATCTGCCACCCATCCTCGCCCTTCACAAATCCAAGATGGTCGACAAAGATGCTTTGATGCGCGCGAATACGGATTTTGACTGTTGCACTGATCGGCGACAGGTGGTCGATCATCAATATCTCGGCTTCACGCGGTTGGCCCTTGGACGCCGGTGACACACGCCCTGCAACGTCGCGGCTAAAGCTGTCTATGGGCTCTACAAAGATCGATCCGTTGTCGGCATCGAACAAGCTGGATTGCGGGTGGAACACGGCGCTCAGCTTTTGGATATCACAGTCATGGATCGCGTCGAAATAGGTTTCGATTGCGACAAGAAGATCGGGGTCAAGTGTCATGGGATCAGATCCATCGGAGGTTACTGCAAACACCTTGCCAACAAAGTGAAAGTCGCGAAACTGGTAAGAGTGATAATATCCGGTCGGCTGCCGCAAATACGGGAGAGCGTCCTTTGCTGAAGCCGCGCGTGTGTCTGTAAGATTCCCCTACGGTTCGCACTGAGGTGAATTTCAGGGACCCTCAGCAGTTCTTTATTCTACTTTTGCGATAAAAAATACCCTCAGGGGTAGACGAGTCGAAAGGGGTATCGTAACACTTTTCTATCGATCGCGGGTCAGCCCCGCGTGAGATTTTAAAAGAGGTATTTGGCAAATTATTTTGTTATCGAATCAATTGCGTATTGTATTTGAATAGGTAAATGATTGGGTGTCATGTAGTTTGCGGAATCTATATTTCTTGAGTTTATGCTTTCCACGTCGTTTGTATTGCGACGACGCTAGAGCATGGGTGCAAAAATATATTTCATTATCAACTGGGGGTGCCGTATTTTGCGGTGCCCTCAATTTATGATTTAACACAGTAAACTTACGATGAGTGTTATTTCTACAATAAATACATACGTGCGTTCAAAATATTGTGAACTGTGGGTTGCGTGCTCCACGCCTCTGGGGAAAACAAGAGGTGTTCAATTTGGGCGTGTATAAACGTAAGTATAGAAAGTGGATATTTCATGAACTTCTCAACATTCAAACTTGCCTTGGCTACCCCTGTCATCGCAGTAGCCTTGAGCGCATGCGGCAGCAGCAGCATTTCTGGCTTTGAAGATCTGGGCAACAAAGCGGACGCGGTAACCAAACGTGTTGACGAAATCGGCGGGTACGATCCTGAAAGCGGTATTTATACAAACAAGACAGAAGCCCAAGAGATGCCTACTGAGGGAACGGCCAGCTACGCAGGGTTCGCGGGCTTTTGGCTTAACGATGATCAGCAGCAGGTTCGCACAGACATGGCGGAAAACGACACGCCCGTACTTGCGGCGGAGTTGAATTTGGTTGCCGACTTCGCAACGTCTAAAATCTCTGGCTCCATGACCAACTTCCAAATTTCCGAAGAAGGTAATTCCGTGAACGGTACCATTGATGTTTCGGACGGCTCAATTTCAGGGGGTAACCTTTTGGCGGACCTGTCTGGGAACCTCAACGGAAACGTCGATGGCCAAGAGGAAGAGCACACCTTCACAGGAACTATGGACGGTACTTTCCTTGGTGACGGCGCTGAGGCCGTAGTTGGTGGTATCGAAGGCTCTCTCTCTGATGGAACCTTCGTCGCTGGCGAATGGGAAGCAGTAGTACAAGACTAAATTCCTTCAAAGAGCTTCAGCAGGGGCGGCATATGTCGCCCCTTAACCTAATAAAAATGTTGAGTATTAAATTGTTTAACCTTTTCAGAGCTGGCACCGCTATTCTATTGTGCGGCTTGGCGACCGCGCCATTGGCTGACCCTCTGCCAGTGTGGAAATCCGCGATAATATCGGGATCTCAGCGTCTGAGCTTTTTTAGCATGCTCAAGACAAAGCCGCCTGGGCACGAGGCTTACCTGAAGCGGCTTATGCGGTATGATGGTCTGATGCACCGCCCCGGACAGGGGCCGCAGAAGCTGCTGTCTTACGTGGGGCTCAAGCCGTTGATCGGCTACGATTCCAACATCAACAACGGACTGCCAGGCGACGAATTCAATATCGGAAAATTTACCTTCCGCACCGATGAGGAAGATCAGGCCAAGGCGGGGATGACCGTGGGCGCGAGGGCGACAGGTACGCTGTTGTACAGCGTTGCACCGGCGCATGTTCTCAAGTTTTCTGCCTACGGCTCATACGAATTCGCCCCCGAACACAGTCTGTCAAAACACGCTGTCGGGGCGTCGGCGTGTCTTGGCAGCCATGTCGCGTCTTATACCTGGATCGACAGTTGCGCGGGCGTACGCATTGCCGAAAAGAAGAACGCCAGCGTCGAAGAAGTGTACGCGTCGCTTGGCGGATCGCAGGCCTTCGCGACTGGCTGGGGGCACCACGAGGCAAAATGGGCGTTCAAGAGATCGTTTCGGGATGACTATCCAAAGAGCTATATTAACCTTGGTTTACTAAGCGCCGTGCCAGATGTGGGTGCACTCTATACGGGTGTAAACTGGGGCGAGGAAATCGCGGGAAAACACACATCACGATGGGGGGCTACAGCGTCAATCACACGACCCGTGTTCAAACGTAAGACAACATTGTCCATTTCATATGGGAATTTTGGGGGAGGTTCACACTTCGGAGAACCGAGAGAAGATAATCAATACAATGTCAATTTAAAAAGTCAGGTACACAAGAATGTGGCTGTGAGTATTGGCTATTCTTGGAATAACTCGAACGTCGCGTTTTATGATGAGAACAGTGTGCTGTTCGGGGTGGATGTAAAATCTATTTCGTTTTGAACGCTCCTTCGTTTTGTATTTCGATTAGGAATTAAATATATTGCACATTAAATAGCGAAAGTTCTTAAACTTCTATTTTTTTATTGGATTAATGGGGGGTTGTTATTCTGCTCAGGGTTGCATCTCTTTGGTTGCATCGGGACCTCGCGTCGGCAGCGCTCAAGCGAGGATGCAACTGAGCGAGATATCGGCGTTCACTTCCGCCGCATCCGCTCACATCGGGATGCTGGTGTTCCTCTTGATCTCGCGCAGCACAACGTTGGTCTGGGCGCTTTCGACCGCAGGCAGACGGAACAGAAAATCTTCTAGGAAACGATTGTAGGCGGCGATGTCACGACATAGGACTCGCATCTGGTAATCAGCTTGCCCGGTCGTGGCATAACATTCCAGCACCTCCGCGCGATGCGCGATCGCGTTGATGAACTCGGCTAGTTTCTCTTGGTTATGGCGGGCCAATTGCACCTGTACCAAGGCCTGAAAGCTATTGCCCGCCTTGGTCGGGGATACGTCCGCCCGATACCGCTCGATGACGCCCGCGTCTTCAAAGGCCTTGACCCGTCGCCAGCAGGCAGAAGCCGACATGCCTGCCTTGTCGGCTAATTCGGCGTTCGAGATACGGCAATCGCGCTGCAAAAGCTCAAGCAGCCGACGGTCGCGGTCGTCAAAGATCATCTGGTCAGACATTTCGGTTTCCTTATTCCATGCGGATAGAATTTTCGATCAATCCGCAATCAGGCGCAAGTGAGGACAGATATTTCACGGAGATGTGGTTTGATGGTCATAACAGCCAAGGATCGCCATCATGACCAAAGAGACCCACGACTTTTACCCCTACGCCCTGTCGGACCGCTATACGCGGACCGAAGGAACTGTGTTTTTGACTGGTACGCAAGCGCTGGTGCGGATCATGCTTGATCAGGCGCGGCGCGATAAGCAGCAGGGGCTAAACACCGCGGGGTTTATCTCGGGGTATCGCGGGTCGCCTTTGGGCGCGGTCGATCTTGAGCTCTGGCGCGCGCGCGATGTGACCAAGGACAACCACATCACCTTCATGCCTGCGGTGAACGAAGACCTTGGGGCCACGGCGGTTCTAGGGGCGCAGCAGGCCGTGCTTGATCCGCATTGTGAGGTGGAGGGCGTGTTCTCCATGTGGTATGGCAAGGGGCCGGGAGTGGACCGGTCGGGCGATGCACTGCGCCACGGCAACGCCTACGGGTCGTCGCCCAAGGGCGGCGTTCTGGTTGTTGCGGGGGACGACCACGGGTGCGTGTCGTCGTCGATGCCGCATCAGTCCGATGTGGCGTTCATGACGTGGATGATGCCCACGCTTAACCCCGCAAACGTGGGGGAGTTTCTTGAATTCGGGGCCTACGGGCTCGCGCTGAGCCGTTTTTCCGGCACATGGGTCGGCTTCAAGGCGATCTCTGAAACGGTTGAAAGCGGACAATCCGTGGCGTTGCAACCTGACCGCACATTCACGCTGCCGCAATTCACCCCACCGCTCGGCGGTCTGCATGTACGCCGCTCTGATATGCCGAGCCCCGAGATCGAGACACGTCTGGAACATAAGCTGCGAGCCGTCGAAGCCTTTGTCGAAGCCAACCCGATCGACAAGCGCATCTATGATCTGGAAGACGCGATCTTTGGCATCGTCACCACCGGCAAGGGCCATCTGGACCTGATGGAGGCGCTGCGCCTGCTGGGTCTGGACGAGGCGGCGTGTCGGCGTCTTGGCATCGATATCTACAAGGTCGGCATGGTCTGGCCCTTGGCGCGACGGGATGCGCTGGCATTTGTGTCCGACACCAAAGAGGTCCTGGTGATCGAGGAAAAACGCGGCATCATCGAAAGCCAGCTTAAAGAATATTTTTACGATTGGCCGGGGCACAAGCCCGGTCGCATGGTCGGCAAACACCGGGCGGCAGGCGACCCTCTGCTGCCATGGACCGGAGAGCTAAGCCCGCTGGCCTTGGTGCCGGTCGTGGCTGAACGGTTAGATGCCTTCTTTCCGGATGAAAACCTGCCACGAAAAGCGCGTGCGCTGACTGAAAAGCCGCCTGTTTTGTTGAACGTGCCAGGGGCCAAGCGCACGCCCTATTTCTGTTCGGGGTGTCCGCATAATACATCGACAAAACTGCCCGAAGGCTCGCAGGCTGCATCGGGCATTGGCTGTCATGTCATGGCGGGGTGGATGGACCGTGAAACCGGCGGCTATGCGCAAATGGGCGGCGAGGGCGTGCCGCATGTGGTGGCGTCCAAGTTTAACGGTGGCAAGCATTTATTCCAGAACCTGGGCGAGGGCACGTGGTACCACTCGGGCTCGCTTGCGATTCGTCAGGCGGTCGCGGCTCAGACAAATATAACTTATAAAATCCTTTATAACGATGCGGTTGCGATGACCGGCGGGCAACCCGTCGACGGGCCGATCAGTGTGGCTGGTATCGCACAAACATGTCGTGCCGAAGGGGTGGCGCGGATCGCGCTGGTGTCGGATGTCATCGACAAATTCGCCCGTGCTGATTTCCCGCAAGGCACCAGCTTTCATCCGCGTGAAGAGATGGACACCGTGCAGCGCGAACTGCGCGAGGTCAAAGGCGTGTCGGTGCTGATCTACGAGCAAACCTGCGCCACCGAAAAGCGCCGCCGCCGCAAACGCGGCCAGATGGAAGACCCGAAACGCTTTGCCTTTATCAACCCGGCCGTCTGCGAAGGCTGCGGCGATTGCTCGCTCGAAAGCAACTGTCTGAGCATCGAGCCGCTGGAGACTGAACTGGGCCGCAAGCGCAAGATCAACCTGTCGAGCTGCAACAAGGATTTTTCCTGTCTGAACGGTTTCTGCCCGAGCTTTGTGACCCTTGAAGGGGCTGTGCGGCGCAAGAAAACCGGTGCCGAGGTGGATATCGACGCGCTGCTGTCTGACATTACCCCGCCCGCTTTGCCAAAGTTACAGAAGCCGTTTGACCTACTGGTCACAGGGGTTGGCGGCACGGGGGGCATTACCGTGGGCGCGTTGATCACGATGGCGGCGCATCTGGAAGGCAAAGGGTCAAGCGTGCTGGATTTCACCGGCTTTGCGCAGAAATTTGGGACCGTGCTGAGCTTTATCAGGATCGGGATGTCGCCGGATGCGATCCATCAGGTGCGTATTGATCACGGGGCGGCGGATGCCGTGATTGGATGCGATATCGTTGTGTCTTCAGCCGCGCAGGCCTCGGTCTACTACGGGGCCGACACCAAGGTTGTGCTGAACCTTGCGGAAATGCCGACGGGTGATCTGGTGTTGCACCGTGATGCGCAGCTGCACACCGATCTGCGTGAGGAGGCTATCCGCGCGACGGTGGGGGCTGGCAACCTTATAGGTTTTGACGCCAATGCCATGGCCGAACGGTTTTTGGGTGATACGGTTTTTGCCAATATGATGATGCTGGGCTTTGCGTGGCAAAAAGGGCTCGTGCCGGTTTCTCATGGGGCATTGCAACAGGCGATTGTATTGAATGGCGTAGCGATAGACAAAAACCACCGCGCCTTTGATTTGGGGCGCATTATGGCAGCAACGCCCGATGCGCTTGCCCTGCCGCAAAAGACAAAGCCCTCAGCGGACAGTCATGCGATTATTGCCGACCGAGCTGAACGGCTACGTGCGTATCAAAACGATGGATATGCGCAGCGCTATGTCGATCGCCTAGCGCAATTCCGCCGCGCAATTCCAGATGCTCACGCCGAAGATCTGACGCAGGTTGCCGCCAAAGCTTTGTACAAGCTGATGGCGTTCAAAGATGAATACGAGGTTGCGCGTCTGCACAGTGACCCCGCCTTTGCTGCGCAGCTGGAGGAAGAGTTCGAGCCGGGGTTCAAGATCAACTACCACATGGCCCCGCCGATCGTATCCTTGCGCAAGGATGCACGCGGGCGCCCGGTTAAGCGTGCTTTTGGTGCGTGGCTCAGGCCTGTGCTGTCCGGCCTTGCGAAGCTCAGCCTGCTGCGTGGTACGACGCTGGATGTGTTTGGCTACACGCAAGAGCGCCGCGAAGAGGTTGCCCTGATCCGCTGGTACGAAGGTTTGATGGAGGAGCTGCCGGCCAAGGTTGACGATGCACGCAGTGAGGTCGTGCATAAGCTGCTGGCGTTGCCGTTGGATATACGCGGTTTCGGACCGGTAAAACACGCCGCTGTCGAAGCCGCGCGTGTGCAAGAGCTACAGTTGAGAGCGGCGCTAGAATAGAACTTAATATTTCAGTTTAACTTTGGATCTAAATCAAATAATATCAGTGGGATACGGTGGTTTTGTAATGTTATGCTTCAGCGCTAAGTGTCGGAATTCACTGACCCGCTGACTGCGTAAAATCAAGCCAGATCGGCAGGTGATCCGAGGCGCGGCGGGCGTCGTCCGTCTCGCATACGCCGCCGTCTGTGACATTCAGCGCGGCGTCTACCGCGATGCGGTCCAGTGCTGCCAGCGGCAGGCGTGCGTGATAGCTTTTGCCCGGAGCATAAATCTCAAAATGATGCGCCAGCCGTCCAAGACCGACGTTCAGCGACCACTCATTCATGTCTCCCGCGATAAGCGTCGGACGTTGAGACTGTTCATCCAGATGCGCGATTAACGCTGAAAGTTGCGCGCGACGCGATCGGCGCATGAGACCGAGGTGAGTAGCGATGATGCGCATGGGGATATCATAGAGGTCGAAATCGACCACCATTGCACCCCGGGGTTCAATTCCCGGCAGGTTCAGGTGTTTTACATCAACCAGCTTTGCATCAGGGCTTAGTAGGACGGCGTTGCCATGCCACCCGATGCTGACTTCGCTGGGGACGGGCACCGCGATCAAACCGGTTTGGGCGGTCACCTGATCCACCGGCAGCGCCGAGGGGCGGGGCCCAAGCCGCATGTCGGCCTCTTGTAGCACGACAATGTCGGCATTGAGCGTCTGTATCACCCGCATAATGCGGTCGGGATCGCGTTTGCGGTCCGTGCCCATGGCCTTGCGCATATTATAGCTGGCGATGCGAAGGGTGGTCTGGGTCACAAGATCGGTGCTCCTATGCGAAAGACGCCCTCGGCCAGGCGGCGGGGTAGGTGTGGGCTTGGCATGTTCTCGTGGCACTCTGCCTCTCGGGCGTTGAACCAGTCCGACAGGATTGCCACGCTGCTTGCATCATAAACGAACAACATCGCCTCAAAGTTCAAAAGCATACTGCGAACGTCAAAGTTTGCCGTACCCACGAGGCCCACATCATCAATCAACGCGGCTTTGGCGTGGATCATGGCGGGTTCAAAATATTTGACTTTAGCACCCGCCGTATGGGCATCGCGCAAGTATCCGCCACGTGCAAAGTCGGCGATATGCTGGTTTGATTTATGCGGTACCAAAATACGCACATCGACCCCGCGCAACGCGGCGATGCGCAACGCATTCGCCAGCGGCTCTGTCGGGACAAAGTACGGCGTGGCGATCCAGATACGGGTTTGTGCCAGATGCAGCGCACGAATGATCCCGTCGTGCAGCGGGTCTTCGACGATATCAGGGCCCGACGGGATGAGCTGTACCGTGGCATTGCCCGCCGTTGTGGGGGCGGGCGTAGTAATATGGTCTACATCTTCGCCACAGGCGACTTCCCAGTCTGAGCGGAACACATCGCAAAATGTCTGTACCGACTGACCTTCTAGGGTAAAGGCCAGATCAACCCAGTGATCCGCGTGGGGATGGTCAGACATATAGTGTTCGCCAATATTCATCCCGCCCGAAAAAACGCGGGCGTGATCGGCGATGATCATCTTGCGGTGATTGCGCAGGTTCAGGTGGCCACTGCTGGGCAGTTGCAGGATCGGGGAAAAGAACAGCACCTCCCCGCCGGCCTTGCGCAGCGCCTTGACTGCCTTGGAGGGGCCGCGCAACGTGCCCAACCGGTCCATCAGCAAGCGGACTTTAACGCCGTTGCGGGCTTTCTCGGTCAGCGCAGTGACGACATGATTACCGGTATCGTCATCTGAGACGATATAAAACAGCACGTCGATGGTCTGCGTTGCGCTGGCAATCAGCTCCATCGCGGCGGTGTAGGCGGTTTGCGGGGTCTCGTACAAGTTGAACCGCTGCGCCTCTAGCGCGGGGGGCAGGCCGAAGTTCTGGAACATCTGGTCAAGCGCATGCACCGGCGTTTGGGGATCTTCTTTTTGAGTAAAGTGGATGGGCTCGTAGCGTTTCCCTTGTTTGCGGAACCCCAGTGCCAGAAACAGCGGAGCGGCAACATAAGGCATGACCACCAAAAACAGGATCCACGCGGCCGTTGATTGCGGGCTGCGGCGCTGTTGCAAGAGAATAAAGGCCACACCAAGCGTCAGCAAGATAACGCCAACAACCTCTATATGGGTGGTGAGAAATGCGATCATGGTCGTTTTGCCCCTGAGTCGAAGAAAATCCCGCCATCCGGGCTGCTCAGCTACCTAGCACATAGCGGTCTAGACGCCACATTTTGCAGCATTTTTGCCCAATTTTGACTTCAGTGCGCGTGGGTATGGTTCCAACTTTAGGAAAATTTATTTTCGAGTGTTGTGTCAGGGTGCGGTGAAACCGCCTGTGTGGCGTTATTTTTAAGGGGCTACGGCAGCAATGCCCTGCCGAAGGAATGTGCATTTGAGCAACATATTACCGATCACCAACCCGTGATTGGGAAATCCTGCAACCAGAGCTTAGCTGCCGTGTTGTGTCGATGAAGCGGGAAGCGCCCGCTCCGATGTAAACTGATCGAGGAGTTACGATTATGAAACGCACTATGAAACTTGCATCCGCAGCCTTTTTGGCATCCACAGCATTCGCTGGCGCAGCATTCGCTGGTAGCCTGTCGGAGCCAGTGATCGAGCCCGTAATGACCGCGCCCGTTCCTGCACCAAACCTGGGCGGCGACTGGACAGGCTTCTACACAGGTCTGCAGTTGGGCTATGCCGACGCTGAGACCGATGGCGGTGTTGCTGATCTGGATGGCGACAACGGTTCCTACGGTTTCCACGCAGGTTACAACTATGACTTCGGTCGTTTTGTCCTGGGCGGCGAGCTGGACTATGATAAAACAGACATCGATCTGGACAACGCTGCAGGCACCACGATCGGGACTGTTGACTCCGTTGCTCGTGCTAAAATCAAAGGCGGCTACGATCTGGGCAACACTCTGATCTACGCAACCGGTGGTTACGCTCGTGCCGACACCTCCATGGGTGACGAAGACGGTGCCTTCTACGGTATCGGCATGGACTACAAAATCACCGAGCAATACAGCGTTGGTGCCGAGCTTCTCGAGCACAAATTTGATGACGTAGGCGGAAACTCCGATGTGGATGCAGATGTAACCACATTCAACGTTCGTGGTTCTTACCGTTTCTAAGCTGATAAGCTGACAACTGGCGGTGTATCTGCCGAGGGCGTCGCAACGCGATTTCTTCGGCAGATGATATATAAAAAGTGCCAGTCAAAAAGGCCGGAGGATTATCCTCCGGCCTTTTTAGATTCTTTCATATCGGTTCTTGCCGGGATGCCGGTGTCAGGCCGCGAGCGCCTCGGCGAAATCGCACACTGTCGCCAGCGCTTGGGCAAAGCGCGTGTCCTCGATCGTCATTGCGACACGGATATGTCCCGCCGCGGCCTCGCCAAAACTTTCGCCAGGCATGACCGCGATGTGGTGTTTCTCGAGCAGGGCATAGGCAAAGTCCTCGCCCGTCATGCCGGTGCTGCGAATATCGAGCATCACGTACATTGCGCCTTGGGCGGGCACGAGGCTGACGGCGTTTTGCCGTGCCAGAATATCCTGAGCCAACAACCGGCGACGTTGGAAGGGGGCCGAGATTTCGGTCTCGAACGCGGTGCCTTGGTTCAGCGCGAACAAGGCGGCGTCCTGAATGTATCCCGGCACGCCATAGGTCGTGTGCGTCGCAAGATTGGTCAGATGTTCAATCGCGTCAACCGGCCCGACGATCCAGCCACAACGGGAACCGGTCATGGCGTGGCTTTTCGACATCGACCCCACGACCAGCGTGTGATCTGCCATACCGTCCAGCGCGCGCGGCGACAGATGTTCGCCTTCCCAGACCTGCGTGTCATACACCTCGTCCGAGATCAGCCACATGTTGTGATCCCGGCAGACTTGCGCGATGCCTTCAAGCGTCTCGCGAGAATAGACAACGCCCGTTGGGTTGTTGGGGGAATTGACCAGCAGCGATGTTGCTCCGGTCTGCTTGGCTGCGGCGGCTATCGCGGCGGGTCGGGGCTGAAATGCATCATCGGCACTGGCCAAAACGGCATGGGGCAGGGCGCTGACACCGCGGATCGTGCCGGGGTATGTGGCATAGTACGGATCGATATAAAGCGCGGTATCGCCGGGGTTGCAGGTCGCCATATGCGCCGCAAACAGCGCACTTTGCCCACCGGGTGTGATCAGCACGTTATCGCGCGTTGTGGGGACACCGGTGCGTTCTTGCAGCCGCGCGGCCACGGCATCGCGCAGGTCGGTGGTGCCGGGAATGGCAGCATAGCCCGTGTGACCGGCCAGCGCTGCACGGTGCATATCTTGCAAGATCGGCGCGGCAGTACGGATGTCATGTTCACCAATGGTAAGTTCGGTTACATCGGCACCATCTGCGATCATCTGGCGCGCGCGCAGGAAAACGCCCCAACCGTCTGATCCGCCGCCAAGCAGTCCTGTAATACGCGATGATAGTTGCATGCCGTCTCTCCCTCGTAACGTGAAGACGCAGGGGCGCAGAGCAGGGTTGATTTGTCAATCAGGCTTGACCGCCACGGGCGGGTCGGGCTACGCAGACCCTATGAGGATGATGCCACCCCTTATTTGCTGTATTCCCTGCTAAGACCTTCCGGCGGGCTTGCTCACATCGTTTTCTTCCCGAGATTTCAGTGCCATGCCCGCGCAATCCTTGCGTAAGGACGCGCCATGACCACAATCAAGCTGCACAATACGAAAACCCGCAAGCGCGAGGATTTCATCCCAATCGATGATAACAACGTGCGGATGTATGTCTGTGGGCCGACGGTGTACGACCGCGCCCACTTGGGCAACGCGCGCCCCGTCATCGTGTTTGACGTGCTCAACCGTCTGCTGCGCCATGTCTATGGCGAGGATCATGTGACCTATGTGCGCAACTTCACGGATGTAGACGATAAGATCAACGCACGGGCGGCCGAAAGCGGGCGGTCCATTGGCGAGATCACCGCTGAAACAACCCAGTGGTTTCTGGAGGACATGGCCGCCGTTGGCGCGCTAGAGCCCGACCACATGCCACGCGCCACCGCCTATATTCCGCAGATGGTCGCGATGATCGAAGATCTGATCGCCAAGGGACACGCCTATGCCGCCGAGGGACATGTGCTGTTCTCTGTCGAAAGCTACAAAGCCTATGGCGCGCTGTCGGGCCGGTCGATCGACGATATGATTGCCGGCGCGCGGGTCGAGGTTGCGCCATACAAGCGTAACCCCATGGATTTCGTACTGTGGAAGCCGTCGGACGACGCGACGCCGGGGTGGGACAGCCCGTGGGGTCGGGGCCGTCCGGGCTGGCATATCGAATGTTCGGCCATGGCGGACGAGCTGCTGTGGAAAGAGCCCCTTCGTCAGGACCGTCTGTCTGAAGAGGCAAAGAGCCAACCGCACGTTTTTGACATTCACGGCGGCGGGCTGGACCTGCAGTTCCCGCACCACGAGGACGAAATCGCCCAAAGCTGCTGCGCCAATGGCACCGACGAAATGGCCCGCTACTGGCTGCACAACGAGATGTTGCAGGTCGAGGGCAAGAAGATGTCGAAGTCCCTTGGTAACTTCTTTACGGTACGGGACTTGTTGGATCAGGGCGTGCCGGGCGAAGTGATCCGTTTCGTCATGCTCAGCACCCACTATCGCAAGCCGATGGACTGGACGGAGAAGAAGCGCGACGAAGCGGAAAAGACGCTGCGGAAGATGGCCGAGTTACTTTCTGATATTAATCTAAATTTTATGCGTGCGGCGGTTGGAGGACTAGAGATTCCGCCCCCCTCTGAATTCGTAGATGCGCTCTCAAGTGATTTGAATACGTCCCTCGCGCTCACGCTTTTGAACGGTTACTTTAAGAAATCAGATGCTCATCGACTGGCATCGTCGCTTATTATGTTGGGGTTCGACCCTGATGAATTGGTGCGTAAGTTTCATTCTTTCGATTTTATTTCTTCCTCCAGTGAAGTATCGGAAAGTTCAATTGTAGAGGGCACCGTCACAAGAACATGGGGTGAGGTTGATGCCAAGCTGCCTGAAACCCTGAGCAAAATTGCCAATGATTTCGAGTTACTTAGGGCTGAGGCCTCAACAACAAAAGATTTCACAAAACTTGATCAACTCAAATCCGGTTTAGGTGAGGCTGGTGTAAATGTTCAAATGTCAAAGGACGGTGTTCTTTTGCAACCAGGCCCCAATTTCGACCCCGCCAAACTGGATGCTTTGAAGTGATTTGCTTCGCGTCCAGCGCTGGTGCTTTTGCAACGTGCGGGAGTGAGGGGCCAGCCCCTCACGCTCCCCGAAGTTTATCTGGCAAAATGAAGGAGGGATCGCTGCGATGACCCGCGAACGCCTTTACCTTTACGACACCACGCTGCGCGACGGGCAGCAGACCCAAGGGGTGCAGTTTTCGACCGCTGAAAAGGTCACCATCGCCACTGCGCTCGACACTTTGGGCGTTGATTATATCGAAGGCGGCTGGCCGGGCGCGAACCCGACGGACAGTGCTTTTTTCGATGCCGCACCCACGACGCGGGCGAAGATGACGGCCTTTGGCATGACCAAGCGCAACGGCATGTCGGCGCAAAATGATGATGTACTTGCGGCGGTGATGAACGCAGGGACGGATACGGTCTGTCTGGTGGGCAAAACCCATGATTTCCACGTCTCGGCGGCCCTTGGCATCACGCTGGAAGAAAACACCGACAATATCGCAAAGTCGATCGCGCATCTGGTGGCCCAAGGACGCGAGGCGTTGTTTGATGCAGAGCATTTCTTTGACGGCTACCGCGCCAACCCCGATTACGCACTGACCGCTATCAAGGCGGCTTATGACGCGGGCGCGCGCTGGATTGTGCTGTGCGACACCAATGGCGGCACCATGCCAGCCGAGGTCGGGCGCATCACGGGCGAGGTCATCGCCGCAGGCATTCCCGGCGATCGTCTGGGCATCCACACCCACAATGACACCGAAAATGCGGTCGCCTGTTCGCTGGCCGCCATTGACGCAGGCGCGCGGCAGATACAGGGGACGTTGAACGGTCTGGGTGAACGCTGCGGCAACGCCAACCTGACCACGCTGATCCCGATCCTACTGCTGAAAGAACCTTATATCAGCCGCTTTGACACGGGAATCCCCTTGGACAGCTTGGCCAACCTGACGCAGATCAGCCGCGCGCTGGACGAGATATTGAACCGCGTGCCGACCAAGCAAGCAGCCTTTGTCGGGTCGTCGGCCTTTGCGCATAAGGCCGGGCTGCACGCCAGCGCGATCCTGAAAGACCCGTCCACCTACGAACATATTGACCCCGCGCTGGTCGGCAATACGCGCATCATTCCCATGTCGAACCAAGCCGGCCAGTCGAACCTGCGCCGCCGACTTGAAAGCGCAGGGTTGACCATCGCCAAGGGAGACCCCGCCTTGGGGCAGATCCTGGACGAGGTGAAAGCGCGCGAGGCCGAAGGCTATAGCTATGACACCGCGCAGGCGAGCTTTGAGCTGTTGGCGCGCAAGGCCTTAGGGCAGATGCCGGATCTCTTTGAGGTAAAACGCTACCGCGTCACCGTCGAGCGGCGCAAAAACAAATATGACCAGATGGTCAGCCTGTCAGAGGCGGTTGTCGTCGTGAAGGTCGACGGCGAAAAACGTCTGTCGGTGAGCGAAAGTATGGACACAGAGGGCTGTGATCGCGGACCCGTCAATGCGCTGAGCAAGGCGTTGGTCAAAGATCTGGGGCAGTATTCCGCCTTGCTCGAAGACATGCATCTGGTCGATTTCAAGGTGCGGATCACCCAAGGCGGCACCGAAGCGGTGACACGTGTTATCATCGATAGCGAAGACGGGCAGGGGCGACGCTGGTCCACGGTGGGCGTGTCGGCAAACATCGTTGATGCGTCATTCGAGGCGCTGCTGGACGCGATCCGCTGGAAGCTGATCCGGGACCGTAAAGGGTAAGACATGATGGAGTTTGATGCCGATCTGAACGCCTGCGCGGGAATCGTCGAGCGCGCCGATCCGCTGCGCTTTCGTGCCAGCATGGCCGCACCTGTTGCGGCGCGGCGCGTGCTTTTCCCGCTTTATGCATTCAACATCGAAGTGGCGCGGGCCCCATGGGTGACGCAGGAAACCATGATCGCAGAGATGCGGCTGCAATGGTGGCGCGATGTCTGTGACGAGATCGCGAACCGTGGTGTCGTACGGCGGCACGAGGTTGCGACACCCCTTGCACTTGCCATCGCGCCCGAGGATGCGGTGCTGCTGGACACGCTCGCTGCGGCTCGGCGGTGGGACATCTACCGCGACGCCTTTGAGGATACCGCGCATTTCGACGCTTATATCGACCAGACCACCGGCAATCTGATGTGGGTGGCTGCGCGGTCTTTGGGACCGGCAGAGGAGGCGACGGTGCGGGATGCGGCCTATGGTGCTGGGGTGGCGGCCTGGCTGCACGCGATCCCGCAGCTCGTCGAGCAGGGGCGCGTGCCGCTGTTGGACGGCACCGACGCGGGCGTCGTGGCGCTAGCGGAAAAGGCGCGGGCCCGGTTGCGACAGGCGCGGGCCAACCGTGGCAAGATATCGAAAGCAGCGCGAGCGGCGATGTATAGCCTCGGCGCGGCGGACAAAGTGCTCAGCGCGGCGATGGCCTCTCCCGCACGCGTTAGCGCGGGGGAATTGCCGCCGATGAATGATTTCCCGCTGTCATGGCGTGCGCTGTCGGGGCGCTGGTAGGCTAGACCCGCGCGCTACGTTGCCGCAGCATCAGCCAGATCAGCGACCCGCCTGCCAGCACCAGAAACGGGATCATCGCGATGTTGACGGCGGCCCAGCCTTCGACAGGGTTGCCGCCGGAGCAGTTCATCAGCCCGCCGCTTGACAGCGACGCAAAGGTCACCCCGCCAAACACCAGCAGATCGTTCAGCCCCTGCATCCGCCCACGTTCGTGGGGCTCGTGCGCACCGGCCAGCATGGATGTCGCGCCGATAAAACCAAAATTCCAACCGATGCCAAGCAGGATCAGCGCGATGTAGAAGTTGTTCAGATCAACCCCTTGCAGCGCGACCACACCGGCCCCCGCAAGGATCGCGATGCCAAGGCCAAGGATCTTCTCGACCCCGAATTTCGCGATCAGGTGGCCGGTGAAAAATGACGGCGCATACATGGCAAGCACGTGGCCGGTCACCACGTGGGATGCATCGACGATGTCATAGCCGCAGCCCACAACCGCCAGCGGGGTCGATGTCATCACGAGGTTCATCAGCGCATAGGACACCATCCCGCAGATCACTGCGACGGCGATGCGCGGGGTTTTCAAAAGCTCCATCCGGCTGCGGCCCTTGGGGGCATCCACGGCAGGCACGGGTGGTTTGGGGATGTTGAGAAAGGCGAAAAGCACCATGCCCACAGCGTTCAGCGCAATCGCGGCCAGATAGACCGGATAAAAGCGCATGACGGTCGCGTCACCGTTCGCGCCGGTCAGAAAGCCCACCAGCTGCGGCCCGATGATGGCCGAGATCAACCCGCCCGCCATGACATAGGAAATCGCTTTGGGCCGGTACGCGTCAGAGGCGGTGTCCGTGGCGGCGAAGCGGAAAAAGCCTTGGGAGCTCATGTAGATGCCGATCAGATAACTGCCCAGCAGGAAGATCATGAAGCTTTGCACCGTCAGCGCATATGCGCAAAGTGCGGCCCCCGTCATACCGCCAACCGCGCCCGTAACGAATCCTGCACGGCGGCCAAAGCGCTGCATCACAGTGGACAGCCAAGGTGCCGTGGTCATCGACCCGAACACGATCATCGAGATCGGCAGCGTGGCAAGGCAGACATTGGGCGACAGCTGCTGCCCCGCCAATCCGCCAACGACAAAATACATCGGCATCTGGCTGCCAAGAAAGGCCTGCGCGGTCACCAGCACGGCAACGTTGCGCTTGGCGCGGGTGTCATCAATCACTGTCATGGTGAATGCGTAGACCGGGCTTTGGGGTGCTGCAAGGGCCTTGCGTCCGACGGCGGGCTCGTCGATGGTCGCGCCATGAACCAGAGCCCGAATATCCTGCTGATCGCAGGCAGCGCTGAGGCGCATGAGATTGCTACTGCCATGGCGGCGGCGGGCGTGTCTGCACGGGCGGTATTGCGACGGGCGGAGCGGAGCTTTGGCCCGCTGGCCGTACCTTCTGAAATCTGGTCACCGCGCGATGTCGATGAGGTTGAGGCCTATCTTCGCGTGCATAAATTTACCGCCGTTCTGGACGCGGGGCACGGGTTTGACGCTGATATATCCCAGATCGCTTTCGGCGCAGCGGCACAGCTGAACCTGCCCTATGTGCGAATAGTGCGGCCCATGTGGGATATCACCGCGCCAGCGGAGCGGGCTGCGTCAGTGGCCGAGGCCGCGCTGATGATCCGATCCAAGGCGCGCGTCTTTGCCGCGACCGGGCGGGGGACGTTAGACCAGTATCACCCTTTCTCAGGTGCGCGGCTGTATCTGCGTCAAACCAACGCACAGGCGCGATCCGCGCTGCCACCCTTTGCCGAAGCCGTCTTTGGTCAGCCGCCGTTTACGCGGGCAGCCGAAGCAGAATTGTTTCGCCGATTGCAGATCGACACGCTGGTCTTGCGCAATGTCGGAGGCGCGCCAAGCCGCCCTAAACTGGATGCGGCGCTTGACCTTGGGATGCGGGTGATCGCCATTGATCGCCCGCCACCGCCCGCAGGCGCTCAAACGCTGGATGGGGCAGAGGCGGGGTTGCGGTGGATTGAAACCTTGCCACGAAAGGGGGTGGGCCTATGAGTACTGGCCCGATTATTACCTGCGACGCTGATGTCGTCGAAGGTGCCGCGTGGCTGGCAGCCCATGTGTCGCAGTTTGCCATCGCATTGGACGCGACCGGCCCCTTGCCGTTGCGGTTGCGGGCGGACGGGTTTGACGCGCTGATCGGGGCGATCATCAGCCAGCAAGTCTCTGTCGCGTCGGCAAATGCAATGCGTGCCAAGATGGACGCGGCGGGGTTGACCCATGAGGCGGCGATTATCGCCGCGGGTGAGGAGGGCTTGCGCGCGGCGGGGCTGAGCCGCCAGAAAATCCGATATGCGTTGGCGTTGGCCGAGGCCGGGATCGACTATACTGCTTTACGGGACGCACCCGATGCCGTGGTGATTGACACGCTGACGGCGGTGCCCGGTGTCGGACTGTGGACGGCGCAGATCTATGCGATGTTTTCACTGGGCCGCGCCGATATCCTGCCGCAGGGCGATCTGGCCTTGCAAGAGGCGGCGAAAATCCTGTTTGATCTGCCTCAGCGACCAAAGCCGAAACAGCTTGCATCGATGGCGCAGGACTGGTCGCCATGGCGATCGGTTGCAGCCCGCATCCTGTTTTCGTACTACCGCGTGGCAAAACAACGGGAAGGGATTTCATGACACGAGTACTAAACGCAGAGCGCCGCGAACCGGTCTCGGGGGAAACGCGGTCTGCCGTCGTGTTCCTGCACGGTTATGGTGCGAATGGCGCCGATCTACTGGGGCTTGCCGACCCGTTGGGTGAACATCTGCCCGATACACTGTTCGTGGCCCCCGATGCGCCCGAAGCCTGCGCCGGTGCGCCCATGGGGTTCCAGTGGTTCCCGATCCCGTGGATCGACAATTCGTCGGAGGAAGAAGCCGAGCGCGGCATGACGCAGGCAGTCGATGACCTGAATGCCTTTCTCGACGCGCTGATGGTGGACGAAGACCTGCTGCCGGAACAGGTTGTGCTGTTTGGCTTTTCCCAAGGGACGATGATGGCGCTTCATGTCGCACCGCGGCGCGAAGACGCGGTGGCCGGTGTTGTGGCGTTCTCGGGCCGCTTGCTGTCACCAGAAAGCCTGAAAGATGAAATCGTCGTACGCCCTCCTGTGCTTCTGGTGCATGGGGATGCCGATGATGTCGTCCCGCCGCAGTCCTTGCCCCAAGCCGCAGAGACGCTGCAAGAAGCCGGCTGGACCGATGTCTTTGCCCATATCATGAAGGGCACAGGCCACGGGATCGCCCCCGATGGGCTGAGCGTGGCGCTTGCCTTTATGCGCGACAAACTGGGTCTTTGACCTGTCCCCTGCGGCGGCCTTGGCTGTGCGCAGGGGGACCCCCGCGACGCAAGCCCCTTGCCGTCACATGCCTGTTACGTAATCGCCCTAATCCTTCTGCGACATCTTGTAGCCGTTTGCGACTTGTCAGACGCAAACCACGAGATATAGTCGAAAGCATCAGCGGGGCTGTCTCGCTGGACCGGACGCGGAACGGCAAGGGGCGATCGAACAATGGACGGCGACTTTAGAACTGAATTTACGCGAAGCCCGGCAGGGCTGAAAAATAAACCGGCCCTTGTGCTGAATGCGGATTATAGACCTTTGTCTTATTACCCGCTGTCGCTTTGGCCTTGGCAAGAAGCCGTCAAAGCCAAATGGCTAGACCGGGTGGATATCGTCGCCGAGTATGACGATTATGTTCACAGCCCGTCGATGCAAATTCGCATCCCGTCGGTGGTCGTTCTCAAAGATTATGTCAAACCTCAAAAGCGCGTGGCCTTCACGCGCTTTAATTTATTTCTGAGGGATGAATTTTGCTGCCAGTACTGCGGCGCGCGCGGGGATCTGACCTTTGATCACGTGGTGCCACGCGCGGCAGGCGGGATCACCAGCTGGCAAAATGTCGTGGCGGCCTGTAGCCCCTGTAATCTGAAAAAAGGGTCCAGAGCGCTGCATCAGACCGGGTTCCAGCTGCGCAAACCACCGCGCCAGCCGCAGGCCGAAGACCTCCGGAATATGGGCCGTAAATTCCCGCCTAATCACCTGCACGAAAGCTGGATGGATTTTCTGTATTGGGACGCTGAGCTCCAAGCCTGAGGCGTAGAAACCTCGGTCTTCACGACTATCAAGATTTGAACGCGTCCGTAGGGGGGGCGGATGGAGCTATCTGACAAATGCTCTAATTAATAAATAAGAGTGATTTAATTATTGACTTGCTGTCGCTTGTTTGGGAATTCTGCGGATAAAGCTACGCAGATACCAAAGGGGGAGGTCGGTTTGCAGGACAATCAATCGCACGCCGACCGACCGACGCGCGGGTCAAACCAAAGCGGGATGCGGGCCTATAACGAAAGGCTGGTTCTGTCTTTGCTGCGCCGTAACGGACCAACACCCAAGGTCGAAGTCGCCCGCGCGACGGGGCTCTCTGCGCAAACTGTCTCGGTCATCATGCGCGCGCTCGAAGCCGATGGTATGCTGAAAAAGGGTGTGCGGGTAAAAGGCAGGGTAGGGCAGCCATCTGTTCCAATCGGGCTAGCCCCCAACGGTGCGTTCTTCCTTGGACTGAAGGTCGGGCGGCGTAGCGTAGAGCTAATCCTCATCGATTTCGCGGGGAAGGTGCTGCGCCACAGCAGCGAGGTTTATGCCCATCCGACCCCGAGCGCGGTTATGGAATTCACTGAGCGGGCGTTAAAAAAAATGCGCGCCACTCTATCCGCCCCGCAGCGCATGCGGACGGCGGGATTGGGCGTCGCGCTGCCGTTCAACATGTGGGCATGGGACGTCGCGAACCAAAGCCTCGATGCGTGGCGCGACTTCGATATCGTGGCGGCGTTGGCAAAGTTTGTTGAGGGCCCAATCTACCTATGCAACGACGCTTCGGCGGCCTGCGGGGCGGAGCTGGTATTCGGTGCTCACGATAAACCGCGCGAGTTCCTTTACTTTTATATCGGTTATTTTGTCGGCGGTGGACTGGTGCTCGACAACAAGCTTTATATCGGCAAAAGCGGTGACGCAGGGGCGCTTGGCTCCATGCCGCTCGCGGGTTCGGGTACATCCGGACAGCAGCTCGTTGATGTCGCGTCTCTTTCCACGCTGGAGGCGATGCTGCATGATGCTGGCCAGAGCCACAGCCATGGCTGGAACGATCCGGCGGCGTGGCAGTTCCCACGAGACATTCGGGATAGTTGGCTGGATGCGGCCGCCAAGGCATTGGCACAGGCGATCCGTGCCGCGACCTGTCTGATCGATTTCGACACCGTGATGATCGATGGCTCGCTGCCCGAAGATACCCGCGCCGACCTGGTTATGCGGACCCGGCGCGCGCTCGAGCTCCAGCCGTTGCCCGGTGTGAATATCCCCGAAGTGCGCGAAGGTACCATCGGTGCTGACGCGCGTGCGCTTGGTGCGGCGAGCCTACCGCTCTCGGACCGTTTCCTCGTCGACCGCGACGCATTTTTGAAAGGTTAACAGATGATCCTTTGCTGCGGAGAAGCTCTGATCGATATGATCCCGACACCAACCAATGCTGGTCCTGACGGTTTCGTGCCGCATGCGGGCGGGGCGGTCTTTAATACAGCCATCGCTTTGGGGCGGCTCGGGGCGCAGGTGGGGATGCTCTCGGGTCTATCTTCCGATAGGTTCGGGCAGCAATTGGTCAATGGCCTTAAGGAGAGCCATGTAGATGTGTCGCATCTTATTGTCTCTGACCGCCCGACGACGCTTGCGTTTGTACGGCTGATCGGCGGCCACGCGACCTATGATTTCTATGATGAAAACTCTGCCGGGCGCATGATCACGGCGGACGACCTTCCCGCGCTTTCGGATGAGGTTTCGGCGCTCTATTTCGGCGGGATCAGCTTGGCGTGCGAGCCGGGGGCAGATACCTACGCCGCGCTGCTGGCGCGCAATGCCGACGGGCGTGGGGTGATGATCGACCCCAATATCCGCCCCGGTTTCATCAAGGATATAGCGCGTTACCGCGCGCGGCTCGATCATATGCTGGCGCTGGCGGACATTGTGAAAGTCTCGGACGAGGATCTTAACTGGATCAACCCCGCGCCGCTCGCGCTCCGAGATAAGGTGGCAGATCTTCTGAATAACGGACCGTCGGTCGTCATTCTTACACGCGGAAGCGAGGGGGCCACAGGCTATTTGGCGGATGGCGCAGAAGTGCAAGTGCCCGCTTTGAAAACAGAAGTTGTCGATACGGTCGGGGCCGGGGATACGTTCAACGCAGGCGTTCTGGCGAAAATGTCAGAGCTTGGGCAGCTGCACAAAGACGCCCTCAGACGCATCACGCCCGAGGTGCTGGCAGAGGCATTGGCCTATGGCGCGCAGGTCGCCGCGGTGACTGTTTCGCGTGCCGGTGCCAATCCGCCGTGGATCGAAGAGATGAGACAGGGGCCGCAATGACCTCTCGCGCCCGCTCAGGTATCAGGCGTCGCGATTAAACAGTTTAACCGCGCATCGCCGTAGGGGCGGTGTCGGCAATCCCACTATCGCGGCGTTTCTGCGCCAAGGCTCAGCGCTCTTGCGGTCCGGGCGAACCTTTCCCTATATTGACTAGAGTTTACGCGCGCAGCGTTTTGTTAAGCGAGGGTCAAGATGGGTGAGAAAAGAATCCGTAACATGGAGGAATTTGCCGCCGTCAGTGGGATTTCCCGGCCCACGCTGTCAAAGTATTTCAACGACCCTGACAGTGTAAGGCGCACCACCCGCGAACGGATCGAAGCGGCGCTTAGCCAGTATGACTACCGGCCGAATGTCTATGCGGTAAACCAAAATCGCCGCAAGACGCGCAACATCGGCATTGTCGTGCCCAACCTCGCTGACCCTTTCTTTTCCGAGATCGGGCGCGAGGTGGAACTTGCCTGTATGGCAGCGGGCTATAGCCCCATATTGCTCAGCTCGCACGGCAACCCCGCACAGGAGCGGGTTAATCTTGAATCCCTGAGGGCCCTTAAACCGGCGGGCGTTTTGCTGGCACCGTTTGGCAAAGCCTCTGACAGGGCCGATATTGAACGCTTTAGCAAAGACGTCCCCGTTGTGACCTTTGATGCAAATATCGAAGGGGTCTGCGAGGCGTTCGTCGGAACCGACAATTTTCAATGTGTCGATCTGATGGTTGAATACCTGTGTCGCAGCGGCGAGCCACCGTGTTTTTTCGAGATGAAGACCCCAAGCAATCCCAACGCCAACAAACGTCGTCAGGCCTATCTGGAGGCAATGGCGCGTCACGGGTTTGCGCCACATATCCATCAGGTGCCTGGCGAGGGATGGAAGTTTGAGGAAATTGGCGCCACCGAAGGCGGTAAACTGATGGCCGCGGGGGCGTTCGAGACGGATACGGTGCTATGCTCGAACGACCGACTGGCCATAGGGATGCTGTCGGCAGCCTACGAACTGGGGATGCAGGTTGGTCACGGCAAGGGCTGTGTCCTGCGGATCGCAGGGCAGGATGACCACCCGTTTTCGCGATACACATGCCCGCCGCTCACCACCATCGCACAGGATTATGGCGCCATCGCGAATCGTGCAGCCAGCACCTTGTTCGGTATCATCGAAAACGAAACCCGGCTGACCGAACGCGAAGAGACGTTGTTTGAGGGAACGCTGGTCATGCGGGCGTCGGCGTAAGTCGTTGTGTTCTCAGGTTGCCTGAAAAATAATTAACGCGCGTAAAATTTAAGTTGACTGCGCGTTGTATCACTGGCTACTCTCGCTTCATCATCTATAGAGGGAGGAACTATTGATGGTCTGCAAGAACTCACTGTATGCTGCTACGGCCTTGTCCCTGATCATGGGCGGGGGTGCGTTTGCTGAAACGATCACCATCGCCACCGTGAACAATGGCGACATGATCCGTATGCAAGGCTACACCGACAAATTCACCGAAGAGACCGGCCACGAAGTGGAATGGGTCACCTTGGAAGAGAACGTGCTGCGCCAGCGCGTCACCACTGACATCTCGACCAAGGGCGGCTCTTTCGACATCATGACCATCGGCATGTATGAAACGCCGATCTGGGGTGCGAACGGCTGGCTTGTACCGCTGGATGACCTCAGCGAAGACTATGACGCAGACGATATCCTTCCTGCTATGGCAGGTGGCCTGAGCCACGAGGGCACGCTTTACGCTGCACCTTTCTATGGCGAAAGCTCCATGATCATGTACCGCACGGACCTGATGGAGAAAGCCGGCATGGAAATGCCGAAAGACCCCACTTGGGAATTCATCCGCGAAGCCGCGGCTGCGATGACCGACCGCGAAAACGACATCAACGGCATCTGCCTGCGCGGCAAAGCCGGTTGGGGCGAGGGCGGCGCGTTTATCACAGCGATGTCGAATTCCTTTGGTGCGCGCTGGTTCGACGAGGACTGGAACGCCCAGTTCGATACCGAGGCATGGGCCAACACGATCAACTTCTACAAAGACCTGATGGATGAGAGCGGCCCTGCGGGCTATGCCTCCAACGGCTTTAACGAAAACCTTTCGATGTTCCAGCAAGGCAAATGCGGCATGTGGATCGACGCCACAGTGGCGGCGTCCTTCGTGACCAACGGTGAAGATTCCACCGTGGCCGACAAGGTTGGTTTTGCGCTGGCACCGGACACGGGCCTTGGCAAACGCTCCAACTGGCTCTGGGCATGGGCGCTGGCGATCCCGGCGGGCACTCAAAAAGAAGATGCCGCGAAAGAGTTCATCGAATGGGCCACCTCCAAAGACTACATCGATCTGGTTGCCGAGAACGAAGGCTGGGCAAACGTTCCTCCCGGCGCACGCAAGTCGCTTTATGAGAACCCAGAGTATCAAAAAGTGCCTTTTGCTCAGATGACGCTCGACTCGATCCTGTCGGCTGATCCGCAGAACTCCACGGTTGATCCGACGCCTTACGTCGGTGTTCAGTTCGCCGCGATCCCCGAATTTGCAGGCATCGCGACCGACGTAAGTCAAGAGTTCTCTGCCGCCTATGCCGGTCAGCAGACCGTCGAAGAGGCGCTCGAGAAGGCGCAAGCGCTGACCAACGACGCAATGGAAGCCGCCGGCTACCGCTAAGCCGCCGCTTCACCGGTATTAAGGGCGGCGGACCCCGCCGCCCTTTTCCACCCCACCACCTCATATGATACCCTTCACCTAAACGCGGCATCCGCCGCCAGCAGAGGAGATGTGCCAGATGGCGACCCAACATTCCCGATCAGCGGCACGTCTGATGATGGCCCCTGCGGTGGTCTTGCTCCTTGGATGGATGCTTATTCCGCTGACCATGACGCTTTACTTTTCGTTCAAGAAATACCTGCCCATGCGCGGCGGTGATCTGGGCTGGGTAGGGTTCGACAACTATGTGCGCTTCATCACATCCAGCGCCTTCTGGCCCTCGGTGGTGACCACGCTCATTATTGTCTGCAGTGTTTTGGCGATTACTGTGGGCTTGGGTATTTTGCTCGCCATCCTTCTGAACCAGCCGATGTGGGGGCAGGGTTTTGTCCGCATCCTTGTGATCGCACCCTTTTTCGTCATGCCGACCGTCTCGGCTCTGGTGTGGAAGAACATGTTCATGGACCCGAACTACGGGCTCTTTGCCTACCTTTGGGAATTCTTCGGTGCGACACCGGTGCAATGGATGAGCCAAGCCTCGCTGACCTCGATTGTCATCATCGTGTCTTGGCAATGGCTGCCTTTTGCGACGCTGATTCTGCTGACGGCAATTCAATCGCTCGACCGCGAGCAGTTGGACGCCGCCGAGATGGACGGCGCCCCCGCGACCAAGCGTTTCGCTTATATTACACTCCCGCATCTGGGCCGCGCGACCACCGTGGTGATCCTGATCCAGACGATCTTTTTACTGTCGATCTTTGCGGAAATCTTTGTGACCACGGGCGGTGCCTTTGGGACCAAAACGCTGACCTATCTCATCTACCAGCGGGTGCTGGAAAGCCAAAACATCGGCCTCGGATCTGCGGGCGGTGTCTATGCAATCATTCTTGCCAATATCGTTGCCATCTTCTTGATGCGCATCGTCGGCAAGAACCTGGACGCCTGAGGAGGAGATATCATGGCACGCGCAATCACCCAGAACCGCAAGATCTTCAACACCGCCCTCGCTTGGGGCATCGGTTTCCTGATCTTCTTTCCCATCCTTTGGACCATCCTCACCAGCTTCAAGACCGAGGCGCAGGCGATTGCCGATCCGCCGATCTTTCTCGGCTTTGATTGGACACTGGCCAACTACCAAGCGGTTCTGGAGCGGTCCAACTACGGGCGCTTCTTGTGGAACTCTATCATCATTGCGGGCGGCTCTACCGTCCTTGGTATCTTGATCGCTGTACCTGCCGCATGGTCGATGGCCTTTGTGCCTGGCAAGCGCACCAAAGACATTCTGCTTTGGATGCTGTCGACCAAGATGCTGCCTGCGGTAGGTGTGCTTTATCCGATCTATCTGCTTTGCATCGAGTTCGGCGTGCTCGACAGCAAGATCGCACTGGTCATCATTCTGATGCTTATCAACCTGCCGATTATCGTCTGGATGCTTTACACTTACTTCCGCGAAATCCCCGGCGAGATCCTAGAAGCCGCACGGATGGATGGGGCGAGCTTGCGCGAAGAGGTGCTTTATGTGCTCACGCCGATGGCGATCCCGGGCATTGCCTCCACCTTGCTGTTGAACTTTATCCTCGCGTGGAACGAAGCCTTCTGGACGCTTAACCTCACCGCGGCCAAGGCCGCTCCGCTCACCGCCTTCATCGCGAGCTACTCCAGCCCCGAAGGCCTTTTCTATGCCAAACTCAGCGCGGCCTCCACGATGGCAATTGCGCCAATCCTCATCCTCGGCTGGTTCAGCCAAAAGCAGCTTGTCAGCGGCCTGACATTCGGCGCGGTCAAGTAAGTAAGGGACAGTCACATGGGACAAATCAGACTTAATCAGGTTTCCAAAAGTTTCGGCGACGTGCGGGTTATTCCGCCTCTGGATCTAACCATCGAAGACGGCGAATTTACCGTCTTTGTCGGCCCTTCGGGCTGCGGGAAATCGACGTTGCTGCGGCTCATTGCAGGGCTAGAGGATATCACATCCGGCCATATCGATATCGACGGCATGGATGCGACCCATGTGCCGCCCGCCAAGCGCGGACTGGCGATGGTGTTCCAATCCTACGCACTTTATCCGCATATGTCGGTGCGCAAGAACATCGCCTTTCCGATGAAGATGGCCGGTCTGCCTGCGGATGAGCAGAAGCGCCGGATCGAAGCCGCTGCCAATGCGCTTAATCTGACCGACTATCTGGACCGTCGGCCGGGGCAGCTTTCGGGCGGGCAGCGCCAGCGTGTCGCCATTGGGCGTGCCATCGTGCGCGAACCTTCGGCCTTCCTATTTGACGAGCCGCTGTCGAACCTCGACGCCGCGCTGCGGGTGGGGATGCGTCTGGAAATCAGCGAGCTGCACAAGCGGCTGGCCACGACGATGATCTACGTCACCCACGATCAGGTCGAAGCGATGACAATGGCCGACAAGATCGTCGTGCTGCGCGCAGGCTATATCGAACAGGTCGGCAGCCCGCTTGAGCTGTACTATAAGCCGCGCAATGAATTCGTCGCGGGCTTCATCGGATCGCCTAAAATGAACCTCATCAAAGGTGCCGAAGCCGAAGCGCGCGGCGCGCCCACCATCGGCATCCGGCCCGAACATCTTGACGTATCCACCACCGCAGGCGCTTGGGAAGGCACCATCGGAGTGGCCGAGCATTTGGGCTCTGACACCTTCTTGCACGTCCACGGGGCCGCGGGCTCGGAACCGATGACTGTGCGCGTCGACGGCGAGTTGCCGGTGAAACACGGGGACCGGATTTACCTGACACCACAGGCTGACAAGCTGCACCGTTTCGATGCGCAGGGCCTAAGGGTCGAGTGATGCAATCAGCAGGAATGACAGGTTGGACCCCGCGCCGTGTTTCTGGCGCGCGATCCGACAAGGATGTGGATCATGGATAAGTTGGTAGACCTCTCAAATGCGACGCTCGGCGATCTTGATATCGTCCGGCCCACCTATGATCGCAGCGCGCTGACGCCTGGCATTGTCCATATCGGCGTCGGCAACTTCCACCGTGCCCATCAGGCGTGGTATCTACACAGGTTGATGCAGATCGGTCAGGCGCATGATTGGGCGATCCTTGGTGCGGGCGTGCGTCCCTATGATGCGGCCATGCGTGAAAAGCTTCTGGCGCAGGATTGCCTGACAACGCTGATTGAACTCGACCCTGCGCAAACCTCGGCAGAGGTTGTAGGATCGATGATCGATTACCTCCCGATCGAGGACGGCAACGGTGCGCTTATCCGGGCTATGGCCGATCCGGCTATTCGCATCGTCGGACTGACGGTGACCGAAAGCGGCTATTACATTGATCCGGTGAGCAAGGGGTTCGACGCGTCCCATACCGATATCGTCCATGACGCTGCGAACCCTGAAACCCCGCGCACGGCCTTTGGGGCCATTGTCGCCGCACTCTGTCTGCGGCGCGGTGCGGGGCAGGGGCCGTTCACGGGGCTGAGTTGCGACAACCTGCAAGGCAACGGCGATATCCTACGACAAACCGTCGTGTCCCTTGCACGGATGTCGGACCCGTCGCTGGCTGATTGGATTGACGCGAACGCCAGTTTCCCCAACTCCATGGTCGATTGCATCGCCCCGGCCACCGGCCCTGCCGAGATTGCGCAGGCGCGGGAGTTCGGCGTGAACGACGCGGCTCCGGTGACGCATGAAGCTTTCCGCCAATGGGTGATCGAAGACGATTTTTGCGCAGGCCGCCCCGATTGGGACAAGGTGGGCGCAACCTTTTCGGACGACGTCCATGCTTATGAGAAAATGAAGATCCGCATTCTCAACGCGGGCCATCAGATTTTGGCGAATGTTGGTGAAGTACTGGGGATCGAGACGATCTCTGGCTGTATGACACATCCAGCGATCCGCGCGATGTTCCACCGTGTGCAGGCTGACGAGATCACACAGACAGTTGCCCCTGTGCCCGGCATGATGCCGCTGACATATCTGGAGTTGATTGAGCAGCGCTTCTCTAATCCGCGCATTGTCGACACCACCCGCCGCGTCGCTTTCGACGGATCGGCGCGGCACGCAGGTTTCGTTCTTCCGATCCTACGCGATCAATTGGCCGCAGGTCGGTCGGTTGCCGGTCTGGCCTTGGTCGAAGCATTCTGGGCCCGAATGTGCGCAGGCACGCGGGAAGACGGCAGCGAGATCGTGCCAAACGATCCGATTTGGGACGCATTGCGCCCTGTTGCCGAAGCTGCGCGTACGCGCCCTGCGGCGTGGCTGGAGCAAGCGCGTCCCTACGGTGATCTGGCGCAGGCCGAGGACTTTAGCGCTGCGTTTTCCGATTGGCTTTCATTGATATGGGCAGAGGGGGCTGTCGCCGCGATGAACACCTATACATCGGCCGACAACCAAGATGGACGGGTTCAACCTGACAGGCCTCAAAGATCGAGGTCGACCCACACCGGCACGTGATCTGACGGTTTCTCACGTCCGCGCACATCCTTGTCGATCTGGCAATCGCGCAGACTGTCGGCGATGGCGGGGCTCAGCAAGAAATGATCAATGCGGATGCCGTTGTTGCGGTTCCACGCACCTGCTTGATAATCCCAAAAGCTGTAGTGCCCCGGCCCTTGGGTCCGCGCACGAAAGGCCTCTGTCAGGCCAAGCGCCAGCAAGCGTCGCCATGCGGCACGGGATTCCGGGCGAAACAACGCATCTTCGCGCCATGCGTCCGGCGTGGCCGCATCTTCGGCCTGCGGAATAATGTTGAAATCGCCGGTCAGCAAAAACGGGGTTTCTTCGGCCAGCAGCGCACGGGCACGGTCTTCTAGGCGCTGCATCCAGGCCAGTTTATAATCATATTTCGGGCCCGGCGCAGGGTTGCCATTGGGCAGATACAGCCCGCACAGCCGGACAGATGAATGATCCCCCACAACGGTCGCCTCGATATAGCGGGCCTGGTCGTCGCTGTCGTCACCGGGAAGGCCACGGGTCACATCCTCAAGCGCCAGCTTTGACAGGATTGCGACGCCGTTAAACGATTTCTGACCGTGGGTTTCGACGTTATAGCCGCGGTCCTCAAAAAGTTCGCGCGGGAAACCTTCATCGACGGATTTTATTTCTTGCAGGATGGCGACATCAGGCTGCGCTTCGTCCAGCCATTGGGGCAGGGCATCGATCCGCGCTTTGATTCCGTTGATGTTGAACGTGGCGATTTTCATGACAGCCCCCCTTTATTGGTTCGCGCAGCTATCGCGCATACCGCGATATGGGGCAAGGGGGCTGCGCCGGCTTGGCCGGTTTCCGCACGCGATTCGGGTGTAGAGCACGCGTTTATCCAAAGGGGGTAGCGTCGTGGCAGGGGCGTGCAGGATAGGTCTTTAAAGTTGTCTCTAATGTGGAGAAGCCCACGTCGGTTCGCAATTTCAATGGGATCAACAACGTGCCGCATGTGAATGAATTACATCATTAAAATTCGATCTTTTTGACGGCTAGGTTCACGCTGCGCTGTGGTGATTGATGAGGGACGTGCAGCCTCAGGTTTAGCTACCGATTTCAAAAACCACCTAAAAGGAAGAAAATATGACCGCAATTGCCTACGCCGAAAACACCCTTCCCTCCAGTCGTGCTGCTGATGCATCGATGCAGCTGGGGGGAGGCACCGGCCTCTATACCACCGGCTTAATTCGTACCGGACGCGACCCGCATTGTGGTCACGGGACCGGATTGTTCACCACCGGATTGCAGTCAGAGCTACAGGCAGACCCCATGGCGACCAGGGGGATTAGCGGTCTGTTTACCGCTGGCTGATACTCCCGTGTCACCCTGCGCCAGAAACGGCGCAGGGGTAACCAACGAAAAGGGAGTTCTATGTCTAACGTTGTGACACTTTCGTCCGTTCGCGCCCGCGGTATTGCTGCGAAACACGCCGATATAGCAGCGATCAGCCGCATGTTTGCACAGCAGCGCCGTCGTGCTGGCGATGTGTTCTGGCTAAAGGAAAACGCCGAATGGCTTGGGGTGTTGGCAAGCTCGAATATGCCAGCGTCGTCGGGTGCCTTGATGCCCTACGCATCCTTTTACGATCAACTGGAGGAAACGATCCGCTTTTTCCCGCAGTATTACCGTTTTTTCCTGTCGCTGGCCCTCGATCTCGAGGATCTTGGCATGCCCGGAGAGACAGGGCTGCGATTGTCGCACTGGGTCTCGCGTATGCGCTTGGTCGATGGGGAACTATCCGATCTGCAACGCGCCGAGGCAGAGCGGTTGATCGCACGGCGGATGCCCGTCACCCGAGACGAAACCCTGCACGCGCGATTGCGCGGCTTTTTTCTGAGATCAGAAAACTTTGTGTTGCCGAATAAAAAGGCATCTTACGATCTCGCGCATATTGTTTTCTACCTGTCCGATTATGGGCAACGCGATCCGGCGCTGCCTCTGGCGGCAATTGAAAGCCTGACCTTCGCCAGCATTTTGGCCTATCTGGATCAGGATATGGATTTGTTGGCAGAGCTCTGTGCTGCTTTAAGATTGGCCGGCTCGCCTGCACCCGTATTATGGGAAGACGCTGTCCGTACTGCCGCAAACGCCTGCCAGATCGTGCCGCACCACGGGGAGGGGGCGGGCGACGGGTATCATATTTATTTGATGGCCGGCTGGCTGTCGCAGATGGCAGGGGCACCGGCGTTCAGCCAAGCGGTGCCACAGGGTCCGGTCTCCATCCGCTACGCGCCACCAGAGGGTGCGCTATTGGGGCTATCCGAAGCTCTTTTCAAAATGGGAGACACGCGGCAATCAGATTGGGCGCGTATGCGTGGGAGGATAATGGCGTCGCTTGCCCCCTCGGCACAAAATATCTTGGCACAGGCAGAGGCGTCCTGCCCGCAGTTCGACGCGTTCTTCGCCCGCTTCGCCCGGGCACCTGTCAAAATGGGGGAAGGTTCGGCACGCGTGCAGCTTTAAAGCGGCCGCATGCTGGCATGAGGCCAGCCTCCGGCGGGAGTTTATTGGGCAAAATGAAACGGGCTGAGTGTTAAATTGAGAAGGACGTGCCGCAGCCGCAAGCGCTGGTCGCGTTAGGGTTTTCAATCACGAAACGCGCGCCGATCAGTTCTTCGGAGAAGTCGATGACAGCATTGGCAAGGAAGGGCAGCGAAATGCTGTCGACCACGACTTTTTGGCCGGCACCTTCCAGGATCAGGTCGTCGTCCTTGGGGGCATCGAGCGCGATGTCGTACTGAAAGCCGGAGCAACCGCCGCCTTCTACGGCGACGCGCAGGGCTTTGCCCTCGGCTGCGGCACCGATTTCGGCAAGGCGGTCAAAGGCGCGCGGGGTGACTTGGGGGGGCAGGTTCATTTTTCGGGCTCCGGGGTGATCGGTTTCCATCTGTCTTGTCATACAATATAGAAACCCTCAGGACAGGCCACAAGGACCACCGACTATGCGCGCTTCTTTTGCTTCTGATCCGGCACTGACCCGGGGACGGTTAATACCGGAAGAGGAAAGCACCTTTCGTTCCTGCTTTCAGCGGGACCGCGACCGGATTATTCACGCCAGCGCCTTTCGGCGGCTCAAGCATAAGACCCAAGTGTTCATCGAACATGAAGGCGATTATTACCGCACACGGCTGACCCATTCGATCGAGGTGGCGCAGGTGGCGCGCACGATTGCCGGTGCCTTGGGTCTGAACGCAGAGCTGACGGAGGCTGTCGCGCTGGCGCATGATCTGGGGCATCCGCCTTTTGGTCACACCGGCGAAGATGCGCTGGAGACGTTGATGGCCCCCTTTGGCGGGTTTGATCACAACGCACAGGCCATTCGAATCGTCACCCATCTTGAACGGCACTATGCGGAATTCGACGGGTTGAACCTGACGTGGGAAACACTGGAGGGGCTGGCGAAACACAACGGGCCGGTGACAGGAGTCCTGCCGTGGGCTCTAGCGGCTTATGGGCGGCAGCATGATCTTGAGCTGGATACATTTGCCAGTGCCGAAGCACAGGTGGCGGCGATTGCCGACGACGTGGCCTACAACCACCACGATCTGCATGACGGGCTGCGCGCGGAGCTGTTTTCGACGGATGAACTGGCCGAGCTTCCGATCCTCAAGGACAACTTTGCCGAGGTGGACCGGCTTTATCCCGGTTTGAACTACTACCGGCGTCGCCACGAGGCGTTGCGCCGGTTCTTTGGTGTGCTGGTCGAGGATGTCATTACAGTCGCGCGGACCCGTTTGGCTGAAATGAAGCCCGAAACCGCCACTGATATTCGCATGGCGGGGCGCACGCTGATCCAGTTTTCCGATCCGGTGTTCCAAGACCTCAAGGTGATCCGCGCATTTCTGTTTGACCGCATGTACCGCGCGCCGTCGGTGGTTCTTATGCGCAAGCAGGTGACGCAGGTGGTCGAGGATTTGTTTCCTTATTTTTGCGCGCATACGGATCAATTGCCCAAACAGTGGCGCAAGGACGTCGAGGACGCCGACGGCGATACGGCGCTCGCGCGGATCGTGAGCGACTATATCTCGGGGATGACAGATCGCTTTGCCCTGCAAGAGCACGAGCGGTTGATCGCTAAAGGCTGAACCGCCCTTGATTATGGGCGCATATTCAGGTGATACACGGGGCCAAGTCGAAGGAACTCCGTTATGAACCTATTTGCCGATATCCGCAGCCTTGTGCTGTCCACCCTTGATACGCTGGTTGCCGACGGGTTTCTGCCCGACGGCCTGGGCTTTGACGCCATCACTGTTGAGCCGCCGCGCGATGCGTCTCATGGGGATATGGCAACCAATGCCGCGATGGTGCTGGCCAAGCCTGCCCGTATGAAGCCGCGTGATATCGCCGACAAGCTGGCTGCAAAGCTGGGTGAGGATGCGCGGATTACTGCGGCTGATGTGGCGGGGCCCGGTTTTTTGAACCTGCGGCTAAGCGCTGCGGTCTGGCAGGGCGTTGTTGGCGCGGTTCTGGGGCAAGGGACTGATTTTGGCCGCGGCGATCTGGGGCAGGGCAGACGCGTGAACGTTGAATATGTCTCCGCCAACCCGACCGGCCCGCTGCATGTTGGCCACACCCGCGGGGCGGTCTTTGGGGATGCGCTGGCGTCGTTGCTTGATTTTGCGGGCTTTGATGTCACGCGCGAATATTACATCAATGATGGCGGGGCTCAGGTCGATGTTTTGGCGCGCTCTGTCTATCTGCGGTATCTTGAGGCACACGGCCAAGAGGTTGCTTTCCCCGAAGGCACATACCCCGGCGACTATCTGGTCGACGTGGGCGTGGCGCTGAAAGACAAGGTGGACGACGCTTATATCGATAAGGATGAATCCGTCTGGCTTGAAGATGTACGCAATTTTGCCACCGACGAGATGATGAAGCTGATCCGCGAAGATCTCGCCTCGCTCGGGGTGGAGATGGATGTGTTTTATTCCGAAAAGTCGCTTTATGGCACGGGCCGGATTGAATCCGCGATTGATGACTTGAAAGCCAAAGGGCTGATCTATGAGGGCGTGCTTGAGCCGCCAAAAGGCAAGAAGCCCGAAGACTGGGAACCGCGCGAGCAGACGCTGTTCAAATCCACCGCGCATGGCGATGATGTGGACCGCCCGGTGATGAAATCGGACGGCGGCTGGACCTATTTCGCGCCCGATATTGCGTACCACTACGACAAGGTGCAGCGCGGCTTTGACATGTTGATTGACGTGTTCGGCGCGGATCATGGGGGCTATGTCAAACGGATGAAGGCCGCGGTGTCGGCACTGTCGGAAGGGGCTGTGCCGCTCGACATCAAGCTGACGCAGCTGGTCAAGCTGTTCAAGGACGGCAAGGAATTCAAAATGTCCAAGCGGGCAGGGACATTTGTGACCCTGCGTGATGTTGTTGATCAAGTGGGCGCGGATGTGACGCGTTTCGTTATGTTGACTCGTAAAAATGACGCGATGCTGGACTTCGACTTTGCCAAAGTGCTTGAGCAATCGCGCGAAAACCCCGTTTTTTATGTGCAATACGCCAACGCTCGCGTGCATTCCGTGTTGCGCAAGGCGGCAGAGGCCGGCGTCGCGACAGATATTGAAACGCTTCAACGCGCCGATCTAAGCAAGCTGGACCATGAGGCAGAGCTGAAACTGGCGCAGAAGCTGGCAGAGTGGCCGCGGATGGTCGAGACGGCGGCGCGTAGCAACGAACCACACCGGATCGCGTTCTACCTTTACGAACTGGCGGGTGATTTCCACGGGCTTTGGAACCGTGGCAATGACGTACCAGAGCTGCGTTTCTTGCAAGATGATGCGGCGGTCTCGCAGTCGAAAATCGCCCTTGCGCAGGCCGCAACGATTGTAATTGCGTCAGGTCTTGGTATTCTTGGGGTTAAGCCAGCGGAAGAGATGCGTTAACGCACACACGCTGGTCAGGCAGGTTCAAAAAACAGACCCGCGCAGGCGATGCCGGACGCGGTCAGTGAGGCAGAAATGGCAGATTACACGTCCTCCTCCCAGGGTGGGGGGTATTCCTTTGAGCATGACACCGGACTAGGCCCGCAAACACCGGCTAAGCCTTTGACAAAGTTTGCAAACTTCGCAGGTGCTGCGCTTTCTATCACCTTGATCATCGGGATCGGGGTGTGGGGCTACAAGCTGCTGGTGCGCGATGTGACGGGTATTCCGGTGGTCCGTGCGGCCCAAGGCGATATGCGTGTGCGTCCTGAAAATCCGGGCGGGCAACTGGCCGATAACCAAGGGCTGTCGGTCAACGCCGTTGCCTCTGAAGGGACGGCGAACCAGTTCGCTGAACAGTTGATACTGGCCCCCAAACCATTGGATCTGGAAGAAGAAGACCAGCCCATCCCCGTCGCGATGGTTGCACCTGTGCAACAGGCCCCTGTCGCCGCTGCGCCAGCGGTAGACGTTGTAGCGGCGTTGCAAAACGGGGATGTGGACGGTCTGGTTGCCTCTCTTACGGATGGGATGGAGCCACTGGAAGACCAGGAAGATGGGACTGCGCTGCCAGAGCCGATGAACGCGAGTGCCACGATGGATGTGGATCCGCTCGAAATGGCGGTGTCGAACGCGGTGGCCGTGGCCATGGGTGAAGAGCCCGGCGTACGTGCATCCTTGCGGCCACAAAATCGGCCCGGTGGCCGCATGGTTGCGACCAAAGCATCCTTTGAACCCGTACCCGTGGCTGCGGCAGAAGTCAAAGAGCTTTCGCCCGACAGCCTGCCCACAGGCACACGTCTGGTGCAACTGGGCGCATTCGATTCACCGCAGATCGCACGGGCGCAATGGGTCCGTTTAAACGCACGTTTCGGCGCCTATATGGAAGGCAAAGACCGCATCATCCAAGAGGCCAGCAGCGGCGGTCGGACGTTCTACCGTCTGCGCGCGCATGGGTTTTCGGATATTGCCGACGCGCGGCGTTTTTGTTCGGCGCTGGTTGCTGAAAACACTGACTGCATTCCCGTCGTTACACGTTGATGCGGTGCGGGGCGACAATACTGGATGCGTCGGGGCTGCGGCTGACGGCGCAAGAAAAGGCGTTGTTTCGCGCCGTAAAACCCTTTGGGTTCATTTTGTTTGCACGCAATATCGACACGCCTGATCAGGTACGTGCCCTTTGCGCTGAAATGCGCGACGCGGCGGGACATGATGCAGTGATTACCGTCGATCAGGAAGGCGGACGGGTGCAGCGTCTGCGTGCGCCGCAGTGGCGCGATTGGTCGGCTCCGCTTGATTTTGTGCAGGCTGCGGGCAGCCATGCGGCAGAGGCAATGTATCTGCGCTTTCGTCTGATCGCGCATGAGCTGCACCGCGTCGGCATCGACAGCAATTGCGCGCCGATGGTCGATGTCGCTGGCACGCAAACGCATGAGTTTCTGCGCAACCGATGCTATGGCACGACGCCGGACGTGGTCGCGGCTTTGGGCCGTGCGGCAGCAGACGGCATGTTGGCGGGGGGCGTTTTGCCCGTGGTCAAACATATGCCCGGACACGGGCGCGCCACGATGGACAGTCATTTTGCCTTGCCCTTGGTGGATGCTCCGCGCGAGGCGTTGGACACCCATGATTTTGCGCCCTTCAAGGCATTGTGCGACCTGCCGATGGGAATGACAGCGCATCTTGTTTATGACGCGATTGATCCACGTCCTGCCACGCTGTCACCGGTGATGATGAACCTGATCCGCGAGGACATCGGCTTTGACAATCTGATTATGACCGATGACATCTCGATGAAAGCATTGGCGGGTGAAGTAAACCAGATTGCGGCTGATGCGTTGTCGGCAGGCTGTGACGTCGTTCTTTATTGCAACGCCACATTGGCAGACCGCGCCCGTGTGGCCGAGGCAGCAGGCGAAATGACCGACGCTGCGCAAACTCGTGCAGAACGGGCGCTGGCGATGCGCCGTGAGCCTGATGATGTGGACATTCCTGCCCTAAGCGCCAAGATCGACACGCTCTTGGGCGGGGCGGTAAATGGCTGATACGGTCATGGACGACGGGCAGACAAAAGTTGCTGAACGGCGCGCCGCCGAGGCGCTGATCGTGGATGTCGACGGGTTCGAGGGGCCTCTTGACCTGTTGCTGACGCTTAGCCGGACCCAGAAGGTTGATCTGCGCAAGGTTTCGGTGCTGCAATTGGCGCGGCAATATCTGATGTTCGTCGATAAGGCCAAGGCCCTGCGGCTGGAACTGGCGGCGGACTATCTCGTCATGGCGGCGTGGCTGGCGTTTTTGAAATCGCGTTTGCTGCTGCCGCCTGACCCCAAAGACGAAGGCCCCTCGGGCGAAGAGTTGGCCGCGCATCTGGCGTTTCAGCTGGAACGTCTACAAGCGATACGAGACGTCGCCTCGCAGCTTATGGCACGTGATCAGTTGGGACGTGATTTTTTTGCCCGCGGCCAGACCCAGGAAATGCAGCAGACCCGCCGCGTGACGTATACCGCGACCTTGCTGGACCTGATGCAAGGTTATGCCCGCATACGGACGCGCGACGAGTTTCGTCCCTTTGTGATGGATCGTGAAAAGGTTTTTACGATGGAGCAGGCGCTTGAACGGATGCGGGGTCTCATCGGGTTCGAGGGCGATTGGTCCGACCTGACCCGCTATCTGCCTGAAGGCTGGGGCGAAGAACCGGCAATGCGCCGCTCGGCGACGGCATCAACGTTTGCAGCGTCGCTTGAATTGGTAAAGGAAGGGCACCTGGAAATCCGCCAAGAGGGGATGTTTGCCCCGATCCAGTTGCGCAAGAAGGATTACTGACGTGGCCGACCCCGCCCAACAAACTGAAGAAAGCCTGTTTGACGCGCCACCTCTGGCCGAACAAGAACGCATGATCGAGGCGATCCTATTTGCCACCGCAGATCCCATGTCCCTGCGCGAGATTGCAGCCCGTCTGCCCCACGGCTGTGATCCTGCCGAAGCGCTGGTGCATCTGCGTAAACGCTATGCCGGGCGGGGGGTGCAGCTATGCCGGATCGGGGATGCCTATGCCATGCGCACGGCCGCCGATCTGGGGTATTTGATGCAGCATGAGACAGTCGAGATCCGTAAACTGTCCCGCGCCGCGATCGAGACGCTGGCGATCATTGCCTATCACCAGCCTACCACCCGTGCCGAAATCGAAGAGATCCGCGGCGTGTCGGTATCGCGCGGGACTTTGGACCAGCTTATTGAACTTGACTGGATCCGCTTTGGCCGCCGCAAGATGACGCCCGGCCGGCCCGTGACCTTTGTCGTGACCCAAGAGTTTCTGGCACATTTCGGGCTAGAAAGCCCGCGCGATCTGCCAGGTCTACAGGAGCTCCGCTCTGCCGGGCTGCTCGAGGGGCGTCCCGCATTCAGTGCAATTCCGGGTGTCGATAGCGACGAAGAACCAGAGGCCACCGAGGGCCAGAGCGAGCTGTTCGAGGATTAATCCCCCACGGGCCTGAAAATCGCCGCAAAGGATGCTATATTAAGCCCGGATATAGACCTATGCGGGAGTGAAATCACGAAATGAACCAGATTGTGAACATGATCATGCGTCGCTTTATGGGGCGATTGATCAATAAGGGTATCAATATCGGCTTTGACCAAGCCTCTAAACTTGGGAAGGGCCGGAAAGCTGCGCAAGGTCGCGATAGCGATGCCGTGCCACCAAGCCCTGCTGAAAACGCACGGCGGAATAAAGCCGGTAACCAACAGGGAAAACAGGCGCGCAAAATGGTGCGAAACATGCGCAAGCTGACGCGGTTCTAGCAACCGGCAGCGCGCCCTGACGCTGACCTTAACGCGGTGGGCTGAAATGCTTGCTTAGCTTGAGCCCTTGCCCCTGATAGTTCGACGCGATGCCTGCGCCGTAGAGCTGGGTTGGTACTTGGGTCATTTTCTCGTAGACGAGCCGTCCGACAACTTGACCGTGCTCAAGCACAAAGGGGGCTTCGTGACAGCGTACTTCGAGCACGCCGCGTGACCCTGCTCCGCCTGCGGAAGCATGGCCGAACCCGGGGTCGAAGAACCCTGCATAATGCACCCGAAATTCACCTACCATCGCGAGGTAGGGGGCCATTTCGGCGGCATATTCGGGGGGGATCGTCACGGCCTCGCGGCTTACCAGAATATAGAACGCGCCGGGATCGAGGATAATCTGGCCATTGTCGCTGTGGACCTCTTCCCAGTATTGGGCGCGCGCGTAATAGCCGAGCTTGTCCAGATCAATCACACCGGTATGCGGCTTGGCGCGATAGCCAACAAGCGTCGTATCAGGCAGCCGCAGATCGACGGAAAAGCCCAAACCATCGTCGATCACGGCCTCGCCATCGACCAGCGGTGTATCCGCATGCAAGGCACGCAGGGCGTCATCATCTAACGTCGCATCCCCGGTCGAGAACCGTATCTGGTTCAGCCGCATACCGGGGCGTACCAGCACCGAAAACGAGCGCGGGCAAATCTCGGCGTATAGAGGGCCGGTGTAGCCTGGCGCGATGCGATCGAATTCCGTGCCACCGTCAGTGATTGTCCGTGTGAGCAGATCCAACCGCCCGGTAGAGCTTTTGGCATTGGCCGCCGCAGAGGTGTCTTGGGGCAGGGCGAGGGTCTCCATCAGCGGAACGACGTAGACACAGCCCTTTTCCAGCACAGCACCCTCGGTCAGATCCACGCGGTGCATCTCGAACTCAGTCAGACGGTCTGCCACCTTGGCACCATGTCCTGCAAGGAACGACGCACGTACGCGGTAAGCCACTGTACCCAAACGCAGATCAAGGCTGGCCGGTTGAATTTGAGCGTCATCAACGGGCGGTGTGCCGATGATCTGACCCGATGCGATCATGTCGGTGATATGCTGGTTGGGAACTACGCCGATCATATCCGGGCCTTTCAAATGCAAACACCCGCACCCATCAGGGTACGGGCGTTTGTTGTATGTCGGTTGGTCGGGCTAGCAGGACTCGAACCTGCGACCTTCCGTCCCCCAGACGGACGCGCTACCAGGCTGCGCCATAGCCCGACATGAGGCGTTTCATACCTGATAAAACCGGGCGCGCAAGGGGGAATTGTTGCAAATCGCACGGGCAGCTTAGACTTTTGTACGACGCAGCACATCAGCGCGCATGGAATCACGTAATTCGGCCAAGCGGTTAAGCAATGGCGCAATATCCTGAGCCGATTCCTGTGACAGATCGCGGCACATCAGCGCCGCGGACAGCACAGAGGGTTTTGCCGGGAACGCGTCTTCTGCCAGCAGCGGGGGCAGGTCGATCACGCGTGGCTTTGGGCCAGCCTCAAGTGGTTCTTCTTGGTCCTCGTCATCCTCAAAGATGTTGTCGACGGTATGATCGATATCTGCCTCTGGCGGTAGCGCAGATGCGGCAGGTGTCTTGGTCACTTCGTCTTCGACTGGTGTCGCGCCTTGCGGTGCAGCAGGCGCTTCGTCAGGCGTGTTGTCGCTTGGCGGCACGGGTGCAGAGGTCATCGGATGGCGCAAGAAACTTGGCAGGTCTTCGTCGATACCTTTATCCAGCGCGGATGGGGTAGGCTCTGCTTCGGTGGGGGCTTCGCCCTCAACCGGCGGAGTAGAAGATGGGGTGTCAGTTTGCGCCGTCGGTGGCTCTGGCGCGTCGGGAGCTGGGGGTTGTTGCCGGTCTGAACCTTTTGCAGCCTTGCCCGCGCGCGATTCGAACGCAAGCACAACGCCTTCATGGGTCTGCTCTGCATCTTCGTGCATTGGTGCCATGTCGATGGTGTCGCCAGCCGTGGTCAGATCCTCTGGGGTGACGCCTTCAAGAGGGGCGGAAAGCGCGGCGACATGGCCCATGCCTTCCTCGCGCAGGACTTTCTGAACGCCTTTGATCGTCAGCCCGTCTTCGTGTAACAAACGTTTGATCCCGCCAAGCAGCAGCATATCATTGGGGCGATAATATCGCCGCCCGCCTGCACGTTTGATCGGTTTGACTTGTGTGAACTTGCTCTCCCAGAAACGCAGAACATGGGCCTGAATTTCAAGCCACTCTGCAACTTCTGAGATGGTTCGGAATGCATCCGGGGACTTGGGCATCAGGTTATCGCTTGTTCCCGTCTGCGACCCGGTCCTTCATCAGATGGGACGGGCGGAATGTCAGAACGCGGCGCGGGTTGATCGGGACCTCTTCGCCGGTTTTAGGGTTCCGACCCACGCGGGCCGATTTATCCCGCACAGAGAAAGTACCAAAAGAGGAAATTTTGACCTGCTCGCCATCGACCAGCGCGTCGGACATATGATCCAGCACAGATTCGACCAGCTGTGCGCTTTCATTGCGGGAAAGACCTACTTCACGAAAAACGGCTTCGCTTAAATCCATTCGGGTCAACGTCTTGTCGGCCATAACTTCCCCCATGTGTTTTAAGCAGCATAGGCTGTCATTTTTCCGCAAGTCAACAACTATGGGGCGTAACGTGCTGTTCGCGCGAAGAAAAGCCGCTTACCAGCGCAGAACAACTGCGCCCCATGCAAGCCCGCCGCCGATCGCTTCGGTGACCAGCAGGTCGCCTTTCTTGATCTGGCCGCGCTCTTGCCCGACTGAAAGAGCCAGCGGAATCGATGCAGCTGAGGTGTTGCCGTGGTCTTGAACCGTTACGACGACGTTATCCATCGACAGGTTCAGTTTCTTGGCAGTGCCTTGAATAATACGGATATTCGCCTGATGAGGGACAATCCAGTCAACTTCATCCGGCGACACGCCTGCGCGCTCCATCGCGGTATTTGCCGAAGCGGCGAGCTTTTCAACCGCGTGGCGGAAGACCTGATTCCCCTGCATCCGCAGATAGCCGGTGGTGCCTGTGCTGATGCCGCCGTCGACATACAGCAGATCTTTGTACCGGCCGTCAGAATTCAGGTCGGTCGACAGGATACCGCGGTCATCCGACGTACCTTCGCCGGTCTGGGCCTCGAGCAGAATCGCGCCGGCCCCATCGCCAAACAGGACGCTGGTGCTGCGGTCAGTCCAGTCCATGATTTTCGAGAAGGTCTCGGACCCGATCACAAGCACGCGGTCAGCCTGACCCGATATGATCAGTGCGTTGGCGTTGGCCAAGGCATAGACAAAGCCCGCACATACGGCCTGCACATCAAAGGCAAAGCCGCGTTCCATCTCGAGCTGTGCCTGCACCATCGTGGCGGCAGATGGGAACGTGAGATCGGGCGTAGAGGTGGCGACGATGACAGCATCGACATCGGCAGCTGTCTTGCCTGCATCAGCCAGTGCGGCCTTGGCAGCGGCGGTAGCCATCGTCGATGTGGTTTCGCCTTCGCCAACAAAGTGGCGGCGTTCAATGCCGGAGCGTGACCTGATCCATTCGTCAGTGGTGTCAATCTTGCCTTCAAACTCTGCGTTTTCGACAATGCGCTCCGGGAGGTAGTGTCCGGCACCAATTACGACGGCTCTTTTTGTCATTCTTCGGTCTCTTTCGTCGGCTTTGCTGAGGCCACACGTGCGGCCAGCCGATGTGTGAATTCACTTTCCGCTAATCGCGCGGCCAGCTTGATCGCCGATGAAACCCCTCTGGCATCCGCTGCCCCGTGGGATTTCACGACGGTTCCGTTCAAGCCCAGAAACACGCCGCCGTTTACGTTGCTCGGGTCAAAGCGTTTGCTGACGCGGCGCAGCGAAGTGTAGGCGAAAAACGCAGCTGCGCGGGACCAGATCGAATTTTTGAACGCCTGACGTAGACCTGACCCGATCAACGTGGCGGTACCTTCGCCGGTCTTGATCGCGATATTACCAGTAAATCCGTCCGTGACGATCACATCTGCGGCATTACCCGCGATATCGCCGCCTTCGACGAAGCCGACGAATTCAAAGCCCGCTTCATCCGCGGCGTCGCGAATCAATTCGTGGGCTTCTTTCAGCTCCGTCCGGCCTTTGTGTTCTTCGGTCCCGACATTCAGCAGGCCGATGCGCGGGCGTTCGATGTCCATGCCGTTGCGGGCATAGGATTTGCCCATCAGCGCATAGCGCAATAGGTCATCGGCATCCGCACGCACATCCGCACCCACGTCCAGCAACACATTGAACCCTTGCGGGTTGGTCGACGGGTAAAGCACAGCGATTGCGGGGCGGTTGACGCCGGGTAGCTTTTTCAGGCGGATCATCGACAGCGCCATCAGCGCGCCGGTATTGCCACAGCTGACGGCGACAGAGGCCTCGTTGTCGCGCACGGATTCTATGGCAGACCACATCGAGGTGTCCTTGCCATTGCGTACAACGTTGCTGGGTTTGTCATCCATCGTGACAACCCCTTGAGCATCCCGAATAGTGCAGCGCCCTTTAAGTTCGGGACGTTTGGCCACCAGCGGTTCCAGCGTGTCGGCAGGGCCGTGCAGGATAAAGCTGATATCGGGATTTTTGAGCGCGGACGCAGAACACCCGGCAACAACGATTGCCGGGCCCTGATCGCCCCCCATCGCATCAACTGAGATAAGGGTGCGCTGAGTACTCGCGCTAGGCTGATCGGACGTGGCCGTCATCTGGTGCGATGCCTCTTATGAACTGCGATTGACGTGACGAACTTACGCTGCGTCTTCGTCGAGGTCGATCTCTTCGTTCAGAGAAACAACTTCGTTGTCGTCATAGTGACCGCATGCAGCGCAGATGTGGTGTGGGCGCTTGAGCTCACCACAGTTGGTGCATTCGTTAGGGTTCGCTGCAGTCAGCGAATCGTGCGCGCGGCGGTTGTTGCGACGCGATTTGGAAACTTTATTCTGTTGGACAGCCATGTCTGGTGCCTTTGCCTTCGGGGTCGTTCATCGGCTTCCTGCCAAAGACGACCGTGTTTCAGATCAACTCCCGGTTTGGGCGTGACGTGCGTTTAGGCCGAAGCCTATCCGATGTCCAACCTTAATTGGGGTGAAGGGCGCAAAATACTGCGAAAACCTGCCGAAGCAACCCTTATTCACCCAAACCGACAGGGTTATTCGCCGTTACTATCCTTTAGCTGGTCCTTTAGATTAGCCAGACCGGCGAACGGGCGGGCGTCTTCATCGGTCATCGGGGCCTCGCCGGGCTTGGTGTAGACGGCTTGCCCCAGTTCCGCCCCGTCGGCGCGGGGGTATTCGGGGATTTCTAGCGCCAGCGCTTCTATCATGACAACGGCAGGATCGATCCAGGCACCCAGAGGTTCGGTACAGTCATCCTCTGCCATCTCGACCTCGGTTTCCTCGGGCTCTTCGTAGTCCTGTACGAAAAGCCGCGTGACATCGACGTCGATCCGCGTCTGCACCGGCTCCAGCGTCACGACGCAGGGCTGCACCACAGTGGCCCCCAGACGCGCTTCGAGCTGCCAGTCGCTGCGCCCGAGCGCCTTGAGCCGCCCTTCGAACGAGAGTTTACGAAGCGCTGAGAGATCAAGTTCTTCTGCGATCTTGCGCAAGCTGTCGGCGTCAGGGCGCAGGGAGAAAGGGGTTTGCGCATTCTGCGACAGCTCTGCGACGCGCAATGCTGTGGGGCTTGGGGGCGTGCGAGACATGTTAGGGGTACTTTCGTTTCTTGAACCATGGGGCGTGCTTAGTGTATGCGAGATAAAAGCCATGATCCCCAAGGGCAAGAGGGCACCAAGAATGCGTATCGACCGCCATGTCAAAAAGACACTGCTGACCGCCACAGTTCTCGCTGCTGGTCTGACGCTTGGGGCCTGCTCCCCTCAGTATAGCAACCACGGCTATATCCCGCCGCAAGAAGACCTATCGAAGATCACCGTCGGTCAGGATACGCGCGACACTGTGGCCGAAACCGTAGGTGTGCCTGCATCGGCGGGCCTGTTGACCAATTCGGGCTATTACTATGTCCGGTCGCGCCGTCAGGCAATGTGGTTCATGGCGCCGCGTGAAACAGAGCGCGAAGTTGTGGCTGTGAGCTTTGACGGGAACGGTGTGGTGCAGAATGTCGAACGGTTCGGGCTTGAGCGCGGCAATGTCATCACCCTTGACCGCCGAGTCACCAGTTCGCCGATTTCTGACAAATCCTTCATCCGTCAGCTTTTGGGCAACATCGGGCGGTTTAATCCCGCGGCGCTGGCCGGCTAGGGCGCGGATTTGACGGTGCTGCGCGGCGCTGTACTGAAGCCGCTGCTGCGTGGTCCGTACCGTGCCTACCGTGCGACCTCGCCACAAGATATGGATGCCGCACAGGCGTTGCGTGCACGGGCCTTTGGTCTGGATCAAACACACGATAGTGACAGGTTCGACGCGAAAAAGCATCATATCCTCGTACGTGATCAAGGTAGCGGCGAACTGCTGTGTTGCTACCGTATCGGGGTGATGGATGGTGCGTCGCTGGACCAAAGCTATGCGGCGCAGTTTTATGATCTGACCAAACTTGCAGGTTTTGATGGCCCGATGATGGAACTGGGTCGGTTCTGTCTGGCACCGGAGGTGCAGAATCCTGACGTGGTGCGTATGGCTTGGGCCGCGCTGGCGCAGGTTGTCGACGCCCATGCGGTAACGCTGCTGTTTGGGTGCACGTCTTTCCGCGGCACTGATCCCGCTCCTTATCGTGATGTGATGCGCTTGCTGCAGGACCGCCACCTTGCGCCGTTGCAATGGCGGCCTCAGGTCAAAGCCCCCGAGACGGTGGCTTTTGCAAAGGGGCAGCTGGACAAACCTGCCGAGAAGGCTGCACTTCAGATGCTTCCGGCCTTGCTGCGCAGTTACCTGATGATGGGCGGCTGGGTCAGCGACCATGCGGTGATCGACCGACCGATGAAAACGCTGCATGTGTTCACCGGGCTCGAGATCGCGGCGATCACCGAAGGGCGCAAACGTTTGCTGCGCGGTACCGCCTAAGAGATTTCATGCCTTCGGCGAGGATTTTAGCCCATTTGGAACAGGGGTCATTGACGCTGACGCGGCACGACGCTAGCTGGCTGTCATGGCACGCGCACCCCTTTTACAAGTAAACGAGATCTCGCTGACTTTCGGCGGCGATCCCGTATTCGAAGACATGTCCCTTGTGGTTCAATCCGGCGACCGTTTGGCGCTGGTGGGCCGGAACGGATCTGGTAAATCCACCCTCATGAAGGTCATGGCCGGATTGATCGAAGCCGATAGCGGTGATGTGATCGTCGGACCAGGCGTTTCGGTCGGCTATATGGAGCAGGACCCGGATCTTACCGGGTTCGAGACCTTGGGCGATTTCGCAGCGCACGGACTGGATGCATCCGAGATGTACAAAGTCGAACGCGCGGGCGAAGGGTTGAAGTTCGACCCCGCACGCCCCGTGAGCACCGCCTCTGGCGGGGAGCGTCGTCGTGCGGCACTTGCACGTCTGATGGCATCCGAGCCGGAGTTGATGTTGCTGGACGAGCCGACGAACCACCTGGATATCGAGGCGATCCGCTGGCTTGAAGACGAGCTGAAGGCGACCCGTGCGGCATTTGTCATCATCTCTCACGATAGGGCGTTCCTGCGCGAATTGACCCGTGCGACGCTTTGGGTCGATCGCGGCGTTGTCCGTCGTCAGGACATCGGTTTTGGTGGGTTCGAAGCCTGGCGCGACCAGATGTGGGAAGAAGAGGACATGCAGCGCCACAAGCTGAACCGCAAGATCAAGGCGGAAGCGCGGTGGGCTGTCGAGGGTATTTCAGCCCGGCGCAAGCGTAACCAGGGCCGCGTGCGCGCCCTGCAAGACCTGCGGGCCGAACGCGCCAGCCAGATCAAACGTCAGGGCACCGCCGCCATGGCGCTGGAAGCGGGTCCGAAGTCCGGCCGCAAGGTGGTCGAGGCTATGGGCATCACCAAGGCCTTTGGCGACAAGACGATTCTGCGCCCCTTTGACATCACGATCCAGCGGGGTGATCGCATCGCCTTGGTCGGGCCCAATGGTGTGGGCAAGACGACGTTGCTGAACATGCTGATCGGAAAAGAACAGCCTGACGGGGGCGAGATCAAACAGGGTACCAATCTTGAGATCGCGCTGTTCGACCAGGCGCGCGCGCAGCTTGATGGCGATATGTCGCTGTGGGACAGTCTGACCGGCGATCCGGAAATGCGTGTATCGGGTAAGGCGGACCAGATTCTGGTGCGCGGGCAGCCGAAACACGTGGTTGGTTACCTGAAGGAATTCCTGTTCGACGAAGGCCAGGCCCGTGCGCCCGTGCGGTCCTTGTCGGGGGGTGAAAAGGCGCGGTTGCTGCTGGCCAAGATCATGGCGCGGTCTAGCAACCTCTTGGTTCTTGATGAACCGACCAACGATCTGGACGTCGAAACCCTTGATCTGATGCAGGAGCTGCTGTCGACCTATGATGGCACCGTGCTGCTGGTCAGCCACGACCGTGACTTCCTTGACCGCGTTGCCGCGACCACCATCGCGATGGAAGGTGACGGCAAGGCGACTGTCTATGCGGGCGGTTGGACGGATTATCTGGCGCAGCGCCAGCAGGATGATTTTGACCAAAGCGTTGTTGCCAAATCAAAGCCATCGGCCAAAGGTGACAAGCCCAAGGCCGCAGCGCAATCGGGGCTGAGCTTTACAGAAAAGCACCGGCTTGAGGCGTTGCCGGCAGAGATGAAACGTCTCGAGGCCGAGATCGCAAAGCTCGAAGAATTGATGAGCGACCCGACGCTGTATTCCGAGCATCCGGTGAAGTTCCAAAAAGCGACCGATGCGTTGGTCGAACGGAATGAAAAGCTGCAAGATGCAGAGGCCGAGTGGCTGATGCTGGAAGAGAAAGCCGAAAGCTAAGGGGGCAGGGCGACCGGCCCCCTCGCATACTTCTAAGCGTTTACCCCAATTGCACCAGCGCGTGGCGTTTCTTGCCCGCGCTGAGCTTGATCGGTGTGGCCAGCGTGGCGGCGTCGACCATCAGGCCGGCATCCGTCAGCGGTTCGTCATTATAGCGCGCACCGTTTTCGGTGATCAGACGCTTTGCCTCTTTACCCGAACCAGCCAGACCTGATTTCACGATCAGCTGCACGATAGAGATACCGTCGCCAATGTCCGCAGCACTGAGCGTCAGGGTGGGTAGGTCGTCGCCTACACCGCCTTTTTCGAACACTTCGCGCGCCGTGGCTTCGGCGGTTTTGGCCGCTTCGGCACCATGCAGCAGGGTTGTAACCTCGTTGGCGAGGATGATCTTGGCCGCGTTGATGTCGGACCCTTCCAAAGCGCCCAGACGGTTACATTCCTCGACCGGTAGCTCGGTAAAGATCTTGAGGAACTTACCCGTGTCCGCATCGGTCGTGTTGCGCCAGAACTGCCAGAACTCATACGGCGACAGCATGTCACCGTTCAGCCAGATTGCGCCGCCCTGGGATTTGCCCATTTTTCGGCCATCGCTGGTGGAGAGCAGGGGCGTGGTCAGGCCGTAGATCTCTTGGTCCAGCACACGGCGGGTCAGGTCGATGCCGTTGACGATGTTACCCCATTGATCCGATCCGCCCATCTGCAGCAAGCAGCCATAGCGGCGGTTCAGCTCAAGAAAATCATAGGCTTGCAGGATCATGTAGTTGAACTCGAGGAAGGACAGCGACTGTTCCCGATCTAGGCGGGATTTAACACTTTCGAACGACAGCATCCGGTTCACGCTGAAATGCCGCCCGATGTCGCGCAGGAATTCGAGGTAGTTCAGATTATCAAGCCATTCGGCGTTGTTCAGCATGATTGCATCGTTGTCGCCGTCACCGTAACTCAGGTATTTCTCGAACACCTGCTGCATGCCAGAAATGTTGGCGTCGATGGCGGCATTGTCGAGCAGGGGGCGTTCATCCGACCGGAAGGACGGGTCGCCCACTTTGGTGGTGCCGCCGCCCATCAGCGTGATCGGTTTGCCGCCGCACTTCTGCAACCAGCGCAGCACCATGATATTCATCAGATGCCCCACATGAAGGGATTTCGCTGTCGCGTCATAGCCGATATAGGCAGGCACAGCCCCTTTCATCAGCGCGTCATCAAGGCCCTGATAGTCCGTACAATCGGCGAGAAAGCCGCGCTCCATCATGATGCGGATGAAATCGGATTTGGGGTGGTATGTCATGGTGCTTGCCCTCAGCTTGGGTGGTGGTGCACTCTATAGGTGCTGAGCAGACAAAGGAAAAGGCCATGAATAAGGCCCAAGGGGCAAGAACCCCGAGACGGATCGCAAAAACAGGCCCGCTGCGCGCCGCAGGGGCGATGAGCGGCACGTCGCTGGACGGGGTGGATGTCGCGGTGATCGAGACGGATGGGCGCGATATCATCGGGTTCGGCTCCTCAAGCTATCGCAGCTATTCCGAGGCAGAGCGCCGCACCATCGCGGCCGGTTTCGGCAAATGGTCGGGGCCGGAGGTGTCTGCCGCTACGCAAGTGGTCGAAGCCGCGCACCTCGAGGCATTGGCTCATTACACCGACGTTGATCTGATCGGTTTTCACGGTCAGACGCTGGCCCATGCGCCGCGTATGCAGGGCACGTTGCAGGTCGGCGATGGTTCTGCGCTGGCCGATCATCTGGGACTGCCCGTAGTTTGGGATTTTCGAAGTGCCGACGTGCAATTGGGCGGAGAGGGCGCACCGCTCGCGCCGTTCTTTCATCACGCCTGCGCCCGCTATGCGGGGCTGACCGGACCGGTCGCCTTTCTGAACCTTGGCGGGGTGGGAAACCTGACGTGGGTAGATCCGGCGCTGCCTTTGCCCGAAACCGATGGGGCCCTGCTGGCGTTTGACACCGGTCCCGCCAACGCGCCCATCAATGACCTGATGCAGACGCGCCTTGGGCTACCCTTTGACGAGGGCGGCAGGATAGCTGTGCGGGGTCAGGTAGAGACGGGCGCGCTGGAACTGTTTCTGGCAGAACCTTATTTTGCGCGCATGCCACCAAAGTCGCTGGATCGGAATGATTTCGATGAGATGGTGGCGCTTGTGACCGAGCTGTCTGATGCGGATGCAGCTGCAACCCTGACAGCGATGTGCGCCGCCGGTGTCGCCGAGGCCATGCAGCATTGCCCGCGCTTGCCGGACCGCGTGTTGGTCACCGGCGGCGGGCGGCACAACCCTGTGTTGATGCAGATGCTCAGCGTCAGTCTGGATTGTCCTGTCGTTCCGATAGAGGAAATCGGGCTGGATGGGGACATGCTCGAGGCGCAGGCGTTCGGCTATCTCGCCGTACGGGTGGCGCGAGGGCTGCCAACCTCTTGCCCCGGCACCACGGGGGTGCGGGCTGCGGTCGGGGGCGGTATGGTGAGCATGCCAAACGAGGCAAAATACCCTTTGGAATAACGTTTATTCTGCGATGCGGCGCCGTACTTGGTGTGGCCTTACGACACATACTTTTTGCTTGACGATTACAAAGCAGTGCCGAATCACGATGCTGTGTTGCGTGCTATGGTAGCAATTATCCCCCTTTTTTCCCGAATAGGTTAGCTGCCTCCGACGGGCATATCTGTGCGCGCCGCTCTGTTGCGCAAAAGCACAATCGGATTCGGACAACAGTCTGTTTCCTTACCAGAGGTTCGAGTGGTGCTACCTTGACGGGTACTATCCCAGAGCGGTCGCGCATTAAGTGAGGGCTTTGCTCGCGCCGCTCCTCATTAAAAAGGAGAGTGACCATGACGAGTATATTTTTGAAAAGCACCGCAGCTTCGGTTGCGACGGTATTCATCGTGACATCCGCCTTTGCCTTAGATGTGGGCGTCGGGGCGAGTGTAGGCGGCGTCGGTGTCGGCGCGGGGGCCAGCGTCGGCCACGGTTCAGTGGCGGACGCGGGTGTCGGTGCTAGCGTAGGCAGCGTTGGTGCAGGGGCAGGTGCCTCTGTCGGTGGCGATTCCGTCGCCGGTGTCGGTGCGGGTGTAAGTGTCGGTAATACGGGCGGCTCAAGCGGCGGCGGCTCCACTGGCGGCGGCTCTACCGGTGACGGCGCGACAGCAGGCAACGGCGGTACGACGGGCGGCGCGACCGGAGGTACAAATGGGGGCTCCACCACGGCCTCTGCCGGATCGCAAAGCGCCGGGGGCGGTTCCGCAGGTCTTTCCGCATCAACGGTGCCAATCCAAGCCGCGTTGGGTGCAACGGTAATGACATCAGACCGGCAGGTCGTTGGCATGATCGAAGATGTGCGCCCCGCGACGCAGGGCAAATTCGTGGCGACCATCCGCATGAATGTTGCATTTGGCGCGGGACCGCGGACCATTCAGATCAATATGCCGGTCCCAAAGAGCGCCACCGATAGTATTCGGCTCGGGTTCACGAAGTCAGGGTTGCTGCGGCAGATTCAAAGCTGATTATCCGACCAGCCATTAAAAAGCGCGCCTTGTAAGGGCGCGCTTTCGTTTGCTAACAGGACAACAGCTGTTGCCAGAGATCAGCCCTTGAGGATGGAACGGCCAGCGTATTCCGCCGTTACGCCCAACGATTCTTCGATACGGATCAGCTGGTTGTACTTTGCCAACCGGTCGGACCGCGCGAGCGAGCCGGTTTTAATCTGACCGCAGTTGGTCGCCACTGCAAGATCCGCGATCGTCGCGTCCTCTGTTTCACCAGACCGGTGGGACATCACGTTGGTGAAACCTGCACGGTGTGCCATGTCGACCGCTTGCAGCGTCTCGGACAACGTGCCGATTTGGTTGACCTTAACCAACATTGAATTGGCAGAGCCGCGCTTGATGCCTTGGGCCAGACGTTCGGGATTGGTCACGAACAGATCGTCGCCCACCAGCTGGATCTTGTCGCCAAGACGGTCGGTCAGCAGTTTCCATCCATCCCAGTCGTCTTCGGACATGCCATCTTCGATAGAGATGATCGGATAGTCGGCGCAAAGCGCGGCCAGATAATCTACATTCTCGGCGCTGCTCAGAGTTTTCCCTTCGCCAGAAAGAACATAGCTGCCGTCCTTGAAGTATTCTGTCGCGGCGCAATCCAGTGCGAGGTAGATTTCCTCGCCCGGTTTGTAACCTGCCTTTTCGATGGATTTCAAAATGAAATCAAGCGCATCACGGGTGGAGCTAATGTTAGGTGCGAAGCCGCCTTCGTCACCGATACCGGTGGACAGACCTGCCGCCGAAAGCTCTTTTTTCAGCGTGTGGAAGACTTCGGAGCCCATGCGCACCGCATCGCGGATGTTTTCAGCCGCAACGGGCATGATCATGAATTCTTGGATATCGATAGGATTATCAGCGTGTTCGCCGCCATTGATGATGTTCATCATCGGCACGGGCAGCATCCGCGCAGAGGTGCCGCCGACATATCGATACAGCGGTTGAGAGCAGTAATCTGCGGCGGCTTTTGCAGCGGCCAACGATACGCCTAGAATGGCATTAGCACCCAGACGCGACTTGTTGTCCGTGCCGTCAAGCTCGATCATGGTGCCGTCGATTTCGACCTGCTCTGTCGCGTCAATGCCGACCAGCGCGTCCGCGATCTCGCCGTTGACCGATGCACAGGCTTCCAGCACGCCCTTACCCATATAACGGGATTTGTCGCCATCGCGGCGTTCGACGGCTTCATAGGCACCGGTTGATGCCCCCGACGGGACTGCGGCGCGGCCCATGGTGCCGTCTTCAAGGGTCACGTCGACCTCGACCGTGGGGTTGCCCCGGCTGTCAATGATTTCGCGGGCGTGGATGTCGATGATCGTGCTCATAAGGGGCTATCCTTTTGCAGATGACAATTGCGCAGCGGTTTACCGCGCCGTGGGGAGGATGGAAAGTATTCAGGCCTGTTCTTTGACCTTTCGCTCACGCCATACCGTATAGATGCCCGAGCCAACAATGATGGTTGCGCCAACATAGGTCAGCAGATCAGGGCGTTCCCCAAAGATCGTGATCCCGACCACCATAGCAAACAGCAGCCGCGCATAGCGAAATGGTGTGACAAAGCTGATTTCGCCAATGCGCATCGCCGCCACGATGCCGTAATAGGCCACCAGCCCTGTTATTAGCGCAGCTGCCATAAAGATCCATTGTGTCCCAGACATGGATACGAATGATGTGCCAGTGCCCAACATGTACAGCAGGCTGGAAGGGACCAGCGCCAGAAACGCCAAGAAAGACAATTGAAATGACGACGTCGATCTGGGCACGCGCCGCGTCGCCAGATCCCGCAGGGACAATCCCAGAACGCCTAAAACCGCAAGCAGTGACAGCGCTTGAAAGCTCTCCATGCCGGGGCGGATCACCAGCAAGACGCCGAACATGCCCACGAGAATAGCGCTCCACCGGCGCCAACCGACAGGGTCGCCCAGAAACAACGCCGCCCCGAGGGTGACCACCAACGGGGTAGCTTGCAAGATAGCAGAGGCCGAAGAGATCGGCGTTAGCACGATAGCCGATACGAAGCCCAAGGTCCCGATAATCTCGCCCAAGGCCCGCAGCAGGATAGGGCGGGTCATCATGGCACGATCTGCCAAAGATTGCCCCTTGATCAACACCATCGCGCCATAACAAATGGCCCCGCCGGTCCCCAACAAAAAGATAATCTGCCCAATCGGGATATCTGTCCCGATCAGCTTGATGAACATGTCCTCAATGGCAAAGCCCAACATCGACAGCACCATGATCAAAGCGCCGCGCAGATTGTCCATATTCTACCCCTTCATACAATCGTTCTAAATATACTCGGTGGATGCATGTCCCTTTGTCAGGAGATGTGCAAGCCCCGGTCGATTTACGTTGTCGGGACTGGCGGGGGGCCAGGTCAAATGATAGAACAAGCGTATGAAATGGCCGCGCCCTCCGTCCAATATACTGACCACCATTCTGACCCTCGTTATCGGAGCCAGCGGCGCAGGGTTGGGTTGGCTTTTGAATGCCCCTATTTACATGTTGCTGGGGCCAGCCGTGCTGGTGTCTCTTGCCGGTCTGGCAGGTGCGCGGATGGGAATTGCGCTATCGCTGCGCAACGGCTGCTTTGTGATTATTGGCCTGTCGGTCGGGGCCGGGTTCGATCACAACGCGGTCGACGCTATGCTGCGATGGCCTTTGGCGTTTGTGGTGATGGCGGTGCTCGTTTGGGCGATGCTTGTGCTCAGCCGGTGGCTGTTGTCGCGATTTTTCGGCTTTGACCGACGCGCAGCACTGCTTGCATCGGCCCCGGGGCATCTCAGTTTCGTCTTAGCGATGGCGGCCGAAGGCGGCGACAACGTTGCCCGTATCTCCACAACGCAGTCGGTGCGGCTGTTGTCCCTGACGCTGGTTGTGCCGTTTGTCGCGCTTGCTATGGGCGTGGACCTTGGCGGGACCATTGCACCCGATGGTGCGGCAATGGGGGCCACCACGCTCGCGGTGATGGCCGGCTTGTCGCTCGGGGCAGGGCTGCTTCTGGGGCGCATACGGGTGCCTGCGCCGATGCTGATCGGACCGATGCTGGTGTCGTCCCTTGCGCATGTAACGGATGTGGCACCGGGTGTGTTGCCGATGTGGCTGGTGATGCCGGCCTATATCGTGCTTGGTGCCCTGATCGGCACGCGATTTTCGGGTGTGCGCCTTGATGATCTGACGAAAGGGCTTGCCGCCGGGCTTTCGGTGACCTGTCTTGCGGTGGGGCTGGCGTTGGTCGGCGCGATCCCCGTGGCGCTGGCGCTAGGTATGCCGCTGGCGCATATCCTTGTCGCCTTTGCCCCCGGCGGATTCGAGACAATGATCGCCATGGGCAGTGTGCTGGGGATCAGCCCGGGGTTTGTTGCGGCCTGCCATATGATGCGCCTGTTCATCCTAAGCGCCGTTTTGCCGTTGATGCTGGCACGCAGCGCACCGCGCTAGGCAATTTTTCACAGCCCCGTTGACTTTGCCGGCCAAACAGCCCATCTGGGGCGCAAGCGATGCCTTCTGCCGCGTGAGCAGACCAGCCTTGACCCGTCGATCTTTCGTCGCCGGTTCTTATGAGTGTTGAACAAAAGGCCGCCGATGTTCCCAAAATCACGCGTGGGGCCAAGCGCAACAGACAGGGTGTTGGCACTAGGCCGCCCCCTGTGATCTGCTTTGCGTCCCTCGCGGCCTCTCTCGAGAGTTAGGGCCCGCGTGACTGCTATGGCGGGAAGGCGCAATGCCTGTTGCCCGCGGAAAGACGACAATACTATGAGCGATTTTGAAATGATGGGCCTGCCGCGCCGTCTGGTCAAAGCATTGACCAACATGGGCATGACCGACCCGACCCCGATCCAGAAACAGGCGATCCCCCACGGGATGAACGGGCGCGACGTGATGGGTCTGGCACAGACCGGCACTGGCAAGACCGCCGCTTTCGGTATCCCGCTGGTGGCCCAGATGCTGGAACGCGAAGCCCGCCCCGAACCGCGCACTGTGCGCGGGCTGGTGCTGGCCCCGACACGTGAACTGGCCAACCAGATCATGGAGAACCTCAAGGGGTTCTGCGAAGGTACCCAGCTGAAGACAATGATGATCGTAGGGGGCCAGTCGATCAACCCGCAAATCAAACGGATGGAGCGCGGCGTGGACCTTTTGGTGGCCACGCCGGGTCGTCTGCTTGACCTGATGGATCGCCGTGCGGTTCTGCTGCACAAGACCACTTTCCTTGTGCTGGACGAAGCGGACCAGATGCTCGACATGGGCTTTATCCACGATCTGCGCAAGATCGCGGCGGTGTTGCCCAAAGAACGCCAGACGATGCTGTTCTCGGCCACCATGCCCAAGCTGATGAACGAGATCGCCAACAGCTACCTCAACAGCCCGATCCGGATCGAAGTATCGCCTCCGGGCAAGGCGGCGGACAAGGTCACCCAAGAGGTGCACTTTATCGCCAAAGCCGAGAAAAAGTCTTTGTTGATCGAACTGCTTGGCAAACACACTGAAGAACGTGCGCTGGTTTTCGGACGTACCAAGCATGGCTGTGAAAAGCTGATGAAAGATCTGGTCAAATCGGGCTTCAAAGCCGCGTCGATCCACGGCAACAAAAGCCAGGGTCAACGGGACCGCGCGATCGAGGCCTTCAAAAAGGGCGAAGTGACTGTGCTTGTGGCAACAGATGTTGCCGCACGTGGTTTGGATATCCCGGACGTCAAACACGTCTATAACTACGAGCTGCCCAACGTGCCGGATAACTATGTCCACCGTATCGGCCGGACGGCGCGGGCGGGCAAAGATGGCGCAGCCATCGCGTTCTGCGCTCCCGACGAGATGGGCGAGTTGAAAGACATCCAGAAGACCATGAAGATCTCGATCCCAGTGGCCTCTGGTCGTCCGTGGGAAGCGATTGATGAACCCGCCAAACCGAAAGGCCGCGGCGGCCGTGGTCGTGGTGGTCGTCCGGGTGGCGGCGGCGGCGGTGGTAATGGCGGTGGTGGCAATGGTGGCGGCGCGGGCAAGCCCGCCGGCGCAGCTCGGCGCCGTCGCAAACCCAGCACTCAAAAAGCAGCCTAACGTCGCCCAACTGTTACGAAATGATAAAAGGGGCACCGCTATCCGCGGTGCCCCTTTTGCTTTGGGCCATATGCCTTAGCCGCCACTGCACTTCCAAATGGATTTAAATCCTCGCCCGCAGGGCGAAACCTACCCGCTTTAGGCCAGCGCAGTCGCTTAGCCTATTCCGCAGGTTCCGTCACCGGCTGTCGGTCGACCACCCGCCCGATAAGCAGCATCAGCGCAAAAGCAATCGTTGCCAGCACCAACACAGCGCCAATCAGCGGTGTGATCGTCCCGTTGAACGTCATCCCGATGGCCGAGGCAAGAACCGCCGCCATGACCGTCGACACCGCCCCGATGACCGACGCGGCCATCCCCGCAATATGGCCCAGTGGCTCCATCGCCAGAGCGTTGAGGTTGCCCATCACCAGCCCCACCTGAAAGAACAGCGACGCCTGCCACATCAGGAAAAACACAAAACCATAGGGCTCGGGCAGTTCCCCCAGACCAAGACCCAGCATCAGTCCTGACAGCACAATCTGCAGCCCCAGCGCCAGCGTCACGATCCGCTGCATCCCCAATCGCACAACCAGCAACGCATTCAGCAAGCTCGAGGTGCCAGAGATCAGCGCCGCAACGCCGAACCAAAACGGAAAGCTCTCGGCGCGGTCATAGACCTGATCATAGATCGGCTGGACCAGCATCAATGTTGAGAACAAGAACCCCATCACGAGGGTTTGTACTGTGATCGACAGGCACACCATCGGATTGCTGAAAATCTCTTTCACCGCGCGCCACAAAAGACCGATCTGCATCGGGCGGCGCTTGGGCTTGGGAAGGGTTTCGGGCAGGCGGAGCATGGCCCAGACGGCACAGGTCATTGAAAAGACAATAAAAGACAAGAACACGCCGCGCCAGTCGGACAGCGCGATAATCACGGCCCCCATGGCTGGGGCAAAGGCAGGCACAATCACAAAGATCATCATCACAAACGACATGATCTTGGCCATCTGCCGACCCGAATAAAGGTCGCGGATAATTGCAAGCGCGACAACACGAGGGCCAGCTGCTCCGATCCCTTGAACGACACGGGCCACCAGCATCAGCTCTAGGGATTGACTGATCCACGCCACGACCGCCCCTGCGATATAGATCGCCGACCCCAGATAAATGATATTCTTGCGTCCGAAAGCATCCGATAGCGGGCCGGTCACAAAGGTGCCCATTCCCATGCCCAGGATGAAAGCGGTGACGATCAGCGGCACTTTGGTCCCATCCATAGGGGACAGGTCGTTCCCAATTTGTGGTAGGGCAGGCAGCATCGCGTCGGTTGAAAACGCGATAATTGCAAACATCATCGCAATCAGCGCCACAAACTCGGGGCGGCTCATCTTAATGTCGGGTCGGTCGTTGGTCATCCACGGGCTCCATCGTGTCGGCGGGGCCACGTCGCGCAGCCATGACCGTTCATAAGGCTGCCTTACAGATAGTGCAATCGGCGGTGTGTCTCCGGCCGTCTCAGGCGCTGAAACGCGATGCTGTCTGGCGGCGGCGCATCGGCAGACGCAGCACTTGGACAATCTCGTCTAGCCCTGACATCGGCAGGCGAATATGTTCCGGAAGCGCCAGCACCGAGACATTGTAATTCACAATATCGCTGCGGGTCTGGTCCCATGTCTCAAGCGGAATGACCCGCGAAACAAAGCGGCAACGTTCCAGCACCGCACGACGGGCCGCAAAGCCTTTCTGGGCAGGCTGGCCTAGCCGAGTGCAAAACGCGTCGCTATGACATCCGACAACCAAATCGCTGCCCAGTTGGGACAGTTGACGAAGCCAATCGCCATGGCCAGTATGAAACCCGTCGAACCCGCCATAGGTCAGGATTGTCCGCGCCACAGGGCGCTTTAACGCACTTAAAGAAGGGGGCGTAGTTGGTGTCGCCACCGCCGCCCGCCCGCGTCCCAAAAAGGGAAAGGGTATATCGTAATTCATGCTGCCCGCTCGTATCCAAGAGGGGTCTTTGCCCCTTTATACAACTGATTCTAGGCGGGTTTCGTCACGATGGCAAAGGCTTTCTGTTTTAATGTATATCTCGTTCGACGGTGCCTCAGCCCTCGTTGCGCAGCTCTGTCAGAACCTTTTTCCAAAGCTCGGGTGGTTGCGCACCTGGCACGGCATGACGTCCGCCGACGATAAAGGTCGGGACCGACGAAATCCCCATCTCGCGGCTGTGTGCGTCGCGTTTTCGGATGTCGTCCATATCCTCATCCGTCGCCAAAAGACGCGTCACAACAGAGGCATCCATCTCGATTCCATCGGCGATGTCGGCCAGCACCTCTGCATCGCCAATATCACGCGCCTCGACAAAATACGCTTTGAACAACGCCGATACCGCAGCTGTCTGGCGACCCTCGATCCCCGCCCAATGGATCAACCGGTGGGCGTTCAGCGTATTGGGTGTGCGCTGCATCGCTTCAAAATTGATCTTCAGCCCGGCTTTCTCGGCATGTTCCACCACGGGGGCATAAGCCCGAACCGCGCCGTCCTTGCCGCCGAACTTCCCTTCCAGATAGGCGCGTCGGTCCATGCCGTCGGCGGGCATATTGGGGTTCAGCTGAAAGGGGTGCCATTCAATCGCAAACGGGTGGTCGGGTTCGCTTTCCAAGGCACGGTCCAGATGCGCTTTGCCGATATAGCACCAAGGGCAAATCGGATCGGACATGATATCAAGCTTGATCGTTTGGGTCATCGTTGCGCCTCATAGGCCGCGCGCAAGGACCGGCGCAGCAGTTTGCCATTCGCGCCCATGGGCAGTTCTGGCAGGTGGATGAAAAGGCGCGGCTGCTTGTAGCGCGCCATGTTGTCTTGTGCATAAAGCGCCAGCGCGGCTTCGTCCAGCGGGCTGTCTGCGGTATAAAAGGCGGCGATCACGGTCACGTCGGGGCGCACTTCGACCTCCGCTACGCCGACGGCATGGATGCCGGGAAACTTGGCAAGGCTTTGTTCTACCTCAATCGGCGACACACGGAACCCGCCTGCGTTCAACATATCGTCATTGCGCCCCAGATAGGTGATCTGCCCATCCTCGGCCATCACCCCCTGATCGCCAGTCAGGAACCAGTCGCCCTGATATTTCTGCGCCGTTTGCTCGGCCGCGCCGAGGTATCCCAGCATCAGCCCCGGGTCACTTTTGTGGATCGCGATGGTACCTTCCTGTCCGACCGCGACAGGACCATCGGCCCCTATCAATGCGATACGTCGTCCGTCTTGCGGCTGGCCGAGCGTGCCGATGCGCGCAGGCCGGTCGGGTGAGGCGGAGAGGAAGGTCGAGCACTCCGACATGCCGTAAGCCTCGAAAATCGCGGTTCCACTTGCGGCCTTCCATGCGCGTGCAACCGCGGCAGGCAGCTTTTCCCCCGCGCTCAGGCCATGGCGGAGGCTTGGGGCGTCAATACGCTCGTGATGTTTCAGGATCTGGCGGTAAACGCCCGGTGCTGCTGCAAAGATACTTGCCTCATGGCAAGTCATAAGCTCCGGCAGATCAGCCGGCGCTACGCCTGCCGCGGGGATCAGCGCGGTTGCACCCGTGGTCCAAGGGTCCATCAAGCCGGTTCCGAGCGTATAGGTCCAATTGAACGCCCCTGCATGCATTACGCGGTCGTCGGGTCGCAAGTCGTACCAGCCGCGCACCATCATCTGACGCGCCCAGATGGCACGATGTGCATGCATCACAGCGCTTGGTTTGCCGGATGTGCCAGAGGTATAAATGATATAGCCCAGCCGGTCGGGGTCGCCCATGTGCCACTCGGCAGGGGGCAGGTCGCGCATGTCCCGCAACTCGTCCAGAACGATGATGGTATCCGCAGGCGGGCAGGGCACGGCGGGGTCGCGCAAAATGGCTTTTGGCCCTAAGGTTGCGATAATCGCAGCGACTTCTGGCTCTGTCAGCGCAGCGGCTGTGGGCACGGGCACCAGCCCTGCGGCCAAGGCGCCCAGATACGCCAACGGAAAATCCACCGTATTCCCAAGGCGCATCAGGACGATGTCGCCCGGTGCCAAACCGCGCCGCAACAATCCGGTCGCTGTGCCGCGCACGGCAGATTCCAGATGGGCAAAGCTCCATGTCTCGTCAGTGTCAGGCCCAAGTATCGACAGCGCCGGTTTGGCACCCAAATCGGCCGCGCGCGCCAACACATGGGCAGCAAGATTGAACGGAGCGTGGCAGGGCGTAAACCCCGTTGAAGCAGAGAGTGATTTCATGTCCAATCGCTACCCCGCACGCAGCGGCGTTGCAAGCATGCCGACCCGACGCTATAGCCAGTTCATGACGCAGGATGTCCCCAAAACGATGATCCAGATCGCCCGCGAAAGCGGCGAGACAGAAACCACGCCGCCGGTTGATCTGGGGGCCCGCGTGCGCGAGCTGCGCAAGGCGCGTAACTGGACGCTGGAGCAGGCCGCCAATCAGGCAGGACTGGCACGATCGACCCTCAGCAAGATCGAGAACGGTCAGATGTCGCCCACCTATGAGGCATTAAAAAAGTTGGCCGTCGGGCTGGAAATCTCGGTGCCGCAGCTCTTTACGCCGCCATCGGTGGGGCAAATTAACGGGCGGATGGCAATTACCAAATCGGACGAGGGTGCCGCCAAAGCGACCACCACCTACGAACACATGATGCTGGCCGACACGTTGCGCAAAAAGCAGATGCTGCCTTACCGAGCCCGTATTCGCGCGCGCAAAATGGATGAATTCGACGGCTGGGTGCGCCACGACGGGGAAGAGTTTCTTTATGTGCTGACCGGCGTTATTACCCTATACACTGAGTTCTACGAACCCGTCGAAATGCGCCGAGGCGACAGCGCCTATTACGACGCGACGATGGGCCACAACGTTGTATCGACCAGCGATGAAGACGCCACGATCCTTTGGGTCACCTCTCTCGTATGATTGAGCCTCGTCTGTACCGGCCTTACCCGATCGACCGCACCAGCGCGCTTCATTTTGCCCAATAAACTCTCCCCGAAGGGCCGGTCTGCGCCGCGCCGAACCCTTAGCGGCCTCACACGCGCGCCCTACTGCGTTGGATCAATCCACCAGACTTCCGGCATATAGTTCGGCCCATCTCCATACAGCGGCACATGGTCAGGGTATTTCATCGCTGCGACATGCGCGATGCGGTCTTCGGTGAACTGCCAGAACGGGATGACATAACGCCCGGCGGTCAGCACGCGGTCCAGCGCACGGGTGGCGGCGGTGAACTCCTCTGCACTGCTGGCCCCGACCATCGTATCGATCATTGCGTCGATGGCGGGTGATTTCACGCCCATGAGGTTGCGGCTGCCTTCCTGATCTGCCGCCTCGGAGCCCCAGTAATAGCGTTGCTCGTTGCCCGGGCTCAACGATAGGGCGCGGCGAAAGATAGCCATGTCGAAGTCGAACGCCGCGTTGCGGGCAACGAACTGCGCATCATCCACGGCATCCACACGGGCAGTGATCCCCAAGCGGGCCAGCGCTTGAATATACAGCTCGGCAATGGCGATATTTTCGCTGCTGCCTTTGGACAGCAGGATGCTGAACGACAACGGCTGCCCGTCGGGGCCACGCATGGTGCCGCCGTCTGCGCTAAACCCCGCGTCGGCCAAAGCGCGCATGGCGCGGCGGATGCCCGCGCGGTTGCGGGCCGATCCGTCGGACGCAGGGAGCGCATAGCCGTCAAGCGCTCCGGCGGGAAGGTCATCAGCGAAAGGGGTCAATAACTCGGCCACGCGACCCGTGACGGGGCCGTCTTGCATCGCCAGCGGAGAGTTCGAGAAATACGAGGTGATGCGCGGCTGCGCCCCGCCGGTCAGCGTCTCGTTTATATATTCAAAGTTGAACGCCGCAATCAGCGCCTCGCGGACACGAATATCGTCAAAGGGCGCACGGCGGGTGTTCATCACCAGCCCTGTCATGCCCGAAGGCTTGCTATGGGCAAAAGTCGATTTGACCACGTCGCCGCGCTGCACGGCGGGGAAATCATATTGCGTCGCCCAGCTTTCGGCGTTGAATTCGCGCAGGGCGGAAATCTCTCCGGCCTTGAACGCTTCGAGCAGCACATTCGCATCGCCATAAAAGTCGAGCTTTATCTCGTCGATGTTATGGGTGCCTTTGCGAAACGGTACATCCTTGCCCCAGTAGTCTGGGTTGCGCGTCAGGGTAACCTGTTTGCCCGCCTTATAATCGCTGACCACATAGGGGCCCGAGCCCAGCGGGATATCTGCCAGCGGGGCATTGGCGAAATCGCGGGTGCCCCATTGGGCTTTGCTCAGGATCGGGCGCATGCCGGCGAGCAGGGCGAGCTCGCGATTGTCGGTATTGAACACCATCTTCACACTGTGCGGGCCTGTTTGGGTGATGCTGTCGATCTGGGCGTAAAGTCCGTGATAGCGCGGGTGCCCTTCGGTGCCCAAAAGCTCGTAACTGAAAATCACATCCTCGGGGGTGACCGGCGTGCCATCGGCAAACTGCGCTTCGGGGCGCAGGGTGAATTCGACCCACGAACGGTCATCTGGCACCTCGATCGATTCGGCCAAAAGACCGTAAAGGGCGAAGGGTTCATCCCATGAACGGCCCATCAGGCTTTCATGGGTAAAGAACGGCAACTGCCAAGGCGATGTGCCTTTGCGCACGAAAGGATTGAGGCTGTCAAAGCCGCCGGTGTTGCCCAAGACAATTGAGCCGCCTTGGGGCGCATTTGGGTTTGCATAAGGCAGAGACACAAAATCAGGTGGGAGCGAGGGGTCCCCATACATAGATATACCATGCGCGGGCTCGGCGCGGGCGAATCCACTGAGAAGAATCAGTGAAGAAACGGCTGCAACTGCCCGACAGCTTTGGAAAAAATTAAACGCCATTTTAGCAACAATCCCGCTCTGCCCTTGTTTTATTAGCGTATTCCTTAGCGATACGGGGACTACAGTTCAAACTTTAAGCTTGGATTACGGCGGCGAATTGCGTATAACCAACTCACTGCTCGATAGGTTTCTTGCCTGTATGAAACCTGCCTCAATAACTTAACGTCCGCTTCGTGCGGACGTTTTTTTTTTGCCCGTGATTGGGCTGCAGTGGTCGCATCAGGGGCATTCTGCTGGCGCTTTCAATTAGCCGTTTCCATTCGTTTACGCGCTCGCCATGATGCAACTGCAGAAACGCGAGGAGAACTTCATGGCCTACAGCATCGACCTTTCAGGAAAAACAGCCGTCATCACCGGATCCAATTCAGGTATTGGCCTTGGCATCGCCTGGGCTTTGGCGCGGGCAGGGGCGGATGTTGTGCTGAACTCCTTTACCGACCGCGAAGAAGACCATGCCATCGCCAAAGACATCGCCACCGAAACCGGTGTGACGGCACGCTATATACAGGCGGATATGTCGAAATCGAATGAATGTCGCCAATTGATCACTGACGCGGGCCGTTGCGATATCTTGGTAAACAATGCCGGTATTCAGCACGTCGCACCGATCCCGAGCTTTCCCACCGAAAAATGGGACGCCATCATCGCCATTAACCTCAGCTCTGCCTTTCATACCACGGCCGTTGCCTTGCCGATGATGCGCCAAGCGGGCTGGGGCCGTGTGATCAACGTGGCCTCCGCGCACGGGCTGACCGCGTCACCCTATAAATCAGCCTATATCGCTGCAAAGCACGGAATCGTTGGCCTGTCCAAGACGACCGCGCTGGAAACGGCCGAAGATCCCATCACCTGCAATGCTATTTGTCCCGGCTACGTGCTGACCGATATCGTTGAAAAGCAGATCCCCGACACGATGAAAGAATACGGCATGACGCGCGAAGAGGTGATTAAGAACGTCATGCTCAAGCGCCAACCCTCCAAGGCGTTTGCAACCGTGGAACAGCTGGGCGGCACCGCGACGTTCCTGTGCTCCGAGGCGGGCGACCAGATCACCGGTACGACGATCAGCGTCGATGGTGGCTGGACTGCGCTGTAAAACAGTAACGGCGCAGATCGACCGAAGAGGGCGGTAGTGGAAGATGTCCAAGCGCAGTTCGTGTGATCTGCGTTTGGACGTCAGCTTGGTGAAATACGATCCGCACGTGGACCAAAGGCTTGGTCCACAGGAACGGGCTTTTGCGGCGGATAGACCAGCCCTGCAGAGATCACCAGCTTGGCTGCATCCTCCACCGACATGTCCAACTCAGTCACATCCTCTTGCGGTACAAAAAGCAGAAATCCAGAGGTGGGGTTGGGCGTTGTCGGCACGAAAACCCCCACGAGGTTTGACCCTTCACCACCCGCGGCGGCGACTTCGCCCTTTGCGGGGATCGAAATAAAACCAAGCGCCCAAACGCCCTTACGTGGGTATTCGATCATGCAGGCGGTTTCAAAGCTACGCTCTGTCTGGGCAAAAATCGTCTCGGAGATTTGCTTGATGCCGGAATAGATCGTGCGGACAACGGGTGTGCGCTCCACCAGGCTTTCGGCAAAGCGTATGAACGACCGTCCGATGATGCCCTTGGCCAGCCAGCCTACTATCACAGTGAACAGCAAAAAGATGATCACACCGATGCCGCGCACGTTGATCTGGGCAGACGGGTCGAGCCCGAAATAGGTCTGAATCAGCCGGTCAGGATGGTAAGCCAGAGGCACCATCGGCAACACGATGCCGTCGATCCAGCCGATGACGGTCCAGATCAGCCAGATCGTGAGGCCGACCGGCGCAATCACCACCAGCCCCGTCAGGAACGAAGCCCTGATCCGCGCGAACAAAGTCCGGCGCGGTGCGGGAGGAAGGGGCGGCGTAAACGGTGTGTTCATGAATGAAGGTTATCCCACTGCAGCAATGCGTTAGAGCTAGGGCGTTTCACGCGTTGCTACAATGGAGGACGCATAATAATTAAGCTTTATGCGTCTTTTGACATAAGCGCAGCCGCAATTTTGGACGCAAAACGGGCGTTGTTGCGCACCAATGCGATGTTCGCGGTCAGCGACCGGCCTTCGGTCAGTTCAAAGATGCGCTGCAACAGATAGGGGGTAACGGCCTTGCCGCTGATGCCGTGGGTATTGGCATCGGCTTGGGCGGCCTTGATGATCGGTGCCAGATCAGCGGCGGCGATTTCATCCTCTTTTGGGATCGGGTTGGCGACCAGCTGCCCACCGGGCAGACCCATGTTGCCGCGCATTTTATGGGCAGATGCGATGTCAGCTGCATTGTCCATACGCAAAGGCGATTTCAAGGGGGACGTACTGCTCCAGAAAGCGGGAAAGCTATCTTGGCCGACGGTGATCACCGGCACGCCCTGCGTTTCCAGCACTTCGAGCGTTTTTGCCACATCAAGAATGGCCTTGGCCCCCGCAGCCACCACAGTCACCGGCGTTTGGGCCAGCTCCATCAGGTCGGCAGAGATGTCAAAGCTGTCTTCCGCACCCTTATGCACGCCGCCGATCCCGCCAGTTGCGAAAACCGCGATCTCGGCCAGATGGGCGGCGATCATGGTGGCGGCGACGGTGGTGGCGCCAGTACCGCCCGTGGCAATACAAGCCGCCATATCGGCACGCGACAGTTTCGCGACATTCTTGGCTTGCGCCAATGCCGTCAGCTCGCTGTCTTCCAGACCGATGTGCAACCGCCCGTGAATCACCGCTATTGTCGCGGGAATAGCACCAGCCTCGCGTACGTCTGCTTCGACCTGACGCGCGACCTCGAGGTTTTGCGGATAAGGCATCCCGTGGGTGATGATCGTGCTTTCAAGCGCAACAACGGGGGTGCCATTCGAATGGGCTTTGGCGACTTCGGCAGAGCGGTGCAGGGGAATCATATTTTGGTCTCTCCAGAAACATATTGAGCAGCGGCACTAAGCGCTTGGGTCAGGGCTGCGTCTGGTGCTGCCCCTTTGATTTCGGCCGCGATATGCGCAGCCATAAATGTGTCACCGGCACCAGTGACGCGCGTGACGGAAACGGGGGGCGGGTCTTGGGTGATCAGACCGCTTGGAGCCCCCACGGTCGCAGGGTTTCCGCCGTCCGTCACCACAGCGCGTACCGCACCACGCGCCAGTAGCGCCGCCGCGGCATCGCGCGAGCTGTCGAACGTCGCTTGGCACAGCAGCCCCGCTTCTTCGAGGTTGACGTAAAGCGTGCCGCGTTCGGCCTGCAAAAAAGGGGCCAGCCGCAGCGCCTTGCCGGGCGATGCCGGGGCGACGCGCAGATCGGCGTGTTCCAATAGCGGGCTACGCGCCATCTGTGACAACAGGTCGAGTGTAAGATTGCCATCCAGCGCTACGGCACCACGATAGGGCGTTGGCAGTGATCCGTCTTCGAACGGGCGCAGAATCTTGTCGCCTGCCGCCTCAAGCGAATGGGCATCGGCGATGGCGGCGATCAGACCGTTCGTCCCCTCGACCGCCATATAGCGGTCCGTGGGCAGATCATCCGAGCGGTACACGTGATCCGTATGCAGCCCGCGCAGCTTGCACGCGGCGATCAGCTCGTCCCCTTCGGGGTCGCGGCCGACGGCGCTGATGAGGGCGGGGGACAGCCCAAAGCGGGCCAGCGCCATCGCGATGTTCAGTGCAACGCCACCGGGCAGGCGCGTGATGCGGCCCGGCATGTCCGACCCTTGCCGCATGACCGTATCGCCACGTCCGATGATGTCCCACAGCACCGATCCGATGCAAAGAATGTCAGGTGTATGTGTCATGCCGCCGGTATGGCCCAACCAATATGGCGGGCGCAAGTCGCGGCGACGTGAAAAGACCTATTCCGGCACGGCAAATGTCAGCGATGCCCAAAGGCTCTCCCAGTGGGGGCTGGTGGGGGTGGTTTCCACGTCCGGGGCAGGGCGCAGCACCACAGCGTCGACCAGATAGGTCATGCCCGCGGTGACCGGAAACTGCACGTGCCCTGCGTCGTCTGTCCGGTATTTGGTCACGGTAACGTCTTTGCTCGCGGTGCGTTCATACACTTCGACCTGAACGTCACGGCGCGGTTCTTGCTGGTAGGTCAACGCGACTTCCATCTGCTGATCCGCACCCAAGGTGTAGGGGTTGTTTACTGCGACCAGCTCAGTCTCCAGCCCCAAGGCTTTGTCATCGCCATGCCCGTCGCCCACGGCAATCAGCGCCTTGGAATACCGGCTGTAGCGTTCACGCACCTTGTCTTGCGGGTAGCCGTTGTCGCGATGGTCAGCCACGGCCTGCATGAAATCTTTGTGGACGGTAAAGCCAACGAAGGTCTGCCAATCACTATAGGTAAGCAGTGTCGCTTTGGCCTCATGGGCGATAATTGCCAGCCCATCCATGTCGGGTGCCGCCATCTTGAGCGCGGGAATATCGCCCATCCGCGCCTTAATCGCTTTCGTGGTACCGTTAAAAGTAAAATCGAACCGTTCGGTATTATTCGGGAAATACGCGAGCCGCGTGCCCTCGAACAACTGCCCGTTGCGGATGTCGGTTGTTATTTCATCACCGGGCTGTACTTGATACGCGGGCGCATCTAACCAGAATTCATGCGCAAACGCACCTGAAGTTGGTAATAATGACGTTAGTACGAGTGCGAAACGGGACAGAAACATGAAAACAACCTTATCTAAACTAATACTCAAGCTGGCCTATGCGCTGGTTTTGTCAAGTGGGCTGACAGGCTTTGCACAGGCGCATGAAGTCTTGCCGACGATTGGCGATCTAAATAGCGCCGACGGGCAAGTAACCTTGGATATGCGCATCAACCTCGAGGCCCTGTTGTCCGGCATTGATCTGGACGAGGTGGCCGATACGAATGACGCCGAAAATGCCAGCAATTACGACAGCTTGCGCGCTTTACCTCCGCAGAAGATTATTGCCCGCGCGCCCGAGCTTCTCGCGCAGTGGAACGCTTTGCCCATCCTACGCGGCGATGGTGAACCGGTGGCACTCGAGACTGTGGCGCTGACAATCCCCGAGGGTGTGAACGAAGAGCTGCCCCGTATTGCCGAATGGTCGTTGCAAGCGACGCTGCCCCAAGACACGCGCGGATTGGTTGTTGCGTGGCCTGATGGCGCGGGTGCCTTCGTGCTGCGCCAGCAAGGGGTCGAGACCCCCTATACCGGCTACCTTGAGGGCGGCGTAGAAAGCCCCGAGATCCTGCTTGAGGGCGGCGGGCAGCAATCGGCATGGGAGGCCTTTGCCACCTATATTCCGGTAGGTTTTGACCACATCTTGCCCAAAGGGTTGGACCATATCCTGTTTGTATTGGGCCTGTTCTTTTTGTCGACACAGCTGCGCCCGCTGATCTGGCAGGTCACCGCGTTCACAGCGGCGCATACGGTGACGCTGGCGCTTGGCGCGCTTGGCTGGGTGTCCGTGCCCGGCAGTATCGTAGAGCCGTTGATCGCCGCGTCGATTGTCTATGTCGCGGTCGAAAATATCTTTCTGGCCGGGCTCAGCCCTTGGCGACCCTTGGTGATCTTTGGCTTTGGTTTGCTGCACGGCCTAGGATTTGCATCCGTTCTGGGTGAATTCGGCCTGCCGGACGACCAGTTTATCCCCGCCTTGATCGGGTTCAACGTCGGGGTCGAGGTCGGTCAACTGACGGTAATCGCCGTTATGTTCCTATGTGTCTGGCAAGCGCTGCGCGTGATGCGCGGGCAGGGCGATCCGCGTGCGGCCAAAGGATTGTATGTAGCGCTGGCTGTGATTGCGCTGGCGCTGTGCATCATTCCGATGCCTGCGGTGGCAAGGCTGCTTGAGGCACCAGTTGCGGTGTTCATGATCCCGCTGGCGCTGATCTTTACGGGGTGCTTTCTGTCGGTGCAGTTCCGTCAGGTTGTGGCACCTTACCGCCGCTTCGTTGCGATACCGGCGTCGGTCGCGATTGCGGTCATCGGGGCCTATTGGTTCGTTGAGCGGGTGTTCCTGTAACACCCGCCCTGCGCGGTTACTTCATCGCGGCAATCAGATCAGCGAGCGCCTGTTCGGGCGTTTCGCTGGTCCAGATTTCATCCCCGATGCCGAAAAAGTCGGTGACGGGGGTGAGCGCACGGATCAGATCGGTGGTCAGCCCGCCTTCGGCGACGACCGGCACTTCGATCACTTCGGACCACCACTTGAACAGATCTTGTTCGGCGTGGGTGCCATCGTCCAGCAAGGATGCGTTCACCGGACCAAAGCTGACATAGTCCGCCCCCGCTTCGCCCGCTGCCATCCCGTCATGGCGCGAACCGTTGCAAAAGCTGCCGACGATAGCGTCATCGCCCAGGGTCTTGCGTGCGTGCCGCACGGAACGTGCCGCATCCGTCAAGTGTACACCATCAAGCCCCAACCGTTCTGCAAGCAAGGTGTGATCCGCGATCACCAATGCGATATCGCGCGCATCGGTCACTTCGCGCAGCGCATCGGCAGCGCGCATCACGCGGTCTTCGTCGCGGGTGCTAAGCGCCAGACGCACGCAGGCCACATCATGCGCGTCGAGCACACGGGCCAGCACATCAGGAAAGCTGGAGAGCTCAAGCTCGGGCGGGGTCATCAGGTAAAGCTGCGGCTGTTCGGGCGTATCCATGGCTTGCTGTCCTTTGCGTTATTGCGCGTCAATTAGCGGATCACGCGGGGAAAGAAAAACTTTTATGCCTTCGGCGAGGATTTTTTCCCATTTGGAAGGTCAAAGACGGGCCGCGTCGTTCTTGCGAGGCGATGGCGGCAAGCGTATGAGAGGCCCATGAATGATACAATAGAACACCCGCAGATCCCGGCCTTTGTGCTGGTGCGCCCGCAAATGGGCGAAAACATTGGAGCCGCCGCCCGTGCCATGTGGAACTTTGGCCTTGATCGCATGCGCATTGTCGCGCCGCGCGATGGCTGGCCGAACCCATCGGCGGTAGCAATGGCGTCTGGGGCAGGACGATTGCTGGACGACGCCGTGGTGTATGACGATCTTGCCAGTGCAGTGGGCGACGCAGCATTTGTCTTTGCCACCACAGCGCGTGATCGTGATCTGACCAAGCCGGTTTACAGCCCAGAGGCGGCAATGGCAAAAGCTGCCCAGATGATCAGCGAGGGCCGGCGCGTGGCTGTGTTGTTCGGGCCTGAACGCGCAGGGCTTGAGAACGACGATATTTCACGCGCGAATGCGATTGTATCAGTGCCGGTGAACCCTGCGTTTGCATCCCTTAATCTGGCGCAATGTGTGTTGTTGATGGGATACGAATGGATGCGGGCGCAGGGCGATGTGGTGTCTGAACAGGTCGAGATGGCAGGGACCAACTGGGCAGATCACAGCGAGATCGAACATCTCGCGCGGCATTTCGAGGAACGTCTGGACACTGCAGGGTTCTTTTATCCCGACCACAAGGCTGCCAGCATGAAGGTCAATCTGCGCAACATGTGGTCGCGCCTGCCGCTGACCCGTGCCGATGTGCAGACCTTGCACGGCACCCTGCGACAGATGGTACGCTGGAAAGAGCGCGGCTAGACCTTTGTGCGCTTGTGTCCTACTTCTGCGTGAAACGTAGCAGACAAGAGGCACAAATGGCCGAGAAACGAAAGCTGTTCGAGGACGTAGGCGAAGCGCAAGCCGCGCGGCCTGTGGCACAGGTAGGCGGCATTGACCGTGGGCGCGGTGGTGCACGGCGCGGCATCCGTATCTGGCTGTTTATCCTATTCGCATTGGTCTTTGTGATGATCGCCGTTGGCGGTTTGACCCGACTGACCGACAGTGGATTGAGCATCACTGAGTGGCGCCCCTTTACCGGAGCCATGCCGCCGATGAACGAGGCGGACTGGCAGTCTGAATTTGCCAAATATCAAGAGATTGACGAGTTTCAGGTTCAGAACTCCTGGATGGAACTGTCTGATTTTAAATCGATATATTGGTGGGAATGGGGCCATCGTCAGTTGGGCCGAGTGATCGGCCTGGTTTGGGCTGTCGGGTTCTTGTGGTTTCTTCTGCGCCGTCAGATCCCTGTGGGCTGGTCGGGGCGTCTTTTGTTTTTGGGCGGGCTTGGCGGTTTGCAAGGTGCGATCGGCTGGTGGATGGTTGCATCGGGCGTCACCAGCGGAGAAGCCGTTCTAGACGTTGCCAGCTACCGTCTGGCCACGCATTTGGGGCTGGCTTTCGTTATTCTTGGGGTCATCACATGGTACGCGCTGCTGCTTGGTCGGCCCGAGCGTGATCTGATGCAGGCGCGGCGGGCGAAGGAGGCCAAGCTCTTTGGAATGTCTACCGGATTGCTGCACTTTGCGTTCCTGCAAATTCTGCTTGGGGCCTTGGTTGCGGGAATTGATGCGGGCCGGTTCTTTGTCGATTGGCCGTTAATGCAGGGCCAGTTCTTTCCGCCCGAGGCTTTCACCATTATGCCGGTCTGGCGCAACTTCTTTGAAAATCCCGGGCTGGTGCAGTTCATGCACCGGATGGCGGGCTATCTGTTGGTCGCCTTCGCTGCCGTCGTTTGGCTGCGGGGCCGTAAGTCAGCGCATCCCAATACGCGCAAGGCATTCAACCTGATGATTGTCGCGATGGTAGGGCAGGTTGTTTTGGGGATCGTAACAGTATTGAACGCGGCACCGGTACACATCGCGATCTTCCACCAAGTGTTGGCCGTGATACTTTGGGTTTTGATCCTGCGCGCACGGTTCCTAAGCGCCTACCCGATTCCGACATCTGTACGAGGAAAATCTTGATGACTGTTTTTGACGAGTTGATGGCGTTTCAGCGTGAAACCGAGGCGCTGGCGCAGGTCGCAGGCCGGTTGGGCTGGGATCAGGAAACCGTCATGCCACGCGGTGCTGCCCCGCAGCGGGGCGAGGAAATGGCCGCGATGGAGGGCGTTTTGCACGCCCGCCGTGTCGATCCGCGTATTCCCGAATGGTTGGACCGGATCGATGCGGATGGGCTAGATGAGGTGGGGCAGGCGCAGGTACGCCACATCAAGCGCGGGCATGCGCGCGCTTCTAAGGTACCCGCAGTGCTTGCCGCGCGGATTGCACGGGTCACCTCGGAGGCGCAGGGCATTTGGGCCGAGGCGCGTGCTGCCGACGATGTTGCGGCATTTGCCCCAACCCTCGCCGAGGTGATCGCGCTGAAGCGCGAAGAAGGCCAGGCGCTTGCTGGCGGAGGCGATGTCTATGACGCGATGCTGGATGACTATGAACCCGGTGCGACCGCTGCCGAGCTAGAGGCCATGTTCGGCGCCTTGCGCCCCGAGCTGACCCGTTTGCGCGAAGCCGTTCGCGAGGCCGAGGCACCACCTGTGTTGGAGGGTCGATTTGACACCGATGCCCAGATGAAGCTGACACGAACATTGGCCACGACGTTTGGCTACGATATGACGATGGGCCACGTGGATAAAGCCGTGCACCCATTTTCAAGCGGGTCAGGGCTGGATGTGCGGATCACGACGCGCACGAATGAGGTCGATCCCTTCAATTGTTTTTATTCAACAATTCACGAAGTCGGTCATGCCTGTTATGAGCAAGGGATCGATAAAGAGTATCTTTTGACGCCTCTTGGTGGGGGCGTCTCTATGGGCGTGCACGAAAGCCAGAGCCGGATCTACGAGAACCAACTTGGCAGGAGCCGTGCATTTTCGGGTTGGCTCTATAGGCAAATGCGCGATGCCTTTGGTGACTTTGGCGTGCCGGATGAAAATACATTCTACCGGATCGTAAATCGCGTATCAGATGGGTATATCCGGACCGAGGCTGATGAGTTGCAGTACAACCTACATGTGCTGCTGCGGTTCGATCTGGAACGGGCGTTGATGGCGGGCGATCTGTTGGTTGGCGATCTGGAAGCGGCATGGAACGACAGGTTCAAGGCGGACTTCGGGTATGCCGTTGACCGGCCATCAAACGGTGTATTGCAAGATGTGCATTGGTCGGTGGGCCTGTTCGGATATTTCCCGACGTATTCTCTGGGCAACGTCTATGCTGGCTGTTTGAACACAGCGCTGCGCCGTGATGTGCCGAATTTGGACGTTCAACTGGCCAAGGGGGATACCGTTGCTGCCACTGGCTGGCTGCGCGAGAAGGTGCAGCGCCATGGTGGGCTTTACAGTCCGCGCGAAGTGATCACCCAAGCGACGGGGGCAAAACCAAGCGAGATCCCGCTGCTTTCCTATTTGACCGAAAAGTTTAGCGCGCTATATGCGCTATAGTTGTTTCTGCTTTAAAAGGGTTCTAGAGCCTGATTAACGCCGGAACGAACCAATGTTTCGAGAGATATCGAGTTTGCTATTGCAGCCGAAATATGCGATACCAAGCCCAAGATTAGTGAACTTCGCAAACTGGAGAAGACATAATGACACGCTTTACAGCATTCGCCGCTGCGATTTTGATGACTGCAAGCGCGGCTTCCGCACAGGTAACAACCCAAGCCGCCGTTGGTGGTAGCTCCGGTGTTGCCGAGTACCCAGCAACGGTTGTTGGTGCAAATGGCGTTACATACGCTTGCCAAGCACCGACAGAAATCGACGGTATCCTTGCCCGTCGTTGCATTGACCCGAGCGCCGCTGGTGGTGTTGGCTTTGAAAGTATGAGCCCTGCCGCTATCGCTGGTGTTGCAGCAGTTATTGTTGCAGTTGCAGTTATTGCAAGCAACGATGATGATGCAAACGGCACGAACGGTACAAACGGCACCAACTAACTTAGTAGGTTGATGTGTTGAATTTAAAGCGTCCCTTCGGGGGGGAGTGTCATGAACTTTGTGTATCTGGTCTGGCCCATTCGGGTTTTAGATACAGTCACGCATTGAAGCGATCCTCAAACATTATGGCGAAATGATTGCGGGCCGCAAACCATTCTCGAACATTTCGGCCGCCTTTCTCAAACTTGCGGATCGCCAAGTAGATCAGCTTCGTGGCTGCGTCTTCGGTCGGGAACGATCCCCGCGTCTTAATCGATTTGCGGATTACACGGTTCAAGCTTTCAATTGCGTTGGTGGTGTAGATGATCTTTCGGATGGCGGGATCAAAAGCAAAGAACGGGATCACTTCCTGCCAAGCCCTGCGCCAGGCCGG
>NZ_FNJD01000016.1 GCF_900103185.1 Sulfitobacter litoralis
GCGGGTTCCTCAATCGCAACCGGAACAAAAGACACGCCGTCCAGGTTCGGCAAGACCAACTTGCCATCCCGGGCCATCCGACGCCATTCAGACAAATGATTGGGGCGCATCCCATATCGCCGCGCAACGGCGTTCACTGTCGCCCCATCAACAAGGGTCTCGGCCACGATCCGGGCCTTAACTTCTTCAGGCCAACGGCGGCACCTCCGACGGCTACCGCCCGCATCCGTGAGAACCTCAATCGTACAATCCATGGAGAAACTCCCTCAAATCCATGAAGCACGGACTCGCAGAATACACGCGTCATCGGAAGGTGGGGTCTAAACAGCGGTTACGGCCGAGCGGTTGATGGACGATCTTCTTCAGGGATGACGCAGGACGGCGCTGAGGTTCAGCGCCGTCATCTTGAGGGCTGAGATGCCCAGAGGTTGCCTTGGGCAGCCACCAGCCAGCGCGTGCCGACCTTTCACCCCAACTGCTGCTCACGGCCTGCACGCGTTTGATATGCAATCTGTCTCGACAAAGGCTTTTGTCGATGTTGATTACGCCGCGACAGGCGGATCTCCAAAGGAGCGCTCGAGATAATTCGAAAAAGGGTGCAGAGGAAGTCGTAGTTGATCAGCTGCGCTCTCAGTTTTGAGTTTTTATCAATACGGTGAATTTAATTCAAGTCAATGATTTATAATGATTATTTTTAATTATCTACCGGAATTCGAGAGATATCGAACCATAAACACAGATGTCCCCGAAATGCGAAAATCCGACGCACATCCTCGAAAATGAGGAAACACAATGCCAGCCGCACGTCCATCTCAAGCTTCTCTATCAAATGCCATCAGTGCCGTGATTACCGCAGGGCTCATACCCGGTGCTCTTCATGTTCACGGAGACGGTTCTTTCCGGATCGAAATATCTGTCTCAGATGCAATCGATACGAAAATTCCAAGCGAAGAGGCGTTTTCGGACGAGCCAGAAAGATTTGAGGACCTACGATGAGAGTTTGGACAGAATACCCGGGTCTTCTGGAGGAATTTACACCTGCGGGAAATCCCCGTTGGCGAGTTCGTGTAGAAGGCGATAAATCTCGGCGTATCACAATACCCGTGGGCCCGAGTAATCCAGCTTTTAAGGATCACTACGAGGCTGCGAGGCTTGGAATTAAGCTGGAGGCTCAAATTCCCGCTAAGGTTGCGCGTGGCACCTTTGATGAACAGTGTGAGCGTTTTAACGCAGCGATGGTAGACATGGTAACGGCTGGGGTTCTGAATGAAGACACAAGGACCGGTCGGCAGCGTGGACTTCGACAGGCAGCCAATGTGAAAATGCGCGGGCGGCGCATGGGGGAGCTCAATGCGGACTTCCCCAGAGAAGCATTCGTTCACATCCTCGAATCTTTTGGTTCGCACACAGGTGCTGCGGAAACGTGTCTTAAAGCCATGAAGGCCGCTTATCGCTGGGGTGAATCTCGTGGGTTTCCAGAGAAGTCGGAAGTTTTCGTAGTTTCAAGCCCACATAAGGGGCGTGGTGGCGCAATAGCGTGGACAGAAGAAGAAGAGAAAAAATTCTTGGAAACACATGGAAGTGGCACCATGGCGCGGCGCTGGTTTTATTTGACCAAGAATATGGCAGGCCGCATCGGAGACACTTTCGATATTGGACCGGAGAGCATCAAGCTCAAGCAAGGACGTGCCTTTTTTTGGGTTGGCAGCCAAAAAAGAAGGGCTCTAAGTATGTGGAGGTGCCTCTAATGAAAGAACTTGCTGAGGAACTGGAGCTCGGTGTGCATGAGGACGCTTTTTTGCTCACTGAATACGGTCGTCCGTTCGCTTCGAAAAATTCATTGGGAAACAAGATTTCAAAGTGGGTTGTGCAAGCAGGATTCTACAAAAGTATTGAAGTGGTAGATAACAAGACAGGTGAAAAAAGGACTGAAAAGAGGGCCACGCGCTCTCAACACGGAGTTCGAAAAGCTACTGGACACGAGATGGCCCTATCGGGTGCCAATGTCTATGAGATTGCCGCTCGCCTTTCTCACTCGGACTTCAAATCGTCGGCACCCTATGTCCAGGGAGTTGACCGCGCCCGATTGGTGGAGTCTGGCTTCGACAGGGTTGAGAGAGCTCGCCAAGAGCGAAGTGTCCCACGCCACGAAAACCGTGGGACACCTGAAGTATCAGATGCCAATGAATAAAGGCTTTGAGGAGAGATGTGGCAGCCCGTAGGGGAGTCGAACCCCTCTTTTCAGGTTGAAAACCTGACGTCCTAACCGATAGACGAACGGGCCACTTAGCTTGTGAGCGTTTCTCTAAGGAAAGCGGGGCAGGCACGCAAGCAGAAATCGAAAGAAAGTAAAAATTTTTTATGCAGGGGCTGCGTCTTCCAGACGCAACTGCACCGTCTGTCGCCCCCGCCATGTGTTGATGTCCAGACGCCCCGCCAGATGGAACCGCGCGCCGCCGTGGTTTTCCAGCGCCGGACCAAGCGGTCCGTCAAACGCGCCAAAGGCGATCGCGTCCATTTTGGTATTGTTGCCGTCGCCAAAGCTGATCTTGAGATGGCTTTCACCCACCCGTTTCGCAAAGCGGATCTGCATATCGGCAAACACATATCGCGGGGCAGGGGCACCGGCACCAAAGGGACCGGCCTGTTCCACCTGCTGTGCCAATTCGACAGTGGCAGCGGCGGGCATCAGCATGCCGTCAAGCTTCAGGTCTGCTGCGCCCGCCAGATGCGCGCCCTGTTTGGCAAGCAGTTCCGACAGCCGCGCCATCGCTTCCTCGAGCTTGTCCTCGGCCACGGTCAGGCCTGCGGCCATTTTGTGTCCGCCACCCTTGATCAGCAGGCCCTCGGCTGCCAGCCGCTGGATCGGGGCACCCAGGTCGATCCCCGAGACAGAGCGCCCGGATCCTTTCCCGATGCCATCCTCGAACCCGATCACGATCGACGGACGGTTTGACGCCTCTTTCAGACGGGACGCAACAATGCCCACCACGCCGGGGTGCCAGCCCGCGCCCGACGCCCAAACCAGCGGCGCGTCATACCCGCGTGTTTCTGCTTGATCGAGCGCAGCGGCACGTACGGCGGTCTCTACATCGCGCCGCTCGGTGTTCAACAGGTCGAGCTTTTCAGCAAGGGATTGTGCCTCGTGCGGGTCATCGCAGGCCAGCAATCGCGCCCCGAGATCGGCCTGACCAATGCGTCCGCCTGCGTTGATTCGGGGGCCCAGCAAGAACCCAAGGTGATAGGCCGCGGGGGCCGTATCCATGCGTGCCACATCGGCGAGGGCCGCAAGACCGACCCGGTCGCGCCGCGCCATAACGCGCAGTCCCTGACGCACAAAAGCGCGGTTGACGCCGATCAACGGAGCCACATCCGCCACCGTGGCCAGCCCCACCAGATCCAGCATCGCCATCAGGTCGGGCCCGCGTGCACCCGCTTCACGCAGCTGACGCCCTGCCTCGACCAGCATCAAGAATACGACCGCCGCCGCACATAGATGTGCCAACGTGCCATCTTCATCCTGTCGGTTCGGGTTCACAACGGCCAAAGCGTCGGGCAGGGTTTCTGCGCCAAGGTGGTGATCCAGAATAACCACATCCGCCCCGACGGCAGCGGCCACGGGCCCATGAGACAGGGTGCCGCAATCGACGCAGACAATCAGATCATGCGCCGCCGCCAGTTCCGCCATCGCCGCGTCATTTGGGCCGTAGCCTTCGTCGATCCGGTCCGGCACATACAGCGTCGCGGCGCAGCCCATCTCGCGCAGCCAGACCAGCAGCAGCGCGGCAGAGCTACCGCCATCCACATCATAATCCGCAAAAACGGCAATCCGCTGACGCGCTTTGACCGCAGCCAGAAAACGGGTCGCGGCCTTTTCCATATCGCGCAGGGATCGCGGGTCAGGCAGCAGGTCGCGTAAGGAGGGGGCGAGGAAGGCCTCGGCCTCTTCGGCCGCCACGCCGCGCCGCGCCAATACCTGACATAGGGCCAGCGGCAGGCTGGTCTGCTGCACCAGAACTTGCGTGGCGCGTTCCACCTCGACACCGGGGCCGACCCAACGCCGCCCCGTCAAAGACGCATCAACACCTAGAAAGCTCATGCATCCCTCACTTCCAAATGGTCAAAAATCCTCGCCGAAGGCATCCGGCCTGTCCTGCGCATACTCCGCAGATCGGGGCCCAAACCTCGCCTGCTTCGGTGTTAAAGATCCTCGATACGCAGCGCCACAGGGTCGCTTGCCAGCACACCGGTATGCGCCATCGCGTCCAGCGCCTCGTCCAGCGCGGTACGGCTGCATTTATGCGTAACGATCAGCACCGGGGCCTGATCGCTGCGATGTTCGGTCTGGCGCATGCGGTCGATGCTGATGCCGGCCTCGCCTAGAACGGTGGCGACCTTGGCCAAGGCACCGGGTTTGTCCAGTAGGCCCATGCGCAAATAAAACGCGGCAGGACGCTGCGACAGCGCCGCAGTGGCCGAGGCGAGCGTCGTCGCCTTCTGGCCAAAGACTGGACCATGCCAGCCGCGCGCGATATCGCAGATATCTGACATTACGGCACTGGCCGTGGGGCCTTCGCCGGCACCGGGGCCGCGCAGGACGATCTGCCCAATTGCGTCGCCTTCCAGCACGATCATATTGGTTCCGCCCGCCAGTTGCCCCAGCGGAGAGCTGTCAGGCACAAGACAGGGCTGCATGCGTTGTTCCAGCCCGCGGCCGGTCATTTGTGCGACGCCCAAAAGCTTGATCTTGTAGCCCATATTGGCGGCAGCCAGAATGTCGTCGATGCTGACGCGCTGGATGCCTTCGATCTCGATCCCGTCGAAATCCACCTGTGTGCCAAAAGCGATGGACGACAGGATCGCCAGCTTGTGCGCGGCGTCAATGCCGCCCACATCAAGGTTCGGGTCCGCCTCAAGGTAGCCAAGCGCCTCGGCCTCTTCGAACAGGGAGTTGTAGCCGTTGCCGGTTTCTTCCATGCGGGTCAGGATATAGTTGCAGGTGCCGTTCATCACGCCCATGACGCGGGTGATCTCGTTTCCGGCAAGGCTTTCCGTCAACGCCTTGATCACCGGGATGCCCCCTGCGACGGCGGCCTCATAGCGGATCAGGCAGCCGGCAGCTTCGGCCTGTTCGGCCAGCGCCTGACCGTGGATGGCCAGCAATGCCTTGTTCGCGGTGACCACATCTTTGCCCGAGGCCAGTGCGGCCTCGGTGGCGTCCTTGGCGGGACCTTCGTCGCCGCCCATCAGTTCGACAAACACATCGACGTCATCGCGTTTCGCCAGCGCGACCGGATCGTCTTCCCAAGCGTAGCCGGACAGGGACACACCACGATCCTTGTCGCGGCTGCGTGCAGAGACGGCGGTGATGGTGATAGGGCGGCCTGTGCGCGCTTCGATCAGTGCGGCCTGCTTGCGGATGATCCGCACCACGCCAACCCCAACGGTGCCCAATCCGGCAATCCCAAGACGAAGCGGTTGTGACATGGTGCAATCCTTTTGGTGGTGCGCGGCAGCGGGCTGCGGCGTTTAACGGGGTTCGCCGCGATGTATCCTTTTCCCGCCGCGCACGCAACGCGACATTGCATCTGCTTTACTGTAAACCTTGGGACAAACGCTGCTTTTCAGGCCCCGACAGGACCGATCCACGCAACTGTGCAGCACGCGCCTGTAACCGTTCGACCCGAGAGGTCAGACCGTTTTCGATCTGCGGGATGTTGACCTGTCCGCCCTCTGCCTTGGCCAGCAGCGGATCAATTGGCACCAACGCGGGGTAATCTGCGGCGAGAAGTTCGGGCGTGGCACGGCTGTCGAGCGCGGGAAACTGGGTGCACGCCGCGGGTAGGACCAGCGCGGCAAGGCAGAATGATAAGAGAATACGGTTCTTCATTTCCCAGTCATGCACCAGCGACAGAAATCGCGCAAGCAGGGGTTTGCCTTTGTACATGTGTTCAATTAACCTTCGCCCCATGGGGCGTACAACCGGATCACATTCTGACATCACTCGGCCAAAAATCCGCGCGGCTGCGCTGCGGCTGTTTGCGCGGCACGGCTTTGCCGCCGTGTCCATGCGCGCACTCGCGACCGAGGTGGGGGTACAGGCAGGGGCGCTTTATAACTATACACCGGACAAGCAAACGCTGCTGTTCACCCTGCTGCAAGATCACATGAACGACCTGCTTGAGGCCTGCACCAGTGACGCTGCCCCGACCGCGCTTGAACGCCTGCGGCATTTCGTTGATTTCCACATCCGGTTCCACGCGGATCGCCCGGACGAGGTGTTCATTTCCTATATGGAGTTGCGCAACCTGACGACCGAGAATTTTGCCACTGTCGAAACCCTGCGCCGTCAGTATGAGGACCGGCTTGAGGCGATATTGCGCGATGGGGCCGCCGCCGGAGATTTCGCCATCGCAGATACCAAGATTGCCACGTTGGCGGTGATTGCGATGCTAACAGGGGTGAACACGTGGTTCCGCGCAGGCGGACGGTTGTCGCTGGACGAGGTGATCACGCAATATTGGGATATGGTGCGAAAATCCGTCATGGCGGGGTAGGGCCGAGCCGGCCCACACCCCTTTAACTTCAAGTAATATTTAGTGTGCGGGTTTGATGAACGTCCCGTTGTTCAAATCGCGCATCGCCTGACGCAGTTCCTCTTGCGTGTTCATCACGATCGGACCGTGCCACGCGACGGGTTCGTCAATCGGTGCGCCCGAGATCAGCAAAAAGCGTACGCCTTCCGGTCCTGCCTGCATCGTGACCTCGTCACCTGTGCCAAAACGGATCAGTGTGCGGTCGCCGCTGAGATCGCGGATGTTCACCTCTTCGCCGCCGACCTCTTTCTCTAGCAAGACCCCTGACGGGGCAGAGGCATCGGCAAAGGCGGCTGATCCCTGAAAAACATAGGCAAAGGCGCGGCGGTAGGTATCGATGCGAAAGGTTTTGCGCACACCGGCTGGGACCGTGATATCAAGATATTGCGGATCGGCGGCGATGCCGTCCACGGGGCCTTTTTTACCCCAGAATTCGCCTGTGATCACGCGTACTGTCGTGCCATCGTCATCGGTGACCACGGGGATATCCTTGGCCGTGACATCCTGATAGCGCGGCGCAGTCATCTTTTGCGCAGAGGGCAGATTACCCCAAAGCTGAAACCCGTGCATTTGTCCCTTGGCGTTTCCGTTGGGCATCTCTTGATGCAGGATGCCGGAGCCCGCCGTCATCCACTGCACATCACCAGCACCAAGCGTGCCGACGTTGCCCAGGGAATCCCCGTGTTCGACCGTGCCTTCCAGCACATAGGTGATTGTTTCGATCCCGCGGTGCGGGTGCCACGGGAACCCTTTTTCGAAATCCTGCGGACGTTCGTTGCGGAAATCGTCGAACAGCAGGAAGGGGTCCAGCTCGGACGGGTCCTGAAACCCGAAAGCACGGTGTAGCTTCACGCCTGCGCCTTCCATCGTTTGCTGGGCCGCGCGGGTCTCTAGGGTAGGGCGGATCGACATAGGGGCTCTCCTTATCCTGGTCTGGAACTTAGATAAGGGGCGTGCTTTCATGCGGCAATAGTCGCTGTACGAACCATAAGTGTGCATGGTCGCACAGGGCGGGCAGCGATACCTTCCCCCGTGCGACACAGTCAGATCTATCAGTCGTCGAAGCCGACGAAGCGGGTCACCTCTTCGACGGGACGGCGGGTAGAAACGACGGCGTTGGCCGAAAAATCCTCGTCGGGCCAGCCCATAGCGACACAGGTCATGATCACCTGATCGTCGGGGATTTGCGCGTGCTCGCGGACCACGGGCGATTGCATGATACCCTGACCGTTAATGACGCAGCCCAGTCCCTTGCTCCATGCGGCAAGGACAAGACCATAGGTCACCGCGCCCAGATCAAAATGCGCGATAGTGCCATTGTCATTCAGTGACTTGTCAAAGCACACCACGATGGACACGGGCGCATCAAACTGGCGGAAACCGCGCATGACCCAATCCTGACGGCGTTCCTTGTCTTCGCGTTCAATCCCCATAGCGGCAAAAAGCTGCTTCGCGATGCCCACCTGACGGTCCCGGTGCACCCCCGCATAAGCCCCGTGGTCGCTGATTTCACGCACGGGCGGCACGCCTTCCAGCATGCGGGTAGAGTTCCCCTCGCGGACTTTTTCCAGCGGGTCACCCGTCAGGACGTGCAGATGCCAGGGCTGTGTGTTCATCGACGATGGCGCACGGTTGGCCAATGCGACGACCTCTTCAAGCAGTGCACGCGACACGGGTTCTTTCTTGAAGCCCCTGATGCTGCGCCGTTCCTGCATGGCCTGTTTCAGTTCCATCTTGCCCTCCCGCAAATTTCCTGACGGCTGTCAGACTGTTGTAGTTCCGCGGTGGGGTCAAGCGCGGGCAGGGCTGCGTGCCGCTGCGTAAGATCAGCAGTTGGGAACGTTCACCGCCAGCCCGCCAAGCGAGGTTTCCTTATATTTCTCGGACATATCCGCACCGGTCTGGCGCATGGTTTCGATGCAGGCATCCAGCGGTACCAGATGGGTGCCATCGCCACGCAGCGCCAGCGAGGCCGCCGACACTGCCTTGATCGCGCCAAGCCCGTTGCGTTCGATGCACGGCACCTGCACCAGACCGCGCACGGGGTCGCAGGTCATGCCCAGATGATGTTCCAGCGCGATTTCAGCGGCGTTTTCGATTTGCGCGGGCGTCCCGCCCATCACGGCACAAAGTCCCGCGGCAGACATCGCCGCGGCGGATCCTACTTCGGCCTGACAGCCTGCTTCGGCCCCCGAAATCGATGCGTTGAACTTGACCAGCCCGCCAATCGCCGCGGCGGTCAGCAAGAAGTCCTCGATATGTGCCTCCGACGCGCCGGGCACGTGGTCCAGATAATAGCGTAAGGTCGCGGGCATCACACCTGCCGCCCCGTTGGTGGGGGCAGTGACGACTTGCCCACCGGCGGCATTTTCCTCGTTCACCGCCATGGCGTAGACGCTCATCCAGTCGTTGATCGTGTGAGGGGCGCGCTGGTTCTGGCCACGCTCTGAGACCAGCGCATCATGGATCGCCTTGGCGCGGCGTTTGACGTTTAACCCACCGGGCAGGATGCCGTCGGTTTCGAGCCCACGGTTGATGCAATCGTTCATCACCTGCCACAGACGTTTCGTGCCGTCGCGCAGGTGTTCTGCCCCGCCGCGGGATTCTTCGTTTGCGCGTTTCATCTGCGCGATGCTCTTGCCGGATGCCGTCGACATTTGCAGCATTTCCGCCGCGGATTTGAACGGGAAGGGGACCGGCGCGCCTTCGTCCGTGTCCTTGCCCCCCGCGAGCTCGCTTTCGGTCATCACAAAGCCGCCGCCGATGGAATAATATGTCTCGCGCAAGGAGACGTCGCCTTGGGCGTCGGTGGCCATCAGCATCATCCCATTGGCATGGCCGTCCAGTTTGGTGTCGTAGTCAAAGATCATATCGACCTTAGGAGCGAATTTCAGCGTGCCAAGGTCAGGTAGCGTGATCTGGTGCGTTTCGTTGATCTCGGCCAGCAGCTTTTCGGCGCGGTCATTGTCATAGTCTTGCGGCGTGAACCCCGCGAGGCCCAGTATCGTGGCGCGGTCAGTGGCGTGACCGACGCCGGTAAAGGCGAGGCTGCCATGCAGGGACGCGCGCAGACCTGCGAATTTGAACGGTGAGGCGCGCATCAGGTCCAAAAAACGCGCGGCTGCCACCATGGGCCCCATTGTATGGGATGAGGACGGGCCGATGCCCACTTTGAACATATCGAAGACAGAGAGAAACATCAGGTGGCACTTCCTATGGGTGGGGTGGCAAGGCGGGGCTTAGTAAAGGGCGTGGGCCCCAACCCTTCGGCGGTTTGCGCGGCGGCGGTGCACGGCAGTGCTTCAACCCGAGCGCAAAGCGCGTGCAGATGCGCCATGCCGCGCAGATCAAACCAGCTGCGATCGCGGCTCTGTGGATACAGCGCGCACCAGCGCAACAGCGGAGCGAGGTAAAACGCAAGCGCGAGGGGCAGCGTATCGGCAGCAGCCCGATCCTCAAGCGCACGCAGGTGGGTCTGCAACGCTTGGGTTATGGTTGCATGCAGCGCGTCTTGGGCGGCGCCGTCGGAGCCTACGTATTTTTCCGGGTAAAACAGCATACGCAGGGCAGGGTGCACCGTATTTGAGACGAAAAACAACCACTTGAGGAAATCCGCCCGCGTGGCATCCGTCGCGGCAGGGGCCAGCCCGCCATGACGGTCCGCCAGCCACAACAGGATCGCGCCGGTTTCGAACATCGGCCCGTCCGGCGTCTGCAACGCGGGGATCAGCCCGTGCGGGTTCAGCGCCCGATAGGCGGGGGCAGACTGCCCCTGCGCCTCGCGATCGACCAGACAGGTGTCATAGGCCACACCCTGCGCTTCAAGCGCGAGGCGGATGATCAGAGAGGCATTATCGGGGGCGTAGTGCAGCGTGTAATCGGTCATAGGCCGGTGGTATCCCATTGCGCCGGAGGCGGGCGATTGAAAGCGACCGATCTGCGCGGTTTGCGGTACTCTATCCAGATTATCGGCGCATAACACCCCCGTGGCGTCGTGGCGCAGACCATGTGCCACCGCCCGAAGGCCACGCGACGCGACGACAATGCGGATTTGAGGGTCGCGCGCCGGCGCGGCTGCGTCTATAAGGGCGTCGATTAACGAGGAGTCGCTGCCATGACCGGAGAATTGTCACCCATCGATAAGGCCAAATTTGTCGCCGCCAAACGCGCTGCACAATTTGTAGAAGACGGAATGCGCGTCGGGTTGGGCACCGGCTCTACCGCCGCGTGGCTGGTGCGCTGCCTGGGCGAGATGGTGCGAGACGACGGCTTGCGGATCAAGGGCGTGCCCACGTCGACCCGTACCGCGCAGCTGGCGCGCGAAGTGGGGATCGAGGTGATCAGCCTTGATGAAGCCAAGTGGCTGGACCTGACCATCGACGGCGCGGACGAGTTCGACGGAGAGCTGAACCTGATCAAGGGCGGCGGCGGTGCCTTGCTGCAAGAAAAGATCGTGGCCACCGCCTCCGATCAAATGGTCGTGATTGCCGACATCGGCAAAGAGGTCGAAACGCTGGGTGCATTTCCCCTTCCGGTAGAGGTTATTCCCTTTGGCTGGCAGACCACACAGGCGCTTGTCGAAGAGACTTTGGTGTCGATGGATGTGCTGGGGCGCAATTCGACGCTTCGCATGAACGGCGAGATCCCATTTGTGACTGACGAGGGAAACTACATCCTTGACCTGCACCTCAAGCGGATCGGCAACGCCCGCCAGATGGCTTTGGTGATGAACCAGATGCCGGGTGTAGTTGAAAACGGGCTGTTCATTGATATCTGTGATGCTGTGGTGATCGGCTATGGCGATGGCCGCGTCGAAGTGCGCGACATCAACGAAGGCACTGTTGATCGCGATAAGATGGAGTTCGTCGAGACAGATAATCTGTTTTCCGACCTGAGCGATTAACAAAGAAAGGCCCCGGCCCAGATGAGCGATTTTGATTACGACCTTTTTGTCATTGGTGGCGGTTCCGGCGGGGTACGCGCCGCGCGTGTTGCGGCGGGTGAATACGGGGCCAAAGTCGCCCTCGCCGAAGAGGACCGCTATGGCGGGACGTGCGTAATCCGGGGCTGTGTGCCGAAAAAGCTGATGGTGTTTGCGTCGGGCTATGCCGAACTGGTGGACGAAGCACAGTGCTTTGGCTGGGACATCAAGCCCGGGACATTCGATTGGCACGCGTTCAAGGGCCGTCTAAACACCGAGCTGGACCGGCTTGAAGGCGTCTATCGCAAGCTGTTAGCCAATTCAGACGTTGATACCTTTGACCAGCGCGCCACGATCAAGGATGCGCATACGGTGCAACTGGCGAACGGCGAAACCCGCACCGCCAAGCATATTTTGGTGGCCACCGGAGGCCGCCCCGTCCGTCCCGAGGTTCCTAACGCACAGCTGGGCATTGTGTCGGATGATATCTTTCATCTTGAAACCCTGCCCAAGTCGATCTTGATCATCGGCGGCGGCTATATAGGCTGTGAATTTGCCTGTATTCTGAACGGTTTGGGCGTCGAAGTGACAATGTACAACCGTGCGGCGCAGATTTTGCGCGGCTTTGACGACGAAGCCCGCGGGCTGATCGCTGAATCCATGACTGAGGCGGGTATCGATATCCATTGTGGCACCAATATCGTCGAAATGGCATTGGAATCCCAACACGAAGCCGGCACCATGCCCAGCAACTCTGATGCGGCGATGGGTGCCACAGCTGAGCAGTCGAACGAGTTGAACAGCAGCGCCACACCCCAAGGCACGCAGGGGCCGGTTTGGGTCAAGGCATCCAACGGGTCCGAGAAAGTGTTCGATATGGTGCTGTTCGCCACAGGGCGCGCGCCGAACACCCAGGATATGGGGCTGGAAGAGATCGGCATTTCGCTGGGCCGCCGCCAAGAGATCGAAGTCGATGAATACAGCCAGTCAGGCGTGCCGTCGATCTACGCCATTGGCGACGTCACCGACCGCGTGAACCTGACACCTGTCGCGATCCGCGAAGGGATGGCCTTTGTGCAGACCGTCTTTGGTGGGAACCCGACGCCGGTGGACCACGATCTGATCCCGTCGGCCGTGTTTACTCAGCCGGAATTCGGCACTGTTGGCATGACCGAAGAGCAAGCCGCAGAGCAGGAACCGGTCGAGATTTACTCGGCATCGTTCCGGCCGATGCAAACGGCCTTTGCCGAAAAGAACAAACGTGTGATGATGAAGCTCATTGTGAGCAAGGAAACACGCGTTGTACTGGGGTGCCACATCGTCGCACCAAACGCAGGCGAGCTGATCCAGCTGGTGGGCATTGCCGTCAAGGCAGGGCTCACGAAAGAGCAGTTTGACGCGACCTGCGCCGTGCACCCGACCATGTCCGAAGAACTGGTCACCATGCGCAGCCCGACACGCACTGCTTGAAGTCCGGGCGATTATGCCCGACTTTGCACATGATCAAACCGCTTAGGCGGTTGGGATAGGGCCGCTGAAGCGGTCAATAAATAGGGAAGAATTAATGGCTGGAAATACAGGCGGTCCTTGGGGCGGCGGTGGAAACTCAGGCGGAGGTAACAACGGCGGTGACCGGAACCGGCCCGGCGGTGAACGACCCACCGGTGGCGGCGGACGTGGACCGGGCGGTGATAAAGGCCAACGCCCCGAAATCGATGATCTGATGAAGAAGGGGCAGGAACAACTGCGCGTTCTCATGGGGGGTAAAGGCGGCGCGCGGAATTCCGGTGGAGCTGGCGGCAGCGGCGGCGGTGCGGGCCCGAAACTTACCCGTGGCACAGTCGGTCTGGGTGTGCTGGCCGCTGTCGTCGTCTGGGGTATGGCTAGCTTTTATACCGTGCGCCCCGAGCAGCAGTCGATCGAGCTTTTCTTGGGTAAATTCTCGGGTATAGGCACCGAGGGTTTGAACTTTGCACCTTGGCCGCTTGTGACAGCAGAAGTATTTGACGTGACCACAAACCGCGCCGAAACCATCGGTGCAGGTCGTAATTCGAACGACAACGATGGTCTGATGCTGACGACCGACGAGAACATCGTCGACATCGATTTTCAGGTAGTCTGGAACGTGAAAAGCGCGCAGGATTTCAAATTCTCGCTGCGTGATCCGGATTCGGCCGTGCGCGCGATTTCTGAGTCCGCAATGCGCGAGATTATTGCCCAGTCCGAATTGGCACCGATCCTGAACCGCGACCGTGCCGCCATTGAAGCCGCTGCGCGCGAGTTGATTCAAACGACGCTGGACAACCGTCAGACCGGGATCAACATCATCCGCGTCAACTTTAACAAGGTGGATCCGCCCAGCCAGACGGTAACAATGACGGACGCCGAAGGTCGTACGACACAGCAGACCGTGATTGATGCCTTCCGCGATGTTCAGGCCGCCGCACAGGAGCGCGATCGGGTGGAACGTCAGGCGGACGCCTATGCAAACCGGCGCACTGCCGAGGCACGCGGTGAATCGGCACAGATTTTGGAAGCTGCAGAAGGTTACCGTGCCCGCGTTGTCAACGACGCCGTGGGTGAAGCAAGCCGGTTCGAAGCCGTTTTGCAGGAATATACCGCAGCGCCTGAAGTAACACGCAAGCGGCTTCATCTTGAGACGATGGAAAAGGTTCTGGGGGATGTCGACAAGATTATCCTTGAGAACAATGAACAAGGCGGCGGACAAGGTATCGTGCCTTATGTGTCGCTGAATGAGTTGCGCCGCAATGCTGGCAACGCTGGAGGGTCAAACTGATGAGCAAACTAAAATTTATTGTTCCCATCGTCGCCGTGGCGCTCGTGGGCCTGCTGTCAGCTGTTTATATTGTGGACGAGCGTGAAAAGGCGCTGGTGCTGCGGTTTGGCCAGATTAAACAAGTGCGCGAAGAGCCGGGCCTTGGCTTTAAGCTGCCCTTGCTTGACGAAGTTGTGCGTTACGAAGACCGCATCATGACGCTGGAAACCCCGATGATCGAGGTGACCCCAGCTGATGACCGCCGGCTTGAGGTGGACGCGTTTGTTCTTTACCGGATCTCCGACATTCGTCAGTTTCGCCAAGCTTTGGGTGTTGATGGTGGGCGTCAGGCTGAAATCCAGCTGAACGGTATCCTCGACGGTCAGATCCGTGCGGTGCTTGGTTCACAGGGTGTGACGTCTGATACGATCCTGTCGCCCGAGCGCTCTGCCCTCATGGACCAGATCCAAGTACGCAGCGATCAACGTGCGAAGGCATTGGGTCTCACAGTCGTCGACGTGCGTCTGCGCCAGACCAATCTGCCCGAGCAGAACTTTGATGCGACTTTGCAGCGTATGATTGCCGAGCGGGACCGCGAAGCAACTGACGAACGGGCGCGTGGTCGCGAGGCGGCTTTGCGTGTCACCGCCCTTGCGGATCGTACCTATACCGAAATCCTGTCGGAAGCCCGTCGTGATGCCCGCATCACCGAAGGTGAAGCAGATGCCGAGCGAAACAAGATCTTTGCGCAGGCCTATTCCAAGGATGTAGAGTTCTTTGAATTCTACCGCTCGCTTAGCGCCTACGAGACGGCGTTGCAGGGTGAAAACTCTACCATGGTTATGTCACCTGACGGCGAGTTCTTTAACTACTTCAATTCAGGCGAAGGCAGCCGAAGCACAAGCGCGACGACGACCCCCGGCCCGACGACCCAGGGCACGGCGACCCCCGGCACGACGACCCAGGGCACTGGGACCGGAATCGGCACAACAACCGGCAACTGATCCCAATCAAGTTGACTTTTAAACAGGGGCTGGCAGCAATGCTGGCCCCTGTTTCGTCTGGGGCGCGGAATGTGCTGCCGAGGGTATGCGGAGCGGCAATTTCGGATAGAAACCGCTGCACGCGTTGACATGCGCGTGAGGATGACCATCTTTCACCTTGCGGCAGTGAGTTTGCAGATGCACTCTGCCTAGACATCAAAAACGGGGTCTAGTGCCCCTTACATAACCGGAGTTGACGAATGCAGCCAAAGGCCGTTTCCCAGTCGCGTACCGACGCAATATCACCCCAGATCAAATGGTTAATGATGGGTATGCTGGCGCTGGCCTTTGTCCTGATGCAAACCGTGGTGGCGCTGGCCAAGCCCGAAAGCCTTGCGCCGCTTGCTGAAAAGATCAGCCCGTCAGTTGTGAATATCACCACCTCGACCACCGTCGAAGGGCGCACGGGCCCCCGCGGCATCGTCCCCGAGGGATCCCCCTTCGAAGATTTCTTCAAGGAATTCCGTGACCGCAACAATGGTGACGAAGCCCCGACGCCGCGTAAATCATCCGCGCTCGGTTCGGGTTTTGTGATCTCCGAGGATGGTTTTGTCGTGACAAACAACCACGTGATCGAAGGCGCGGACGAGATCACCATCGAATTTTTCACCGGCCTTGAACTGAAGGCCGAAGTGATCGGCACCGACCCCAACACCGACATCGCGCTGTTGAAGGTCGAAGCCCCAAGCGCCTTGGCGTTTGTCAGCTTTGGCGACAGCAACGCCGCGCGTGTGGGCGATTGGGTGCTGGCGATGGGGAACCCGTTGGGGCAGGGGTTCTCTGTGTCGGCCGGTATCGTATCGGCGCGCAACCGTGCCTTGTCCGGCACCTATGATGACTATATCCAGACCGACGCCGCAATTAACCGTGGCAACTCGGGGGGGCCGCTGTTCAACATGGACGGCGAGGTGATTGGCGTGAACACGGCGATCCTGTCCCCCAATGGCGGGTCCATCGGTATCGGTTTCTCGATGGCGTCCAATGTTGTGACCCGTGTGGTCAACCAGTTGAAAGAATTTGGCGAAACGCGCCGCGGTTGGCTAGGCGTCCGCATTCAGGACGTCACACAAGACGTGGCCGACGCGATGGGGCTTGCCAAAGCAACCGGTGCGTTGATCACGGATGTACCAGATGGCCCCGCTAAGGATGCTGGCCTTAAGACCGGTGACGTCATCCTTAGCTTTGCGGGGGTCGAAGTCGAAGATACCCGTGGTTTGGTCCGTCAGGTGGGCAACAGCACCGTTGGCGCATCGGTTCGCGTGACCGTTCTGCGCGAAGGCAAATCCCAGACGATCAAGGTGAAACTTGGCCGCCGCGAAGATGCGGAGGGGACAGGGCCAACCGTATCCGCACCAGAGGACGAGGCACAGCCCGAAGCGCCTGCGGTGAAATCTGTGCTTGGCCTGACTGTCACACCGCTGACCGACGACATGCGCACCGACCTCGGGGCCGATGATTCCGTCGAAGGTCTGGCCGTGACCGAGGTCGACGAGATGTCGGAAGCCTTTGAAAAAGGCCTGCGCGTTGGTGACATTATCACCGAGGCAGGGCAGCAGCCGATCCTGTCGATCACCGATCTGGAAAACCGCATCACAGAGGCCAAAGACGGTGGTCGCAAATCGCTGCTGCTGCTGGTGCGCCGCGCGGGCGATCCACGGTTTGTAGCCTTGGGTCTGGACGACTAAACCACCCCTAAGGATTGATGAAAACGCTGCCCCCGTCGGTCCCCGTACCGGCGGGGGTTTTGCATGGAGCGGGCGCGCACGCTTGTCGGTTGTTTCGCATATCGAAAGCCGGTAGGATTTAGGAGAATTAAAGGACAGCTACATGCACGACATATCCTCTTTGGCCATCCGCAGCGACAGGCTGTCTGTACTGCGCACGCAAATGCTGGCAGAGGCGGAAATTACCAATGTGCAAAACCAGTCGCTGATCCAAAGCCGCCGCGAGCAGATTTGCGAAGCAGCGCTGTCGTTGTTTCTGGAAAAGGGCTTTGCCGCGACGACGATCCGCGACATCTGTGCGCGGTCGGGCGTCAATCAGGCCAGCATCTATGATTACATCGCCAACAAAAATGACATCCTGCGCCGGCTGCTGAACCAGTTGTGGTTTCGCGAAGACGTATCGACCCTGCCGATCATCCTGCTGGATCAAGACCTGTCACTGGAAGACGCGTTCGAGAAATACTTTCGCGAAAGTTGGGCGATGAAACGGGACGGCACCCTGCTGGCCTATCGTTGTGTGCCGCATATGAAGGCCGAGGATCGCCGTGCCCTTCATGCCCGTGAATTCGCGGTGATGAAGGACCTGGCCGACCAGCTTGCGCCGCGATTGGGGCTGCAAAGCGACGATCAACGGCTTGATATTGTTGCAAACCTGATGGTGTTCTTGTCGGCCTTTGGCCCCATGCGCGACTGGCTGATCCGCGACATCCCCGACGAAGTGATCTTGCGCACGATTTCAGCCGGTGCCGCTGCGATGGTCAAATCCCTCGCGGATCAAACGCAGACCTAAACCTTGCGCGCGCGGATCACCGTGTGGTGGCTGACCAGCTCATAGCCCATTTCGGCGGCGACGCGGTCCAGCAGACTTGCGATCTCTGTCCCCGGAATTTCCACCAGTTCGCCGCTGTCCATGTCGACCAGATGGTCGTGGTCGGTTTGGGGCATCATCTCGTAGCGTGCAGGGGCATCCTCGAGTACCAATTTACGCACCAGCCCTGCATTTTCAAGCACTGACATGGTGCGATAGACCGTGGCGACGGACACCGTATCATCCAGCGTACGCGCCTTTTCATACAGGTCTTCGACATTGGGATGATCGTCAGTCTCCGACAGCAGCGATACGATCGTTGTCCGCTGTGGCGTGACCCGCAGGCCTGCTTCGCGCAGCAGTTGCTTGTAATCAATACTCTGGGTCAATGCCGGCATCCTTTGTCGTCTATGGTTCTTTTAGGCGAGTTTCCCCTTGTCCGCAAGTTTATGCGACCTATTCTTAATTGCATGTTTGACATATGCGATTAATTCGCATTTACATCTAGCGAATGCATTGGTCCTTGGAGGAACAGAATGAAAAAAAGTGTGCTGGCGTCGGTTCTTGGCGTTGCTGCGATGGCGGGAATGCCCGCGGTCGCGGCTGATTTCAAAGTTGTTACCACCTTTACCGTGCTGGCCGACATGGCGCAGCAGGTGGGGGGCGATGTGGCAGAGGTCGTATCCATCACCAAGCCCGGTGCTGAAATTCACGGCTATGAGCCCACCCCGCGCGATATCGTTGGGGCGGTGGATGCTGATTTGATCTTGTGGAACGGCATGAACCTAGAGCTGTGGTTTGAACAGTTCATCTCCAACCTTGGCGATATCCCGTCGGCCACGCTGACAGATGGTGTCGACCCCATCTCGATCGGAGAGGGGGAGTATGAGGGCAAACCGAACCCCCACGCATGGATGGGTTTGGAAAATGCGTTGATCTATGTCGACAATATTGCCGCCGCCTTTGTCCAGCATGACCCCGACAATGCCGCGACCTATGCGGCCAACGCTGAAAGCTACAAACAAGAGATTCGCGACACGATCACGCCCCTGCGGGACCGGATTGCGCAAATCCCCGAAGACCAGCGTTGGTTGGTGACCTGCGAAGGGGCCTTTAGCTATCTTGCGCGGGATTTCGGGATGAAAGAGCTGTACCTCTGGCCCATGAACGCCGACCAGACCGGCACGCCGCAGCAGGTGCGCAAGGTCATCGATTCCGTACGCGACAATGATATTCCGGTCGTTTTCTGTGAAAGCACGGTGAACACCTCGCCTGCAAAGCAGGTCGCGCGGGAAACCGGCGCGGCCTATGGCGGTGTGCTTTATGTCGACAGCCTCAGCACAGCCGAGGGGCCCGTGCCAAGCTATCTGGACTTGCTGCGCGTCACCTCGCAGACTGTCGCGGACGGGCTGGATGCAGGCCTGAAGTAAATGGACACCAGTATGCACCCCGCCCCCACGACGACCCCAGATGCCGGGCTTGCGCCCGATGCGATCGGCATCAAGGCCACCGATGTGACCGTGACCTATCGCAACGGCCACACCGCGCTTTATGATGCCAGCTTCGAGATACCGCGCGGTACGATCACGGCGCTGGTCGGGGTGAACGGGGCGGGGAAATCCACGCTGTTCAAGGCGATCATGGGCTTTGTGCCCGCCGCGCGGGGGCAGATCACCCTGCTGGGCAAGACCGTCAAACAGGCGTTGCGAGAAAACCTTGTGGCCTATGTCCCGCAATCCGAAGAGGTCGATTGGGCCTTTCCGGTGCTGGTGCAGGACGTGGTGATGATGGGGCGCTATGGGCATATGGGGTTCTTGCGCCGCCCCAAAGCCGCCGATCATGCGGCGGTGGAGGACGCCCTGCGCCGCGTCAACATGACCGATTTCCGCCACCGCCAGATCGGAGAGTTATCCGGTGGGCAGCGCAAACGTGTGTTTCTGGCGCGCGCCCTGGCGCAGAACGGGCAGGTGATCCTGCTGGACGAACCCTTTACCGGCGTAGACGTGAAGACCGAGGACCAGATCATCGACCTGCTGCGCGAGTTGCGCGACGAAGGGCGGGTGATGCTGGTGTCTACGCATAATCTGGGCTCCGTCCCGGAATTCTGTGACCGGACCGTCTTGGTCAAGGGCACGGTGCTAGCCTATGGCACGACGGAAACGGTCTTTACCCATGACAATCTGGAAACGGCTTTCGGCGGGGTGCTGCGGCACTTTACCCTTGGGGGGCAAGACCTGCACGATGACGACGACGGGCGCGAGCTGCGGATCATCACCGACGACGAACGCCCCTTCGTGCATTACGGCGAACGCATCGATACGACTGAGGACGACAGATGATCGATCTGCTGCTAGAGCCGTTCAGCTATGACTATATGTTCAACGCCATGTGGGTGTCGGCGATGGTCGGCGCGGTTTGCGCCTTTTTGTCGTGTTATCTGATGCTCAAGGGCTGGTCGCTGATCGGTGACGCGCTGAGCCATTCTGTCGTACCCGGAGTGGCGGGGGCCTATATGCTAGGGCTGCCGTTTGCGCTTGGCGCATTTCTGGCGGGCGGCATGGCGGCGGGGGCGATGCTGTTTCTGTCGGGGCGGTCGGGGCTGAAGATCGACGTGATCATCGGCATCATCTTTACCGCGTTTTTCGGCTTGGGCCTGTTCATGGTATCGCTGTCGCCCATGTCTGTCAGCATCCAGACCATCATTATGGGCAATATCCTTGCCATCGCCCCGCAAGACATCGTGCAGCTGGCGATCATCGGGGTCGTCTGTCTGACCGTGCTGCTGCTGAAATGGAAAGACCTGATGGTTACCTTCTTTGACGAAAACCACGCACGCTCCATCGGGTTGCGGCCCGAGCTGCTAAAAGCGGTGTTCTTTATGCTGTTATCGGCGGCGGTGGTAGCGGCGATGATGACCGTCGGCGCCTTTCTGGTGATTGCGATGGTCGTGACACCGGGGGCGACGGCCTATCTGCTGTGTGACCGTTTCCCACGGCTGATCATCGTGTCGGTGCTGATCGGCACAATCACCAGCTTTCTGGGGGCCTATGCCAGCTATTTCCTCGACGGTGCCACGGGCGGGGTGATCGTCACCCTGCAAACCGCGATCTTCCTGTTGGCCTTTGTCTTCGCCCCGAAACATGGTGTGCTGGCCGCGCGGCGCAAGGCAAAGTCTGCCCTGAAATCTTTGCGAGACGGGGTGGCCCCATGATCGACACGTTGCTGTTTCCGTTCCAGTTTCCCTTCATGCAGAACGCCTTTTGGATCGTGCTGCTGGTTGCCCCGCCCACGGCGCTGCTGTCATGCTTTCTTGTGCTCAAAGGGTGGGCCTTGATGGGCGATGCGGTCAGCCATGCGGTGCTGCCGGGGGTCGTGCTGGCCTGGATCACGGGGCTGCCGCTGATTGTAGGGGCCTTCGCCGCGGGTATGTCCTGCGCGATGCTGACCGGATACCTGAGCTACAACAGCCGGATCAAACAGGACACCGTGATGGGGGTCGTCTTTTCGGGCATGTTCGGGATCGGCATCATCATGTACACCTCGATCACCACGAACCAGCATCTGGATCACGTGCTGTTCGGCAATATGCTGGGCGTCGGCGTGCAAGATCTTTGGACGGCGGGGCTGATCTCGGCCTTTGTGACGGCGTTTCTAGTGCTCAAGTGGAAAGACCTGCTGCTGCACGCCTTTGACCCCGCACAGGCGCAGGCCAGCGGGCTGCACACGGGGGTCTTGCACTATGGGTTGCTGGCGGTGTTGTCGCTGACCATCGTGGCGACGCTGACGGCGACGGGGCTGATCCTTGCGGTGGCGTTGCTGGTCACACCGGGGGCGATTGCATTTCTGGTGGTGCGCAGCTTTGGCCCGATGCTGATCGTATCTGTGCTGGTCTGCATCGCGTCGATGTTCGCGGGTGTCTACGCCAGCTTTTTCCTTGATAGTGCACCGGCACCGACGATCGTGCTGATCCTGACGGCGATCTTTGTCCTGGCCTTCATCAACCGCCTGCTGGTGACGCGCCGCACCTCGCGGCAAGCGGCGCGAGGGTAATCTAAAGGGTGGGGCGGCCTCTAGACCCGCCCGACCTTGAACCCGCGCGACAGGTGGTTGCGCATGGCAAAAAGCAGCAACGCCCCCGGCAGCATCGAGGTCAGCGTGAACGCCATGACCATGCCGATATCCGTGTGAAACCCGAACATCGCGCTGAGCGCCATAGAGATTGGTTTGCCATTCGTGGTGGTCAGGATGCGGGCAAAAACGACCTCGACCCAAGAGAACATGAAGCAGAAGAACGCCGTGACCGCGATGCCCGGCGCGATCTGCGGCAGCAGAATTTTCCAGATGTAGCGGGGACGTGAATAGCCGTCGAGGAACGCCGTCTCGTCCATCTCTCGCGGCACGGCGGCGATAAAGCCCTGCAAGATCCAGATCGACACCGGCAAGTTGAACAGACAATGCGCCAAGGCGATGCCGGTGACCGAGTTGACGATGCCAAGCACGGAAAACAGCTGGAATATAGGCAGGGTCAGCACCACCGGCGGGGTGATGCGAAAGGCGATGAAGCTGAAGAACAGGTGTTTGTCCCCCAAAAACGACAGCCGCGCAAAGGCATAGGCGGCGGGCAGGGCGACGGGGATGGTGATGGCAATATTGATCAGCACATAGGCGACTGAATTGCCAAAGGCCGCGCGCAGGCTCGGATCGGCCCAGATCGCGCGATAGTTGCGCAGCGTCGTCTCGCCCAAGCTCAGCCCGTCCTGCGCGAGCGTCGCGGTAAAGCTCAGCACCGTCATCTGCACCAGCGGCAGGATGGTAAAGAGGATAAACGCCCCCAACAGCCCCAGTTTGATTACAGGCCATGCCCGACGCGGTATCATCACGGCACCCCCGGTTTGGGATCATCAAGCTTGGCCTGAACCTTGGTGAACACCCACGCCACACACAGCACGATCAGGAAATACAGCACCGATCGCGCGGCCGAGGGGCCGTAGTTGAACGCCTTGATCTCCTCGCCCAGATCGACGGCGAGGAACAGGCTGGCCTCGGCTGGGCCGCCGGCGTTGATCGGGAAGGCCTCTGTGTAGATCATGAAACTGTCCATGAACCGCAACAGCACCGCCATGAGCAATACGTGCTGCAAACGCGGCAATTGGATATGGCGGAACACCTGCCAGGGCCGCGCGCCGTCGATGGCAGCGGCCTGATACAGCGGATCGGGGATTGTCGTCAGCGCGGAATAGGCAAGGATGACCACGAGGCTGGTCCAATGCCACGTGTCCATCGCAAGGATCACCACCCATGTCAGCACGGCGCTGTCTTTCCACGCGGCGGGCCAGCCGTAACCCGCCAACCACTGCCCCAAAATGCCTGTGTCGCCATTCATCAGGCTCAGCCAGAGGGCAGGGATCATGTTCCACGGTACGAGCAGCGGCAGCGATAGCATTGCCAATGCGGCCCCCGCCCAGAACCGCCCGCGCGGGATGCAAAGCGCCAGCGCGATCCCCAGTGGAATCTGGATGCACAGCACGAAGGTTGAAAACAGCGCGCTGCGCCCAAAGCTCGCCCAGAAACGCGGTGCGGTGATCAGATCACGGAACCATTCGGTGCCGATCCAGAACCGCGATTGCAGGGTGAAAATCTCGAAAAAGGAATAGTTGATGATGGTGACCAGCGGGATCAGTCCGACAACGCCCAGCAGAATGCAGGCGGGAGCCACAAAGAACCAGCCGGTCTGGTCGCGGTGTTTCATGGTCTGGTTTTCATCGCTAGGCCAAGGTCAGACCGTGACAACAGAGGTGCCCCAGCCAACACATTCGGCCGTTAAGGAGTCGGGCAGCCGGTGATCGGTAAAGAGCGTGTTCACATCACGCAATGAACAAATGGTCAGCGGGGCCTTACGCTGGAACTTCAGGTGATCGGCCACGACCATCACCGTGCGCGACCGCCCGATGGCAGAACGGCTAACCAGCACCTCTTGACCATCGAAATCCAGTAAATCGCCGTCCGCATCGATGGCCGAACAGCCCAGAACCGAGAAATCGAACTTGAACTGTTTGACCATCTCGGCGGTCAGCCCGCCCACCATGCCGCCATCCGCACGGCGCAAAACACCACCCGTCAGGATGATCTCGCAGCTTTGGTTGGCGGCGAGGATATTGGCGATGTTGAGGTTGTTCGTCACCACCAGCAGGTTTTCGTGACGCAGCATTTCCTGCGCGACCGCCTCGGTACTGGTGCCGATGTTCATGAACACTGACGCCCCATGCGGGATCGCCTGCGCACAGTGTTCGGCGATGGCACGTTTGCCTTCTTCGTTCAGGCGGCGGCGTTCGTCATAAACAATGTTCACCACCCCCGACGGGATCACCGCGCCGCCATGCACCCGTTCCAGCTTGCCACTTTCAGCAAGCTCGGACAGGTCGCGGCGGATGGTCTGCACGGTGACATTATACGCCTCTGCCAGCCCGTCGACGGTGACTTTGCCGTCTTTGCGTGCCAGCTCTAGAATCTCGCGCTGTCTGAAATTTGACATATATCCCCCCGGTCTTGGGCCGTGGATGCAGTTGTTTTCTGCACACCCGTCCAAAGCGTACAATCTACGTTAAGCGAAGCACGTCAAGGCCGCGAATCGTGGTATATCGTTCATACTGCGCGAAAATGCGCGTCTATGGGCAGATTAAGACGCTTAAAATCAAGGCTCTAGGTGAAAACGAAAAGAAACGAACGTTCGATCTTGAAAAACGAAGGGGCTTGGTGTCTTTTGTCACGACGTCCCGCAAACCTGTCTGCGAGACGCGATAATGATGCGGGGAGGCTTCATTGAGCCAGCTTGATACAGAACACAGCGTCGATCTTTTCGTGATTGGCGGGGGCATTAACGGCTGCGGTATTGCGCGCGATGCCGTGGGCCGTGGGTTTAGCGTCGAGCTGGCCGAGATGAACGATCTGGCCTCTGCGACATCGTCTGCTTCGACCAAGCTGTTTCACGGCGGGCTGCGCTATCTGGAATACTGGGAGGTCCGCCTTGTGCGCGAGGCGTTGATCGAACGCGAAACCCTGTTGAAAGCGATGCCGCATATCTCATGGCCGATGCGGTTCGTACTGCCATATCATAAGGATATGCGCTTTGAGGGGGATACACCCACGTCCAAGCTGCTGAATGTCTTTATGCCGTGGATGAAGGGGCGTCGCCCTGCGTGGCTGATCCGCTTGGGTCTGTTCATGTATGACAATCTGGGCGGGCGGCAGATCCTCAAGGGGACGACCGCGGTTGATCTGACAAACACGCCCGAGGGCGCACCGCTGCACGACAAGTTCGAAAAGGCCTATGAATATTCCGACTGCTGGATCGAAGACAGCCGTCTGGTGGTGTTGAACGCCCGCGATGCCCAAGCCCGCGGCGCGCGGATCAACACCCGGACCAAGGTTGTCTCTGCCGAGCAGGTCGATGGCATGTGGCAGGTCACGCTGGAACCAAAAGACGGCGGCCGCCAACGCGTGGTACACGCCAAGATGCTGGTCAACGCCGGTGGCCCTTGGGTGGAAAACGTGATCCGCAACACCGTGCGCATCAACTCGTCGGAAGGGGTGCGGCTGGTGCGGGGCAGCCATATCGTGACCCCCAAGCTCTATGACCACGATAAATGCTACTTCTTCCAAGGCGAAGACGGGCGCATCATTTTCACCATTCCCTACGAGACGGATTTCACCCTGATCGGCACCACGGATGCCGACCACGAGCACGTGTCCGAAAAGCCGGTCTGCACGCCTGAAGAGCAGGACTATCTTGTTCGGTTCGCGTCGAAGTATCTGAAAAAGCAGATCACCACGGATGACATCGTCTGGACCTATTCCGGTGTGCGCCCGCTTTATAACGACGGGGCGAGCTCTGCCACAGCGGCGACGCGGGACTATGTGCTGAAGGTCGACACATCCGCCGGTGCGCCGGTGTTGAACGTCTTTGGCGGCAAGATCACCACCTACCGCCGTTTGGCCGAAAGCGCGCTAGAGAAGATCCAGCCCTATTTCGCCAATGACGCCAAACCCTGGACGGCGGGTGTCGCCTTGCCTGGCGGAGATTTTCCGGTAGACGGCGTGGCGGCGTTGAAACAAGAGTTGCAGGACCGCTACGGCTTTTTGACCCAACGTTGGGCCGATCGTCTGGTCAAAGCCTATGGGCGCGAGGCATTTGATGTCTTGGGCGACGCGCAAACCGCGGCAGATCTGGGGCGTGATTTCGGTGCGACCCTGACCGAGCGAGAGGCCAAGTGGCTGATCGACAAGGAATTTGCCCGCACCGCTGACGACATCATCTGGCGCCGGTCCAAACTGGGCCTGCGGCTTGACGCGGATGAATTGAACACGTTGGAGGCATGGATGGTGGAAACCACCGCCACGCCCGCCGACAACACTACAGCCGCCACTGGCGCGTGAAGGGGAGAGGAACATGTCGCTCGTTTTGCAAGGCGTGTCCAAGGTCGTAAACGGCCAGACGCATATTCATCCGACAGATCTTGAGCTGCAGTCCGGCACCATGAACGTGCTGCTGGGGCCGACATCTGCGGGCAAGACTTCCCTGATGCGGTTGATGGCGGGGCTGGATGTGCCCAACACCGGCAAGGTGATCTGGAACGGCGAGGATGTCACCGGCATGCGCGTTCAGGATCGCGGCGTGGCGATGGTGTATCAGCAGTTCATCAACTATCCGTCGATGACCGTCTATAACAACATCGCGAGCCCTATGCGGTTGTTGGGCAAATCTAAGTCCGAGATCGACAGTGCCGTGCGCAAGGCCGCCGATCTGATGCAGTTGACGCCCATGCTAGACCGCAAGCCACTGGAACTGTCGGGCGGCCAGCAACAACGCTGTGCCTTGGCGCGGGCATTGGTCAAGGACGCAGGGCTGGTGCTGCTGGACGAACCGCTGGCGAACCTCGACTATAAACTGCGCGAAGAGCTGCGTGCCGAGATCCCCAAGATCTTTGAAGAGGCCGGGTCGATCTTTGTCTATGCGACAACCGAACCCGAAGAGGCACTTTTGCTGGGCGGGAACACGGCAACCCTTTGGGAAGGGCGCATCACGCAGTTTGGTTTGACCCCTGTGGTCTACCGCCAGCCCGTTGATGCCACCACGGCGCGTGTCTTCTCTGATCCGCCGATGAACTTTTTGAACATCACCAAAGCAGGCGACACCCTAACCTTCGGCGACGGCAAGAAAGTCGCGGTATTCGGCAGCTTTAAGGCTGTGGCCGATGGCAACTATGTCGCGGGCTTCCGGCCCAACCACCTTGAGCTGACCAAGCAGTCCGCCGACGCGCTGGAATTTGCAGGCAAGCTGAACGTGACCGAGATCACGGGCTCCGAAACCTTTATCCACCTTGATCACCACGGTGAAAACTGGGTCGGTCTGGTGCACGGGGTCAAAGACCTCAAGATCGGGGCACCGCTGAACGTCTATCTTGACCCGAAACATGTTTATATCTTTGCCGAAGACGGCACATCCGTGGCCCCCGCATCCTATGCGGCAGCGGCCTGAGGGAGGACCGGACCAATGGCAAAAATCACCCTTGATAACTTGGCGCATTCCTATTTGCCCAATCCCACCAGCGAAGATGATTTCGCGCTGAAGGAACTGAACCACGACTGGGTCGACGGCGAAGCCTACGCGCTGCTCGGCGCGTCGGGTTGCGGTAAATCCACGTTGCTGAACATCATCTCGGGCCTGCTGCATCCCAGTCAGGGCCGCATCCTGTTCAACGACCGTGACGTGACCAACGACCCGACGACCAAGCGCAACATCGCGCAGGTTTTCCAGTTTCCAGTGGTCTACGACACGATGACTGTGCGCGATAATCTGGCGTTCCCCCTGCGCAACCGGGGGGCGGATGCGTCCTATGTTGCCGAGCGTGTGCAGCAGATCGCGGGGATGATCGGCATGGAAGACATGCTGAACCGCAAGGCGCGCGGGCTGACGGCGGATGCGAAACAGAAAATCTCGCTCGGGCGGGGGATGGTGCGCGAAGACGTGAACGCGCTGCTGTTTGACGAACCGCTGACCGTGATCGATCCCCATATGAAGTGGGAACTGCGCACACAGCTGAAATCACTGCACCATGAATTTGGTCACACGATGATCTATGTGACCCACGACCAGACAGAGGCGCTGACCTTTGCTGACAAAGTTGTCGTCATGTACGATGGCCGCGTGGTCCAGATGGGCACCCCACAAGAGCTGTTCGAGACACCGCAGCACACGTTTGTGGGCTATTTCATCGGTTCGCCCGGTATGAATGTGCTCGACGCGGCGGTGACCGGTGACAAGGCCGTCATCGGCGGCCACGAGATCGCCTTGGGCCACGGGTTTGCGCCGCTGGACGGTAAGGTCGAACTGGGCGTGCGGCCTGAGTTCACACGGCTTGCCACGGGCGAGGCGGGGCTGCCCGTCACGATCAAACGGATCGAGGACGTAGGCCGTCACAAGATCGTGCGTGCTGACTTTAATGGCACTGAAATCAACGTGATCGCCGAAGAGGGTGCCGAGATTTCGCCGGATATGAACCGCATTGTTTTCGACCCTGCCGGGGTGAATGTCTATGCCAACAGCTGGCGCGTTGCGCCGCAGGGGGCGTGAGATGATCCAATCCGCCGCTTTCCCGCTGACCCTCGCTGAAAGGACCGCGTCATGAACAAGACCGTCAATCAAAAGGCCTGGTTCCTTGTGCTGCCCGTGCTGCTGCTGGTGGCTTTCTCTGCCGTGATCCCGCTAATGACCGTGGTGAACTATTCCGTGCAGGATGCTTTCGCCGGAGATTTCTATCCGCTTGACGACAAGCTCGAGTGGTTCAAACAAATGCTGGCGAGCGAACGGATGTGGAATGCCTTGGGGCGCCAGGTAACATTCTCAGTAATCATTCTGGCGATTGAAATCCCGCTGGGGATCTTTGTCGCGCTGAACATGCCCAAGAAAGGGTTCTGGGCCTCGCTGTGTCTGGTCCTGATGTCGCTGCCGCTGCTGATCCCGTGGAACGTGGTCGGTACCATTTGGCAAATCTTCGGCCGCGTGGACATTGGCCTGTTGGGCTACACGCTGTCGGCCTTGGGCATCGACTATAACTACACTCAAGATTTCTATGCCGCATGGATCACTGTGATCGTGATGGATGTCTGGCACTGGACGTCGCTGGTGGCGCTGCTAGCCTATGCCGGTCTGCAATCCATCCCCGACGCCTATTACCAAGCAGCCAAGATCGACCAGGCGAGCCGCTGGAAAGTCTTTCGCTACATCGAGCTGCCCAAGATGATGGGCGTCTTGATGATCGCAATCCTGCTGCGCTTTATGGACAGCTTTATGATCTATACCGAACCGTTCGTCGTGACGGGCGGGGGGCCGGGTAACTCTACCACCTTCCTGTCGATCGATCTGGTCAAGATGGCCCTCGGGCAGTTTGACCTTGGTCCTGCGGCGGCGTTCTCGATCATGTATTATCTGGTGATCCTGCTGATCTCCTATGTGTTCTACACCGTGATGACGAACCTTGATAAAAGGGATGGCCACTGATGTCTGATCTTGCACAAAAAAGAGCGTTTGCCCTGCCCAAGATCAAGGGCAATGCGATTGTCATGGCGCTCTATCTGCTGTTCCTGCTGCTGCCGATCTACTGGCTGCTGAACATGAGCCTCAAGACCAACACCGAGATCCTGAACAGCTTTACCCTGTGGCCAGCCGATCTGACGTTCGACAACTATCTGACGATCCTCACGGACGCGTCGTGGTACACGGGCTATCTGAATTCGATGGCCTATGTGGTGATGAACATGGTGATCTCGCTCGCGGTGGCGCTGCCTGCGGCCTATGCCTTCTCGCGCTACAGCTTCATGGGCGACAAGCACCTGTTCTTCTGGCTGCTGACCAACCGGATGGCCCCGCCCGCGGTTTTCGCGCTGCCGTTCTTCCAGCTGTATAGCTCCGTCGGGCTGTTTGACACGCATATCGCGGTGGCCTTGGCGCATTGTCTGTTCAACGTGCCGCTGGCGGTGTGGATCCTAGAAGGGTTCATGCGCGGCGTCCCGAAAGAGATCGACGAGACGGCCTATATCGACGGCTACAGCTTCCCGCGCTTTTTCATCCGCATCTTCACGCCGCTGGTGGCGTCGGGGATCGGGGTCACGGCCTTCTTCCTGTTCATGTTCAGCTGGGTTGAGCTGCTGCTGAGCCGGACGCTGACCAGCGTGGATGCCAAGCCGATTGCCGCCACCATGACCCGCACCGTCGGGGCCGCCGGCATCGACTGGGGTGTGCTGGCCGCGGCAGGCGTGCTGACCATCTTGCCAGGCGCATTGGTGATCTATTTCGTGCGCAACTACATCGCCAAAGGCTTTGCCTTGGGCCGCGTTTAATAAAGAAAGACCGGAGGACACATTATGGACTGGATGGCTTGGACTTGGCCCACCGCCGCTTTCTTTGGGATCATCGCGGTGACGTTGATCACCTTTACGATCCTTGCAATCAAATTCCCCGAAGTGCCGCGCGCCGGTATACTGGGGATGGAAACGACGCGCGGTGACCGTTTGTTCATCACGCTTCTGGGCTCGGCCTTTATCAATCTGGCTTGGCTCGGGCTGCTCAGTGCACCCCAATGGGGGGCATTGGTTGTCTGCCTTTTCTATGCCATCGCGGTTTTCCGCTGGGTATAAAAGAGGAATATAAGGGGGGCCGGTCTGCAAGAACCGGACCTCTCAAATGTTCAATTCTAGGGAGGAACATCATGAACTTGCGCTTAAAGGGAACGACTGCGATCGGACTTGCGGCTTGCATGTTTGCCGCACCTGCGTTCGCCGACATGGAGGCCGCAAAGGCTTTCCTTGATAAGGAAATCGGCGATCTGTCCGCGCTGTCGCGGGAAGACCAAGAATCCGAACTGCAGTTCTTTGTCGACGCTGCAAAACCGTTTGAAGGCATGGCGATCAACGTTGTGTCCGAAACAATCGGCACGCACACATATGAATCCACAGTTCTGGCCCCCGCTTTCGAAGCGATCACCGGCATCAAGGTCACCCATGACCTGATCGGCGAAGGTGACGTTGTCGAAAAGCTGCAAACACAGATGCAGTCGGGCGAGAACATCTATGACGCCTATATCAACGATTCCGACCTGATCGGGACGCACTGGCGCTATCAACAAGCCCGCAATCTGTCCGACTGGATGGAAGGCGAAGGCAAGGCCGTGACCAACCCCGGTCTTGACCTCGAAGACTTCATCGGCCTGTCGTTCACGACCGGCCCCGATGGCAAGATCTACCAGCTGCCCGACCAGCAGTTCGCGAACCTTTATTGGTTCCGCTACGATTGGTTCAACGACGAACAGAACAAGGCTGATTTCAAAGAGAAATATGGCTACGATCTGGGTGTTCCGGTCAACTGGTCCGCATATGAAGACATTGCTGAATTCTTCACCGGTCGCGACCTGTCGCGTCTTGGCGTCGAAGGCGAAGTCTTTGGCAACATGGACTACGGCAAGAAAGACCCGTCGCTTGGCTGGCGCTACACCGATGCGTGGCTGTCGATGGCTGGTGCCGGTGACGTAGGTGAACCAAACGGTCTGCCCGTCGACGAATGGGGTATCCGCGTCAACGAAAACTCGCAGCCTGTAGGTTCTTGCGTTGCGCGTGGCGGTGCCACAAACGGGCCAGCAGCGGTCTATGCTGTGACCAAAGCGATCGAATGGCTGCAGAAGTATTCGCCTCCGGCGGCTGCAGGCATGACCTTCTCTGAAGCGGGCCCAATTCCAGCGCAAGGCAACGTCGCCCAGCAGATGTTCTGGTACACCGCCTTTACCGCAGCATCGGTAGAGCCTGATCTGCCCGTGATGAACGAAGATGGCACGCCGAAATGGCGCATGGCACCTTCGCCACACGGCGCATATTGGTCTGAGGGCACCAAGATCGGGTATCAGGATGCCGGATCGTGGACGCTGATGAAATCCACGCCAGTGGACCGTGCACAGGCCGCGTGGCTCTATGCGCAGTTCGTCACCTCCAAGACAGTGGACGTAAAGAAAAGCCATGTTGGCCTGACCTTCATTCGTGAATCGTCGATCCAGCACGAAAGCTTTACAGAGCGTGCACCGAAACTGGGTGGTCTGGTTGAATTCTACCGTTCGCCAGCGCGCGTTCAGTGGTCCCCAACCGGTACCAACGTGCCTGACTATCCAAAGCTGGCGCAGCTGTGGTGGCAGAACATCGGCGACGCAATGTCCGGTGCGAAGACACCTCAGGAAGCGCTTGATGCCCTGTGCGCCGATCAGGAAAAAGTCCTGATCCGTCTGGAGCGTGCCGGCGTTCAAGGGGACATTGGCCCCAAGATGAACGAAGAGCGTGACGCAGAGTACTGGCTGTCCCAGCCCGGTTCGCCCAAAGCGAAACTGGAAAGCGAAGACGAAGAGCCACAGACCATCGCCTATGATGAGCTGATCAAATCCTGGCAGTAAGCCACTCTTTCCGGGGCCGGTTCGCTGGCCCCGGAACCTATGATTTTCCAACAACGCCGACATCCGTCATTGCCCTGACATCTGGTCGGGCCTGCCGACCCTTGCTAGGATACGGCACCATCTGACGGTTGCTACACTTCCAAAGGGACGCGCATGACGTATATCCTTGCCATTGACCAAGGCACCACCTCCACACGGGCCATCGTTTACGATGACACGATGACGTCGATTGCCAGCGCCCAGGAAGAATTCCCCCAGCATTTCCCTCAGTCCGGCTGGGTTGAACATGATCCCAATGATCTGTGGCGCACGACGCAGGCGACTTGCCGCGGGGCCATCGACAAGGCAGAGATCAAGGCAGGCGATATCGCCGCAATCGGTATTACCAACCAGCGCGAAACCGTCGTGGTCTGGGACAAGGCGACCGGCCGCCCGATTTATAACGCCATCGTCTGGCAGGACCGCCGCACCGCTAGCCAGTGCCGCACCCTGCGCGATGCGGGCCACGAAGAGATGTTCACCGACCGCACCGGCCTGCTGCTGGACCCCTATTTCTCGGGCACCAAGCTGGCTTGGATATTAGACAACGTCGAAGGTGCCCGCGACCGCGCGGCCAAGGGCGAGCTGCTGTTTGGCACTGTCGATTGCTTCTTGATCTGGAAGCTCACCGGTGGGGCGTCCCATGCGACGGACGCCACCAACGCCGCGCGCACCATGCTGTATGACATCCGCAAAGGCCGGTGGAGCCGGTCGATCTGTGACCTGCTCGACATCCCGATGGAGATGTTGCCAGAGGTCAAGAATTGCGCCGATGATTTCGGCAGCACCGCCCCCGATATTCTGGGCGCTGCCGTGCCGATCCACGGGGTCGCGGGCGACCAGCAGGCGGCGACCGTGGGGCAGGCGTGTTTCGAGCCGGGGATGCTGAAATCCACCTATGGTACGGGCTGTTTCGCGCTGATGAACACGGGCGACACGCCGGTGCGGTCGGAAAACCGGCTGCTCACCACCATTGCCTATCAATTCGATGGCAAGCCGACGTACGCGCTCGAAGGGTCGATCTTTGTCGCAGGGGCCGTGGTGCAATGGCTGCGCGACGGGTTGCAGATCATTCAGGATTCCGCCGAGACTCAGGGGCTGGCTGAACAGGCCGACCCGCATCAGAACGTGGTGCTGGTACCAGCCTTTGTCGGGCTGGGTGCGCCCTATTGGAACCCCGATTGTCGCGGCGCTGTCTTTGGTCTGACCCGCGGCACCGGGCCTGCCGAAATGGCCAAGGCAGCGCTGGAAAGCGTTGGCTACCAGACACGCGACTTGCTGGAAGCGATGGCCGCCGACTGGAAAGCCGATGGCGTGCAGCCTACTTTGCGGGTGGATGGTGGCATGTCTGCCAGCGACTGGACCATGCAATTCCTGTCTGACATCATCAACGCCCCCGTCGACCGGCCCACGGTGCATGAAACCACCGCCCTCGGGGTGGCGTGGCTTGCGGGGATGCACGCGGGCGTTTATCCTGATCAGGAACAGTTCGCGAAATCGTGGACACAGGAAACCCAATTCACGCCGAAAATGGACGATGACCAGCGCGACGCGAAATATGCGCTCTGGAAAAAGGCCGTTGACGCGACCCTGAATTTTTAAGGAAATCTTCATGACAGCCCCCACGCTTCGCCGGTATCTGACACACAACAGCTTTGATCCCGATCTGGTTTTTCTGCTTGAAGACATCGCCTCGGCGTCGCGTTTGATCGCCGGTCTGGTGCGCCGCGGCGCGTTCGAGGGCAACCTTGGTGCCGCCGGAGAGATCAACGTTCAAGGCGAGGCGCAGAAAACGCTCGATATCATGGCCAACGATGTGTTCGAGCGTGAGTGTGCCAACAGCCCGCGTCTGGCAGCACTTGTGTCCGAAGAGGTCGAAGAGGTCACCTGGCTGAAAGAGCCGCAAAAGGGCGACTACCTGCTGTATTTCGATCCGCTGGATGGGTCGTCGAACCTTGATGTGAACCTGTCGGTGGGCTCGATCTTTTCGGTCATGCAGGTACAGGCCGATGGGGACCGCAACGTGCTGCACAACGGCCGCAACCAGATTTGCGCGGGCTATGCGATCTACGGCCCCTCGACCATGTTTGTGGTCACCAAGGGCGACGAAGTGGCAGGCTTCAGTAGCGATCCGGACACTGGCGAGTTCAGCCTGACGCACCCCCAGATGACCGTACCGGCAGAGACCTCGGAATATGCGATCAACACCTCGCGCGCACGCTATTGGTATGCCCCCGTCAGCCGTTACGTGGACGAGGCCGTCGCCGGCAAGGAAGGCCCCCGTGGCCGGTCGTTCAACATGCGCTGGACCGCGTCGATGGTCGCGGATGTGCACCGCATCCTCACCCGTGGCGGCGTCTTTCTGTACCCCGCTGACAGCAATAATCAAAAGACCGGCGGCAAGCTGCGGCTGATGTACGAGGCGAACCCGATGGCGATGGTGATCGAGGCCGCGGGCGGTGCGGCATCGACAGGGAAGGGCGCGATCATGGATGTCGCCCCCACGGCACCGCACCAACGCGTGCCGGTGATCCTTGGCTCGCGCGACGAGGTTGCCGTGCTCGACGCCTATCACGCAGATGGCGCTGACAGCTAAGCCGATGTTCTCGTTTTTCTCTCCGCAAGCGCTGCACTTCGGACGTGGACAGGCCGCGCAGACCGCAGCGTTGGCCGCTGGGTTTGGGAAGCGTGTGCTGATCGTGCACGGGTCCAATGCTGCCCGCGCTGCGTGGCTGATCGAAGATTGCCAAGCGGCGGGGTTGTCTGTTGTCAGTGAAGGCTGTGGGGCAGAGCCAAGTTTACCTGCACTGGAGGCCGCACTTGGCCGTATAGGCGCAGATCAACCCGACGTGCTCATCGCGGTTGGCGGTGGCTCGGTGATCGACTTTGCCAAGGCGCTTGCGGCGCTGATCCCCTGCGCGAAGGCACCTTTGGAGTACCTCGAAGGGGTAGGGGGCGGCAAACCGCTCGACACCGCGCCTTTGCCGATGATTGCCCTGCCGACCACGGCGGGCACGGGGGCAGAGGTCACCAAGAACGCTGTGATCGCTGTGCCGGAACATGGGGTCAAGGTCAGCCTGCGTGACGCGCGGATGATACCCAACATCGCGATTGTGGATGCGGCCCTGATGCAGGGCGCACCGCGCCACGTGACTCTCGCGGCAGGGTTGGATGCGGTGACGCAGGTGATCGAACCTTACCTGTCGGTCAAGGCGACACCGATGACGGATGCGCTGTGTCAGGCGGCGATCCCCAAAGGGCTGGCTGCGCTGCGCGCGATCGTAGAGCAGGACGCAGCAGATGCGTGGGACGACATGGCATGGGTCAGCACCTGCGGTGGTTTGGCACTCGCGAATGCAGGTCTGGGGGCTGTGCATGGCTTTGCCGGTGTCATCGGTGGCCAGACCGGTGCCCCGCACGGAGAGATCTGCGGTGCCTTACTGCCGGCTGTCCTGGCGTCTCATGTGGAAAAGGCAAAAGCGGGCACGCAGGTGCACACACGGCTGATGTGGATCTTGGACCTGATCGATACCGCATTCGAGGTGGAGACAGGGGCAGGGCTGTCTGCCTTGCGCAACTGGTCCCGCGACATGGGGTTGCGCGATCTGGTTCAGATGGGACTGGACCCCGACGATCACGCGCAGGTGGCCCAGCTTTCGGCTGGGGCGTCGTCGATGAAAGGCACGCCTTTCTCCCTGACGCACGAAGATCTTATCGCGATCCTGCGCGCCTGATGTAAGGTACTGGGGGCGTAAAATCCCTAGTGTTTCACGCAGCTTGGCAACCGCGGTGATGCCACCGTTCGTCATGCCATTCCAACGAAGGGGGCGGCATCTTGAGAAACGGCGGTTCTTCCGCCGTAGAGGATGGCTATCGTTAAACCGTCTCTTGCGCCTCGGCCAATGTCTGCATGGCGTCTAGTGCTTCGAGCAACACCTGACGGTCGGCACCGGGTCTTGAGGCTTGCTCGGACAGCGTCCGTCGCCAGACCCGCGCGCCGGTGCGCCCCGCGAAAAGGCCCATCATATGCCGCGTGATCTGGTTCAGCCTGCCGCCATGATCAAGATGCGCATCGATATAGGGCAGCATGTGCGCCACAACATCTTCGGGGGTGGTATCTTGCCCCGTGCCGTAAATCCGGCGATCTGCTTGGGCCAAAATATCGGTGGGATTGTGATAGGCGCTACGCCCGATCATCACACCGTCCAGCCCCGCATCCAGAAACGCCTCTGCCTGATCAAGAGACGTGATGCCGCCGTTAACCGAGATATGCAGGTTCGGGAATAGCCCCTTCATCCGGTGGACAATGTCGTAGTCCAACGGCGGGATGTCGCGGTTTTCCTTGGGGCTCAAGCCTTGAAGCCACGCCTTGCGCGCATGGATCGTCACACGTTCGCAGCCCGCACCGACGATCTGAGCCAAAAATTCGGGCAGCACCTCTGCCGGGTTCTGGTCGTCGACACCGATCCGGCATTTGACCGTGACGTCCACATCAACCGCACGGCGCATGGCTGCAACCGATTTGGCCACAAGAGCCGGCTGCTCCATCAACACCGCGCCAAAGCAGCCCGACTGCACACGATCCGACGGGCACCCCACGTTCAGGTTGATCTCGTCATACCCCGCCTGCGCCCCGATCCGCGCCGCTTCTGCCAGCTCGTCCGGATCGGACCCGCCGAGCTGCAAGGCCACGGGGTGCTCTGACACATCGTGATCCAGCAAATGCACAGCACCACCGCGCACCAAAGCCGGCGAAGTCACCATTTCCGTATAAAGCAACGTCTCTTTCGAAAACAGCCGGTGCATGTAGCGGCAATGACGGTCCGTCCAGTCCATCATAGGTGCCACGGACAGGCGCGCGGCGCGGGTGATGTTGGATTTATATCCCATGAGGGTCTGAGCCTTGTCGTTTATCGAACTGGAAATATGGGGGTTCGGAAGGGTCAATGCTATAGCCGCGCGCCCAAGGCAAGGGCCAGCGGTTCACATACCGTGCACCAGCGGTTTGCCCAAATCGGAGGCATCAGTTTGTGCCCTAGGGCTTTCAGCGCATTTATTACCCTGATTTTGCCTAAATCCTGCCATATCTTCACACTTATATCACACTGTCGGAGCCAAACTACCGACAGGCGACCGAGAATCGAATCGATCGGCGCACAAATTGAACGACACGAGAGATGGCAGAGATGAAGATGACCAATACAGTGCAAGATCAGCAGACCAATATCCTCACGTTTGTGCCCGCTGTTGCGACATGGAAATGTATTACCGTGGCACAACATTTCGGGTCGACACCGGTGGTGCCGGCGGCGAATGAGAACTACGCGCCGCAGGATCACGAAGGCGCACAAACCCGCAGGGAAATGCTTGATTTCCTGTACCGTGTCGCCCGCTGAACTAAGCGCGTGACGTCTTAATCCTTGGCACCGCGTTTTAGCCGTGCGGCCCGACCGCCACGCCGTTTTGCCAACGTGCCCGCCCGCGATGGAAGGTCGGCCATGACGCTACGGCGCTCTTGGGGCGACATGCGCGACCAGGCACCGATTTCGTCGATGGACCGAAAGCAACCTGTGCACAAACGTGTTTCGGGATGCACCACGCAGAGCTTCACGCAGGGGCTTTCTACTTCGTCCCGTTTCCAAATATCGTCGCTCATGCCTGTTTCCCTACGCTTTCTCGCGATTGACGCCGTGGCCCTATGCCGATGTCCCTTGCGCCTTGATGACACGTAAGCGGTCGAGCACCCCTTGCAAGATATAGCCCGCAGCCACGTGGTCGATCACCTCGGCGCGGCGTCGGCGCGACGTGTCCGCCTCGAGCAGGGCGCGTTCTGCCGCGACCGTGCTGAGCCGTTCATCCCAGAACCCGATGGGGATATCCCCCAACCGGTCAAAGTTGCGCGCAAAAGCCCGCGTAGATTGACAGCGCGCGCCTTCTGACCCGTCCATATTGCGGGGCAGTCCCAACACGAGGCCGCCGATCCTGCGTGCTGCGATGATCTCTGACAGGCGGGCAGCATCAACGCCAAACTTTTTCCGGCGCACGGTTTCCAGCGGCGTGGCGATCGACAGGAAACTGTCCGTGACCGCAACGCCGATAGTTTTCTCGCCAAGGTCCAGACCGATCAGTGCCTGCATCGGGGGCAGGGCGGCGGCGAATTCGGTGATATCGTCATAGATCATTCGGTCACTCCGGCGCGTTCGCCCGCGCGTTGAATATCATCCATTGCGGCAGGGTCATCGGCAAACACCTCTACCGCGTTTTCATAGATCGACCGGGCGCGTGCCGTTTCGCCAAGCACCCCTAACGATGAAATCAGTCGCGCCCAATCTTCGACGGGTCCGCCTTGGGTTGCCAGCCGTGATGACAGCGTTTCAACCATGCCGCCAATCATTTCCATACGCTCGGCGGGGGTCATGTCCTGTGCCGCGTCCACATCCTCTGTCGAAGGGCCTCGTAGGGCACCGCTACCAATCTCGGGGACGGTGTAGTCCACGCCGGCCAGCGTGGCGATAGGACCGATCTGCGCGAGAATAGGCGCGATCCAGGGGGCGTCTTCGGGGCCGCGCCGCAGCAACCCGTCCCACATGCGGAACGCGAGATCGGGGCGCCCCGTTTGCACCAACATCAAGCCCCAATAATACCGCGCGGTGCCGTTCTCGACCTCACGCGATAGCACAGCACGCAGCACCGCTTCGGCCTCGGGCGAGACATAGCCGCCTGCGGCCATTACCATCAGTTCGGCATAGCCCGACACTTCCTCGACCGAGGCTTCCGTGCCTTTCAGGCGCACGACTTTGCCCTGTGCAGCCGCCGCAGCGGCGTAGTTGCCCACGCGCGCCTCGTTCTGGGCCAGCAGCATGTTGCCTTGGATGTCATCGGGTCGCGCGGCAACCGTGTCACGCAGACGCGTCAGCAAGGCTTGATACTCCGAGCTTAGCTCGGGCGGCAGGTCGGCGGCAGGCAGCTCTGCTTCGGCGGTGGCTTGATCAGGACGGTTCAGGCGCATGTCTTCGGCCCGTGCGATGCGGTCCTGCAACGCAAGATCGCCATAGCCCGGTGCCCCCAACTGCCAGTACAGGGCCAAGCTGCCGCCCAGCAATACAACCGCGATGACCGAGGTAACGACAGGCGAGGGTTTGCCTCCGGCGGATACAACGATGTGACCCGCGGCATCAGCGGCCAGAATACGGCGCGAGATTTCGGTGCGCACACGGGTCGCATCGGCGTCGGGCAAAACACCGCGGGCCACGTCACGTTCGACCTCGGCCAGTTGATCGCGATAGACTTGAACGTCATGCGCAGCACCGATTTCGGCAGGCATGCTTGCCCCGCGGGACAAGGCACGCGCCAGCAATACGGTCACGAGCGCGGCCCCTGCGGCGGCAATGATCCAGAAACTCATAAAGATGCGGTCCAGTAATTATAGCTGATGCACATCTAACCGCTGCGGGGCGGTGACAAAAGGGGCCATATTGATGCACCTCGTCGCGGCCGGGGCATGGTTTTTGCCCGATTGCGGCGTATGTCGCAAAACTGTTATGGAGTGCCGCGACGGGTATCCTCTTTTTCCCCCGAGGACCCAGAAAGAAGCCAAGCCGAGTGCGGCTGCCCACGAATCCTTGCCGGAGACCGCTTTCATGAAGAAATACTCAGCCTTTGCCGTCGCCCGCGAAGCTCTGCGCCATCACACCGGTTGGCAGCGGGCTTGGCGCGATGCGCAGCCCAAGAAACGCTATGACGTGATCATTGTCGGTGCTGGCGGACATGGTCTGGCGACGGCATACTACTTGGGTAAAAACTTTGGCATCACCAATGTGGCGATCCTTGAAAAAGGCTGGCTGGGGGGCGGGAACACGGGCCGCAATACGACGATCATCCGCTCGAACTACCTGCAAGATCCCTCTGCTGCGATCTACGAAAAGTCACGGTCGCTGTATGAAACCATGAGCCAGGACCTGAACTATAACGTCATGTTCAGCCCGCGCGGCGTGATCATGTTGGCGCAGACCCACCACGAGGTGCGCGGCTACCTGCGTACCGCCCACGCAAACGCGCTGCAGGGTGTGCAAACCGATTTTATCGGGCCTGAAAAGGTCAAAGAGCTGGTCCCGATCATCAACATCGATGGGCCGCGCTATCCGGTTCTGGGTGGTCTTTGGCAAAAGCGTGGCGGCACGGCACGGCATGATGCTGTGGCGTGGGGCTATGCGCGGGCGTGTTCGGATATGGGCATGGACGTGATCCAGAAATGCGAAGTCACCGGCATCCGGCAGGAAAATGGCAAGGTCACCGGCGTCTCAACCAATCGAGGCGACATTGATTGCGACAAGCTTGCTATGGTCGTCGCAGGGCACTCGGGGCATTTGGCAGAAATGGCGGGCTTCCGTCTGCCGATCGAATCTGTCGCCCTTCAGGCGCTGGTGTCCGAACCGATCAAGCCCTGCATGGATGTGGTGATCATGGCCAATACCGTGCACGGCTACATGAGCCAGTCCGACAAGGGTGAAATGGTGATTGGCGGCGGCACCGACGGGTACAACAACTACACTCAACGTGGGTCATTCCATCACATCGAAGAAACCGTGCGCGCCTTGGTGGAGACCTTCCCAATGGTCTCGCGGCTCAAGATGCTGCGCCAATGGGGCGGGATCGTGGATGTCACGGGGGACCGGTCTCCGATCCTGTCGAAAACGCCGGTGGAAGGCGTATTTGTGAACTGCGGCTGGGGCACTGGCGGGTTCAAGGCGATCCCAGGATCGGGCTGGGCCATGGCTGAACTGATGGCCAAGGGCCGGTCACCATTGACCGACGCATTTGGGCTCAACCGGTTCCAGGAAGGGCGCTTTATCGACGAATCCGTGGCGGCAGGGGTGGCCCATTGATCAGCGTGCGTAACTCAGTTCATTTCGGCAAAGTACGGAACTTTATAGGGCGCAGCGGCGTTTGCACTTCATATCAAGTTTATGAAGGACCATTCACATGGCAGACCCTGACCACAACCAAGCGCCACACACCACACAAGCGCCCCAAACCACCGTTAACAAAACCAGCGGCACTGGTTCCGGTATCATCATCGGTGTTCTCGTCGTTCTGGTCCTTGGCTTCGGCTTTTTCTTCTTTTCGGGCGGCACGCCTGCGACTGATTCCGGTGATATCAACGTCAACGTCGAAGGGGCCACAGATGGCGCTGCCGATGCCGTTGAAGGCGCTGCAGAAGAAGCAACCGGCAACTAAGCCGCTTTCCACTCTATTTATGATGACAAAGGCTGGCCCCCGTGATGGGGCCGGCCTTTTTGCGTTTCACGCCAACCTCAAAGGGAGCGCCCCATGCTGACACTGACTTGCCCCAACTGTGGGATCACCGCCGAGGAAACCGAATTTCACGCCGGTGGTGAGGCGCATCTTAAAAGGTTTGGCCCGGGCTCCTCTGATACCGAATTCGAGCAATATCTGTTTATGCGCGACAACCCCAAGGGCGTGCATTTCGAACGTTGGCGCCACGTCTATGGATGCGGCAAGTGGTTTCACGCCGCGCGCGATACCATGACGCTCGAGGTATTTGGGACCTATACCGCCCAGACCAGCACCGTCCCTCAAGATATCATCAACAAGATAATGGACCGTCGCCCCGACTGGCAGGCATCGACCGCCCCATGATCGCCGCGCTCCTTCATTTTGCCAAGAAAACTCCCGCCGGAGGCGTCCGCGCTTTCGCAATATTCCAAGGTTTGACTTCATGAGCACCAGAATTGCCACAGGCGGCCGCCTGCTGAACAAATCAAATGCAGTCAGTTTTTCGTTTAACGGAAAGCAGTTGCGCGGTTTCGAGGGCGACACGCTGGCCTCGGCTTTGCTAGCGAATGACCAGATGCTGGTGGGGCGTTCGTTCAAATATCACCGTCCGCGCGGCATTGTTGCGGCAGGACCGGAAGAGCCCAACGCGCTGGTCAATTTGGGACAGGGAGACCGGTTCGAGCCCAATCAACGCGCCACCACCACCGAACTTTTCGACGGCCTGCAGTCCGAGAGCCAGAATCACTGGCCCAGCCTCGAATTCGATGTGGGCGCGATCAACAAGCATCTTAGCCGGTTCTTGCCTGCGGGCTTTTACTACAAGATGTTCATCCACCCGCGTCCCTTCTGGAAGCACGTCTACGAGCCGATCATTCGCCACTCTGCCGGTCTGGGCAAAGCGCCGAAGGATTTGGACGGCGACACCTATGAACATTTTCACGCTTTTTGCGATGTGTTGGTCATCGGGGGCGGCGTCGCAGGCCTTGAGGCCGCACGCACAGCGGCGTTGTCTGGTGCAAAAGTGATCGTGTTGGAACAGACCGCCCATTGGGGAGGACGTGCACCGGTGGACGGTGGCACCGTGGATGGCACGCCTGTTGGGGCCTTCGTCGATACACTGGTAGAAGAGCTATCGACGATGGAGAACGTCACCCTGCGCACCCGCGTCATGGGGGCAGGTGTGTATGACCACGGTTATGTGCTGGGCTATGAACGACTGACCGATCACGCGCCCAAGACTGCCGGGCCGCGCCACCGGCTGTGGCGCATCCGTGCCGGGCATATCGTGACGGCAACCGGCGCGATTGAACGTCCTTTGTCCTTTTCTGGCAACGACATACCCGGCGTGATGCTGGCCGCGTCAGTGCGAGATTACTTGGTGAACTATGGCGTCTCGGTCGGGGATCGCACGGTTGTTGTCACCAATAATGACGATGCCTACCGCACTGCCATCGCCTTGACCGAGGCCGGTCTGACCGTGCCCGCCATTCTGGATGCTCGCGTATTGCCACAAGACTCCGCGTTGATGGCGCGGGCCAAGGATCTGGGCATCCGCGTGATGATGGGCCACGCTGTGGCGCGGGTCACAGGTGGCAAGCGCGTGACGGGCGTCGAGGTATGCAGCCAGTCAGGCGAAGGGGCGGTGCTTGAAACCTTCCCCTGTGATGCGGTGGCCATGTCGGGCGGATGGTCGCCCGTGGTGCATCTGTGGTCCCACTGCGGCGGTAAACTGACGTGGGACACGGCCGGTGCGATGTTCCGTCCTGATGTGAACAATCCGCCGCTGGGGGCGGACGGGCATGGGTTTGTGACCGCTGCCGGTGCCGCCGCTGGTTTCTTTGCGCTGGATGACATCTTGCACGACGCCCATGCTGCAGCCGATGGCGTGGCCACCACTCTGGGGTTCAAGCTGCCCGCTGATGCCGTATCGCCGAACGCCGACCGGCAAGAGGAAGCGCCGCTCGCCCCCGTCTGGATGATGCCTCAGGGTGCCAACGTTAAACTACGCGAAAAGACGTTTCTGGATTATCAGAACGACGTCAAAGTGTCAGACGTGCGGCTCGCCGCGCAAGAAGGGTTCGTCAGCGTCGAACACGCCAAACGCTATACCACGCTGGGGATGGCTACTGATCAGGGTAAACTGAGCAATATCAACGGACTGGCAACGCTTGCCGGCGCGATGGATGCCGATATTCCTGCTGTGGGCACCACCACCTTCCGCCCGCCGTACCACCCGATCTCTATGGGGTCGATCGCGGGCGAGGCGCGCGGCGACGTGTTCCAGCCGATCCGTCGCACGCCGCTGCATGACTGGCACGAGACGAACGGAGCCGACTGGGAACCTGTCGGCCACTGGCGACGCCCCTATGCCTATCCCCGCAAAGGCGAAAGCACCCATGACGCGGTCATGCGCGAGGTCACCAACACGCGCAGCAAACTGGGGATGCTTGATGCCTCCACCCTTGGCAAGATCATCGTCAAAGGGCCGGACGCGGGGCGCTTCCTCGATATGCTTTACACCAATATGATGTCATCGCTGAAACCGGGCAAATGCCGCTATGGTCTGATGTGTTCGGAAAACGGTTTCCTGATCGACGATGGCGTGGTTGCGCGGATTGATGAAGAAACCTTCCTCTGCCACACAACCACGGGCGGCGCGGAAAGCATTCACCAGCATATGGAAGAATGGCTGCAAACCGAGTGGTGGGATTTCAACGTCTACACGGCCAATGTGACCGAACAATACGCGCAGATCGCCGTGGTCGGTCCCAATGCCCGCACATGTCTTGAAAAGCTCGGCGGCATGGATCTCAGCAAAGAAGCGCTGGCCTTCATGGAATGGGCGGACGGCACGCTTGGCGGGTTCAAATGCCGCGTTTACCGGATCTCTTTCTCGGGCGAGCTGAGCTACGAGATCGCGGTGGACGCCGGGCAGGGGCAGGCGTTCTGGGATGCGCTGATGGTGGCGGGCAATGATCTGGGCGTGATGCCCTATGGCACCGAATGTCTGCACATCTTGCGGGCCGAAAAGGGCTTTATCATGATCGGGGATGAAACCGACGGCACTGTGATCCCGCAGGATCTGGGGCTGAACTGGGCGATCTCTAAAAAGAAGGACGACTACCTGGGCAAGCGCGCGCAACAGCGGACGCATATGGCCGATCCAACGCGGTGGAAACTGGTCGGTCTGGAAACCACCGACGGCAGCACCTTGCCGGACGGGGCCTATGCCGTGGGCGAGGGCGAGAACGAGAACGGCCAGCGCAATATGATCGGGCGCGTCACCTCGACCTATCATTCGCCGACCTTGGGCAAGGGGATCGCCATGGGGCTGGTGTTGAACGGGCCGGACCGCATGGGCGAGGTGCTCGACTTCCCCGGGACCGACGGCAAGACCTATCAGGCGAAAATCGTCGATCCGGTATTCTATGACAAAGAAGGGGCCAAGCAAAATGTCTGAGGCGGTAAGCGCATTGAAAGCGGCAGAATTCACCGGCGGCATTGCCGAGGTAACCCTGATGGATCCGATTGGCATGATCTCTGTCCGCGGGGATCTAACGGCGGCCTATATGAAGAAAGCGCTGAAAAAGGCCGTCGGCCTGGGCCTTCCCGACACCCGCAGCGTCCAGATCAACGGGGATCGCGGTGTCGCATGGATGTCACCGGACGAGCTGCTGTTGCTCTGCCCCTATGATCAGGTCAGCGACACGATCGACATGCTGACCAAATGCTTTGGCAGCAATCACACGCTGGCGGTCAATGTATCCGACGCGCGGGCGGTGTTCCGCATTAGCGGCGCGCACAGCCGCGACGTGCTGGCCAAGCTTGCGCCTGTGGACCTGTCGCCAGCGACCTTTACCCCCGGCATGATCCGCCGCACGCGGCTGGCGCAAGTACCGGCGGCGTTCTGGATCGAAGAGGGTGACAGCTTCCGTCTTGTCTGCTTCCGGTCGGTCGCGCTTTACGTGTATGATCTGCTTAAGATCGCGGCGCAGCCCGGTTCGGCCCCTGTATTTTATAGCGCCAAGCCGTAAGTCGCTGATCAAGGGTAGGGCGGTGCGCTGGCGGGAACATTCCCGCTGGCCAGCCGTTTTACCTTTAAGCGGGTGACAATCCAAGCGCCCCGTCAGCCGTGTCGGTTTCCCCCTTGCGGGTCGATCAGCACTTGACCTTATGACGGGACGGGCTTCATGTGACCCAGACGCAATTCAATAACGGAGGCTTTTCTCATGGCTTTTACTCTTCCTGATCTTCCCTATGCCCACGATGCGCTTGCATCCAAAGGTATGTCCAAGGAAACGTTGGAATATCACCACGATAAGCACCACAACGCCTATGTGACCAACGGCAACAAAGCCATTGAAGGCACCGAGTGGGAAGGCAAAACCCTCGAGGAAATAATCAAGGGCACCTACAACCCTGATGCGGTCGCGCAAAGCGGCATCTTCAACAACATCAGCCAGCTGTGGAACCACAACCAGTTCTGGGAAATGATGTCCCCCGACGACAGCAAAATGCCGTCCGAGCTGGAAAAAGCGATCACCGAAAGCTTTGGGTCGGTCGATAAGTTCAAGGACGAATTCAAGGCAGCCGGTGGCGGTCAGTTCGGCTCCGGTTGGGCGTGGCTGGTTAAGGACACCGACGGCGGCCTGAAAGTGACCAAGACGGAAAACGGCGTGAACCCCGTTTGCTTTGGTCAAACCGCACTGCTGGGTTGCGATGTTTGGGAACACTCCTACTACATCGATTTCCGCAACGCGCGCCCCGACTACCTGTCGAACTTCCTCGACAATCTGGTGAACTGGGATAACGTTGCATCTCGCATGTAATAGCGATTTAATCGGTTAAGGCATCGCGCCAAGCCGTTGATATACCTATGTTAAAGGCCCTGCAGCATTCCGCTGTGGGGCCTTTTCTTGTGGAACCACCCGTGTGACTGGGGCGTTTTGTCTGTGAACCCACAAGATGAGAAGGAGACCACAATGGCAGAGCGTCACAGATCGAAGGACGGCGTCAAGGAAACCGACAAATACATCAGCGAAGCCGATGATATTGACCATCAGGGCCGCTTTGGCGGCGGGCTGCAACGCGATGTCGGCACCCAGGACGAAGAGAAACAGGTGGTCGACAAACCCGGCGCTGACACCCGCGTCACCGGCGAAGACGAACGCAACCACGGAGAAGACGCATGACCAAGATTGAAAATGGCACTTGGGTACTGATCGCCGACGGTGAAAAAGCGCTTTTCATGGTGAATGAAACCGACGGAGAGGATCCTTTCTTTCAGGTGTTTCGCGAAGAAGAGCAAGAGAATCCACCAAACCGTGATCAGGCCGCAAACCGACGGGGGCGCTTTAACGATGGCCCATCAGTGCACCGGTCCGCTGTGGATGACACCGACTGGCACCAGCTATCCAAGGACCGTTTTGCAGCAGAGCTGGCCGAGATCCTGTATAAGCAAGCACACAAGGGCAAGTTCGACAAGATCGTTCTCGTCGCTCCGCCGAATACCTTGGGAGAGCTGCGTCGCGAGATGCACCAAGAGGTCGCAAACAAAGTCGTAGGCGAAATCCCCAAGACATTGACCAACCACCCCATCGAAGAAATCGAGAATATCGTGAAATCGACACTCGACGCAGCGTGATACTGTGGCGGTATAGACACACCATAGGTGCAGTTCTGATGCCTTGTTTGTAGACGGATATCTGCGGTTTTTCGCGGAGTAGGAATGGGCACCTGTTTATGGGTGCCCTTTCACATTGAAAGTTAGGTGGGATCGGAAGATCAGGCCGAAGCTGTGTTAAATGCACCGCTCCCAGAGATTTTGCCTCGGCGCTTCTCAAGCCAAGTCCCGATGGTGCGCGGCTACTTGCTGCCGCTTTCGGTCCCGTATCTGACAGGTACTTAAGCTGTCAGCCCACGCCGCAAAACCTCGAGCGCGGCATCGACATTATCCACAGTGTCGACATAGCCAAGCAGGCTTTCATCGGCAAAGCCATGTGCGACGACATGATCCAATAGCGCGGTCAACGGGTCCCAGTAACCGTTTGTATTCAATAGAATTACCGGCTTTTGGTGCAGGCCGAGCTGGCGCCAGGTCAGGACCTCAAAAAGCTCGTCCAGTGATCCGGCACCACCCGGCAAAACCACCACAGCATCACAGTTCATGAACATCACTTTTTTGCGTTCATGCATCGTCTCGGTCACGACATAGGTGGTCAGATCGGTCTTGCCGACTTCCCATTTCACTAGGTGGTCGGGGATCACACCAAAGGTCGTGCCCCCGGCTGCCTGTGCCGCCCGCGCCACAGTCCCCATCAGCCCTACATCACCTGCGCCATAGACCAAACGCCAGTCGTTCTGCGCCAAAGCCCGTCCCAAAGCGTCGGCTTGTGTGGTATATTCGGGGTCATCACCGGGGCGCGAGCCGCAGTAAACACATACGGATTTCTGGATCATAAGCGGGGGTCCTTTTTGCGAATATGCACTTGGCATGCAGCTGTATTTTGACCGGTGATAGCCTGCTTGGTACAAGTGCTCAATGTGGGGAAGTTCAAAGGGATGAACGGAATGGCGGTGTTTCAAACGCGGGGTGCTCAGTTTGCAGGCGCGGTCTTGGTCGTGGCGGTTGCAGTGGCCGGATATTTCTGGTCGCAAGATGCTGATCCTGTCCCGCCTGTGATATCGCAAGACACCGCGCCTGATGTGGTCGTGACGACGCAAGCGGCCCCCGCGCAGACTGGCAGCACGCAGACTGGCAGCATGCCTGCTACAACCACGCAGACCAGCGTCGCCCCCCAAGACACCGCAGCCGTGCCCTATGTCGCACCCGCACCGCAGACACCCGAACCGGCCGCATCGCCCGCCACACCCAGTTTTGACGAAGTCCGCCGCGAAAGTGACGGGATGACCGTGATCGCTGGCCGTGCCGCCCCCGGTGCCCGCGTTAGCGTCATCAGCAACGGCGCAAAGGTCGCCAGCGCGCAAGCCGATGGTTCTGGTAAATTCGCCACCCTTGCCATTCTGCCCGCCGACGGCAGCGGCAAAATCCTGAGCCTTACCGCGGATGCTGATGGCGGCCCCGTCGCCTCGGTCGAGGAGGTCATTCTGGCCCCGATTACCGCACCAGCGGTGGCGCAAGTGGCAGTCGCTCAAGCGCCTTCAGGCGATGATCCAGTGCCGTCGGTTGGCACCAAGATTGATCCCGTCGCGCCTGCACGTGACGGTATGCCAAACGACACGGCGCCAGAAATGACCGAGGTAGCCGCGCTTGATCCGCAGCCCGAACCCGTCGCTCGCACAGCCCCATCGCCCCCTGCGACCGAAACGACGGTAGCGTTGCTCAAATCTGACGCCGACGGGGTAGAGCTGCTGTCAGCCTCAGCACCCGAGGTCACCGACCGGATTGCGCTGGATACGATCACCTATTCCGAAACAGGGCAGGTCCGACTGGCGGGGCGGGCCCAGACAAAGGCATCCTCGGTACGGGTCTATCTCGACAATCGCAATGTCGGCGCGCTTGAGGTCGATCCCGAAGGGCGCTGGCGCGGCGATATCGAGGATATCAAGACCGGCATCTACACCCTGCGCGTGGATGAACTGGATCAGGGCGGCGACGTGATCAGCCGCGTTGAAACCCCGTTCAAACGGGAATCCCCCGAAGTGCTGGCACGCGCCACGGCAGGCATCGACGGCCCGATCAAGGCGGTCACCGTGCAGGAAGGGGCGACGCTTTGGGCGATTGCGCGGGAACGATATGGCGATCCGACGCTCTATGTGCGTGTCTTTGCGGCGAATCGCGATTCAATCCGCGATCCAGATTTGATTTATCCGGGTCAGGTCTTTGACCTGCCGGATTGACTAACAGCTATGCATGCAGATTGGGCAGCCGCACTGGCATGATCCGACGGAGGGGCCTATGTAAGGGGCAACTACACAGGATCGTTCATGTCAGCCGATAGCCCGCGCACCGCAAGCCAGCCCAAACCCGCCACCCAGTATCCCATGACCGAAGAGGAAATTGCCCAAGCTGCAGAGCGGCAATCGAACCTGCTGGTCTTGCGCAAAGTGGCCCCGTATCTGTGGCCCGACGATATGCCGTGGGTCAAAAAGCGAGTCGTGTGGGCGCTGATCTTCCTTGTGGTGTCCAAGCTGATTTCGGTCGTCATTCCGGTGATTTACAAAGACGCTGTTGACGCCCTTGCGAACGAGGGCGTGCCGTTTCTGGCGCTTGGCGCGGTAGGGCTGACGATTGCTTATGGTATGGCCCGCGCGATGAACGTGGGCTTTCAACAGCTGCGCGACGCGGTGTTTGCCCGTGTGGGGCAGCGTGCTCTGCGGATGCTTGCGCTTGAAACATTTGAACATATTCACAAGCTGTCGATGCGCTATCATATCACGCGCAAGACCGGCGGGCTGAGCCGGATCATCGAACGCGGTGTCAAAGGCGTGGAATTCCTGCTGCGCTTCTTGCTGTTCTCGATCGGGCCGTTGATTTTAGAACTGCTGCTGGTGGGCATCATCCTGACGGTGTTGTTCGATGCTTGGTATCTGCTGATCGTGACGGTCACCATCGGGCTTTATGTCTGGTTCACCTTTGCGGTGACCGAATGGCGTGTAAAGCTACGTCGCCAGATGAACGACCGCGACACAGACGCGAACCAAAAGGCCATCGACAGTCTGCTGAACTATGAAACCGTCAAGTATTTCGTTGCCGAACAGCGCGAGGCGCAGCGGTATGATGCGGCGATGGCCGGCTACGAAGAGGCGGCGATCAAGACGAATTACTCGCTCGCCTTTCTGAACTTTGGCCAGTCGTTGCTGATCACCTGTGGGTTGGTCGGCGTGATGATCCTTGCCGCGATTGGTGTGCAGAACGGTGATCTGACCGTGGGTGATTTTGTCATGGTTAACGCCTATATGGTGCAATTGACCGTGCCGCTGAACTTCCTCGGCACTGTCTACCGCGAAATCCGGCAGGCGCTGGTGGATATGGGGCAGATGTTCACCCTGCTGGATCAACCGGCTGAAATTTCGGACAAGCCCGACGCCCCTGCGCTGCAAGTCTCCGGCGGGCGTGTCACGCTGGACAACGTGCGCTTTGGCTATGACAACGACCGGGAAATCCTCAAAGGCGTGTCGATCGAGGCAGCTCCGGGCGAGATGGTGGCGATTGTCGGCTCTACCGGATCGGGTAAATCTACCATCGGGCGGTTGTTGTTCCGGTTCTACGATGTGCAAGGCGGCGCTTTGCGCGTGGACGGGCAGGACGTGCGCGATGTGACCCAAGACAGCCTGCACCGCGCGATTGGCGTGGTGCCGCAGGATACCGTGCTGTTCAACGACACGATCGGATATAACATCGCCTATGGCCGCGATAATGCCACACAAGAAGACATCGAAGCCGCGGCGCGTTCCGCACAAATCCATGACTTTATCCAGCGCTTACCGCTTGGATATGACACTGCCGTGGGCGAACGCGGGTTGAAACTGTCGGGCGGGGAAAAGCAGCGGGTTGGCATTGCGCGGACCTTGCTGAAAGACCCGCCGATCCTGCTGCTGGACGAGGCGACAAGCGCGCTGGACAGCGAGACGGAGCACGAAATTCAAGATGCCCTGCGTCAGGCGGGCAAGGGCCGCACGGTGCTGACCATTGCCCACCGTCTGTCCACCGTGGCCGAAGCCGACCGGATTGTCGTGCTCGAACAGGGCGAGGTGGTCGAGCAGGGCACCCATGACGATCTTTTGGCACGAAACGGGCGCTATGCGCAGCTGTGGCAACGCCAGCAATCCGAAGGCGAATAGCTGGCGTCAGGGGTTTTGGGGCAAGGCAGAGATTATTCTGCGATGGCCTTGTCGGTCAGTTTGTTCAACGCGCCGGTCATTTTGGTCAGGTATTCGGCGTCATCGGGCAAGCCGTGGTCTGCCGCCAGCGTGGCGGGGTCGTGATAGCTGACATGCACCATGCCGCTGTCATCTGCATAGGCCAGCACGCGCATGGGCAGGTCCAGACCGGCGGTCTGACCGTCCAGCATCGCAGGCGTGCCCAATTTCGGGTTGCCAAAAATCAGCAGCGTGGTGGGGCGAAGCTCCATCTCTACGTTGGCGGCACCTTCTGCGTGGTCGACGCGGGCAAAGACCGTGGCCCCTGCTTCGGTCACCGCGCTTTCAAGGCGATCGATCGTATCTGGCACAGAGTGGGGGCTTGACTTGGTCACGATTTCGGCAGCAGCGGGTAGGGCTGTGAGCGTCGTCAAAGCAAGCGTTGTCGCGGCAAGAGTTTTGCGGATCATTGGGGTGTCTCCTTTGTTTTAAATGACCTTTTGGTCACGGGTACCCCCCATACCTAATGCGGTTCGGCGTCTGTGCGACCGAAATTTAAGCAGCCAGCAGTATTCTGCCGCTATAGGTGCACAAACGACGGGGTGTATTCTTGCTCATGGAGGCGTATGTGCTAGCTCAGCGCTGGCCGAGCGCAAGCGAACGGCACTCTCTCAATTTCAAAGGACCGCCCATGCCCGCCGGAATGTTCCGTACCGCCCTTATTCTTGGCTCTATCTGTGTGACAGGTCCCTTTGCCATCGACATGTATCTGCCCGCGCTGCCCGCGATCGAAGAGGCGCTGGATGTCTCTGTTTCGGCGGCGCAGATCACGCTGGTGGCCTATTTCCTCGCCTACGGCGTGTCGCAGCTGGTCTACGGGCCGCTGTCGGACCAGATCGGGCGCAAGAAAACCCTTGCTATCGGAATGAGCATTTTTTGCGTCGGTGCGGTGATCTGTGCGGTGGCCCCCGACATCGAGACACTGGTGCTGGGGCGTCTGGTGCAGGGCATCGGCGGCGCGACCGTGATGGTGATCCCCCGTGCTATCGTGCGCGATATGTACACGGGTGCGCAGGCGACGCGGTTGATGTCGTCGATCATGCTGGTGATTTCAGTCTCTCCGATGCTGGCCCCCTTGGCGGGCAGCGCGGTCGTCGCCTTTGGCAGCTGGCGCGAGATCTTTCTGGCGTTGGCGATCCTTGCAGCGGCGACGTTGACGATGGCGCAGATCGCGCTGCCCGAGACGCTGACCGCAGACAAGCGCCGCAAGGTCAATCTGGGAGATTTGTCGCGCAGCTGTGGTATCCTGTTCCGCGATCCGGTGTTCGTTGGCCTGACCTTTATCGCGGGTTTCGGCATGGCGAGCTTCTTTTTGTTCATTTCCAGCGCGTCCTTCGTCTACACTGGTCAATTCGGGCTGACCCCGACCGAATTCTCGCTGGCCTTCGCCTTTAACGCGGTGGGGTTCTTTATCGCCACGCAAGCCGCCGGGCGTCTGGCCGAAATGTGGGGGCTTGCCACGCTGATCGGGCGCGGGGTTACCGGATTTGCGGTGTGTTCGGCGGTGCTGACGGGCGTTGTGCTGGCCGGTTTCGGCACGCTGCCGGTGCTGTTGATCGGGCTGTTTCTGGCCTATTCCTTTCTGGGGGTCGTTGTGCCTTCGGCGATGGTCGCGGCGCTGGATGCCCACGGGCGGCGCGCGGGTATGGCATCTTCGCTCAGCGGAAGCTTGACGATCCTAACGGGGGCTTTCTGCATCGCTGCGACGACGCCGTTCTTTGACGGCACTGCCGTGCCGATGGTGGTGAGCATCGCGCTTTGTGGTGTGGCGGCATTGGGGCTGGTGATCTTTACCATGCCCAAGCTGCGCCAGCAGCAGGATGCCGCGGCGGCTCAGCAGATGTCTGCCGCTGCCTGAGGCTTATGTGGCCGGTTGGGTATGTGCCGGCTGCGCCATGTCTTCCCACTGGATCACGGTCGTCTGAAGCCGGCGCGCGTCGCGTGCCAGCGCCCAGTCCTGCGCTGATTGGCTCGCCCGCCCCAGCGACATCTTGGCCAGCAGCCGCGCAATCCAGCGGGCATAGGTCGTGGCCCACACGCGGATCGCCAGCATCGACGGCGTGACCAGCAGCGTCAGAACCGTGGCGATGCCCAGACCAAAGACCACCGCCGTTGCCAACTGTTTCCACCATAGCGCCGTGGGGCTGTCGATAGTGTAGCCGCCATTGGCAAAGTCGAGGCTAAGCCCGAACATCATCGGCGCAAGCCCTGCCATTGTGGTGATGGTGGTCAGTAAAACGGGGCGGATACGGGCCTGCGCCGTGCGAATGATCGCCTCGATCCGCGGCATGTACTGGCTGAACTCCTGATAAGTATCGATCAGGATGATGTTGTTGTTCACCACGATCCCCGCCAGCGCCACGATCCCAGTGCCGGTCATGATGATCGAAAACGTCTGATCCATCACCAACATGCCAATCAGCACGCCCGTGGTCGATAGCACCACCGCGAGCAACACCAGCACCGAGTTGTAGATGCTGTTGAACTGCGCCAGCAGGATGATGAACATCAACCCCAGTGCCGCCGTAAAGGCCGAGGACAGAAACGCCTGACTTTCGGCCTGATCCTCTTGGTCGCCGGTCCATTCATAGCTGACGCCATCGGGCAGAGGCTGCGTCTCGAGCCATTTTGTCAGCTCCGCAATCCGTTCGTTGGCATTAATCGGGATCATGCGCAGGGTGCCCTTGTCGAGCTGCTGCTGTAGATCGACGCCTTGGGCGGCATTGGTCCGGTGGGTGATCTTGAAGGCCGCGCCGTCCGGCCCCGTGATATCGCCCGCGTCCCCCGCAGGGCGCATCGTGGCAAGGGTGAGCGTCGTCGCCCCATTTTCCGCGGCGCTAGCGTCAGCCTCTGGCCCGCCGACTGTGCGCACCAGCTTGACCAGACCGGGGAAGACATCTGCCTTGAGGTCGAGATAGCGTTTCTGGTCGATCCGGTTGATCTCTGCCAGTTTGGGCACGGGGGTGCGGGTGATAAAGTTCGACAGCGGCACCAGCCCATCCGCCGTGCGTACCTTCAGCGTGTCCAGCGTGCTAAGCACACGGTCTTCTTGCGGCAGACGCACGCGGATCTCGATCTCTTCGTCCGAACTGTCGACCCGCATCGTGTCTAGCAGCAGCCCGCGTGTGACCAGCTGAACCATGGCGCCGACGGTGACCACATCAGCCCCGTATTGCCCTGCCTTGGCGACATCCACGTCGATCTGCCAATCGATGCCGGGCAGGGGGCGGGTGTCTTCGATGAGGGTCAGCCCGGGCATTTTATCGAAGGTGTCGCGTGCCACGGCGGTGGCGCTGATCAGATCGGTGAAACTGTCGGATTTCAGGCGCAGATGTACCGGCTTGCCCGAGGCCGGGCCAAGGGCCTGCGCGAGGATCTCGATCTTGATGCCGGGGATCGCGCTCAGCGCCTCTGTCAGCTCTGCTATGACGATGTCACCATCCAGTTCGGGGCGCAGGGCCCGGTCTTCCCACGGGATGGTTTCCAGCTGCACCTGACCGATGCTGTCCTTGGGCGCTTGGACCCCGCCGGTGTTGCTGTCCAACCCGCCTTCACCCGCAAAAGCGAAAGCGGTGGACACACCGGGATGCGCCAGCACGATGGCCTCGGCCTGCTGCATGATCGCGTCTTTCTCAGCCAGCGACAGGTTGCCCCGTGCCAGCACATAGACGATTGCCTGCTCGGGTTCAGATTCGACGAAGAATTCGACGCCTTTGTTGTTGTTTCCAAAGAAAATCATCGTGGTGCCAACGAAAACAAAAACGACCCCCGCAACCACGAGCGGCATCACCGGATTGCCTGCGATAAAGGCGATGACCCGCCCGAAGCCTGAGCGGCGGTAGCCTGCTTTGATCACATCAGGCCGCTTGCGGAACAGCCGCGACGTGACCCACCTCCCGCCGCGCCCCAAGCGGGTGAACAGCGCGAAAAAGCTGGTCAGTCCCAAAAGCACGCCCGATATTGCAACCGCCACAAGCGCGCAAAGCACGGCAATGCAAACGAAGACCACGGCAAGAACCGGAATGACCGATCCCGGAATATCCAGCCCGTCCATCCCCGCAAAATGCCCAGAGATCACTGCAAACAGCGGCGGCATCAGCGCAACCGGCAAGGCGATCATGGCAAACACGACGGGGAACAGCAGCAAATGCAGATAAAAGGGGAGCTTGGAAATAGCGGTCATATTCTGCGCCATCCAACGTTCCAGCCGTCCGGTGACGCCGCCCATGACGGGCAGGTAGATCAGCGCCACCACCAGCGAGGCAGATAGTACAAAGATCAACGTGACCGGCAACATGCCCATGAACTCCCCCGGGACGCCGGGCCAGAACAGCATGGGCAAAAAGGCACATAGCGTCGTCGCTGTGGACGAGATGATCGGCCAGAACATGCGCTTGGCGGCCTCTACATAGGCGGCCATCGGGCCTTCGCCCTGTTGCTGGCGGGCGTCTGCGTATTCCACGACAACAATCGCGCCATCCACAAGCATCCCCACGGCGAGGATCAGCCCGAACATGACGATGTTCGAGATGGAAATCCCCATGAGCGCCAGAAAGGCAAAACACAGCAGAAACGACGTGGGAATCGCAAAGCCCACCAGAAGTGCCGCGCGGATGCCAAGGGCGGCCAGCACCACGATCATCACCAGCGCAATCGCGGTAAAGACCGACCCCAAAAGCTGCTGCACCATACTGTTGACGATCCGGCTTTGGTCGTTGGAGGTGCCAAGCGTGACGGCGGCTTTCAGCCCCTCGGGCCAGGCGGCGCTTTGGGCGGCGACGATCTCTTTTACCTGCGCGGAGGTGTCGATCAGATTATAGCCTTTGCGTTTGACCACCTGCAGCGCCAGTGTCTTTTCGCCGTTAAACCGCGCTGTGCCTTGGCGGTCTTCGAATGTCAGGTTGATCGTCGCCAGATCGCCCAGTGTCACCACACGGTCGCCGTTGGTTTTAACCGGCAGGGCATAGACATCGCGCGGGTCGTTGAAGGACGACGGGATCTTGACGGAAAAGCTGCCCTGATCCGATCGCACTTCGCCCGCAGCAATCAACTGGTTATTATTCTGCACCACATTGATCAGCTCGCCCGCGGTGACGTCATAGGCCTCCAGCCGCAGGGGGTCGATCAGCACCTCGAGCATCTCGTCACGGTCGCCCGCCAACCCCGCCTCAAGCACGGCATCCACGCCTTCCAGCGCATCTTGAAGATCGCGCGCGACGCGGGCCATGGTGCGTTCGGGCACGGGGCCGGTCAGGTTGACGATGATGATGGGGAATTCGGAGAAGTTGATCTCTGTGATCGAATATTTCTCGTAGCCTTCGGGAAATTTTGCTTCTGCCGTGCTCATCGCGTCGCGCACGTCGGCCATGATCTTGGACTTGTCCCAGCCGAATTCGAATTCCAGCGCCACCCCGGCATAGTTTTCGGCGGCTGTGCCGGTCATGGTTTTCAGGCCGTCCAGATCGGAAAGTTCTGTTTCCATCGGTTTGACCAGCAGGGTTTCGCTATCCGCGGCAGAGATGCCCGGAAACTGGACCGAAACGAAAAGGGCAGGGATCTCGATGTCGGGCTCGCCCTCTTTGGGCAGGGTCGAATAGGCATAGCCGCCCACCACAAGGCTCAATAGGATAAAGGCCATGACCATACGGGCACGGCCTGCGGCCCAATCGACGATACTGCTCATTGCGGGGCCTCGCCGCGGAAGGTCGGGGTCACGGTCACGCCAGCGGTCACATATTCCTGCCCCATCACGATGACATTGGCCTGTGCGGGAAGACCCGTCACCCAGATGCCCTGCGGCGTGTCGCGCAAAAGGTCGACGGCGGCAAATTCAACGGTGTTTTCGGCATTGATCATGCGCACGCCAAGGGTGCCGTCATCGTTCAGTGTCAACGCCGATTGCGGCAGCAAATGCGCTTCGACCCCGGCCGAGGCGATGGCGATTTCTGCAGTTTGGCCGTCGCGGATGCTCAGGTCGGGGTTGGGTACGTCGATTTCCACCTGAAAGGTGCGGGTCGTGGGATCGGACGCGCGCGAAACAAAGGAAACCGTGCCAGCGATTTGTCGGCTGCCTGCGGCCAGTCGTGCCTGTGCCTGCGCGCCAAAAATGACGCGGTCGATTTCGGTTTCGGGGACAAAGCCCACCAGCTTGATCGGATCGAGCTGGATCACCTGTGCACAAAGCGATCCGGTTTGCAGCAAGCTCCCGAGTTCGGCAGTGTCGCTTTCCAGCAGCCCTTCGAAGGGGGCGGTGAGGGTCAGGCGGTCAATCTCGGCTTGGGTGCTGGCAACGGCGGCATCGGCGGCGTCGATGCCCGCGCGGGCGGCGTTCAACCCCGCCTTGGCCGAGCTGACAGAGGCGCGGGCGGCAGCAGCGGTCGCTTCGGCTGTGGCAAGTGTGGTCTGCGATGAAAACCCGCCTTTGCCCAGCTTTTGCGCGGCGTTGAGCTTGATCAGCGTTTCCTCCAGCCGTGCCTGCGCCTCGGCCACGCGGGCCTGCGCTTCTGGGACGCGCGACCGGGCCTCTTCACGACGGGCCTGCGCCTCTTTGAGCTGGGCACCGCGGGGGCCGGGGTCCAGTTCGCACAGCACATCGCCTGCGCGGACCGTGGCTCCTTTGCGCAGCGGGGTCGAGATCACAACCGCAGAGGTCTCCGCCTTGACCGCCACCTGCCGCGCGGCGGTGGTCTGGCCGCGCACGATGACCGCAGACGCCAGCGGGGCCGCGGCACTGCGCTGCACTATGACTTTGACGCGGTCAGGATCCGCTACATCCGACGCGCCGGCGGGATCAGGCCCGCCGGTTTCAGCTGCGGGCGTCTGCGTGGTCCCTTGCGTCAGCCCCAATAGGGCGTCGCGCTCGAAGATTGCCATATACATCAAAGCGGAAACGGCGAGTGCCGCAAGAAGGGGGAAGATACGCATTCGGGCCTCGGTTCAGTGGAACGCGGGCATTGCGGCACCGCAGTATGTCGTATGCTATAGGGCCAAGGGATTAAGTGAAAATAACTGTTCTGCATAGCTCACGGTCCAAAAAACTTGGGCAAAGCGGCCTTGTCGACAAAGGTGTGTATCAATGCTGTGCAGCCAAGCCCTTGGCAGCCCTGCACCCGCAGGTTAAGAGGGGCGTTAAATCAGGCGGGACGGGTACCACATGAGCGATACAGACAGTTTCATCGACGAAGTTAACGACGAGGTCCGCCGCGACCGGTTCTACTTTATGCTCAAGCGTTATGGCTGGATCGCGATCCTTGCCGTGGTCCTGCTGGTCGGCGGTGCGGCGTGGAACGAATACAACAAGGCACAGACCCGCGCCGAGGCAGAAACCCTTGGCGATGCGATGTTTGCCGCGCTGTCTGCCGAAGACACCGCCGCCCGCGCCGCCGCGTTCGAAAACATCGAAGCGACGCACCCGCGGGCCGGTGTCCTGCTGGGGATGCTGCAAGCGGCAGAGCAAGCCGAAGCAGGCGAGACCGACGCAGCTGTCGCAACCTTGAACGACATCGGCCTGCATGCGGATGTGCCCGCGATCTACCGCGAAATCGCCCAGTTCAAGGCGATCACGCTGCAAGGATCGGATATGCCGGCCAATGAACGCCGTCTGGCACTGGAAAATCTGGCGCAGCCGGGCAGCAGCCTGCGCCTGCTCGCGCAAGAGCAGTTGGCCATGATCGACATCGAAGAAAACGCGCCCGAAGCGGCTATTGAACGTTATCAGGGTATCCTGAACGACGCCGATGTGACCTCGGACTTGCAACAGCGCGCCCTTCAGGTGATTGTCGCTTTGGGGGGCGATCCGGAAATGGGCACCGCAGTCCCCGCGCCGCAAACGGATACCGTGCCGGCGCTGGATGCAGACAATAACTAATCCTGCCTGATCCCTTCAGGTGACACGGACTTTAAGAGCAAAGCGAGCAGGGCCATGACCATTCTCCACAGCATCTTCACGAAACCCACGTCGACGCGCCGTGCCTCTCTTGGGATGGGGGCGGTGGTGGCATCGCTGCTGTTGTCGGCCTGCGCCGAACCAGAGGTAATCTTGCCCGGTGTGCGTCAGGATGTGCGGTCTGTGCTGCAAGGCAACGACGGGTTCACCGCACCCGCTGATCTGCCGGTGCCTGCCAACACAACGCGTGCTATTTCGTTGCCTGCCGCAACGGCCAACGCCAGCTGGTTGCAAAGCTCTGGCACCCCCAGCACGCGCGTAAGTCACCCCGCACTCGGTGCTGCCCCGCGGTTGGCGTGGTCGGCTGCCATCGGCAATGGCGACAGCCGCAAGCAACGCATCACCGCGACGCCTGTGGTGTCTGGCGGGCGCGTCTTTACGATTGATTCCGGCGCGACAGTTACCGCCACTTCGGCGTCCGGCGCGACGCTCTGGACCCGTGATCTGACACCGCAAAACGACGGGCAGGGCGATGCGACAGGCGGCGGCTTGGCGGTGGATGGTAACACGGTTTATGTCTCGCTCGGCTTTGGTTCGGTCACCGCGCTGGACGTGGATAGTGGCGGCACGCGCTGGACACAAGACATCGATGGCACCGGATCGGGTGCACCCACGGTCTTTGGCGATATGGTATACTTTACCTCCGGTGATGATACCGGCTGGGCACTGAACAAATCCGACGGTCGCGTGCAATGGCAGACCGGATCGACTGCCAGCATCAGCAACGTGCTTGGCGCACCGGCCCCGGCCATCGGATCGCAGATTGCGGTTCTGGCTTTTGGCTCGGGCGAGGTGCAGGGGCTGTTCCGTCAGGGCGGTCTTGACCGCTGGAGCACATCTGTTGTGGGCAAGCGCCCCGGCCGCGCGTTGGCCAATGTCTCTGATGTGACAAGCGCGCCGGTGATTTCTGGCGATACCGTTTACGTGGGCAACCAGTCTGGCCGTCTGGCCGCGCTGAGCCTTGGGGGTGGCGACCGTCAGTGGACCGCACGCGAAGGGGCGATCGGCCCTGTGTGGCCCGCAGGCGATAGCGTTTTCGTGGTGACCGACCTGAATGAACTGGTGCGTCTGGATGCCAGCACGGGCACGCGCATCTGGGGCACGCCGCTGCCGAATTTCGTCAAGGACAAGCCCAAGCGCCAGTCCGAGGTTTTCGGCAATTACGGTCCCATCATTGCCGGTGGCCGCGTGATCGTGGCGTCAAGCGATGGCACGCTGCGCAGCTTTGATCCGACCAACGGGGCACTGGTCGCACAAGCCGATATTCCCGGTGGCGCGACCACTGCACCGGTCGTTGCAGGGGGCGTTCTGTACGTCGTATCCGCGAAAGGGCAATTGCACGCTTTCCGTTAGGCTGCAAATAGGCTAAGCGGCAGGCTTGATCTAGTCTTCGGAGCCGTTCCATGTCCTTCACCCTCGCCATTGTGGGCCGTCCCAACGTTGGGAAATCCACGCTGTTCAACCGTCTTGTCGGTAAAAAACTGGCGTTGGTCGATGATCAGCCCGGTGTGACGCGCGATCTGCGCGAAGGGGCGGCGCGGCTTGCCGACCTGCGATTCACAATTGTAGACACCGCCGGACTTGAAGAAGTCACCGACGACAGTTTGCAGGGGCGCATGCGCCGTCTGACCGAACGTGCTGTCGATATGGCAGATATCTGCCTGTTCATGATCGACGCCCGCGTCGGGGTTACGCCGTCCGATCTGGTCTTTGCCGACATCCTGCGCAAGAAATCCGCGCATGTCATTCTTGCTGCCAATAAGGCCGAGGGCAAAGCCGCCGACGCCGGTGTGATCGAGGCGTATAGCCTTGGGCTGGGCGAACCCATTCGTATGTCTGCCGAACACGGCGAAGGGTTGAACGATCTCTACACCCATCTGATGCCGATCGCGGACAGTTTTGCAGAGCGTGCACAGACCGATGCGCCCGAGACTGACGTGGATCTGACCGAAGAAGAAGCCGAGCTGGGTGACGAAGACGCGCCAATGCCCGTGCCGACTGACGCAAAACCGCTTCAGGTTGCCGTCGTCGGGCGTCCGAACGCCGGCAAATCGACTTTGATTAACCAGATCATGGGCGAAGATCGCTTGCTGACTGGTCCCGAAGCGGGGATTACCCGCGATGCGATATCGCTGCGCACCGTCTGGGACGGCGTCCCGATGCGGATTTTTGACACTGCTGGTATGCGTAAAAAGGCGAAAATTCAGGAAAAGCTGGAAAAGCTGAGCGTGAGCGATGGTTTGCGTGCCGTCAAATTCGCCGAAGTGGTGGTTGTTCTGCTCGATGCTGAAATCCCGTTCGAACAGCAAGATTTGCGTATTGCTGACCTTGCCGAACGCGAGGGCCGCGCTGTGGTGATAGCGGTCAACAAATGGGATCTCGAGACGGACAAGCAAGGCAAGTTGAAAGATCTGCGCGAAAGCTTTGAACGTCTGTTGCCGCAATTGAAAGGTGCACCGTTGGTAACGGTCTCGGCCAAAACCGGTCGGGGGTTGGACCGCTTGCAACAAGCGATCATGCGCGCCTATGACGTCTGGAACCGCCGTATCACCACCGCGCAGCTGAACCGCTGGCTGGCGGGCATGATGGAGGCGCACCCGCCCCCCGCGCCCCAAGGCAAACGCATCAAGCTGCGCTATATGACCCAAGCCAAGACCCGTCCACCGGGGTTTGTGGTCATGTGTAGCCACCCTGATAAAGTGCCAGAAAGCTATAACCGCTATCTTGTCAACGGGTTGCGGATCGACTTTGACATGCCGGGAACGCCCATCCGTCTGTGGATGCGCGGCCAGTCGGATGCCAACCCCTATAAAGGGCGCAAGAAGGCCAAGCCGTCGAAGCTGCGCAAACATACCGATGGACATCGCAAGGACCGGTAGGGTTTTCGAGAAGTTAAAATAAAAGAACCGGCGCTTAGCCCAAGCGCCGGTTCTTTGCGTTCCAGACGCTGCTTAACCGCGTCGCCATGAACGGTAGGTCGGCAGAATCAGCGCAATCGCACCCCCCGCTGCCAGTGCCGCGACCGATGGTGCTGTCGCCATATTCGCCACAACCACAGCGACCAGCGCCCAGATCACCCCGATCCCATAGGTCGGCGCGCGCATCAGCGACGATTGCACCCCCGCCGCGATCACAATCGCCAGCCCGACAAAGACCAGCCCCGCGGTCGGGCCGCTCATCCAGCCATAGCCAGCCGCAAGCAGTCCCAGGGACACGCAAGATGCCGCGCTCAGCCACCCCGCATACAGCCCCACGGGCAGGGCGGCAAAGCCGCGATCCTCGCGTGGGGATCGAAACAGCGCGTAGAGGGCAGTGATTAGCATCACCCAGATCAGCACCGACGCCCAGACGGGGCTTGCCACCGCGACGGCAAGCCAGAAGCACCCCACAAACAGCGACAGGGCCAGCGGCAGGCGCATGTCGTGCCACAGATAATCCTCGCGGCGTTTCCACAGGCCCCAGCCCATACCAACGATCAGCCAGACATAGATTAGCCCCCAGATCGAAAACGCATAGCCTGCGGGCTGCACCGGCGGGTTGTCTTGGGGGATCGGGAATTGATCCGGCGAAAAGCCGTTAAAGCCGGACACGAAAAAAGGCGATACGGCAAAGCCGATCGCCAGCAGAAAGGTCATCAGGGCAGTAAGGGGACGGGACATCGGGCTACCTTGCGAAAAGTGGTTTCGCCTCAGATAGCCCGATGATCTCCGCATTCAATCAGCTAAGGGTGCCGTCGACGCCCAAAGTGGTCTTGCCGCCCAGATAGGGGGCCAGCACCTCGGGCAGCTTGACCGAACCATCTGCTTGCTGGCCGTTTTCCAGCACCGCGATCAGGCAGCGCCCGACGGCCAGACCAGACCCGTTCAGCGTATGTACGAACTGCGGTTTGCCACCATCTGCGGGCTTGAACCGTGCATTCATCCGACGCGCTTGAAAATCCCCAGTGGTCGAAACCGAACTGATCTCGCGGTAGGCGTTCTGACCGGGGAGCCATGCCTCGATGTCAAAGGTCCGGCGCGCGCCAAAGCCCATGTCACCGGTGCACAGGATCACGGTGCGGTACGGCACGCCCAGACGTTCCAGCATGTCTTCGGCACAGCGCAGCATACGCTTTTGTTCGTCGTCCGATTGATCGGGGTGGGTGACCGACACCATCTCGACCTTCTCGAATTGGTGCTGGCGCAGCATACCCGATGTGTCGCGGCCCGCGCTGCCTGCCTCGGAACGGAAGCACAGGGTGTGGGCGGTCATCCGGCGGGGCAGGGCAGCTTCGTCGAGCACATCCCCCGCCACCGAATAGGTCAGCGTCACTTCGGAGGTGGGGATCAGCCACCAGCCGTTGGTGGTCTGATAGCTGTCGTCGCCGAACTTGGGCAGCTTGTCAGTGCCATACATCGCCTCGTCGCGTACCAGAACCGGCGTCATATATTCTGTCAGCCCGTTGTGATCGACATGGGTGTCGATCATGAACTGTGCCAGCGCGCGGTGTACCCGTGCCAAGGCTCCTTTCAGCATGACGAACCGCGCGCCGGAAGTTTTCGCGGCGGTTTCGAAATCCATCGACGCCGCGACGCTGGCGATCTCGAAATGCTCTTTCGCGGTGAAATCAACCTCCGGCACGTCGCCCCAGCGGTTCACTTCGACATTGTCGGCTTCGTCTGCGCCGTCGGGCGCATCATCAGCGGGCAGGTTGGGGATGCGCGCCAGCATATCGGTCAGCTGCGCGTCGAGATCCTTGGCCTCTGCCTGCATGGCGGTGACTTCGGCTTTCTTGTCGCTGACCAATGTGCGCAGACGCTCAAATTCGGCCTCGTCGCCCTTGGCCTTGGCAGCGCCCACGAGCTTGGAGGCTTTGTTCTGGTCCGCTTGTGCGGTTTCAGCTGCTGAAATCTTGGCCCGCCGCGCCTCGTCCAGTGCCAGTACCTGCGCGGTCACAGGTGCGTCGCCGCGCCGTGCGAGGGCCGCGTCGAAGGCATCGGGGTTTTCGCGGATGGCTTTGATGTCGTGCATGGGCTGTTCCTTTGTCGTCCGAGTCGCATGATCTGCGTTGCGCGCGTTATGCCCGATTGTGGATCGCGGTGCCAGATGTGGTTGCGCGGGCAGGGGCAAACGGGCCTTGGATGCTTGCGCAAACAGGTAATTGCGCAGTGCGACACCGGACAGCGGTATTTCCCCCTGAACCCGCCTTGCAATGCCCTGCGTCTGACCATAGGTTCCGCCAAACTTAGACGGCAGGCCGTTTGCGGCATGCGCCCAACACAAAGGACGACCTTCCATGGAAGCCATTCAACAATTCGTACCCCTGATCCTGATCTTCGCGATCATGTATTTTCTGCTCATCCGCCCGCAGCAGAAGAAGGTCAAAGAACATAAAGCCATGGTAGAAGGCCTGCGTCGCGGCGATCAAGTGGTCACCGCTGGCGGTCTGATCGGCAAAGTTGTCAAAGTCAAAGATGACGGCGAGCTTGAAGTCGAACTGGCGGAAAACGTCAAAGTACGTGTCGTGCAGTCGACCGTCGCCACCGTTGTCTCCAAGACCGAACCAGCCAAGTAAGCGCCCCTGAGGGCGTGTCCAGAAAAGGGCAGTACCATGCTTCAGATTGATCTGTGGAAACGGGTGTTGATCATCCTCACCTGTGCCGCTGGCCTGTGGCTGGCGCTGCCCAATGCGTTCTACGGTCCCGTTGAACAGCACAATGATGCGGTGAAGGCGATTAACGTCGCCGGATCCACCCCCGAGCTTGAGGCGCAAAAAGCGCTCTGGCCCGAATGGATGCCAGAACGTCTGGTCAATCTGGGCCTCGATCTGCGCGGCGGTGCACATTTGCTGGCCGAAGTGAACGTCGAAGACGTTTACGCCAACCGGATGGAGGCCGCTTGGCCAGAAGTCCGCGATGCGTTGCGGTCGATCACACCGGTCCGCCGTGTAGAAGCCCCCACGGGCGAGCTGCGCGTGCGCATCAATGACGGCTCTGTCATGGCACAAGCGCTTGAAGCGACCCGCGCATTGGCGCGTCCGGTGCAGTCGCTGACCGGCACAGGGCAAAACGACATCGTGGTAAACGGTGCCAATGACATCATCACCATCACGCTGACCGATGCCGAGAAACAGGCCACGGACGAGCGCACGATGCAACAATCGCTGGAAATCATTCGCCGCCGTATCGACGAAGTCGGCACCCGCGAACCCACGATCCAGCGTCAGGGGTCGGACCGTATCCTTATTCAGGTGCCGGGTATCGGTTCAGCCGCCGAGCTGAAGGCGATCATCGGCACCACCGCGCAGCTGACCTTTAACCCTGTGGTCAACCGCGGCGCGAATGAAAACGCGGCACCCGGTCTAGGCAATTCCCTGTTGCCTGATGCCGAAGCGCCCGGCACCTTCTATATTGTCGAAACCGCCCCCGTGGTGACCGGCGAACAGCTGGTCGATGCGCAGCCCAGCTTTGACCAGAACGGCCGCCCCGCTGTCAGCTTCCGCTTTGACACGACGGGTGCGCGCAAGTTTGGCACCTACACGGCCGAAAACATCGGCGCGCCTTTTGCCATCGTGCTGGATGACGAAGTCATCAGCGCCCCCACTATCCAAAGCGCGATTCCCGGCGGGTCGGGGATCATTACCGGCAACTTCTCGGTCGAGGAATCGACCAATCTGGCCGTCTTGCTGCGGGCAGGGGCGTTGCCTGCCGGTCTGACCTTTGTCGAAGAACGCACCATCGGGCCGGAACTCGGTCAAGACAGCATTGACGCGGGCAAGATCGCGACCAGCGTCGCCTTTGGCGCAGTGCTATTCTTTATGTGGGCCAGCTACGGGCTGTTCGGGCTCTTTGCCAATATCGCGCTGATCATCAACGTCGGTATGATCTTTGGCCTTCTGAGCCTGATCGGTGCGACGCTGACCTTGCCCGGTATTGCGGGGATCGTTCTTACAGTGGGTATGGCGGTGGATGCCAACGTGCTGATCTTTGAACGCATCCGCGAAGAGCTGAAGACCGCCAAAGGGCCTGCCCGTGCCATCAGCCTTGGCTATGAACGCGCGCTTAGCGCCATTCTGGACGCCAACATCACGACCTTCATCATTGCAACGATCCTCTTTGTGCTCGGCTCCGGCCCTGTGCGCGGGTTTGCGGTGACGCTGGGGCTTGGCATCATCACGTCGGTCTTTACGGCATATTTCGTCACACGTCTGATCGTGGTGTTCTGGTTTGAACGTCGCCGTCCCAAGACAATCACGGTATAGGAACCTCACGTCATGCGTCTGAGACTGATCCCCGACGATACGAATATCGACTTTTTCAAACATGCCAAATTGACCTTTGGTGCGTCCTGTGTGGCGGTGCTGCTGGCCTTGGCTGTGTGGTTCACCATGGGTCTGAACTACGGCATCGACTTCCGTGGCGGTACGACCCTGCGCACGCAAAGCGACGCAGCCGTGGACGTCGCGGCCTACCGCGAGGCGCTGGCACCGCTTGAGCTTGGCGATGTGTCCATCTCCGAAGTGTTCGACCCCGCGAGCGACAGCACCAAACATGTCGCCATGGTGCGCATCCAAGCGCAAGAGGGCGAAGAGGCCGCATCCCCCGAGATGATCCAGAACGTCGAGCAGGCGTTGCAGACTGTTGCCCCGAACATCGTCTTCACTTCGGTTGAATCCGTTGGCCCCAAAGTATCGGGCGAACTGATCCAGACGGCGTTTCTGGCGGTTGCCGCGTCGCTTGGCGCGATCCTGATCTACATCTGGCTAAGGTTCGAATGGCAGTTTTCGGTCGGCGCTGTGGCGGCACTGTTCCACGATGTTGTGTTGACCATCGGCGTGTTCTCGATCTTGCAAATCCGCTTTGACCTGCCGGTGATTGCGGCGATCCTGACCATCATCGGGTATTCGATCAACGATACAGTGGTGATCTTTGACCGGCTGCGTGAAAACCTGCGCAAGTACAAGAAACGTGACCTGCGCGAGATCATGAACCTCAGCGTTAACGAAACCCTAAGCCGGACCTTGATGACATCGGGCACCACCTTGCTCGCACTCATCGCGCTGCTGGTTCTGGGCGGCGATGTGATCCGCGGCTTTGTCTTCGCGATCACATGGGGCGTTGTCGTGGGGACATATTCTTCGGTCTACGTCGCCAAGAACGTCGTGTTGTTCTTGGGCGTCAAGCGCGACTGGTCCAAGAAGGACGGCAACAATACGGGTCAATACGCCAACATCGACGCGTAAAGCGTCTAGCTGCCAGCGGGGGTGTTCCCCGCGCTGGTAGCGCAGCCCGCGCCATCATCCGCCGCGACGTCATGCGCTTGCGCGACCGCCCCGTTCCGCCGCCAGTTAACCTGTATTCTGCGCGCTTGATCGGCTATGGTGGCGCAGCCGCTGCCCAAAGGAGAACATCATGCGTTTGAACGAGGTCGTGTATTCGGATGCCAAACCCGTCGAAGGCTATGGCCCCGGCTTCTTTCGTATCGGGGGCGAGGTGTATAAGGGGCCGGTGATCGCAGGGGACTCCGGCGTGTCACCTTGGGCCGGTTTTGATGATCATGCGCCGCTGCTGGCGTTGGCGGGCAAGATCGATATCCTGTTCATTGGTACGGGCACCGAGATCAGCCATATCCCCGCCGACCTGCGCAGCGTATTGGAAGACGCAGGTATCGGCGTCGACGTAATGTCGTCCCCCGCAGCGGCGCGCACCTATAACGTCTTGCTGAGCGAAGGCCGTCGCATCGCCTTGGCCCTGATCCCTGTCTGACATGACCTTGCGTGTCACCGACCTTGCTGTTGCGCGCGGTGGCGTGCCTGTGCTGGACGGGGTTACTTTTGCGGTTGCGCCGGGAACGGCCCTGATCCTGCGCGGGCCAAACGGTGCAGGCAAGACAACGCTTCTGCGCTGCATCGCGGGGCTGCAACCGCCCTTGTCCGGCCGCATCGACGGTGCCGAAGAAACCATCGCCTATGCGGGCCATGCGGACGGGTTAAAGGCGATGCTTAGCGTGCGCGAAAACCTTGAATTCTGGGCGCAGGTTTTTGGTCAAACGGATATTGCGCCAGCCCTGATCGCCTATGACCTCGAACCGCTGCAAAATCGGCTGGCAGGTACGCTTTCGGCGGGGCAAAAACGCCGTCTGGGTTTGGCACGACTGATGGTGACGGGGCGGCCCGTCTGGGTGCTGGACGAACCGACGGTGTCGCTGGATGTCGCTGCCGTTGAGCTATTCGCCGCTGCCGTGACGGCGCATCTGGCGGGCGGGGGGATGGCGCTGATCGCGACCCATATTAATCTTGGTCTAGACGCGCAAACCTTTGACATCACGCCCTTTCGCGCCAAGCTATCCCAGCGCAGCGCTGCCAGTGACGAGGCTTTCCTATGATCGCCCTGCTGCGCCGTGACCTGATGCTCGCCTTTCGGGCGGGCGGGGGCTTTGGCTTGGGGTTGGCGTTCTTCCTGATCGTGACCGTGCTGGTCCCATTCTCGGTTGGGCCGCAATCGGACCTGCTGGCAACCATCGCGCCCGGCGTGCTCTGGCTGGGGGCGCTTTTGGCCTGCCTGCTCTCGCTCGACCGGCTGCTTGCGCTGGATTTCGAGGACGGCACACTGGATCTTCTGGCCACGGCTCCGCTGCCGCTTGAGGCGGCGTTGAGTGTCAAGGCGCTGTCCCATTGGCTGACCACGGGGTTGCCGCTGGTGCTGGCCGCCCCGCTGCTGGGGGTGATGCTGAACCTCGCGCCGTCGGGCTATCTGTGGCTGGTGGCATCTTTGGGTCTGGGCACGCCCGCGCTTTCCGCAATCGGGGCCTTCGGTGCGGCGCTGACCGTCGGGATCAAACGCGGGGGCCTGTTGATGTCGCTGCTGGTGCTGCCGCTGTATGTCCCGACGCTTATTTTCGGCGCAGAGACCGCGCGTCGTGGCGCTATGGGGCTGGATGCCACAACCCCGCTGATCCTGCTGGCAGGTATTACCTTTGGCACCATCGCGCTGATGCCGTTTGCCTCTGCCGCAGTTTTGCGGATGACCTTAAGGTGAGTGTGCGCTTTTGACCATTGAGTGCCAATTAACGGAGCGATAGAACCCCGCCATGTCTTTATGGGAATACGCCAATCCGGTGAAATTTTTGGGCCTCTCGGCCCGTGTGCAACCCTTTGTCTGGGGCGGCGCTGGCTTATGTCTGGCGGTTGGCCTGCTTTGGGGGTTCTTCGCCACGCCCGATGACTACCGGCAGGGATCAACGGTCAAGATTATCTATCTGCATGTGCCCGCTGCGCTGATGGCGATCAATGCGTGGTTCATGATGCTGGTCGCGTCGCTGATCTGGCTGATCCGCCGGCACCACGTCAGCGCGCTTGCGGCCAAAGCCGCAGCACCCGTAGGCATTCTTATGACCGTGATCGCGCTGATCACCGGCGCGATCTGGGGCCAGCCGATGTGGGGCACGTGGTGGGCGTGGGATCCGCGGCTGACATCGTTTTTGATCCTGTTCCTGTTCTATCTTGGCTATATCGCCCTGTGGGAGGCCGTCGAAGACCCCGACACCGCGGCGGACCTGACGGCAGTGCTTTGTCTAGTGGGGTCGGTCTTTGCGGTGCTGTCGCGCTATGCGGTCAAGTTCTGGAATCAGGGTCTGCATCAAGGCACCTCTGTCCCGCTGGCGACCGGCGGGCGCACCGTGTCGGATGTTTTTTTCTACCCGTTGCTGATCAGCATGATCGGCTTTGGCCTGCTGTTTCTGGCACTGGTGCTGTACCGGACAGGAACCGAAATCCGCCTGCGCCGCGCCCGTGCGTTGCTGGCCCGCAGTGAAAGAGGGGCATGATGCCAGACCTTGGAAAATACGCCGCCGAAGTCCTTGCGGCCTATGGCGTGTCGCTGCTGCTGCTGGCAGGGCTCGTGGTGCTTAGCCTGCGCAAGGGGCGCAAGGCCCGCGCGACACTGGCCGAAGTAGAGGGACGTAAACATGGGTAAAATCTCTCCGCTGATGATCGCGCCACCGCTGGTGTTTGCAGGCTTTGTGGCACTTGCCGCCTTTGGGATGTTCCGCGCCGATCCCGAGGGGCTGCCCTCTACGCTGGTCGGGCAAATGGCCCCCGCGCTGCCGGAAAAACCGCTCGAAGGGTTTCCTGCCGCCGCGCCGGACGTGCTGACCAATGGTGAAGTGACGCTGGTGAACTTCTGGGCCAGCTGGTGCCCGCCGTGCCGCGCAGAGCACCCTCAATTGTTGGATATGCAAGCCCAAGGGCTGTCGATCATCGGGGTCAATTTCAAGGACCTTGTTGGTGCCGCGTCCGGTTACCTGACCGACGATGGCAGCCCGTTCGAGGGCGTTGCGTTTGATCCGCAGGGCCGCACCGCGATCAACTGGGGCGTCACTGCCCCGCCAGAGACCTTTATCATTGCAGGTGATGGCACGGTCCTGTTCCGCTATGCGGGCCCTCTGGTGGGGAGCGATTATGAACAACGCTTCCTGCCCGCGCTGCAAGACGCGCTCGGGAACTGACGCCCGCTTCCAAATGGCCCTAAATCCTCGCCGAAGGCACGGCTGAATATCCGCGCAGCGCGTCTGGGGCGCGCCGCGCTTTGATCCTGCCTCTTATTGCCCACTGACCAAACATGATCCATCTATCTGACAGGGAGAGCCCATGCCCGTGATACTGCAAACCAGATTGCCCGAACAGCAAACAGGCACGCCGGGGCTGCCGGGCACGGGGCCATGCGGCGCAGAGGATTGGCTGCTGATGGACGAAGCCTATGCCCCGCAGATGGCATATCGCGAGGCGCTGCTGGCAGAGCGACCCGAGGCGGTTTTCTATCAAAGCGAGACAGCAAAGCCTGCGGTGTCCGAGCTGTTGGAACACGCGCTCGCACTGCTGCCGCGTTTCGGCTTTGGGATCGACACAAAGGCCGTGGTCTGCCCCGATGGGCGCAAGGTTATGCTGGACCGGTCGCAACCGCTCTGGACGCTGGCGCATCTGGTACAAGAAGATCTGTGTATTCTGCAAAAGCGTGGCGATGAACATGTGCTCAATGCAGCCGCGCTGTGCTTTCCGGCGAATTGGCGGTTGGCAGATAAGATAGAGCAGCCGTTGACCGCTATTCACAGCCCGGTCGCGGAATACAACGCTGATATTGCGCGGCGCGTTCAACGTCTGTTTAACGGGGTGCGGGCAGGGCGGCCTTTGTGGCGTTTCAACAAGCTGCGCTATGCTGATGCGGACCTTCACCAGCCCCGCCGTCGCGAGACGGGCAGTGACATGCCCTTTACCCGATCAGAGCGGCAGTGCATCCTACGTCTTCCCGAAAGCGACGCGGTCGTCTTTACCATCCACACCTATGTGGTGCGTGACGGGGACACAGTTGCCTGACAACGGGCGATGTGGCCAGCGAGGGGATGTGGGCCGCATCTGCCGGCGGATGGGCTGAGAGGGCGGGATGCCTTCGGCGAGGATTTTCTGCCATTTGGAAGTAAAACGCGCGCCTTGATTAGAGGCGCGCGCATGAGTGTGTCAGTATGGGATCGGGCGGATTAACCGTCGATGCGGGCGGCCATGATGGCGATGGCCTTTTGATAGACGCCAGCCGCATTCCATTGCTTGATTACATTAAAGTTGGTCTGGCCTTCTTGGTAGCCAGCACCCGTTTGCCAGCCTTTTTGGCGCAGGAAGTTCGCCGTGGAGGCCAGCGCATCGGTCTGGTTGTAGAAATCGACACGACCATCACCGTTGCCGTCCACGCCGTAGCGCAGCGCATTTCCTGGCAGGAATTGGGTGTGTCCGAGCTCTCCGTGTTTCGCCCCTTTGGTGCTGCCGCTGATCGCGCCGGTATCGACCAGTTTAAGAGCACCGATGGCGTGAGGGGCGAAAAAGTCTGAGCGGCGGCAGTCATAGGTCAGCGTTGTGATGGCCGAGACAACTGACGTATCGCCCATAAATCCGCCAAAGGCCGTTTCCATGCCGTGGATCGCGATGATCACCCCGGCAGGCACGCCATAGCGGGCTTCGAGAGACTGGTAGAAGCCTGCGTCACGGGATTTGCGTTTGCGGCCTTGGGCGACGATTGTATCGGCACCGCGCACCTGCATGAATTTATCGAGCGAGTAGTTAAAGGATTTCTGGTTGCGGTCGGCGGCGATGGTGCTGCTGGCATAGCGCGCATTGGCCAGCGCATCGAGGCCGCGTTGGCCAACCCCTGCGGCTGCGGCCTCTTTGGCAAAGGCGGGCTTCCAGGCGTCAAAGCCCCCTGCGTTGTTGCCACATTGGGCCGCAGCAACGGGGGCGGCGAAGCCCATGGACAGCATAAGAGCAGTGGCAAGTCGTTGGGTGGGGCGCATAAAAGTACCTCTGGCTAAATTTGACTTCGGCTGACTCTAGCTCAGGTGCGGCGAACTTCAAATAAGAAGCAGCTTTGAAAGCGAAAGGGCGCCCCACTGGGACGCCCTTGGCTGGTAATATGGTCCACCCCTGCGGGTGGGCGATGGGATTAGCAGCTGTAGTACATGCCAAATTCAACCGGGTGTGGTGTTTGGTCGTACTTGAGAACTTCTGCCATCTTCAGGTCGATATAGCCCTGAACCTGGTCTTTGGTGAAGACGTCACCGGCCAGTAGGTAATCCATATCCGCTTGCAGTTCGTCCAGCGCTTCGCGCAGGGAGCTGGAAACGGTTGGGATATCGGCAAGTTCTTCGGCGGGCAGATCATAGAGGTTTTTGTCCATGGCTTCGCCCGGATCGATCTTGTTCTTGATCCCGTCAAGGCCGGCCATCAGCAGGGCTGCAAAGCACAGGTAGGGGTTGGCTGCCGGATCGGGGAAGCGGGCCTCTACGCGTTTTGCTTTGGGGGATTCTGTCCATGGGATACGGACACAGCCCGAACGGTTGCGTGCGGAATAGGCGCGCAGAACGGGTGCTTCAAAACCGGGGATCAGACGCTTGTAGCTGTTCGTCGTCGGGTTGGTGAAGGCGTTCAGCGACTTGGAGTGGGACAGGATGCCGCCGATAAAATACAGCGCTTCTTGGCTGAGGTCTGCGTATTTGTCGCCTGCGAACAAAGGCTTGCCATCTTTCCAGATCGACATGTTCACGTGCATGCCAGAGCCGTTGTCGCCATAGATCGGCTTGGGCATGAAGGTTGCGGATTTACCGTAGGCGTGGGCGACATTGTGCACCACGTATTTGTATTTCTGCATCTCGTCAGCTTGCGTGGTCAGCGTACCAAAGATCAGGCCCAGTTCGTGCTGGCAGGACGCCACTTCGTGGTGGTGTTTGTCGACCTTCATACCCAGACGTTTCATTGTCGACAGCATTTCGGCGCGCAGGTCCTGTGCTTCGTCAATGGGGTTCACGGGGAAGTAGCCGCCCTTGAGGCCAGGGCGGTGGCCCATGTTGCCCATCTCGTAGTCGGTGTCGGAATTCCAGGACGCGTCGGACGCGTCAACTTCGTAGGATACCTTGTTGATCGTGTTCGAGAATTTGACGTTGTCGAACAGGAAGAATTCAGCTTCCGGACCCATATAGGCCACATCACCAATGCCGGAGGATTTCAGATAGGCCTCGGCTTTTTGCGCGGTACCACGGGGGTCGCGCTCGTATGGTTCATTGGTGTCAGGCTCTACGATTGAGCAGTGCACGCAGATGGTTTTTTCAGCATAGAACGGATCTACATAGGCCGTGTCTGTGTCCAGCATCAGCTTCATGTCGGATGCTTCGATGCTTTTCCAGCCTGCGATCGAAGAGCCGTCAAACATAAAGCCTTCTTCGATAAAGTCTTCGTCGACCAGATCGGAAACAATTGTCACGTGCTGCAGCGTACCGCGTGTGTCGGTAAAGCGGACATCAACGTATTCGATGTCTTCGTCTTTGATCTTCTTCAGGAAGTCCTTGGTGCTCATTGGATGATATCCTTTTCTTGAATCTCAGAAATTCGATTAAAGCGCGTCTGATCCGGTTTCACCGGTACGGATGCGGATTGTCTGTTCGATGGGGCTGACGAAAATCTTGCCGTCGCCGATCTTTTCGGTTTTCGCCGCGTTGACGATGGCCTCGATGGCACCGTCGACCTGATCGTCGTCCAAAACGATTTCGATTTTCACTTTGGGCAGAAAATCGACGACATATTCAGCGCCACGGTACAATTCAGTATGGCCTTTTTGACGACCGAAGCCTTTGACTTCGATAACGCTAAGGCCCTGAACGCCAACCTCTTGGAGCGCCTCCTTGACTTCATCAAGCTTGAACGGCTTGATTACAGCTTCGATCTTTTTCATCTGAGGCCTCCCTGCCAGACGGGTGATTTTCGTTCTACATCGGTGTCATCTCACCGTGCGAGCCGACGGTCTACCAGACGCGGGGCGGAGTCCACCGAAAGAGGCGAAAATTTGTGCGCATTGCTCGTTTTATATGCGGTGCGCTTAAAAATAAGTCAGTTTAAAAAATGGGCCGCGGTCGGGCTTGGATATCGCGCGCGCAGATGGTCTATCTCTACCGCGACGACCGACTGGAAAGGGACCCCATGCAGCCGATTGCCATCACCTCCGAGACGCTGAATTTTGATCTGTTGGCCAAAGGGCAGGGGCATAAGTTCGATCACGGGCATGCCGTTGTCATGACGGGAGGTGCCGGACGCACTGGGGCGGCACGCCTTACGGGGCGCGCGGCTTTGCGGATCGGGGCGGGGCTGGTTACCTTGGCTGTCCCTCCGGCGGCGCAGATGGAAGTGGCGATGCACATCACCGCGTTGATGCTGTCCCGTGTCGCCGGCCCCGAGGCGCTAACAGAGCTTGCGTCGGACAAGCGCATCGGCGCGATCTGTATCGGGCCGGGGCTGGGGCTGAAGCCGGCGCAGGCGGCGCTGGTCGAAGCGGTGCTGGATAGCGGCAAGCCCTGCGTGCTGGATGCCGATGCGCTGACCCTGATCGCGCAGGACCCCGCGCTACGCAAACGTTTGGGCCCGCACTGTGTGCTGACACCCCATGCCGGCGAGTTTAAACGTCTGTTCAAAGGGCTATCGGAAGACGATGCCACCAAGGTCCAACAGTGTTTGACAGCAGCGCAAACGGCGGGGGCCGTGGTGTTGTACAAAGGGGCCATGACCGTCATCGCACATCCGGACGGACGTGTTGCCACCCATGACAGCACGGCAGACCGCGCTGCCCCGTGGTTGGCCACAGCCGGCGCGGGAGACGTGCTTTCAGGGATGATCACCGGTCTGCTCGCCCGCGGGTTTGCCCCGATCAAAGCCGCGCAATATGCAACGTGGCTGCATGTAGAAGCCGCGCGGCGCTTTGGTCCGGGGCTGATCGCCGAAGATCTGATCGAAGAAATTCCGCATGTCTTTGCGGCGCTCAACCTCTAGCGCCTCACAGCCCTCACTGTGCAGGACAAAAACCTTGCGCCGCGGGTGTTTTTCCCTCTCGCCACTGGCAGATATCTTTGATACTGAACGCGCAATGCGGGTGTGGCGGAATTGGTAGACGCACCAGATTTAGGTTCTGGCGCCTATGGCGTGGGGGTTCGAGTCCCTTCACCCGCACCACTTTTCCCATAGTTATACCGATGAGACATGTCGTCTTGGTGCCGCGTGGCGGCCTTGGCCTGAGTTGTGTGTCAAAACCAATGCGTCGCGCCCAAAAATCTCGGGCGCGACGGGATTTGCGTGGGTTATGCCGCTGCTTTTAGCGGTTTGACGGCTTTATCGGCGACGGGGTCAGCGATAGATTTCGCTGATGCGGCCTCGGTTGGGGCATTCGATTTCAGCAATGCCGACAGGTAGGATTTATTAGCCTGTTGGGGCGAGCTGCTGACTGGTGCGATCTGGTCGATCAGACTGCGTGCCTGCGTGGCTTCGATGCGGGCTTCTGCGGCGGCGCGGGCTTGCGCCTCGCTCATACCGGTATCTTTCGCATCTGGCGTAGCGGTGGCGGATGCCGGTGCTTCGGCCGCGGGGGCTTGCGCTTTCTGCGCAGGGGCCGCGGGCTGTGACGACTGCGCCGGAGCAGCTTCGGCGGAAGGCTGCGTTTCTTGCGCGGCCTCCTGATTGCTTTGTGTTTCGGCTTTGTTGGTTTCGGCCGTGTCTTTTGGCTTCTCGGCCGGTTTGGGCTGAGACTGCTGGCTAGAGCCAGAGAAAAGTGAACTTACTAACATAGATGTGCCTTTTCAGTTGATTACCTACATGACTGAAGCAACTGCCTGAACGGTGTGGCGAAAAAATGGTGCAATTGAGGTATATACAAAGCCCAAATACCCGTGGTGGTGGAAATGGGTGGGGGAGACGCAGCCGATCACGCCTCTGGCGGGCGCAGGGCGATGACCTGGATGCCTGCACCGCCTTTGAATTCCTCGTTCTTGCGCATGAACTTGATCTCGCCGCCGGTGGTGATCTGCGCCAGCAAGCGTGCGTCAGGGCTTTCATTGCGCCAGTCCTCCAGCGTGAATTCCTCTGACAGGCGCGTGCTGCGGAACTGCCATCCTTCGGCCACCAGTTGGCGCAGTTCGGTATGGGTCGCATCAAGCCCTAAGGGACGCCCGCCAAGGGTACGGGGCAATTGGTGGCGGCTGCTTTCGGATTTTTCGCGCATCACCTGAAAGACGTTCTCGCGGCCGAATTCCGGGGCAAGGTCGGTGGTGACCAAGGTGTTATAAGCGTCGTTTTCTGTGGCTGCGATCAGGGTCGCATAGCTCACAAGCTCGACCCGCTGCTCTGCCGCCTCGGATAGGATATCGCCTGAAAACGTGTCGATCCCTGCTGCGCGGGCCTTGCGCAGGCGGATGAAGTTGGGGTCGGTCATCAGGACGGGAATGTCCATTTTCTTCAACACTTCGGCCAGTTGTGTGGTCCAGTCGGACCCGCCGATGATGACCACACCGGGCGTATCCGCCCCCGTAAGACCCAGCAGCCGCGCAAAGGGGGCGAGGGTGAAACCGTTCACGACCACCGTCACTGCGACAAGTGCAAAGGCCAGCGGTGCGATCAGGGCGGCGTCTTCGAACCCGAGGCTCAGCAGGCGTTCGCCAAACAGACCCGCCACAGCGACCAGCACCACGCCGCGTGGACCGGTCAGGGCGACCAGCAGTTTTTCACGAAATGGTATGCCCGACCCGATAAGCGAGATGAATACTGTCGCAGGCCGTGCCACCAGCACCACCACGGCCACAAAGACCGCGGCACGCCAATCAAGGCTGCTTAGCGCCTCAACATCCAGCCCTGCGGCCAGCAGGATGAACACGCCCGATACCAGCAGCACAGTCGCGTGCTCTTTAAAGCGGCGCATTTCTTCGTAGCTGGGCAGTTTGGAGTTCGCGATCACGATCCCCATAATGGTCACCGCCAGCAGCCCGCTTTCGTGAAGCACCGAATCAGATGCAGCAAAGACCCCCAAGAGCAGGGCAAACAACACCGGCACTTTCATGTATTCCGGAACCCAGCCGCGTTTGAAGGCCCGCGACAGACCAATGCCAGCAGCGACACCGGCAGCAGTGGCCACGGCGGCACCGATAAGCAGCTCAAGCATCGCCTCGGATGCAGTGGTGGCCGTGTTCAGCGCGATCACCACCTCGAACGCCAGCACGGCGGCAAGGGCACCGATGGGGTCGTTCAGGATGGCTTCCCACTGGAGCAAGGTCGCGGGGCGGCGTGACAGCCGTGCGGTGCGCAACAGCGGTGCGATCACCGTCGGACCGGTCACGATCATGATCCCGCCAAACACGGCAGAGCTCGACCAGCTGAGGCCCGCCACATAGTGCAGCGACAGCGCCGACATCAGCCAGCCAAGCGGTGCGCCGATATAGACCAGCCGCCGGACACCGCCGACCGCATCTTGAAGCGTATGAAAGTTCAGCGACAGCCCGCCCTCGAACAGGATAATTGCGACGGCGATAGAGATCATCGGCCCCATCAAGGGCCCGATATCACGTGTGGGATCAAAGATGCCCAGAACCGGCCCGATCAGGATCCCCGCCACCAGCATCAGCACAATCGCCGGCATGCGCAGCCGCCATGCGATCCATTGTGACCCCACCCCGATCGCGCCCACCAATGCGATCGCAGTTACAGGATTTAGCGCGCCGAGTGTTTCTGTTGCCACAATGTGAACCCTTTATAATCAATGCGATGACCTAACGCGCGCCATCACGGTGACAATGGCCGGTATGAAATTCTAGTGGTATTTTTCTCGCCAAGCCAGTGATCTGTCGTCCCAAACGACAAAAGGCCCCCACATTGGGGGCCTTTTGCGCCGATTCAGCGGCAAGGCACGCGTGCCCCAAGGGGGTCAGTCGTCGATGCGGCTTTCGGCCAAGGTGCTATAGGCGAGGTTCTTGAAGATCAGGCGCAGCGGCCCGCGATTGGCCGGCGACTGGATCATCAACAGCGCAATCATATCTTCGGCTGGGTCTGCATGATAGCCCGTGCCTGCGGCACCTCCCCAGTTGTATTCCCCAGCAGAGCCTGACGACGGCGCATTGCCGGTTTCAAGCCGCACACCGTATCCCAGACCAAAGCCGTACCCGGGGCCGGGCAGGTAATATTTTCCGGGTTTGATGCCTTCAAGGTGGTTCGAGGTCATCAGCTGCACGGTCTTGGGCGACAGCAGCCGCGCACCGTTCAACTCTCCGCCATTTAGCATCATCTGCGCGAATTTGGCGTAGTCATGCACCGTGGACATCAGCCCGCCACCGCCCGACTGGTTCGGCTTGCGCCCGCGCGGATCAAATACATCGCGGCTGCCCAGTTTGGCTTGATCGGCGAAGGGTTCGGCGATGCGGGGGAAATCTGCCGCGTCGTCGATATAGAACGCGGTGTCGTCCATCCCCAGCGGGTCGAAAATACGCGCCTTCATGAAGTCTTCGAGCGTCTGGCCTGACGCAACCTCTACTACCGCGCCCAGAACATCCGTCGCGCGGGAATATTCCCATGTGGTGCCGGGGTCATGCTCTAGCGGCAGTGACGCCAGTAGGTTGGCCTGTTCTATCGCAGTGTTGTCCTGCGATCCGACCTCTGCTGCGTTATAGGCCTCGCGTGCGGGACCGGCCCCGAAGAAGCCATAGGTAAGCCCCGAGGTATGGCGCATCAGGTCTTGCACGGTCATCACGCCTTTGGCGGGGCGGGTCACAGGCTTGCCTTCGGCGTCTTTCTCGCCAGTGGCGACCGTCAGTGTTTTATAGGCAGGCAGGTAGGTGGAAACGGGGGCGTTCAGCAGCAGTTTGCCTTCTTCGACCAGCATCATTGCAGCGACGCTGGTTATGGGTTTGGTCATGGAATAGATGCGGAACAGCGTGTCTTCGGTCATCGGCTCCCCGTCGGGGGTGCGTTTGCCCATTGTCGATACATGCGCAATCTGACCGTCGCGGATCAACATCAGCACGGCACCCGGCGTCATTCCCTTGTCGACAAGCGCGCCAAAGGTCGCGTCCATCCGCGCCAGCCGGTCAGGGTCGAAGCCTAAGGCAGTCGCGTCGCCGCGTGGCAGCTCTTGGGCCCATGCAGGTGTTAGCGTGGCAACGGTGGTGCCAAGGGCCAGCGCCCCGGCGACCAAGCCTGATCTAAAATGTCTCATTATATCTCCTCCCGGTTGTTGTGATCCGGTGGGATCACGATCCAAGGTTAGGAGTGTGCAAGCCGCTGTGGCAACCTGCCTGACGGCTGTCAGGGTAGTGGCGCGGCTTTGTGACGTGGGGTAACTTGTGCCGCGATGCAGCGTACGCGGGGCGAAGGGGGTTGCCGCCCTAGGCAGGAAAAACCGTGGGCGCGTCGCCCTCTGCCCATTGCGGGTATTTGTTCATCACGGCGGCAAAACTGTCGGACGTCAGAAACCGCTCTAGCCAAGCCTGAAGCTGTGGCCAGGGCTGCGCGTCGAACCATTGTTTATCGATGAAAGCGAACTGGCGCACGAAGGGGGCAATCGCCATGTCGGCAATGCTGGGGGCGTCAAAAATATGGGTTCCGATTTGCCCGTCCAGTGCCGCCAAGTGGGTCGCCGCCTTAGCGCGCTCTGCCACAGGATTGGCGTCAGGATAGCGGGTGGCGTATTTGGTGCGGTCTAGCGCCTGTTTAAAGGGTCCATCGCAACGGCTGATCCAGTCCCATCCCGCGTCAGGCATATCCAGCAGCCCTTCGGGATCGTGTCGGCGCAGCGCCCAGATCATGATGTCGAGGCTTTCGTCGATGACCTTGCCCGTCTCAAGCGCAAGGCAGGGCACCGTTCCACTGGGCGAGGTCGCCAGAAAGGCAGCCGGTTTGTCACGCAGAACAACTTCGCGCAGCTGCACCTGTTGGCCCCCCGACCGCAAGGCCAGACGCGCACGCATCGCGTAAGGGCACCGGCGGAAGGAATAGAGCACCGGCATCATGGCAGCACGCTCAGCCACAGCCATGCCGTCAGCACCGATCCCATTGTCGCCACCAACACCGAGCTTGCGGCCACACGGCGCGCACGGCCATACATATTGGCGAAGATATAGGCGTTGAACCCCGGTGCCATCGCCGCCGTCATCACGCCCGAGCGGAACAGGTCTTGGGGCAGGCCAAAGCTGCTGCCCATCATCCAGACAATCGCGGGGTGCACCATTAGGGACAAGATACAGACCATCGCGATGGTCTTGGTGTCGCCTTCGGGGCGGTATTGGATCAGCACGCCGCCGAGTGCAAAAAGTGCCGCGGGCAGGGCAGCCCGAACGATCAATGACAGCGCGTCATCAATCACGCCGGGAATCGCCAGCCCGCTCAGGTTCACGGCAAAGCCCGCGATGATGCCTAAGACCAGCGGATTGTGGAACATCGCCCGCGCCACATTGCGTGCCAAAGCGGTGCCAGACTGGCCGCGGTTCCGCACAAACTCCATCACCGTGATCCCCAGCCCGTAGCAGAAAGGCGAGTGGATGGCGATGATCGCGAAGTTCCCGATCAGGGCGTCGGGGCCATAGGCGCGCTCGGTGATGGGCAGGCCGAGCAAGACGGAGTTGGAAAAGAGGCTGCAAAACCCGATGGCGACGCAGTCTTCCCAGTCTCGTTTGAACAAGAACCGCGCACCAAGCAGCCCCAGCGTAAAGCAGACCGCCGCACCGGTGTAAAAGCTGAACAACAGTCGTGGGTCGAAAGAGGCCGACAGATCCAGATGCGCAATGGACTGGAATAGCAAGCAGGGGATCGCAAAGCTTTGCGCGAACCGCATGACACCGTCGATGCCCGAGACCGGAAAATACCCCCGCCAGACAGAGACATAGCCAAAGCCGATGACAAGAAAGACGGGGAGGATGACTTCGAGAAGGGTTTGCACGTGAAATATGGCCTTGGGTGCGGGAGGCGCTGTTGCAGTGGGGGTTTCACACCCCCACACCCCCCGTGGAGTTTAATGGGCAAAATGAAGTCTAGGCAGGCAGGGCGCTGTTTAGACGGGGAAGCTCAGGGTCATGCCGTCAAAGGCAGGTTCGATATGATCGGGAGTTTCCGCGGCCAGCGTGTCATAGTCGAGATCGTTGTGCATATTGGTCAGCACAGCCGTTTGCGGGGCCATCTGTGTGATCCAGTCAAGGGTCTGGGCAAGGTGGCTGTGGGTCGGGTGCGGATCGCGGCGCAGCGCGTCGACGATCCAGCAGCGTAGGTCCCGCAGGTGGGGCCAGATGTCGTCGGGGATCTGCGCCACATCGGGCAGGTAAGCCACATCGTTGACGCGGAAGCCAAGCGCATCCATCCCGCCATGGTTCACGAGGAAGGGCGTAAAGGTCAGCGGCCCGCCGGGGCCATCAATCGTCACGTCGCCGTCGATGTGGTTCATTTCAAGAATTGGCGGGTAGGACGATCCGGAGGGCTGGATAAAGACATAGCCGAAGCGGTCCAGCAGTGCGTCGCGCGTCGGTGTGTCGGCCCAGACCGGCAGGCGCTGGCGCATGTTGATCACGATCATCCGCAGATCGTCCAGCCCGTGTACGTGGTCGGCATGGGAATGGGTGTACAGCACCGCATCCAGCCGCCCGACGCCCGCATCCAGCAATTGGCTGCGCATATCGGGGGAGGTGTCGATCAGCACCGATGTCGTGCCTGCGTCCGTAATGCGTTCTACCAGGATAGAACAGCGTCGCCGTGCGTTCTTGGGGTTGGCCGGATCGCAGGCTCCCCAGTGCCCGCCAAGGCGCGGCACCCCGCCCGAAGAGCCGCAGCCCAGAATGGTGATCTTCATCTGCGCCATCAGGCGGCGTCCTGATACTGTGCAACCTTGGTGAACAGCCGGTCAAAATTCGCCTGCGTCTGCGCGGCAAAGCTGGCATAATCGATGCCAAAGGTTTCGGCACCACGCCGTGCCGTGTGCGCGGTAAAGGCTGGTTCATTCCGTCTACCGCGATGCGGGGGCGGGGCCAGATAAGGGCTGTCGGTTTCGACCAATATCCGGTCCAGGGGGGCGTCGGCAAAGATGTCGCGCAGGTCTTGGGATTTGGGGAAAGCGGTAATGCCCGACATCGACAGGTAGAACCCCAGATCCAGCGCCGCACGGCCAAGCGCTTGTGTCGACGAGAAGCAGTGCATCACGCAGGGGTAGGCACCGTTGGCGTGCTCCTCTCTGAGGATGCGGGCCATATCGTCATCGGCGTCGCGGGCGTGGATGATCAGGGGCAGGCCGCTGTCACGGGACGCGGCGATATGGGTGCGCAGGCTGGTTTGCTGCGCTTCGGCGCTGTCTGCGGTGTAGTGGTAATCCAGCCCCGTTTCGCCAATGCCCACCATCTTGGGGTGTTTGGTCAGGGCCATCAGATCGTCATAGCTGGCCATGGGCTCGGTCGCGACGCTCATCGGGTGGGTGCCAGCGGCATAAAAGACCGGAGCGTGAGCCTCGGCGATGGCCCGCACGGCGGGTTCGTTCTTGAGCTTGGTGCAGATGGTGACCATGCGCGTGACGCCTGCGGCTTGGGCGCGGGCAATCACATCGGGCAGTTCGCCGTCGAAATCGGGAAAATCCAGGTGGCAATGACTGTCGGTGATCGGGTGAATGTCGAGAGTACTGTCTGTCATGCCTAGTGTCCTGCCTGTTCGTCTTGTGTGGGCTAGCGGGGTGCGGCGTCGCCCATCTTGAACAGGGTATCTAGGACCAGTGCGGCAGGGTCAAGGTTGACCGCCATCCCGTGACGCGCACGGGTGCCGATGTCGTGGGCGGTCTCTGCCCAGACCCGTCCTTGGGCCGGTGTGGGCGACAGTCGGGCCAGCACCGCGGCCTCGTTCGGGGCGGCGGCGGTTTCAGGCGGGTGGCCAAGGGCACCGGTGCGCGCCAGTCGCAGCATCAGCAGATCAACAAGCGTGAACAGCAGCGACAGTTTCTCTTCGGCCCCGCGGGCGGCGGCGGCCTCTGCCAGTTTGAGCGCGCGGGCGCGGTCCAGACGGGGCATCGTATCGAGCAGGGCGACCAGTTCGCCATACATCGCCAGCCCGCCCATCAGCGACAGGGACAGCGCGCCGCCCACTGACCCGCCAGAAAGCGCCGCGAGCGCTGCGGGATCGCCCTGAATGTCCACCTCTGACTGGCCGAGCGCCAGTGCCATGTCGTCCGGCGTCAGCGTACCAAGCCGCAGGGTCCGACAGCGCGAGCGGATGGTGGGCAGCAACCCTGAAGGGCGGTGGCTGATCAGCAGCATGATCGCGCGGGCGGGCGGCTCTTCGAGCATCTTGAGCAGAGCGTTGGCGGCGTTGGGGTTCATCAGGTCGGCGTCATCGACGATCACGACACGGCGCCCACCATCGGCGGCGGACATCTGGAAGAACCCGTTCAGCTTGCGAATGTCATCCACCACGATCTGCTTGCGCAGACGCTTGGTTTTCTCGTCCAACGACCGTGTTATTACCTTAAGAGCCCCTTCGCCCCCTGCGGCCACACGACGCGCTACAGGGTGGTCGGGATCGATATCGAGGCTGGTGGGGGCGGGGGTGTCGAACATGCCGCCATCATCCGCATCAGGGGTCGCTAGCAAAAATCGCGCAATGCGCCACGCCAATGTGGCCTTGCCGACGCCGCGCGGGCCGGTCAGAAGCCAGCCGTGGTGCAGTTTGCCAGAGTTGAACGCATCGAGAAACGCCGCTTCTGCCGCCGATTGGCCGAACAGCTGCGGCGTATCGCGCGGGTGGCGCGCACCGTCGATACGGTCAGGCTGGGGGGCGTCATCACTCATGTCACGTGGTCTAGCAGATTGCAGCGGCAGGAAAAGGGGTTAGCGCGGATCAAGACGCGGGCGCACCTGCGCAAAGATATCCGCAGCCACCTGATCAATCGATTGCGCGCCATTGATGGTCACGAAACGATCGGGGAATTCAGTGGCCAAAGACAGGAACCCTGCGCGCATGGCGACCTGCAGGCTTTCGCCAAAATCCTCGAACCGTTCCTCGACCGTGTTGCGGGATAGGGCACGGCTGAGCCCTTCGCCAGGGTCCATATCGATCAGCACAGTTACATCAGGTTCGACGCCGATCATCAGGCTGTGCAGCTGGTCGACCGCACCGCGCAGATCACCACGGCTGAGGCCCTGATACATGCGGGTGGAATCGGCAAAGCGGTCGCAGATAACGATCTTGCCTGCTTTAAGCGCGGGTTGGATCGTACGTTCAAGATGATCACGACGGGCGGCGGTGAACAGCAGAATTTCGGTCTGTGCAGACCAGCGGTCGGGGTCGCCTTGCAGCACCAGCGCACGGATTTCTTCGGCCCCGGGGGATCCTCCGGGTTCACGGGTCAGCACGACCTGATGTCCGTCAGCCTCTAGCCGGTCCTTCAGCAGTTTAGTCTGGGTTGATTTGCCCGAGCCGTCGATGCCTTCGAAGCTGATGAACAGGCCCTTTGGGGTATCGCTCACGAAGCTGCCTCTGGTCCTTCGTTCAATCGGGTCAGCAGGTGGCGCGCGGCTGCTTCAAGCTTGACCATAAAACCACCCGCCGCGACGCTGTCTTTGGCCACCAGCGGGGCGCGCACTTCGGGCAGGTCGCCACGTGTCAGGACAAGCTCGCCGACGGTCTGGCCTTTGGTGATGGGCGCACGGAGGGGGCCGGTATAAACCACCTCGGCCGAGACATCACTGCCGCCCGAAACAGGCACAAGCACTGACAGATCGTTTTCCAGTTCAAGACCCACAACACCTTGTGCGCCAAGGGCAACAGGGGCTTCGGCAATCATCGTGCCGGCCTTGCCCATCGAGCGTTGCGAAAACTGGCGAAAGGCCCAGTTTACGATCGATTCAGATTCTTGCGCACGTGCCTCGGCGCTGTCGAGACCGGAGAGCACAAACACAATGCGGCGGTCCCCCTGTTTGGCAGAGCCGACAAGCCCATAACCTGCTTCTGACGTATGGCCGGTTTTCAACCCGTCTGCGCCGATGCCAAGCCCCAGCAGCGGGTTGCGGTTGGTCTTGTTTTGTGGCGCGCGCCCGTCAAACAGAAATTCTTGCTGCGAGAACATGGGGTAATACTGCGGGTAATCCTCGATCAGACGGGTGGCCAGCAGCCCCAAATCGCGCAGCGACATGCGGTGACCGGCGGCGGGCCAACCGTTGGAATTTGCGAAGGTTGAATTGGTCATGCCCATCTGCTGCGCTCGTTGCGTCATCAAGCGGGCAAAACCGGCCTCTGACCCATCTGGGCTGAGCGCCTCGGCGATGACTGCACAAGCGTCATTGCCCGACAGCACGATGATCCCGCGCAGCAGGTCTTCGACCTTGACGCGGTCGGTGGTGTCGAGAAACATGGTCGACCCGCCATAGGACATGGCGTGCTGCGAGACGGGCAGCTCTTCGGTCAGATCCAGCCCGCCATTGCTTTTGCCGCGTTCAATCGCTTCGAACGCCATATAAAGCGTCATTAGCTTAGACATAGAGGCCGGCGGCAGCGGTTCATCCGCGTTTTTGGTTAGCAGCACAGTGCCGGTGGTCTGGTCGACCACATAGGCCGCGCGGGCCTGTGTTTCGAACGCCTGCACGGGCAGGGCCAACAGAAGGGTCGCAATCGTGGCTGCAAAAATACGGATCATGGCAGTTTCCTTTGGCGGTGGGTCAGCTCGACACGGCGTAGGCGTCAGAGAACCCTTCGGTCTTGATGGATTTCAGCAAAGTGTTCATCTCGGATTTCGAACCGGCCGGGCCGACGACGACACGCCAGAACGCCTTGCCGTTGATCTCGCTGCGTTTGACGGTGGGCAACATGCCCGCGCTGCGCATCTGGTTGGCGGCGCGTTCGGCATTTGCCTCAACGCTAAAGATACCGATCTGGACAAAGGGTTTCGCCAGCGATGATGTAGGCTTAGTCGCAGCGGGTTTGGGCGCGACGGGCGCGGCGGGCTTCGCCGCTGCCGGGGCGGCTTCGATCGCGGTGCCTGCGGTAACGGCGACGGGGTCCAGTGTGGTCTCGGTCACCTCGGAGGGGGTTTCAATCGTCCCTTCGGGGGCCGCGTCGGGGGTAGGGGTGTCGGCTTCTTGCCGGCGTAGGGCGGTCACGTTCAGAGGTGCTGGTGCCCCAGCAAGGATACCAAGGGCGGCGGCCGCATCCGATGACATTTGCAGCTTGGGGCCGGGCAGGTCGCGTTCACGGCGGAACAGCGCCCCAATCACGAACTTTCCATTGGTTTCGTTGCGGATGATCACACGTTCGGGGTCGGTCACGTCGGGATGTGCCACCCAGACGCCGCCCAGACTGGGGCGACCGTCCCAAAGACCCTGATCGCTGACCGAAAAAACTTCGGGCGCTTCGACATCACGTTCCACCAGTTTCGTAGAGCTAGAGGATGCCGCAGACGCGCCTTTCTGACCGCCGGTCAGATTGTCGACCGCATCACAGCCCGCCAAGGTTGTCATCATCAGCAAGACCCCCACCGTGCAGCGAAGCGGCCGGATGCCTGAAAAGGGGTGAAGCCTGGGGCTGTTCATGTCCGTCGTCCTTGCCTGCTGGCGCGCCGTTATCCGCCGCCGCCTGATCGCGCCGTCAATACGGCATGTTTGATGCCCCATTGCCGGGGTCTTTGCGCTACACTAACGCGGGTGCAGGGGCTTTGGAAAGGCTCACAGCCCCGCGTCGGCAAATTTCCCCACCTACATCGCAACCCGCCCCACATGCGCCTATCTACGCAGTCCAATGGCGCTGACGGCTTAACGACATATCCGTCAATTTCGAGGTTTGCAGAATCAATGGCATCCCTCTATGCGGTGCGTGCTGCGGAGGAGTGGCAGAGTGGTCGAATGCACCGGTCTTGAAAACCGGCGTGCGTGAGAGCGTACCGTGGGTTCGAATCCCACCTCCTCCGCCATTATACCTTTTCTTTCGATGTGTACAGGTTGCTTTGAGCGGCCTTTTTTATTTGTTTACTTAGGTTTGTTGGCGTTTTCCGATTTCCTTGAGTTTCTTTCGATGTTGTCTATATTCGTTCCTTGAGTGGTATGGAACGTGGTATTTTTGAATGGCCCTATCCGGCAAGCTGACTAAGAAACTGGTCGAGAATCTCGGCGCTGGGCGGCATGGCGATGGTAACGGTCTATACTTGGTGGTCGATCCCTCAGGCGCGCGGCGTTGGATCGTGCGGGTTGTGGTCAAAAGCCAGAAGAACAAGAAAGGCGCGCCTCTGCGCACCGACTTTGGACTTGGTGGCGCGGATATCGTCACCATCAATCAAGCACGTGAGCGGGCGCTGGAATATCGCCGGATGGCCAAGCAAGGTCTGAACCCGCGTTTCAATGCCCGCCAAGAGGTTCCAACCTTTGAAGAGGTCGCTCAGCAGGTTCATATCGACCGGATGCCCACGTGGAAAAACGCCAAGCACGGACAGCAGTGGATCAACACCTTGCGCGATTACGCTTTCCCCAAAATAGGGCGCATGCCCATTGATAGCATCGACCAGCCAGAAGTGATGATGTGCCTCGCGCCGATCTGGACAGAAAAGCATGAAACTGCAAAGCGCTTGGCGCAACGTATAAAGGT
>NZ_FNJD01000013.1 GCF_900103185.1 Sulfitobacter litoralis
AATCTGCCGAGAGGGCCGGTCCCGTGGCACAGCGATAGGCAGTTCGCCGTCTTGCCCCTTCAATCTCTTGGCGGATGACCCGTTGCGACGGTTGGTCTGATCAGGCGGGGCATCCTTGCCGTCTTCATAGCCCAAATGTGACGTCAACTCAGCACCGAGCATTCGCTCCATCAGCTTGATCTTGAGCTCTTTCATTAGACCGGCATCGCCAAGCAGATCTTCAGGCCGCTCGCAGCCCTTCAGTAGTTCGTCCAGCAGTTCCTTGGATATGGTCATCGTCCTTGCTCCTCTCAGGAAGCATGGACCAGATCGCAATTACACAGAAGATCGGACACTCTCCAAAGTTCAGCTGGCCGTAAACGTCCCAGACGGGACCTTCTTGGGCCTGAGCCAACGCGGGAAGCGATGCCAAGCCAAGAGCTGCAACGGTCACTGTGCCAAGCGAGTGTTTCATCTTCATCTCAAAATTCCTTATTCGCCCTATCTGCGAGGGTGCAGATCATTTGAGAAGGTTCCTCTAACAGGAGGCTCCGATGGGTGGAACTGTAAGGCGGCCATACTAAATGGCTGTGTTGCATCCTTGCGTAGGGCGAGGGTACCGCGCGCCTCCTTGCTACATTGGCTCGAACGACGGTATGCGGATTTTGCATGCCAGATGCCCGCGAAAAAATCGCATCTCCCCTTTGACAGTCGCGATCAGAATGCAGGTAAATCCGCCCATGCGTCCATGACGCCCCAAGGATCAACGGGAACAGGCGATCCAGCCCATTGACCAGCGCATGAATCCGCACCATATCGTTGATCCATGATACCACTTTCACATATCCGCAATTTCTCCATCGTCGCCCACATCGATCATGGTAAATCCACGCTCGCCGATCGCCTGATCCAAGAGACGAACACCGTTTCCCTGCGCGATATGAAGGCGCAGATGCTCGATTCGATGGATATCGAGCGCGAGCGCGGGATCACGATCAAGGCCCAGACGGTGCGGATCAATTACACGGCCAAAAATGGCGAGGAATATATCCTCAATCTGATCGACACCCCCGGTCACGTCGATTTCGCCTACGAGGTTTCGCGGTCCATGCGCGCGGTCGAAGGGTCGCTGCTGGTTGTCGATAGTACCCAAGGCGTAGAGGCGCAGACGCTTGCCAACGTGTATCACGCGATTGACGCGGATCATGACATCGTGCCGGTCCTGAACAAGATCGACCTGCCCGCGTCGGACTGCGACCGTGTTGCCGAGCAGATCGAAGACGTGATCGGCATCGATGCCTCCGAAGCGATACGTGTTTCGGCCAAGACAGGTCAGGGCATTGTCGAAACGCTTGAAGCCATCGTGCACAAGCTGCCCGCGCCTACCGGCACGCAAGACGCGCCGCTGAAAGCGATGCTGGTCGATTCATGGTACGACAGTTATCTGGGCGTGATTGTTCTGGTGCGCATTATGGATGGTCAGCTGAAAAAGGGCGACCGCATCCGCATGATGCAGAACGGGTCGGTGCACCACGTTGACCGCATCGGCGTTTTCCGCCCCGCCATGACCGAGATCGACAGCCTCAATCCGGGTGAAATCGGTTTTCTGACCGCGTCGATCAAACAGGTGCGCGACACGCGGGTCGGCGATACGATCACGCACGAGAAAAAAGGCACCGAGAGCCCGCTGCCGGGCTTTAAACCGGCGCAGCCCGTGGTGTTCTGTGGTCTGTTCCCCGTGGACGCCGCCGAATTCGAAGACCTGCGCGACAGCATCGAAAAGCTGGCGCTGAACGACGCGTCCTTCAGCTTCGAGATGGAAACATCTGCCGCTCTTGGTTTCGGCTTCCGCTGTGGTTTCCTCGGCTTGCTGCACCTCGAGGTGATCCGCGACCGGATCGAGCGCGAGTATGACATCGATCTGATCACAACCGCGCCATCGGTTATCTATGACATCCACATGAAAGACGGCACGGTCGAGCAGTTGCACAACCCCGCTGACATGCCCGACCTGACTTTTGTCGATCACATCGAAGAGCCGCGGATCAAGGCGACGATCCTTGTGCCTGACGACTACCTTGGCGACGTGTTAAAGCTCTGTCAGGACCGCCGCGGGATGCAGATGGACCTGACCTATGCGGGCAGCCGCGCCATGGTGGTCTATGACCTGCCGTTGAACGAAGTCGTCTTTGACTTTTATGACCGGCTGAAATCGGTCACCAAGGGCTATGCCTCGTTCGACTATCAGATGATTGGCTACCGCGAGGATGCGTTGGTCAAGATGTCTATTCTGGTGAACGACGAACCGGTTGATGCGCTCAGCACCATGGTGCACCGCGACCGCGCCGAAATGCGGGGCCGTGCGATGGTTGAAAAGCTCAAGGATTTGATTCCGCGCCACATGTTCAAGATCCCTATTCAGGCGGCCATCGGCGGCAAGGTGATCGCGCGCGAAACCCTAAGCGCGATGCGCAAGGATGTGACCGCGAAATGCTACGGCGGCGACGCCTCGCGCAAACGCAAACTGCTGGACAAGCAGAAGGCGGGTAAGAAAAAGATGCGCCAGTTCGGCAAGGTCGATATTCCTCAGGAAGCGTTCATTTCCGCGCTCAAGATGGACAACTAAGGCAAGTCATTCAAAAGGGGGCGCATTAAGCGCCCCCTTTTTTCGAACGATTAGGGCAGGCTACGCATATCCGCTGGCACCGCCCCACCGTCCAGCAGCCGCGCCAGAAAGGCGTGGGTGAACCCCCAGATATCTTCGTCATGCACCAAGTGGTGGGTCAGAAACCCCAGCGGTTCCTGTGGGTCGGCCAGGCCGTTGCGGCGGTCCTGAAGCAGCTTGGTGATATCTGCGATCAGCGTGTCCGGCGGGACAAGGCTGCGTGTGCCGCGCCAGTAAATCGGGTCGATATGGGTATTGATCTGCACCAGCCCGCTGGCGGCGATCCGGTCTTTGCGTGGCAGATAGGTCGATACCCCGACATAGCCCGCCTGCGCCAGAACCGGCAGCAACCCGTCGTCCAACCTATTCCACGGCGGCACAAAGACCGGCAGCAGGTCGTCGCGAAACAGGCTTTGCATCCGGTCCAACCCTTGGGTCAGCTCGAGCGCCGCATCAGGGCGGGGGTGGCCGAACTCTGCCTTTTTCGCCCCTTCGGGCGCGTGGCTGATATGCTGCCAGCCGTGAACCAGCGGTCGGACCAGCGGGCGCTCTTGGCAAAGCTGTGCCAGCGCGGGGTCTGCATGCTTCGGGATCACGGCGATATGCACGGGGAGTGAGAGGTCACCGGCCATTGTCGCCAGACGGTCCAACGCGGGCGTCGGCGCAATGGCATCATCGTCACGCCACCAAAGTGGCAGGGTCAGCCCCTGCGCGCGCCACACAGCAAGCTCGGTGTCTAGACGGGACCAATCTACTGTCATGGCGCTGTCTTTCTGAGGGTTTCCGTCAAAGTGACGGTCATCGCTGCCCCGTCAAACCCGTCGGTCTGTGCAGGGCGAGGCGCATCGGCCAGTACCGTGTGCAAGGTGGACAGCAACGCATCAGGCGTCAAGGCGGCACTGCGCAGCACCTCGATTCCCGGTAGCACGGCGAGAGCATCGGCCCGAAGCCCTTGTTCAACTTCATTGCCTGCATCAAAGGGCACAAACACGGCGCGCACCCCGCTTTGCAGCACGTCCAGTGCGGTGTTGTACCCGCACAGCGACACCGAAGCGGCGGCGTGATGCAGCATCTGCCGGAACTCGGGGCGGGCGGGTTCGATCATGACATTCGGGGGGGCATTCTGCATCAGTTCGGCGCTGCGCCGCGCAGCGTCCTGACCACCCAGCAGCAAGCGCCATACCCTATCCGGATCGCGCGCCGCAGCCGCAAGGCAGGTGTTAAAGACATGCGCCCCCACGTCGCCACCACCGGCGCTGACGATGATCTCACCTGCACCCAGCTGGTCGGGGTGGGGGCTGGCGGCGGGCGGTGCAACGAAGCCGGTATAGTGCAGTTTGTCCTGCAACGCGGGTGACACCGGCCAGCTGAGCGACAGCGGTGTGACGTCGCCGTCTGCGTGCACCAGCACCGCGTCATAGTATTGCGCGATCAGGTCATCTGCCAGCCGCGCCTTGGCGGGTTTCGACGGCGGGGCGAGGATATCCCGAACCGAGGCACAGATCAGGGGCCGCACGCGCAGCGCCTGTGCAGCGTCAAGCAGGGCGACGAATTCTGCCTTGAGCGTGCGGCGGCCAAAGGGGAACAGCTCTGTTATCAGAAGATCCGGCTGCGAAGACTTGATATGTGTCACCAGCATCTCGCGTCGTGCCGTCATGACCGCGTCCGAGGCGACGTCCCCGCGATCATCCAGCAACCGCGCGAAATCCACCCCGTCGGACCGCAGGGGCGGCAATTGCACCACGTCAACGCCGTCCCTGTTCAACTGCGGGGCAGGCATCCCGCCCGAGACGACCTGCACATCATGCCCCGCCGCCCCATAGGCACGGCCTAGGGTCAGGGCGCGAGCCAGATGGCCGGTGCCCAACAGGTGGGTGACGATGATGCTAACCTTCATAAACGTGGCTCCAGTCGGGTCGGGTCGGGCAGGGCGGACCAGCCGTTCGGTGAAATCTTTAGAAGATATAAGCGGTTGCGCTTGACCTGAAAGGGGGCGGGGCCGTCAAAATCCCAGCCGATCGCATGGGCCAGCAGTACGCGCATGACACCGATATGGCAGACGGCGACGGTATCGCGGTTCAGGTTGTTCGCCCAAGGGATCAGCCGTGTACGCAGGCTATCGGGGCTTTCGCCGTCCGGCGGGGTATAGTGCCAGCCCCAATCCTCAATGTCGCGAAATCCACTGGCCGGGTCTGCCTTCAGGTCGGTGCCGTGCAACCCTTCCCATTGGCCCCAGTTCATCTCCATCAGGGCAAAGGACGTCTTGGGCGTGCGCCCTGCGACAAGTCGGGCGGTTTCTACCGCGCGGGCCAAGGGGCTTGATGCCAGATCGGCGCGGTCCCAAGGCGCGGGTAGCTGTTGCGCGGCCAGTTGCGCACGCGCCTCGTCGTCCAGGGGGATATCTGTGCGCCCCTGAATACGGCCGGCGCGGTTCCACGCCGTATGGCCGTGGCGCAACAGAGCTAGGTGGATCACGGGTGCACCCCGCAGTCGGCCAGCCCCGCCAGCAAGGTCGCCGTCGCCGAGGGTAATAAATGCTGGCCGGCGACAAAGGCGCGTGCGGCAGTGCTGCGCTGCTGGCGCATCGCGTCATCTGTCAGCAGCGCGGTGATCTGGGATGCCAGCGGCGCTTCCCCGTCCTGAGGCGCGGGATAGGCGGCAGGGGCCAGTACATCGCGCACGCCGGGGCGGTCTTGGGCCACGACGGGCAGACCCGCAGCTTGCGCCTCAAGATAGGCCAGCCCGAAGGCTTCGTTCACACCGGGCCAGAACAAGAGCGTGGCCTGTTGATAGGCCTGTGCCATCGCCGCCGCATCAAGCTGGCCCAGAAACCGGACCGCGTTGCCAAAGGGGGCCATCAACATCGCGACCTCTGCGCGGGCGGGGCCGTCGCCTGCGATGTCCAAACGCCAAGTATCGGGGGGAAGCAGCGCCAGCGTGTCGGCAATGATTTGGTAAGAGGCGCGCTTGTCGCCTCCGCGCAGCATGCCGACGGCCAGCATGGGGCCGTTCAGCGTCGAGGGCGGTGGCAAGGCTTCTTGTGCCAAAAACGGGCGCAGATGGACGAGGCGTTGGTCCGGCGTCTGGTCGCGGCGCAGCGTTTCGGCATCCCGGTGGGTCAGATAGAAGATCACATCCGCCGCGTCACTAGCGGCCTCTGCGGCTTGGGCAAAACCGGCCCAAGGACCGGCCAGACGTTTGCGCGCGCGACTGGATTCGACAAGTAAATAGGGTATGCCCAAGGCCCGTGTGACAGCGGGGCCAATGAGGTCAGGTGCCTTGTAGTAATTATGATAGGTGATCCACGCCTGCCAGCCCTCGGCACGACCACGGGCGATTGCGTTTATGATTTCGGTCTGTGCGGCGTCAATGAGGTCGCGTTGAACTGCGCTGTCGCCTGCGCCGTCGCGGCTGCGCAGGGTGCTGGCCATCGCAACTGTAGCGCCGCCACCGTTCAACGCCGCGATCAACCCCCGTGCCATCGCACGATCCCCCGACGGCACAGGATGATCCGGCGACTTTAACGGAGCGTAGAACGCGAGCTGCATCAGCCGACCTGTGCCAGCATCGCGTTCAGCCGTTTGTGCAACTGACGGATGCCCGGGGCCATGGTGAATTCGGCGTGCAGCCGGTCGTGGGCCGCCTCGGCCAGTCGCGGGCCAAGCGCAGGGTCATCGGCGAAACGCCGCATTGCATCAGCCAGCGCGGCGGGGGCGTCATCGCTGAGTATACCGGTGGTGCCGCTGGTGATAAATTCAGGTATGGCGGATACGGGCGTGCTGAGCATGGGGAGCTTCTGGCTTGCGGCTTCCATCAATACGTTGGGCAGGCCGTCACGGTCGCCGTCTTTGGCAATACGCGACGGCAGCACGAACAGGTCGGCGACCCGCATGGCGTCGATCACCTCTGGCTGGTCGCAGGCTCCGCGCCACATAATGCGGTCGTTGATTCCATGCGCCTCTGACCGCGCTTTCATCGTATCTGACAGGTCACCGCCGCCGATGTGGGTCCAGTGCCAGTCAAAGCTTTCTGGCAGCAGCGCCAGCGCGTCGATCAGATTATCAAAGCCTTTTTTCTCGACCATGCGCCCGACGGACATCATCTGGAACGGATCGCTTTTGGCGCGCTGGACCCGTATTGGGGGTTTGGGAAAACGTGCAAGATCAAGCCCGTGATAGACCAGATCAATCCGGTCGGGATCGCCAGAGAGACTGCGCAGATGTTGCGCGTTGAAATCTGTGCAGGTGGCCCCGAAGGCGGCTCCGTGATTGGCGGGGTCAAGCTTTTCGCGCAGTTCCCACTCGGGCGAGGTCCAGATGTCCTTGGCGTGGGCAGAAAAGCTCCACGGCAGTCCGCGCAGGATCGCCGCGTATCGCGCAACAGACGAGGGCGTATGCAAGAAATGGGCATAGATGCCGCGGGTGTCGGCGGGTAGCTCATGTGCCATGACGCAGGCCTGCCCAAAGCGGCGACGGCGGTTAGGGGTATCGTCGCGTGCCAGATCCTGCTGAAAGACATCCCACGCGGCAGCGTAGCCAGGCATGGACTGCGCGGCGTCCTGCGCTGCGGCCACGCGTTCGGGATCGTCGCGCAGGTATTCGGGCAAGTAACGCACACGCGCCTTCAGCCGGTCGTGCAAGGGGTGGGTCTTGACATCGGTCGGGTGGCGCAAAGACCATATGTCAAACCGCAATCCCGCTTCTTCTAGCGCGACGAGCTCTTGCGCGATGAACGTCTCTGACAGGCGCGGCCAGCCTTTGACGACAATGGCGAGGGGGGCAGGGATATCGGTCATGCGGCACCATCCATCAAGGCGCGGCCCCGTTCGACAACCACGTCCAGCCCGTCCAACAGACCGTTCGCACCCGCCTGCGATGGTTTGTTCTGATGGGGCAGGTTGCGGATCGCGGCGATCATCGCTTGTGGCGTCATGCCGTCGCGGGTTTCATCAAGCATGCGGACCAACCCCAATTCTTCGGCACGGCTGGCACGGATCCATTGTTCCAGGCGCGGCACGGTGCGGGGCACGATCACGGCGCGTTTGTCAAAGGAAAGCACTTCGCAAAAGGTGTTATAACCGCCCATGCAAACCACGCCCTCGGCACCGACATACAATTGCTCAATCCGGCTATCAAAACCAAGCGCGGTTACGCGTCCACCCAGCTTGGCCACCCGCGCATCAAAGGCTTCGCGCACGTCGCCCGAAAGGAAAGGCCCATAGATCAGCTTGGCATTGGGGGTCAGGTCGGGGTCTTGCTCGTAGGCGTCCAGCACAAGCGACACCATCGCGGCCCCGTCACCACCCCCACCGGGGGTAATCAATACATAGGGCTCTTCGGCCGGGGGTGTTTCTTCGGGGGCTTCGCGGCGTAGATATCCTGTCCAGTGCATCCGGTCATGCGCCGCCTGTGACAGGGGCAAACCCTTAGTCGGATCATAGACGTCGTCCATGCCATAGACCCAGATTTCGTCATAGTATTTCTCTGCCGCTTCGACGGCACCTTTACGTTCCCATTCGGCGGCCAGTACATCCGGTTCGTCCAGAACGTCGCGCAGGCCAAGCACGACTTTGGTCGTGCCGTTTTCGCGCAGCCAGTCAAGGCCGGGCAGCAGCTCTCCGCGAAAGCCTGTGGGCTCTTTGTCGACGATCAGCAGGTCGGGGGTATATTCTTCAAGGGCCGTACGTATCAGGTTGGCCCGCAAAGAGGTAACCTGGTCGATATCAAGATGCAGCGACTGCGCCACATAGCTGCCGTCAACCAACTTGGTCACGCCGGGCAGACGGATGTGGTCGACCCCTTTGGGAAATGTAAACCGCCCTGCTACAGGCGATCCGGTCAGGATGATGGCGGAGGCGTCTTCGTCCCCATCCATCAACGCAGCGGCCAGTGCCCGCGAGCGGCGCAGGTGCCCCAACCCAAAAGTGTCGTGACTGTAAAAAAGGACCCGCCGCGCTGGTTTGCCGTTGCGGGTATTCTTCGAGACCGTCTGGCGCATGGGCCGATCCTAACTTGGTCAAATATTCTTGGCCGCGCCTATCAGTCGGGCGGCGAGAAAGCGTTTATTGTCGAAGGCAGGTGAACCCGTCCCGCCCGATGCACCCAGAAACCGAATACACTCACATCACCATGGTCTGCCGGCCGAACAGGCCAGTGAAAATACCTTAGGCATCTCTGGCGAACATGTCATGCATTTCAGCACCTTCCGCCATCGTCGACCCTGAGTGGGCTGCGAAAGCCGGCATTTGAACGGGGCAAGCCCACCAGAAGCTGCGGCGCCTGTCATGGTCGTCTTCCTTCGCGGTTCATTGTCAGGGGAACTAGGTGGGGCCGCGGGGTTCATATTGCAATGGTAACGGGGGTCGCATAGCGTTCTAATCCTGCTCTCCCACATCACGAGCGAGGACTTATGCGGCATTTTATCTTCACCCTGCTCGTGTCGCTTTGGTTCATACCCCTAGCTAACGCATCAATGGCGCAAGGGGTTCTATCCCTTTTGCCAAAAGCGCAAGAAAAAGCCGCCAGCGACACAGATACCGACGCCGCACGGCTGCAAGAGGTCATCAAACAGGCTGCCGAAAGCGGCGTGAGCGTGGTGGTCGTCGACAGCGCAGGCGGGCTGCTGAACCAGCCTGCGCCCGCCCGAACCGGCGAGGGTGCCCAGCCAGAGGACGCGCTGGCAACTGACGCCTCGCCGCTGATGCACCTGCAGGAACGGGGCAACCAGTTCCGCACCGCTTTGATCAAGCGCATCGTGCAATTGCCCGACGCGATCAACGAAGTCGTCTATATCCTGCGCGCCGCTAGCCCCGATGGCACGCTGTGGGCCTTTGGGAAGACGCTGCTGATTGCGCTCGCGCTTTTTGCTGTCGGGGTCGTGGTCGAGGTAGAGGTTTTTGGCAAACGGATCGCGCGCAGGTTTGTTACCGCCAAGGTTCAGGAGGCCCCCGTCGGCTATGCCGAAAAGATGCCGTTCCTGGTGTTTCGCTTTTTCATGGGTATCATCGGCGTGCTGGTGTCGATGCTGGTCGCCTATGTCCTCGGGGCGTTGTTGTTCGGCCCACTTGAAGATACCGCGATCCAGTTCACTGCGACGTTGATCAACATCGGCTATTTTGTCTGTCGCGTGGCGGCAGGGCTGTGGCGGATGATCCTGTCGCCGTTCCTGATGCAATACCGCATTCCGGTGTTCAGCGACCGCGATGCCAAACGCCTGCATCGCTGGCTGTGGATAATGGCCAGCCTAGACACTTGCGCGATCCTGTTCGGGATATGGATCGGAGAGCTGGGACTGAACTACGACGTCTACGCGTTCATTGCGTCGCTGATGTCAGCGGCAATTGTGGTCGCGAATATCCTGATGATCTGGGTCAACCGGCGGGCCATTTCAAACGCGCTTCGGCAGGGCAAACCCGCCTCGGAATGTAGCGCGGTTGGGCGCTTCATGTCGCGGGCCTGGGCCCCGCTGGTGGTGGCCTATGCGCTTTTCGCCTGGGTCGAACTGACCTATGATCTGGTGCTTGAAAACCCTAGCTCTGTGCCGCTTATCGCGGGGGCTTACGGTATCTTGGTGTCGATCATCGTAGTCTACGGCGTGATCAACTATGCCATTGAACGCGGCTTTGCACGCGCGCGGATGATGCGGCGCCTGAATGCGCTGCGCCGCGAGAAACAGGCCGGTATTTTGCCGGACGATGGCGATGCGATAGCCGCAGATATCACGGGCGCGGATGGCACGAATGCGCTAGATGCTGCCGCTGAACAGGCCGCATTGACACCGCGTCAGAGCCTGACCAGCTTCGAGAGTTTGGCCCGGCGGGTGGCCGGTATCCTCGCTTTTGTCAGCGGGGCTTACGCGTTTTTCTATATTTGGGACACCGAAGCCACCGTAATGGTCGAAAGCCACGCGGACAAGCTGCTCGACGTGATGGTAATTTTGTTTATCGGCTACGTCGTCTATCACGCCTTCCGCATCTGGATCGACAGCAAGATCGAGGCCGAAACCGCCGACCAGCCCGAGGCAGAGCTGGGAGACGAAGGCAGCGGGGCGTCCTCAGCCAGCCGGTTGGCCACGCTGCTGCCGCTGTTTCGCAACTTTGTCCTGATCGTCCTGATCGTGACCATTGCTCTGATCGTGTTGATGGAATTCGGGATCAACGTCGGCCCGTTGTTTGCAGGCGCGGGGATCGTCGGTGTTGCTGTCGGCTTTGGCAGTCAGGCGCTGGTGCGCGATATCTTTGCCGGTGCATTCTTTCTGTTCGATGACGCTTTTCGCAAGGGCGAATACCTCGACGTGGGCGGGGTGAAGGGCACGGTCGAAAAAATTTCGGTTCGGTCGTTCCAGCTGCGCCACCATCTGGGTGCATTACATACTATCCCCTTTGGCGAGCTACAGGTAATGACGAATTATAGCCGTGACTGGGTGATCATGAAGCTGCCCTTGCGTGTGACCTATGACACGGATGTCGAACGGGTTCGCAAGCTGATCAAAAAGCTCGGCATCGAACTGCTGGATGATCCGGTAATCGGAGATAACTTTATCCAGCCGCTCAAATCGCAGGGCGTCATCGAAATGCAGGACTCTGCGATGATTATCCGGGTCAAGTTTATGACCAAACCGGGGGATCAATGGCTGGTGCGCAAGAAGGTCTACGAGGAAATCCGCGCCCTGTTCGAACGCGAAGGCATCCGTTTTGCCCACCGCGAAGTCACCGTGCGTCTGGCAGATGGAAAGGTGCAGGACCTTAGCGATGAGGAACGCAACGCGGTGACCGCCGCAGCACAGGCATCGATGGAAGAAGAGGCAGAAGCAAGCCCCGTGCAAAGCGAGGACGACCGTTAGTCGCCTTTGACGCAGTTGTGACATTGAAACGGGCTCCGCTGGCGCTAGCATCTAGGCATCTGCAACAGGAGAGTTCCTATGAAACAGTCCAGACGCCAATTCCTCGCGACCACAGCTGCTACAGCCGGTGTTGTGACGCTACTGCCCTATGCCGCACAAGCCGCAGCCCACGGCGGCAACATGTTCCCCGTCAGTGGTGGCGAAGTCAAAGTTCACCCCGTCGACCACGCGTCCTTCGTGATGGAGACACCAGCCGGTGTGATCTATTGCGATCCCGTGGGCGATGTTGCGAACTACAGTGATTTTGCCACGCCCGATCTGATCCTGATCACCCACGAGCACGGGGATCACTACAATGCCGAAACGCTGGCCGGTATCGTTGGTGACAACACGCAGATCATTACCAACCCTGCCGTATTCGACATGCTGCCCGCCGCGCTTAAAGCCAAGGCGAACGCGCTGGCCAACGGCGAGAACGCGATGTTCAACGAAGTATCAATCGAGGCGATCCCTGCCTATAACACCACCGAAGAGCGCAAGCAGTTCCACCCGCAAGGCCGCGACAACGGCTACATCGTGAACCTCGCCGACTTCCGTGTCTATATTTCCGGCGATACAGAAGCGACGCCGGAGATGCTGGCGCTAGAGGATATCGATCTGGCGTTTGTTTGTATGAACCTGCCGTTTACCATGGACGCGACCTCGGCTGCAGCGGCAGTGTCGACGTTCAAACCCGCGTTCGTCTACCCCTATCACTACCGCGGGCGCGATGATGGCACGCAAGACCCCGCCGCCTTTGCCGCCATGGTCGGCGAAGGGATCGAAGTCAAAATGGGCGACTGGTATTAAGCCAGCGCAGCGGGGGGCCAGCCCCCCGCACCCCCCGGGATTTAGACCATTTGGAACTGAAGGCCCCGGTGGGTCAGGATTTATACGGATCAAGACTTGCGCGCAGACCATCGCCCAAGAAGTTGAACGCCAGCACCACGACAATGATCGGCAGCATGGGAATAGCGGTCCACCAGTAGATTTCGATGCTCGCCAGATTTTGCGCGTCATTCAGCATGACGCCCCAGCTGACGGCGGGCGCGCGAAGACCGAGCCCCAGAAAGCTAAGCGCGGTTTCCCCAAGGATCATTGCCGGGATCGATAGGGTCGCGCTGGCGATCAGATGCGACATGAAATTCGGCAACAGGTGTTTGCGGATCACCCGCGCCGGGGACGCGCCCATCATCTCGGCCGCTTTGACGTATTCCTCTTCACGCAGGCTCAGGAATTTTGACCGCACCGCCCGCGCCAGCCCGGGCCAATCCAGAATGCCGAGGATGATCGAGATGATAAAGAACACCGACACCGGCCCCCAGTTCGACGGCACCGCCGCCGAAAGCGCCAGCCAGAGCGGGAGTTCTGGTAGTGACCGCAAAATCTCGATCGCGCGGTTGACCAGCCAGTCGGTCTTGCCGCCGAAGTAACCGGCCAAAGATCCAAAGAAGATACCCAGCACAAAACTGACCGTGATGCCGATCAACCCCACCGTCAAAGAAAGCTGCGCACCATAGAGGATGCGGCTGAACACATCGCGCCCCAACCGATCCGAGCCCCAGAGAAACACCGTCGCGCCGTCAGGGGCGCAAAACAGGTGGGTGTCGCTGGGGATGAGCGCAAAGAGGTGGTAGGTTTCACCCTTACAAAAATACTCAATCTTGCGCGGGTTGCTGGTATCGGTGTCGTAGACCCAGCGGAAATTCACCAGATCCGCAGTGCCCGTCGTCTCGTATACAAAGGGGCCGATGAAACTGCCCTCGTGCCAAAGGTTGATGCTTTGCGGTGGCGCGTAGATGTGTTCGGCATTGCGCTCGTTTGGTGTGTAGGGCGCGATGAACCCCGCCACTGGCAAGATCAGATAGCAGAAGGCCAGAAACAGCCCGGATACCAGCGCCAGCTTGTGCCGCCGGAACTTGCGCCACATGAGCCGTGTGACAGAGGCGTCCATCTCGGCCCGCTCAAGCGCGGAAAGATCGCCGTCGTCGGTCCAGGGGGTTGTGTCGACAAAGCGGTTGTCAGGCTGGATGCTCATGAGCTGCGTGCCCCGTAACGGATGCGCGGATCAAGCAGGACCAGCAGCATGTCAGAGATCATCGTGCCGATCAGCGTCAGCAGGGCTACGAACATCAGGATGAACGCCGCGAGGAACTGGTCTTGGGACTTTAGTGCGACCAGCAGATAGGGCCCGATGGTTTGCAGGCCCAGCACCACCGATACCAGCACGGAGCCCGATACCATAGCAGGCAGCAGGTTCCCGATATCGGCGACAAAGGGGTTGAAGGCCACGCGCAACGGGTATTTCGACAGCAGCCGTGCGGGGCCCATGCCCTTGGCCTTGGCGGTTTCCACATAGGGTTTATCAAGCTCGTCGAGCATATTCGCCCGTAATCGCTGCATCATTGCGGCGGCACCGGCGGTGCCGATCACAAAGGTCGGGACGATCAGGTGCAGCAGGACGGAGCGTACTTTTTCCCATGACATGGGCTGGCCCTCAAGCTCGGGGGCCATAAGCCCGCCAATCGGCAGGTCAAAGTATTTATGGCCATAATAAAACAGGATCAGCGCCAACAGGAAGTTCGGTGTCGCGAGCCCGAGGTAGCCCAGAAAGCCGGCGGTATAATCGACCCAAGTCTCGGATTTGGCGGCGGCGAGCACCCCAAGCGGCAAGGCGATGAGATAGACAAACAACACGGCGGCGAGATTGACCAGCACCGTCATCCACAGCGCATCGCCGACGATTTCGCCTACGGGGCGATCGAATTCGAACGACCAGCCGAAATTGCCCTGGATCAAGCCGGCGAACCCCTGTGGCCCCGGCACCATGCCGACCCAGATCAGGTATTGTTTCCAGATCGGTTCATCCAGCGCGTATTCGTGGCGCAGAAACTCGGCCTTGGCGACGCCTTCGGCCTGACCCGTGGCGCGCAGTTCGGCGATCTGGTTCGACAGATAATCGCCGGGCGGCAGGTTGATGATGACGAAGACCAGTAGGGAGACCACCCAGAGGGTCAGCAGCATGGTGATGAAACGCCACACGGCGTATCTGAGGAAGATCATCGGCTTACCTGCACATGGGGGTCTTGGAAGTAGAATTCATCGATGCGGTGAATGCCGAAATGCGCGCCGGGATCAAAGGCCCAGATCCCATGCTCCGGTACATTCATCAGATCGTTCGAGACGACGACGGGTTGCGGGGCCTCGGCCAGCACGCCGATGGCGAATTGCTGTTCGGCGTGGATGGCGAGCATCCGCTTCCAGATGTCTTCGCGCATCTGTGGGTCGTCGGTGTGGTTCCAGTCATTCGCCAGCAGCATCAGCCGTTTCGCGGGCTGCATATCGGGGGGCGACCCGGCCTGTCCGACTGTTTGGTAGTATTGTCCCCACATCGGCCAGGCAAAGAATTCCTGATTGGTGGGCGCCAGATAGGACGGAGAGGTCGACGGCCCCGGAAGCCCGTTGTCCCAGCCGTACCACACCGACGCCATGGTCCGCCCCGCATAGATCCGGTTGCGCAGGATGTCGCGGTCCAGCGGGCGCATGATCAGACGGATGCCCAGATCTCGCCATGTGTCAGTGATGATCGCCAACGCGTTTTCTTCCTCGCTGCGTTCGCCTGCGGTCTCGATCACGAACTCCATCGGGCGGCCGTCGGGCAGTTCGCGCAGGCCGGCGGGGGTGCGTTCAGTCAGGCCCATGTCGTCAAGCAACGCATTGGCATGGGCAAGGTTCATCGCTGACCACGAATGCGTATTATCGTCGTTGTAAAGCGCGCTTTGCGACAGGGCGGACATGTCGCCTTCGCTGGCAAGGCCAAAATAGAGCGCGCGGTTGATCATGCGTCGATCGATGCCGAGGCTCAGCGCACGGCGAAAACGCACGTCGCGCATGACATCGCGCCACACAGGGTCGGCGAAGTTCAGGTTGGGATAGATCGCGATCTGGCTGGCGACGCCGTTGGCCCAAAGCAGAGTGCGGTATTTGCCGCCGTCCGCCTCGCCTTTCTTGAGGATCGCGACATCGGGGAAATCGAGCCCGCGCGCCTGCAGGTCGACCTCGCCTGCGTTGGCCTTGGCCGCGATCAGCCCACCGCCGACCACGGTCATCTGCACCACGTCGATATAGGGCAATTGCACGCCCCGGCTGTCGACACGGTGGAAATAGGGGTTTCGTACAAACAGCTTGCGCGAGCTGTCCTTGTCCGAGGTGTTGATCCACGGCTGGAGGGTCGGCAGCGCGGGGTTGTCGAACTTGTACATATTATCGCGCTTGTTGTGCAGCGCGGCCCAGCTTTTGACCCGCGCGGCTTTGACCTTTTCGACCAGCGTATCGGGATCGGCGAACTTCTGATGAAATTGCTTCAGGTAATGGGCGGGGCGATAGATGAACGGCGGGCTTGCTTGCGCCAACAGCGGCAGGAAATTCGGATTGGGGATCTGCCATTCGAACACGACCGTATGTTCATCGGGGAAGGTGACCTTTCCCAGGCGGTTGTCCACAATCATGAAATCCGGCGGCCCGCTGGGGGTGATGTCGGGGTCGTTGGCGACATTTTCCCACCAGTAACGGAAATCATCCGAGGTAAAGGGGATGCCGTCCGACCAGCGGTGACCGGGGCGCAGGTGCAGCGTGAATTTGCGCCCTTCTTCCACGTCCACCGCGGCGAGAATATCGGGGGCAAGCGTGTAGTCGGGCTGATACCCCACCAGCCGCGCATAGCCGTAAACGACCATTTGCCGCACGTCCTTGGTGCGCGAGATCAATGTGCGTAGCGTACCACCCTGACGCCCAAAGCTGCGGCCCTTGGCTTCGAGATCGACGACCAGCGGCTCTGACGGGATGCGGTCCTGCACGTGGGGCAGGCTGCCGGCATTGACCTCTTGCGCCCAAAAGCTGCTTTCTCGGAGCACGGGACCATCGCTGTACGCGGCAAGGGGGGCAAAGGCGAGGGTCGCGGCGAGGGCAAGGAAGAGCTTACGCATGACAACGTACCTTATGGCCGGGCTCAAGCTCGCGCAGGGCGGGCGCGTGATGGCCTTCAAAGCGGAACTGTTCGGGCCAGAGCGTGGGAGAGCCCGCCCCCTTGGCGACCAGATCAAGGTCAATCGGGCGACTGATGTCGGGTTCGGGCTGTGCCGCGATCAGGGCGCGGGTGTAGGGGTGTTGCGGGTTGTAGAACAACGTGTCGGGCGGGGCCTGTTCGACGATAACGCCAGCGCGCATGACCGCAACCTCGTCCGCGATGCGGGCAACGACAGCCAGATCGTGGCTGATGAATAGATAGCTTAGGTTGGCACGGTCGCGGATGTCTTCGAGCAGGGTCAGGATCTGCTCTTGCACCGACACATCCAGCGCCGAGGTGGGTTCGTCGCAGATCAGCAGCTTCGGGTCGAGCGTCAGCGCGCGGGCAATGGACAGCCGCTGGCGCTGGCCGCCTGAAAACGCGTGCGGGAAACGGCCAAGCATATCAGGGTTCAATCCGACCCACCGCAACATTTCGGCCGCCTTTTCGCGGCGGTCGCGGGCGGTGCCGATGTTGTGCACCTCCATCGGTTCGGTCAGGGCTTGCTGCACGCGCATACGCGGGCTGAGCGATGAATACGGGTCCTGGAACACCATCTGCGCCTGCCGTTGAAACGCTTTCCGCTCGGCGGGCGACAGGTCATGAACGGCCAGCGGCGGGGCAGCGGGGGCGGGGCGAAACAGCACCTCGCCGTCAGCATCGGGGCGTTCGGCCCCCATCGCGATGCGGGCGCAGGTGGTCTTGCCCGATCCGCTTTCGCCGACAATCGCCAGCGTCTTGCCGCGCGGCAATTGCAGGTCGACGTTCTGGCAGGCGGATACGGTTACGGGTTTGCGCCAGCCGCCCGCCCGCATGGTATAGGTCTTAGATACATTGCGCAGATCAAGGATCATATCGTCGGCGGGCGTCGTGGATGCAGGGGCAGGGGCGGCCACGGCCGGGATCATCGGGGCGGCGGCGAACAGCTTGGCGGTGTAGGGGTGGGCAGGGCTGCCCAGCACATCCTGTGCATCGCCCCGTTCCATCACGCGCCCCTTGTGCATCACGACGACTTTTTGCGCCATATTTGCCACGACGCCCAGATCGTGGGTCACAAGGATTACGCCCATGCCGGTTTCAGCCTGTAGCGACCGGATCAGCCCGAGCACCTGCGCCTGCGTCGTCACATCCAGCGCCGTCGTCGGTTCATCCGCGATCAGCAGCTCGGGCTTGGCGACCATGGCCATGGCGATCATCGCACGTTGGCGCATCCCGCCTGACATCTCGAACGGATAGCTTTTCCAGGCGCGCATTGGATCGGCAAAGCCGACCTTTTCGAACTGCTGCAAAACCGCGCGTTTGGCCGCACCGCGCCCCATGTCGCGATGTAGACGCAGCACCTCGGCGACTTGGTCACCAATACGGTGCAAGGGCGACAAGGACCGCATCGGTTCCTGAAAGATCATTGAAATGCGGTCGCCCCGAATGGCGCGCATCTGTTTCTCGGGGAGCGCCAGAAGATCGACGGGGCCTTCGGCTCCGTTAAATCGGATCGAGCCGCCGCGCATCTGAGCTGCATCCGGCAGCAAACGTAGTACAGACCGGCATGACAACGTTTTGCCCGACCCGCTTTCGCCCACCAGTGCAAGGGTCTCGCCTGCGTTCAGCGCAAAGCTGACGCGATCAACGACGGGCGGGCCGGCACCGAAACCGATCGACAGATCATTTACTTCAAGAAGGGGGGCCATGGTCATCCCAAGCGCATCAAAGCGAAAATTACCAACCGAGTGAAGCCGATAAACGCCTAGGCGTCTAGGGGGCAGCGTAAAAACCAAGCGTCATCGGTACACAAAGGGGGGCTGCGTCCCCATGTTGCATCAGTACGACCCAACCCGAAGGAGAACCGCGATGAGCCGCCTAGATATTTTTATCGACCGTATGGTGTCGCAGCGTGCGTGTATCGATCATGCCGCCGCGTTGACGCAAACACTGACAGGGCCGGTGTTCGAACTGGGGTTGGGCAACGGACGGACGTTTCATCATATCCGCGAAACGATGCCCAACCGCGATATCTTTGTGTTTGAACGCGCGGTTGCATCGAATCCTGATAGCACCCCCGAAGATCATCAGCTGATTTTGGGCGATGTGCATGAAACCCTGCCGGCCGCGTTAAACCGGTTCGGACCAAATGCCGCACTGATTCACGCGGACCTCGGCGGTCATAACCTCGCGAAAAACGATGCTTTTGCGCGTGTTCTTTCGCCTCTGATCGAGCCTTTATTGGCCGTAGGCGGCGTGATGGTGTCGAGCGATAGGATGTATTTCGACAATTTGATCGAAATCGCTTTGCCGCCCGAAGCGGTCGCCGGGCGCTGCTTTATGTACCGCCGTGAAATGTCTTGATGTGACTTAAGTATATGTAAGTCTTATACAAATTATCGTCGGCACCGGTATTCCGGTGCCGTTTTAAGTTTCTCTTGCGTGTTCCAAGTCCCCTCCCTAGTGTGCGCCCGAGACATAGTGAAACGATGTTTCGCATGGTGAAACAATTCTTGGGAGGGAATTACATGTCCTTTTTGAAAAACCTATCCTTCGCAGCCGCAATGAGTATTGCAGCCTCCGTTGCCGGTGCCGAAACCGTCCTGATCCACGGCGAAGCAGGCCCGAATCGCGGTGCCCGCGCAGACGCCCTGCAGTGGTTCGCGGACCAAGTGGCCGAGCGGTCGGAAAACGATCTGCGTCTGGACATCCAGTGGGGCGGCGCGCTGTTCAAAGCGAACGCTGCCGTACAGTCTATCGGTGACGGTGTGGCTGACATGGGGTCTGTGATCGCTGTCTATTACCCGCAAGAAATGGCCGCCTATGGCATCGCTGATCTGCCCGTAAACAACCCCGATGCCTGGGTCGGTATGCGCGCCACGGACGAGCTGATGCGTTCGAACCCAGCGATTGCGGACAACTTGGCAGACAAGGACCTTGTCTACATCGGGACATGGACCACCAGCCAGGTGAACATCGGTTGTAAAGGCGACGCGATCCGTTCGGTCGCTGATATCGCGGGCAAAAAAGTACGTGGTACAGGGGCCTACGGTAAGGTCTTTGGCGACGAAGGCGCGAACATGGTCAACATGTCCATTTATGACGCGTACCAAGGGCTCGACACTGGGCTGATCGACTGTAGCCAAGGGTATTCCTACGCCGTTGCAGCGCTGAAGCAGGCCGAAGTCATGGATAACTACACCCTGCTGAACTGGGGCCAGGTTGGCGGCGTCGGCATCTTCATGAACAAAGACATGTTCGATGCGCTGTCCGAAGATCAGCAAGGCGTGCTTTTGGAAACCGGTGCTGATCTGTCCGATGAATTCGGCCGCATGATCACAGACGCCAACGACAAAGCGATCGCAGCGATGAAAGAGCAAGGTGTCGAAGTTCTGGAATTGCCCGAAGAAGAGCGTGCCAAGCTGGTCGCCGGCGGCGAAAAGTATCTGGCCGAGTGGGTCGAGACAGCCAACAGCACCGGCCTTCCCGGCGAACAGCTTCTGGAAGACTACAAGGCGCTGATCGCGAAGTACACGAAAGAGCGCGATGAGAACGGTTACCCTTGGGCAGCTGACAACAACTAAGCATTAGCTTTGGGAGGAGCAGGGACCATGTTGGTACCACTTGAGAAAATCCTGTTGGGGTTGGGCGCGGCTGCGGTCATCCTGCTGGGGATCTTGATCACGTCCAACGTGGTCGCGCGCGCCGTCTTCGCATCTAGCGTACCCGATAGCGTCACTTTGGTGCGGGAGCTGATGGTCGCGGCCATCCTCCTGCCCCTTGCGGCAGCAACTGCCAACCGCGCGCACGTTAGCGTGGCTTTTGTGTCCGACCGGTTCGGGCCCAAGCTGCGGTCCTGGCTTATCGTGCTGGGATCGGTGATGGGGATGATCGCCTTGGGCGGTCTGATCTATGCCGGTGGCCGCGAATTCCTGAGCGTTTGGGAAAAGGGCAGCTTTTTCTACGGCGACCTGAACCTGCCCAAATGGCCCGGGCGTTTATTGTTTGTGGTCGGTATCGCGGCCTGCTGGCTGCGTCTGGCCGAACTGGCGATCCGCGATGTTCGCACGATCCTGTCCGGCGGTACTGTCTCGGACGAAGAAAATCACACAATCGAGCTCGTTGCTGAAAAAGAGGTGCTGTAATGGACGCGTCAACCATTGGCCTGATCGCCTTTGCCGCAGTGTTAATCCTGCTGGCGCTTAGGGTGCCGATTGCGTTTGCTCTGGCCAGTGTGGCCACCATCGCCACCTTCTTTATCTTCGCGTTCCGCACCGGCACATTTATGCCAGAACGTGCCATCCGCGCGACAACGTCGATGGTGTTCTCGAACTCCTTTGACCTGATACACTCCTATGATCTATCGATGATCCCGCTATTTGTTGCCCTTGGGCACATCGCCTATCGCGCCGACATCACGACCAAGATCTACCACGCGGCCAAGGTTTGGCTGACGCGCCTGCCCGGCGGTGTTGCGATGGCAAGCGTCATGGGGTGTGGCGGATTCTCGGCGATTACCGGCAGCTCTATTGCCTGCGCCTCGACCATGGGGAAAATCTGCACGCCCGAGATGTTGCGCATGGGCTATGACCCCCGGCTTGCCACCGCGTCGGTCGCCGCAGGGGGCACGCTGGGGTCGCTGATCCCGCCGTCTGTTCTGTTCATCATCTACGGTATCTTTACCGAGACCTCTATCTCGTCGCTGTTCCTCGCGGGTGTTCTGCCGGGCTTGCTGACGCTGGCAGGCTTTATCCTTGTGATTGCCGTCTGGGTCTGGCGCTCGCCTGAAATCGCTCCGTCCACAGCGACGCGCTATTCCACCAAGGAACGGTTCGCTGCAGCTGCGGAAAGCTGGCCTGCGGTGATGCTGTTCGTGCTGATCATCGGCGGCATCTACGGCGGCATCTTTACCGCAACCGAAGCGGCGGCTGTATGTGTGGTCGCGGCGACGCTGATCGGTTTTGCGCAGCGCAAGCTGACCTTGCAGGGCCTCTGGGACGCGGTGAAAGAAACCTGCATACAGACCGCGGCGATCTTCTTTATCGCGGCGGGGGCCAAGATTTTTGTGGCCTTTATCGCCCTGACCAACGTCGCCCCGATGATCGTGAATGTCGTGGCCGAGGCCGAGCTGTCCGTTGTGGTCCTGCTGCTGGCGATTGCGGCGATTTATCTGCTGCTTGGCATGTTCCTTGATCCGATTGGCATCATGGTTCTGACCCTGCCACTGATGATTCCGCTGGTAGAAAGCTATGACATGAACCTGATCTGGTTCGGTGTTGTGGTGATCAAGCTGCTGGAAATCGGGCTGATCACGCCGCCTGTCGGCCTGAACGTCTTTGTCATCGCTAATGTGGTGGGCAAGGAGGCTCCGATCGACAAGATCTTTGCTGGTATCACGCGCTTCCTGAGCGTTGATGTGATCGTGCTGGTGCTGATCATGTCCTTCCCGATGATCTCGTTGCTTATTCCTATGGCGGCGCGATGAGTGGCGATACCACAGATCGGAAATTTGCCAACACTCTGGCGCGGGGGCTTGCTATATTGCGGGCCTTTCGCGCCAGTGACAGCGGGCTGACCCACGCACAGATTGCAGATCGCACTGGGCTGCCGAAACCCACCGTATCGCGGTTGACCTATACCCTGTGCGAACTGGGCTATCTTAGCCACGGCGGGCGCAATGACCGCTTTCGTCTGGGGCCGTCGGCCATCGCCCTTGGTTCTGTCGCGTCGGTGGCGGTCAACTTTCTGGATCTGGTGTCTGATGCGATGCAGCAGCTTGCCGATGAGACGGGCACATTGTTGCTGGTGGCCGTACGCGACGACGAAAAGATGATGCTGGTGCGCACTTGGCGCCCGCAGAATGGGTCGACCATCTGGCTGGAGCCGGGGCACAGGATTCCCGTGTTCGGATCGTCTTCGGGCATGGCCGTCGTGGCGTCACTTAGTGAAGAGCGCTTTGAGCAGTTGACGCCCGAAGCGGATATGCGAAGGTTCCGGGCGGAGGGATATTCGCAATTGATAGAACAAGGGTTCGTTTACGCGATGGAAGGCACGCGATATGCCAGAACAATCAACGCCGTAAGTGTCCCCTATTTTGCCGAAGAGTTCGGCGAGCCGGTATCGTTCACCGCCGGAGCCATGCCTCATGATTTGCCCGATTCCCGTATCGTGCAAGAGGTGGGCCCCGCCTTACGTGAACTGGTGCGCGCGCTTGAACAGCGCACCGGGCGCACGCCTGCGCTGAGCCGCCGCGACTGAAACAAGACTAGACCAAGGAATATGCTAAATGACTGACAAGATTGGATATACCCGCAAAGGCGACGTGGCCGTACTGCGGATCAAGAACCCCCCGGTCAACGCGTTGTCCCATGCTGTTCGTGAAGGTCTGGTTGCCGGCATGGCACAGGCTGAAGCGGACGAAGGCGTTAAAGCCGTGGTTATCGTCGGGGAGGGCCGTGCCTTTATCGCCGGTGCGGATATCACCGAATTCGGTAAAACGCCGCTTGAACCTTTCCTGCCGGATGTGTGCAAACGGATCGAGGATTCTCCGTTGATCGTTGTCGCCTCCATGCATGGTGTGTCGTTGGGCGGTGGGCTCGAGATCGCGTTATCGGCGCATTACCGTGTGGCGCAGCCGTCGGCCAAAGTGGGTCTGCCCGAGGTACATCTGGGCCTGATCCCCGGTGCCGGTGCGACCCAGCGTTTACCCCGCCTGATCGGGGTGGATCCGTCGCTTGATCTGATCACCTCGGGCCGTCAGGTCAAAGCGGCCGAAGCCGAAAGCCTTGGCATCATCGATCAGGTCACCGAGGGCGACCCCGAGGATGTGGGCGTCGCCTACGCCGATAACCTGATCGCCACCAACGCACCGCGCCGCCCCGTCAGCGAGATGGCCGCACCCGCGCCGATCGACTGGGATGCGGCCTATGGCGGGACGCTGAAAAAAGGTCGCGGGCAAATCTCTCCGGCGCAAGCGGTTCGTGCGGTTCAAGCCGCGGCAGAGCTGCCCTTTGACGAAGGCATGCTGGCCGAGCGCAAGATTTTCATGGGGCTGATGGAGACAGACCAGCGTCAGGGCATGATCCACGCGTTCTTCTCTGAGCGTGCGGTAGGCAACCTGCCGGAACTGAAAGGCGTCGAGCCACGGGCGTTGCAATCCATCGGCATCATCGGCGGTGGCACCATGGGCGCAGGCATCGCCACGGCGGCGCTGTTGGCAGGCTTCAACGTCGTGCTGATCGAGATGAAGGAAGATGCCGCAGAGGCCGCACGCGGTCGCATCGCGGGCAATCTTTCCGGCGCGCTGAAGCGCGGCAAGATCACCCAAATGAAATACGATGCGATGACCAACACCGCGCTTGAGGTGTCGATCAACTATGACAGCCTCGCCTCGGTCGATCTGGTGATCGAAGCGGTGTTCGAGGACATGGGCGTCAAGAAAGACGTGTTCGGCAAGCTCGACGCCGTGTGCAAACCGGGTGCAATTCTGGCGTCCAACACGTCCTATCTGGATGTGGACGAGATCGCGGCCAGCACCTCGCGCCCTGCGGATGTGATCGGGCTGCACTTCTTTTCGCCCGCGCATATCATGAAGCTGCTCGAAGTGGTGGTCGCCGAAAAGACCGCCCCCGATGTGGTCGCCACGGGCTTTGCTCTTGGTAAGGCGCTGAACAAGATTTCAGTACGCGCTGGTGTTTGCGACGGCTTTATCGGCAACCGTATTCTGGCCACTTACCGCACTGCGGCCGATCATATGGTGTTGGATGGCGCGTCGCCATACCAGATCGACAAGGCGCTGGTCGACTTCGGCTTTGCCATGGGCCCGTTTGCCGTGGGCGATCTGGCCGGTCTCGACATCGGCTGGGCCACACGAAAGCGCAAGGCGGCGACGCGCCACCCTGCCGAACGCGTACCGACATACCCCGACAAGATCTGCGAAGCCGGCAACTTTGGCCAGAAGACCGGCAAAGGTTTCTACATCTATGAGGCCGGATCGCGCGGCGGGGTGCCGAACCCCGAGGTGTCCGAACTGATCGCCGCCGAACGCGCCGAACGCGGCATCACCCCGCGTGACTTTACCGACGCAGAAATCGTACGCCGCTATATGGCCGCGATGGTCAACGAGGCGGCAAAGGTCGTGGGCGAGGGCATCGCAAAGCGGCCCTTGGACGTGGATATGGTCCTGCTCTTTGGCTACGGCTTCCCGCGCTATTGGGGCGGGCCGATGAAATGGGCCGACCTGCAAGGCCTGCCCGCGCTGCTGGCCGATATCGAAGGCTACGCCAAGGAAGACGCTTGGTTCTGGGAACCCGCGCCGCTGCTGAAACAGCTGGTCGCAGAGGGTCGCACTTTTGATGACCTGAACAAACAAGCCGCAAAGTAAATGACAAGGGCGCAATGCCCGACAATATAAACCGGAGGAAGACAAATGGATCTGAGCTATAGCGACGAAGAAAAGGCTTTCCGCGCCGAAGTGCGGGCCTTTCTAGAGGAAAAGCTCCCCAAGGAAATGAGCGACAAAATCCGCAAGGGTGAAGAGCTTGGTAAGGACGGTCAGGAACAGTGGCATGCGATCCTGAACGCCCAAGGCTGGCTGGCCCCGAACTGGCCCAAGAAATTTGGTGGTGCGGAATGGAACGCGGTTCAGCGTCACATCTTCGAAGAAGAAGCCGCCGCCGCCTATGCGCCGCGCATTGTACCCTTTGGCCTGTCGATGCTGGCACCCGTGCTGCAGAAATTCGGCTCGCAAGAGCAGAACGATTACTGGCTGCCGCGCCTCTTGGCGGGTGAAGACTGGTGGTGTCAGGGCTATTCCGAGCCGGGTGCCGGTTCCGACCTTGCCTCGCTCAAGACCGAAGCGGTTCTGAACGACGAAGGCACGCACTACATCGTCAATGGCCAGAAGACCTGGACCACGCTGGGTCAGCACGCGAATATGATCTTCTGCCTCGTGCGCACCGACAAGACGGTGAAGCAGCAAGAGGGTATCTCCTTCCTGCTGATCGACATGGACACCCCCGGTGTCGAAGTGCGCCCGATCATCCTGCTCGATGGCACCCACGAGGTGAACGAAGTCTGGTTCTCGGACGTGAAAGTACCGGTTGAAAACCTTGTTGGCAAAGAGAACGAAGGCTGGACCTATGCCAAGTACCTGCTGACCCACGAACGCACCAACATTGCGGGCGTCGGTTTCTCGCAGGCGGGTCTGACCGCGGTAAAACGTATCGCAAAGGCAGAGATGTCCGGCGGCAAGCCGTTGATGCAGAACCCGCATTTCGCGGCACGTGTGGCGCAGGTCGAGATCGACCTGATGGCGATGAGCACCACAAACCTGCGCATCGTCTCCAAGGCGGCAGCGGGTGCGGCACCGGGTGTTGAATCGTCCATGCTGAAAGTCAAAGGTACGATCATCCGTCAAGAGATCAACGATCTCGCGCGTCGTGCCGCTGGTGCCTATGCGATGCCATTCGCATCCGAAGCGATCGAAGGGTCAAACCTGGCCCTGCCTGATCCGTTGAATGCCGGCCCCGTCGCCGCGCAATATTTCAACAACCGTAAACTGTCGATCTTTGGCGGCTCGAACGAAATCCAGCGCCAGATCATTGCCAAAACAACGATGGGAGGTGGAGCATGAACTTCGACCTGACAGAAGAACGCCAAATGCTGCAAGACAGCCTGCGCCGTTTCCTGCGCGACAAATACGACACGGCAACGCGTAACAAAATCCTCGAGAGCGACTCCGGTTTTTCCGCGGATATCTGGAACGGTCTGGCCGAGCTGGGTGTCATTGGCGCACTGTTCACCGAAGATCAGGGCGGCTTTGGCGGCGCTGGTTTCGACATCGCAGTTGTGTTCGAGGAACTGGGCCGCGCAGGCGTGGTCGAACCTTTCCTTGATACCGCCATTCTGGGCGGCGGTCTGATTGCCGATTTGGGCAACGACGACCAGCAGGCCCACATCGAAGAGCTGATCGGAGGCACGCTGCAGGTGGCCTTTGCCCACGGTGAACCCACCAGCCGCTATGACCTGAACCAGGTCACGTCTACGGCCAAGGTCGATGGCGACAACGTGGTGCTGAACGGTCGCAAGGCTGTTGTGGTCAACGCAGAAAACGCCGACATGCTCATCGTCTCTGCCCGCGAAAGCGGCGATGCGGGCGACGAAGACGGTATTTCGTTGTTCCTCGTTCCGGCGGACGCCAAGGGTATCACGCTGCAAGGCTATGCGCTGCTGGCCGGTGGCCGTGCCGCCGAAGTCACGCTGGATGATGTGTCCGTGCCTGCCTCTGCCCGTCTGGGTGAAGCCGGTAAGGCGTTCAAGGCCATTGAGGCCCGCGTCGCAGCGGCCAATGTCGCGATCTGTGCGGAAACACTGGGCGCAATGGAAACGGCAACCCGCCTGACCCGCGAATACCTGATGACCCGCAAACAGTTCGGCAAGCCCATCGGCACGTTCCAGGCGCTTGCGCACCGGATGTCCGATCTGCTGATCGAGATGGAACAGGCGCGTTCCGCCGTGATCGTTGCGGCTGGCCACCTCGACGCCGATTACAAAGCGCGCGAGACACATATCTCTGCCGCCAAGAACCTGCTGGGCCGCGCGGGCCGTCTGGTTGCCGAAGACAGTATCCAGATGCACGGTGGTATCGCCATGACCCAAGAATACGAACTGGCTCATATCGCCAAGCGTATCATCATGGCCGATCACCGCTTTGGGGACACAGACCACCATCTGGAGCGTTTCATTGCCCTTGCAGCAGCTTGATGAAAGCCAGCTGATCCGGAACGAGACCGGCACCCAAACCCTTGTCGGATATGTCGTGGATATATCCGACAAGGCCCACGGGCGCTGCTTTCTTGATCTGGGTCCGCAGCACTTTAACCGCCATGGGGTTCTTCATGGCGGTATTGCCGCCACATTGCTGGATAACGCCTGTGGTATGACCGGATCGCTCAGCGTGGACCCCACGGGCCAGCACCCGTTCCTCACGATTTCGCTGACGACGCAGTTTCTGGCCGCTGGTATGCCGGGTCGCGTGACCGCGACCGGAACGATCAAGGGCGGTGGCCGCAGCCTGCTGTATATCGACGCTGAACTCGTCCACGAAGACGGCACGGTCATTGCGACATCCACAGGCGTGTTCAAGCGCGTCCCACAGGAGAAACTGAAATGAGCGCTCGGATCGAAGACAAGGGTGACCGGATCGTCATCTGGAACGGAAACGCGCATAAGCGGGGTGCCCTGTCGCCCGAGCTTTACGCTTGCATCGGCCAAGCGATTGAAATGGCCGCCGAGCCGCGTATCCGTGCCGTGATCCTGACCTCCGAAGGGGATTTCTTTTGCGCAGGGGGCGATCTGAACGTTCTGATCGCGCGCCGCGACATGCCCAAAGATGAACGCCGCGGCAAGATCAACGAATTGCACAGCTTGATCCGCGCGATCCGGTCCTGTCCGGTGCCTGTCATCGCCGCCGTCGAAGGTGGTGCCGCGGGCGCGGGGCTGTCTTTCGCGCTGGCCTGCGATTTGATCGTTGCCGCTGCCGGTGCCAAGTTCACCGCCGCCTACGTCAAGGCGGGTCTGGTGCCTGACGGGGGGCTGACCGCCTCGCTTGCCCGTGCCTTGCCACGGCAGCTCGCCATGGAGATGTGTCTGCTGGCGCAGCCCGTGACGGTAGAGCGGATGCATGATCTGGGCGTGGTGAATGTCGTTACCGAAAAAGGCGGCGCGTTTGATGCTGCTATGGCGTTGGCCGATCGTTTGGCCGCAGGACCCCGCGATGCCCAACGGGTGATCCGCGGCTTGGTCGCGCAGGCCTATGACGTGTCCGAGGCTGACCAGCTTGACGCAGAATGTGATGCGATGGCTCACGCCACCGGCGCTGATGAGGCCGCCGAAGGCATCGCCGCTTTCTTGGAAAAGCGCACACCGAATTACGGCGGCTGAGCCTCAGCCACCGATCTATTGACCCAACCCGCAGCCAGACGCGCTGACCGGGTTCTGACTGACTGCGGGGAGGCAGAGAATATTATGGTACGTGTAGAGCAATTTCTGGCGGATCAAGTGGCCGCACGCGGCGACGCGCCCGCGCTGAGCGACAGCACAGGGGTACGCTGGACGTACAAGAATTTCGACAAGGCAAGCGACGACATCGCGCAGGCGCTCAAGGATGCCGGTGTGCAGCCCAATGACCGCGTCCTGATGCTGTCGGAAAACTGTGCCGCCGCCGTGGCGACGGTGTTTGGCACATGGAAAGCGGGTGCCGTCATTATCCCTGTCAATGCACGGCAAAGTGCGGGCGAAATCCAGCGGATCATCGACCATGCAGCACCGGCTGCGGTGGTGCTGACCTGCCATGCTTCAATCGATGCAACCGTCCACGCCGAAACCCTGAATGCCGCAGAAATCACCGGTGCCTTCGGCACGATGCATCTGGCGACGCCGATCGCAAGCAACCCCGATGATGAACTAAGCGATGTGGCCGTGCTGCTGTATACGACCGGCACCACAGGCGATCCCAAAGGTGTGATGCTGACCCATGACAACGTGCGCTTTGGCGGCAAGGCGTCGGCAAAACTGCGCGGGATCAATCCGGGCGATGTGGTGTATGGGGTGCTGCCGCTGACCCACGTCTTTGGCCTGTGCTCGGTCATGACCGCATCTTGCTGTGCCGGAGCCGAAATCCGGCTCGAGGCGCGTTTCTCGGCCGGAAAACTCTACACGGCCCTCACAACGGGGGTGAATTTCCTATCCGCTGTGCCACAGATGCATGCGCTGTTGATGCAATACACTAAGGAGCAAGGGCTGACGCAGCTGAACTCCGAAACGCTGCGCTATGTGTCGTCGGGGGCGGCACCGCTTGACCCCACGTGGAAGCGCAAGGCCGAAGGGTTCTATGGCGTCGCGATCCAGAATGGCTATGGCATGACGGAATCCACGGCTGGTATCTCGGCCACCAGCAACCCGCTGGGATCGCCTGATATTTCGGTCGGGCCTTCGTTGCCCGGCGTCGAGACCAAGATCGACGATACAGTCGAGGGCGGCAGCAACGGCAAGGGCGAGGTCCTGACCCGCGGGGGCCATGTGATGAAGGGCTACTACAAGAACCCGACAGAGACGGCCAAAGTCCTGAGTGCTGACGGCTGGCTCCGCACTGGCGATCTGGGGTCCTTTGACGAACACGGCCACCTGCATATTCTGGGGCGCTCGAAAGAGCTGATCATTCACGGCGGGTTCAACGTCTATCCGCCCGAAGTCGAGGCCGCGATTAACGATCATCCGCAGGTTATTCAGGCCGCTGTGGTCGGCCGGTCCACCGGCAATGACGAAGAGGTCCTGGCTTTTGTTCAGATTGCCGAGGGCGACACGCTGGACCCGCAAGACCTCAAGGCCTTCGTCAAAGAGCGGCTGACCGGTTATAAACGCCCCAGCCAGTTCATCATCGGGACGTCACTGCCCGCAGCACCTACGGGCAAGATTCTCAAGCACAAGCTGATCGAGACGTTCAAGGACCAGCTTGCCTAAGTACCTTTGTGATACCCAATAGAGAAAGGCCGGTCCCCGTGCGGGGGCCGGCCTTTCTCGGTCATGGCTGGTCTGCGCTGATGCTTAGACGTAAACGCCCTCGGCCGCGGCGCGGATGGCGCGGATGTTTTCGCCGTAGGGGGCGGGGTTGCTGACAGACCCGCCACGGAACACGGCGGAGCCTGCGACCAGCACATCGGCCCCTGCTTGCGCCACGCTGGACGCAGTGTTCACATCAACGCCGCCGTCGATTTCGATATGCACCGGACGGTCGCCGATCATCGCGCGCAGGGTGCGGATCTTGTCGCTCATGTCGATGAATTTTTGTCCGCCAAAACCCGGGTTCACTGTCATCACACAGACCAGATCGGCGACGTCCAACAGGTGCTCTACTGCAGAGGCAGGCGTGCCGGGGTTCAGCGCGACACCGGCCTTGGCACCCGCGCCCCGGATCGCTTGCAGCGTGCGGTGGATGTGGGGGCCGGCCTCTACGTGGGCGGTGATCACATCGGCACCGGCCTTGGCAAACGCATCGATATAGGGATCAACGGGTTCGATCATCAGGTGTACGTCCATTACGCCCTTGATATGGGGCCGGATCGCGGCGCAGGTGGTCGGGCCAAAGCTGATGTTCGGGACGAAATGCCCGTCCATCACATCGACATGTACCCAGTCAGCGCCCTGCGCCTCGATGGCTTCGCACTCGGCTCCGAAATTGGCAAAGTCGGCGGCAAGGATAGACGGGGCGATTTTGATCGAACGGTCGAAGGTCATGGGATCGGGCCTTTTGTAGAGAGGACGGGCAGGAGCACCCTTTGCGCCCATATAGGCACTGTCGCTGTCGGAGGCAATCTGGGGAGCCTTCGGCGAGGATTTAAGACCATTTGGAAGCTGGCGAGGCTGGGTGCCGCGTGTGGTGACGGTTCGTTCTTGAGGATAGTTTTCGGGGGACGGGTGCTTGACACACCGTCTTGCCACGACCCATTGTGCGCGCAAATCCAAGGGGAGGATAGCATGACCACATTCAACCGCCGCCAGACACTGGCCACCATGGGTGCTGCCGCTGCCGTCGGGCTGGCCGCGCCGGCCATTGCGCAAGGTAAAAAGATCACGTTGGGTGCGCTGCGCTTTACCAGCCATTCAGGCACATTCGTGGCGTATCAGCGCGAGTATTTCAAGCAGGCGGGTCTGGACGTAGAGATCAAGTTCTTTCAGGCGGCGCAGCCGATGGCCGTGGCGATCGCCAGCGGGGATGTCGATTATGCCGTGACCGCGATCTCGGGCGGGTTGGTGTCCCTCGCGGACAAGGGCGCGATCAAGGTGATCGGCGGTGCGCTGTCCGAGGAAAAGGGCATCGATGGGCAGAAGTTTCTAGCCTCGGACGCGGCCTATCAGGCGGGTGTGACGGCGCCGGCGATGCTGGACGGGAAGAGCTTTGGCATGACCACGGCAGGATCGTCGTTCCATTATATGGGCTCGAAGATGGCGCAGGCCGAGGGGATCGACCTGTCGTTCAAGCCGTTGCAGAAGGTGGGAGCCATCATCGGCGCGCTGAAAACCGGCCAAATTGATGCCTGGTCGATCGTGCCGCATATCGCCAAGCCTCTGGCGGGGTCGGGCGCGGTGCATATCATCGGGAACGTGTCCGATTATCTGCCCGACTATCAGGTCACCACGGTCTTTACCTCGACCAAGAATGCGACCGACGAAAAGCAGCAAACGCAGGATTACCTTGCGGCCTATGCCAAGGGGGCTGCCGACTACAACGCGGCGATGATCGAACAGACCGCCGGCGCTGAAGGTGTGGCCGAGATGGTCAAGCTGATCCACAACTATGTCTATACCGACAAGACGCTAGAGGCCGCGACACCGGGCATCGTCAACGGCACCATGCGTCTGAACGAAGGTGCCGCGTTGAACGTAGCATCGGTGCGCGACCAGCTGAATTGGTTCCAGTCCGAAGGTCTGGTGGATGCGGATATCACGCTTGAGACACTGATCGACACGTCGTTCGTTGACACCATCGGCGCCTGATCGCGTCGCCTTCACCAACGTAAGGTCGGGCAGCCTTTGCCCGGCCTTTTATATTTCAGGACGTTTCTCATGGATCTTAGGTTAGCGAACGTCAGCCATACCTATGGCGAGACCGAAGTGCTGCGCGACATCAACCTTGATATACCGTCGGGGCAGATTGTCTGCATCGTCGGGCCTTCGGGCTGTGGCAAGTCGACCCTGTTGCGGATGCTTGGCGGGCTGGAGCAGCCGACGTCGGGCGAGGTACTGCAACTGGGCACACCGCTTGCTGGCTGTCTGAACCCGCTGACCTATGTATTTCAGGATTTCGCGTTGCTGCCATGGCGCAGCGTGCGCGGCAATGTGGCGCTGGTGCTTGAGGATCACGGGCTGGACGCCGCTGCGCGGGCGCGGATCATCGATGATGTGCTGACGCGCACCAAGCTGACCGAATTTGCCGATGCCCTGCCCAAACAGCTTTCTGGCGGGATGAAGCAGCGCGTGGCCATTGCACGCGCCTTGGCAGTGAACCCTGCGGTGATGTTGATGGACGAACCGCTCAGCGCGCTGGACAGCCAGACGCGCGAGCTGCTGATGGACGATCTGATCAGCCTGTGGACACGCCAGCCTTTCACCGCCGTCTATGTCACGCACAATCTGGCAGAGGCCGTGCGTCTGGGACATAAGATCGTGGTTCTGTCGCGCCGTCCCGGACAGATCCGCGAGGTGGTTGATCTGACCACCCCGTTGGCAGAGCGCGCCTATGGCGACGCCGCCCTTGAGGCACAACAACAACATTTGTGGGGGCTGATGCGCGAAGAAGCCGCTGCCGCCGATGCGGAGCTCATTCATGTCTGACACAGCACACACAACCAGCCGCCGCGTCGATTTTCGCGGGGGCGGGTTCGCTCCGAAACAGCGGCGGGGCATGGGTATTCTGGTTTTTGTTCTGCTGATCCTCTTTGCGGAATGGGGAACGCGCAGTGGGTTTATCACGAACCTTACCTTGCCGCGCCCGTCGGATGTGGCGATGACCTTTGTCGAGCTATGGCAATCGGGAATGCTGTATAAACATCTTGCCCCGTCGCTGAGCCGGCTGGCCGTGGGGGCGACCCTTGGCGCTTTGGTTGGCGTGGGCGTGGGCGTTATGATCGGGTTGTTCAGCTATGTGCGTGCAGGACTGGTGCCCCTCGTTGCGGCGCTGTTCCCTATCCCCAAGATCGCGCTGCTGCCGCTGTTTGTGATCTGGTTCGGCATTGACGAGGGCAGTAAATATGCACTGATCGCCTTTGGGACGTTCACGCCCACGGTCGTGGCGACCTATGCGGCGGTGGACAACGTGGACCGCGGGCTGATCCGGATGGGGCAAAGTTTTGGCCTGTCATGGTGGTCGATCGTGCGAAAAATCGTTCTGCCAGGGGCGATGCCGGGCATCCTGTCGGGGCTGCGCATTTCCTTGGCGATTGCGATTATCCTGCTTGTGGCCGCTGAAATGCTGGGCGCGGAATATGGCATCGGGGCATATATCCTTGAAGCTGGCAGCCTTTACGATCTTGAACGTCTGTTCGCGGGCGTGGTGATCTTGTCGGTATTGGGGGTTTGCGTCAGTGCCGTGATCGCGGCGATCGAGACGCGCGTGTTGCGCTGGCGGGTCTGAGCCGCGGGAACCGTTTCTCGCATCCGTGGTTATCCCTCCATACACAGCAGTTGGGGGGGGGACGACGATGTCTGGTATATCCAAAGGCACAAAAGTGAAATGGGACTGGGGGCAGGGGACTGCCACCGGCGAAGTGACGGAACGGTTTACCAAAAGCGTAACACGCACCCTGAAAGGGTCAGAGGTGACGCGCAACGGGTCCGACGATGATCCCGCATTGTTAATCGAACAGGACGACGGGGATGAGGTGCTCAAGCTTTCCTCCGAAGTCGAGGCGACCTGACCGGATGGGCGGCGCGGGGCTGACCTATTACGGGGATGACCGCCCCGGCATTGCCCGCCAGCGCCACGGGCGCGGGTTCACCTATAAAGCGCCAGACGGGGCAACGATTGCCCGCGGCGCGGAACGCGCGCGGCTCGAGGCGATGGCGGTCCCGCCTGCTTATGAAGACGTGTGGATGACGCCGCTCGCGAACGGGCATTTGCTGGCCACTGGGCGTGATGCACGTGACCGCAAGCAGTACCGCTATCACGAGAAATGGTCCGAGGCACAGTCCGAGACGAAGTTCGCCAGTCTGATAGATTTCGCCCATGCGTTGCCCCGATTGCGGCGCTTTGTGGCCCGAGATCTGGATCAAGAGGCAGGTGAGCGAAGCTTTGCACTGGCGAGCGCTGTGACGTTGATCGATCGCGCGTCCTTGCGGGTGGGAAACGCTGACTACACCCGCGAGAATGGCAGCTATGGCACGCTGACGTTGCGGGCGAAACACGTCAAGCTCGACGGAAATGTGATCCGTCTGCGGTACACCGCAAAAGGGGGCAAGAAGGTGCGGCGTCAGATCAATGACCGGACGCTTGCCAAGACGCTCGACAAAGTCAGTGACCTGCCGGGGGCCGAGCTGCTGACATGGGCGGACGCGCAGGGCACGGTTCAACAGCTCAACTCTGCGGGATTGAACTCCTATATCGCCGAAGCGGCGGGATGCGATGATTTTACCGCCAAGACCTTTCGCACCTGGGCAGGCACCGTCGCCGCCTTTGAGGCCGCTGAACAAGGGCACGCGACGATCAAGCAACTGGCCGAGGCCGCTGCCGCACAGCTCAGCAATACGCCCACGGTGGCACGCAACAGCTATATTCATCCGGCGGTGATTGATTTGGCGGGCGCAGACGCGCCGGCGATCGACGTGGGCCGCAAAACGGGCCTTTTCGCATCCGAAGCGCGGCTATTGGCCTATCTGGAGCAGTGCTGAACGCGGGCTAGTCCTGAGCGTCTGGCTTGCAGAACATTTCGTAGACCACTTCCATGATCTTTTGGGGCCGGTCATCCGCTAGCCGGTAATAGATCGTCTTGCCGTCGCGGCGCGGGGTCACCAACCCTTCAAGCCGCAAGCGTGACAACTGCTGCGATACGGCAGCCTGACGCGCCGACAGCAGCGCCTCCAGCTCAGTGACTGATTTCTCGCCGGCAGACAGATGGCACAAGATCATCAAACGACCCTCATGGCTGATCGCCTTGAGGAAGTTCGAGGCCCGTATCGCGTTCTCGGACATACGGTCCAGATCGGCTTGGCTCATTTCTGTATCGGAACCGGGGATACCCACTGATTAAAATCCTTAGCGTAGTGAGAAGGGATTGGCGTGCGCATAAGGGATGCGCTAGCTTTTGGCGGGGTCTGGCATCAGATCGGCGTCGGATAGCATCTTTTCCAGCACGCCCCAAAAGAAATCTTCACCCGGATAGCCTTCGATCCGAGAGATTTCCTTGCCGTCGACCATCAGCACAAAGGTCGGCGTATAATGCAGGCTGCGGGCAAAGTGCAGATCCGCCGGTTTTTCATCGTTAATATCGACGCGGCGCAGCGGGGCGGCTTGGCCGGCTTGGGTCTTGGGGTAGATCGGCGCGATCTGTTCGTTCCAGCGGGCACACCACACGCAGCCCTGCTCTTCGACCATGACCAGCGTGGTCTGAGCCGCCGCGATCATCGGGGTAAACGCCAGACCCGCGGCCACCGATAGGGATAAGAAAGCAGTGCGCAGCCGCATAGGGAATTCACCTGTTGATTTCAAAATACATAATGTGAATATGTGAATGGTACAAGATAAAGGCAAGTTGCATGCTAGAAATCACCTTTGTAGGCGCGACGCTGGCTGGGCTATTGTCCTTTTTATCGCCCTGCATTCTGCCGATTGTCCCATTCTACCTGAGCTATCTGGCGGGGGTTGGCATGAACCAGATCACCGCAGACGGGCCGATTGACGCGGGCGTACGGCGTCGCGCGGTGATCGCGGCGCTGTTTTTTGCGGCTGGGGTGATCACGATCTTTGTGGGACTCGGCGCGGCAGCGACCACCTTTGGCCAAATCGTGCGTGATTACTTTGACGTTCTGCGATGGGTTGCGGCGGCGGTTATTATTGCAATGGGGCTGCATTTTCTGGGGGTGATCCGCATCGGATTTCTGTACCGCCAGTTTCGCGCGGATGCGGGCAGCACCACCGCGACCAGCTTTTGGGGGGCTTATGTCATCGGGCTGGCCTTTGCCTTTGGCTGGACGCCGTGCGTCGGCCCGGTCCTGGCGGCGATCCTGTTCACCGCCGCCGGCGCAGAAACGGCAGTGACGGGCGGGTTGCTTTTGCTGGCCTATGGCATCGGGATGACCGCGCCCTTCGTGCTGGCGGCATTGTTCGTCGGCCCGTTCATGCGCTGGATGGCGCGTTTCCGGCAGCATTTGGGGACGGTAGAGAAAGCGATGGGGGTGCTGCTGATCGTGTTTGGTCTGCTGATCGCTACGAATTCGATCAACTATATTGCGCAGTGGATGCTTGAAACCTTCCCCGTTTTCAGCGTCATTGGCTAACAACCGGAGGGACCTTGTGATGAAGATGATCCGAAACAGTTTGGCCGTGCTTGTGGCTGCGGCATGTCTGGCGACGGCGGTCGGGGCTGCAACTTTGGGTGATGATGGTCTGCATAAGGCCGCATGGATGCGCGACACCTTCAAGGACCTGCGCGACGATCTGGCCGAAGCCACGGACGAGGGCAAGCGGCTGATGGTCATCATCGAACAGCGTGGCTGCATCTACTGCAACAAGATGCACGAAGAGGTCTTTCCGCTGCCCAAGATTGACGCCTACCTCAAGGACAACTTCTATGTCGTGCAGATCAATATGTTCGGCGACGTCGATGTCACCGACTTTGACGGAGAAACGCTGCCCGAAAAGGATATGGTGCGCAAATGGCGGCAGATGTTCACGCCGACGCTGATGTATTTTCCGCAAACCGTGGCCGAAGGGCAAACAGCGGTCGAAGCCGCGGTTGCGACGGTGCCAGGGGCCTTTGGTCCGGCGACGACGTTTCACATGATGAACTGGGTCGTGGACAAGGGCTATGACGGCGATGAGACATTTCAGAAATATCATGCCCGTATGCTGATTGAAGAACAGGAATAGCGGCGGTAGGAATGGTTAAATGCTTAGCTGTGCTTAGAAATTCAAAAAGTTGAATTTATAGTTGCGTCACTTTGGCGCGGGCAGTAGTGTTTTCAAAAGTAATGTCTGTGGGAGGACGCATGAAAGTTTCCGTATTTGCCTTGGTGGCCTCTGTTGGCTTTGCGGCGGCTGCCCATGCGGCCGACGTGATCCCCGGTGACGTGGCCTATGACGACTATGGCGCGGTCGAGCAATCGCTGACCGGCACGCCCGGCAACCCCGAAGAGGGGGCCAAGATCGTGGGCAGCAAAAAGCTTGGCAACTGCATTGCCTGCCACCAGATCAGCGCTTTGCCTGACGTGCCGTGGCAGGGTGAAATCGGCCCGATGCTGGATGGTGCAGGTGACCGCTGGACCGAAGCCGAACTGCGCGGCATTGTTGCCAACGCCAAGATGATGTTCGAAGGGACAATGATGCCCGCCTTTTACAAGGACAGCGGCTATATCCGTCCGGGCAAAGCCTATACCGGCAAGGCAGCCGACGACACGCTGGGGCCTATTCTGGCCGCCCAGCAGATCGAGGATGTCGTGGCTTATCTTGCCACATTGAAAGAGTAAGAGCCCCCGCGCGGGATCTGATCAGGAGTGATGATAATGGAATTTACACGACGTAGTGCGATTGTGATGGGGGCAGGTGCCTTTGCCGCGCTGTTCCTGCCCAAGCTGGCGGTGGCTGCTGCCGGTGACGACGCGATTGCTGCCTTTACCGGTGGCGCTGAGATGGCGGACACAGGTGTGACCCTGACCGCCCCCGAGATTGCGGAAAACGGCAATACCGTCCCGATCGAGGTGGACGCCCCCGGCGCGACCGAAATCCTGGTGCTGGCGCTTGGCAATCCCACGCCGCCCGTGGCGACTTTCAAGTTCGGTCCGCTTGCCGCGACACAGCACGCATCCACACGCATTCGTCTGGCCGGCACACAAGATGTGATCGCCATTGCCAAGCTGGCGGACGGCTCTTTTGCCAAGGCAACCAGTACCATTAAAGTAACAATCGGCGGCTGCGGCGGCTAAGGCTTAGAGGAAGAATATTATGGCATCTGGTGTAAAACCCCGCGTCAAAGTCCCCAAGTCAGCAGCGGCTGGCGAAACCATCACGATCAAGACATTGATCAGCCACAAGATGGAATCCGGTCAACGCAAGGACGGCGACGGCAACACGATCCCGCGGTCGATCATCAACCGTTTTACTTGCGATTTTAACGGTGAGAATGTTGTCGACGTGACGATGGAACCTGCGATCTCGACCAACCCGTATTTCGAATTCGACGCGACAGTGCCCGAAGCGGGGACATTCACTTTCACGTGGTATGACGATGACGGCGATGTCTACGAGGAAACCAAAGACATCACGATCAGCTAAGCGTCCGCATCCTTGGGAGGAACAGGAATGAGCAATTTCACAAAAGGTCTGGGCGTGTGCCTTGCTGCGGTGCTGATGTCGACGGGGGCCTTTGCCGATCCCGTGGATGATACGCTGGTGATCAACGAAGAGATCGACATCGTGACCCGTACTGCCGCACCCGCGCATATGTCGGATGCGGTCGACGAAGTCATGTCAGGCTGGCTGTTTCGCGGCACCGAAACCCGCGCGATGGAAGCAGATGACTTTGACAACCCCGGCATGATCTTTGTGGAACAGGCCGAGGAGGTCTGGAACACCGCCGACGGCGCAGAGGGTAAATCTTGCGCTGATTGTCACGGTGCGTCGTCCGAGATGGCCGGTGTGCGTCCGGTCTATCCAAAGTATGTGGAATCTGCAGGCGAAGTGCGTACGCTTGAAATGCAGATCAACGACTGCCGCGAGAACCGCATGGGTGCGGAAAAGTGGAAATACACGGGCGGGGACATGGTGAACATGACCGCGCTAATTTCCTCTGTGTCGCGCGGGATGCCGGTGAATGTCGCCATCGACGGTCCGGCCCAGTCCACATGGGAGCAGGGCAAGGACATCTATTATACCCGTTTTGGCCAGCTTGAACTGTCCTGCGCGAATTGCCACGAGGACAACTATGGCAACATGATCCGCGCGGATCACCTGAGCCAGGGTCAGATCAACGGCTTTCCAACCTACCGTCTGAAAAACACCAAGTTGAACGCGGTGCAGGCCCGCTTCAAAGGCTGCGTGCGCGACACCCGTGCCGAAACCTTTGCCCCCGGCAGCCCCGAGTTCGTGGCTCTGGAGCTTTATGTAGGCTCACGTGGTAACGGGCTTTCGGTCGAAGGACCCTCTGTCCGCAACTAACCTGAAAAGACCTGTCTTGCTGAGGCGAGGCAGGTTTTTTTCTCACAATGTTATTCAAACATGCGCATATGAATTGCGCGTCGAAAAGGCCAATCTATGATCTCTCGTCGTGATTTTCTTCAGGCTAGTATGGCTGCAACAGCTCTGTATGGTGCGTCTTCTTTTGGCAACTGGGGCAAGCTGGCCGCGCAACAGGCGCTCACGCAGGACAAGCTGCTGGAATTCGACACGTTTGGCAACGTCAGCCTGATCCACGTGACCGACATCCACGCGCAGCTTAAACCGATCTATTTCCGCGAACCGTCGGTGAATATCGGTGTGGGCGAGAACCGCGGGCAGGTGCCGCATGTGACCGGTGCGGATTTCCGCAAGCTTTATGGCATCGCTGATGGCAGCCCGTCGGCTTATGCGCTGACCTATAACGATTTCACAGCTTTGGCGCAGGGCTACGGCAAGATGGGCGGGCTGGACTGCGTGGCGACCGTGGTCAACCAGATCCGCGCCGACCGGCCTGACGCGCTGCTGCTGGATGGCGGCGATACGTGGCACGGCAGCTATACCTGTTATCACACCCAAGGTCAGGACATGGTCAATGTGATGAACGCGCTCAAGCCCGACGCAATGACCTTTCACTGGGAATTCACGCTCGGCTCTGACCGCGTGGCCGAGCTCGTGGAAGGGCTGCCTTTTGCCGCCCTTGGCCAAAACATCTTTGACGCCGAATGGGACGAACCAGCCGAGCTGTTCCCCCCTTACAAGTTCTACGAGACCGGTGGTGTCAAGGTCGCGGTGATCGGGCAGGCGTTCCCTTATATGCCGATTGCCAACCCCGGCTGGATGTTCCCCGAATACTCCTTTGGTATCCGCGACGAACGTATGCAGGAAATGGTAGACGAGGTGCGCGCCAAAGGGGCCGAGCTGGTCGTTTGCCTGAGCCACAATGGATTTGACGTAGATAAGCAGATGGCGGGCGTGGTGACGGGGATCGACGTGATCCTGTCCGGCCACACCCATGACGCGCTGCCCGAGCCTGTGCTGGTGGGCGAGACGATTATCGTGGCGTCAGGGTCGAACGGCAAATTCGTCAGCCGCGTCGATCTAGATGTGCAGAACGGCCGTATGATGGGGTTCCGGCACAAGCTGATCCCGATCTTCTCGGATGTGATTGCACCTGATCCCGCGATGACCGCATTGATCGACGAACAGCGTGCGCCTTACCTTGACCAACTGACCGAGGTGATCGGCACCACCGCAGAGGACACGCTGCTGTACCGGCGTGGCAACTTCAACGGCACGTGGGATGACCTGATTTGCGACGCACTGCTGTCCGAGCGCGAGGCCGATATCGCGCTGAGCCCGGGTGTGCGGTGGGGGCCGTCGATCCTGCCGGGACAGGACATCACGCGCGAGGACATCTTTAACGTCACCTCCATGACCTACCCCGAAGCCTACCGGACCGAGATGACCGGTGAATTCCTGCATATCGTGCTGGAAGACGTGGCCGACAACTTGTTCAACCCCAATCCCTATTACCAGCAGGGGGGCGATATGGTGCGCACAGGTGGGCTTGGCTACCGCATTGATGTGACCCAACCCCAAGGCAGCCGCATCACCGAACTAACCTTGCTGAAAACCGGCGAACGCATTGATCCGGCCAAGTCTTATCAGGTCGCGGGATGGGCCAGTGTGAACGAAGGCACCGAAGGCCCTCCGATCTGGGATGTCGTGGAAAACCACATTCGCAAGCAGGGCACGGTGTCGCTGGACCCCAACACCAGCGTCAGCGTCAAAGGCGCGTAACACGGCAGCACGGGAGGGCAGCGCCATGGCACCACGTAAGAAAACAAACAGACGGGCCTTTTTGCGCGGCGCGGCGACGGCCAGCCTCGGGGCAATGGCCGCACGCGGTGCTACGGCGCAAGCGCCGGACCCGTTGATCACCGACCCTCAACCTTGGGCGCAGGGACTGGGCGACGGTGTCGATGTTACCCCCTACGGCTTGCCGATCCGGTTCGAAGACGATGTGGTGCGGCGCAATGTGCCCTGGCTGACGGCGGATACCATCAGCTCGATCAATTTTACGCCGATCCATGCGCTTGACGGCACGATCACCCCGCAGGGCTGCGCTTTTGAACGGCACCATTCGGGCGCGATTGAACTGTCAAAGCAGGACTATCGCCTGATGTTGAATGGGCTGGTGGACCGCCCGCTGGTGTTCACCTACGCCGATCTGGAACGCTTTCCGCGCGAAAACCATGTGTATTTCTGTGAATGCGCCGCCAATTCGGGGATGGAATGGGCTGGCGCGCAGTTGAACGGTGCGCAGTTCACGCACGGCATGATCCACAACATGGAATACACCGGCGTGCCCCTGCGCCTGCTGCTAGAGGAAGCAGGCTATGACACCGCAGGCAAGTGGGTCTACGTCGAGGGGGCGGATGCCTCGTCAAACGGGCGGTCGATCCCGATGGACAAGGCGCTTGATGACGTGCTGGTCGCATTCAAGGCCAATGGCGAGGCGCTGCGCAAGGAACACGGTTATCCCGTGCGATTGGTCGTGCCGGGCTGGGAGGGCAACCTGTGGGTCAAATGGCTGCGCCGGATAGAGGTCACGGACGCGCCGGTAGAGAGCCGCGAGGAAACCTCGAAATATACCGATACGCTGGCCGATGGCACCAGCCGCAAATGGACGTGGGAGATGGACGCCAAATCCGTCATCACAGCGCCAAGTCCGCAATCGCCAGTCCCGCATGGGGCGGGGCCTTTGGTGATCACGGGGCTGGCATGGTCGGGGCGCGGTGCGATCACCCGCGTGGATGTCTCCACGGATGGCGGGGCCTCGTGGCAGACAGCGCGGCTGGCGCAGCCGGGTACGCCCATGGCCCTGACCCGCTTTTATCTGGATGTGCAGTGGGACGGCGCAGAGATGCTGCTGCAATCGCGCGCGATGGATGACACCGGCTATGTCCAGCCGACTAAAACCCAGCTGCGCGATGTGCGGGGGCTGAACTCTATCTACCACAACAACGGCATCCAGACGTGGTGGCTGCACAAGGACGGGAGCGTTGAAAATGTCGAAGTATCTTAAGGCCATCGCCCTGTGTTTGGGCGTATCGGTTATGGCGCTGCCCGTGGATGCGGCCCCCTACGGGTTAGGTCGCGCAGCGCTGCCCGAGGAAATCGCGGCGTGGGATATCGATGTGCACCCCGATGGAAGCGATCTGCCGCAAGGGCAGGGGGATGCCCTCACGGGGGAGGACATCTTTACCGAGAAATGCGCTGCCTGCCATGGGGACTTTGCCGAGGGGCGCGGAAACTGGCCAGCCTTGGCGGGCGGACAAGACACGCTTGCTGATGCCGATCCAGTGAAAACGGTGGGGTCATACTGGCCGCATCTATCGACGAGTTTCGACTATATCCGCCGGTCCATGCCTTACGGCGATGCAGGGACGCTGACAGTGGACGAGGTCTATAGCATCGTGGCCTATATCCTGTATTCCAACGATCTGGTGGACGAGGATTTCGTGCTGACGCAGGATAACTTTACCTCGGTCGAGATGCCCAATGCTGACGGTTTTATCCGTGACGACCGCGAAACCGCAGAGCTTGCCCAATGGCGCGCCGAACCCTGTATGACCGACTGCAAAGACGGCGTTGAGGTGACCATGCGGGCGCTGTCGCTGGATGTGACGCCCAAGGATGAGGTCCCGGATACGGCGACCGATACAGCACAGCCAGAGACACCCGTAGTGGCCAAGGACGCGCCGAAAGAGGCCTCCGTCGACCCGGAATTGCTTGCCGATGGCGAGCTGGTGTTTCGCAAATGCAAAGCCTGCCACCAACTGGGCGAGCGGGCGAAGAACCGCGCGGGTCCGGTGCTGAACGGGATCGTTGATGCGCCTGCGGGGCAGGTCGACGGGTTCAAATATTCGCGTGCACTGACGGCGCAAGCCGACGAAGGATTGGTCTGGACACCCCAGACGCTTGACGCCTTCCTGACCTCGCCACGCGGGTTCATGAAGGGGACCAAGATGGGGTTTGCGGGTCTGAAAAGCGATGCCGAGATCGAGGCAGTGATCGCCTATCTCAAGAGCTTTCCGGCGCCTTGATCCTGCGCCCGATTGGCGGAATGACCTTTCGGTGCTACACTAAGGGCGTGCCCGTCGCGAAAGGACAGAGTATGAAACCGATGCTTATTGCCGCCGCCCTTTGCCTAAGTGCGGCCCCGCTGGCCGCGCAGGATCAGGCGGTGACCTACCCTTATGACGGCAGCTTTGACGATGCGACATTCGCGGTCGAGAACGCGATTGTCGGCAAGGGGCTGGTGATTGATCACGTCAGCCACACCGGCGAAATGCTGGCCCGCACAGCTCGGGATGTTGGCAGCGACGTAGAGATTTTCCGCGCGGCGGATGTGTTTTTATTCTGCTCTGCCGTGGTGTCTCGCAAGATGATGGAGGCAGATCCGATGAACATCGCCCATTGTCCCTACAGTATCTTTGTCACGGATATCGAGGGTGAAGTCTCTGTCGGCTACCCGACCTATCCTGACGGCCCGATGCAAGAGGTCCAGAGCTTGCTGGACGAGATCACGCAAAGCGCGCTTGACGGATTTTGAGCGCCGTCTGGGTGCTTAGGCGACGGGGATAAACGCGTAACCTTCGGCGCTTTTGTCGATGCGCCCCATACCGCCCTGCCCAAGGTGAAACCCTACAATCGGCATTTGTGAAGCGGCAAGATCGCCGATCAATCCGACCCGCGTACGCGCGGCCTGTTGCGGGTTCTGGTCTGATGGTACCTCCCAAGACGGGCGGGCCAGCGCGATATGGTCATTGCCGATGGCATCGCCCACGATCATCGCTGCACTGTTACCGGCGCGCACTTCGAATGACATATGTCCGGGCGTGTGCCCCGCCGTCAGCCGCGCCCCGACGCCGGGTAGGACCTCTGCCCCGTCGGTAAAAAACTGCGTCCGTTCTGCAATGACCTCTAGCCGGCGTGCCGCGCCCACGGCAAAGGACTGGCGGGCGCTGCCGATGGTGCTGACGGTGTTGGGGTCGGTCCAATGTGCCCATTCTTCCTGGCCCATATGATAGCTGGCGTTGGCGAACAACGGGTCGTCGAAATCATCCAGCACGCCCCACAGATGGTCGGGATGGCCGTGGGTGAACACGACATCCGTGATCTCTTCGGGGGCAACGCCAAGGGCATCGAGCGTGTCAGGCAGCTTGCCTGCGCTTGGCATAAAGGCCGATCCTGCGCCCGTGTCGAACAACACGGTACGTCCGTTACCGCGCAGCAGACTGAGGTTGCAAGGTGGGGTCAGCGGATCATAGGGTTGGCCAAGGGCTTGCAGCACCGGCATCAGATCATCCTTGGGCAGTCCCTCAAACGCAAAACTGCCGGGCAGCTCTAGGTGGCCGTCGCTGACAACATCCAGCGTCATCTCTGCGATGGTGATGCGCGCGAGGGCGGGGTGGGCCAGACCGGTCAAGGCGAATGTCGCAGCGCTTTGCTGCAAGAAACTGCGTCGATCAAGTCTCATAATCCGCTTCCCTCGCTAAGAATTCCATAGTATGAATATGTTTGACTCGAAGACTGATGGCAAGCCTGCATTTCAGGCCGGCCAAACGCAAGTGGAGCGGATGACAATGACTGAGTACCCTGTAAATATGGATGTCACCCCTATCGTGTCGGGGCATTTTGATCCGGTGACCAATACGATCAGCTATATTGTCCGCGATCCGGATTCCAACGCCTGTGCGATCATCGATTCAGTTATGGATATCGACTATGCCGCCGGACGGATCACCTATGACCACGCGGACAAGCTGATTGCCGAGGTTGAAGCGCAGGGCCTTGCGTTGGAGTGGATCATAGAGACCCATGTCCACGCCGACCACCTGTCTGCCGCGCCCTACATCCAGCAAAAGCTGGGGGGCAAAATCGGCGTCGGAGAGCAGATCATGACCGTGCAGGACACCTTTGGGAAAGTGTTCAACGAAGGCACCGAATTCCAGCGCGACGGGTCGCAGTTCGATGCGTTGTTCAAGGACGGCGACCGCTACAGCGTTGGCGGTATGGCATGTTTCGCGATGTACACCCCCGGCCATACGCCCGCCTGTATGGTGCATGTCATGGGCAACGCGGCCTTCACGGGCGATACGCTTTTCATGCCCGACGGTGGCTCTGCCCGCGCGGATTTCCCAGGTGGCGACGCCGGAGAGCTGTATGACAGCATCCAAAAGGTCTTGGCCTTGCCCGAAGATATGCGCCTGTTCATGTGCCACGACTATGGCCCCAACGGTCGCGATATACAGTGGGAGACCACGGTGGGCGACGAGAAGGCGCATAACATCCACGTGGGCGGCGGTAAAACCCGCGCCGAATTCATTGCCTTTCGCACCGAACGTGACGCGCAGCTTGCCATGCCGAAACTGATCATCCCGTCGCTTCAGGTGAACATGCGTGCAGGGCATATGCCGCGCGACAAGGATGGAAATTTAATGCTCAAGGTGCCGGTGAACGGGTTGTAAGCGGGTGCGTATTCCTGTCGCTGTCCGCCGCTATTTGCCAGTCCTCGACTGGGGGCGCGACTATGACAAGTCGGCTTTGTCCAATGATCTGATGGCGGCGGTGATCGTCACCATCATGCTGATCCCGCAGTCTCTCGCGTATGCCTTGTTGGCCGGACTGCCGCCCGAGGCGGGGCTTTATGCGTCCATCGTGCCGATCCTGCTCTATGCGGTGTTTGGGACCAGCCGTGCGCTGGCGGTGGGGCCTGTGGCGGTGGTGTCGCTGATGACGGCGGCTGCCTTGGGCAATATCGCCGATCAGGGCACGATGGGCTATGCCCTCGCAGCGCTGACGCTGGCGTTGCTGTCGGGTGTGATGCTTCTGGTGATGGGGGTGTTCAAGCTGGGGTTTCTGGCGAACTTCCTGTCACACCCCGTCATCTCGGGGTTTATCACCGCCTCAGGCGTGATCATTGCGGCCAGCCAGATCAAGCACCTTCTGGGCATTGATGCCTCGGGCGGCAATCTTGCAGAGCTGCTGATGTCGATTTGGGGCAATCTGGGCAATGTGAACTGGACGACGGTCTCCATCGGCGTGTCAGCGACGCTGTTCCTGTTCTGGGTGCGCAAGGGGCTCAAGCCGTTTTTACGTGCCCGCGGCGTCGGCCCGCGGGCGGCGGATGTGGCGACCAAGGCAGGGCCGGTGGCGGCTGTTGTGGTCACGACGCTAGCGGTCTGGTTCTTTGATCTCGCGGGGCAGGGCGTCAAAATTGTGGGCGCTGTCCCGCAAAGCCTGCCGCCGCTGACGATGCCGGATCTGTCGTTCGACCTGATGGGCAACCTGCTGCTGCCCGCGTTCCTGATCTCTGTCATCGGGTTTGTGGAATCGATATCGGTCGCTCAGACCCTTGCCGCAAAGAGGCGGCAGCGCATCAATCCGGACCAAGAGCTGATCGGGCTGGGGGCCGCGAATATCGGGGCGGCGTTTACCGGCGGCTATCCGGTCACGGGCGGTTTCGCGCGGTCGGTAGTCAATTTTGACGCAGGGGCCCAGACACCGGCGACGGGGGCCTATACCGCCGTGGGGCTGGCCATTGCCGCATTGGCGCTGACGCCGCTGGTGTTCTTTCTACCGCAAGCGACACTGGCCGCGACGATCATTGTTGCTGTCCTGACGCTGGTTGATTTTACGATTTTGAAAAAGTCGTGGTCCTATTCCAAATCCGATTTCGCGGCCGTTCTGACCACCATGCTGATCACTTTGGGCAGCGGAGTCGAACTGGGGGTCACCTGCGGGGTGGTCCTTTCGATCTTCCTGCATCTTTATAAGACCACCAAACCCCATATTGCCGAGGTGGGCCTGGTGCCTGGCACCGAACACTTTCGAAATATCAACCGCCACGACGTCGAAACCTGCCCGACCGTGCTGACCCTACGCATCGACGAGAGCCTGTATTTCGCCAACGCGCGTTTCCTTGAGGACTGCATCTATGACCGTTTGGCCGGAGATACCTGCCTGCGCCACGTGGTACTGATGTGCTCTGCCATCAACGAGATCGACTTTAGCGCGCTGGAATCGCTCGAGGCGATCAACACAAGGCTGCGGGATATGGGAATCAAGCTGCACCTGTCCGAGGTCAAAGGCCCCGTTATGGATCGCCTGAAAAAGCAGCACTTCATCTCCGATTTGACAGGCAGCGTGTTCCTGTCCCAGCATGAGGCCTATGTCGCCTTGGGAAAAGTTGCCGCATAGTCACCCATAGTTTGCAAGTTTCTGATTGATCGTTACAACTGCTGTCAGGGGCTGCGGAACGGCGTTCCGCAGCGGGGAGAGAACTATTTCAGGACAGTTGATATGATACCGATCAATCCGCCGGCACCGGCAAACACACCCACGCAAACCATCGTCGAGGTCGTGCGAGGCAACGCCAAAGCGCATCCGGACAAACCCGCGCTGGTCTGTGACGGAAAAACCGTCAGCTGGGGAGCGTTCGACCAGCGCATCAACAAGATCGCCAATCTGCTGCTGTCGCTGGGGGTGGGCAAGGGCGATAACATCGCAATCATCTCTCCCAATTCCATTCCTTATGCAGAGCTGTTCATGGGCATCTTGCGGGCGGGGGCCTGTGTGACACCGCTGTCTACGATGGCGTCGCCCGATGCGCTGCAAAAGATGCTGACCGATTGCGGGGCGCGTGCGATCTTTGTCGCGGCGCAATACCTTGAATTGGTCGACGGGTTTATTGCTGATCTGGATCTGGCACGGTTTGCCATTGATTTTGACCACCCCGCGTTCGACCCCTATGAAGCGGCGGTCGCCGCGGCGTCTGACACCGACCCCGAAATCAAGACCGAGATGTCGGATGCGTTCAACCTGATCTACTCCTCGGGCACAACGGGGACGCCCAAGGGCATCTTGCACAATCACTGGATGCGGTCGGCGCAGATGGATCGTGTGTCGCCCAACGGATACGACGATAATGCGCGTACTCTGCTGTCGACACCGCTTTATTCCAACACGACGATCGTGTCGTTCCTGCCCACGCTTTACGGCGGCTCCACAGTGTATCTGATGCCGAAATTCGACGCGCGTGGGTATCTCGAGATTGTGCAGCGTGAAAAGATAACCCACACGATGCTGGTGCCTGTGCAGTACAAACGGATCATGGATGTGCCCGATTTTGACCAGTTTGACCTGTCGTCGATGCAGGTCAAATTCTCGACCTCCGCGCCGCTGCGGGCCGAGGTCAAAGCGGACGTGCTGGCGCGGTTCCCCGGTAAGTTGCTTGAATACTATGGCCTGACCGAAGGGGGCGGGGTCACAGTGCTGAATTCTGCCGAACATCCCGACAAATTGCATACGGTGGGCCAGACTGCGCCGGGCAATGAAATTCGGCTGATTGACGAGACCGGCAAAGAGGTCCCCAAGGGCGAGGTGGGAGAGATTTGCGGCCGTGGTCCAACGATGATGGCGGGCTATTTCGGGCGCGATGATCTGACGGCGGATTACATCTGGCGTGACGAAGCGGGCAACGTCTTCTTCCGCTCGGGTGATATGGGGCGCTTTGACGACGACGGCTTTCTGATCCTGTCGGACCGCAAGAAAGATATGATCATCTCGGGCGGGTTGAACATCTATGCTGACGATCTCGAGCTGGTGCTGCTGGCGGACCCAGATGTGATTGATGCCGCCGTGATCGGTGTGCCGTCTGAGGCATGGGGTGAAACGCCTTATGGTTTGGTTGTGCTGCGCGAAGGGGCGACGCGTTCGGGCGATGACGTTTGCGCGGATGCCAATGCCAAACTAGGCAAAAGCCAGCGTCTGTCGGCGGTGGAACTGCGCGGCGAACTGCCGCGCAGCTCTATCGGGAAAATTCTCAAGAAAGAATTGCGTGCGCCTTTCTGGGCGGCGGTCTCTGCGTGAACAAGGAAAAACTCATGAACGATCAAACGGATACGGACAAGATGAACGGCGCGGATAGCCTTGTGCAGACGCTGCTCGATAGCGGGCTCGACACCTGTTTCACCAACCCCGGTACGTCGGAAATGCACTTTGTTGCTGCGCTGGATCACGTGCCCGGCATGCGGTCGATCCTTGTCCTGCAAGAGGGCGTGGCGACGGGGGCGGCGGATGGCTATTACCGTATGGCCGGCAAGCCCGCCTGCACCCTGCTGCACCTTGGGCCGGGTCTGGCCAACGGGTTGTCGAACCTACACAACGCAAAAAAGGCCGGGTCCGGCGTGGTGAACATCGTCGGCGAACATGCGGTCACGCATATCGAGCTGGACGCGCCGCTGACCTCTGACATCGAAGGGATCGCGCGGCCCGTGTCGCATTGGGTGCATACATCGCTGTCGGCGGCGGATGTGGGCGCGGATGCAGCCCGTGCCGTGCAGGCGGCGAATGTGGCACCGGGGCAGGTGGCGACGCTGATGCTGCCCAGTGATACCGCCTGGAACGAGGGCGGAACCGTCGCGCCCGCGCTTGAACCCGCAGTGCGCCCCGCCTTTGACGCGGCCGCGCTGGCGGAAGCCGTCGCCGCGCTGTCCGGTCCCGACAGCTTGCTGTTGTTGGGCGGTGCCGCGCTCAGCGCCGAGATGCTGGAGGTCGCAGGGCGGATCGCGGCAAAGACAGGCTGCAAATTGCTAAGCGAATGGGCCAATGCGCGGCAGGAACGCGGGGCGGGTCGTGTGGTGGTCAACCGCGTGCCTTATCCGATTGATCAAGCGCTAGAGACATTGGCCCCGTTCAAACGCATCGTTCTGGTGGGCGCGCGCGCGCCGGTCGGTTTCTTTGCCTACCCAAACAAGCCCGCCATCCTGACCGCCGAAGGCACGCAGATTACCAATCTGTGCACCACTGGTCAGGATATCGAAGCGGCACTGGCAGCGCTTTGCAGCGGGGCTGACGCGACGGGCACCGCGCCTGCGCATGTGGCAGAGGCATCGACGCCGGACAAACCCAGCGGCCCGCTGGAACCCGGCGGCATCGCGCAAGCCTTGGCGCGCAGTATCCCCGAGGATGCGATTATCGTCGACGAGGCGATTACCACAGGCCGCGCATTCTTCCCCGCAACGGCAGGCGCCCCGAAACACACCTGGGTGAACAACTGCGGCGGGTCCATCGGCTATGGCATGCCCGTGGCGATTGGGGCAGCGGTGGCATGCCCTGACCGCAAGGTGATGGCGTTGGTTGGCGATGGCAGCGCGATGTACACGGTGCAGGCGCTTTGGACGATGGCGCGCGAGGGGCTGGACATCACCATCGTGATCTTCGCCAACCGCGTCTATAAGATCCTGCGCGGCGAGCTGACCAACGTTGGTGTCAGCAATGCGGGGCCCAAGGCGATGGATATGCTGTCGCTTGACCAACCAACGCTCGAATTCGCGCAGATGGCAAAGTCGATGGGCGTGGAGGCAACGCAGGTCAGCGATTGCGAAGCGCTGGAGCTGGCGATCGAGACAGGGCTGGCACATAAAGGCCCGTATCTGATCGAAGCGGTGATGTAGCGCCCGCGAAGACTATCCGATACAAAAAGGCCCCCGATCAGCGCTGATCGGGGGCCTTTTTTATCTCAGTCATCCGCGTCTGTTAGCGGTCTGCGCCACCGTCGCCGTCGGCATCGTCGCTGTCGGGCACATCATCCGCCTTGATCGGCTTGGACACCGTCTTGGCCTTTTTGGGGCCCTTATCGGCATCTTGGGCTGCGGGGCCTTCGATCTTGAACGGCTGAGTGGTGCCGTCCTTGTTCTCGCCCAGCCAAATAGTTTGCTGTGGGAAGGGGATTTCGATCCCACGCTCGTCAAAGACCGTCTTGAGATAACCGTTGTACATGCGCCCGATGCCCCATTGCTTGCCCGGATCGGTCTTGATCCGCACGCGCAGCACCACGGCGCTGTCGCCAAGCGACTGCACGCCGAACCATTCCAGCTCTCCCATGATGCTATTTGCGATCTCGGGCTCGTTCTCCATCATCCGGTCATAGGCATCAAACATGGCCTGTTTGGCCTCTTCGACATTCTCGCGGTAAGCGATGCCCATGTCACACACCGTATATGCAAAGCCGCGCATATAGTTGCTGACCACATCCACGGTCGAGAAGGGGATCATGTGGAACACCCCTTGCACATCGCGCAGGGAAACGGACCGCACTGACAGCTTTTCGACCGTGCCTGTGGTGCCGCCCACGGTGATCACATCGCCGACGTTGATGACGTTCTCGAACTGGATGAACACACCGGTGATGATGTCTTGCACCATCTTTTGAGCGCCAAAACCAATGGCCAGACCTAACACCCCAGCAGACGCCAGCAGTGGCCCGATATCCAGCCCGATTTCGCTAAGCACGAACATCAGCGTCAGGATGATCAGCGCAATGGTCGCCGCATTGCGCAGCAACGTCAGCAAGGTGGTTTCCCGCGAGGTCGGCACAGCGCCGTATTCAGGGTTCAGCTTGTAGTCAACAAAGGATGTCAGCGCGAGCCAGATGCCGAAGGCCACGGTCAGGATCAACCCAACAGAGATCAGCGCCTTGGTGACCGCCAGACCGACCTGACCCTCAAGCCAGCTGCGCATGTCGATCATGCCAATCACGTCCAGTGTAAAGAACAGCACGCAGATCAGCAGGAAAAGACGCAATGTGCTAAAGGCACGCGGGACAAACGTGTTGATACGGCGTTCAAGCAGCGGCAGTTTGGCGTTCACGTCATCGGGCAAAGAGATACCACGGTGCACGGCCTGCGCCAACCAGCCCGACAGCAGGGCTGCAATGATAATCGCGGCCAAAATCTTGCCCGACCCAACAATCGCCTCGAGCGTCACATCAGCAGGCTGGGTCATCAGGACGATGAACATTACCGCAATATATGTCAGTGCAACCCAATGCCAGATGCCGGCAAGCCCATGCAGAATACGAGCGATGAACCCGCGCCGTGCCTTGGCGATGGTGGCCGGGTCGACACCCTCTGCCGCCGTCGCCTCAACGGGATCTGCTTCGCTTTGAAGCCAGCGGGTAACGGCCTTGCGGCGGCGCAGCACGATATAGACGAGGTACAGCAGTACCATCACCGACAGCAGTGCCGAAACGCCTGCACCCGCAGCCACGTTGACGCTTTGATTGACGATCGGCACGACAAGCAGCTGGCCATACCCCAGCAGGCTGACCACGACGCTTAGGTACCGGGTCAGCGATTTGGCGGCCGCATCTCCTACGGGCACGAGCCGCAGCCCCGAGGCGACGGGCGACAGGAAGGACCGGATGATGACTTTGGTCATCTCGACCAGCAGAAAGGCATTCAGATACATCGACTGACGGATGCCGATCTGGCCGGCTTCGCCCACGGCGAGGATGGTAATCAGATAGCCCGCAGCCCAGGCCACAATGACGATAAACGCGTCCAGCAGGTTCGACCCCAGAAACAGACCGATAGAGCGGAAGATGCCGACGTTTTCAGCCGTTCGGCCCATACGGGCATACAGCCCGCGTGCCAGATAGCGCAGCACCAGAAACAAGACAACGGTGATCGCAATCACCACCAACAGGCCGGGCAGGGCGTCTAGTAAGACCGATAGCTCTGATCCGCTAAGGCCGGAGAACACGCCGCCGCCGCCTTCGATCGCGGTCCAGAACGACGTAAGCGTGTTCACCGTGTCTTGCCCGATCTGCTGGGTAATCAGCGCGATCTGCCGCCCGACTGACACACCTTCGGCATCGGCCGCAGCGGTGATGGTTTCAATCGCGGGGTTCTCGTCGCCCGCAGGGTTGCCCGAGGCGTCCAGCGATTTTTCAAGGTCCGCGATCAGCGCCGCACGCGCGTCGTCATCTTTCAGAACCTCAAGCAGGCTATCCAGCGGTGCCTTCGCTACGGCATCAGGCGCCGCTTCGGTCGTTTCTTTGTCAGAGGACCCGCCCCCCATAAACAGGGACTGCGCCTGTACCGCGAGGGGGGAGAGCGTCAGAAACACCGCCATCAAAAGGCTCGCGATGAATTGTAGCCACCCTCGGGTTGGTATCGCGCTTTTTCCGGTTCCTGACATGGGGGCCTCTTTCGACATTTCTAAATTACGCTACGAGATAGGGGAATGATCCCTATTTCCACTGTTTTGTGCTTATGGGTGGTCTTGAACGCAAAGAAAACCCGATGCGCGGGATAAGGTCGCACATCGGGTGTTACGTCAATGGGTGGGGCTGGGCCGTGGCATTAGGCCGTTGAACTGCTGGCAACCATCTCGGGGCGTGGGGCTGTGGCGGCTGCTGGCTGCTGCTGGCTGCTTTGGCTGCGGTTGTTTACGTGCAGCTTCGGCCAGCAAGGCAGCGACATAGCAGACCGCGACCGCGACCGGCGGCAGGATCCACGGCAAGGCCGTCACGGTGGCTTCAATGTCCATCATGATTTGACCGGCCAGTGCCAGAATGGTGCCAAGACCGAACACCAGCAGCCCGTGACTGCCCATCAGCCGGAACGGGGCGGCCAGACGGTGCGCGCATATGCGTGTCACGATGGGAAGGCAGGACAGCACATAGACCAGCGCAAGGACATGGACCAAACGCGGCAGCGCCAGCATGGACTTATTATGAGTCACGATATTAGCGGGCAGGCCAATCCCGCCAAGTTGCGCCATCTTGTGGTTCATAAAACTGCCCAGACCGGGCACGTAGCGCCACGCCGCGATGAACAGCAACACACTGACCGCCAGTTTGAACAACAGCGCAGAGTTGCGGACCAGCCGTTCGCCCTTGCGGTGGCGGACACCGATTGCCAGACCGATCACAAAGATAAGCTGCCACGTGAGCGGGTTAAAAAACCAGCCGCCGCCACCGGGGTGGTTCGGGATGGTAAGCCGCGTGGCACCCGCATAAAGCCAAAACGCCCCCGCGACAGCCAGCGTCGTACGCGGCGCATATAGCACGGCGGCAATCAGAACAGGGCCTGCCAGCAACAAGACAGTATAAGACGGCAAAATGTTCACATAGCCGATTTGGTAGCCCAACGTAACAAGCCCCGCCATCGCGGCACCGGTCTGCTCATAGAGCAAGGCGAGGTTGTGCATCACCCGAAATTCGGATCGAACAAACGTATCCGCCGCCCAAGCATACAGCCCGATGGCGGCGACCGTCAGCACGATGTGCACGATATAAAGCTGCCACGCACGCCGCCACAACGGGGCTATCGCATCCCATAGGCGCAGATCGCCCGACATCCACCGACCGATGGCGGGGGAATAGGCGATGCCGGCGGCGATGCCGGACATGATAAAGAACGCCTCTGCCGCGTCGGAGAACCCGATATTGCGAATGGTCAAATGCTCCCACGGGTTGCCGGGCATGTGGTCGATGATGATCATGATCAGCGCCAGCCCGCGAAAGGCATCAATACGCGGATCGCGGGCGCGACGTGGAAGATCAACGCCACGCCGGATGGGAATAAGCTGGGCGTCAGGCCGGTTGGACGATTGGGTCATGCGACGATCCTTGTTGGGCGGTACCCGTTCTCAGGTGCTCGCGGTAGGCGGCAATTACAGCGGGCGTGACCCGTTCTTGCAGCGTGGTAAAGACACGGCCATTGCTGGGGTGCGAGGTCACGGTGATCAGCAGCGGGGCGATCGACATGGGAAGCGTCACAGGTAGCAGCCAGTAAATCAGGTTCGGCACCAACAGATAGACTGCAATTGTGACCACGATCCCGAACAGCGACACCCAGCGGCTTGCACGCCAGCTTTCTGTCAGCGTCAGTCGCCCTTCGCCACGTGCAGTCGCAGGCCAGCCACCGTCCTTGCCCGCAAAGACTTCGGCTACGGCGCGGCTTTGATACATCAGCATGATCGGCGCGATCAGCGCGGTGAGCAGGATTTCGGCCAGCACGGACCCAAGCGCGCGCAGCGCGCCGCCAAAGCCCCGTGCGCGCCCCGTTGCAGCAGCTTCGCCAAAGATCGCGAGCTTAGGCAGCAAAAGCAGCACGCCAATGCCAAAGGCCAGCGCAACAATCTGAAAGGTCTTGTCGTCGGGGAAAACCGGAAAAAGCTGATAGGCATTGGGGAAGTAATCAGGGCTTGCGTTGGTCGCGGCGGCCAACAGCGATACGATCAGGAATGCGCCCCAAGCGACCGACACCAGATAGGCCATGATACCTTGGACAAAGACAAAACGGCTCCAGCCATGCAGACCGGGGGCACCGACAAGACGCATATGCTGGAGGTTGCCTTGGCACCACCGACGATCCCGACGCGCAAAGGCAAGAAGGTTGTCGGGGCCTTCTTCGAACGATCCGGTGATGCGCGGGTCCATTTCCACGCGCCAACCGCCACGCACAAGCAGCGCGGCTTCGACGTAATCATGGCTCAGGATTGTGCCGCCGAAAGGGGCAGGGCCGCTGAGTTCGGGCAGGCCGCAACACTGCGACAAAGCGCGTACACGGGCGATGGCATTGTGCCCCCAAAACGGGCCCGCACGGCCCTGCATCCGTGCCAGACCGCGGGCAAAGACAGGTGAGTGAAAACTCGCAGAGAACTGCATCGCACGGCCAAATAGTGACCCCGCCCCGAAAATATTGGGCAGTGTTTGCAGCAGTCCGAGGGTCGTATCTGCCTCCATCCGCGCGACGAGGTGGCGGATCGTATTGCCCTCCATCAAGCTATCGGCGTCAAGGATCACGACGTATTCATACGCCCCGCCGGATTTGCGGATGAAATCTTCGACGTTTCCAGCCTTGCGGCCATGGCGGTCTGTGCGGTTGCGGTAGAAGACTGGATTAGAGGCGCTATCATCGGCGAAAAGCGGGGCGAGTGCCGCTCGCTCTGCGATCAGCGCGTCAGGGTCGAAGGTATCGGATAGGATCGCAAAATCGACCGGCACATTGGCAGCTTGCATGGATTGGCGCATCGCAGTGATGCGGGCGCAAACCTCTGTAGGGTTTTCGTTGCAGATCGGCACAAGGATCGCTGTGGGGGGGAAGGCTGCGTTGGACAGGTCCATGTCGGGCAGCGGGTCAAAGGACGGCACGCCTAAAAACGCCTGCCCCGCCCCCCATGCTAACCATGCGGTGGTGAGCGCAATAAGCGCAACGGCAAAACCGTCCCAGATATCAAAGCCCGTGTTAAGACCCGCCTGCGCTAGCGTCGCGGCTGCGGCCGTCGCACAAAGCAGGGCAAAGCAAATTGCACCGACGCGGCTGGCCCGCGTGGCACCATCGCGCACATAAGAGGGCATGTCAGGCACTACGCATGAAGATACGGCTCAGCACCTCGAAAAGCGACGGGCGGGCATCATGTTCAAGTACCTGCCGCGGCATATCCAGCGGGGCAGCACGGGGCGCGTAGCGGTCAAAGTCGGTCATTGGTTCGGAAGAAGTTGATGTCACAGACGTATTCATTCTTTCAGCCATTGGTATACCCAAGTCTCGGTCAAGCGTCGGTCACCCGCGGCCAGATTGGCACGCAGTTCAACCGTAGCATCAGTTTCGGCGACGACCTCTAGAACCAGTCGCCACATGTGGTCGTGGCCGTCGATCTGCTGAAGCACTTGTCCTGCAACTTTGCCGCCGACGATGTTTACATGGGCCTCAACCACGTTCTCGGCATTTGGTTCCGCTAAAGTTGCACCTTCAAAGTCGATGACAAATTTTCGGCGATCATTGCGCGGTTTTACGCCTGCAACGCCGCCATGTCCGGCAAGTGTGCGTGAAACTTGAGCAAGTGTAGAAGAGGCACCGGGTGGGGTCATGCCCCAGTTCAGGCGGTAAGAAATACTTTTGCTGTCCCCCGCAGAGAACCCGTTTTTATAGGTCCAGAAGGCGACGATATTGTCGTTTCCTTCCAGATCCGAAGGAATCTCGATCAGGCGGACCATACCTTCGCCCCAGTCGCCCCTGGGTTCGACCATGAGGGTGGGGCGCAACTCGTAATGGGCTTCGGCATCCAGATAGTCGTCAAAGGCGCGGTGGCGTTGCACAAGGCCAAAGGACTTGGGTGATTGCGCGCCAAAGTATGAATTCGCGAGTTTCGGCGGGTTGTTGAGCACCCGAAATAGCGTGTCCTCGCCGGTGTTCACGATCAGGGCTTCACTGTCGTGGACGCGGGCGCGGTAATCATCAAAGCTGCCCTGATCGTTCAGCCCGAACAGATACATAGAGGTCAGCGGTGCGATGCCCAGCTGCTGCACGTCTTGGCGGAAGAACAATTCGGTGGTCACATCCATCGTGGTGGTGGCCCCGGGGGTCACGGTGAACTTGTACGCCCCCACCACCGACTGGCTTTCGAGCAGGGCAAAGAAGGTCATTGCCGTCTGACCGGGTTTTGGCCGTTGCAGCCAGAAGGCGCTGAAACGGGGAAATTCTTCGGGTTCTGAGGTCGCGGTGTTCACCGCCAACCCGCGCGCGCTGAGGCCATAGCGGTTGCCCGCCCCTAAGGCGCGGAAATAGCTCGCGCCCAGAAACGACACGATCTCGTCGAACTGTTGCGGGTCATTCAACGGCGCGTTCATGCGAAAGCCCGCCACGCCGGGGAGCTCTGTGCCAGTCGGAATTTTCTCGAGCGCCTTGGCCTGATAGATGAAGTCGTCCGAGGTAAAGCCAAGCGGCTGTACCGTGCCGTCTATAACCTCGTAGAGTGCCACGGTGCCGTCGAATAGCCAGCCGGGGTGATAGGCGTGTACCACAGCCTGCGCCGCGGGGCCTTTCCAGACCGCGCTGTCTTCGCGGAACCGGATGTTGCGATAGTCGTCATAGTCCAACGAGGTAAACGGGTCGCCCAATTGCGTCGGCGCGACATAGTCTTCGCCGGCAAGGCTGCGCGCCTGTGCGATCAATGTCTCGAAGGTAAAAGGCTCTGCCGCATCGCTGGTCTGCGCCCATGCAGCCGTATCCTGCACACCTATTGCAGCTGCGAAAGCCAAGGCAGCCCCCCCTGTGCGCAAAACAGAGCGGCGAGACATCGGGCGGGTGCGAGACAAATGATGCATCAAAACTGATTCCTGTTCGTTGCTGCATTGCAGAATTCTTATAATTACGCGGGAAGTTCAATGACATGAAGCGGAATGCGCTGAATTTTGCTGCCCAATGCGGGGTTTGCGCGAAAATTGCGATTTTAACGCGGAATCAACCATCTGTAATTCCAAATTTCCAGCGGGACAGAGGGCCAATTTTATTTAGCGCCTTCAAATAACAGCGGAAAATTGCCTGAAATTTCAATCAGACGCCCTAGAATAAGATTGGTTGGCATCACAGGGCTGCAATGCCACCCTAAGGGGAATCTGTGTGTGTAAAAGTAAATAAGACAATAAAAACGAGGACAAAATGGACAATAAAGATCTTCCATCGCTCCCGCTGGCGCTGCTGCCCGTCGTTCTGACGCTTGGGCTTTTGGCGCTGCAACTCTTCTATTACGGCGATTTCACGCCGCATATTCCGCTGATCCTCGGATTGGCCATTACGTCCCTGCTTGGTGTGTTTCGCGGGCAGACGTGGATGGACATCCGCGAGGGCGTGTTTCACGTGATCCACGTGTCGATGCCGTCGCTTGCGGTGTTGATCGTGGTGGGCATGATCGTCGGTGTATGGATCGCGTCGGGCACGGTGCCGACGTTGATATACTATGGGCTGACGTTGCTGACGCCGTCGATCTTTTTGGCAGCCGCCATGATCTTGTGTGCCGTGGTGTCGCTGTCGCTGGGGACCAGCTGGGGCACGGTCGGGACCATCGGACTGGCGTTGATGGGCATTGGTGCGGGCTTTGGTATTCCGGCCTATTGGACCGCAGGTGCTGTGGTATCGGGCGCATTCTTTGGAGATAAGGTGTCACCGCTGTCGGATACGACGAACCTTGCCCCTGCGGTAACGGGCACGAACGTCTTCGACCACATCAAGAACATGCTGCCCACCACTGTGCCTGCAATGATTATCGCGCTGGTGATCTATATTGTGGTTGGCTTCATGCTGATCGAAGAGGGCGTTGGCGATGTAAGCAGCATCAATGCGATCACGACCGGTCTGGAAGAACGGTTCAGCCTAGGGATCATCCCGCTGACACCTGCGTTGATCGTGATTGTGCTGGCGTTGATGAAAAAGCCGCCACTGCCGTCGCTGTTTGCGGGTGTGCTGGCCGGTGGGCTGGTCGCGATCTTTTGGCAGGGTGCCGGTCTGCATGACGTGTTTGCCTTTGCGCAGTCGGGCTATTCTATCGACACTGGCATCGCCGACATCGACAGCCTGCTGAACGCGGGCGGCATCCAGTCGATGATGTGGACCATCTCGCTGATGTTGATTGCCTTGGGTTTTGGCGGTGCGCTGGAACGTACCGGCTGCCTCGAGGCGATTATTATGGCGATCGTCAGCCGTGTGAAAAGCTTCGGCGCGGTTCAAAGTTCGGCCATCGGGACGGCATTTGCGACCAACATGGTGGCGGGTGATCCTTATATCTCGATTGCGCTGCCGGGCCGTATGTATGCGCCCCTGTACCGTGGGATGGGCTATTCAACCCTGAACCTGAGCCGCGCGGTCGAAGAGGGCGGCACGTTGATGAGCCCGCTGATCCCTTGGAACGCCGGTGGTGCCTTTGTGATCTCGGCGCTGGGGCTGGGTGTGATGGATGGTAACCTGACCAACCTGCTGTATATCCCGCTGGCCTTTGCCTGCTGGACCGCACCGTTGATCGGCGTGTTCTATGCGGTGACCGGTCTGTTCTCGCCCAAGGCGACGGACGAGGATCGTGCAGAGTGGGAAAAATCCGGCGAGGATATCATGGACCTTGGCGACCATGAGCTTGCCTACGAGGAACCGGCAGCGACCTGATCGCGCCTAATCCAACACAGATGAAAGCCGCAGCGCCGATATGCCCTGCGGCTTTTTTCATGCGCTCAGGCCTGCGCCTTTAGCCTATCCCGAAGCGTGTTCTTGACGATCTTGCCATTGGCATTGCGCGGCAGGGGATCGGGTTCGAACGTCGCGAAATCCGGCGCTTTGTAGTCTGCCATCTTTGTGCGTGCGAAGGCCTTGATCGCATCGAGGTCCAGCGCCGTATCGGTGGTGTGGATGAACACATGCATCTTTTCCCCCAGCACCGGATCAGGGCAGCCAATGGCGGCACATTCGATCACGGACGGGTGGGCGGTCAGCGCGTTTTCGACCTCGGCGCTGTAGATGTTATAGCCGCCGCGAATGATCATATCCTTGCGGCGGTCGTGCAGGCAGATGAACCCCTCGGCATCGCGTGACCCCATGTCGCCGCTTTTCCAATAGCCGTCGTGAAACTCGGAGGCGGTGCGGTCTGGGTTGTCCCAATAGCCGGGCACGGTCATCGCGCCCTTGATCCAAAGCTCTCCGTGGGTGCCGTCGGGCACGTCATTGCCTTGCCTGTCAACGATACGGATGTCGGCGCAGGGCACGGCGATACCGATACTGTCCGCGCGTTTGGTGCCGAAACCCATAGGCAGGATCGTTACAGCAGAGGTAAGCTCGGTCGCGCCATAGGCATTCATCAGGCACAGGTTCGGCAGCTTTTCTGACAGCTCCGTGATGGTGGATTGCGGCATCGGCGCGCCGCCGTAGCCACCGACCCGCCAGTGTTGCAGGTCGTAGTCGTCGACATTGCAGCGCAGCAGAAAGAGGTTGTACATCGCCGGCACCATCAGCGTCTGCGTGACTTTTTCATCTGCGGTTAGCGACAGGAATTCATGTGCGCCAAAGTGCTCCATCATCACGGTGCAGCCAGCGGTTTGGAGCATGGTAAAGACGGTGGCAACAAGGCCGGTCACGTGGCTCGCAGGCACACAGAGGAGGGAGCGTTCGCGCGCGCCCAGTTCCATGCAAAGTTCAAAATGCATCGCCGAATGGGCAATGTTAAGATGGGTCAGTGTCGCGCCCTTGGGCTGGCCTGTGGTGCCGGAGGTGTAGAGGATCACCGCGATATCGTCCTCGTGCAGTGGCACGGCGTCGGTCAGCGGTGCCTCGGCGGGGAGCGTGTCAAAAACGTCAGTTCCGGCTGCGGTGCCGCCAACACAAAAGCGGTGGGTCAGGCCGGGCAGATCGGCGGGCGCGGGCAGGCGGTCGGCGACATCCGTGCCATGCACGGCGATCTTGGCACCGCATTGTCGCAAGATAAACGCCAGCTCTGGCGTGCCTTCGCGGATGTTGATCGGCACGGCAATCGCACCAAGCCGCAGACAGCCCATCATCGTGGCGATGAATTCCCAACGGTTCGACAGCAGCAGCGCGACGCGGTCGCCCTTGGCCACGCCACGCGCGCTCAGACCTGCGGCGATGCGGCCCACGTGCAGGTCAAGGTCGGTATAGGTCAGTCTGGTGTCGCCGCTGACCACGGCCTCTTGATCGGGGGCGCGGGCAAGGGCGGCGGCGAGCATGGCGTTCAAGTCGGCGGGACGATCCTTAAAGCACTTGATCTCGCGTCCGTCGAAATGGGTTTCTGTTTGTATGCGATCCGTGATCGTCTGTGACCAATGTGGCATCTGCGCTCCTCCCGTAGCTTGGGGTTAGTCATTGCGCAAACGATCAGGGGCTGCAACGGGCAAGAGCGGTGTTAGCGCCCTTATAGGGTAACCCTTTCCAACGGGCGGTTCGCCCTGCGAAACAAGGCGAACCGAGACGCTTATCCCAGCACAGTTTCCACCGCGTCGGCGGTTGCGGCGACGACGGTATCGACCTCTTCGCGGGAGATACAGAAGGGGGGCGCAAAGCCGGTAATATCGCCTTGGGGCATAGCACGCGCGATCACGCCGCGTTCGAGCATCGCGGCAGAGATCGCGGCCCCCACCTTGGCAGCAGGGTCAAGCGGCGTGGCGTCTGCCTTGTCGGCCACATATTCCACCGCGCAAAGCAGCCCTTCGCCACGGATGTCCCCCACATTCGGATGATCGCCAAGCGCCTCTTTCATCGAGGCGTTCAGATATCCGCCCACCTCGGCGGCGTTGCTCACAAGGTTCAGGTCGTCGATCAGCTTGAGGTTGGCGACACCCGCCGCCGCACAAATGGGATGCGCCGAATAGGTCCAGCCGTGACCAATGGGGCCGTTCTCGTCCGTGCCCTGTTCCAGCACCTTCCACATCCGGTCCGATACGATGGAGCCTGACAACGGTGCATAGGCCGATGTCAGTCCCTTGGCGATGGTGATCAGATCGGGTTTCAGCCCATAGTGATCGGACCCGAACATCGTTCCCAGACGGCCAAAGCCAGTCACGACCTCATCCGCGATCAGCAGGATGTCGTGGCGGTTCAACACCTCTTGGATTGCGTCCCAGTATCCGGCGGGCGGGGGCACGATGCCGCCGGTGCCCAATACGGGTTCCCCGATAAAGGCCGCGATGGTGTCCGGCCCTTCGGCCTGGATCAGCGCCTCAAGCGCGTTGGCGCATTGCGCGGTAAACTCGGCTTCGGACTGGGTGCGGTCCTTGCGACGATAGTAATAGGGGGCGTCCGTGTGGATCACGGGGTTCATCGGCAGGTCGAATTTGTCGTGGAACAGTGACAGGCCGGTCAGCGAGCCGGTCATCAGCCCCGACCCGTGATAGCCGCGCCAGCGCGAGATGATTTTCTTTTTCTGCGGGCGGCCAAGGATGTTGTTGTAGTACCAGACAAGCTTGATGTTCGTCTCGTTCGCGTCCGAGCCTGACAGACCGAAATAGACCTTGGACATATGCGCCGGTGCGCGGTCCATAATCATCTTCGCCAGCGTGATCGAGGTCTCGGTGCCGTGGCCCACATAGGAATGGTAATAGGCCAGTTGATGCGCCTGTTCGGCGATGGCGTCGGCTACTTCGGTCCGGCCATAGCCTGCGTTCACGCAATAAAGCCCGGCAAAGGCGTCCAGCATCCGGTTGCCATCGCGGTCCTCGATATGAACGCCCGACGCCCCTGTGATCACCCGCGTCGCGGATTGACCCCGCGCATGCTGTGCCAGATGCGTAGAGGGATGGAAAAAGTTTTCGCGGTCCCATGTGGCGAGTTGATCATCATTGCGAAGCATAGGTCAGGCTTTCTGTTTAGGAGAGTTTTAGGTGAGTTCGGTGGCCAGCACGGCAAGGCAATCGCCCGGCTGTGCCAGTCCGGGGTGATGGCGGGCGATCACGATGCCCCCCATCTGGGCGCGGATCTCGCGCGGGGGGGCGCCGGTGAGTTGGCCGTCCCACAGACGTGCAATCAGGTCGCCTTCGGCTACGGTTTGCCCAAGGGTGACGTTGAAGTCGACGAGCCCACCTTGATTGGTGACATGAAAGCAGCGGTCGTCGTCTTGAGACAGGACGCGTGATGGGGCGGTGACGGGCCGCCCCTCAAGGATACCGGCGTGGATCAACAGGTTACGCACCCCTTTACGAGCGATCTGTGCTGTTTCAGGCGTGGCGGTGCCACCGCCGCCCAGTTCGGTGGTGACGAAAGTCTTGCCCATAGCTTCTGCCGCATCGTCGTACATGCCTAGCGCGTCGATCTCGCGCATCTCGACGCTGAACGGCGCGTTGAACGCATCGCGCGCGGCGCGGCAGCGGGCCTGCTGGTCCGCATCTTCCAGCGTGTGGCAGGCAGCGAAGGGCAGAAAATCAAGCGTTTTGCCACCCGAGTGAAAATCAAGCACGACATCCGCCATCGGCAGCAGCACCCGTTGAAAGTAATCCGCGATCTTCTGCGTGGGCGTGCCATCGGGACGACCGGGAAAGCTGCGGTTCATGTTCACCCCGTCGAGCGGAGACACGCGTGTGCCGGCCGCAAAGGCAGGCTGGTTCATGAACGGGATGATGATCACGCGACCCGTGACGTCCTTGGCCTGCAAGGTCTGGGCAAGCTCGACCAAGGCCAACGGGCCTTCGTATTCGTCGCCGTGGTTGCCGCCGGTTAGCAGGGCAGAGGGGCCGTCGCCGTTTTTCACTTGGGTCACCGGAATTTGGATCGCCCCCCAAGCACTGTCGTTACGGCTATAGGGCAGACGCAAATAGCCGTGCTGCACGCCCGTGCCTTCAAAATCGATGGTGGCCGAGATTGGATTGTCTCGCATGGCGCTATTCCTTGATCATAAGCGCACGCGGGGTGGTGCACAGACAGTCGGCACCCGTTTCGGTGATGACGATAGGTTCCGTGATCTCGATGCCGCCGTCGTCCAGCCACAGCGCTGGCATAAAGTGAAAGGTCATCCCCGGTTCAAGCACTGTGGTGTCGCCCGCGCGGAAGGACATGGTGCGTTCGCCCCAATCGGGCGGATAAGACAACCCGATCGCATACCCGCAACGGCTGTCTTTCTCGAACCCGCGTTTGCGTAGGTTGGTGTTGAAGGCGCGGGCGATGTCTTCGCAGCGGTTGCCTGGTTTGGCTTGTTCTAGCCCCGCGTCAATTGCCTCGAGAACGGCATTTTCCGCATCCAGATACTTTTGTGGCGGTTTGCCCAGAAACAAGGTGCGCGACTGCGGGCATTGGTAGCGCCGGTGCGCCCCTGCGATTTCAAAGAACGTGCCTTCGTTATTCCGCAGGGGGGCGTCATCCCATGTGATGTGCGGCGCGGTGGCATCCAGACCGGAGGGCGTCATGGGCACGCAAGCGGGGTAGTCGCCCCAGTGCCCGTGGGCACCGCTGACAGAGGCGTGGTAGATATCCGCGATCAGATCGTTCTTGCGCATGCCGACTTCGGCCTTTTCGCGAATTACCTCGTGCATCCGTTCAACGATCCGGGCGGCGCGGCGCATGTATTCCAGTTCAGTGGGGGATTTGACGGCGCGTTGCCAGTTCACCAGCGCGGTGGCGTTCTGAATGTTGACGCCCGGTAGCCGTGTTTGCAGCGTCAGAAACGCAGAGGCGGTGAAATAATAATTGTCCAGTTCGAACCCGATACGGGCGTTTTCTAGCCCGCGGGCGGCGATCAGGCGGGCCAGATCCTCCATCGGGTGTTTGTCGGGGTTCTGGACATAGGTGTCGTCGTAGCCGACGATATTGTCATCATCCAGATAGGTGGTGCGCTGGGCACCTGCACTGTCCATCGCGCGGCCCCACCAGACAGGCTGGCCCTCGTGGGTGAGCAGCACGCCCTGATGCACGTAGAACGACCACCCGTCATAGCCCGCCAACCACGCCATATTTGACGGATCGGTGACAAACAGTGCGTCCAGCCCGCGGGTGGCCATTTCGGCGCGTGTTTTTGCCAGACGTGCTGCATATTCGGGCTGCGTAAAAGAATGGTCAATCATGTGGGAAATCCTGCCAGGGTATTGTGCGAGTTTAGCTTTTTCGGCCTCCGCATTTATGCGAATATCAACGTCACGTGGGTAAAAGCTGCAAACTTTTGGAAAATATGGGGAATTCAGGATGATTGACGCGATAGACCGGAAAATCCTGCATCACGTGCAGCGTGACAATCTGCTGACCAGCGCGCGTCTTTCAGAACTGGTGGGGTTGTCGCAAACGTCGATCCAGCGGCGGCTCGCGCGGCTGCGGGCCACCAAGGCGATCGAGGCCGATATTGCCGTCGTATCGCCCGAAGCGGTGGGGCGCCCGCTGACCATGCTCATCGCGGTGGAGCTGGCGCGGGAACGCTCTGATATCATTGACAGGTTCAAACGGGCGGTGCGTGAGCGGGCAGAGGTGATGAGCGCCTATTACGTGACGGGAGAGACCGACTTTATGTTGATCGTCAGCGCCAAGGACATGCAGGATTACGAGGCGTTCACCCGCGATTTTTTCTATAACAACCCGGATATCAAAGGGTTCAAAACCACCGTGGTGATGGACCGGATCAAGGCGTCTTTCACGCTGCCGGTCTGATCACCACGACGCCGTGGCAGGCTAGGTGCTTTCTGCCTGCTCTTGCGCCCATTCCGGCAGCGGAAAGAGCGTGTCGTAGATCAAGTTAAAGACATAGGCATAAACGATATAAAAAGCCGCCAATGCGATATCCAGCACGAAGGCATCCCACAGGCTGATGCCCAGATACCAAGCGATGAACGGCAGCAGCACCACCAGCAGCCCCGCCTCGAATGCCAGCGCGTGCAGCACCCGGACGATGCGCGATTTCAGGGTGGTTCCCGTCAGCCGTTGCAAGGCCAAGTCAAAAAGCACGTTATAGCCAAGGTTCCAAAGCGTCGCGAGCGTGGCGCTGACAATGCCCACGACACCAAAGTCATGTAAGGGTACGTCAAACAGGATCGCACCAGCGGGGATCACAAGGATCAGCGCGATGATTTCAAAACTGAGGGCGTGGCGAAGACGGTCTAATGCGGAGCGCATGGGTATACCTCGGTGAAGGGCCGGGTCGTCCCGGCAATTTTCCATTCAGGGGAGGTCGTCCTCTCGGTACCATAGGTGGCAAAGCCGGGCGCGGTTTGCAAGAGGCATGGGGGGCGTTGCCGCGGAAAGCTGCTTGGCTTTGCGGATAAAGCTGCGAAGCTGCATGCAAACGGGGACGCGTGAATTGGTCTGTGCGCCAAGTACCATGCCAGAGCCAAAAGGAATGGGACGATGAACAAACCAGCATATAATCAGCCGCTTAGCGGGAATTCCATGCCGCGCACGGGTGGGCCTGCGACCATGATGCGCTTGCCGATGGCAGAAACGGCGGCGGGGCTGGATGCCTGTTTTCTGGGCATCCCAATGGATATTGGCACCTCGAACCGTCCCGGGACGCGGCTAGGCCCCCGCCAGATACGCGACGAAAGCCGCATGATCCGCCCCTACAACATGGCGACCGGTGCGGCCCCGTTCGAACATCTTCAGGTGGCGGATATCGGTGACGTGCCGATCAACCTTTTTGACCTCAAGAAAACCGTGGCCATTATCGCGGATCACTACCGCGAGGTCCTGTCCCATGGGGTGATCCCGCTGACACTGGGCGGGGATCACACGCTCAGCTGGCCAATCTTGCGGGCGGTCGCTGAAAAACACGGGCCTGTCGCGCTGATCCATGTGGATGCCCATTCGGATACCAACGATGAAATGTTCGGCGAGAAAGAGGCTCACGGCTGCCCGTTCCGACGCGCGTGGGAGGAAGGCTGTCTGCAAAACGACAAGGTGTTCCAGATTGGTCTGCGGGGTACCGGCTATAGTAAGGATGATTTCGATTGGGGGCGGCAACAGGGCTGGACCTGTATTCAGGCCGAAGAATGCTGGCACAAATCGCTGACGCCCATGATGGCGGATATCCGCGCCAAGATCGAGGACGCGCCGGTCTATCTGACCTTTGATATCGACAGCCTTGATCCCGCGTTCGCCCCCGGTACAGGCACGGTCGAGGTGGGTGGGTTAACCACGATGCAGGGGCTGGAAATCATCCGCGGGACGGCGGGACTAAATTTGGTGGGCTGTGATCTGGTTGAAGTCTCTCCGCCCTATGATCCGGCGGGCAATACGGCAATGATCGCGGCCAGTTATCTGTATGAAATGCTATGTGCACTTCCGGGGGTCCCGCAGGGCAGTTAGACGCCATCGGGCAGAAAGAGATGCCGTAGGGTGACGCAGACGACGTGATCCTCAAGCTGGGCGGCCATACCGTCATCGCTTTGTCATTTTACCGGCGCAGCGGCAAAGCCGCGCCGGTTTGGTCGGGGTTCGCGCAGGCAGTCTTACATATCCGGTAGCCCCGGCAGAATTTTGTCCATCGTCGCGGGCAAATCGCGCACACGCACGCCGCAGGCATCGTAGATCGCGTTGATGATCGACGCCCCTGCGCCACAGATGCCAAGCTCGCCGATGCCTTTGGCCTGCATCGGATTGGCCCAAGGGTCGCGTTCCTGCACGAAGTTGACTGTAAGCTGAGGCACATCAAGGTTTACCGGCACGTGGTATTCAGCCAGATCATTGTTAACCAAATGGCCGTCGCGTTTGTCGAACATCAGCTCTTCGGTCAGTGCCATGCCGATGCCAAAGGTCATGCCGCCTAGACATTGAGACCGCGCCGTCTTGGCATTCAGGATGCGCCCTGCGGCAAAGCTGCCGTGCATCCGGCGCACACGTGTTTCGCCGGTGACGCTGTTTACACCGACCTCTGCAAAGAATGCACCAAAGGTTGCCTGGCGACGGTCGGTCTGGGTATCACCCTTGTTGATCGTGCCTTCGACGGTGAAGGGGCCGTTCTTGGTGAATTCTGGCAAATCGGCGCGGCGATTGTTGGTAGTGGCTACGCCGTCTTGCAGGGTCAGGTCGCGTTCTTCTACGCCCATGGTCTCGGCAATCTTTTTGCGCAGCGCCTCGCATGCAACAAAGACTGACCCGCCCGATGATGCGGCACCCCAGCTGCCCCCTGAACCGGCGGCTTTGGGCAGGCTGCTGTCGCCCAAGCGCACCGTCACACGGTCCGCCGGCACGCCCAGCATCTCGCCGGCGATCTGGGTCAGGATCGCATAGGTGCCGGTGCCAATGTCAGTCATATCGGTTTCGACCAGCAGGCTGCCGTCTTCGTTCAGCGTGACACGCGCATGGCTTTCGCCCAGCATGTTGACCCGCGTGGCCGAAGACATGCCGTAGCCGATCAACCACTCTCCGTCTGTTTTGCCGGCCTCGCGGTCGGCCCAGCCAAAGGTCTTGGCCCCGTCGTCCAGTGCCTCGGCCAATTTATGAGATGAGAACTCGCGCCCGTCCGAAGGGTCCACTTCAGGAATGTTGCGTTTGCGCAGTTCGACCGGATCGATGCCGCTCACGTCAGCCAGCTCGTCCATCGCGATCTCGAGCGCGGTGATACCCACCGCCTCGCCCGGTGCACGAACAGAGCCGGCACACATGCGGTTGATCCGTTTGATATGCATCCCGATTTCACGGTTTTCACCGCGATAAAGGAAAGGCGTCGCCTGCGATACCGGCTCTGCAAAGCTTTCATCCAACAATTGCGAGACGGTGGAATCATGCCCGATGCCGGTCATCCGTCCATCAGCGTCCGCGGCTAGTTTGATGTGCTGAACCGTCTCGGACCGGCGCATCGTGGCCTCAAGTACTTGTTGGCGGCTTAGTACAACGGCTACGGGGGCCCCAAGTTCACGTGCGGCATGGGCCGCGGCAACTGCCTCGTGGCTAATCCCGAGTTTCGAGCCAAAGCCACCACCGACGTAAGGCGCCAGAATATGCACATTTTCAGCGTCAACCCCAAGCGCGTCGGCCAGTTCATTCACATTGTATTTGAGCATCTGATACGACCCGCGCAGGGTCAGCTTGCCGCCATCCCACTGGGCAATCGCGGCATGGGGTTCCATCGCAGACGAGCTGTGCCCGCTGGTGCGATAGGTTTCATCCACGGTATAGGCGGCATCTGACAGCGCGGCATCCAGATCGCCTTGGGACGATTGCTTGTCCTTCGGCGTTTCAATTTCTGCCACATCAAGATCGGTCACGGCATCCTCGGGCGTGATTTGAAGCTCGATCATATGGGCAGCGTGACGGGCCTGTTCAAAGGTATCGGCCACAACCAGCGCGACGGGTTGCCCGATATAGGAAATCTTGCCATCCGGCTGGACAGGGGCCTCGTTTGCGGTGCCTTGGGCAGGGTTGCGCAGGAAGGTCTTGCCGTGAAACACGTCGCGCACACCGTCAAGCTTGCGCACGGCTTCGGCGTTCAATCCGGTGATCTGCCCACCTGCAACAGGCGCGCGGACAAGCACGCCGGTCATCATGCCCGCCGGTTGGTCTTCGTGCGCATAAGTGGCGCGACCAGAGACTTTGAGCGGGCCGTCGGGACGGTCCATGCCGGTGTGGATCAACCCTTGAACCGTGACATCCAGCCGATTGCGGTCGTCGGGTTCGTTCATCGTCAGTTCGGCGGTCGAGATGTTGATACCGTCGGTCATTGCTGTACCCCCGTCAGTTCCTTGAGTGTGGCAATCAACGTGCGCCGTGCCAGTGGCACTTTGAATGCGTTGCCGTCTTTGGGCGCTGCATCTGCCACCAGAATATCGGCGGCCTTGCTGAACAAGGTGGCCGAAGGCTCTTGCCCGACGAGCGCCTCTTCGACCGCCGGGTCGCGCCACGGCATGGATCCAATGCCACCACAGGCGATTGCGGCTTGGGTAATTTTGCCTTCCGACACCTCGATCCGCGCCGCGACTGATGCCATGGCAAACGCGTAGGATGCGCGATCGCGTACTTTGCGATACGTCTGGTTCCCCTCCGCAGGGGCGGGCAAGGTGACGGCGGTGATCAGTTCACCCGATTGCAAAACTGTTTCAACTGCGGGATCGGTGGGGATCAGATAGAATTCGGACAGCGGTACCGTGCGAGAGGCACCATCCGTGCCCTCGATCTCGATTTCGGCCCCCAGCATCTGCATCGCAACCGCCATGTCACTGGGATGGCTGGCGATGCATTTGTCGGTGACGCCAAGGATCGCATGGAGCCGGTTCGCCCCCTCCATCGCGCCGCAGCCTGAACCTGGCTCGCGTTTGTTGCATGGTTGGTCGGTGTCATAGAAATAATAGCAGCGGGTCCGTTGTAAAAGGTTGCCGCCGGTGGTCGCCTTGTTGCGCAGTTGACCCGACGCACCGGCCAACAGGGCCGACGACAGTGCGGCATAGTCTTCGCGAACCGTCATATCCGCCGCGAGGTCAGAGTTCGTGACCAAAGCGCCGATACGCAGCCCGCCGTCGCGCGTGGGAGTGATCTGTTTCAGGTCCAGCCGCGAGATGTCGACAAGTTTGTCAGGGGTCATCACCTCTAGCTTCATGAGGTCTAGCAGGTTGGTCCCGCCCGCGATGATTGTCGCGTCTGGGGTGCGGGTGACATCGCTGTTGGCACTGGCGCGGATATAGTCGAACTGCTTCATGACTTCTCCTCCGCGGTTTCGCGGATTGCATCGACGATATTGGGGTAGGCGGCGCAGCGGCAGATATTTCCCGACATCCGCTCTGATATTTCAGCATCGGTCAGCTCGGGCGACGCGGTAAGGCTGCCCGAAACATTGGAGGGCCAGCCGGCTTTGAACTCTTCGAGCATGGCGGTGGCTGAACAGATTTGACCCGGGGTGCAATAACCGCATTGGAACCCGTCGTGTTTCACGAAATTCTGCTGCATGTCCGACAGGTTGTGTTCGTCGCCCAACCCCTCGATTGTGGTGATCTCGTCGCCGTCATGCATGCAGGCAAGGCTGAGGCATGAATTGATGCGGCGTCCGTTTATCATGACCGTGCAGGCCCCGCACTGTCCGTGATCGCAGCCTTTTTTGGTGCCGGTGAGGTTCAGGTGATTGCGCAGCGCATCCAGCAGCGAGGTGCGGGGGTCTGCATCAAGACTATGGTCTTTGCCGTTAACAGTCAGTGTGGTTCGCATGAGAAGGAGGCCCTTTGTCCGATGACATCTAGGGAATAGAACCCCGGTCAGCGGGTCAGGGTTCCGCCCTGATGGCGGATCTGTGTCGGCGGCGGCGGTATAATCGCGTAGATTGCGGCTATCTCAGGCTGTGCAACGCCGCAAAAATTCGGTGATCCGTTCGGCGATCAGGCCGCGGTCATAATCTAATGTCGCAACATGGTAGGATCGCTCGAGCCAGCCAAGCTGGATATCGCTAGACGCCACCGAGGTCGCGATACGCGGTGCATTTTGCGGATCAACGACGTTATCGCGGCGCGATTGCAAGATCAAAATGGGCTGGCGGATCAGTGGCAGCAGCGCACCGGTGGCATTGGTAAGAAGGAAACGCTCTTTCAGGGTTTCACGCGGGATGCGGTCGTAGCAGATTTCGGTGGTGCCCGGTTCGGCAATATCCGAACCGATGCCGCTGATGAACGCCGCCCCCTGAGGCTCATAAAGCGGGGCGACCACTTCGGGGCGGTACAGCCCGGTAGAGCCATTGATGCTGACCACGCCATGTATCTTGTCGGGCATACGCGCGGCAAGATTCAGAGACAGGGTTGCGCCTAGGGAAAGCCCCCCGACGATCACCCGCGCACAACGCGCCGATAGCGTTTCAAGAGCCGCTTCGGCAGAGCCGACCCAATCGCTTTGGCCGGTCTGCGCCAAGGCTGCCGGGTCTTTGCCATGCCCTGCGAGCAATGGGCAAGACACCGTCGCACCGCTTGCCGCGTGCACAGCTAGGGCGACTTCGCGCACGCTTTGCGGCGTGCTGGTGAAGCCGTGAAAAAAGAGAAAGCCGATATCGCTGCCCTCAAGGAGAAAAGGCTGCGCTTGGGGCAGGTCGAATGGGGCAATCGGCATCTGTTTCATGCTGCCATAAAATCGCGTTATGGGGCGGTTACGCAAATAGACTCGCGATATCGCGCGATAACCGAAAGCGATCAACCCAGCGGGGGGAAGTGACCGCGAAACTGCCGCAGCAAGCCGGTATCTGCCTTGATGCTCCATGCCATTGCGATCGTCGCTTCTGCATCCAGCCCCTCGACCGGTGTCAATTCCAGCGCGGCGGGCAGACTATCGGCCATGCTCGTGGGGAACAGCGTCACGCCGCGCCGCTCGGCCACGCGCTGCAAGATCACCTGTACGTCCCATGCCTCGTCCACCACCACGGGGCTAAGCCGCGCCCGATCACACGCGCTGTCGAGAAGGGCGCGCCAAGACCGCCAGTTTTCGCGCAGCCCCATGACAAAGGGCACGCCTGTTAGGTCTTCGACCCGTTCGGGGGCTTCTCCGGCGGGGGCGACCACACCAATGCGCGAGCGCCAAACCGGCATCTGGTCGATCCCCGGCGCGCCGACGGTGGGATGAGACAGCAGGAAACCAAGATCGATCACGCCAGATTTCAGGTTTTTCAGCATGTTATCGGTAGACATGACATGCATCTCGACTTGCACACCCGGCACGCTGCGGTGGAAAGCATCCAGCGCTTCAGAGATTTGCCGCGAGGTGGCAAGCGCCGAATACCCGACGATGATATGCCCCCGTGCGCCGGCCGCATTCTGGCGCGAGGCGCGGATGGTTCGTTCGAACTGGGCCACCGTCTGGCGCGCATCCTCAAGAAAGACGGCCCCCTCGGGCGTGGGCAGAACGCGCGGGCCGCTGCGGTCAAAGATACGGAACCCCAAATCGATTTCAGTGTCTTTCACGGCTTTCGAAATGGCGGGCTGCGCGATATTGAGCGTCTCGGCGGCTGCGCGAAACCCGCTGGCGTCCGCCACGGCCAAAGCATATCGCAGATGCCGCAGGTCGAGCCGGGTGGGTTTCTTGGTGTCGGTCATGCGCATGTTCCCGGGTGATCGCGTTTCGTTATCACTCGATCAATCATCGCTATTTGTCAACCGCCCCCTGAGCGGAGAGGTTGAGGCGGAATGACGGGCTTGGTCCCCGTTTTGGTATGGGGAGGAGGCCCGATGCTGACACTATTCAACAAATTATGCGCATCGCTGATGTTTATTGGCGGCTTCGGGGTCATCGCGATGATGCTGAATATCGTGGCCGATGTCGTCGCGAAACTGGTGTGGAATGCGCCGATCCAAGGCACCGTCGAGATGTCTTCCTATTATTATATGATCGCGCTGGTGATGCTGCCGATGGCCTTTGTTGAAATGCAGGACCAGCAGATCTCGGTCGATCTTTTATTCAATCACTTTCCCAGCTGGCTTCAGAAGCTGGCCTTGGTACTAAGTTGCCTTGCCGCAGCGGCGATCCTTGCGGTGATGACATGGCGTACGGGGCTTGATGCCGCGCGGGCGCTGCGCGTCGGAGAGGTGGTCATGGGCGGGCGCGAGGTCATCGTCTGGCCGTCACGCATGGTGTTGCCGCTTGGCTTCGGCCTTGCCAGTCTCGCGGCTTTTCTTCGCGCCATCCTTGTGCTGCGCGGGCAGCCCGTCACGCAATCTCAACTTGATGGGAACATGTCATGAGCAACCTTTTGATCGGATGGATCGGCGTCGGTAGCCTGTTCGGCCTGCTGGCCTTTCGGATGTCCATCGGCACGGCGCTTATGGCGGTGTCCTTTGTCGGCATCACCGTCATGTTCAACCTGCAAGCCGCACTTGGGATCGTGAGTGCGATGCCGTTTAACCTGATCGGCGACTGGTCGCTGACAGCGATCCCGATGTTTCTGTTTATGGGCTTTATCGCGGCCAATACCGGCCTGACGGCGGGCGCGTTTGATCTGCTGCGCGTTTTGTTGGCGCGGGTGCCGGGCGGATTGGCATCGGCGAGCGTCGGTGCCTGTGGCCTGTTCGCCGCGGCCTCTGGGTCGTCCATCGCGACGACTGCTGCCATGTCGAAAATCGCCGTGCCCGAGATGCTGCGGGCAAACTACCACCCGTCGCTGGCCACCGGCGTCGTCGCGGCGTCTGGGACGCTTGGTTCGCTCATTCCGCCATCGATCCTGATGGTGCTTTACGGCATCTTCACCGAGCAATCGATCGGCCAGCTGTTTATCGCAGGTGTTATTCCCGGCGTGCTATCAGCGTTTGTTTATATGGCGATGATTACCGTGCGTGCCACGGTGACACCTGCGCTTGCGCCACCCGTAGTAGAGCGGATTGACCGCAAGAAACTGCTGCGCCTGTTGTGGTCGGTCTGGCCGTTTCCTGTGTTGGTTCTGGGCGTTTTAGGTGGCATCTTTGGTGGGTTTTTCACGCCGACCGAGGCAGGGGCCGTCGGGGCGTTTCTGGCTGCAACCGTCGCGCTGTTGCGTCGTTCACTGACGCGCAAAGCACTGGCCGAGGCGATCCGTCAGACGACGTTGGCGACGTCTTCGATCTTCTTTCTGTCCATTGGAGCGGTGATGTTCACCCGTTTCATGGGGCTGTCAGGTGTGCCACGGGCGCTGACCGACATGATGCTGGCCGTTTCGGATAATCAGATCGTTATTATCCTGATGATCGCTGCGCTGTTCATCATTCTGGGCATGGTGATCGATTCCATCGGTCTGATCCTGCTGACGCTGCCGATCCTTCTGCCGGTGCTAGAGGCCGCTGACATCAACCTGATCTGGTTCGGCATCATCTGCATCAAACTGCTTGAAATCGGCCTTGTGACGCCACCCGTTGGGCTGAACCTTTACGTCCTACACAGCGCGCTATCGGGCGAGGTCAAGCTCAGCGACATCATCTCGGGCACCACGTGGTTCATCGCTATGGATATTTTAACCCTGTTCATCTTGATCGCCTTTCCCGCGATCAGCCTATTCCTGCCCTCGCTCATGGCGCAGTGAAAACTTTTCAACCGGAGGAGACGACAATATGAAACTGAAGACATCCCTTTTGGCCCTCGCGGCCTGTGGCCTTGGCACTGCTGCCATCGCGCAAAACGCCAACCACTTCTTTGCCGAACGCCATTCGATGGTGCGCGGCCCCTATGTCGAGTTCGCCAAGCGCGTGGCCGAGGAAACCAACGGGGACGTGAACTTTACCGTTTTCGCCGGTGGATCGCTTCTGCCGCCGGCCGCATCCTTGCAAGGCGTGCGCGATGGCGTGGCACAAGTGACCTATCACGCGGGCACCTACACCCCGTCCGAACTGCCCGTTGCCAACCTGATCGGCAACTTTGCTTTCTATAACACCGATCCGATGGTCATGGCCTTTGCCTCGACCGAATTCGGCCTCACCAACGAGGCCGCACTGGCCGAGTGGAAAGAGAATGGCGTCGTTTTCGGCGGCGGATATTCGACTTCGCAATACTACATGATGTGCAACACGCCTGTCGCTACCTACGAGGATATTCAGGGCAAGCGTCTGCGCATGGCGGGCGGTGCCTGGTCACGCTTTGCCGAACATGTGGGCGCGGTACCCGTGTCTATCCCGTCAAGCGAGATGTACACTGGCCTCGACACAGGATCGCTTGATTGTGCGGTTGCGGCTGCGGATGCGTTGGATTCCTTCTCGCTTTCGGATGTGGTCACGCACATGAACACGTTGGCCGTCGGCAACTATTATGCCGGTTTCGAATGGGGCTATAACCCTGCGTTCTGGCAAGGCCTGTCGGAAGAGTCGCGCGGCGTATTGTTTGACCAGATGGCATACTACCTTGCGCAGCACCGGGTCGAGTTTGACAAAGATGTTGAAAAAGCGGTTTCCGCGGCCAAAGAAGGCGGCATGGAGGTGTTTGAACCTGATCAGGCTTTGACGGATGCGCTGGCGGAATTTGTGATCGCCGACGAGGCCGTCCTGATCGAGAACGCCAAGGGCCGCGGCATCGAGAACCCCGAAGCGCTGCTGGAAGACTATAAGCGCATCGTTGATCGCTGGGCCGATCTGCTGGCGGATGTGGAGCACAGCGAGACGGACGCATTGGCAGCATTGGCCAAAGCAGAGATCTACGACAAGCTGGACCGTGCAAACTACGGCATGCAGTAACTGCTAATCATCGCGTCGTTCGGTTACGCGGAGGCGGTATTGCCGACTAACAACCGGACGCGTTGGACCCTACAGGCCGCGGCTATTGTGCCGCGGCCTGTTTTGTATGCGGGACCTTGCCGATGGTGCAAAGAGCTGCGCCGAACGCCCTTCTTTTTAACGCGCAATGCGCCTTTGGGCCGCGTCAGACCGGCAGGTCGCGCCGATCGGCGATGGCTTCCATGGCGATGCAGGATGTAACTGTTTCTAGCGCGGCCCCTGCGATCAATCGCTGATAGATGCGATCAAAATCATTCATGTTCTGCGCGACGATTTTCAGCATGTAATCGTAATCTCCGGCGATCCGAAACACGTCAATGATGTTCTCGATCCCAAGGACCGTCTTGCGAAAGGTCTCGAGCCATTCCGGAGAGTGATCCCGTGTGCGCAGCATGACAAAAACCGTTAATCCCAGCCCGATCCGCTCATGATCCAGCCGCAGCGTTTGGCCGGTGATGACCCCCGTTTCCCGTAAGCGGACGATGCGACGCCAGCACGCATTCTGCGACAGCCCCACCCGATCAGCGACGTCACGTTGCGACAGCGACGCATCTTTTTGGAGCACGCGCAAAATCGCGGCATCGATCCGGTCGAGCTTTGGGGCTGGTTGTTGGGTCATTTGAACGAAAAACCTCGGAAAGTTGGTGGTAATAGGGTAAGTTTATTGCAGCTTCTCATGTCATTGTCACTTTAACTTACGGCAAGATAGAAGGATTGACCCATGACCGAGACGCCCGAGCTCTTTGACAGCTTTCGCCACGAGATTACTGCTGGCGACATCATACCCGATCTGCGCTCTGGCTTGATAGGAGAGGGCATGATGGTCCCTGGGCCACGCGGCCCCACCCTTTGATCTATGCAGATTATGTCGCCTCCGGGCGGGCGCTAAAGCAGCTTGAAGACCGGATCGCCAAGGATGTGCTTCCCTATTATTCCAACGCGCATACCGAAGCGTCTTACTGCGGCCGACATATGAACCGTTTGCGGGCGCAAGCCCGACGCGTTGTGGCGCAGGCGTGTGGCGCGGACACGGATCATGCGGTTATCTTTGCCGGGGCCGGGGCCACAGCTGGACTGACAAAGCTGGCCGCTTTGCTTGGGGTCGATGCGATGATGGCCGAGGGAAAGCGCCCGCTGGTGCTGATTGGACCTTATGAGCATCACTCCAACATCTTGCCATGGCGCGAATCCGGCGCAGAGGTCATAGATATCGCCGAAGCCGCTGCTGGCGGGCCCGATATGGATGATCTGGCGGCACGGCTCGCGGCCCATGCCGACCGGTCCGTGATTGGAAGTTTTTCGGCCGCATCGAACGTCACGGGCATTGTCAGCGATGTCGCCGCGATCACCCGTTTGCTCAAGCGGAGCGGCGCGATGAGCGTCTGGGATTATGCGGGGGCAGGGCCGTATCTGCCCATTGATATGGGGATGGGGATGGATGCGGTCGTCGTGTCGCCGCATAAATTCATCGGGGGGCCGGGGGCTTCTGGCGTGCTGATCTTGCGCCGCGATGCAGTCAAGCGCGCCCGGCCGACCAGCCCGGGTGGCGGCACAGTGCGCTTTGTATCCCCCTGGGGGCAGGATTATGCTGCCGATGTGGTCGCACGAGAAGAAGCCGGCACGCCCAATGTCATCGGCGATATCCGCGCGGCACTGTGTTTTATTGTGAAAGAGGCAATCGGCGAGGCGCATATGGCAGCGACCCTGAGCGCGCATCGGCGCAAAGCTTTGACGGCGTGGCGAAACGTGCCGGGGCTGACTATTCTGGGTACGGTCGATGCCACGGCCTTGCCCATTTTTTCTTTCATGGTCCGCGACCGATACGGGAGTGTCGTGCACCCGCAACTGGTCTGTCGCATCCTCTCTGATCATTTTGGCATTCAAGCCCGCGGCGGATGTGCCTGTGCCGGTCCTTATGCACACCGCTTGCTGGGGATCGACCGGGCACAATCTGATCAGCTGCGTGCGGAAATTGCATCTGGCAACGAAGTCGCCAAACCCGGCTGGACCAGGCTTGCATTCTCGGTCCTGATGGACGACGCCAAAGTGGAATTTATCACCGATGCCGTGTCCTGTATCGCGCGCGATCCAGAAGTCTTTACAGAGGCCTACGCGGTAGAGGCGTCGACCGCGCGCTTCACCCCAAACTTACAGCTCGCTGGGTAAGTCAGTGTCGGTCGAATACTCACCCGCTTAGCGCGAAATCATGGCAAACTTCCCGCTGTGATAGTTGCGGCAACGTTTAACCAAACCCAGACGCACCGGTGGCTAATAAATAATTGATTAGACACAATTTCTAGTCAATAGTCGCTGAATAAAGAGTTAACGAGGTGCACATTGAGAACCTATCCTATTCCCTTCAATGAAGAAGCACGCCTTAGATCAGTCTTTGCTGTTCCCGGCCTGACCGAAGCAAATAGTGGCGTTTTCGATGCCATTTGCGACGCGACACGAAAGATACTGGATTGTCCAATTGCACACATCAGTGTCGTTGAAGGTGAGACCCAGTGGTACAAGTCCGTCGTTGGTATCGCGCTTGACCGGATGTCCAAGAACAACAGCTTTTGCACCCATACGATAATGTCGGGTAAACCGATGGTCGTGCCGGATCTCAGCAAAGACCCTCGGTTCGAGACCCATCCGATGGTAGCTGAAGGCGGGCCTGGTGCCCGGTTCTATGCGGGGGTCCCGTTGGTGTTGTCGTCTGGGCACCGATTTGGGAGCCTGTGCGTCCTTGATCTGGTTCCTCACGAAGCGCCATCGGATCACCAGATGTCGATCTTGACAGATTTGGGAAAAGCCGTCGTCGCCGCGTTGGAAGGCGTGCCGCCAACCCCGGTAGATCTTACGAAAGACGAAGGCGCGAAATCGACCTTTATCACCCTTATCGGCCATGAATTACGAACGCCGCTGACCATTCTCTTTGGGAGCTTGCGGTTGCTCGAGGCGATGGCAGATCGTGGCGTTAATGCAGGGCTGATCAGTTCGGCACGAAAATCGACAGAGCATCTTATGGGGCTGGTTGAAGCGATTATCACCTATAGTGACGCGTCGACCGGAGAGCTTTCCCTGAACGAACAAGATTGCGAATTGGACGATATTCTGAACGGTGTTGCCCAATTGGTATTGCCGGGTGCGAATGGCGAGTTGAAGTCGATTGCGCTAGATGAGAATGCGCACACCGCATCCATTTACATCGACCCCCATCATATCAAACTTGCTTTGCACGCGCTTGCCCTTAATGCGATCAACCACGGCGGATCAGAGATCACCATCGGAAGTAGGTTGGATAGCGCTAGAAATCTTGAACTTTCAATCACTGATACCGGCACATTGGACGACAATATTGATCTCGCGGCGCTGTATGAACCTTTCGTCGTCGGGGGGCATATTAGAACCAGAGATACCCGCGGGGGTTTGGGGCTTGGCTTGCCGTTAACCCGAAAACTGGTTGAGCTTCATGGTGGTGAATTCGAGGTTCAAGCCACGGATAAGGGTACAGCTGCGATCGTACGCTTGCCTGCTTGGCGCGTCGGTCGGTTGCGGATCGTGTAAATCGAAGTCGCGACAGACCTTAGCCCTTTTGAGAAAGCCGACGTCTGCTTGCAATTTCTATAAGATGTAGGACCCTAGCCGTTGGTATTGTAAACAAAAAAACGGCGGGGGCGACCCTGCCGGTATAAAATCGACCCTACCTTCGAACTCCGGCCTAGACGGAATGTTCTTCGGACGCCGCGATCGTTTTCATATCGCTAATAATTTGCGCTGTTACATAGGGCTTGGAATAGAATTTCGAACCCTCCGGCATAACCTCATCCGTCACGCCCACGACGCCCGACGCGATAAGAATTTCTACTGACGGCCAGCCTTCGCGGATGCAGGCCGCAAGTTTTAGCCCATTGATGGACCCTGGCATGTCGATATCTGTAAACAGGATTCCGATATCATTATTGTCGCGGATCAGTGCCATCGCTTCATCGGCCGAACAGGCTTCGTAGGTCTTGAAACCAGCATCGCCTATCATGTCGACGGCGTCCATGCGCAGCAGGGGTTCGTCTTCGACAACAAGGACGGCAAGCCGTGAGGTGTTTTCGGAATACATAGCGCAGCGCAACCTTTCATTCTGCAGAGACGGAAGTATCAGAGCAGCAATCCGGAGCCGGGCGCACTGAGCTTGAAGTGTAAACCTTCTGGGTCGTAAGAAAGTTCCACCTTTCCCTGAAAATATCCTGCGAGTGCCTGTTCGATCATCCGGCTGCCAAAGCCGCGTTTGGTTGGGGGCGAAACCCGGGGGCCGTCTGTCTCGACCCAAGTGAACGTGAAGACATCATCTTTTTTCGCCCAGCAGATGCGGACCTTGCCGCCCTGAGCCGAAAGAGAGCCGTATTTGCTGGCATTGGTGCTTAGCTCATGGATCGCCATGGTCATCGCCAGCGCCTGCTTTGAACCCACTTCGAGATCCGGTCCCTCGATATCAAAGCGACCTTCACCGGTGCGATGCGCTGCCAGTGCGGCGTCGACCACTTCGGGCAGCCGGGTTTCTGCCCAAGACGTCGCGATCAGGCGGTCATGGGCCTGGGCCATCATGGCGATACGCGATTGCAAAGACGTCTGCGCATCCCGAAGATTATCTGCCAGCCGGAGGGTCTGCGAGACCATTACATTGACCATGGCCAGCGTGTTTTTGACACGGTGGTTCATTTCACCCAGCATCAAGTGGCGCTGTTCTTCGGCGACTTTGATTTCGTGAATATCGGTGCAACTGCCATACCACCGCAGAATGGTACCGTCCTTGTCTAGTACCGGCTGGGCCCGGCCAAGCACCCAGCGATAGTCGCCCGAACGATGACGCAGGCGGTATTCGATCTCGTAGTTCTCACCGGTGCTGAGGCTGTGGCGCCACCGCTCCCATGCGCGCTCTTGATCGTCGGGGTGGAAAATTCCGTTCCAGCCTTCGCCGTCGGTAGAGCCAGCAGGCACGCCGGTAAATTCGTACCATCGATCGTTAAAATAGTCGTGAAACCCATCGGGTAAGGTAGACCAGATCATTTGGTCCACCGAATTGGCAATGGCTTGAAATTTTGCTTCGCTCTCGAACAGCTGGCGTTCGCGCAATTGCAATTCTTCGAGCTGGCGACGCGCTTGATGCTGCCGACCGCGGGCTGTCAGTGATGACCGCACGGCGCGGATTAACTCTTCGGCATGAAGCGGGCGCGACAATAACACGGCGTTGCTTAACGTGTCGATGCGCTGCGCAGCCCGCTCGCTGCGGCTGCCGGTGGTCCCATTGGCAAGAACGATAAACGGCACGTCCGACCAAGACGGCTGCGCATCCAGTGCAAGGGCCAGCGCGTCGGCATCCGCGCCGCTGAGGGCTTCCTCGGTGATCAGCACCGCGCCGATATGTTGTGATATAAGCTCGGACAACTGCGTCAGCGATAAGACGGAGATCGACGCGATCCCATCCTTCGCCAGTAATTGCCGCGCGACGGTCTCATCCCGCCCCCGCGGTGCCATGACCGCAACGGACGAGAAGAAATCTAAAGGCGGCGCTTCCTGAGTTTCCCCGAGTGGCGGCAGGCCTGTCACTTTGGTCCATCCTTGTCGTCGCCCCTGAGCGCCATAAGGTGATCCTTGGAGGCGTTATAGACAGGGGAACCGGACAGAATGGATGAGAAGCCGCGGAGCGGCTCGCCGATGCTGATGCCATCTTGATCGATCTTGAACTCACGAATACTGCGTTCATGGTCCGACGTCCGCGTCTTGATGACAGATATGGATTTGCGAATTTCGCCCCCTGCCTCGAAGAACCGCATCATCAAAACGGTGTCTGCTAGATAGCTGATGTCGATATCCGAGCGCAGGTCGCCGGTAACGCCATGTTGGCCAAGGACCATGATCGAAACCACCCCCTGCTGGGCGAGGTAGCTGAGCAGCTCGTGCATCTGGAGCACCAGAAAATTATCGCTGGGCATCGCGTGCAGATAGGCGTTCAGACTGTCGATCACCACAACACTGGCATCACTATCCTCGACCGCGCTACGCACGGCATGGGCGAACTCACCAGGTGACAATTCTGCCGGATCAACTTGCCGGATCTGCAGCGTCCCGTTGTCGATGAACGGTTGCAGGTCCATACCAAGCGCCTTGGACCGGATCATGAGCGTCGAGAGGCGTTCGTCGAACAGGAAATAGGCGGCGTTCTGTCCACGCTTCAGCGCCGCGATCATGCAGCGCACCGCAGTTGTCGTCTTACCCACGCCCGCAGGGCCTGCCATCAGCGCATTGGTGCCGGGGAACAAACCGTCGCCTAAGAGCGCGTCCAGCTCTTTGAGCCCCGTGGTAACAGGGTCCGTCGAATGCGTGCGGTGATGTTGCGCTGCGATCAGACGGGGATAGACGCAAATGCCGCCCCGCTCGATCGTGAAGTCATGATAGCCGCCGTGGTACTTTAGCCCGCGCATCTTGATCACCCGCAGGCGTCGCCGCTCAGAGCCAAAGTCATTCGCCAAGTGCTCCAGCGAAATGACGCCGTGGGCGATCGAATGTAATTGCAGATCGCCTGGTTCGGCGGTGCGGTCATCCAACATCAATACTGTGCATTTGCGACGCGCAAAGAAATGCTTGAGCGCAAGGATTTGCCGCCGATACCGCAGCGGATTCTGGGCTAGCAAACGCAGTTCCGACAGGCTATCAAGTACGACCCGGTCCGGATTGGTTTTTTCTACCAAATCAATGATCCCGCGCACGGTTTCACCAAGCTCAACTTCGCTTGGGTGTAGTAGGGATTGTTCGTGGTCGGGGCTGAATTCATCTTCTGCCACCATCTCGAACAGTGCGATGTTATCCAGGGTCCAGTCGTGCGACCGTGCCACGGCGGTCAGCTCATTCACGGTTTCGGACAGAGTAATATAAAGCCCCTGACTGCCCGCCGCACGTCCTTCCATCAGGAACTTCAACGCGAGCGTTGTTTTGCCCGCTCCGGGGGTGCCTTCGACCAGATAAAGCCGTTCGGGTGTAATGCCACCGCGCAGCACATCGTCGAGACCCGAAGTCCCGGTTGATAACCTTTGCGCTACGTCGGGCGTTGTTGTTTCAGTCATTCTGCATTTTCTTCAGTTGGTTCATTTTTGGTTAACTAGGTCACTCGGTCAAAGTGTAAACTGGGCAGTTGGAATACGTTATCATCAGATATAAATCTTTTCATGGAAAATATATGTGCAATGCATCGACTTTTTTTAACCTCTGGTGCCAATAGAAGCTCAGGCCTTTAATCGATGCGCGATGGCCTTTGCCACCCAGATGATCGCCCCTACGATGACGCCCCAAAACGCGCCGCTTATGCCAAAAAGCGTCATACCGCTTGCCGCGATCAAGAACGTCAGCGCCGGTGCCTCTAATTGGGTGGGCGTGGTGAACGCCGCCGAGAGCGAGCCAACCAAAGCGGGGATAAGTGCAAGCCCGGCCACCGCAGTGATCAAAGCAAGCGGTGCTAGGCTTGCCAGTGCGGTGATCAGCGCGGCAGCAAACGCAAGCAGGATATAGACAATCCCCGAAGTGATTGCCGCCCAATAGCGGGTTGCCGGATTGCGGCCCGCGTCGTCGCCAGCCATCATCGCTGCGGTGATCGCGGACATGTTGACAGGAATGGACCCGAACGGTGCAAACGCAAGACTGACAAGGCCGGTCTTGCGGATTAGGGGTTGGCGCTCGACTGAATAGCCGTTCAATTCCAGCACCGCAAAACCGGGGATATTCTGCCCCGCCATCGTCACTAGATACAGCGGCAGAGCGACAGAAAAGAAGGACTGAACCGTAAAGAACGGGGCTGTTAAAGCAAAGGTAGGGAGCCATCCCCCATCGTTCTGAAGCGGGCTGCTCGACGTATCGACGGCGAAAAAGAGGACCACGATAAACGCAATCACAGCGAAAGGCATCGCGGCCAGCCTGTTCCACGTCAAGCCCGCCAGCCATGCAATGAGCACCGGCAAAACCAGCAAGGGAATGCTGCCAAGTGCAAGCGCAGGGGCAAGACAGAGCTTGAGCAGAACGCCCGCGAGCAGGGCATTTGCAATGGGCTTCGGTATCGCGGCCACGATCCGGCCAAGCGCGGGGACCAGCCCCGTCAAAACGATCAATCCGGCGCAGTAGATCAAAGCGCCCACGGCTTCGGCAAACCCGCCAGGCAAGATGGCCGTTGTCGCAAGAAAGGCCGCCCCCGGCGTAGACCATGCCACTGCGGCGGGGATGCGCGTTACGGCAGGAAGCCAGATGCTGCAAATCCCCATGCCGAGGGTCGCGAAAAACAGACCCGTCGTCGCCTGCGCGCCAGTGGCCCCCATTGCGGTCAACCCGGCCAGTACAATCGCGAATGACGCTGAATATCCGACAAATGCGGCAAGTAGGCCCATGGAAACTGCGGGCACTGAAAGATCGCGGAACATTGAAAGATGCCTCGGTTGCGGATTTTCATCACCCTTATCGAACCGGTCTGAAACTTCCAGAGTCGCTCTTCAATAAATCCAGCTAGAATACAGTCGTGTCGGAATGAGGGTGCAGGTAGTGGGGCATTGCCAACCCTACGTATCGGGCATTTCGGACCCTACAGCGGCCCGAGGGCCTGATCTTAAGAATGTCTAAAGTGAAGTGGCTGGGATGGTAGGATTTTCTGCCATAATATCAGTGACTTGATGGCATTTGAAAGTTTGTCCGGTTTGTTTTCTTGAGAATAGGTTTGAGTCGAATGTGTGTCACGGACAAGCATGTTGGCCGTCAACCGCTATCACTCTCGGTGTAAACGAGGTGTTAGATATGCGGTGACGGCTGAACGCTCGTGGTCTGCATTCGCGAAACCGAGCCTCTCAAGGGGAAAATTTAACAATCTCGGGTAGCGGTTCTCATGAGAAGCGCAATCCTGAAAAACACGATACGATAAAGTGGGCTTACCGTATCGCTCAGGGAACCAAGTCAGGTATCACTTCATAACAGTAGTCTGAAATAGCCCCGCTTGTCGTCAGCCATACCTGGTCTTGATTGGAAACAATATGAGACAGCGCCCGGCGTAAATGTCTAAGCCTATAGGGCTGTCCGACCAAATAGGGATGCAAAGCGATGCCCATGACAAGTGGTTGCCGCGACGACTGTTCAAGCATTTCGTCAAAGTTATCGATGATCATATTCGCGAATTCGGCCGCACCATCCTTGCGTGCGGCGATAGAGGGAATGTCGTTGACCTCTTGCGGATAGGGGATCGACAAGAGACGTCCGTGGCGTGTTTTCATCCAAACAGGTTGATCGTCCATGCACCAGTTTAGCGTATATTTGTACCCAGTCTCTGAAAGTAGATCTGGCGTATCGAAGCTTTCCGAGATCCAGGGAGATAGCCAGCCCTTTGGCTGTTTACCTTCGGCATCGTTGAGGACTTTCGTAGCTTCGGAGATCAGCTCGGCTTCTCTCTCTGTCGTCAGGTCGCTTTGGCGTTCGGAATTCGTTCGCCCGTGCCCGACGATCTCGTGTCCGCGCGCGCTGAACGAGGCCATGAGGTCTGGCGCGTATTCATACATTTCACTGTTGGCGAGCACACTGGCAGGCAGCCCTAATGCATCAAACAACTCTAACAGCCGCCATGCACCAACGCGGTTGCCATAGTCGCGCCAAGCGTAGTTTAGGACATCTGGTTGCGGGCCCCCAGGTGCCAGTTCGGCACCAAGTCCAGAGCCAAAGGAAAAATGTTCGAGATTGAGTCCTATGTAGACTGCAAGCCGTTTGCCTTCAGGCCAGTTATAGTCGGCGCGTTTAGAGATTGGAGAGTAGTCGTACCTACCATGATGAGGGAGCATAATTCAGAGTTCCGCTTCTGCTAAACCAGCCTTGTGCAATATTATTTCGGCACTGTCGTTCCAGACGTCGGTGCTGACAATTTTGCCGTGGCGAACAACGAACTTATCCAAATACCGGTTCGTTTCGAATGTGGTCCCGTCCTTCCACGCCCCGTAAAGATAGCCGGTGTTGTAGACATGGACCTCCCCTGTCGCCTCGTCGAGGGCGGCGTCAGTACGTAGGAACTTCTTCTTGACCCAGTCATATCGTTTTGCGTTGAAGGCGGCGCTCTCTGCGGGGCCGGCGAAAACGCGTCCCCCGGTAAACACCAATTTGAAACCGTCACTGACATAGGCTGCGGCTCCTTCAGGATCGGGCACCATCGACCGTTCAAGATAGCTTTCCACGATTGCTTTTGCTGTGGCTACAGGGTCTGTTTGCTGGGTCATGGCGGTAACTTTCATTTTAATTGGGGTAGGGGAGCGCGCAGGTCGCGCGGCAGAAGCTTTGCACGACAGCGGATGCTGCTGCGTTCATTAAACGTGTTTGAGTGTTTGTCTCATCCAGCCGTGTAGCGGCATCCGCGGCGCGTTTAGCAAGGCTTTGTTCGTCGAGGGTCAGCACGCGGTCATTGGCGAATACATACTCACCCGCAATCATCACCTCACGCAAGCCAGCACCGTTTTCGGCAAATACAATCTGGTCAAGCGGGGTACGCAGTGGCGTATAGTGGCAGTAGCCAGCATCCAGAAACAGCATGTCTGCGGCCCAGCTTTCGGCGATCATACCAACATTCTTAAGTCCCATAATGCGAGCGCTGCCTGTCGTTGACATGGCAAAAGCATCACGGGTGGATATCCATTCTTCGCTGTCGCTTGCCTGTGCCCGACTTAGCGTCGCCGCAAGGCGCATGGCTTCGAACATGGATTGACCGTCACTGGTATTCGAAGCATCCGTTCCGACCCCCAGGGTCACACCGCTGTTCATAAGCATCCGTACGGGTGCAATACCAGAACCGAGCCGCAGGTTGCTAAGGGGGTTGTGGCAGATACAGGCGTCGTGGGCCGCAAGGAGGTCGGCCTCTGATTGCGATAGCCAAACACCATGCGCGCCGCTGAATTTCGGGCTTAGAACCTGTAGATGATCCAGATGTGCGGTAAGGCTGGTGCCATACTTCTGATGTGCGATGACCTGTTGCAGTCGCGTTTCAGCCAAATGGGTTTGCAGCGGTATTTCATGCTGTGCGGCAACGTCTGCGCACGAGGTAAGAAAAGCATCTGAACAGTGCAGCGGGATCGTTGGACCGATCCCGGGTCGGACACGCCCATCTGGTACGGGCCAAGTCGCGAAAGCCTCATTGCATACTGCGATAATATCTTGCCAGTCCGGCATCGACAGGGCGGCAACGATGTCACGCAGGGGCTGGTCAAATTGCTCCAGCAGTCCAGGCAAGGCCTGATAGATGGTCTTGTCTGCGATCATAGGGGCAACGACGGCGCGTAAGCCTGCACCTTGATACGCCTCGGCAACCGCATGGATACCTTCAACTGTCGGGCCTGGTAGTTCTATGAACAGGTCAAAGCAACTTGTGCAGCCTTTGCGGATCAACTCAGCTGCCGAAAGTTCTGCTGCGAGGCGCAGATCATGGGTGCTGCGTGATGCATTCAGCCAAGCTGATCCCGCAAGGAACGGTTCAAGCGTCATGTCACCAGCGACGCCACCACGCCCAAGCGCACCGTGTGAATGGGTGTGGCCGTTCACGAGACCGGGAATAATAAGGCGGTCGCTGACATCAATGCGCTTCGCATCTTCCGGGCCGTCGCCATCTGCGAGTAGGGCCGTAATTATGCCATCCGTCACAAGGATCGAAACGCGCTCGAAGGTTTCATTCTTAACAAGAACGAGCCCACCGCTGAGCAATAACCGATGCTTGGACATATAGAGTTCCGCGAACAAGTTGGTGGGGGAAATTTTCAGGATACCTCACTGCGGCAGGCGATCACCTGCCGCAGTGAGGTTAAGCGTTAGTTAATGGTCGTTTCAAAGCGGCGCTCATCAACCGGAGGAAGGAAGGACCGGTCAAAAATCTCTGAAGCTTCTGGCAGACGCTCCAGATCATAGCCTTTCGCGACGATCTCGATCGAGCGGGTCAGACGTTCGTCTACAAGATCACCCATGCCGATGTCCGTGACTTCAGGGGCGTTCATCAGATTGGTCAGCGCAAATTCCAACCGCGCGCGTTCCAGGTCGGCGTCCACCAGATTGTCATATGCCATAATCGCCTCGACCGAAGTGTCTTGTTTGGCAGATACCTCCATCGTCGCTTTGTTCACCGCGCGCACCAGCCCTGCAACGGCTTCGGGGTTTTCCGCCAGAAGCTCACGGGACACCATCATGCCGTTGGAATACAGGTCCATGCCGTAGTCTTCGAAGTTGAACCAGTTGTAGTCATTTGCCGGGTCTTGGCGGTTTGCAATCAGGTTGAACCAGCTTGTCGAAGTGAACACGAACGCGCCATCGATATCCCCGCGGATCATCATTGGTTCCTGCAGGTTTGGTGCCATGTTTTCTTGGGCGACTTTATCGAGGTCAATGCCGTTGATTTCGGCGAAAACAGGGAAGAGCCGTGTTGTCGGCGTGCCCTGAGCGCCCCCAAGTGTCTTGCCTTCGAAATCTTCAGGGTTTTCGATGCCTGCCGTCTTAGGTGTCACAATCGCGAAAGGGGGACGATTCCACAGTTGATAAACCATGACAGGTGCCTCACCCGGGCGTGCCGCAGCATTCTGAATGATTGCGTTGATGTCGCCAAAACCTGCGTCATAGGCACCACCCATGATCCGCGTCACGGTCGCAGCCGAGCCTTCGCCTTGGTCAATGGACACATTCAGCCCTTCGTCTTCAAAGTAACCCTTGTCCAGCGCCAGAAGGAAAGGCGCATCAGAGCCCTGCGTTTTCCAGCCCAGGGTGAATCGGATGTCGGTCATTTCGGCAAACACTGGGGCTGCGCCAGCCATTAGCGCCAAGGTGGCACCCACGAGAACATTCTTCATTTCAGCTTTCCTTATTTCGATGAGGGGAGGGTTGGTTAGGACATTGCGATGTCATTGCCGCGGGTTGCCCATCCTGTGACGCGCCTCTCAAGAAGCGAAAACAGGGAGTAGAGGGCCACACCAAGCAGAGCGAGAATGATCAAACCTGCAAATACGAGCGACACTTGGAAGTTCGATGAGGCGGTCATCATGACATTTCCGATGCCACGGTTGGACGCCACGGTTTCGGACAGTACGGCACCAACAAAGGACAGCGTGATCGCAACCTTCAGCGCCGCAAAGAAGTAGGGCATGGTGCGCGGTAGCCCGACATTTACCAAGATTTCCCGCTTTGAAGCGCCAAGCGTTTTGAGCACGTCCTCAAGGTCAGGTTCTGTTGTGGCCAGTCCCGTGGCGATATTCACCACAATCGGGAAGACGCAAATCACCATCGCCGTCAGGATCGCAGGTGTCGTGCCCGATCCGAACCAGAGCACAAAAATCGGGACTACTGCGACTTTGGGGATGGATGAAAAGCCAACCAGCAAAGGAGAAGCGACGGCGTAGGCGACTTTGGATGTACCCACCATGATTCCCAATGCCGTCCCAATCGCGACACCAAGCACAAAGCCGGTGAGCGTTGAATATAATGTCTGGGCGATGTGGGGCACCAAGATCGGAAACTTGACCCAGAGCGTCACGAGGATTTCGGACGGGCGCGGCAGAACAAGGTCAGAGACGTCCAGTAAGACGCAAAGTACTTCCCATATCAGAAAGAAGCCGAAGATCAGTGAAAACGACAGCATTCGGATGCGATTTTTCTCGGTCATAGCACTCATCCTATTTACGCACCTGTGCGATCAACTCGCGCAGGCCTTGGGTCATTTCGACAAATTCTGGGCTGTAGATCATGCTAATGTCCCGGGGCTGCGGGATGTTGACGGGTTCGTCCGATATGACCCGTCCGGGTCGTGCGCTCATCACGCAGATACGTTTTGCCAGAAAACCGGCTTCGCGCAGGTCATGTGTGACCAGCAGCACCGTCGGTTTGCGGTCCAGATACAGGTCTTGAAGAATTTGCCAAAGCTCTTCGCGCGTGAATTGGTCCAGCGCCCCGAAGGGTTCATCAAGCAGCAACAGATCGGGCTCATGGATGAGTGCGCGACAAAGGTTTGATCGCTGCAACATCCCACCGGACAACTGCCAAGGATAGTGATTGGCAAAATCCTGAAGGCCTACCTGTTTTAACAAACGATGGACGCGGTCCCGATAAGCCCCTTTACGATCCTTGCGGAATGTCGCCTTGAACGGGGCCACGATCTTGAGCGGCAGCATCACATTCTGCTCGATTGTCAGCCACGGCAGCATAGTGGGGTTCTGGAACGCCATACCGATGCGCAGCTGTTTGGCTGAAGCTTCTCGCCCGCCGACAAGGACTACACCAGACGACGGCTGTATCAGATCGCTCACAAGGCGCAGGATAGTCGACTTGCCGCAACCCGACGGGCCGACAAGTGCCACGAAGTCACCTGCATCCATTTTTAAAGACGTAGGCGACAGTGCTGTAACAGCATCATCTCCCTTGCCGAAAACAACAGACGCCGACTGCAATTCTACTGCATAGCGATATGGCGACGGCCCTACTTGGAGAGGGGTGCCGGTGCTTTGTTTATGATGATTTAATATGTTCATGCAGTCATCAAACTGCAGAGCGGTGAGCCTATAAATAAAATTAAGTAAAAAGTTTTAGAATTAAAAGGCTCCGCTCAAGAAAGAGGCGCGGTCCTGGGTGCTGGCTTGAAATTACAGCACTCCATGTTCCCCTATTGGGGGAATTGACGCTTCTTTCGCTTTCGAGGCAGTTTGGGCGTCAATTCCGAAGCGGCAACAGCGTTAATGATTCTGGATGCCGAGGTAGCTCAGAATGACGTCCTTGGCGTGTTGCCGACGTTCTTCTTGCCACGCGTCGTCATGGAGGTTCTGGCCGACAACAATGCCAAGAGTGGCAGCGTTGTTCAGGTGGTGGGCTGAAAGGGCGACAATACTAAGATAAAGCTGGGCGGGATCAGGCTTTCGACTGAACACTCCGCTTGAATATCCACGTTCTACCAGATTGCGGATTGCTACGATGAGAGGCTCCGACATGTCGCGCATCACAGCTGAGCGCGCGATATACATCCCGTTCAGAGCGTTTTCATTGCGCGTCATTTTGCGAAAATCGGCGTTATTTTTAAAGTAATCGAAGGTGAATTCCACCAGTTCATTCAACTTCGTGACAGGATCCCCTACGCTAAAATTTAGCTGCGCTTCTTGGTCTCGGATCTGTTGAAAAATGTCCTCAAGAGCCGCGATGTAGAGCTGCTCTTTCCCACCAAAATAATGGTAGATCATACGCGAGTTGCACTTGGCAGCCTTTGTTATGCGGTCAATCCGTGCACCGTGAAAACCGTGTTCGGCAAACTCGTCTATAGCGACGGCCAATATTTCGGCTTGTGTCCGTGTCGCATCGCGACTTCTGAATTTAGGGGATTTTGTTGGGGCGTTAGGACTACCACCACATTTTGCCGCCATAATTTCCCCGTCTCGTGTGTCGTTCTTATCTGCCAGATATTCTCAGGCCATCTAATCGGTTCGAAACCGGATGGTAAAGCTGGCGTGAAAGTCCTTTATGCTGCCGGTGCGCCCAATGAGAGGCTGCAAATTGAAGAGAGAATTTGGGGTTCAGATACCGCAAGACGCCGAAATTTATGCATTCTGAACCCCAGTAGATCACAAGAAACTAATACTAAAATCCCAAAGCCATTCCGTCTTTTCTTGAGTCACTCCCACCTGTCAGCAAGCCTGTATCGGGGTCGATATAGATTGCCTGACTCCCACCAATCGGGGATTCCTGCAAGGCCAGCACGTGCCCGCGCGCCGTCAAATCTTCGCGGACTTCCAAGGCAACGCTTGGTTCAATATCCAACACACCATCATGCGCAAAGCTGCGCGGTGCATCCATTGCTTCTTGGATATCCATTCCCAAGTCCAGCACGCCAGACAAAAAGGCTGCGTGGCCAGCCGCTTGATAGTGCCCGCCCATGACGCCGAAGGGCATCACGGCGACACCATCTTTGCAAAGCATTCCAGGGATGATCGTGTGCATGGGGCGTTTGCGTGGCGCAATGGCATTGGGATGGTCTTCATTAAGCCTGAACGACGCACCCCGAGAGTGAAAAAGAACACCTGTGGTGGGGTCTAAACGCGTCGAGCCAAAACCGTGGAAGATTGAATTGATGAAAGACAGCGCATTTCCCTGTGTGTCAACGACGCTGAGATAGATCGTATCTTTATGCTCTGGCTCATTCCAAAGCGTAGGGGGCATAGCTCGGCGCATGTCGATCCGCGCGGCCAGTGCGTCTACGGCCTCGTCAGACAAGAGTGTTTCGACAACATCTGGGCAGTCTGCAGGATCAGCGATCAAAGCATCGCGGTGATGGTATCCAAGTTTAGTTGCCTCAGCGTGCAGATGGATGCGGTCAGCGTCGGAAAGTCCCTTACCCATGTCAAAGCGTGACAGGATCCGTAAAATGAGAAGGGCCGCCAAACCTTGGCCGTTCGGTGGACATTCAAAGACGTCATGATCGCCGTAACGCGATGAAATCGGGTCAACCCAGTGCGCTTGATCCCGACCTTCGTGGAAATCCGCTTCGGTGTGCAGCCCACCAAGAGATTGCAGATGTGCCGCCATTTTCGCTGCCACGTCACCTTCATAGAATCCTGCAGCGCCGTTTTTTGCTATGATGCGCAGACTTTCGGCGAGCAGGGGTTGGGCGTGCATGTCGCCCGCTTTCGGCGCTTTACCTTCGGGCAGAAACAGCTTTGCGGCATGTTCATCACCTCCAATAATATCTGCGTTCGCAGCCCAATCCATTGCGACGCGCGGTGTTACAGGGTAGCCGTTTTCAGCGTATTCTATCGCGCGTGCGAACAACTGGTCCATTGGCAAAGAGCCATGATCCTTGTGCAAAAGGCACCACCCCGAAATGGCACCTGGGATCGTGACCGAATGTGGACTTGTTTGGGGGATCTCATCCGTGAGACCTGCATTTTTTAGAGCTTCGACTGTCGCGGCAGCTGGCGCGCGTCCCGACCCATTCAGGGCCTTCACCTTACCGCCTTTTGGCGCATAAAGCGCAAAGCAGTCTCCACCTATACCGGTCATCAAAGGGTCGACGACACATTGCACAGCCACTGCAGCAATCGCCGCATCTACTGCGTTGCCCCCTTTGGTCAGGATCTCGTGGCCGGCTGAGGTTGATAACGGGTGAGAAGTTGCGATCATCGCTGAAGAAGCAAGCGTACTGGGACGGCGAGCAGAGAAGAAGTCAAACATTACGGGTTTCCTGTAGTTAGCACCACTTGCCACGGGCTCGCGATGATCTTGTTTTAGCTGAAGAGGAACGACTATTTTAATGCCAGCGGATGCAGACACGCGACTGCGCGTTGAAGGCTGAGCTTTCCCAACTGCGGATCTTTCAGCCGGCAATCGTTCTGCGCGCTTGGGCAACGTGTCGAAAAACGGCACCCTTCTGGCAAGTTGAGAGGGCTTGGGATCTCCCCGGACAATGGCTCTGAAAGCGGCTCAAAAAATTGGGGCGCAGCGGCACGAAGAGCCGCAGAGTAGGGATGAGCTGGCGCATTAAGAACAGCGTCGGTCGGGCCTGTTTCGACTGTCTGACGTCAGCACCCTTGGGACAGATTTGAGGATTTGAATAAGGGAGGATTTCTGGTTCATCTTATCGATTAGGAGATCGAGATGACGAAGAAGCCGCAGACATCCAAAGAAGCCGCCGAGAAGGTGGTTAAGAACATCCGCCGCAAGACGCGGCAAACCTATTCAGCTGAAGAGAAGATCCGCATTGTATTGGCGGGCCTGCGTGGCGAGGAAAGCATCTCGGTGCTATGCCGCCGGGAGGGTATTGCTGAGAGCCTGTATTACAGCTGGTCAAAAGAGTTTCTCGAAGCTGGCAAGCGCCGGTTATCTGGCGACACGGCACGGCAGGCGACGTCGCCTGAGGTAAAGGAGCT
>NZ_FNJD01000017.1 GCF_900103185.1 Sulfitobacter litoralis
CACAGCCTTTCGCAGGCCGACAAGGCGCACCAATTTTTGACGGCGTGCACGCCTTTGAACCGCAGCGCGTTGAGCAACAACACCATAGTATCCGTTCAATTCCGGCAGGTCTTCGTCGGCATAGCGGTTGCGCTTGATGTCACGATAAATCGTCGAAACATGCCTGCCGATCTCCGCTGCTATCTCTCGTACGGGTATCTTAGCATTCAACATATCTTCAATCGTGCGCCGTTCACGCAGGTTTAGCTCTGTATGGGCCATCTTTCATTCTCCTTGCTTTCCAGCAAGATAGGGGAAATTTCGCAACCCAGTTTAGAATGTGCCGTTATTAAATCCATTCCATATGATAATTTTATGTTTGTGGGCGGTCCGCCTAAATCATGGGGGTATCAGTGAACAAAGGATAGATCATGACACCGACACCGCGCAGCTTTTCTCACATCGGGCTTTCTGTGCCCGACCTTGATCAGGCCGTTCAGTTTTACGCCGATATTCTGGGATTCTACGTCATTATGCAGCCGACCGAAATCGTCGAGGACGACAGCGATATCGGGCAGATGTGTACCAATGTCTTTGGCGCGGGCTGGGGGCGGTTGCGTATCGCCCACCTTGCGACGGCGGACCGCATCGGGATCGAATTGTTTGAATTCGAGGACAACCACGCACCCGCCGACCCGCTGAACTTCCGCCAGCACGGCACCTTTCACTTCGCCATCCAGGACCCAAATCTCGAAGATCTACTGGCCAAGATTATCGCGGCGGGGGGCAAGCAACGGATGCCCGTACGGGAATATTTTCCTAACGATAAACCCTACCGCATGGTTTATGTCGAAGACCCCTTTGGCATTGTATTCGAGCTGTATAGCCACAGCTACGAACTGACCTATTCCGCCGGTGCTTATAGCTAAGCACGCGGGAATTTAGTCGGCGGTGATGGCCTTCTGCCCGCAGAGATCAAGGCACGTTGCAGAAAATAATCGCTGGCGGCGGGAACCCTCCTGCGTGGGAGGGCCGTTTTATTGCCATAGCAATTTTACGAAAGGTCTTCTCATGTCATATTGGCGCTTCTTTGCAATGATCATTACCTCGACCGTAGTGATGTTCGGTTTGATGTACCTGAACACCTACGCCATCGATCACGTCTTCTTTAGTGAAACCCGCAGCTATATGGCGCTGTATATGGGGGCGGTGATGGCGATCATTATGCTCGCTTTCATGTTGGGCATGTACAGCAACCGCGGCGCGAATATCGCGATCTTTGCCGGCAGCGCATTGGTGTTTGCGGTGTCGCTGTTTTTAGTGCGCAGCCAATCCACGGTGGATGACACTTCGTGGATGCGCGCCATGATCCCGCACCATTCGATTGCCATCCTGACCAGTGAGCGGGCCAATATATCGGACCCGCGTGTGCGCAAGCTGGCCGATGATATTATCAAAGCACAGCGGCTGGAAATCGACGAGATGAAGGCGCTGATTGCAGACCTTGAAGGTGGGCCGGCCGCTACACCTGAGATCGACGGAAAGTGAGGTAATCCATGGCTGATCAACACACACAACCCGCCAAACTTTACCGGATGATGATGCCCGACCATACCTGTCCCTATGGGCTGAAATCCAAAGACCTGCTGGAGCGTCAGGGATATGAGGTCGAGGATCATCCCCTCACAACCCGCGACGAAACAGACGCGTTCAAAGATAAGCATGATGTCGAAACTACGCCGCAAACCTTTATCGGCGGGGACCGGATCGGCGGCTATGATGATCTGCGGATCTACTTCGGGTTGGACAAACCCAAGGATCAGCAATCTGACACGTCCTACCAGCCAGTGATCGCCATTTTCGCGGTTGCCTTCCTGATGGCGCTTGGCCTGTCATGGTTCGCCTTCGATAGCATCCTGACTGTCCAGGCGTTCCAGTGGTTTGTCTCAATCTCCATGTGTTTTTTGGCGGTGCAAAAGCTGCAGGACATTGAGAGCTTTTCCACGATGTTCCTGAACTATGATCTGCTTGCCAAACGCTGGGTACCCTATGGCAAGGTCTACCCCTTCGGGGAGGCCTTCGCGGGCATCGCCATGACCGCGGGGGCCTTGCTGTGGCTGGCCGCACCGGTTGCGATCGTAATCGGTGGCATTGGTGCAGTGTCGGTGATCAAGGCGGTTTATATCGACAAGCGCGAGTTGAAATGTGCCTGTGTCGGTGGCAGCAGCAACGTGCCGCTTGGCTTTGTGTCCTTGACAGAGAACCTGATGATGCTGGGTATGGGGCTTTGGATGCTGGTTCGGTTGTTGGGCTGATGCGCAGTCGCGTAGCCCTGCCATCCGCGGCTGAACCTTTTCGTGTGATCCCCCTCGTGCCGCTTCTGCGAGACGAGGGGGCTTTCATGGGGCAGGTCGAATGCCCCTTCTTTTTAAACGTTTGAGGGGCCGCCTTAGGGCGCGATACGCACCTCGAAGGTAACGGACCCCGTCGCGCCGGGGTTATGCGACCCAGTGCAGTTCCATTGCAGTGACCCCGCGTAGCCCGCCGCATTTGTTACCGGCGTGGTCACGGTGCACGCCACGTCCCCGCCGATGGAAACCGGGCTCGGGATGGCGGAGGCCAGTTCGGTATAGGGCGGCGTGCGGTCGTGGATGACGATGTTGGTTGCCGGCAGCTGTCCGGGGTTGTCGAGAAAGATGCGGTATTCCAACACATCCCCTGCTGCTGCACCGTTGCTAACCCCTTCGGGCGTACCTTGGGTCACGTTGCGTACCGTCTTGCGCAGCTTCAGCACCCCTTCGGAGGATTCCACCCGCACCAGATCGGTATTGCGGTCCTGTTCGGTCACACCCGACGCGCCGTAGGTTGTATCAGCGACGACGTCGAAAGCGATGGCTGACCCCGGTGCCGCAGCACCCGAGGCGGTAACCCGTGCCACCAGACAGATGCGCGTGCCGATGGTGACAGGCAGGGCCGCGGTGATCGGACTGGTCGCCGTCCCGTCGCAGGCCGCGTCCTCATACAGCGCAACAGAGAAAAGGCCCGGTGCGGTAATCGACTGGATGTCGGTGTCAAACACCACGGACCCTTCTGCATCGGCAAGGTACTCGTGCCGCAAGCTTACCACCTGTGCAGGCCGGATCGCGCTTTGCTGGCTTTCACTTAGGCGGGCTTCTTTGACTAGGCCGACATCGAGATCGGGGTAAGAGGTTCCCGCTGCTGGCGTGAAAGTGAACGCGCCATCGCGGATGTCGGGATTGACCAGCCCGGGGGGGGAGCCCGGATTTTCCGACACGGCGAGATACCCGTTACTTGGGACGACCGTGATGGTGACGGCATCGGAAAACCCTTCGGGTAGGGTCAGGCTCCAGCTACCATCGCTGGCGATTTCAGGTGATCCAACAAGCGTGCCGTTGCTGTCGGTGATCCGGATCTGGGCCGCACTGGTGTCCGCTTCGGTTGCGCCTTGGAGGGCATCGTAAGCCGTATCCGACCCCGCGCCATTGTCGACAAAGACACGCCCCGACAATGTCGGACCTGAACCGGCGAAGGTGACGCTGACAGAGGCTTCGTCATCATCGGCGATCCCGTCGCCAAAATCGTCCGTCAGTGCACCCACGGTAGGGTCACTATCGGGGTCCGGCAGATCCGAGGCGATGAGTTCGGCAGCGTTTGTATGCTCGCCCGTGGCGTTCATGGTGACCCGCAATGTCAGTGCTTCGCTTGCGCCATTGGCGACATCTCCGATCTCCCAAATACCGGTGCCGGCGTCATAGGTATCCGTACCATCTGCCGGGGTGGCAGAGACAAAGGTGAACCCGTCGGGGATAAGGTCGCGCACCCGGACCCCGGTGGTGCCATCAGGCCCGTCGTTTGTGACGGTGAGGACAAAGTCGAGCGCGGTGCCCGGCCCTGCTTGGGTGATTGGCTGGCCGCTGGCGTCGAACACAGTCTTGGTCAGCGACAGATCTGCGGTCGCCCCGCCGTTTACAAAGCCAAAATCGACGTTGCGCACACTGCCGGCTGTGATCGTGACACCGGTCTGCGGGGTTATCGTACCCGGAACCAGCCCAGCAGGGATGTCGGGGTCGGCTTCATCAACCTCTACGCGGTAGGTGGTCGTGGCAGACAGATTAAGGAACTGATAGGTCCCGTCGCTGGCGGTTTCTACGCTGCTCAGGAACGTGTCATCTGCCGTGTCAGCCGTGCCATTGTCGTCATACAAAGAGACAGTCACGGCGCTGAGCGCGGTTTCGCCGGGCTGATAGGTGTCGGAGTAATTGCTGTCGCGGTAGACAACGCCCGCCAAGGTGCCTTCGGGCGGTAGGGGACCCAAGCGGGAAGGGCAGTTCAGCCCGTCGTTCACGCCACCATCACCGGAGGGCACGGTATTGATCAACTGACCGCCGCCCGAGCCTGATCCCTGAACGCCGACATCTGCTTCATAGATATCGTTGGTCACGTTCTGGTTGAGGTACATTCTGCCATAAAGGTCGAACCATACCGCGCCATAAGACTGATCCCAGGCAGTCGGGCCGAATTCCACCGGTGCGCGTGTGCCCGGGGTCCCGTCCGCAGGGTCGATATAGAATAGACGGTCAGACGCTTCGTTCACCCCGTACAACATACCGTCGTTGGGGTTATAAGCGATGTCAGAGGGCTCAACGGCAGCTGACAGCATGATCAAACCCAGATCCACCGGCGCTGCCGGGTCGGTCAGATCCAGCAGTTGCAATGCGTTGGCACCCTCCACACGGTAAATCATCACCCCATTGGGAAGGATATCGCCCGCCGAGGACCCATCAGCTGCTGAGGCGGGCAGGGTGGCGACCAATTCGTAGGCACCGGCGGCGTCCAGACGGATCAGCTCGCGGGTGCCAGTCCGCACGCCATAGAGCAACCCGTCGAGCGCATTATACCCCCAGCCGGCATCATATTGCGCCCCTGCAGGTGTGCCGATATCGGTTGCTGCGATGCTGTACACGCCGCCCGATTCTGCAAAGCTGAGACGTTGCAGTTGCGAATTCGCCTGTGTCACGCGGTAGAGCGAGCCGTCGCAGCTAAAAGGCACAGCCCCCGCCGAGAGGATGACCTTGTAATCTTCGACTTCGCCGTCAAAATTCAGCCCATCGAAAGGGTCCGCCGCAACCGCACTGGACGTAGACCAGCGAATGCGTGCATGGGTAAAGCCGCTGGTGATATTTGCCGGCACCGGGATGTTCAACGTGATCTGGTTGTTGAACAAACCGTCCGTGTCCCCTGCGCCACCATCGCGGTAGTCGATCGCGATATGCTCTGATGTGTCGAACGTGCCGCTTTGGTCAAAGTCTACCCAAAGTTGCAGGTTCGTGATGCCCGATACCACTGGAATACCCAAGGCAAGTTGCAGGCTTAAGGTTTCATGGGTGACGATCGTCAGTGGCACGGTGGTGCCTGCCTCGAGAATGGGAAAGACGGCAATGGAGTCTTCATCGTCAAAGCCGGACAGATCATCCGCGTCGGAATCGGGACTGTGCTGTGGCGTTTGTTCAGTGTCGGGTTCGCCGGCACCCAGATAGATGTCCTGCACGACGACATGTCGCGGATCCCCATAGGAGGCGGGCGCATCGCCACGGTCGGACAGATCAGCGGCCGCGATGACCAGTGAATAGTCCTCGACCTCGCCATCTACGGCAAAGTTCGACGTGGACAAACCGGGCTCCGAGCCATAGCGGAAGCGTGCAAAGGTGGTCGACGTCGTCGCATCTGACGGCACAGTCACATCGATTTGGATGACGCCGTCGCCTGCGACGTTATCGAATTGCGTACCGTCGTCCTTAAGATCCAGTGCAACCCGCTCGCCGAGCGTTTCCTCGAACAGGCCGTCACCGTTAAAGTCGATCCAGGCCTGCAGGTTGCCGCTACCCGTAACCGCAACATCAAGGGTGCTAATCATCCCTTGGGTGAGGACGGGAAAAACGACACCGTCTTCATCATCGGTGCCAATCAGGTCATCTGCCGTCGCAGTCGCATCGGACTGGGCAACCAGTTCGATATCGGGCTCGATCAGGCCAAGGTACACATTCGGTGACGCATCCACGCCGTGGGTCGGTGTGAGATAGCTTAATGGGGCATCGCCAAAGTCCACACCCAGGCCTGCGAAGACTGCAATCGTCACCAAGGCGCGGTCGCAATCGGTGGGTTCAAGCGCGTCGCAAAGTTGATATTCAATCGTATAGACGCCAGCGGGCACACCGGCCGGTACAACGACGCGGCCCGCGTCGGCACCGCTTATCTCCAGGAAGGGCACCGGGTCGCCGGTGTTTTGCGGAACGGCCTCGGTTAAGACGGCGAGCGTGGCGGTCGGAAAGGCGGCGGGCAAGCCATTGATGGTATCATTCGCCATGATCTCGCCAGCAGTGCCCCCGAGCAGTGTATTTACGGGCGACGCGGTGTAATCATCGTCCTGCGCCACAACATTGGGCGAGGTGTTTGAAATCGCGCAGAGCTGGATGCCGGAGCCGCGCGTGGCGCTGCGGTCGGACGACCCGGTGTAGCCGTGGATGAACTCAGCCTCGACGAAGGTGCTGAATTCATAGGTTGCATAGTTGTCAAAGCTCGTCTCGTTTGGCTCGTCCTCCCAGTCCAACGGATTGCCTACCTTAGCAGGGTCCATCGAGATTGCATTCGGGCCCGCCGGAAAGGAAGACAGGGGCGTGGTATTAAAGAAAGAGGTAACCGTCGGCGTGGTCAGGGAGCCCACCACATCGGAGGAATCGTCATCATCGCCGCGGCTGTCCACGTCGGTTTGCTGGACGATGATGCCGTTGATGCGGCTTTGATCAATCGCCAGACCTTGGGGATTTGCTGATGTGGCGCTGCCATCCTGAACCAAGCGAAGCCGATACGTAATATAGGCATTATCCTCGGGCGTCATCTCCGCCTCGAGCGAGGTATTCAGCTCGAGCGAACTTGCGTTGTTGATGCTGGTGACCTGCATCACGACATCGATCGGGTTGCCGTTGATGTCGGTCGTCACGTCTTCGTACAAAAAGATGTCGGACAGCGTCACATTCGACTGGCTGCCTGAACCTGCGAGCTGACTAGAGGGTTGGCTGAATACGGATTGGGGCGTGCAGCTTTGCGAGCCGGTTTCGCCGGATAGAACGCTGCTGACAATGGACAGCGATTGGGTGTTCGATTGCAGGCGCGACACGAAGGGTTGACCGATACGCCCGATACCGGCCACAGCACTGCTGTCTACGGTGCCGGTCAGCACATCTGACGCCTGAATGGTATAGTCGGCTTGGCAGACCACTGTGCCCCCGGGGGCGACCGGTATACTGATGGCCGGGCAAAGTACGGGCCCAAGCAGATCATCCTCGATCACGATATCCTGCCCAGTGTTAAAGGGCAGGGCACCGGTGTTCGTGATGGTATAGCTATAGGTAACCGTTTCGCCCTGCGTCCCCGTGCTGGGGCTGGCACTGCGGGTCAGGGAAATGCTTTGATCGACGTTAAACGATGCATTGCCCAACACACCAATCGCCCGTGCCCCTGGGTCGTACTCCGTCAACGCGCTATAGTTTCGCACGTCCGCAATCGATTCATCGTACCAGAAAGTCACGGCAGACGTGGCATCGGGGAATGTCGCGCGCACCGTGCCCCGATCATCATTGCCCGACGACGCAGAGGGGGTGGCCCCTTCGAAGTAGATACACTGAGCCTGGTTCGCGCCGATCGGTCCGGTGAAGCCCGAACCCGGACCTGGACCTACAAGGACAACCGGGGTCGTACTGACGGTTGCAAAGGTCGGATTCCCGTTGTCCCCAAAACCCGTAACAAAATCGCAGCGATCCCCCAAAGAATTTGTATCAGTTGTGTCGATATCAAGAACATCGATCACCAGATTGTCGATCGGAAAGGCAACGCCGCCCGAACTGGTAGAGACCGAAGTGGTCGTTCTGGCATCGCCGAATGCGCCGCTGTTCTCGGGCGCGTCGGAAAAGACGACAAGCGCTTCGACATTGCCACCAAGAAATGCCACGTCATCCGGCGTCTGGTTCGAGCCGAACTCCGCGAAGATACCGGTGTGTGCTATTCTAAAATCAACCTCGAACCCGTATTGGTCGCGCAGGGTCGCAGTCAGCGGGCCAAGATTGCCTGCCGGCCAGTCATAAAAGCTCCAGTCAAGGGTGAACTCGCCTGCATCGGCTTTGCCGGTGCCTGCCGCAACCAAAGCTGCCAAAGCGGCGCAGCGGAGCGTGCTATAGGTTAAATCTGCGATCGACATCATACGGACCTCTTGTTGCGGTGTCCCAAACACCTTGTACATTGGCCGAAGACGAACGCGCCGCCTTTCCTGCCCCCCGGGATAAGTCCAAAGTTCTCACACAAGGTTAACGCGAGCGAGAATGCTCAGGTACAATCTGACTGCCTTCCAGAATAGGCCCCTATACTTTCGAGAGCGCGGCACGCAGAATCGGTAGGCAGGGCGAGGCGGAAAAGCCTTTACCCCATAGTCGCGTGCCTTGTTGCCGTTTGCCTGAGGATCGTGAATATGGCGTCACCCATTCCCTGCCTCCGGACGAAAGCCATTATTTTGCAGACAATTTTCGATACTTCAGGAGCGTCTGCAGAAACTGCGCCTGTCTTCGGTCATTTCGGTGAATGGCTGCAGGGCCGTTTGGGGCCGGCGGGGCCGGTTGTTCTGGTGACGATGGTGTGCCCTGCGCATGGGGTGCAGGCACGGTTCACGCGGGGAAGCAACTTGACGTTGGTGCATGACGGGCCTGCGGCGATCAACTGGGAACAGCTTGAGCGTCTGATAGATATCGCCGGCGCGGAGAAGGGGCGGTTTGCCTTGTCTGGTAACCTTCCCGTTGCCGTTGGGGCCGGGGCGTCTACGGCGGGTCTGGTCGCAGTGGCACGGGCGGCGGGCGTGGCCGAAGACCGGTTGCCGTCGCTTTGTCTGGCGGTCGAAGGGGCCACTGATCCGTTGATGCTCCCCCATCCCGACAGGGTCGTCTGGGCCTCGCGTCTGGCCCAAGGCAAGGGTGTGATTGCCGCACCGCCACGGGCCGATATCATCGGCGGATACTTTGGGGCACCGATCCGGACCGATGCGGCGGATGACGGTTTCGCAGACATCTCTGACCTACTGCCGGCGTGGGAAAACGCGACCGCACAGCAGGATTTGCAACAGGCCGCGCGATTGGCCAGCGTCAGTGCAGACCGGACAACAGCATTGCGGGGCCCCCGAAACGACCCAAGCGCGGCATTGGCGCAGCGGCTTGGCGCTTTGGGGTATGCGCGCGCGCACACCGGATCTGCCCGCGCCTTTATATTTGCGCCCGGCAGCGCTCCGGATGATGCAGAGCAGGTGCTATCAGACTATGGCCTGACGGGCGCAATGCGGTTCAAGACCGGAGGCATGGCATGATCGGTGCGGCAGGCATCCTGCTGGGATTTCTGGTCGAGGCGGCGCTGTCCTGGCCCGCACGGCTTTATACCAAAATCGGGCACCCTGTTTCATGGATTGGCCTTGTCATCCGCGCGATCGAGACGCGCTTGAATACCGCAGACCAAACGCCGGCGCGGTTGCGTTTGTCGGGCGGAGTCGGCGTCTGCATGGTGCTGACGCTTGCTGTCGTGCCTGCGATTGCGGTCGCTGCGATGCTGCCTGAAGGGTGGGCGGGCACCGCCATTGGCGGCGTGCTGGCTTGGCCGTTTCTGGCGCCACGGTCGTTGTTTGAACACGTAGCAGCGGTGGCCAAACCCTTGGCCAAAGGGGATACTTCCGCAGCCCGCTATGCCGTTTCCATGATCATCGGGCGCGATCCTGACAAGCTGGACGATGCCGCAATTGCGCGCGCCTCGCTTGAAAGTCTGGCTGAAAATGCATCGGACGGGGTGGTGGCTCCTGTGTTCTGGGGCGTTGTTTTAGGGTTGCCGGGGCTAGTCGGCTACAAAGCGATCAATACAATGGATTCGATGATTGGCCACCGGTCGGTGCGGTATCGCCATTATGGCATGGTGGCTGCGCGGCTGGATGATCTGGTCAATCTAATTCCGGCGCGCCTGACGGGGCTGCTCTTTGTGCTGGTATCGGGTCACATGCGGCGGGCTGCCGCCGTGATGCTGCGCGACGCGCGCCACCACCGGTCCCCCAATGCCGGTTGGCCCGAAGGTGCGATGGCCGGGGCACTGGACGTCCGCCTGTCCGGCCCGCGTGTCTATGGTTCAGAAATCGCGGATGAACCTTGGTTAAATGCGGAGGGTCAAGAGGCGGATGCGACAGGGCTGCGTCGGGGGCTGGCGCTTTACCTTCGCGCCATGTTCGTATTAGCAGTCGTGTTGGCGCTAGTGGCGCTGATCTGACAGGGGCAAGCGATGCGAGACCACGGCGGCAATCTGGATGGGGCGATCAGGACGTTCGGCGGGAACCGCGCCAGCTGGATCGACCTTTCGACAGGGATCAACACGGTGCCATATCCGGTGGGGTCACTGACGCCCGAAGCGTGGACGCGGCTGCCCGAGCGCAGCGCGCTTGACGCGGTGGAGGACGCGGCACGCCGGGCCTATGGCGCAAGCTGCGCAGTCGTGCCAGTGTCGGGGGCGCAGGCGGCGATCCAACTGGTACCGCGCCTGATCGAGCCCGCGCAGGCCGCGATCCTGTCGCCCACCTATAATGAGCATGCCGCGGCGTTGCGGGCCGAAGGCTGGCAGGTGACCGAAGCCTCTGACCTTGATGCGCTTGAAGGGTACGCCCTTGCCGTGGTGGTCAACCCCAACAACCCCGACGGGCAGCGCCACGCCCCTGACACCTTGCGCGCCTTGGCCGAAACGGTCGAGCTTTTGATTGTGGACGAAAGCTTTGCTGATCCCGATCCAGAGCTTTCGCTGGTGCAAGGCGGGGCTAATCTGCCGAAGAATATCCTTGTCATGCGGTCATTTGGCAAGTTCTACGGGCTGGCGGGGCTGCGTCTGGGGTTTGTCTTGGCGGCAGAGCCACTGGCCGCAAAACTGCGTGCGATGACAGGCCCATGGCCGGTGTCGGGCATGGCGATAGAGGTCGCCTTGCGCGCGCTGAACGATGCGGAATGGGCGGCGCAGACCACAAGACGTTTACAAGGCGAGGCGGCGCAGATGGATGCGATGGCGCTGCGGGCAGGGTGGACGCTGGTGGGCGGCACGCCGCTGTTTCGCACCTATGCCACGCCGGATGCCACAGCGGCCCAGAACGCTTTGGCCGCACATCACATCTGGTCGCGGATTTTTCCATATTCCGACAGCTGGATACGCCTTGGCCTGCCTGGCCCGCCCGCTGATTGGGTGCGGTTGGAAGCTGCCCTGAAGGGCGGGGCGTGATCGGGCAGCGGGCATTGCGGGTGCTGGCTGCTGCCATTGCTTGCGGAGCGATGCCAGCCGTTCCCGCCAAGGTCTACGCCCAAGACCTGCCGCGCGTGGTCTCGATGAACCTGTGCACCGATCAGATGGTGTTGCTGCTGGCCGACCCCGAACAAATCGTCTCTCTCAGCCGCTTGGCGCGTGACCCGCGGTCGTCCTCGCTGGCGCAAGAGGCCGAGGCCTATCCTCAGAACGCGGGGGGTGCCGAAGAGATTTACCTGTCGGACCCTGATCTGGTGCTGGCGGGGCGGTACTCTGACAAGGCGACGCTGGCGATGCTGCGCCATCTTGGCCTTCAGGTGGCGCAAATGCCGCTCACCAAAAAGCTTGACGATATACCTGCGCAAATCCGCCAGATGGGCAATCTATTGAGACAGCCCTCGCGGGCAGACACGATGGCACGTCAGGTAGAGCAAACATTGGCGGCGCAGCCCGCTTTGACGCCAGATGCACCCGTGGCCGCGTTTTACTACCCCAACGGTTATTCGCTGGGGGTGGATACTTTGGGGCATGACATCGTGACAACGGGCGGTCTGCGCAACCTGTCGCAAAAACTGGGCCGACAAAACAGCGGGCGTCTGGCGCTTGAAGAATTGGTGATGAACGCCCCTGATCTGCTGGTCACCACGCAGCCCTATCGCGGTGGTTCCCGATCCGAAGAGATCATGCTACATCCTGCCCTCGCGCAATATGCCCAGACCGACAGGATGGTGTATAGCTCCCCCGATTGGGTCTGCGGCACGCCGCTGGCGCTTAGGGCGGTGCAGGACGTGCGCAGGGCACGCAATAACATACGCCACGAGGAGAGATAACAGATGACCGACAGCACCCCAGAAGAGAACAAGCGCCACGCCGAGAAGATGGCAAAGGTCCAGACTGCCCGCGCCAAGATGATGGCAGAAAAGACGGTGACCAAGGGGCTTATCATCGTGCACACTGGCACAGGTAAGGGCAAAAGCAGCTCGGCCTTCGGGATGATCATGCGCTGTATCGGGCATGGTTTCCCCTGCGCCCTTGTGCAGTTCATCAAAGGGGCGCGGGTGTCAGCAGACCGTCAACTGCTGGAAGACCGCTTTAGCGATATCTGTCAGGTTTATGTGATGGGCGAAGGCTTTACCTGGGACACGCAAGACCGCGAACGCGACGTCGCTGCCGCCGGTCGCGCGTGGGACAAGGCCAAAGAGCTGATCCGCGATCCCAACAACCGCATGGTGCTGCTGGACGAGCTCAACATCGCGCTGCGCTATGGCTATATCGACGCGCAAGATGTGATCGATTTCCTGCAGGCCGAAAAACCCCATATGACCCATGTAGTAATCACCGGCCGCAACGCGCCAGATGCGTTGATCGAGATGGCGGATCTGGTGACCGAGATGAAAGAAATCAAACATCCGTTCCGCAAACAGGGTATCGCAGCACAAGCCGGTGTGGAATTCTGATCGACACCGGGGCAGGGCATCGCGCCTTGCCCTGCCAGCCAAAGGGCGGACATATGGACAAGATCACGCTGGTCACCGGCGGTGCAAAATCGGGCAAGAGCCTTTTTGCCGAAACCCACGTCCGCGCCTATGGGCTGCCACTGGTCTATATCGCCACCAGCCAAGCGTTTGACACCGAGATGGAAGACCGCATCGCCGCTCATAAAACGCAGCGCGGCGCTGGTTGGGACACGGTGGAGGAGCCGCTTGATCTGTGCGGTGCGCTGGCACGCACGGACGGGGCGGGCGCGCGCTTGGTGGATTGCATGACGCTTTGGCTGTCCAATGTGATGCATGCAGAGCTGGACTGGCAGGCGGAACTTGAAAAAGTGCTGCAATGCTTGCGTGAACAATCTTCCCCCGTCGTGTTGGTCACGAATGAAGTGGGCGGCGGCATTGTTCCAATGTCCGCGCTGGCGCGGCGTTACCGCGATGCCTCGGGCCTGATGAACCAGCGTCTGGGGGCTCGTGCGGGTCATGTGGTGCTGGTCACCTGCGGCTTGCCACTTGCGCTCAAGGGCAGTGCCGCTGCTCCGGCGTCGCTTGCCTGATCCCTGATCCCGACATACGATATTATTCAAAACGAAAGAGACCCTTTGCATGGCGCATGTGAGTTTTCCCCTGACTTCCCTGTCCGACCTCGGGGCGCTGACACGCGACCTGCCACAAGCTGACGTCGCAGCCCAAGACGCCGCGCGTGACCGTCAGAATGCGCTGACCAAGCCACCCGGATCGCTGGGCCGGCTGGAAGAACTGGCAGTGTTCATGGCGGGTTGGCAGCAACAGGCTGTGCCACAGATCGACTTTGCACAGGCGCTGGTCTTTGCTGGGAACCACGGGATTTGCGCGCAGGGGGTGAACCCCTTTCCGCAAGAGGTGACGGCCCAGATGGTACAGAACTTCAAGGCGGGCGGCGCGGCGATCAACCAATTGTGCCACGTGAATGACGCGCGCCTGTCGGTGATTGATCTGGACCTGGACCGCCCCACGGCTGATTTCACCGAAGGCCCAGCAATGACTGAAGCCGAGTGCTTGGCAGCGCTAAACGCAGGTGCCGCGGCACTGCATCCGGCGGCAAGCGTGTTGATTCTGGGAGAAATGGGGATCGGCAACTCCACCGTCGCGGCGGCGTTAACGGCTGCGGTCTTTGGGGGGGCTGTGCAGGATTGGGTCGGGCGCGGCACTGGCGCTGACGACGAAGGCGTGCGCCGCAAGGTTGACGCCATCACGCGCGGCCTCGCCCGCCATACCGCGACACCTCAGGACGGTGCCGCGATCCTGACGGCCTTGGGCGGACGCGAGCAGGCCGCGATTTGTGGCGCTGTTCTCGCGGCGCGGCAACGGCGTGTTCCCGTGATCCTTGACGGCTTTATCTGCACGGCCTCGGTCGCGCCGCTGTTCGCACTGTCTCCCGCGACGCTGGACCACTGCCTGATTGGCCACTTAAGCGTCGAACCCGGGCATAAACGTCTGCTGGACGCGATCGGCAAAACCGCGGTGCTGGATTTCGATATGCGGTTGGGCGAAGGATCGGGCGCGGCGCTGGCGCTTGGTATCCTGCGCTCGGCTCTTGCGTGTCACAGCGGCATGGCGACCTTTGCCGAAGCAGGCGTGGCGGGCGGCTGATGCTGCGTGCTCGGCTGGCAGAGGCACGGCTGGCGATCTTGCTGCTGACCCGTATCCCCGTGGGATATCTGCGTGATCCGATCCCTGCGACGGGGGCGTCGGCCTGGGCGTGGCCTTTGGCAGGCTTGATCGCGATGTTGCCCGCAAGCTTGGTGTATTGGGGATTGCATGCGGCGGGCTTTGGGCCGACGGTCGCGGCCCTTGGTCTGATCTGTGCCGCGACCCTGCTGACGGGGGCGATGCATGAGGACGGGCTGGCCGATATGGCCGACGGTTTCGGTGGCGGGCAGACCCGCGCGCGCAAGCTTGAGATTATGCGCGACAGCCGTATCGGCAGCTATGGTGTCATGGCGTTGATCCTGTCGATGGCGCTGCATGTGACGCTGATCGCACGGTTGGATAATCCGGCGCTCGTTGTACCTGCCGCCCTCGGGCTGTCGATGGCAAGCCGCGCGATGCTGCCGTTCTGGCTGGCGCGGATGCCTGCCGCGCGGGCCGACGGGCTGGGGCATGGGGCGGCGCAGGTGCCTGCGACCTGCGTCTATGTTGCGGTCGCCCTTGGTCTGTTTGGGGTCCTACCCTTGGGGTTCGGCGTAGGGGCTGTGATCTTTGCGGGTGTCGTGGTGGCCACTGCGCTAGTGGCGGCGCTGGCGCTGCGCCAGATCGGCGGTCAGACCGGCGATGTGATCGGGGCGATGCAAAAGCTGGCCGAACTGTCGGGCTGGGGCGTCGCCGTTTATCTTGTCGGCTAAAGCTTGGGTCATGCGCCCCTTTGACAGGCCGCAAATCCGATGTAGCAAGGCCCCATGTCGAAAAAGACCCTGAACACCGCAAATCTTGCTGCCCTCGGGGCGGACCGTCTGGCCGAGCTGTTGATCGAGGTCAGCACCGGCAGCGCCGATATGAAACGTCGCCTGCGGCTTGAGCTTAGTCACAACCTTGGCCCCGCGGAACTGGCGCGTGACGTCCGCAAGCGGCTGGTCACGATCCGTCGGGCCAAAAGCTATGTCGGGTGGCGCAAGCGGAACGCTCTGATCAAGGACCTGCGCACGCAGTCCGCGATGATCATCGACAAGATCGCCCCAGACGCGCCCGCAGACGCCTTTGATCTGCTGTGGGAGTTTCTTGAACTTGCGCCCTTTGTCATGAGCAGGGTGGACGATAGCAAAGGCGATGTGGGGGCGGTTTTCTGTGATGCTCGTGAAGAGATCGGCCCGATTGCGGCCCGTGCCCCGCTGGACCCGATCCCGCTGGCCGAACGCACGTGGGAGGCGGTGCAAACCAACAGTGATGGTGCGTTTGACGCGGTCATCACGCGCATGGCCCCGTCGCTTGGCGAAACGGGGATGGCGCATCTGAAATCCTTGATCCACCAGTTCGAAGCCGCACCGCTGGACGCCACCGACGATCACCCTGCGCTGCAATTTTTGCGTGAACTGCGGGGGCGGAATGGGAATTACGCCGCTCAGCGCAAACGGCGCTTTATCCAGATGCACCTGCGCGAGGTTGCCTTGGCGCAGGGGGATACGGAAACCTATATCTCGCTGTTTTCATCCACCGATCTGGCGCGGCCCACCGTTGCGGTAGAGGTGGCCGAACTATGGGTCGCGCAAGGCAACCACACGGCCGCGCTGGATGCCCTTGAAGGGGCGCAGCCCAAGGGCAGGGTCGCGGGGCGCGGCGCATGGGATGCGGCCTATGTCAACGTGCTCATGGCATTGGGGCGGGAGGACGATGCCCAAGCGTACCGCTGGCACTGCTTTGCCGAAACGCTTGACCCTGACATGCTGCGCGCGCACCTCAAGCAACTGCCGGATTTCGACGATCTGGAGGTAGAAGAAGCCGCCAAGGCGCATGCCGCAACGTTCAAAGACCTGAACGCTGCCATTGGCTTTTTCCTCGCGTGGCCCGATTTGCGCGGGTTGGCCACCATGATCGAAACGCGTGCCGACAGGTTGAGCGGTACCCAAGTCGCGGCCCTGACAGAGGCAGCCGATGCGCTGCGGTCCCGCCATCCTTTGGCGGCGGCGCTGTGCTGGCGCACGATGATCGAAGCCGCCCTGCGGGAAGGTGCCAAGGCGCGCTATGCGCAGGCGGCGGATCACCTGATGGATTGCGCGGCAGCGGACCTCGAGATCGAGGGCTATGGACGTTTCGAGAGCAATGACGCCTTTGTCCAACGGTTGCGCAAGAGACATGCGGGCAAAGTCGCATTTTGGACGCGTGTCACTTAAACGGCGGGGGGCAGCGAGGTTCTTGGGCACCTGTGGGAACTATATCGGCTGTGACGCGTATGGATGCATGAACATATTCAAACGCGCCGCCTTCGTCCCCATCGCCGCCCTTGGCTTTGTCCTTCCAATGACCGCAACCGCCGATGTTGTGGGCAATGTGGACGTGGACTGGCTGGGCAATGACATTGTGGTTGAGGCTGTCGCCGACCCGGATGTCAAAGGCGTTACGTGCCACCTGGCCTACTTTGAACGGGGCCTGATCGACCGTCTGCAAAAAGGCAACTGGTTCGAAGACCCGTCGAACTCCTCCATCTCTTGCCGACAAACCGGCCCGATCGAAATCGGCGATATCTCGCGCGATGACGAAGGGGAGACCGTGTTCAGCGAACGCCGGTCCGTCATCTTCAAGACGCTGAAAGTCAAACGCATTTTCGACGAAGAGAACAACACGTTGGTCTATATCAGCCACGCGCGCGATGTGCAGAACGGATCGGCCAAGATGTCGATGTCGACTGTGCCGCTCTATATACCGACCAAATAGGCAAAGCTTTGCCAAGGCGTATCATCCGCTTTGCCCGCCCCCGTGCTTCGGCTATTCTATGCCGAAGTCATAACGAATAAGGGCGCGGGCAGTATGAGTATTTCAAGAAGAAGTTTTGCAGTCGGAGTGGCCGCGTTGGGCCTTGCGGCATGTACCACGGGGAACAGGGCGGGCAGCTTCGCACCGCGTGGTGATGCGGGGCTGGCAGCAGACCTACAGCCGCAGCCGAATGCAGGCTATGATGCGTGGGTGTCGGCGTTCAAATCGCGTGCTGCGGCGCAGGGCATTTCCGACAGCACCCTGCGCCGTGGCTTTGCCGGTACGGGCTATCTGCCGGGGGTGGTCAAACGGGACCGCAACCAGACGGAATTCAGCCGCTCGCTTGAAGATTACCTCGCTATTGCAGCATCGGATGAACGGGTCACTAAAGGACGCGCCGCGTTTGCGCGTCACCAAGGCGTTCTGCGCCAGATCGAAGCGCGCTACGGTGTGCCCGCCGAAGTGGTCACCGCCGTTTGGGGGCTTGAAAGCTTTTACGGTGAGCGACGCGGGAATGTCCCCGTCGTGTCGGCCACATCGACGCTGGCCTATGATGGGCGTCGCGGGGCCTTCTTCGAGAAACAACTGATCGCGGCGCTGCGTATCCTTGAGCGCGGCGATGTCTCGGCTGCCGGTCTGACTGGAAGCTGGGCCGGTGCCATGGGCCACACGCAGTTCATCCCCACCTCCTACCAGTCCTTCGCTGTGGATTTCACCGGTGATGGCAAGCGCGATATCTGGTCGGATGACCCGTCGGATTCGCTGGCCTCGACCGCGGCCTATCTGGCGAAGTCAGGCTGGAAATCCGGCCAGAAATGGGGCGCAGAGATGGGCACAGTGGCGGCAAGCTCTGCCACGCCGGTACAAATCTTGCAGCCGGATGCAGGCGGGCCACGCTTTGCGATCTTTAACAACTTCAAAGCGATCAAACGCTATAACAACTCGGACAATTACGCGATTGGCGTCGGGCATCTGTCGGACCGTATCGCGGGGGGCGGGCCAATTCAGGCAAGCTTTGGACCGGACAAATACGGGCTGACGATCGAAGACCGCAAAGCGTTGCAGGAACGGCTGACGGCACGCGGGTTTGACACCGACGGCACCGACGGTGTGATCGGCCCGAACAGCCGCAAGGCGATCACCGCGTATCAGCAAAGCCAAGGTTTGCCTGCAACCGGTGACCCCTCTCGTGCGCTGCTGGCCCGGTTGGGCTAACACCCCGATGAAGCACTGATCAGTCCGGTTAGGTCGGGCGGATCAGATCGGCGATCTCGGACAGTTTGCTTGCCAACGGGCTGGTCTTGCGCCAGATCATCCCCACACGGCGCGTCGGTTCGGGCGCGGGGAAAGCGTTGACCGCGACCTGCGCCGACCGCGTTTCAACCGCGACCGCCATTTCGGGGATCAGCGTGACGCCGATACCTGCGCCGACCATCTGCACTAGTGTGGACAGTGAACTCGCATCCAGCCCCTCGCGCGCGGTTTCCGACTGCATGTCACAAAACGACAGAGCCTGATCGCGGAAACAGTGCCCTTCCTCAAGCAAAAGCAGCTTCATTTCGTTCAAGCGTGCACTGCTGGGGATCGGTTTGCCCCGGTCTGCCTCGGGGCGGACCAGCATGAATTTTTCGTCGAACAGGGCAACTTCGGTCAGGGACGGCTCTGACACGGGCAGGGCGACAATGGCGGTGTCGATGCGGCCTTCTGTCAGCTCGTTGATCAGCCGCGGGGTCATCGTTTCGCGAACGTGGATATCCAATGCGGGGTTCATCTGCGTCAGCTTGGTGATAATCGAGGGCAGCAGATAAGGGCCGATGGTGGGGATGATCCCGATTCTCAGCCGGCCCATCAGCCCGTCCTTGGACGCCCGCGCCATATCTTGCAGCTCGTCCACGCCTTGCAAGATCGCCCGTGCGCGTGGCGCGAAATCGACGCCAAAGCTGGTCAGTGTGATCGTGCGACCGCCGCGATCAAACAGGGGCGTCTGCAGGTTCTGCTCTAGCTCCTTGATTTGCACGGACAGGGCAGGCTGCGAAATCGCACAAGATTCAGCGGCGTGGCCGAAATGACGGTGATGGGCGACGGCCTCGAAATAGCGAAGCTGCTTTAAGGTGATGTTAGTCATAGTTTGTAGTTATCAAACTGATAGGAAATGCCAACTTAAACTAATCAATAACTGCTGTTAGAACAATTCCAGAAAGACGGGGGCAGACTGTGTCGCGCCCCCGACATCCATCCCCCGTGACGCGGCCCAAACCGCGCACCAGACAGATAACATCGGAGACCACCATGGACGGAAACGACGTCGAAAACATCAGCAAATGCCCGGTTGTCGGCAGCCACGGCCGCAACTCAAAGCGCGGTGCGCGGTCGTTGAATGAATGGTGGCCGAACCAGCTGAACCTCAAGCTGTTGCACCAAAACTCCATCGATTCGAACCCGCTGGGGCCGGATTTCAACTATGCTGAAGAGTTCAAGAAACTGGACATCGAGGCGGTCAAGGCAGACCTGCACGCGCTGATGACAGATTCGCAGGACTGGTGGCCCGCAGACTACGGCCACTACGGCCCTTTCTTCATCCGTATGGCGTGGCACGCAGCGGGCACCTACCGGACGGCGGATGGCCGTGGCGGGTCCAGCACGGGCACACAGCGTTTTGCGCCGCTCAACAGCTGGCCGGATAACGCCAACCTCGACAAAGCGCGTCGCCTGCTGTGGCCGATCAAACAGAAATACGGCAACCAGATTTCATGGGGCGATCTGATCATCCTGTGCGGGAACATCTCGCTTGAATCCATGGGATTGAAAACATTCGGCTTTGCCGGTGGCCGTGTGGACCGTTGGGAACCCGAAGAGGACGTTTACTGGGGCCCCGAAGACGAATGGCTCGGCAGCAAGCGTTATAGCGAAGAGCGCGCCTTGGAAGACCCGCTGGCCGCTGTGCAGATGGGCCTGATCTATGTGAACCCCGAAGGGCCAGACGGCAAACCCGATCTGCAAGGCTCTGCCAATGACATCCGCGACACCTTTGGCCGGATGGCGATGAACGACTATGAAACCGTGGCGCTGATCGCGGGTGGTCACACCTTTGGTAAAGCGCACGGTGCCGTGGGCGGCGAGAATGCCGGCCCCGATCCCGAAGCGTCGCCACTGGAAAGCCAGGGCTTTGGCTGGACCAACAAGCACGAGACCGGCCACGGCATCCACGCCCTGACCAGCGGGCTTGAAGGCGCATGGTCGCAGACCCCGACAAGCTGGGACATGACCTATTTCGACAACCTGCTGGGGCTCGAGTGGGAAATGACCAAAAGCCCTGCCGGTGCCGTGCAGTGGACACCAAAGAATGGCGACGCCGCAGGGACCGTGCCGGATGCGCACGACCCCTCCAAACGTCACGCGCCGATGATGTTCACTTCTGACCTCGCGCTGCGCGAAGACCCCGAGTATTTCAAAATCTCGACGCGTTTTCACGAGAACCCCGAGGAATTCGCCGACGCCTTTGCCCGTGCATGGTTCAAACTGACCCACCGCGACATGGGGCCGATTGCCCGCTATCTGGGCAAGGATGTCCCCAGCGAGGAGCTGATCTGGCAAGACCCGATCCCCGCCGTGACGCATACGTTGGTGGATGACGCGGACGTTGCATCGCTCAAAGACAAGGTGCTGGCATCGGGCCTAAGCGTTCAGGAACTGGTAGCCACCGCTTGGGGCTCTGCTGCGACCTTCCGCGGGTCGGACAAACGGGGTGGTGCCAATGGCGCGCGCATCCGTCTGGCACCGCAGAAAGACTGGCCAGTGAACGAGCCTGACCAATTGGCCAAAGTGCTTGGCGTGCTGGAAACGATCCGCACTGACTTCAACAACGCGCAGTCCGGGGACAAGCAGATCTCTGTCGCTGACCTGATCGTGTTGGCCGGTGCCGCCGGGATCGAGAAAGCTGCAAAGGACGCAGGCCACGACGTGACTGTGCCCTTCGCACCGGGCCGCGGCGATGCTTCGCTTGAGCAGACCGAAGTCGATTCCGTTGCCTATCTCGAGCCTGTGACAGATGGCTTCCGCAACTTTGCCAAGACCCGCTATTCGGTCACCACGGCAGAGTTGCTGGTGGATCGCGCCCAGCTTCTGACGCTGACCGCGCCGGAAATGACTGTGTTGGTCGGTGGTATGCGCGCACTGGACGTCAACGTGGGTCGCTCTAAACACGGCGTGTTCACAGATGCGCCCGGTACGTTGAACAACGATTTCTTCACCACGCTGCTGGACATGGGTACTGTGTGGTCGAAGGCGGAAGAGACTGCCACCGACGACATCTACGAGGGCCGCGACCGCGCCACTGGTGAGCTCAAGCACACCGGTACCGCTGTTGATCTGCTGTTCGGGTCGAACTCGCAGCTGCGCGCCATCGGGGAAGTCTATGCCGGCGACGTCGCGAAAGACAAATTCGTCACCGACTTTGTGGCGGCATGGATCAAGGTGATGAACCTTGATCGTTTCGACCTCGCGTAAGCAAGCGTAACGACACTCCAAGGCGCGGCCGGTCCCCGGCCGCGCCTTTTTCTATGCCGGTGCCCTTCGGGAGACGGTGCGCGGGTAGGGGCCCGTCAGGTGCCGACGTGGCGCAACAAATGGGCCTGTGTTTGCTCGGCAGTCGGGGGCGTGCTGGTACCCAGCAACAGCAGATGCCAGTAAAACTGAACCTCGGCGGGGTCCGACATCAGCGCAGCAAAGGCGTCTTGCTGCCACTGGATCGCAGCTTCATGCGCGGCAGCGACGCCCGTCAGGGCCCGCAGGCGGGTCATCTCAGCCTTGGTCGCGGCCATCATCGGGTCGATCATCGTGTCTTTGACCGTGTTGAAATTCCGTTCCGCCCAGTAATGCAGGTCTAGTGGCTTGGTCGTCCGGTTGGGCAGGCCGCGTCCGCGTTTGACCATGAACTCTGCCGCTGACCGCAAGGAATAGTGGTTCAACCGCGCCCGCGCGTGGGTCTGTAGGGCGCCGAATATATTGATCCGGTTGTCATTTTCGGCAAACCCGCCTGGGGCCGCCTGCACACCGCCAAGATTCCACTGCGGGCTGGTGCTGCCCTTTTTCTTGGGTCGGTGCACACCGAGCTTCTGAAAGGCTGCGGGGCGGTGCAGGGTTTTGAAAAAGCTGCCAGCGGGTAGGTGAAAGGGCTCGGGTGCGGCCCGGCGAAACCGGAGCGGGGTCAACGCGTCCTGCAGAGCCTCTTGGCCATCCGCACCGAATAATCGCCACGGCAGGGCGATCGCGTCGGTGTCAGTCGGGACCGCGGCAATCAGATCAGTGAGGCTAGCCATCGGAGCCTGAAGGCACAGGAATTCGTCACAATCAAAGAACAGCGCCCAATCGGCCTGCTTCATCAGATCATGGCGATCCGCCAGCCGCATCGCTTGCCACTGAACCGATTTATCGACCTCGGGCACAAAGGGCACATGGGTTACATCGCCAAGCAGATCCAGCAGTTCTGGCGTGCCATCAGTGCAATCATGCGTGAAAATTAGAAAATCGGTCACCCCCGCGGCGCGGTGATGCGCGATCCATTCAAGGCAGTAAGGCCCTTCGTTGCGCATACAGGTTACAGCAAGGATACGTGTCACGGGTGGCGGTTCCTTGGGTTAAGGGGCAGGTGCTTTCCAAACGGGTGGCACGCGGGTCGGGCCAAATGCAATCTGCGCCAAGGCCGGTGCCGCCCCCGCTTTATGGTGTCACAAACGGGGGCAGTAAAAAACGGTTAGCCCGCGACGCTGCGCAGCCCGAGAATGTCGCGCGCTTGCTGCCATGTCGCAACGGGACGTTCGTATTTCTCGCACAGATCTGCGGCACGTTTGATCAAGGCCGCGTTCGACGGGGCCAGCGTGTCTTTGTCCAGACGTACGTTGTCTTCCAGGCCGGCACGCGTGTGGCCGCCTGCGGCAATGGCCCATTCGTTCACAACAATCTGGTTCGGCCCGATTCCTGCGGCACACCAAGCGGCTTCGGGGGCCCGCGCCTTCATCTGTGCCACATAGAAATCAAAGACCTCTTTGTCGGCGGGCATGGCGTTTTTGACGCCCATGACGAATTGCACATACAGCCGCCCGAACAGTTTGCCGTTCTTGTGGTGCTGGATGGCTTGCAAGATATGGCTCAGGTCAAAGGCCTCGATCTCGGGGACGACTTCGTAGGTGCGCATTTCCGACGCCAGCCATTCCACTAGATCCGGCGGGTTCTCGTAGACGCGGGTGGGAAAGTTGTTCGACCCCACCGACAAAGACGCCATATCGGGCCGCAAGGACAGCATGCCGCCACGCGCCTCGCCCGCACCGGACCGCCCGCCCGTCGAGAACTGGATGATCATGCCGGGGCAGTGTTTCTCGACGCCCTCTTTCAGCCGCGCGAATTTTTCAGGGTCCGACGAGGGGGTCTCGTCGTCGTTGCGCACATGAGCGTGGCAGATGCTCGCTCCGGCCTCGAATGCCGCATGGGTGCTTTCGATCTGTTCATTGATCGTGACAGGCACATTGGGGTTGGCGGCTTTGGTGGGCACGCTGCCGGTGATGGCAACGCAAAGAATGCATGGATCAGACATCTAGGAACACTGTCTCTTTCTCGCCCTGAAGGTAAATATCAAACCGATAGACGCCATCGGCCTCTTTCTCCGCGATCAGGGTCGCTACGCGGTTTTGATGTTCGATGCGGGTCAGCAACGGGTCTGCGCTGTTGTCGCTATCGGGGAAATACATGCGTGTATTCAAGCCGATATTGATCCCCCGCGCGACAATCCACAAGCTGATATGCGGGGCCATCATCCGCCCGTCAGGAAAGGGCACGGCACCGGGTCGGATGGTGTGGAACACCCATTCGCCGGTGTCATAGTCCCCCGCTTTGCGCCCCCAGCCGGTGAAGTTCGGGTCCGCCACGCCGCGTGGATCGTTGCCGGGATAGATCCCGTCGGCATCGGCCTGCCATATCTCGACCATGGCATCCTTGATCGCGGTGCCGGTGCCGTCAAAGACCGTCCCCTTGAGGGTGATCCGTTCGCCCTTGGTATAGGCATTGACCATCTGCGCGCCCAGATCCTCAGGGTAAACACCGGTGATATCACAAAAATTAGGCACGCAGCCGATATGGACATAGGGCCCTGCTGTCTGGGACGGGCTTTCTTTCAACTGGGTCAGCTCTTGCATCAGGTCCCCTCCATCCGGTTTTCAAACAGGGTCGACCGGCGGCCCCGTAGCACGATATCGAACTTATAGGCGCGGGCATCCATTGGCACGGTATTGTCCATGTCCAGCGGTGCGATTAGCTGTTCAACGGCGGCGCGTGACGGAATGCTTTGGACAATGGGGCATTTCCAGATCAGCGGGTCGCCCTCAAAATACATCTGGGTGATCAGCCGTTGCGCAAACCCCTGTCCAAACACGGAAAAATGGATATGCGCAGGGCGCCAGTCGTTCACCCCATTTGGCCAAGGATAGGCACCGGGTTTGACGGTACGCAGGCTATAGCCGCCGTTCTCGTCCGTCACCGTGCGCCCGCAACCGCCAAAATTGGGGTCGAGCGGGGCCAGATAGCCCTCTTTCTTATGGCGATAGCGTCCGCCCGCATTGGCCTGCCAGAACTCCAACAAGGCACCCGGCACGCCGCGCCCGTTCTGGTCCAGCACACGACCATGCACGATGATCCGCTGACCAATCGCCATCTCGCCGTCAGCGGCGTAGTTAAGGATCAGATCGTTATCCAGTGCGCCCAGCATAGTGTGGCCAAAGACCGGTCCGGTCTGTTCGCTCAACGTTGTGTTCATGGAAATCAGCGCCTTTTGTGGCGACCGCACCACCGACGTCTTATAGGCCGGTGCCAGCGCGGGCGGGTGCCAATTGCGGTCTCGGTGAAAGAACGCTCCGTTCTGATCGGTCATTCGCCAGCTTCCATTTCCTGATAGGTCTGTTTCGCGAGCTTAAGCGCATGGTTCGCCTTTGGCACCCCCGCGTAGATGGCAACATGCTGGAACGCCTCTATCACGTCGGATTTGCTGGCACCGGTATTGGTGGTGGCACGGATGTGCATCGGGATCTCGTCAAAATTGCCGGTCGCCGCCAGCAACGCCAGCGTCAGCATTGATCGTTCGCGATGGCTGATCTTGTCACTCGCCCAGACCGTGCCCCAGGCTGCTTCGGTGATCAGGTTTTGAAACGGTGCATCCAGTTCGGTCTTTGCCGCCTCGGCGCGGTCGACATGGGCGTCGCCCAAGACGGCGCGGCGGGTTTTCATTCCGATCTCGCTTCGGTCTGCCATGGTCTTCTCCTCGGTCACGGTACGTCATCCTTGTCGCAGAACCGATTGAACAGGAAAAACACGCGGCGCACAAACGCATATACATGCTTCCAAATGGCTGAAAATCCCGGGGGAGGGGCCGCAAAGCGGCTCCGGGGGCAGCGCCCCGAGTGGCAACCTTGCCGCTTAGCCGTGCCCCCTTGACCTTGACAAATCGGCTCGTTTTCTCCCTTTTGTCCCAAACAGCAAAAGGACGCTTCTTATGATGAAAACACGCGCCGCCGTCGCCGTTGCCGCAGGTCAACCGCTTGAAGTGATGGACGTAAATCTGGAAGGCCCCAAGCGGGGTGAAGTCCTGATCGAAATCAAGGCCACGGGCCTGTGCCACACGGATGAATTCACCCGTTCGGGCGACGACCCCGAAGGTATCTTTCCCGCCATTCTGGGCCACGAGGGCGCGGGTGTTGTGCTGGAAATCGGCGAAGGCGTCACCACGCTCGAGGTTGGCGACCACGTCATTCCGCTTTATACGCCCGAATGCCGCGAATGCGAATACTGCTTGTCGGGCAAAACCAACTTGTGTCAGGCGATCCGCGTGACCCAAGGTCAGGGCCTGCTGCCCGATGGCACTACGCGCTTTTCGATGATGGATGGCACGCCGATCCACCACTATATGGGCTGCTCTACCTTCGCCAATCACACGGTCATCCCTGAAATCGCGCTTGCCAAAGTCCGCAAGGACGCGCCCTTTGACAAGATCTGCTATATCGGCTGCGGTGTGACCACGGGTATCGGCGCGGTGATCAACACCGCTAAGGTCGAAATCGGCGCGCGCTGCGTGGTCTTTGGTCTGGGCGGCATCGGCTTGAACGTCATCCAAGGTCTGCGCCTGGCCGGAGCCGACCAGATCGTCGGCGTCGATCTGAACGACGACAAGGAAGAGACAGGCCGCTACTTCGGCATGACCGACTTTGTGAACCCCAACAAGGTCGAAGGCGATATGGTCGCGCATCTGGTTGAATTGACCAAGGGCGGCGCGGACTATACTTTTGATGCGACGGGCAACACCAAAGTCATGCGTCAGGCGCTTGAAGCGGCACATAAGGGCTGGGGCGAAAGCATCATCATCGGCGTTGCACCGGCAGGGGCCGAAATCTCGACCCGTCCGTTCCAGTTGGTGACGGGTCGCGTCTGGAAAGGGACTGCATTCGGCGGGGCAAAGGGCCGCACTGACGTGCCCAAGATCGTCGACTGGTACATGAGCGGCAAAATCGAGATCGACCCGATGATCACCCACAAACTGACGCTGGACCAGATCAACGAAGGGTTCGAGCTGATGCACAAAGGTGAATCCATTCGTGCGGTCGTTGAATTCTAAGCGCGATTTCGTAAAATCTATGGCAAACGCCGTCCCAGTGGGGCGGCGTTTTATGCTTTCTAAAGCCCCCTAGGCCATCATGTTTTGACGTGAGGGCAGAGGGGGCTGCGGGACACGGTGGGTTTACCACGTCGTTCCCGCTGGTATTTATAGAGTGAACGTTGGGAGACAGGGCATGAAACTTACGGTGAATGGCGTGATCCATGATGTGGACGTCGAGAAAGACATGCCGATGCTGTGGGTCTTGCGCGATATTCTGGGCATCACGGGTCCAAAGTATGGGTGTGGCATCGCACAGTGCGGGGCTTGTACCGTGCATATGGACGGGATCGCGGTTCGCGCCTGCCAATTGGCTGCTGGTGACGTAGCGGGCGAGATTACCACCATCGAGGGGTTGGGGACCCCCGCCGTGCGCCATGCCGTCCAAGAGGCATGGATCGACCTGCAGGTCGCGCAATGCGGCTACTGCCAATCGGGCCAGATCATGCAGGCGGCCTCGTTTCTTGAGCTGAACCCGACGCCCACCGACGACCAGATCGATGCCGCCATGAGCGGCAACCTGTGTCGATGCGGTACCTATCCCCGTATCCGCGAGGCGGTAAAGACCGCCGCGCTCAAGCTCAAGGCGGTGTGATATGGGGCGCGTGAAAACCATAGCCCGCCGGAGCTTCCTTGTCGGCTCTGTTGCTGTTGCAGGGGGCGTTGTCTTTGGCACTTATCTTTACAAACGCGCGGGCGAAAACCCGCTGCTTGACGGGCTGAAACCCGGTGAAACCGCTATCACGCCTTACGTCAAGATTGATGCCCAAGGGGTCACGCTGATCACGCCGCGTGCGGATGTGGGGCAGGGTGCGTGGTCGATGCAGGCGCATATGATCGCAGAAGAGCTTGATATCAATCCGCGCAACGCCAAGCTGTCGCCCGGTCCGGCGGATGCGATCTATTACAATGGCGTTGTCGGCGCAGAGGCGCTGCCGATTGCCGCGACCTCTGACACGCTGCTGGCACGCGGCGGGCGCGGCGCGGTGGATGTTGTGGGCAAGCTGATGGGGCTGCATATCACCGGCGGCTCGTCGACTGTGCCCGATATGTACGACCGCCTACGTATGGCTGGTGCCGTCGCGCGCGAGACGTTGATCAAGGCCGCGATGAAACAGACCGGCCTGCCGCGCGATCAACTGGGCACCGAAGATGGTTGTATCGTGCTGCCGGACGGGCTGAAGATTGAATACATCGACCTTGCCAGCATCGCCGCCGAGATCGAACCTGTGCAGGATGTCACCCTGCGCGACCCGTCGGAATGGCGCTATCTGACCAAACCGCAAAAACGCACCGATGTGGTGGCCAAATCCACGGGCACGCAGATCTATGGCATCGATATGCAGATGGACGGTATGGTGATCGCCACAACCCGCACCAATCCGGCGATTGGCGGCGGGTTGAACAGTTTTGATGCCGAAGTGGCGCAACAGATGCGTGGAGTGCATGCGGTTTTGCCGATCACCGGTGGCATTGCTGTGGTTGCCGATAACACATGGCGCGCGTTTCAGGCCGCGCAGGCGGTTGACTGTGACTGGGGGCCGTCGCCCTATATCGGTGACAGCGCCGACCAGTTCGCGGCCGTGGCGGCCTCCTTCACCGACGACCACCGCGACAGTCGTTTCAAGGATGAAGGCGACGTAGAGGATGCGCTGCAAGACGCCTCAGTTGTCGAGGCAGAATACCGCATCCCGTATCTGGCCCACGCCCCGATGGAACCGATGAGCGTCGTCGTCAAGCTGACCGATGGACGCCTTGATATTTGGACCGGCACGCAAATCCCCCGCTTTGTCAAAGCCAACATGGCGCGGCTGACGGGGTTGGATGGCGATGACATCCATGTGCATGTGCTGATGTCCGGCGGCAGCTTTGGACGACGTCTTGAGGATGACTATATCGCCCAAGCGGTAGAGATCGCGATGCAGCTGCCCGACACGCCGATCAAGATGATCTGGCAGCGCGAAGAAGACTTCACCCATGACTTCCCGCGCCCGCTGGCGATTGCGCGCGGACGCGGTGCTGTGGCGGATGCCGGTATCGCAGCGTTTGATTTATCCATTGCCGCCCCTTCGGTCGCTGAATCCTCGCTCGCGCGGTTGAACCAACCCGCCTTTGGCCCGGACGTGGCGATTGTCGCGGGGGCATGGGACCAGCCGTTCCATATCCCCAACTACCGCGTCACCGGCTACCGCACGCCAGCGATGGTGCCCGTCAGCTCGTGGCGGTCGGTCGGGGCGTCGGGCAACGGGTTCATGCACGAAAGCTTCATGGATGAAATGTGCCATGCCGCCGGCGTCGACCCGTTACAAGAGAGGCTGCGCCTGTGCTGGCACGATGCTTCGCGCAAGGTCTTGGAAGCCGTGGGCGAGATGTCGGAATGGGGCAGCGATCTGGGGCCGAACCGCGGACGGGGGCTGGCCTTTACGCTGGCCTTTGGCGTGCCCGTGGCCGAGGTGGTCGAGGTCACTAACACGCCCGACGGCATTCGCATCGACAAGGTGTTCGTCGCCGCCGATGTGGGCCGCGTACTGGACCCTGTGAACTTTGAGGCGCAGCTGCAAGGCGGCGTGATCTTTGGCTTGGGCCACGCGATGAACTGCGAGCTGACGTATCGCGACGGCGTGGCAGAGCAGGATAACTACCACGCCTACGAAGGGATGCGCCTGCACCAGACGCCTCAGATCATGGTGCGCGGGCTTGAGAATGGCGACAAGATAAGGGGTATCGGCGAACCCGCCGTGCCTCCCGCCGCGCCCGCCTTGGCCAATGCGATCTTTGCCGCGACGGGGCAGCGTATCCGCGAACTGCCGCTGTCCAAGTCGATCGGTTTTGTATGAGGACCCTTCGCGGGGCGATCACCGGCGGGATCATCGCGCTGGCCTGCGCGGGCAGTGCTCGGGCGCAAGATGTGCAGGGTCGCGCGGCGGCGCTGGCTGCGTGGGATGATATTCACGCCGTCGTCTCGCATCCGCGCTGCACCAATTGCCACGTCGGCCCCTCTGGTCTGCCCCTGTGGGAAGGGCTGGGGTATGGGGGGGCGCTAGGGAAAGAAGTGGTGCACGGCATGAACGTGCGTGCTGACGACAGCCGCATCGGAGCAGAATCAATGCCGTGCCGGACCTGTCACATCAGCGCCGCGTCAGCCAACAGCGTGCCCCATGCACCGCCGAAGATTGCAGATGCGTGGCGGCTTCCCCCGATTGAGATGGCGTGGAAAGGCAAAACCAGCGCCGAGATTTGCGTGCAGCTGCTTGACCCCGACCGCAACGGTGCTTTCACGCCCGAAGAACTGTCCGATCACGTCGGCACCTCGGCTTTTGTCGCGTGGGGGTTTGACCCCGGCGCAGGGCGCGTGGCCGCCCCCGGATCAATCCCCGAGATGCAGGAGGCGCTGGCAATTTGGGTAGTAGGCGGGACACCCTGTGTCGGCGACCCGTAAAATGCGCTGTTATGCTGTAAACAGATCCGCGTAAATCTCGCGCAGAAGGTTCTTTTGCACCTTACCCATGGTGTTGCGGGGCAGGGCGTCGACCACCACCAGCTTGCGCGGACATTTGAACCGCGCCAGTGACTGCGCGACCGTCTGCGACAGCGCATCAAGGTTCAGATCAGCACTGCCATCGGCGACCAGCACGCCGACAGGGGCCTCTCCCAGATCAGCATGCGCCACGCCAATCACCGCGCTTTCCAGAACGCCGGGTTGATCGTCCAGCACCTGCTCGACCTCTTTGGGATAGATGTTGTAGCCGCCGGATATGATCAGATCCTTGCCGCGTCCGACGATCTGCACATAGCCGTCTTCGTCAATCAGCCCCAGATCGCCGGTGATAAAGAACCCGTCCGCGCGCAGTTCAGCGGCGGTTTTTTCGGGCATCTGCCAATAGCCTTGGAAAACATTCGGGCCGCGTACCTCAACAACGCCAATCTCTCCCTGAGGCAGGGTCTCTCCGGTTTCGGGGTCGCAAATCTTGAGCTCGACACCCGGCAACGGCGTGCCCACCGTGCCCCCGCGTCGCGGTCCGTCATAGGGGTTCGACGTGTTCATATTGGTCTCCGTCATCCCGTAGCGTTCCAGAATGCGGTGACCTGTGCGTTCTTCGAACTGCTTGTGCGTTTCCGCCAGCAGCGGCGCAGAGCCCGAAATAAACAGCCGCATATGCGCGGTCAATCCGGCGGTGAAATCATCAGAAGAGAGCAGGCGGGTGTAGAACGTCGGCACGCCCATCAGCGCGGTGGCCTGCGGCATAAAGCGGATCAACTGGTCGATATCGAGCTTGGGCAAGAACACCATCGCGCCGCCACTCAGCAGCATGATGTTGGTCGCCACAAACAACCCGTGGGTGTGAAAAATCGGCAGCGCGTGCAGCAGCACATCAGCCTTGGTGAAGTGCCAGACATCGACAAGGGTTTCGGCGTTGCTGAGCAGGTTTTGCTGGCTCAGCATTGCCCCCTTGGACCGGCCCGTGGTGCCGGAGGTATAGAGGAACGCGGCCAGATCCTCTGCGGTGCGGTCTACGGTGTCGAATGTGTCGGGCAGTGTGGCTGCCAGATCCCGCAGCGTGCCGCGGCCGGTGGCGTCCATGGTTTCAACAGCCGCGCCAGCCGCAGCGGCGACGGGGGCCAGTGCGCTGACATCGGCAGGATCACACACCAGCAGTCGCGCACCGGAGTTTCCGACGAAGTAATCCACCTCGGGCGCGGTGTAGCCGGGGTTGAGCGGCAAAAACACTAGCCCCGCTTGAACACAGGCCGCATAAAGCGCCAGCGCATCGGGCGATTTCCCGATCTGCACCGCCACACGGTCGCCCGCTGTCAGCCCCTTGTCAGCAAACGCATTGGCATAGCGCGCGGCAGAGCGGATGAATTGATCATGGGTGATGGTGCGCCCGTCGGGCAGGATCAGAAATGCCGTGGATTGCCCGATATGGCGACCGAATAAAGCGTCGTAAAGCGGGTTGGGCATTGTCGTCTCCTTGTGTTCTTTCGCGTTGCCGAATTTGCGTCATTGGTCAGGCGAGGTAAAGGGCGGCGCGCGGCGCATTCTGTTCTTTCCGACATCTTGCCCTCGCAGATGGCCTTGACGACCCGTGGCGGATGACTTACCTCTCCTTTCGTAGCGCGGGCGTTGTGTAATGGTAAGACCTCTGCCTTCCACGCAGAAGACGCGGGTTCGATTCCCGCCGCCCGCTCCACTCTTTCCTGAAATTCCTTTGATTACTCGTATTTGCGTTGGATCAATGCGCTTTTGTCGCAAGTTCGCTACGGGGGCAGCACTTGACCCCGCGCGGCGTGCGGGCGATGACACGGCAGCACTCCAAAGGATATCACATGGCACGTACCCCGACGCCCGGCCCCGGCACCGAAGAACGCGAGAAATCGCGTGAGCTGGGGGCCCTGCGCGCGCTGCTGCCGTTTCTCGCGCCGTATCGGGGGTTAATGATCGCTGCCATACTGGCGCTGGTGCTGACGGCGATGATTTCGCTGACGCTGCCCTTGGCGGTGCGCCGGGTGATCGACACCTTTGGCAGCGGCGAGGCCGAATTGCTGGACCAGTATTTTGTGGCGGCCCTGATCATCGCCGGGCTGTTGGCCGTCGGCACGGGGCTGCGCTATGCGCTTGTCACCCGCTTTGGCGAAAGGGTCGTCGCGGATATCCGCAAGGCCGTGTTCGACCGCGTCATTTCCATGAGCCCCGCGTTCTACGAGAACCTGATGACGGGCGAGGTGTTGAGCCGGATCACGACCGACACGACGTTGATTCTGTCGGTGGTCGGGTCGTCGATGTCGATCGCGCTGCGCAATATGCTGATCGTGACCGGTGGTCTGGTGCTGATGTTGTTTACCTCGGCCAAGCTGACGGCGATGGTGCTGCTGATCGTGCCCGCGGTAATTGTGCCCATTCTTGTGTTGGGGCGTCGCCTGCGCGTGCTAAGTCGCGAAAATCAGGACTGGATCGCGGCGAGCTCGGGGAATGCGTCCGAAAGCCTTGGTGCAGTGCAGACCGTACAGGCCTTTACCAACGAGGCCGCCAGTCAGGCGCAGTTCGGGCAGATGACCGAAGCGTCCTTTGATGCGGCACTGCTGCGGATCAAGACCCGTGCGCTGATGACGATTATCGTGATCTTTTTGGTCTTTGCCGGTGTGGTGGGCGTCTTGTGGATGGGCGCGCGCGATGTTCGTGCTGATCAGATGAGCGCCGGAGCGCTGGTGCAATTCGTGATCTATGCCGTCATGGTCGCAGGCGGCGTCGCCGCCCTGTCCGAGATTTGGGGCGAATTGCAGCGTGCCGCCGGCGCGACAGAGCGTCTGGTCGAACTTCTGCGCACGCAAGACACCGTGCAAGACCCTGAAATCGACATTGCCTTACCCACCCCCGTCGCAGGGCGCATCGCCTTTGAAAACGTGCATTTCACCTATCCTGCGCGCCCCGACGTTCAGGCGCTGGACGGGATCAATCTGTCGATCGACCCCGGTGAAACGGTCGCTTTTGTCGGCCCGTCGGGCGCGGGTAAAACAACGATCATCCAGTTGATCCTGCGGTTCTATGACCCCGCCTCGGGGCGGATTACCCTTGATGACGTGGACCTGCGCGACGTGTCGCGTGCGGTCTTCCGGCAGTCGGTTGCCCTTGTCCCGCAAGATCCGGTGATCTTTGCAGCCTCTGCCCGCGAAAACATCCGCTTTGGCCGCCCCGACGCCACAGACGCGGAAATCACCGCCGCCGCCGAGGCAGCCGCCGCGCACGGGTTCATCACCGCGCTACCCGACGGCTACGATAGCTACTTGGGCGAGCGTGGGGTGATGCTGTCGGGCGGGCAAAAGCAACGTATCGCCATCGCCCGCGCCATCTTGCGCGACGCGCCGGTGCTGCTGTTGGACGAAGCGACCAGCGCTTTGGATGCCGAAAGCGAACGGGCCGTGCAGTCCGCCGTGGACCGGCTAAGCGCTGACCGCACCACCCTGATTGTCGCGCACCGTCTGGCAACCGTGAAAAAGGCCGACCGCATTGTTGTGCTGGAAGCAGGGCAGATCGTGGATATGGGCACCCATGACGAACTGGTGACCAAAGGCGGGCTTTATGCGCGGCTGGCACGGCTACAATTTACCGACGGGCGCGGTGACGTATAAAAAACCTTGTGAAATGCTTGGCGAGGTGGAAACACTCATACCCGAGTGGATCCAGAAGGAGAGCAACATGGGTTTGTGGAGTTTCGTAAAAGACGCCGGCAAGAAAGTATTTGGCGGCGGTGATGATACCGAAGTCACGGGAGCCGCGCTTCAGGACGAATTGAACGACCTCGGGCTTGATGCCGACGGGCTCGATATTTCGGTCGAGGGCGACAAGGTCAAAGTATCCGGCAAGGCTGCCAGCCAAGAAATGAAGGAAAAGGTCATTCTTGCTGTGGGGAACGTCGAAGGCGTTGCCGCTGTCGAGGAAGACATGGACGGCGGCGAGGGCGACGGCACCTTCCACACGGTTGAAAAAGGCGACACGCTTTGGGCGATCGCGGCCAAGACTTTGGGCAACGGCGCACGCTACGAAGAAATCTTTGAAGCGAATAAACCTATGCTGTCGCACCCTGATAAAATCTATCCGGGCCAGATGCTGCGCATTCCTGCCAAATAATCGTACCAAACATATAACGGGGGCATTACACGCCATTTCCCCATAAATTAGAGCGGCAGGCTGGGTCTGCCGTTCTTTTTTTGGCCTTCCGTTGGGTCAGTGGGCGTGAACGCAGCGTTTGGGGGCCTGCAAATGCTTGCGAAAGCTGAATTTAGCAATCATCTTTGACGACAGGGAATAACGGGATGCGGGCAAACCGCACCACTAAGGGAGGAAAATAATGTCATTTGCCGGTATAGAAGACCGTAATGCAATCGAAGCAGAGATGCCGTGGGCTGACCGCGATGTGCCTAAAACCCTATGGGGTATGCTCAGCGAAACCGCGGGAAAGTTTCCCAGCCACGATGCCATCAGCTATCAACTGTTCTCGGGACCCAAAGATCACGCAGAAACCCTTAGCTGGTCGCAGCTGCGTGGTCAGGTGGGGCGTGCTGCCAACCTGTTCCGGTCGCTGGGTGTCGGGCCGACCGATGTGGTCGCCTATGTTCTGCCAAACTGTAATGAAACGGTCATCACGCTTTTGGGCGGTGCCGTTGCAGGGATCGCGAACCCGATTAACCCGCTGCTAGAAGCGGAACAGATCGCGTCGATCCTGCGTGAAACCAATGCCAAGGTCGTTGTGACCCTGCGGCCTTTCCCAAAGACGGACGTGGCTGACAAAACCGCCGAGGCGGTCAAACTGGCCCCGAATGTCACGACCGTGCTCGAAGTGGACCTGTGCCGCTATCTGACCGCACCAAAGTCGTGGATCGTGCCGCTGATCCGCCCGAAAATGACGGTGACCAATCGGGCGACCTACAAAAACTTTAACGCGGAAATTGCCAAACAACCCGCCGAGCTGACCTTTGACGATCCGCAAGAGGATCGCGTCGCGTTCTACTTCCACACCGGTGGGACGACGGGCATGCCAAAAGTGGCGCAGCATAAATATTCGGGCATGGTCTATAACGGCTGGCTGGGGCACACGCTGCTTTACACGGAAAACGACAACATCATGTGTCCGCTGCCGTTGTTCCACGTCTTTGCTTGCCACGTGATCTTGATGGCGGCGGTGAAATCCGGTGCCCATGTCGTGTTCCCGACGCCCCAAGGCTATCGCGGCGAAGGCGTCTTCGATAACTTTTGGAAGCTGGTCGAACGCTGGAAAATCACCTTTATCATCACCGTGCCTACGGCGATCTCGGCTAAGATGCAGCGGCCGATCAATGCGGATATCTCTACAGTTAAGACCGCCTTTTCGGGCTCGGCCCCGTTGCCGCTGGAATTGTTCCGTCGCTTTGAAAAGGCCACAGGCATCACGCTGATCGAAGGCTACGGCCTGACCGAAGCGACCTGCCTTGTATCGTCGAACCCGACGGACGGCGTGCGCAAAGTGGGCAGCATCGGCATCACCTTCCCCTATACTGATGTGAAGATCGTCAAAAGCACCGGCGAGGGGCTGGTCGAGGCTGACGTGGACGAGATCGGCGAAATCTGTATCTCAAACCCTGGTGTCTATGCGGGCAATACCTATACCGAAGCGGACAAGAATAAAGACCTCTACTATCAGGACAAGTACCTGCGCACAGGAGATCTGGGCCGTATCGACAGCGACAAATATCTTTGGATCACGGGCCGTGCCAAAGACCTGATCATCCGTGGTGGTCATAACATCGACCCCGCCGAGATCGAAGAGGCCTTGCTGGGTCACGAAGCGGTGGCCTTTGCTGGTGCCATCGGTCAACCGGATGCCCACGCCGGAGAAGTGCCCTGCGCCTTTGTCGAACTGGTTGCCGGGGCGTCGGTCACTGAAGCAGAGCTGCTGGCGTACTGCAAAGAGCACGTGCAAGAGCGCGCGGCACAGCCTAAGCACATGACCATCATGAGCGAACTGCCCAAAACCGCTGTCGGCAAAATCTTCAAGCCTGACCTGCGCAAAAATGCCATCACCCGCGTCTATGATGAAACGCTCGAGGCTGCGGGGCTGCCTGCACGGGTTGCCTCTGTCACCGACGATAAAAAACGCGGGCTGGTTGCACAAATCGCTATGAATGGCGCAAGCGAGGCCGATGTGGGCGCGTCGCTGAATGCCTTTACCTTCGGTTGGGAGGCCGCGTGACCTAACGCGAGGGCGTTTACCATCGGCTAGCAGCGCATTTTCTATCATCGAATGTGCGCTGCTTTTCAGCTATCTTACCCCGACGGGGCAGCACATGGGACGTTCCTTCCAGAGGCGTCCCATGTCGCGTTTTAGGGGGGTGTTAGAGGCTCGAGCGTGCTGCTCGCACGGCGGCACTGTTCATTGATTTTCTCGGTGCTGCTAAAGTGCGAGGGCTACTTCAGGAAAGACTTCGCCTGCATCGTGTCGGCGATAGGCGCGCCCAAGCGGCCAAGGATTGTCGGCGCAAGCTGTAGCTGGTCGATCACGGTGTCCTCTGACGGGCCCTCGGCATCACCAAAGTAATACAGCGCGGTTTCCTGCTGCAATGCGCCGCGTCCGCCGTGGTGCCCGCGTTCGTCTTGCCCGTGATCGGCCGTAACGATGACTTCGTACCCCATCGCACGCCATTTGGGGATGAAAGGGGCCAACATCTCGTCCATCACGGCGCAAGCGTGGTCCATTTCCTGACAATCGTGAAAGAACCGGTGCCCCATGCTGTCCAGCGTGCAGGTGTGCAGCATCCCGTAGTCCAGCCCGAACCGCAGCGCCAGATTGGTGAGAGAGCCGAACAGGTCTACATCCGAGGGCGTCATCTGGTTCACCAGCCCATAGCCGGTCATCGTATGAAACCGCCCGTGGTTGATCGTATCGCTATCGGGTTCGTCATATTCAATATCGCGCACATAGTCGAATGGATGGCGGTTGAAAAATTGCGACCAGAAGGAATGGGCGACAGCGCCCGTCACGCCGCCCGCAGCGCGGGTCTGGGCAAAGACGTCCTTGTGCTTAAGCCGGAACACATTGCCATTGCCGGTACAGCCATGTTCGGCCGGTGCCACGCCCGTATGGATCGACGCATAGCACGCGGCAGAGATCGACGGCAGCACTGCACGCTGGGTCCAAACCCGCGCGTCGCCGCTGTCGACCCAACCTTCAAGATTGCCGAACAAGCGGCGGAAATTGCGGTAGGGGACACCGTCGAGGATGATCAAAAGCAGCTTGTTCTTCATGTGGGCTTCCCTTTGGCCGGCGACGGATATTGCATTTGTCCGATATGAACCCCTGCAATATCCACAGCTCTAATGGCCAGCGCTTTCCATTTTGCGATGTGCGATGGTTTCTTCCAGCCAGCCGATCTTCATCTCAGGGACCGAGCTGAGCAGCAGGTCGGTATAATCGTCAAAGGGCGGTGACAACACCTGACTTTTGGTGCCATAGCGCACGACTTCGCCCTGATACATCACCGCGATGCTGTCGGCGATGGCCTTTACCGTGGCCAGATCGTGGGTGATGAACAGATAGGCCACATCCTCGATTTTTTGGAGGTTCAGCAGCAGCTTGAGGATACCGTCGGCCACCAGCGGGTCAAGCGCACTTGTGACCTCGTCGCAGATGATCAGCTTGGGTTTGGCGGCCAGCGCACGGGCGATGCAGACACGTTGTTTTTGTCCGCCCGAAAGTTCGGCTGCATAGCGGTCATGAAACCCGTCGCCGAGCTCGATCTCGTCCAGCAATTCCTGAATACGCTTCTGTTTGGCTTTGCCTTTCAGCCCGAAATAAAACTCAAGCGGGCGGCCGATGATGGTGCCCACGGTCTGACGCGGGTTCATCGCGGTATCGGCCATCTGATAGATCATCTGCATTTCGCGCAGGTCTTCGATGGGGCGTTGGGCCAGCGCGGGGGCTAATTCGCGTCCGTCAAAGGTGATGGTCCCGTCGCTTGGTGGCAGCAGGCCGGTAATGACGCGGGCCAATGTCGATTTACCCGAACCGGATTCACCCACCACAGCCAGTGTCTGACCCGGATGGACGTCGACATTGATCTTCTTGAGGACGTCAAAGTCCGTGCCGGCATAGCGCGCGGTTACGTTTTCCACGCGCAGGACAGGGGTGTCGGTCGGGGTTTTCTCTTCGTGACGGATCGACCGGACCGATACCAGCGCCTTGGTGTAGTCCTCCTGCGGGTCGTTAATGATCTGATCGACGGTGCCGTATTCGACCATATCGCCCTGTTGTAGGACCATGATGTGATCGCTGACCTGCGCCACAACCGCGAGGTCATGGGTGATATAAAGCGCGGCAACGCCGGTCGCCGCAATGGCTTCCTTGATGGCGGCCAGAACGTCGATTTGCGTCGTCACATCCAGCGCGGTCGTGGGCTCGTCAAAGACCACCAGATCGGGCTGGGGACACAGCGCCAGCGCCGTCATGCAGCGCTGCAACTGCCCACCCGACACCTGATGCGGATAGCGGTTGCCGATGGTTTCGGGGTCGGGCAGGCCAAGCTTGCGGAACAGATCAACCGCGCGTTCCTCGGCTTCGGCCTTGCTAAACTTGTTCTGGTAGATCGCGGCTTCGGTCACTTGCTCCATGATCTTTTTCGCAGGGTTGAAAGACGCTGCCGCGGATTGCGAGACATATGTCACCTCAGCACCGCGCAGACGCCGCACAGCGCGCAAACGTTCCTTGAGGATATCGCGCCCGTTGACCCAGACCTCGCCGCCGGTGATCTCTACCCCGCCGCGGCCATAGGCCATTGCGGCCAGCCCGATGGTGGACTTGCCCGCACCGGATTCCCCGATCAGCCCCAATACCTTGCCAGGTTGCAGATCAAAATCGACGCCATGCACGATCTTGATATCAATAGGCTTTTCGCCGGGCGGATAGGCCGTCGCGCCGATTTTCAGGCCGCGTACTTTGAGAAGTGGCTCGGTCATCCGCGGCCCCCTTTCAGCGATGTGGTGCGGTTCAAAATCCAGTCCGCAACAAGGTTGATAGAGATACATAGCGTGGCGATGGCATAGGCAGGATAGAGCGCCGCTTGAATGCCATAGTTGATGCCTTCCTTGTTCTCTTTCACGATGCCGCCCCAGTCCGCTTGAGGGGGCTGCACGCCCAGACCCAGAAAAGACAGCGTCGACACAAAGAGCACCGCAAAGATAAAGCGCAAGCCCATTTCCGCGATCAGCGGCGATAGCGCGTTCGGCAGGGTTTCACGGAAAATGATCCAGCCGATTTTCTCGCCGCGCAGACGGGCGGCTTCGACATAGTCCATCACGGTGATGTCCACGGCCACAGCGCGCGCCAGACGGTAGACACGGGTGCTGTCCAGCAGGCCCATCAGGATGATCAGGATCGGCACGGTGGTCGGCATGACCGACAAGACGACCAGCGCAAAGATCAGCGACGGGATCGACATGATCAGATCGACAAAGCGCGAAATGGCTTGGTCGACCCAACCGCCGGAGACGGCTGCGAAGAAGCCCAGAATGGACCCCAGCGTAAAGCTGAGGATCGTCGCCGCAGTGGCGATAAAGATCGTCGTGCGCCCGCCATAGATCATCCGCGACAGCAAGTCGCGCCCGATGCTGTCGGTGCCCAGCAGGAACTCCGACGATGAAGGCTCCCACACGTCACCGACGATTTCAGCCATGCCATAGGGGGCCAGCCAAGGCGCAAAGATGGCCATGAAGAAATAGATGCTGGTAAAGAACAGGCCGATCATGGCCGAGATTGGGATATTTTTCATAGGTTGGCTCCCAAACAGATGAAGGGGTCAACGGTTGGCGGTGATGCGGCAAATGGTCGGTTCCCTACGCATTTGCTTTGTACAAACGTTCGGTTGCGCATGGCGCGTTTGTTCTGGGATAAACTCATTTGGGATGCCTCAGCCTTGGGTTGGCAAGGATCGACACGATGTCCGCAACAAGGTTGAGCCCGATATAGACCGCGGCAAAGATCAAGCCGCAGGCCTGTACCACGGGCACATCACGTTTGCTGACGTGATCCACCAGATACTGCCCCATGCCGGGATAGGCAAAGACGACCTCTACCACGACGACACCGACCACCAGATAGGCGAGGTTCAGCATCACCACGTTGACGATCGGGGCGATGGCGTTGGGGAAGGCGTGTTTGCGGATGATCTTGAGCATGCCCAAGCCCTTGAGCTCGGCTGTTTCGATATAGGGCGATTGCATCACGTTCAGGATCGCAGCCCGCGTCATGCGCATCATATGCGCCAGCACAACCAGCGTCAGCACCATCACCGGAATGGCAATCGCGTTCAGCTTGGCCCCAAGGGACATGCTGTCGTTGATGATCGCCACAGACGGGAACAGACGCCATTTGATCGCCACCCAGTAAATCAGCACATAGCCGATCATGAATTCGGGGATAGAGATCGTCGTTAGCGTAATCGCCGAAATCAGTTTGTCCGGCCAGCGGTCTTTATAGCGCACGGCCAACAGGCCCAGAAAGATCGCCAGTGGTACAGAGATGGCAGCGGCCCAGAAGGCGAGGAACAGGGTGTTTTTCAGACGCCCGCCAAGGCTTTCGGCTATGTCGCGGCCATTGGTCAGCGCGGTGCCCAAGTCCCCCTGAAGCACGCCGCCCAGCCAGGCGAAATAGCGGGTCATGGCAGGATCGTTGAGGCCAAGCTCGCGGCGCATGTTTGCTAAGGCTTCGGGCGTGGCCGATTGACCTAATATGGATTGTGCCACGTCGCCGGGCAAAATCGAGGTACCTACGAAGATCAGGATCGACGCGGCAAAGAGGAGAAGAAGGCCCAACGCTAAGCGTTGGGCGATCAGTTTGACGATGGGATGCATAAGCTGGGTCTACCTTATGCGTCTTTGACCCAGCATTTGATTCCGGCTTTGTTGTTGGACATCTCGGCGTTGGGATCCACGACCCAGCCACCGACATTGTTGGCAACGCCATCCACAAAGTCGTTGAACATCGGCAGGATCAACCCGCCTTCGTCGCGGACCATCTGACCCATCTTGGAGTAGATTTCCTTGCGTTTGGCTTCATCCAACTCGGCGCGTGCCGACAGCAACATCTCGTCAAATTCGGGACGCTTCCAGCGTGTGTCGTTCCAGTCTGCTGTCGACAGATAGGCGGTCGAATACATCTGGTCCTGTACCGGACGGCCACCCCAGTAAGAGGCACAGAACGGCTGTTTGTTCCAGACTTCGGACCAGTAGCCATCGTTTGGCTCGCGCTTGATTTCCAGCGGGATACCGGCGGCTTTGGCGGATTCCTGAAACAGGGACGCCGCATCGACCGCACCGGGGAAGGCACCGTCTGAAACGCGCAGGATGATCGGGCTGCCGTCATGACCAGAGGCTGCGTAATGCTCTTTCGCCTTCTCGACGGAGTATTCACGCTGCGGGATGGTGTCGTCGAACAGCGGATAGGACGCGTTGATCGGCATGTCGTTCCCGACGGTGCCATAGCCGCGCAGGATCTTGTCGACCAGTTCTTCGCGGTTGATCGCATATTTCAGCGCCAGACGCAGGTCGTTGTTGTCAAAGGGGGCGGTGTCGATGTGCGCGATGAACACATAGTGACCACGACCGGCGACGGATTTCACCGACAGGTTCGGGGCACGGTCCAGCAGCGCGGCAACCTTGGGATCGACGCGGTTGATCATGTTGACCTGACCCGACTGCAATGCCGCCGTACGAGCGGTCGCATCGTTGAGCACCAACACTTCGTTGTAATCGGTATGGCCGCGGTTTTCGGCATCCCAGTAGTTTTCGTTGCGGGTAAAGCCGTGGCGCACGCCGGGTTCGTCGACCTCAAGTGTATAAGGGCCGGTGCCGATGCCCGCGCCGGGGTTATCCATGCCGCCATCGGGCTGGATCATCAGGTGGTAGTCGGCCAGCAGATAGGGAAGGTCAGCATTACCGACGCCCAGTTCAACGATAAAGTTGTCGCCGTCGACCTTCATGTTCTCGATGCCGCGCATGATGCCCAAGGCACCGGACTGGCTGTCTTCGTTCGAATGGCGCTGCATGGTTTTCAGCACGTCTTCGGGGGTCATGTCCTTGCCGTTGTGGAACTGGACGCCCTTGCGGATCTTGAACGCCCAGGTTTTCGCATCGGCAGAGGCCTCATAGCTTTCGGCCATGCGGTTTTCGATTTTACCGTTCGGATCGACCTCGACGAGGCTTTCGTAAAGGTGGCGCAGGTTGTTCAGCGGGACTTCGGAAGCGGTTAGCGCCGGATCGAGCGTGTTGGTCGATTCGCCGCCCGACGACCCGATCTTGAGCGTGCCGCCGCGAATCGGTGCTTCGTGGGCCGCAGCTTGTGCATTATTCGCCAACATCGAATTTGCGACGGCGGCTGTCACGCCCAAAGCAGCGGCGCGGCCAACGAATTCACGGCGTGTCATCGTGCCCTTAGCCACTTGGCCGGTCATATGTTTCAGTTGATCATCCATGATGAGAACTCCCTGTTTTTGGTGATACATCCGCGCATTTTCACGCAGGTTTTTTTATTGATTGGTGGCACAACGTTAAGCATTTCAGCCCGTGTCGCAAGCAGTAATAATGACGCCTATGTGACGAGTTTGTTATATAAAGTGTCGCTTAATGTCTTCCGTCACGTCGCGTTCATATATCAATTTGTCGTTTTCGTACGCCTCTAGTCGGGCAGATAGGTGAAAGTGGGTGGCGTCCGACCACATCTGCGACCGAGTTTCGGTACGCAGAAGGATACCGTCACGCTCCAGCTCTTCGGTCCAGTGACAGCTGCCTTTGGCCGAGAGCGGGTCGTCTGGATGGATGGTCCATGTTTCGCGTGCAATAGACCCTGCGATCAGCCCGTGATCGGCATCACGTAGCTTGCCGAAATCATCCTCGATGATCAGTGAGATATTGCCGGTGACGCGATCGATCTCTTGTCGGCGGATATGGTTTTCAGGGCGCAGTGTCTCTGTCTCCCACGGGGCGGCAGAGGTGGGCGGGGCAAAGCTGTATTCGTCGCCGCCATTGGTAGGGCGCTGCGGCAGGTCGATATGGCCCGACGACAGCGTCACCTCGGCGGCCTCTGGCGCGGGCCAAAGCAGGGGCCAGTAGGCGGTCGAAATTGACACCCGCAGCCGGTGCCCTTTGGGAATACGGTAGGCGATGTGATCCAGATCAAGTGTGATATCTGTGGCGGCACCTGGTGTCATTGCCTTCGGATGCTCGGCGCTGTCACGATGGCTGAGGTTCAGGACGCCGTAAGTGATCCGCGCCGATGCGCCGTCGGGATGGATATGGTTCAGCCGCACGGCGATCTGCCCCTGCGGTTTGTCGCACGCCAGACGTAAATGCAGGCGTGGCGCGCCAACGGTATCCATCTGTTGATCCAGTGGCCCGCTGTCAAAGCAGACCGAAAGCGCATCATCTTGCCGCTGGTCGCCGGGCATCTCGGGTCCAAGCCAGATCGCGCAGTATTCGCCGCTATCCGCACCGCAATGGGCGGGGGAGGCGATGCTTTGGTTCAGTGGGGCCGGTGTGTCATGCAGCCCGTCGTTGGTCAGGTGCAGCGTTTCAATCGGCAAGTGCGAGGTCGCGCCCGTGGCTTGCGCGATCCAGCGGCCAGGGCGCGCGTGTGTCCATGTCGCGGGGCGCATGCCGTCCATCAGATACGCGCGGTAATCGGGGTCGTCTTCAACGCCGGTGTCGATGTCCTTGAGCCATCGATCCCACCAGCGCAGGGCCTCTTGCAGAAAGCCGATGCGCGGTTCGGGGATGGCGAAATGCGGGTATTTATGCACCCAAGGGCCGACAATCCCTTTGGCATCGGGCAGGGCTTCGACCAACTGGGGCACAGCGTTTTTGTAGGAATCGCCCCAACCGCCGACCGCCAGCACCTTGGCTTTGATTGCGCTGTAGTCCTCGATTACCGATCCTTGCTTCCAATAGGCGTCGCGCGATTGGTGGCGCAGCCAAAGCGCCGGTAGAAACGGTTCTGCCTCCAGTCGTCCCAGCCACATCTCGCGCCAGTCGGGGCGCAGGGCGGGGTCGGGCGCACGGCTTGAATACGCCCACATCGTCGCCCCCCAACCGAGGTTCTCGTTCAACAGGCACCCGCCTTTGTAGTGGATGTCATCGGCAAAGCGGTCGACGGTCGAGCATAGTGTGATCACTGCTTTCAGCGCGTCTGGCGCATGGGCCGCGACCTGTAGCCCGTTAAAGCCGCCCCAGCTGATGCCCATCATGCCAACGGTACCGCTGCACCACGGCTGTGCGGCAAGCCAGTCGATCACCTCTAGGCAGTCGGCCTGTTCTTGCGGGGTGTATTCGTCTTCCATCACGCCGTAGCTGTCGCCGTTGCCGCGCATGTCGACCCGCACGCAAGCATAGCCCCGTTCGGCAAACCACGGGTGCGTCAGCGCATCACGGGCCGTCGTCCCGTCGCGTTTGCGGTACGGCAGGTATTCAAGGATAACGGGAACAGGCGCGCCATCTGAATTTTCAGGCCGCCAGATCCGTGCAGAAAGCCGGCATCCGTCCGAGAGGGTAATCCCCATATCCGGGTCTTCGATCAGCGGCAGCGGGATGTTTTGAGAGATGTTCATCTCCCGAAGGTTGCGAGGAAACCTATTTTTGTCAACAATTTAGGCGGGGGAAAGGGGTCGCGCGTGGGAGGTTTTTCCTGAATAAATTGAAATGGTTAATTCTGAAGTGCGTTAACCTTTATTAGCGCCTACCCGTTCTAATGGAAACTGTGGCAGCGATGCACCGTGGAAATAAGGCAATAATGTGGCGTGTCAGTTTAAACTTGGCTTTTATGTGTTTTGGCGGCTATCTTCTGCCACAATAATAGCGTCGATTTAAAGACGAACATATTCAGGCGGCTGCACGATGCGATCAACGCGTTGGCGGTCATAAAATTTTCTCAGGTGTCGCGCGTAGAATGCGTACCGAGGTGGAGCAGATATTATGAAGACGATAGATTTCGTCGTTCGCGATCAAGCGGGCGCATTGCAACGTGGCACGGTTGCGGAAAACGCAAACTTCCACGTCATTCAGGCTACATCAGGTCAGGAAATATCGCTGAACCTGCGTCAGACCGATTTCCAGTCGCATCAGCGCTCGGGCGACAATCTTGTGCTCACGCTCAATGACGGGTCGGTCATCACCATCGAGAATTACTTTAACGACACCGGTGTCGCGAACCGTTTGTTTATTTCGGCGGATGGCTATCTGAACGAAGTCGCCTTTGTCGAGGGCGAGGGTGGCGGTCTGTATGCCCAGTACGGCCCGACCGAACAATGGGGCAAATGGAGCCCTTCTGACGATCTGATCTATCTGGGTCGCAGCGATGTGGCATCAGTGCCGGGCGGCGTAGAGCCGGGCGATGACGAAGTATCCATGCTCGCAGCCCCCTTGTTGGGCGGCGTTGTCGGCGGCGGTGGTGCTGCAGCAGCAGCCGGTGCGGCAGTTGTGGGTGGCGCGGCGGTCATCGGCGGCGGTGGCGGTGGCGGTGGCGGCGGTTCCTCTGCGGCGGCACCCTTTGTGAACGATGCGGAAACCACCGGTACCGTGGGCGGTGACGATGCGGTTGAACAGATTATCGTCACGGGCGGCGGCGAACCGGGCTCTGACGTTGTCGTCACGATCGGCGACAAGGACGTCACAACGATCATTGGCGAAGACGGCACATTCGAAGCGGTGTTCGAGGGCGACAACTTCCCCGAAGACGGTGATCATGAGGCCGAGGTGGTCGTTACAACCGACGGAACCGAGGCAGTGCTGGACGGTCCGACGTTCATTATCGACACCACAGCGCCCACGGTCACGTTGTCCCAAGGTACGCAAAGCGTCGGCGACTTCTTTAACGGTGAAGCTTTCGCTGATGGCGTTACTTTGGCCGGCAACGGCGAGGCGGGCGCATCTGTCGATGTGACAATCGCCGGCATCACGCGCAGCACCACCGTGGCCGAAGACGGTACATGGTCCGTCACCTTTGAAACCGGCACATTGCAGGGCGGCGAATACGAATCCGACGTGCTGATTTCGACATCCGATCAATATGGCAACACCTCGACCAGCACTGAAACGCTGGTGGTGGATACTGTTGCGCCGACGGTCGCTGTCACATCCGGCACGCAATCCGTGGGCGACAGTTTTAACGCGGCTTCCTTTGCGGGGGGCGTCACGCTGAACGGCACCGGCGAACCCGGCTCGACCGTGCAGCTGACCATCGGGGGCATCACCCGCAACGCGACCGTGGGAGACAATGGCGCATGGTCCGCGACATGGCAGGCCGGCACTTTGCCCGCAGGTGAATACATCAGCGATGTGACCATCGTAACGACCGATGCTTTTGGAAATAGCTCTACTTCGACCGAGCAGCTGGTGGTGGATACCGTCTCCGAGGTCGCGATTGCGGCGGATGCGGTCGAAGTCGACGGCGTCATCAACGCGGCAGAGCGCGGCGACGGCGTGACGCTGACCGGCACATCGCAGCCGGGTTCGACCGTTCAGGTCAGCTTTGGCGGCGCGACACGCGATGCGGTGGTTGATGCAAACGGCAACTGGTCCGCTGATTTCGCGGCCACTGACATTCCAACCGGCGAGACAACAGCGACTGTCACGGCTGTGGCAACCGATACGGCGGGCAACACCGCGACCGCAACCAGCCAGGTCGAGATCGACACACTGGTGAATAATCTGGCCTTCACCGGTCAGACCGGCGGCAACGACGGCGTGATTAACGCGACAGAGGCAGCGCAGGGCATCGTCATGACCGGCACGGTCGAGCCCGGCTCGTCTGTTATGGTCCAGCTTGGTCAGATCTCGCGCGCGGCGACGGTTGCGGCAGATGGCACATGGACAGTCAGCTTTGCCCCCAGCGATATTCCTGCAGGCACCTACACCAGCACAATGACCGCCACCGCGACAGACGCAGCGGGCAACGTGGATAGCGTGTCGCAAACAGTCACTGTTGATACCGAAGCCGGATCGCTCACCATCAGCCCGCTGCCGGTTGAAGGCGATGATGTGGTTAACGCTGCCGAAGCAAGCGACGGTGTGGCCATTTCCGGTACCGCAGACGCGGGCGCGGTCGTACAGGTCACGCTGGCCGGTGTAACACATACGGTTGTGGCGAATGGCAGCGGCCAGTGGACAGCATATTACGCCGCCGGCGAAGTTGCCCAAGGCGTCTATACCGCCGACATCAGCGCGACCACGACCGACGCCGCAGGTAACAGCCGCAGCGCCTCTGACAGCGTGCGCGTGGATACCCGCGTCGACAACCTGTCGCTGAACACGGTCGAAGGCGATGACATCATCAGCGGAGCAGAGCGTCTGGAAAATGGCGGCGTGCTGGTCACTGGTACCTCTGAAATCGGGTCGTCCATCATTGTGACGCTTGACGGCGCGTCGGTTAATGGGGCTGTGGATGCCAATGGCAACTGGTCCGTGACCTTTGCGCCGGGGCAGGTGTCCCAAGGCACGATCAACACCACCGTATCTGTCAAGGCGACCGATGCAGCGGGCAACACCGCCACGGCAAGCCACGGCGTGCTGATCGACACGGTCGTTGACCCGCTCGAGATAGCGCAAGCAGGCGGGAATGACGGTGTGGTCAGCTCCCGCGAAGCGCAAACCGGCATTGATCTAAACGGTCAGGTTGAAGCCGGATCAAGCGTTGTGGTCAACTTTGACGGTACCAACTACACCGCTTTCGTAGATGGCGCGGGCAACTGGTCGGTGACGATCCCGCCCTCCGAAATCCGCGAAGGCACCTATGATGCCAATATCTCGGTCACGGCGACGGACCGTGTCGGCAACATCGCTTCGATCACCGACACACTGGCGATTGACACCTATGCCCCCGAAGGCCCCGTCATCGCATCTTATACCCGCGACGGCGACGGCATCCGAGGTATCTCGACCGAGATCAGCCCCGATACGTTGGACGTGCATCAAGTGCATGCAGACCGCTCCATCTCGGAAGTGGAGTCGACCAGCTTTGACATTGACCCCATCGGCGAGCGGAACTTTCAGTTCAACAGCAATGTACCGGACGGGTCCGACCTGATCGTGACGGCAACGGATGCGGCGGGAAACTTCTCGGGCACATATCTGGCGCTGGATGACGAGGCGGCAAATACGCAGCTTAATCTGACCAACCCGAACCTGGGCAACTACAACATCGAAACCGTTGATCTGCAATTCGCCGAAGAGGCGCAGCTGACCATCACTGAAACCGCGTTGGTCAACCTGTCGAGCAACACAAACGAGTTGATCATCGACGGGCATAACGACGACACCGTGACGATCACCGGTGCGCAACGTGGAGGGTCCGAGGTACGTGGCAATCAGACCTATGACATCTACACCTTGGGTGACGAAGCCACGCTGTTGATCGACAACGACATCAACGTCATCGTCTAACGACTGCACCGCGCCCTCTGTCCAAGGGGGCGCGGGTGGCACACGCAGGCGGCAACGACCGCAAGCGTTTTCAAAATAAAAAAACCGGCACGCTAAGGGCAGGCTAATGAGGCAGAGTGTAAAACGGGCAGGGGGCATATGCGCAGCAGCGCTGGCCCTATCCGGCTGCATGTCGGATTTCGGCAGCGGCATGATGCCCGGTGACCTGATGCCGACCGACATTGTCACACGGTTCCGCACCCCCGACGCCTCGCAGGCGATGAAACCCACCTACGCTGAAAAAATCACCGCAGACAGCCAGATCATCCAAGGTCTGGCGCTGCGGTCTTCTGTTTTGCCCGATGGTACCGTGTCGGATCAGGTGGCCGCCGCTGTGCTGGCCGCCAACAGCCGCACCGCCGAGGCAGAGCTGCGCGCCGCAACGTTGCGGTCCGAGGCCGCGAGCAAGAACTGGCTCCCCAAGATCGGGCCACAGGTCAACCTCACCTCGCTGGGGTCGCTCGCGGCCAATCTGGTGGTGGATCAAGTGCTGTTCGATAATGGCCGCCGCGCGGGCGAACGCGCTTTTGCTGTGGCCGACGTCGAAGTCGCTGCCGTGTCGCTGGCGCAAGACACCAACAACCGCGTGGCAACCGCGCTGAAGCTCTACACCAACGCGATCGAGGCGCGCGATACCGCGGCGCTGAACCGTGTCGCGCTCAAGGATATGACCCATTTCGAATGGGTGATGCAGGAACGTGTCAAAGGCGGCGTATCGGATGTGTCCGACCTGACCATCCTGCGCCAGAAACTGCTGGAAATCCGTGCCACGCTTGATGCCTCGGTCGAGCGCGAAGCGACCTCGATGTCCGAGCTGAACGCGATGTCGGTTCACCCGCTTGACGCGATGCACGGCGTGCCAGAGGTCCCCGTCAACAGCTTTGCCGGCGCGCCGCTGTCCGTGGTCCGTGCCGAAGCCGAAAAGACCCGCGCCATTGCGGCGTCCAAGGTTGAACGTGCCGGATTGCTGCCGGGCCTGTCCGCGGGAGCAACCATTGGTGAAGGCGGCGGTGCAGGGCTGAGCCTTGGGTCGGATCAACTGCTGGGTCTGGGCACCAAGGCGTCGCTTGACGCGTCGGGCATGGCCGAGGAAACCGCCACGCGCAAAGTGCGTCAATCGATCGAAGACGCGAACCGCACGTTGCGCCGTCTGGAAAAGCAGCTGAGCGCCAAAACCCGTCAGGCGAGCGAAGCCGCGACCCTTGCAGTACAGGCCAAACGCAATCTCGATCTGTTTCAGGAACAGTATGACGCCGGTCAGCGTCAGGTCATGGATGTGGTCGGCGTTTACGAGACATACTCGCGCCAGCAACAATCGCAAATCACCCTTAAATACGAGTCAGTGCGTCTGAAGATCGAAATGGCGCAGATTCAGGGTGTGCTGGCGGACGGGAGCGCGATTTGACCCAGAAGCCGACCTTTACGCTGACGATCACCAACGGCAACCAAGGTCGAATGGCGGCAACGGAGGCGGTGCAGCCCAAAGCAGAGAATGCCAATCGCCCCGAGGACCGTATCATGGCGCGCGCGAAACTCGCCGCGACCTATGCCGGATTACTTGGGGTCACCACCGCCCCCCGCGATATCTTTGACGTAGTTGCCGCGGCCCCGCAGCATGGCAACGATCCGCATGTCGAGGCCGAAGCGCTTGCGCGTGGGATGGAAACAGCAGGGCTGGTTACTCAGGTCAGCCGCGTGCAGGGCATTTCGAAAGATATGTGGCCGGCCCTGGCCTATATGACATCGGGGCAGGTGCTGTTGGTCATGGGCCAGCTGCGCGGCGATCTGATCCTCTATGACACAACCTGCACCGACAACCGCGCGATGGTGCCGATCAGCGATTTCAAACCCTTCTTTGCAGGCTTGGTGCTGCGCGCCGAAGCCTCGCTGAAGACAGTGGCGGAAACCCATAAAACCGACGGTGCGCCTGCGCATTGGTTCTGGGGGCAATTTCCGCGTTTTCGTCGCCAGTTGATAGAGGTCGCAACGGGGTCGTTTGTGGCGAACCTGCTGGCTGTCGCCGTGGCGCTGTTTTCGTTGCAGGTCTATGACCGCGTGATCCCGCACCAGTCCGAAGCGACGCTCTGGGTGCTCGCAGCGGGTGCGGGGCTAGCCCTGCTGATGGAGGCCTTCCTCAAGATGGCGCGGGCGCGTCTGATGGACGGGGCAGGGCGGCAGATCGAACTGTCGGTGCAGGACATCCTGATGCGCCGGTTGCTGGGGATGCGGTCCGACACGCGCGGCCAAGCACCGAACCAGCTGTTTTCCGCAATGCGGGAATTCGGGTCGGTGCGCGAATTCTTCACGGCATCTACTATCGGCACGATCGCGGATATCCCGTTTATTTTCGTGTTCCTGTTCCTCGTCGCCAGCATTGCGGGCAATGTGGTCTGGGTGCTGGTGCTTGGGGGCATCTTGATGCTGGTGCCGGGGTTCTTTCTGCAAAAGAAAGCGATCCAGTTGACGCAGGAAACCCAAGGGGCGTCGACTAAATCCTCGCGGCTGCTACACGAGGCGATATTCGAACTGGATACGGTCAAGACCCAGCGGGCAGAGGACCGCGTGCTGCGTCTGTGGACCGAGCTGAACACCTTGTCGTCGGTTAAATCCTCAGAGCAACGCAAGCTCGCGTCCTTCCTCACGTTCTGGAGCCAAGGGGTCCAGCAAGCCACCTATGTGGCCGCGGTGATCGTAGGCACTTATCTGGTGTTTGCGGGGGAATTTACCGTGGGGTCGATTATCGCGGTCGGTATCCTGACAGGCCGGACGCTGGGGCCGCTGACGCAGCTTTCGGGTACGATGGCGCGATGGGGCAATGTCAAAGGCGCTCTGGACGGACTCGACGCGATTGTCGCCGCACCGCAGGACACCGCCGAGGCGCGCACCTATTTGCGGCGCGAAAAGCTGAAAGGCCAGTTCGAGCTGCGCGATGTGATGTTCCGCTATGAAGACGACGGCGCACCGACGGTTGATATCAAAGCGATGCTGATCCAGCCGGGGCAGCATGTTGCCGTGCTCGGGGCCAACGGATCGGGCAAATCGACGCTGCTGAAAATGCTCAGCGGGCTCTACGCTCCGACCGAAGGGCGCATCCTGATTGACGGCACAGAGCTGGGCCAGATCGAGCCGCGCGACCTGCGCCGGCTGATCGGCTATCTGGGGCAGGACGTGCGCCTGTTCTCGGGCACGCTGCGCGATAACCTGAACCTCACCATGCTGGAGCGTGACGACGACCGCCTGCACGCAGCGCTTGATTTTGCGGGTCTGGGGCCGTTTGTGCGCAACCACCACAAGGGTCTGGACCTAGAGATCAAGGACGCAGGCGCGGGCCTGTCTATAGGACAGCGTCAATCTATTGGTTGGGCGCGCCTGTGGTTGCAGGATCCGGCGATCTGCTTGCTGGATGAGCCGACGGCCGCGCTGGACCAACGACTGGAAGCAACACTGGTCTCGCGGTTGCAAGACTGGATGGCCGGACGCACTGCGATCATCGCGACGCATCGTGCGCCGATCCTTGCACTGACGGAACGCACGCTGGTGCTGCAAGATGGCCGTATGACCGTTGACGGGCCAAAAGAAAAAGTGCTCGCCCATTTGGCGGGTCAGAAGGGGCATGTCGCATGAACTCTGTCAGCACCACGCCGCTGGGGGCGCAGATGACGGGGCAGATGCGCGGGCCGTCCATGGTGATCTGGCTCTGCGGTGCATCCGTGCTGGTATTCCTGCTGTGGGCTGCCTTTGCTTGGGTCGATGAAATTGTGCGCGCCGAAGGGTCGATGATATCTAGCTCGCGGCCCCAGATCATCCAGAACCTCGAGGGCGGTATTCTGGCAGAGCTTGCCGTGGGCGAGGGTGACCATGTGGAGAAAGGCGACGTGCTGGCAAAGTTGCACGGTACGCAGTTCCAGTCCTCGGTGGATGACTTGCGCGATCAGATCAGCGCCTTTGAAATCCGCCGTCTGCGCCTAGAGGCAGAGCTGGCCGGACAATATGATTTTGACGTGCCCGACGCCTTCGCCACGCGTACCCCTGATATCGTAGCTTCTGAACGCGCGTTGTTGAGGGCGCGGCAATCGGACTTTGTCTCGCGCTCCGAAGGGGCGGGGCGGGTGCTGACCGAGGCCACGAAAGAGCGTGAACTGCTTGAAAATATGCTCAAGAAAAAGATCGTATCACTGATCGAGGTGACGCGTGCACGCAAGACCCATGCGGATGCGCGGATCAAACTGGACGAGATCGTCACCGGCACAGAGCTGGACCGTGCGCAGGAGTATTCGGACGTTCTGAAAGAGCTGGCAACGCTGAAACAGAACCTCAAGGCGAGCACGGACCAGTTGAACCGCACCGTGCTGGTCAGCCCGCTGCGCGGCATCGTCAACAACCTGAGTGTGACCACCATCGGCGGCGTCGTGCGCCCGGGCGAGGAGATCTTGCAGATCATCCCGCTGGACGAAGAGCTGGTCGTAGAGGCCCGCGTCAAGCCAGAGAACATCGCCGGCGTACGTCCGGGGCAAGAGGCGACGGTCAAGCTGTCAGCCTATGACTATACGATTTACGGGACGTTGAAGGGCACGGTCAAACTGATCTCGGCTGATACGTTCAAGGACGAACGGTCCCGCGCGGCAGATGGCGATCCGCATTATAAGGTGACGCTGCAGGTGGATACTGAACACCTCACCCCGCGACAGGCGTCTTTGCAGATCCGCCCGGGGATGCAGGCGAGCGTCGAACTGCACACAGGGTCTAAGACGGTTTTGCAGTATCTCTTAAAGCCGCTCTATAAGTCCAAAGAGGCGTTTCGCGAGCCGTAGACGTGGCAAGGGGGCTGTCGGCCCCCCTGACCCCCCGAGGATTTTTTCCATTCGGAAGATCAGGGGTTTTCCGTGTCGAGCCAGAGGGTGACGGGGCCGTCATTGGTCAGGGCGACGGACATGTCGGCCCCGAAAGCGCCGGTTTGGACGGGGATGCCGAGGGCTTCGATGCAGACGATGAAATCTTGGTACAGCATCTTTGCCTGATCAGGCTTGGCCGCGCGCGAGAAACCGGGGCGGGTGCCGCGGGACGTATCGGCGGCGAGGGTGAACTGGCTGACAATCAGAGCGCTGCCGCCCGTATCGGCGAGGCTACGGTTCATTTTGCCGGCTTCATCCTTAAACAGGCGCAGCTTGGCGATCTTTTGAGCAAGTGTCTGAGCGGTCGCTTGGGTGTCATCGGGCATGGCGCAGACGAAAATCAGGAGGCCATGCTCGATCTGCCCGATGATCTGGCCGTCGACGGTGACAGAGGCGTCGGTAACACGTTGGAGAAGTGCGCGCATATCAGACCTTCCAATCGATAATGTCGGCGGGTGTGGCCCGCTGCGTGCGGAAGCGGTTGACCGGTGCTGTGTCGTCCGCATAGCCAAAGGAAATCGCGCAAAGGATCAGACGGTCTTGCGGCAGGTCGAAATGGCTGCGCACGGTGGGCGCATAGGCAGCGATGGCGGCTTGGGCAATGGTGGCGACGCCAAGCGCAGTGGCAGCCAGTGTAAAGGCGGTGACAAAGCCGCCGCTGTCCATCGCGCCGTAAGCCCCAAGCTCTGCCGGGGAGGTTACGATCGCCACATGGGGCGCGCCAAACAGCGCATAGTTTCGCATCATCTGCGCTGTGCGACCTGCGCGGTCTGCCTTGTCGATGCCAACCGCGTCATAGAGCTGGAAACCGCAGGCCCGCCGCCGATCGCCGTAAACGCCACTGTAGGATGCGGGCCAATCGAGATCGGCGGCGGGGGGCGTGCCCTTGGCAATCTCTTGCGCCAGCGCGTCGCGGAAGCGGTCGGTCGCGGCCCCTTTGGTGACGGTCAGCTGCCACGGCTGCGCATTGCACCACGACGGCACATGGCGGGCGGTTTCGACGATGCGCGTGATCACCGCGTCATCGACCGGATCGGGGCGGAAAGCACGGCAGGACGACCGCGCCTTGAGAATGTCGGTCAACGTATCGATCTGGGTCATTTTTGCAGTGCCATAAAATAGCCGACGATCCCGGCGACAATCAGGCCGAGGATCACCGCAAAGGTGATCTTGACGGTGGAATAGGGGCGTTCCCCCTGAACATTGCCGGTGCGGCCGTTGACGACAAAACGATAGGTCTTGCCGCGGTATTTATAGGCCGCCAGCCAGACCGGCAGGAGGATATGCTTGAACGTCACATCACTGACCTGCGTCTGGATATTGTGGATGCGCTGGCGGTCGCCGCCGATATCAAAACGCACGTCGCGCTGGATCATCGCGTCCATCACCTCGCGCGCCTGCGCATAGCCTTCGTCAAGCGTGACCGCATAGGCTTCGGCGCGAAAACCGGCGAGGTATTCCGGCGCATAGGGTTCAAGCGCCGCCAGATCCCACGGGGCGAGTGCATCGGTAAACCGTTTCGGGAGCGATGTTGACGCCAGCACCAGCACATCATCAAAGAAACGCGCCACACGACCCGAGGTCGCCCGCCAGCGGATTTTGGGCACCTGCTGCTGCACGCGCTTGCCGTCGCGCATGACGGTCTGGGTCACGTAATAGACCGTGCCCCTTTCGCCCGAATAGCTGGATCGGGTGTCGGCGTCATAGGTCCAGTAGGGCACATAGATCCCCTGCATCTTGCGGCCCTTGCGCGCGTATTCTTGCAAGCCGTTGGGGGCAAACCAAAGGCTGCCCAGCCAGTCTGTCATGGCATCGCGTGCGGTATTTTCGGTCAGGCCAAAGGGCAGCACAGCGCGGGGTTTGATGTGGCGGTTCAGGCCTGTGTCGATCACCACAGGCGTCGCGCAGAACGGGCACTCGGTTGCATGTTTGCCGGGGTCGAATTCCACTTGCGCCGCGCAGTTGGGGCAGGTGGTAACGCGGGTCTCCTCCATCTGGGATTGCGGGAGCGCGCTGGCGAGGGCGGCTTGAAAATCGAGCTCGGCGATGGGGCTATGCACACCGCGCGCCCCCGAGATTTCCTCGGTATTGCCGCAGTGGTCGCAGACCAGCAGATATCTTTCGGGATCAAACCGCAGATCGGACCCGCAGGTATCGCATGGAAAACGGTGTTCCTCGCTTGGCGTCGGAGGGAGGGCGGGGTCGTCAAAGCCGGTGCTGGCGGGCATAGAGCTGTCCTTTGGTCAGGCCTGCACCAGACATAGGGCACCGCGCCCGCTGCGACCAGAGCGGGGCTATAAAAAACGGTGCAGCAGCTTGGGGGCCATGATCCGCAGGGCGTTATCGCGCAGACGAATGTGGCGCCAGATGTGAAACCCTGAATGGGCGAGCGCGATGCCTGCAAGGGCGTAAAATTCGATACTGTGGATCAGGCCGACCCAGTCGTTGGCACGTGGCAGGTCGAACGGTACGGCAATCGGGACAATGCCCCCGGCCCATAGCTGCACAGTAGAGGTAATCCCGATCATAAGCCCCGTGAGCGCGACACCCAAGATACCCCAGATCAGGGTTTTATGCAGCACAGGATGCAGCCAGCGGGCCCAGCCTGTCAGTTTGGGGCCGGGGCGGCCCAGCAATCCGCATCGCATATAGTGGACCCACCACAGCAGCGCCGCACTGACAAAAACAAGTCCCATGACAGAATGAAACCGCACCGCCGCAGGCCCGATCCGCGCCACGTCAGACGGTTGCACCAGCAAGAACCAGACGAACAGGGGCACCATGCCCCAATGCAACAGTTTCATCAGGGTGCGCCGGTGGGGCAGCAAGGGTCGGCGGGGTGTGATCATAGCCTAGACACGTGGGCCGCCCCATCTGAGTTTCAGATCGCTTTATGCACCGGCGGGCGGCGGCGGGGGCGGCAGCACGGTAAAGAGCTGCGCCAGTTCTGCCACGTCGTCAGCTTTCAGCCAGCCATCCTGACCCGGTGTCCAGACATAGGTTTCGCGTTTCAGCCCGCCATCGGCAGCCATGCGCCCCAAGGCGGCCTTGGAAAACGGACCCTTGGTCTGGCCGTTCTCGGCCAAATGCCAGACTTTGTCAGGCTGAGGTGGCGGAGGAGGCGTGTGGGAGGCAGGGGCCGCGGCAGCGGGGCGGGGCCCCCACGGGCCAGTCTGGGCGGCAGCAGCCTGACCCATCTGCATCCCCAACCCAGCCCCAAGGCCGGTTTGCAGGGCGGCACCGGCAGCACCTTCGCGGCCCAGGGCTTCGGCGGCCTGAAACTGGGTGAACTTGTTAAGATCCCCGATCACACCCATGGAGGAACGCTTGTCCATCACCTCTTCTACGGCAGGGGGAAGCGAGACGTTTTCAATATAAAGCTCGGGGATGGTCAGGCCGTATTCTGCAATCGTGGCCGAAATTTCAGTGCTCACCATTTTGCCCAGTTCGCGGGTATTGGCGGCCATATCCATGACCGGAATATTGGACAGCGCGATGCTGCGCGAAAATTCCTGCACGATGATGTTGCGGATCTGATAGCTGATCTCGTCCATGGTGAATTCGCCATCGGTGCCGACGATTTCGGTGAGGAACCGAGCAGGGTCCGACACTTTGACAGAGTAGGTGCCATAGGACCGCAGGCGCACAGGGCCAAATTCGGGGTCGCGCACGATGATCGGGTTCTTGGTGCCCCATTTCAGATCATTGAAACGGGTGGTGTTGACGAAATAAATCTCGGATTTGAAGGGGCTTTTAAAGCCGTGATCCCAGTGCTGCAACGATGTCATGATCGGCATGTTGTTGGTTTCAAGCATATAAAGCCCGGGCGTGAACACATCGGCCAGCTGGCCTTCGTGGACGAACACCGCAGCTTGACCCTCGCGGACGGTCAGCTTGGCCCCGTATTTGATCTCGTGGCCTTCGCGCTCAAAACGCGACACCATCGTATCGCGGGTGTCATCGGTCCAGTGGATAACGTCGATGAATTGGCCAGAGAGAAAATCGAGAATACCCATGTCTTGGTCCTTTCGGGGGAAGTCGGTGGCGGGTTAAACGGGCCCGCCAAGTAGTTCATTTGCGATCTCGCGGGCGACGGGGGTGGCCTCTTCGGCGGTCATGCCAGCATGCAAACGAGGATCATAAAGCATCTTGAGCAAAAGCTCGTCATGGCGGGTCAGCAGCGCGAATTCGTCGTCATCGTTAAAGATCGACGGGCGTGCGGTGGGGCTGTCATTAGCAAGGCCAAGCCCCTGCGCGAGTTCTTCGTGGATGCACGACAGCCGCATAAGCGACGGGTTTTCGGCCCGGATCACGGCCACGGCAGCAGTATAGATGTTGGGGTCCGCACCCCCGGCATAGGCTGCGACGACGCAATAGGTATCGCGGCGCAGATCGCTGAGCGCGGCAAGGCTTTCGGCAGTGACACCGGGGATGCTTTTGGCTGCGAGGGCCAGAGCATCGGACCGGTCGTCCTCGCCGGCGACGATCACCATAAAGTTCGGTTTCCCCCCGACTGAGACGGAATGCTGCGTCGTCGCGGCCAGACGGGCGGCGTAATCTTTGATCGAAGCCTCGTCACGCGCGCGTTCGGACGGGGGCACGCCGTCGCCGAAAACCACCTCCATCCGCACGGGGCGTTCCCAGCGACGCATCGGGGATTTGTCCCCACGGCCGGTCAGAGTGGCGTTGTATTCGTTGTAAAAGGCAATTTGTTCAAAGTTGCGCACCAGCATGCCGGCAGAAAAAGGCGTATCCTGCCCGCCACCATCACGTCGCAAAAGGCCCTGGCTAAGCTGCGCCTGCTGAATCTGATGGAAATAGCTGCGCAGCTTGGCGCTTTTTTGCGACGTCGGCTTGGCCACCACAGGCGGCGGGGCCGGTGGCGTTTCGGGGCGCGCGATGGGCTTCAGCGTCGGTTCAACCGGGGGCTGCGGGGTACAGGCGGCAAGCGCGGCAACCATTGCCACCGTGCCGAACCATCCTGCCCGCCCTAACCGTTGCCATGCCATATCGCGCGCTCCAAGCGTAAAAGGGATTAAACCGAAGAGGGTGCGGGCTTGACCGCTTTGGCAGAGGCCAACGTGTCGCGCAGATTGGCTTCCATTTCCTGCAGGTCCTTTTCGGCAGAGGCACGGCGCGCTTTGCCTTCGTCCGCAATTTGCAGGGATTCCTGAATGGTCCCGATCAGGTCAGCGTTGGCTTGTTTGACCGCTTCGATGTCGAAAACGCCGCGTTCCATCTCGGTGCGGATGACCTTGTTGCTTTCGCGCAAGTTCTGAGCGTTCGACGTCAGCAGTTCATTCGTCAGATCGTTGGCATCGCGCACGGCAGCGGCGGCTTCGACGCTGCGCTGGATGGTGACCGCCTGCGCCAATTGGGTTTCCCACAGTGGCACTGTGTTCACGAGGGTGGAATTGATTTTGGTAACCAGCGACTTGTCGTTTTCCTGCACCAAGCGGATGGAGGGCAGCGACTGCATCGTCACCTGACGGGTCAGTTTCAGGTCATGCACGCGGCGTTCCAGATCGTCACGCGCGGCGCGGATATCGCGCAGTTCCTGCGCGACCATGACCTGATCCGTCTCGGGTGCGGCGTCGACCTGCGCTTGTTTGGCGGGAATGGTGGTCGCGTCCAACTCTGCCAGCTTGGCCTCGCCTGCTGCGATATAAAGGGCGAGTTCATCATAGAACTGCAGCGTCTTTTCATACAGCATATCAAGTGATTTGATATCTTTTAGCAGGGTGTGCTCATGGGTCAGCAGCTCGTCCGTGACGCGGTCGATCTGACCTTGAACCTGTTCGAACTTGGCGGTGAACTTGGCAAAGGGGGCGGCGCGACCCAGCAGGCGTTCCCACCAGCTGCGTTCACGGCGAACGTCCAGTTCCGATACCGAAAAACCGCGGATGGTTGTCACGATATTGCGCAGGCTATCACCGGCAGGGCCCACATCCTTGTTCCGCACGTCTTGCAACATCGCTTGGCTGATTTCTTGCAGCTCAGCCTGCGCACCGGAGCCGAAACCGATAATCGATTGCGTGTCGCCCATGTCGATCTCTGCCATGCGGCTTTTGATTTCGGCCGATTGGGGCGCATCTGCCTTTTCAAGCGAAACGACAGCATCCGCGGGCGCGGGGTCGGCCAGCACTTGGGCGTTTACCTCATCCACCAGCGCGACAGATTGGGTGGCTTTTTCACGAACGGTATCAGACATGGTTCAAGTATTCCTATGTTCTTGCGGGTGCGACAGATTAATCGAGGCGCACGCCTTCTCGGGAAAGCCGCTCGCGCAGCACGTCGATTTCGATGTTCAGGTCGGTCTTGTCTTCCAATAGCGATTTTTGGGTGCGCGCGGCAAAATTTTTGTCCAGATCGTCCAGCAAGGCCAGATAATCGGCACGCGCCTGCGCATCGCCCGTGCTGGCATATATGTCAGCGAACTTGATCGTCGCGTCCCGCGCGCCCAACAGGTAGACCGACAGGTATTTCCGCGCACCCGTCAGATCGCGCGGGTCATCCTGCACTGTGCGGATCAGGGTACGCGCCGTGTCCTGAAACTGAGCCAAGCGGTCCCGTGCTTGGCGGTCGCCAGCGCGGGCAATGGCTGTGTTCATAGCAGCAAGGTGCTTTTCGGCTTCGTCCACAACTCGGGCGACGCGGTCTTTCTGAAAGCTGTCCACGCCTTCCATCCCTTTGGCGGTCAGCGGATCGATGCCAAAGGCCGACACATGCAACCCCATAGCGGCCAAGCCATAGAGCACGGGGGCCACCAGGCCGGGATCATTTTTATAGGCAGCCAAGGCCACACCCGCACCGGTAAGCAGGCTGGCGATGATCTTGCGCGGCAGGGCGGGGCGTTCAGCCACTTTGCGCGCGGTATAGGCGGCTTCGGCTTTTAATCCTTCGCGCAGCATCCACGCGGCACCGGTCAACGCCGCTGCGGCCACCAAGCCAAGGACTAGCCCCTGAGCCCCGTCGTTCAATGACAGGAACACCAGCGGAATGGCGGGGATGAACAAGAGCGTTGCCCGCCCGCTTGCGGGGTCCACCTCTATGCGTTTTGCACGGGCTTCACGCGGGGCTGACGCGTCGCCGCCGGTGTCTTGATTGCTGTATTTACCGCCAAAGCGCTGTGCCATGGATCAAAGCCCCCCAAGCCAGCCGGTGGACACGCCGAACAGCAAAACGATCAGGGCGACATAGGTGATTTTCTGAAACGGTGTCGGTGCCATGGGGCGATAGATCTCCTGTCCCTGCGCGGGTGCCGATGCGCGACGGCTTGCGTCCAGAATCCTTGCAATGATTGTCACCAAAATGGCGACAAACGCAACAATCAGCGCCAGCGTGGCGACAATGACTAGCAATCTACCCATCAGACCTTCCTTTGCACGACATATAGTCGCGGTACCGCCCATCGACTAGGGTCGCGCACGTAAAAGAAGCTGGCAAGGGGCCGTAAACCCAAAGAAATCAGGGTTTACGGGTGGATTTCACGCGGGTGCCGAATTTGCGCGGCGCAGGGACGTCGGACGCAGGACGGGCAGGCTTGGATTTGCCATAGCCGGGCTTGGGCTTGCCGGGGATGGTCTTGCCGGTGGCGGTCTTGTCGCCGGGTTCTTTTGGCAGACCGGGGCGACCGGGGCCTGGCTCTCCGGGTTTGCGCGTCTTTCGTTTGACGATGCGCGCGGGCTTTTTCTTGACGGCGGTGCCGGTGGTATCGGCAATCTCGAGGCCCAGCTGGTCACGGACGACCTTGCGTTTCAGCTCTTCGACCTCACCGGGTTTCAGCTCGCCCAACTGAAATGGACCATAGCTGGTGCGGATCAGACGGTTCACCGACAGGTGCACCGCTTCCATCGCGCGGCGAATTTCGCGGTTCTTGCCTTCGCGAAGACCGATTGTAAGCCAGGCATTTGCACCCTGTTGCCGATCAAGCGATACCGTCATCGGTTGGAAATCCTCGCCATCAATCGTGATGCCCTTGCGCAGCGGTTCGAGCATATCATCGGTGGGCCGGCCATTTACCCGCACGCGGTAGCGCCGCAGCCAGCCGTTCGAGGGCAATTCCAACCTGCGTTTGACCTCGCCGTCATTGGTCAGCAGCAACAACCCTTCGGAGTTAAGGTCAAGCCGACCGACGCTCATGACGCGGGGCATGTCTTCGGGCAGATCATCAAAGATCGTGCCGCGACCTTTTTCGTCGCGATTGGTGGTCACCAGCCCCGTGGGCTTGTGGTACAGCCAGACGCGGGGTGGTTCGGGCTCGCCGACGGGCTTGCCGTCCACGGTGATTGCATCGGCAGGCGTCACGTTCAACGCGGGCGAATCGATCTGCGCGCCGTTGACCCGCACGCGGCCGGCCTCGATCATACGCTCTGCTTCGCGGCGGCTGGCAAGTCCGGCACGGGACAGGACTTTGGCAATACGGTCACCGGGTGGGGTGCCGGATTTCGGGGGCTGGGAGGGTGTATCTTCGCTCATACCACAGCGCTTACCCTGTTTCCTGCGCTTGCGAAAGGGCGGCGTTTGCGGGCATGAGACATGAATGAGCTTTACCTCTTATATGTCCATCGCATTAGAACAGGCCCGCGCCGCAGCTGCCCGCGGCGAAGTACCCGTGGGCGCGGTCATTGTCGCAGCTGATGGCACTGTCGTGGCCCAAGCGGGCAACCGCACGCGCGAGCTGAATGATCCGACCGCCCATGCCGAGGTGCTGGCCATTCGCGCCGCCTGCGCTGCGGCGGGGTTCGAACGGCTGGGCGGGCACGCACTTTATGTCACGCTGGAACCCTGCGCCATGTGTGCTGCGGCGATCTCCGCGGCGCGGCTGGCACGGTTGTACTACGGCGCGTCCGACCCCAAATCAGGCGGAGTGGCACAGGGCGCGCGGGTGTTTTCCCATGCCCAATGCCACCACGCCCCCGACGTCTATGACGCCATCGCCGCCGCCGAGAGCGAAGAGCTGCTGAAGACGTTTTTTGCTGCGAAACGAAAAGGATAAGCCCCATGGCCCAACGGGATGAATTAAGCATTTTCGTGCGCGACGCGCTGACGGCAGGCAAGTCCCGCCCCGAGATTGCTGCCGCGCTGGCCCACGCGGGCTGGCGCAGCGCAGAGGTGCAGGACGCCCTGAACGGATGGGACGAGATGCCGTTCTCTCCGCCCGTTCCGCGCCCCGTGGCGACGGTGTCTGCGCGGGATTTCTTTACCTATGCGCTGACGTTCTGCGTCCTGATTCTTGGGGCATTCAATCTGGTGGTTGTGTTGCAGGCGCTGGTTGATCTGGTCTTTGCCACAGGGGACGGCGACAGTGACCGGCCAATCCGCTGGGGTGTTGCCGTGTTGATCGTGACTGCGCCGCTGTACCTCTGGCTGACCCTGCGGGAGCGGCAGAAACTTGCGCGCGACCCTGCGCATTACCGGTCCGCGATCCGCAAATGGATGATCTATATCGGGCTGCTCTTGGCTGCGCTGACCCTGCTCGGGGATGCAATTGCCACGATCTATGCACTGCTGACCGGTGATCTGACGCTGCAATTTATCGTTAAGGCGCTGGTGGTACTGGTAGTGGCGGGAGGCATATTCGGTTTTTATGTGCGGGACCTGCGCGAAGAGGCCCCTGCGTGAACAAACTGCTACTGATCTGCATGTGCTTGCTGGTCGGCGGGGCCATTGTCGGTGGTTTGATGGTGATAGGTGGACCAAAGCAGGCGCGACTGGCGCGCGAGGACAAGCAGCGCATCAGTGACCTGCGGATCCTTCGCAGTCATCTCATGTGCATCGGCCACCCGCGCAAGCCGCTGCCCCAGACCCTGACGGATGACGCCTATTGTCCCAGCACGCGCCACAGCCTGTACGATATCCTTGCCAGTGGCGACCCAGCGAGCGGCGCACCTTATGTGTATCGTCGCTTCAGCGACACCGCGTTCGAAGTTTGTACGACGCTGGCGCTGAACTCGCAAAAGGCGCGCAAAGCTGCGTTTGATCAAGGCAACATTGCCCTGCCCGCCGACGACACCCTCTGCTTTATCGGGGAGCGTGCCGTTTCTATTGAATAGGGGGATCCTATAGCGTGATTGCCTTGAGCACTTCGGGCTCGATCACATCCACGCCGGGCAAACCGTCGACCAGCACCTGAGCCGATTGCTCAAGCGCGTCAAAGGTGCGGTAGTGGCAGGGGATCACGGTTTTGAAGTCGAAATACCGCTTGGCCGCGTAGGCCGCGCCGGCCATATCCATAGTGAAATGACCGCCCGCGCTCAGGATGCCGATGTCGGGTTTGTGGTAGTCGCCCATCCAATCCATATCCGCCATAATATCGGTATCGCCCGACACATAGACCGTGTGACCTTCGCCCTTGATCATAAAGCCGATTTCAGCCCCCATATAGATCGGGCCCGCGTCCCCATCGACCGAAGAGGAATGCGATGCCGGCACCATCGTCACGTCAACCTTGCCGCAGCGGATCGTGCCGCCTTTGTTGAAGCCCGTGGTGTTTTCCACGCCTTGCGCGCCGAAATACCCCATCAGTTCAACCATGCCCGCAACCGGCGCACCGGTTTTTTCCGCGACCATCTTGAGGTCTTGGGTGTGGTCGAAATGCCCGTGGGTCACCAGGATTTGCGTCACGCCGGACAGTGCGGCATCGTGCTGCGCGTCGTCCAGCATCGGGTTGCCAGTGAGCCAAGGGTCGATCAGCAGAATCTGATCCTCGATCTCGATGCGAAAGCTGCCGTGGCCGAGCCAGATGATATCCATTTTGGTCTTCCCTTTATGTGGTGTCTTTCGCGGACTGTAGCGCGTGTTTGTACGAAGGGGAGCCTCCGGCGGGAGTTTATTTGGCAAAATGAAGGATCAACCGGCGCGATCAAGCGCTAGAAGCAGTGGCCAGACTTGCGGGGGCGGGCAGGGGGCGATAAACGGCACCCAATCAGATGAAGGAGCGCCCATGTCCATTGACGAGTCCACAGCCGCACGGGTGGCGAAACTGGCCCGCATCAAGGTCGAACCCGACGCCTTGCCCGCGCTGGCGCAAGAGTTCAACAATATCCTCGGCTTTATCGAACAGCTGAACGAAGTCGATGTCGACGGGGTAGAACCGATGACATCCGTAACACCTCAGGTGTTGAAAAAGCGCGAGGACGTGGTGCGCGATGGCGACCAGCAGGCCAAAGTGTTGGCCAATGCGCCCGATGCGCGTGAAGGATTTTTTGCGGTTCCGAAGGTGGTTGAATAATGGCTGATTTGAACAAACTGGGCCTTGCCGAAGCACGTGATGCGCTGCGCAAAGGCGATGTGACCTCGGCCGAGCTAACCGGCGCATGTTTGACCGCCATCGAAGGCGCGGGCGCGCTGAATGCATTCGTGCACCACACCGGTGATCTTGCGATGGATCAGGCCAAGGCGGCAGATGCGCGGATCAAATCCGGCGATGCGCCTGCGATGTGTGGCTTGCCCATCGGCATCAAGGATCTGTTCTGCACCAAAGGTGTGCCGTCGCAGGCCGCGTCGCGGATCCTTGAAGGCTTCGTGCCCGAGTATGAAAGCACTGTGTCGCAAAATCTGCTGGATAGTGGCGCGGTGATGTTGGGTAAGCTCAACATGGATGAATTCGCGATGGGATCGTCCAATGAAACCTCCGTGTATGGCAATGCCGTCAACCCTTGGCGGCGTTCGGGTGATGAGACAGCGCTGACACCCGGCGGGTCTTCGGGCGGGTCGGCCGCGGCTGTAGCCGCAGACCTGTGTCTGGCGGCAACCGGCACCGATACGGGCGGCTCGATCCGCCAGCCTGCGGCCTTTACCGGCACAGTGGGGATCAAGCCAACCTATGGGCGCTGTTCCCGTTGGGGCGTCGTGGCGTTTGCCTCTTCGCTGGATCAAGCGGGGCCAATGACCAAAACCGTACGCGACGCGGCAATCATGTTGGGCGCTATGGCCGGGTATGACGCCAAAGACAGCACCTCTGCCGAGCTGGCCGTACCCGATTTCGAAGCCGCGCTGACGGGCGACATTCGGGGCAAAAAGATCGGTATCCCGCGCGAATACCGCATTGATGGCATCCCCGCAGGGATCGATAAACTGTGGCAAGACGGTATTGCCATGCTGCGCGATGCCGGGGCCGAGATCGTCGATATTTCCTTGCCGCACACGAAATACGCTTTGCCTGCCTATTACGTGATCGCGCCGGCGGAAGCCTCGTCGAACCTCGCCCGCTATGACGGGGTGCGCTATGGCCACCGCGCCAAGCTGGACCACGGCGACGGCATCACCGAGATGTACGAAAAGACCCGCGCCGAAGGGTTCGGGGCCGAGGTGCAGCGCCGTGTTATGGTTGGTACCTATGTGCTAAGCGCGGGGTTCTACGACGCTTACTACAACCGGGCACGTAAGGTCCGTACCTTGATCAAGAAAGATTTCGAAGACGCATTTGCAGCAGGTATCGACAGCATCTTGACACCAACCACGCCGTCGGCGGCCTTTGGTCTGGGCGAGATGACGGATGCCGATCCGGTGGCGATGTATCTGAACGACGTCTTTACGGTCACCGTGAACCTCGCGGGGCTGCCTGGTATCGCGCTGCCGACTGGTATCAGCGACAATGGGCTGCCCCTTGGTTTGCAACTTATTGGTCGCCCATGGGAAGAGGCCGATCTACTGTCTACCGCCTATGCGCTAGAGCAGGCGGCCGGCTTTGTAGCCAAGCCGCAAAAATGGTGGTAAACCCCCGCCGATAAACCAGAGCAGATAAAGCAGGTCCGATGATGATACGTTGTTCAATTGTTGCAGCCTTGGGGCTCGCCCTTTCGGCCTGCCAACCCGCGGTCCCCGACAGTGGACGGGGCGTCGGGTTCGACGGCTCATTCGATGCCGCGCAAGCGCAGCGGGATACGGCACTGGCCGGCGGGGCGGTGGCAAGCATGCCGGCACCGGCTGCTGTGGATGCCACGCCGCTGGATGCCGTCAATGATGGCTCCCCCGCGGCTACGGCCGCTGCAACGGCGCGTATCCTCGATGCCACGCGTCCCGGTGGTCTGGGCAACGATGCCGCGACCAATTCGGGTGTGGCACCGGTCAACGCCAGCCCGTCGAACCCTGCGCCGCCAGTATTGGGGGCAGGGGGGATCTCGCAAGAGAACAACTTTGACGCGGTGGCCGATGAGCGCAGTATCGAAGGCGATGCGGCCCGCATCGCGGCCAACCGTGCGCAATATCGTGTGGTGCAGCCCGAGGCGCTTCCGGATCGCGCCGACGCCGGCCCCAATATCGTTGCCTACGCATTGCAGAATTCCCATGCCGTTGGCACCGCGCAATATACCCGTCGCGGGTTCAACAAAGAACGCAAGTTCGCGCGGGCCTGCGCACAGTATTCACACCCCGATCAAGCACAGATCGCCTTTCTAAGCGCTGGCGGGCCGACCAAAGACCGCGATGGCATGGACCCTGACGGCGATGGATATGCCTGCAACTGGGATCCAAGCCCCTACCGCAAAGGGGTGCGGGGCTAGGCCGGATGGTTGGCACGCCGCTGCACTATAAATCTCCAAATCATGGGCCGCGCCGGAACGGGCTGCGGCCCTCTTTGATCGTGTTGCACTATACCGCAATGGATAGCGCCGAAGCCGCCTGTGCGCGCCTTTGTGACCCCGAGGCCGAAGTTTCGGCCCATTACCTCATCACCATGACGGGCGACACAGTGCCGCTGGTGCCAGAAGATCAGCGTGCCTGGCATGCGGGGGGCGGAGAGTGGCAGGGGCACTCTGACATCAATTCCCGCTCCATCGGGATCGAGCTCGATAATCGGGGCACTCACCCGTTTCCCGAACCGCAGATGGCCATGCTCGAGACGTTACTGCGTGGCATCATGGACCGTTGGGCGATCCTGCCAGAAGGGGTCATAGGCCATTCCGATATGGCTCCTGGGCGCAAGGTGGATCCCGGCCCACGGTTCGACTGGCCCCGTCTTGCACGACAGAACCTCGCCGGAAAAGGAAGCAGCGAGCCCGCGACTGTCGATCCTACGGTCGATGCCTTTGTCACGGCAGCACGTGCGGCGGGCTACACGGCCACGCATGACGTAGACCTTTTGTTACAAAGCACACGCCTGCGCTTTGCACCTTGGCGCAAGGGGCCACTTTGCGCTGATGATATGGTCCTTGGGCATAATCTGTAGCATCATACCCGTTTCCAAATGGTTAAAAATCCTCGCCGAAGGCATCCGTCTGGCGAAACACATTGACCCCACCCGAATTTAGGCGCTAGGCGTGCAGCGCGCGGAAGGCTGGATGGCCGCGGTCTTGGTAACAAGGTCGAGGAAAGTCCGGACTCCCAGAAGAAACGGTGCCGGGTAACGCCCGGGCGGGGTAACCCGACGGATAGCGCCACAGAAAACAGACCGCCGCTTTGACGGGTCGGGCAACCGATACCACCAAAGAGGTAAGGGTGAAACGGTGCGGTAAGAGCGCACCGCGGAGGTGGCAACATCTCTGGCAAGGCAAGCCCCACCGGGAGCAATGCCAAATAGGGACCGCGCGCCGTGTCTGGCAACAGGCAAGGCGGGGCCACTTCTGCCCCAGCAGGTCCGGGTTGGCAGCTGTAGCCATGCAGGTAACTGTGTGGTCAGAGGAATGGTCATCCCCCGTTGTAAAGCGGGGACAAAATCCGGCTTATAGGCCTTCCGCGCATATTTATGGGCCAGCTCTCCTTATTTCGGGGTGGGAATGCCGGAAAATATCAATTTTTACGGTTCGTTTGGGCCGTGAGTTCGAAATAGCGGTTGACACAGGCGCAGGCGTGACTAGAACCCAAAACTCAGGATTTCACGAGCGGTCGAACAGCGGCCGGCTCGTCGTTGCAGGAGAACGACTATGGCGAAGCCAACCACGATCAAGATCCGTCTGAACTCGTCCGCGGGCACAGGCCATTTTTACGTCACTAAGAAAAACGCTCGTACCATGACCGAGAAAATGGTCATCAAAAAGTACGACCCCGTTATTCGCAAGCACGTTGAATACAAAGAAGGCAAGATCAAGTAAGATCTTACCGTCGACGCGATATGAGGGCCGCGCCTAGTGCGCGGCCTTTTGCGTTTCTATACCCCGGACAGTTGAACAGGCCTGCCGTTGCGGGCCTGTGTCGCGTTGAGCGCAAGGAGGCGGGTCATGCCCAAGGAAGGCCATTACATCAACCGCAGCAACTGGCTGCGCGCCGCCGTCTTGGGGGCGAATGATGGTATCGTTTCAATCTCTAGCCTTTTGGTCGGCGTCACCTCGGCAGGCATGGAGACGGGCAATATCGCCCTAACCGGTTTCGCCGGATTGACGGCAGGGGCGTTATCGATGGCTGCAGGGGAATATGTATCTGTTTCGGCGCAGGCCGATGTGGAGGCCGCTGATCTAGAGCGTGAACGCGTCGCTCTGGAAGAAGACCCCGACTACGAGCTGGAAGAGCTGGCCGAAGGGTTAGAGAGTCGCGGTGTCGATGCCGCGCTCGCCGTTGAGGTTGCGGCGCAGATGACGGACCATGACGCCCTGGGGGCGCATGCGCGTGAAGAGCTTGGCATGTTCGGTTTGGCAGGGCAGGCGAACCCGCTACAGGCCGCAGGTGCTTCGGCCCTTGCCTTTGCCCTAGGTGGGGCCTTCCCTCTGCTCGCCGCGCTCTGTGCGCCTGTGGGGCAGGGGCTATGGCCAATTGCCGTAACTGCCGTGCTCGCACTGATTTTACTCGGTGGTGGCGGTGCCCGGCTCGGGGGGGCACCCATGCGGGCTGCCAGTATCCGCGCCGTGGTCTGGGGGGTGCTAGCGATGGCGGTAACCGCTGGACTGGGCCACATCTTCGAAGTGGCGGTATAGGGTCGCCGCAGGCCGCTAAGTCCAACGCGGGAGGTGTCTCGCACACGGCCGGAGCATCCGTTCTAAGTTATGTCTTAACGGAGCAAATTGGTCTGAACGGGCGAGGCTTGTTCAGCTCAGACCTATTTTCACCCGCCAAAGTTCTCGTGTATTTACGACAAAAAAAACGCCCACCGGATCGAAAGCCGGTGGGCGTTATTCTTATGTCTGCCGTATCAAGCTAGACAACGTGTCTTACTCGCGGTTGCCGAACAGCTGGAGCAACATCATGAACATGTTGATGAAGTTCAGGTATAGGCTCAGGGCCCCCATGATGCCGGATTTTTGCAACCATTCCTGATCACCGTGGTGCGCGTGGGCGAGATAGGTGTTCTTGATATTTTGCGTATCATAGGCGGTAAGACCAGCAAAAATAAGAACGCCAATAGCCGAGATCGCGAAAACCAGCGCGGGCGAGGCAAGGAAGATGTTCACGATCGATGCGACCACCAGACCAATCACCCCCATTATAAGGAAGCTTCCCCAGCCAGAGATGTCCTTTTTGGTGGTGTACCCCCAAAGTGACAGACCAGCGAAAGCAATAGAGGTAACAAGGAAGATCTGGATGATCGAATATCCGGTGAAGACCAAAAAGATCGAACTGATCGAGACGCCCATAACCGCAGCGAAGGCATAGAACAACGTTTGGGCCGTCGCAGCCGATATCTTGTTCATTGCAGCGCTAAGGCCGAACACAAAGGCGAGCGGAGCAAGCATCACCACCCATTTCAGTGGCGACGTATACAAAGCAGCCCCTAGAGCTGTCAGATATTTGTCAGGACCAATCTGCGCCGCTGCAGCGGAAGGATCAGTTGTAACAGCGAGACCAGAAATGGCCCAAGCCGCTGCAAAGGTGATCAACATGCCGATAGACATGGTGCCATACACCTTGTTCATATGGGTGCGCAGCCCCTCATCGATAGCGGCGGCGCGGGATCCGGCAGCGGACCGGATTGTGTTCACGTCGGCCATGAATATCCTCCAAATAATAGACGTGTTGCAAAGTCGGTTTTCCGACCTTGGTATTGTGTCAAATATCGGCATCCACGCCATTGTTTTCAAGTAGTTTCGTACTCAAATACGCGAGGTAGCGAAAGTTCGAGGCGATGCTATGCCAAATGTCGCACAATCCACCTTACGCACTGTGAAGAGAGAGAAGCGTAGGGGGCTTCTTTCCCGTTTTGAACAAGGCTAAGAGACAACTATGAAGTTTTACCTAACGATAGTGTTGTTTTAGGAAATCGCGAACGCGCATTAAGTCGCGTCTGCAAGCATCAAGCCCTACACGATGTGTTAAGGTTTGTGTTGCAATCATCTGGCTATGAACCTGATGATTCTCGGAGATGCCTGCTGGCCATACTTACATAACGTTATCGTTACCCGCGCCATATGCGCGGCTAATTTATGCTATGAGCGAAACACCGCGTACCACCCGGTGATGTCAAAGTGTCACATCCCGTGCCGTCTATAGTGTTGATATATAAGATAATCTGATTTTCACCTAAGCAAAGAAAGGTCACCTGAGGAGAATGGTAAACAGGGATGCAGCTTAACTATAGGTGCAGAATTGGCAAAGAAGATATGCAATTTAACTTTCGCCCGCTAGGTTTATTTCTCGTATAAGGGGTAATCCGTCCGCTAAATCAACGCGTGATTGGGTGTCGCAGATGAATAGGATGATAACTGAACGTATGTCCATTTTCATTTTATTTGCGCATAGCGATGAGATTTGTAAGTAGCACGTTTTGTCGGAAAGGACCACGTGAATTGGTCACTTCCTCAATAATACAAATGCAAGCGTCGAAATTATGGGCGCTGAATTAGAAAGAAGATCGTGATGCCTCACAAAGTAGATGTTCATGTTGGCCAGCGGATACGACAGCGCCGTTGGTTGACCGGCATGACCCAGCAGCGCCTGGCAGAGCTTGTTGGCATAAAATTTCAGCAAATCCAGAAGTATGAGACAGGCGCAAACCGCGTCAGCGCCTCTAGGCTCTGGGATATTGCCTTTGCTTTGAACGTCAATGTGGCCCATTTCTTCGAGGGGCTAGAGGCGGAAAAACCTCAAGCCGAGAAGGGGCTGGAAAACATACCTGCGGATCTGGTCGGGGATAAAGAAGCGATGGACCTCATCCGCTCCTATTATGCCATCCCTGAAAACCAGCGGCGGCGGTTGTTCGAATTGGCACGTGTGCTGAGTGATGTTGCTTAATCGCTAACGCAAACTGTTATCTTGCAAGGATCTGGCGAAAGTGTCAGATCGGTAGCCATGATACAGAACTTGCATTCGGATCCCGATATACTTCGTGTGGGTCATCTACTGGCTGATGCAGCGCGTACGGCAATACTCCCCCATTTTCGAAAACCTGATCTGCTTGCGGACAACAAGTTTCAAATCGGCTATGATCCGGTTACGGAAGCTGATCGAGCAGCCGAACGGGCAATGCGCGAGATTCTAGAGCGCGAACGGCCAGACGATGCAATCTTGGGCGAGGAATACGGCTCCACCGAAGGAACTTCCGAACTAACCTGGGTATTGGATCCGATCGACGGAACCCGCGGATTTGTATCCGGTACGCCCACTTGGGGCGTGTTGATCGCGCTCAGCGATGCGAACGGCCCGTTCTTCGGCATCATCGACCAACCCTATATTCGCGAGCGTTTTTTAGGGTATGGCGAACGGGCCGAGGTCATGGGACCGTCGGGGGCATACGCCCTGCAAACGCGAAGCCCCCAGCCCTTGGCCCAAGCCACTGTTTTCACGACGTTTCCCGAAGTCGGCTCGGCGCATGAAGGTGCGGCCTTTGCCAAAGTTTCCCAACAGGCGCGGCTGACGCGTTTTGGGATGGATTGCTATGCCTATGCTTTGGTGGCTTCAGGTCAGGTCGATCTCGTCATCGAAGCCTCGCTGCAACCCTACGATATTCAAGCACCTATTGCTGTGGTGCAGGCAGCGGGCGGTATCGTGACGGACTGGGACGGTGGCCCGGCGCATAACGGCGGCCGTGCAATTGCGGCAGCCAATCGCGAAATACACGCCGAAGCTTTAGAGTTCCTTAAGAATTGTCCGGTATGACCGAACTGCTGATACGCAACGCCGACTATCTTCTTACGATGGATGACACGCGTCGCGAATTGGTCGCGGCTGATGTCCTGTTGGCTGACGGTGTCATTGCAGCGGTAGGCCATAACCTGTCAACCGAGGGGGAGGTGATTGAAGCATCAGGGTGTGTGGTGACGCCCGGGTTGGTGAATACCCATCACCACCTCTATCAAAGCCTGACGCGGGCAGTGCCGGGTGGTCAGGACGCGCTGCTGTTTGGTTGGTTGAAGACGCTCTACCCTATCTGGGCGCGTTTCACGCCGGATCATATGTTTGTTTCGGCGCAGGTCGGGCTCGCCGAACTTGCCTTGTCGGGGTGCACTTTAAGTTCGGATCATCTTTATATGTATCCTAATGGCAGCCGGCTGGAAGATACGATCCATGCTGCCGCAGAGCTGGGGATACGATTTCAGCCAACGCGCGGCGCGATGAGCATCGGAGAAAGCGACGGCGGCTTGCCGCCTGATGCTTTGGTCGAGCGTGAGGCGGCGATACTGGAGGATTGTATTCGGCTGATCGACGGTTTCCACGACGGCGCGGCATCCTCTATGTGCCGTGTTGGGATCGCGCCTTGCTCACCTTTCTCTGTGAGTAGGGAGTTGATGCGTGATGCGGCACTGTTGGCACGGGACAAGGGTGTCATGCTTCATACGCATCTCGCTGAAAATGCCGAAGATGTTGCCTATTCGCTGGCGCGGTTTGGCTGTCGCCCGGGACAATATGCGCAGGATCTGGGTTGGGTCGGTCCCGATGTCTGGCACGCGCATTGCGTCGAACTTGATCCCAGCGAAATCGCGTTGTTTGCGCAAACAAAGACAGGCGTTGCGCATTGTCCCTGTTCGAATTGCCGCTTGGGGTCGGGGATAGCCCCCGTTCGGGCTATGCGGGATGCAGGTGTGCCGGTGGGTCTTGGGGTCGACGGGTCGGCAAGCAATGATGCCGGAAATCTTGTGGCCGAAGCCCGGCAAGCAATGCTGCTGCAACGGGTCTCGGGCGGGGCCGACGCGATGAGTGCCCGTGAGGCGCTAGAGATCGCGACGCGGGGCGGGGCGGATATTCTAGGGCGGCCCGAATGCGGGCGGATCGCCGTCGGTGCGCGAGCGGATATCGCCATCTGGGATGTTAGCGGGATTGCAAGCGCGGGCAGCTGGGATCCCGCCGCGTTGTTGCTTGCGGGACCAACGACGGTTCGGGATCTACTGGTCGAAGGGCGCAGTGTGGTAAGGGACGGGCAGGTTGTGACGATAGACTTGCCCGCGCAAATCGCGCGGCAGAACCAACTGGCGCGGGCCCTTCGCGATACTCTTTGATACCGCATTTGGCAGCGCGAGTTTATGAACGAAATCCGTTTGTATAAGTGCTGTGGAACGAGGGTGATTTGATAACACGTATTGCTAGACCGCTTGGCATCGCGATTGGGGTGATCGTTGCTGCGATCTGCTCTGCCGCGGCAGACCCGCTATCGGTGCAAACGCTGAACGCGATGCGCGCCCGCGAGGGCGTCGCCCCGTTAATTTATTCGTCCCGCTTGGAGGCTGCAGCGCGCGCCCATGCGCTGGACATGGCCCGGCACGGGTATTTCGCTCACAGCGGTCTTGATGGATCAAGTGTTGGCGACCGGGTGCGCGCGCAGGGGTATCAATGGTGCTATGTCGCTGAAAACCTTGCCAAGGGTCAGCGTGAACTGGCGCAGGCGATGCAGGGATGGGCGCAGTCACCACCGCATTTCCGCAACATGATGAGCCGCAAGGCGCGCGCCTTTGGTCTCTATCAGAGCCCAGACCGCATTTGGGCGATGGTATTGGCTGCGCCCTGCTAGGATAGACCCGCGGCGGCGCTGCCTGTTCTTCGTGCGGGACGCGCCGCGGGGAGTTTAAGGGGCAAAATGAAGGAGGCTGGCGTCAGCCTCGGCGCACCCCGTTGACCCAGACATCGCTGATCGCACGATCGTCGCCCATCATGATGGTCGCGAAAAGCTGGGCCCAGGTGTTTTTGGCGTTCTCGCTTCGCTGCTTGATCGCAGGGGTGGAGGCGAGGTCAAGGATGGAGATGTCGGCCTCGTATCCTTCGGCGAGCGTGCCGATCTTGTCGTGCAGATGCAGGCTGCGGGCAGAGCCGGCGGTGGCAAGCCACATCAACTGCGCTGCATGGGTGGGGGTGCCGCGCAGCTGGCCGATCTCATAGGCCGCAGCCATTGTGCGCAGCATCGAGAACGACGACCCGCCGCCGGTGTCTGTCGCCAAACCGATAGGGATGCGCCGCGCCGCGATTTGCGCCATGTCGAACAAACCTGACCCGATAAAAGTATTCGATGTCGGACAATGCACAACGGATGCGCCGCTATCGGCAAGGCGGTCGATCTCGCGCGGGGTCAGATGGATGGCGTGACCAAAGACGGCGCGATCGCGCACCAGCCCGTGTTCCTCGTAGGTGTCCAGATAGTCGCGGGCGTGGGGCACAAGGTCTTTGACCCAGGCAATTTCGTCGACCTGTTCGCTCAGGTGCGTCTGCATCAGGCAGCCGGGGCGTTCCGACCAAAGCGCCCCGAGCGCCGCCAGCTGTTCGGGCGTCGACGTGGGCGTGAACCGTGGCGTGATCGCATAGCTGGCGCGGCCCTTGTCGTGCCAGCGGTCAATCAGGGCCTTGCTGTCGTCATAGGCGGATTGCGCAGTGTCGCGCAGCCCGTCGGGTGCATTGCGGTCCATGCAGGTTTTGCCCGCTACGACCCTTTGGCCACGCGCTGCCGCTGCCTCGAATATGGCGTCGACGCTGGTGGGGGCGATGGTGGCGAAAGAGCAAACCGTGGTGGTACCATTGGCCAGTGTCAGGTCCAGATAGCGCCCGGCGATATCGCGGGCATATTCAGGGTCGGACAGGCGCATTTCTTCAGGGAAGGTGTAGGTGTTGAGCCAGTCGATGAGCCGTTTTCCCCAGCTCGCGATGATTGCGGTTTGGGGATAGTGCACATGGGCGTCGACAAATCCCGGACAGATCAGCCGGTCGCCGTAGTCTTTCACCGTTGCTTGCGGATGTGCTTTGCGCAGATCGCCGGCGCGGCCCACGGCCTTGATATGCGCGCCCTCGATCAGAACCGCGCCGTCGCTGTCGATACGGACTGTATCCTCCCACGGGTCAGAGAGGGGATTGCCCGTAAATCGGAGCGTTTGGCCAAGGAGGAGTGTTTGTGTTTTCATGCGGTTTGTCTAACCCCAGCCTGCAGCGGCTACAATCCGTTTGGATGCGGTTCCGCGCCATTGTATCCGCGCTTTGCCCCGCATATGGTCTGCACAAATTCGCAAGTGGGGGCAGCCATGGTTGACGACGCGCAGGAACTTGAACTCTCCCCCGATGCTGAAGATGAAGCCGAGGCATACCGGCTGAACAAAAAGGCCGTGGCATCCATCCTATATGCGGTGGAAATCGACGACGCCGCCAAGCTGACAGAGCTGATGGAACCGCTGCATGCGGCCGACATCGCCGACCTTCTGGAACAGATCAGCGCTTTTGAGCGGACCAAGCTGATCCGGCTTTATGACCGTGAGTTCGATGGTGAAATCCTGTCGGAGCTCGACGAATCGATCCGCGAGGAAGTCGTTGCGATCCTGACGCCCGAGGTGCTGTCGGATGCTGTGCGCGACATGGACAGCGATGATGTTGTCGACCTCATCGAAGACCTTGAGGATGCGCAGGCCGAAACTATTCTGGGTGCCTTGGAAGATGCAGACCGGGTCGCGGTTGAGCAGGCGCTGACCTATCCTGAATATTCAGCCGGTCGTTTGATGCAGCGCGAGGTCGTGATGGCACCGGAGCATTGGACGGTGGGCGAGGTGATTGACCACCTGCGCGCTACCCCCGAAGAAGACCTGCCTGACCAGTTCTATCACATTGTTATGGTCGATCCGCGTCTGCATCCGGTGGGCAATGTTACGTTGGGCAAACTGATGCGGTCCAAGCGCGCTACGCCCATGCGTGATATTCTGGAAGACACATTTCAGATCATCCCCGCCTTACGTGACGAAGGCGATGTGGCCTATGCGTTCAACCAGTACCACCTGATTTCGGCCCCGGTTGTCGACGACGAAGGCCGTCTGATCGGTGTGATCACCATTGATGACGCCATGTCGGTGCTCGACGAAGAACATGAAGAAGACATTCTGCGGCTTGCCGGTGTCGGGGAGGGGTCTCTGTCCGACCGCGTGATAGAGACGACCAAGCAGCGTTTGCCTTGGCTTGCGGTGAACCTTTTGACTGCGATCGCAGCGTCGATGGTGATTTCGCAGTTCGAGGCGGCGATTACGCAGATTGTGGCACTGGCCGTTTTGATGCCCATCGTCGCCTCTATGGGCGGCAATGCAGGCACTCAAAGTTTGACCGTCGCCGTGCGCGCCATTGCGACCCGCGATTTGACCGGATCGAACGTCTGGCGCGTGATCCGTCGTGAATGTCTTGTGGGGCTGGTGAATGGCCTGATTTTCGCGATCATCATGGGGATCGTCGGTATTTTGTGGTTCGGGTCACCCGCGCTTGGCTATGTAATCGCGACGGCTATGGTCATCAATATGGTCGTGGCGGGACTGGCAGGGACGGGCATCCCGATCCTGCTTGAACGCTTCGGCGTCGATCCCGCGCTTGCCTCTGGGGCTTTCGTGACAACAGTGACGGATGTCGTGGGCTTTTTTGCCTTTCTCGGGCTGGCCGCTGCGGTTTTGCTGTAATGGATATGGCTGCGACCAAAGCTGCGGCACGCAAGGCGGCTTTCGCCAGTCGCAAGCCGCTGTTTGATGCGGCAAATGCAGCCCAGGCGGGGTATTTAAGCGAAGTGCTGGCAGGGTATCGCGGCGTGCCACTGTCCGGTTTTCTCCCCATCCGCACAGAGATCGACCCGCGCCCTGCCATGGCCGAAGCGGCCGCGCATGGGCCCGTGGGTGTGCCGGTGATTATGGGGCCGGCGCAACCCTTGCGGTTTTCGCGCTGGACATCCGAGACCGCGCTGGTGGACGGTGCATTCGGGGCGCAAATCCCTGCATTGGATGATTTTTTCGACCCCGAGATTGTGATTGTACCGCTGCTGGCGTTCAACCGCTCTGGCGGGCGTCTGGGGTATGGCGGCGGATTTTACGACCGCACGCTTGAACAGCTGCGCGCACGTCGGGCGACCTTGGCGATCGGATTTGCCTTTGCGGGACAAGAGGTTGACGATCTGCCGCTTGAACCCACAGACCAGCCGCTTGATCTGATCGTGACAGAGACGGGCGTGATCGAGATCGGCTAGCCCGACCGGCACAAGCGCAAAAACTCCAGCGTCGCCCCTTGCCCTCGGGCGCTGCGCAGCCTAACGCTGGGGGTATGAAAATACTCTTCCTCGGCGATGTCATGGGCCGCGCGGGCCGCCGCGCAATCAGCGAAAACCTTTCCCGTTTGCGGACGGAATGGAAGCTCGATTTTGTCGTGGTGAACGGTGAAAACGCCACCTCTGGCATGGGGCTGTCTGGCAGCCACGCCAAAGCGCTCCTGGACGCGGGCGCAGATTGCCTGACCCTGGGCGACCACGCGTTCGATCAAAAAGACATGCTGAGCTTTATCGAACAAGAACCGCGCGTCATCCGTCCCCTGAATTTTTCCAAAAACGCACCGGGTAAAGGCGCACGGTTGTTCACCGCCCAGAACGGGCGCAAGGTGCTGGTGACGCAAGCGCTTGGTCAGGTCTTCATGAAACGCCCCTTTGACGATCCGTTTTCGGCGCTCGAACCCGTGCTCAAAACCCATCCGCTGGGGGGCATGGCCTCTGCGGTGATTGTCGATATGCATTGCGAAGCTACATCCGAAAAGATGGCGATGGGGCATTGGTGCGATGGCCGCGCCAGCCTTGTTGTGGGCACGCATACCCATGTGCCGACCTCTGACGCGATGATCCTGCCCGGCGGGACAGCCTATTTGACGGATGCCGGAATGACCGGCGACTATCATTCGGTCATCGGGATGGAAAAGACCGAACCCCTGCGCCGGTTTATCACGGGCATGCCCAAGGACCGGTTCACCCCCGCCAACGAAGAAGCGACCCTGTCCGGCGTCTATATCGAGACGGACGACCGCACCGGCAAGGCGACCCGCATCGTGCCTGTGCGTCAGGGCGGCAAGCTGCAGCAAAGCGCCCCATAACCGCCATGCTGCGGGGGATGACAGACCCGTATCCGGAATAGCGCAGGGCAGGGGCATCTGACAGTTGCCCCAAGGCGGCGCTTGCCGTGGACGAAGCAATCGACGAAACTGCAGTCTGATTTTCCTTTGCCCAAGGCCGGATATACCTGAATGGACTTTCTAAACCTGTCGGATAGCACCTCTGCAATCCTGGCGTTGACCGTTGTTGTGATCATGTTCGTCATGTTCCTGCGCGAATCCCTCCCGACCGAGGTCGTGGCGCTATCGGGGGCGGCCATCATGCTGGCGCTTGGCATCTTACCCTATGATGATGCGCAGGCGGTGCTTCAGAACTCGGCCCCCTGGACCATTGCCGCGATGTTTATCGTGATGGGGGCGCTGGTGCGCACAGGTGCGTTGGACGTGCTGACGCGCATGGCCGAACGCTATGCCAAGACGCATCCGAAAACCGCGGTGGTGGGCGTGATCATAGCGGTGATGGCGGCGTCGGCGGTTATGAATAACACGCCTGTGGTGGTGGTGATGATTCCGGTCGTGGTGCAACTGAGCCAGACGCTTGGCACCAAAGCCTCCAAACTGTTGATCCCGCTTAGCTATGCCGCGATCATGGGTGGCTCGCTGACGTTGATCGGGACCTCGACCAACCTTTTGGTGGATGGTGTCGCACGGTCGCAGGGGCTGGAGCCTTTTGGCATCTTTGAAATCATGCCCATCGGGCTGGTGGTCTGCGCCTGGGGCCTGATCTATATGGCTGTCTTCGCGCCAAAGCTGCTGCCTGCGCGTGACAGTATGGCGAATATGTTGTCGGACCGGTCCAAGATGAAGTTCTTCACCGAAGCCGTGATCCCGCCGGACTCCAACCTGATCGGACGCGAGGTGCTGGACGTGCAGCTCTTTAAACGCGAAGGCGTGCGGCTGATAGACGTGGTGCGCGGCGATCAGTCGTTGCGCCGCGACCTTGCCAGTGTCGAACTGCGGGTCGGTGACCGTGTGGTTCTGCGGACCCAGATGACGGAACTGCTGAGCCTTCAGGCCAACAAGGAACTGAAACGTGTCGATCAGGTTTCCGCCGTTGAAACCTCTACCGTAGAGGTGCTGATTACACCGGGCTGCAAAATGGTGGGTCGCACGCTTGGGGCGCTGCGTCTGCGGCGGCGCTATGGCGTGTACCCTCTGGCGGTGCACCGCCGGAACCAGAACATCGGCCGCCAGCTCGATGATCTTATCGTCAAAGTCGGTGACACGCTGCTGCTCGAGGGCGCGATGGAGGATATCCAGCGTCTTGCCGCAGATATGGATATGGTCGATGTATCGCAGCCCTCGGCGCGCGCATTCCGGCGTGGGCACGCCCCGATCGCCATCGCTGCACTGGTGGGTATCGTGGTGCTGGCCGCGCTGAACGTCGCGCCGATCCTGCTGCTGGCGGTGCTTGCTGTGGCGCTGGTGCTGGTCACGGGCTGTATCGACGCGGAAGAAGCGTTCAGTTTCGTCGATGGCCGGCTGCTGGCGCTGATCTTCTCGATGCTTGCGGTCGGGGCGGGGTTGCAAAACTCCGGCGCGATCAGCCTGATCGTTGACAACATCGCGCCTTTCCTCGGCACTCTGTCACCCTTCTATGTGATCTTTGCGGTGTTCCTGCTGACGACAATCCTGACAGAGATCGTGTCGAACAACGCGGTGGCAGTGATCATGACGCCGATTGCCATCAGCCTCGGGTCCGCGCTTGGCATGGACCCGCGCCCCTTGGTGGTCGCGGTCATGATCGCAGCGTCTTGCGCCTTCGCGACACCCATTGGCTACCAGACGAACACGCTGGTCTACGGTCCGGGCGGCTACCGTTTCACCGACTTCATGCGCATCGGCATTCCCTTGAACCTGTCGATGTCGTTGCTCGTCTCCCTGATGATCCCGTTGTTCTGGTAGCGCACAGCCCGCGCTTCCAAATGGATTAAATTCCGGGGGTCCGGGGGCTGGCCCCCAGCCGTTCTGGTTCGTGTGGTCGATGTTGACCATCTTCCCCCCGGTAGAGGCGGGGGGAAGGAAACTGCTATTGGAGCGACTTAATCCTTCAGCCATTTATTATAAAATGCAGTTGCTTCATTTTGATAATAGCGATGAACGTGTTGCGCATCCTTCTTTTCCTCGGCCTTAGAAAGCTCAACCCGTTGAGCATAATAGCGACCATTTTCTGACAAGCGCTGCATAATGTGTTTGGGCACATCCTCTCTCGTAGATCGCAATTTCTGTATGTAGACGCCGGTCATCACATAGGGTCTGCGCTTATCCGACGTTCCGTAAGTATCGACCTGAGCCAACCATAAGGCCTCTGGAAGCAGCTTACCCCAGTGTTTGTCGAGAATAGTATTCACCACGCTCTCGGCTTCAAACGGCAGGACC
>NZ_FNJD01000040.1 GCF_900103185.1 Sulfitobacter litoralis
ACGAGGTGATCCCGTTTCTCGACTACCCGCCCGAAGTGCGCCGACTTATTTACACGACGAATGCCATAGAAGCTTTGAACTCGAAAATCCGGCGTGCGGTGCGAACCCGCGGCCACTTCCCGAGCGATGAAGCGGCGGCGAAGTTGATCTACTTGGCCCTCAATGCTACTTCCGTCGAGTGGAAGCGATCTGTGCGTGAATGGCACCGCGTTAAAAGCCAACTCGCCATTATGTTCGAAGAACGCTTTCCCATGGCTTAACTAAAGGCGCCAGGGCACAAAATTACGCACACTCCCCTAGATTGCAGGTCAGTTTCGGAACAAGAGCCACATCATGATAGCGTCCCGAGACCGATCCCAGCGTGGAATAAAACCCGGTACCAATTGCTGGTAAGTCCGATATTGTTCTCCGAATTCTTCCAACATTCTCTTCTCTTCACGGCGCGCAAGTAAAACGTACGCAAGCACGATTATAGGAAACAGAGACACAGAGAAGACCGTCGGCCAATGAACGACACCCTCTCCGAACAATATCAAGAATAGCCCAAGGTATTGAGGGTGCCGGACAAGGCTATACAGACGGTCGGTCGCAAGCACTTTGGAATGTCGAGCAGCATAAAGCTGGCGCCAGCCTTTAACGACCAGCACTACCCCCATAATTACGAAGGCGTAACCTGCGATCATGGCCAGCACCATTGCCATGTCTCCAATACCCAACAAACTTGACCACAAGTTGGCGCTTAGATTGTCATTATCGATTCCCAGGAGCCGTACGGCTGCATAGACAGTTAGCGGAAAACCATACATTTCTGCATAGAGAGCGATTATAAAGGCCTGTACTGTACCTGCGCTTGCCCACTCGCGCCAATTATCGGGCGCGAAGTACCGATAAAGCACCCAGGATGCGATAATAATTGCGATGACAGCAAGCTGCCATGCTCCAGAATAGCCAATTTCATGCATCATTGCGGAATCCAACATTATAGATGCGCTCGCCTAAAACCGGGGCGAGCGAAATAGGAACCTTGCATGGCCTGATGTCGATGGCGCCTACCCAGAAGTCTTCGTGGGCGGTATGTGTCAAGCCGGAGCACGTCTTCACACCACGACTTAACTCTGTAGTTGCGGAGTTTGGCTCAAACATCAGCCGATGCGCCCGAGAATGGGAAATGCATCGAGCATCCAATACGATAATGCGCTCAGCTGTCCCGTCATCATCGCAATCCCCATCAGGATCATGACGATGCCGGCCGCTTGGTGGAGCCGCCGACCAACACGACCGATGGCGCGCAGCCGACCGGCAATCCGGTCCGTGAACCCCGCCACGATGAGAAACGGTATGCCAAGCCCGGCAGAGTAGACCGCAAGAAGCAGCATGCCTTCACCGATCGTCGCACTTGCTGCACTGGCCGTAAGGATCGCTCCAAGAATGGGCCCGATACAGGGTGTCCAGCCGAAGCCGAACGCAAGGCCGAGTACGTAGGAGGCCGCCGGTTGACCGCCGGGAATGTCGAGATTGAAACGAAAGTCACGTTCCATGACCGATAGCCGTGTCGCACCTATCATGAACAGTCCGAACAGGATAATGATCGCGCCGCCAATGAGGTTCAGCTCGTATCGCCAACTCAGCAGGGCCTGACCAAGTGCCGTCGCCGAAGCGCCAAGTGCGATAAATATGGTCGAAAAACCCAGAACAAAGCAGAGGCTCAACCACACGGCACGCGCCGTTGAGGAAGACGCCACGCCGCCCTGTGTGGCCGTGCGCCCCGCAACGTACGAGACATACCCCGGAACCAACGGAAGGACGCAGGGCGAAACAAATGAGATAGCTCCAGCCAGAAGAGCCGCGGTCAAACCGAGGAGCGAGATGTCTACCATGCGCCGGACTCCGCCCCGAAGAGCCTGCGCAGCGGAAGTCTGATTGCAGCCCAATAGGCAAGCGATGGAACGAATATCCATTGCAGGAAAGGTGTAAGGCCCGCATCCAGCACGGGGATTACCGGCATGATATCACGATAGGCCCAAGCAGCCCGGATCACGATGTTCAGATATTCACTGAATACCGTGTAGGAGACCCCTAAGACCACAGCCAACAGCAAGACTGCTCCGGCCCGTGCTGTCGGCCATGCGTGCCCGCCGACAAGGAACAAGGCAAGCAACAGCGTACTCATGGCGATCAAGAGATCACCGCCGGTACAATGAACGACTGCAAAGGCAATCTCACTCCAGCTTCCTTCTACCCAGATCGTATAGAGCGGGATGTGGGCAATTTCCCAGATCAGATGTCCGGCTGCGGAATAGATGATGTACCGACGAATGACGGATAGCCAGCTCGGATCGGGAATGTCGTATGGGGTTGTATTTGCTGTCATGCTTCTTGGTTCAATTCTGCTTTAATGCTCGTTTGTCAGTCCATTGACGTAGAGGATCATGTTGATATGGCGAAACGCTGCCCCCTCAAAGATCGCGGCATGTCGGTTGCCGCGTGCGATCACGTGGACCAAGGGCACTACAGAAGCATCCGGCGATAAAGCACGATATTGCGCAATCACCGGTTCGATCGATGATGGCGGACGAGCGACAATCACATTTTCGGCAGTTTCTCCAAATGCCGGATCTTCTGCATCACTCACGATCAGAAATGTCACCATACTCAGCATGGGCGATGAATTTATACCGTCTCTTACTTTGGCCAGAAGTGCCTGCTGCTCAGCGCAGGGCGCCCCGCAATCGGTCGGAACGAAGCTGAGGACGATGACCTGATCCGAAAGGCTACTGAGATCAAAGAGGGCACCATCCGGTCCAAGAAGTTCCAGGGTTGGCGCATTGCCAAGATCAACCGCTTTAAAAGCAGGTTCCTTCTGTTCCATTACTTCGTCGAGGCGATCACCGGGGTGGTCAGCGAAAGCCGGCACGGCGACAAAAGCGAGTATCAGCGCTAGAATCTTTCGCATGGTCATTCCTTTTCTGGTCCACTGGCGCCTGGTCCAAGTACCGGGACGCTGATCTCGATCTTGGCACCTGACGCGAATGTCAGGGTGAGGGGCAGGACGGTGCCCTCTTCGAGTTTTTCGGTGAGGGCGATCAGCATCAGATGCATCCCTCCGGGCGCGAGTGTGACCGTTTCGCCAGACGGCAATTTCAGAGCCTCGATCGCGGACATACGACTTACACCGTTTGCATCGGTTTCAACGCCGTGAACGGTGACATGCCCGGCAATAGGGGTGGTGATGCCTATCAGTTGATCGTCCTCATCGCTTCGAAGCGTGAGATAAGCCGCTGCCGGGCGCGAGGCGAGGATGCTGGCGCGGGCCCATCCGTCACTGATCGTAACATCGGCCTGTGCAGTCATCGGCCACATTGTCAGCGCGGCCAAAGGTATCATTTGTCTCATTCGTCCTGCCCAACTCTTCACAATTTTTCAAGTATATCTTGCGCCAACACTTCCGGCGGTTGGCCACCTTCCTGATAGACTGCCTCGAACGCACCGTCTGGGCGCATGAGGTAGACGTATCCGCCGTGCGCCATGAAATAACCGTCAGGTGCGGAATCGTCCTCGGTGCGCTCGTACCATGTTCGAAAGTTCGTCGCGGCCTCTGCGACCTGAACTTCGGTGCCTGTCAGTCCGATCAGACGCGGATGAAAAACCGATACATATTCTGCCATGACCGGCACCGTATCGCGCTCCGGATCGACCGTGATGAAGATCGGTGCCACTTTGACTGCATCGTCACCGAGCAAGTCGATGACGCTGGCCATGTAGGCCAGAGTGGTGGGGCAAATATCGGGGCAGTTAGTGAAGCCGAAGAAAACCATTTGCCAGCGATCTGAATAATCAGCCTGGGTCACGTCTTGTCCGGTATGGTCCGTGAGGGAAAATTCGGACCGAATAGCGGCCTCGCCTGAATATCGGACATTCTTCGATCCGTTTCCAAGATACATTTCCAGGCCGGAGTATATCGCAACCCCAGCCAGTGCCGTGAACGCCGCCGCCCATAGAATGGACCTCAGGAGCTGGGATTTTGGCGGGGTTTCATGTGGCTCAGTCGGCATTTTCAGCCTCCGAAATCAATGCCTGGAGATCCGCCTTTTCCAGCAATCCCGGGACGAGAGTTTTGCCGATCAGAAACGTCGGCGTTCCCGAGATTCCAAGTTCGGCGGCGGCCTGGTGGGATGCTTCGATATGGGCAGTGATATCTGCAGCCTTCATGTCGGCCTGTAGACGGGCATAATCCAAACCTGCCTGTTCGGCGGCGCGCTGGATCATCACCGAATTCGCCCGGGGTTGGGCCATTAGCGCTTCGTGAAACGAGGCAAAGCCATCTTGCTTGAGTGCGGCCAGTGACGCGCGCGCTGCAAGCTCGGAATCCGGACCGAGAATTGGCCATTCGCGCATTATGATGCGGAGTTCGGGGTTGTCCTTGATCAATTCGAACAGGATCGGGGCGGCGGCACGACAATAGGGGCAATTATAATCGAAGAACTCGATAAGAACGAGTTCCCCATCCGGGTTGCCCATAACACCAGCGTTTGTGTCGGACTGCAGGAGATCGCTCACGCGTTCGATGGCGGCAATTTGTTCCGCTTGGGCCTCTGCCTGTGCCTCCTCCTGGAAAGCCAGAAGCGTCTCCATCAGAACGCCCGGATTCTCGCGGATCGTTTGCAGGATCAAGGTCCTGATGGCCTCCTCCTCCGTCTGGTTGAGAGGCGTGGATTGTTGGGCCGCTGCAATAAAGGGCACGGACATCACTGCCCAGACAGAAATCACAAGGAGCCGAACGGCTGATTTAGGTGACATGCATTTTCTCCGCGTCGCATCGCCGGGGGCGGTCACCCCCGGCGATGACTACTCAGCCCTTGTCCGTTGAAGGGGTGGTTTCATCCATGGAATCGTTCATCTTTTCCATCATCTCGGTGCAGGCCTTCATCATCGGGCCCATTTCCTGCATCATTTTCATCATCGGCATCATGCCTTCCATGCTCGACATATCGCCGTTCATCATGTTGCCGGTCATGCCGCTCTCGCCGTCTATCATCTGGCCGGACGAATCGGTGTTGTCCTGGGCAGCCACACCGGTTGCCAAGAGGGTAGCTACGGCTGCGGCAATGGTCAGTTTGTTAATCGGTTTCATCAGTTTCTCCTTAAGGTTTTTTTGGAAGTGGTCGGGTTCAGTCCCTCGGCAGGCTCGCCTCTGTGGGTGAGCTTTTATTGTCGCATGATTTTGATTTGCACATCGCGCAAGCGCCCAGCCCACACATGACAGCGCAAGGCGCCAAGGCCAGGATAAGCGGGGCGGCCCCTATGGCCGCCAGCCAACCCCAGTTCAGGTAGAAAGCAGCGCCCACGACCGCCATTAACGCGAGGATCAAAAAACGGCGGTTGGACATCAGCCCTTGCAACGTCAGACGGTTTGAGCCGTCGGGAATTTGTGTGTCAGACATAGATCATTTCTCCTTTTCATCGATGATTGATTGAATTTGGTCCGTAACTTCGGGGCTGTTCCACTCGGCCGGCCCAACCAAGCGGCCCCGTTCCTTGCCGTCGCGGTCAATCAGGATCGTCGTCGGCAGACCAAGCGCTCCGAAGGCGAGCATCGCGCGGGTGCTGTCCGCGAGATACATTCCGAGGTGCTGGATGCCGATTTCGTCGTAAAAGCGGCGCACGACTTTGAGCCCCGCCCGATCGATCGAAAGCGGCAACACGTGAAAATCATCTCCACCAAGCCGGGCTTGAAGCGCATCAAGCGTGGGCATTTCTTCGCGACATGGCACACACCAGGTTGCCCAGATGTTTAGGAGCACGACCCTGCCTCGGAAATCCTCCAGGGTAAGGTCGCGCCCCGCGCCGTCCACGAAAGGCGGAGACAACATTTCCCGCGGTGTGTCGTGAAGCGGCATCAGCGGTCGTGCTTGGGCCGGTCCCGCGAGGCCAAACGCCGCCATCCCAGCCATTAATTCGCGCCGTTTCATGATCCAGCTCCTTCCTGAAGGCGCCGCACCACGGGAAGAATGTCTTCCTCCAGAGAGCGGCGGTTGAAGGGGCCAATGTGCTTGTAGGCGATCCGGCCATCGGCATCGATTACGAAGGTTTCCGGAAGTCCGTAAACGCCCCAGTCGATAGACACGCGCCCGGAACGGTCGGCACCGATCCGCGTGTAAGGGTTGCCGAGCTCAGTCAGAAATCCCAATGCCTCTTCGGGACGGTCCTTGTAGTTGATGCCGAATATGGCGACTTCATCCCGGGCGGCCAACTCGTTGAGCAAGGGCATCTCGACCCGGCACGGCACGCACCAGGACGCCCAGACATTGACAATGGACACTTGCCCTTTCAGGTCGCCAGTCGAGAGGCCGTCTGATCGCCCTTCTATTGGCGGCAGATCGAATTCGGGAACCGATTTGCCGATAAGTGCTGATGGCAGACGGTCATCATTGTTGAAGAGACCCCAGTAGAATCCAGCGCCGATGAGAGCGAAGATCGCGACCGGCAACATGCTCAGAAGCCGACCTTTGTTCCGACGTGGTTCCTCTGCGGCGCTCATAGCTCACCTTTATCGTTCGCTGAGACTTCCGCCTGAAATTCGCGCTGGCGGTCCGGCCAGGTACTCTTGATATAGGTGAGCACGTCCGCGATCTCGTCATCGGTCAGGATGCCTTCGAAGGCCGGCATGTCGCTTTCGTAGCCCGGAACCACCGCCCCGACGCCACCTTTCGTCACGATGAACAGGTTTCGGTCCGAGTGGTGCCATGTGTGGCCGGTCTCATCATGCGGCGGGGCGGGCATCCGGCCGTTGTCGAGCCGACGCTTCCAGTCGGGCTGACCTTCGAGGTCGGCACCATGGCAGGACGCGCAACTCTCAGCGTAGATCTGCTTTCCTGCCTCGAGGTCTGCCGCAGTGACAGGTTCGCCAAGGAAGATAAGCTCGCCAACTGGCGAATTATCGGATGCCGATTGCGCCAGCACGGCAAAACCGATTGCCGCAGCGATCACCCCCGCAAGCGGCAAAATGACGTAAGGCTTCATCTCGCCCCCCGAATGTATTTTACCAAAGCGACCAGGCTCAGCACGAGGACGGTAACAAGCAGCAACAAAACTAGACCGCCGCCGAACATCATGGTGCCCATCATCGAACCGCTCATCATACTCATACACTCACTCATCGGAATAAACGGAAATGCCGCCCTCACCGAATGCATAGGTCTTGAGTGTCCCGGATTTCACCCGCGCCATCCCTGGGGCGTTTGCGGGCATTCCCGGCAAGGTAATGCCAGCGATTTCTGGCTGCTCATTCACCAGGCGTTCGAGGATTTCAACGGGGACCAGACCGCTCACGAAGTAGCCTTCGATCTTGGCCAGATGGCAACCTAGCCCCTCCTTTGGGACACCCACAGAGATCGACGTCTTGTCGAAGTTGCGATCATCAATTCGCGTGACCGTATAGCCGTTACCCTCAAGATAATCGGCATAAGCGTCACAACATCCGCAGCCTGGATCTCGCCAGATCGTGATCTGTTTGGCGGTGCCTTCCGGTGTGGAAACAGGGGTTGTCGTGCCAGACACAGGTGCTTCCTCTTCGGAATTTTGCGCCCACGTAAGTGTCGTGAGAGCACCGGCTCCAACAATCCCGCCGGCAATAAGGCCAAGTATGGTTCTTCTCTGCATCATTCTCTCCTTCATCCGGCCGCGGTCGCGGTCCATGTAGCGCCGCCGTCGTGGCTGAGTTTCACTTCACCGCCGATGATCGCGGCAATATATGTTTCATCGTCGGGATGAACGGCGATGGCCGAGGCGGCCTCTTGGGCGGCCTGACGCCAGACAACACCGCCATCCGCCGAGGTCCAAATGCCCGAGGGAAGCGCGGCATAAAGCCGATCCGGTACCGAGGGGCTGCTTGCCAGCGACAAAACCGGACGGCCTTCGGGCAGCGGGTTTTCAGGGGGCTGCACGTCGCCTGAGACCAAAGCATCCATCGCGTTTCCGGACTGCACATCCTGCCAGCGGCAGAAGCAGTCGGGCACGCGCGTGAGGCCCAATTCTGTGCCCGCATAGATCCAGATGCCGCCCATACCGGTCTCCAGATCGACCGAAACGAGAGTCAGTGGATCACGCTCGGCTTCGTCGAGCCAAGGTCGGTCCATCGCGAGCGCCCATGTGTCCCCGGCGTCCTCGCTTTTGTAGAGACCGTCGCCACGGATCGCCGCGTAGATTAGATCGGGGTCTCGTGACCCAATTGCAATGGCAGTGACACCACCAGCGGGAAGTCCGGCTTTGCCGTTTCGCCAAGTGGCACCGCCATCGCCCGATATCGCCACGCCGCCCGTGGACAGCCCGGCAACCACCAACCCCGGCCGGTTGCGGTGGGTCGCCAGGGCAAGAACCTGTCCGGGAACTTCCCGACGGGCCCAGCTTGCGCCGCCATCGGCACTAGCGCGCAGGGTCCGACCGCCGACCAGGACGGTGTCGCCGTCGAAGGCCATCGCGCCCGTTTCGCCATCGCTCGCGGCCAGCGCGAATCGCGGCACCACTGCAATGGTTCCCAGGCCCAGCATCCCGGCAAGAACTGTGCGCCGGTTCGGCTCGGTGATCATCTCAATCGTTTTCATCATGCTCTCTCCTCTTCTCATGCGACACGGATCACACCGATCATCCCGGCCGCCTGGTGCTCGAGGATGTGGCAATGGAACATCCAGTCGCCCGGATTGTCGGCGACCAGCGCAATCTCGACGCGCTCGCGGGGTGCGATCAAAACCGTGTCCTGCCATTCGCGATATGCGGTCGGCTTTCCATCGCGGCTGAGGACGCGGAAGGAATGTCCGTGCAGGTGGATCGGGTGGCTGAACGCCGTCGCGTTGGTCATCTCGAGGACATGGCTCTTGCCACGTTCGAGGGTCAGGAAGGGGTCCAGCATCGGGCCTTCGGCAGCGACCCCGTTGACGAACCACATGCCGCCGCCGGTCATCATTCCGCCCATCATGCCGCGCGACGGCTCGAGGCCCAAGTCGCGCTGGACCATCGCGCCCATCATGCCGCCCGTGAACAGGATCTCGTGGCGTTGGGCCGCTGCGACATTGGGCTCGGCCAGCGGATTGTCAGGCAGGGCGATATCCCAGTCGGGCGGCCCGTCGCGCAGCGCCGTGTCGCCATAGACCACATCCAGCAAGCGATACTCGTTGTCGCGATAAGCCCGATCGACTACCTGCGCCCTTGTTCTGGGCGCGGCAGGGCAATCGAGCATCACATCCGCGCGCATCGCCGGGCCCAGAACCACGACTCCATCCGGCGGCGTGTGGGGCTCGACCGGCTGACCATCGAGCGCGATGACGCGCAGCCCGAGGCCTCCAAAATCCAGCGCGAAGAAGCGGGCGTTGGCGACATTAATCAAACGTAGCCGGATGCGTTCGCCTTGCCGCACGCCGAAGTCCCCGGAGACCTGACCGTTGATCGTCACCGTGTTGCCCAGTCGGCCCGCATGGCTCATGTCCATCGGTCCGGCGAAATCGTCGGAGATCGTACCATTCCGGTTCAACCGCCAATCGTCCAGCACCCAGGTCACATCGCGATCGACCTGCGGCGGGTTTGGTTCTTCGATAACGAGCGGTCCGTAGAGCCCGCGTCCGACCTGCTCGAAACTGCGCTGGTGCGGGTGATACCAAAAGGTTCCGGCATCGATCGCATCGAACTCGTAAGTGAAGGTCTCTCCGGGGGCGATCGGCACCTGCGTAAGATACGCGACCCCGTCCATTGCATTGGGCAGGCGCAGCCCGTGCCAATGGACGGTGGTTTCCTCGTCGAGCCCGTTTGTGACGTCGATGCGCAGGCGCTCGCCCTGTCGCACCCGCAATTCCGGGCCAGGAACCTGGCTGTTATAAGCCCAGGCAGGTGTCGCGTAGCCCTTAAATCTGAGACACGACGCGTTCGGGGATATTTTTTGCCCTTAACTATGAGATTCGACTGCCATCGTGCCTATGCTTTTCGCGCGCTGCCGGGCGATGTAATCAACCGCGGCAAGCAGACGTGGCTCCTTATCGAAGGCGCGCAATAGAGCAACCCTTGCATAGTCGTCGATGCCGGAGCTTGAGATGGCCGCTTTGACCAGTGGACGGGATTGGGCTGCATCAATTGCAGCAAGGCAAAACAGCCTTACTTCCAGCCTGTGGCCCTGAAGAGCGTATAACGGATCTCCGCGGAAGGCCTTTAATGATATGGCAAAGGTGACCGCGCGCATTGCGCGCCGAAATTGCTTGGAGCTGCGTAATCGCGCGGCGTATTCAAGCCGCGCGGCGCCGTTGCGCGCACGATTTATCAGCTTTTCGGGCATCTGTTCGCCACTGGCCTTGCCGAGCGTCGGCACAAGTCTCG
>NZ_FNJD01000027.1 GCF_900103185.1 Sulfitobacter litoralis
CCATCGCACCGGCCTGGCGCAGGGCTTGGCAGGAAGTGATCCCGTTCTTTGCTTTTGATCCCGCCATCCGAAAGATCATCTACACCACCAACGCAATTGAAAGCTTGAACCGTGTAATCCGCAAATCGATTAAGACGCGGGGATCGTTCCCGACCGAAGGCGCAGCCACGAAGCTGATCTACTTGGCGATCCGCAAGTTTGAGAAAGGCGGCCGAAATGTTCGAGAATGGTTTGCGGCCCGCAATCATTTCGCCATAATGTTTGAGGATCGCTTCAATGCGTGACTGTATCTAAAACCCGCATGGGCCAGACCAGATACACAAAGTTCATGACACTCCCGAACTTGGCGTTCTGAGCGTTGACGACGGCGTCGATACAAACACCACGTTTATCGACAACGATAACTCCAACAGCCGCGTCGGCCTGACCATGACCCAAGCGCTGCAAAACGGCTCCGAATTGCGCCTGACCTTCGAAGCGGGCCTTGGCCTGACCGGGTCTTCCGCCATCAACGGTTCCGACGACAGCCTGGACGTCGACTACCACCGCACCGAGCTGCGCAAGCTGGAACTGGCGTACCGCACACCAAACGCGGGTATCTTCTCGTTTGGTCAGGGTAGCACGTCGACTGACGGCTCCGCCGAAGCAGACTTCTCGCGTACCGGCGTTGCAGCCTATGTAGGCATCAGCGATATCGCGGGCAGCCAACGGGTCGTTTGACGGCAGCCGTCGTTTCCGCGTTCGCTATGACACCCCAGTCTTCAACGGCTTCTCTGCCTCCGTATCCTACGGTCAAGAAGTCCTGAGCTCGGGCAATGACAACGACTACACCGATGTTGGTACACGCTACGTTCAAGACTACGGCGACTATTCGGTCGATGCACGTCTAGGCTATTCGTTCCGTGACACCAGCAACGATCTGGTCATGGGCTCCGCCGCTGTTCTGCACCAACCAACCGGTCTGAACCTTGCCGTTTCTGCTGGCCGCAAAGTCGCGGGTGACGCGGATTACGCTTACATCAAAGCAGGCATCACGCGCGATTACATCGCCGCGGGCGAGACATCCTTCTCGGTTGATTACTACGACGGGAACGATTTCGTTGTCGCAGGCTCCAGCACCTCTTCCGTGGGTGTCGCCGTTGTGCAGCGTCTTGATGCGTATAACACCGAGCTTTACGCGACACACCGCAGCTATGACTTCGACGACGCGTCGGCATCCTATCAGGATCTGGACGTGACCTTCGTCGGCGCACGCTGGGAGTTCTAAGCAACATTCGCCTTTGCCCGATCTTTTTGGGCAAAGGCATTTCCGTTTGCATCATCAATCGTGAATTGCCCAACCTGCAGTTTTACGGCATAAATGCCAGCAGCAGTTAGGGCAGCCTCGGGATCAACCCGGCGTCCAAGAGATGAGGCAAAACGATGGTACGACTTTTCACGATTTTATGTGTTGTTGGCACGCTGGCCGCTTGCGGGGGGCCGCGCGGCTATAACCCCAGCGGCGGACTTGGCCGGGGCGCTGTGCTTTTTGCCACGGGACCGATTAATTCCGCTTGCTTGCAGTCGGGTCGCAAACAAGCCAGCGCCGCACGCTGCGGATGCATTCAGGCCGTCGCCGACAGAGAGCTTTCCTCGTCTGATCAACGCCGCGGTGCGCGCGTATTCGGCGACCCGCACACCCTGCAAGAGGCGCGCCAGTCCGATAACAAAAGCGACAATGATTTCTGGGCCGTCTGGAAAGCCTACGGGCAGACCGCATCGACCCTGTGCAGCGCCACCTGAATAATTAAGGTTCCGGCGGCAGGGGGGCCCCCTGCCCTAAGACGTTGGGCGTGTTGGCGGGCCGAAACGGTCGATCAGGCGATCCTTGATCTGATCGCGGGCCGCCCGATACTGTTCTATCTTGGCCTCACGGGTTTCACCCAAGCCCGTCGGATCAAGAATGGGCCAATATTCCACCGTCAGGTGATAAAAGCGTGTCAGCTCCAGCGCGCGGCGTTGGCTGGCAGGGCTCAGCGCGATGATCAGGTCAAACGAACTTAGGTCATCGCCCCAATTTTCCATCTCGTCAAAGCTGCGCGACCGATGGCGCGACAGCTCAACGTCCAGTTCTTGGCAAACTGCGATCGAAAAGCCGTCGATCTCGAGATCGTTCATCACGCCGACGGATTGCACATAGGTGCCCGTGCCGTAGAACTTTTTCATCAACCCTTCGGCCATAGGCGACCGTACCGCGTTGTGATCGCAGCAAAACAGCACCGATTGGGGCAGTTTCTGGATCATCTAGCCGCCGTAATGCAGAACGCAGATCAAGGTGAACAGGCGGCGGGCCGTGTCGGTGTCGATCTCGGCCTTGCCTTCAAGCCGCTCTTGCAGCACCCGAGAGCCTTCGTTGTGAATCCCGCGCCGCGCCATATCGATGGTCTCGATCTGAGCTGGCGCTGATTTCTTGACGGCCTCAAAGTAGGATTCGCAAATCTGGAAGTAGTCTTTGACAACCTGCCGGAATGGCCCCAGCGACAGATGGAATTCTGCCGCCTTTTCAGCGGCTTCAGTGTTCACATCAAACACCAAACGTTTGTCGCGGATCGACAGTCCCAGATGGTACGGCCCCTGTGGCACAGGACGGTCGTCGCGCACTGGCAGGGTAAAAACGTTATCCTCCAGCAGGTCAAACATCGCGACCTTGCGCTCTTGTTCTATCTCGGGCGTGGGTGGGGGCAGGTTCGCGTCGTCAATCGCAATATGCGTGATCCGGGACATGGGGACGTCTCATTTAGTGTCTATCCCGCCGACCTTAGACCGGGCGGCGGGGTTCTACAATTGACATCGGCGGACCGGGCAAAGGGCCGTTGCGTCAGTCGTTCAGTTTGCTCAGCCGTGCGGTGACCGAGAGACCGTGCGCCTCGAGGCTTTCGGATCGCGCCAGTCGTTCTGCCGACGGGCCAATGGCGCGTAACGCATCCGGTGTCATCCGCGCCAAAGTCGTCCGCTTCATAAAATCTAACACGGACAGCCCGCTGGAGAACCGTGCAGAGCGTGCCGTTGGCAACACGTGGTTCGGCCCGCCAACGTAATCGCCAATCGCTTCTGGCGTCCATTGACCAAGGAAGATCGCGCCCGCGTGGGTGATCTGCGCGCTCAGCGCATCCACATCCGCGACGCAAAGTTCAAGGTGCTCAGGAGCGATACGGTTGCTCAGCTTGGCGGCGGTCGCCAGATCCGGCACGGTGATGATCGCCCCGTTCTCGCGCCAGCTGGTGCCCGCAATCGCGCGCCGTTCCAGCGTTTCCAGTCGGGCATCCACGGCATCCGATACAGCGCGGCCAAACGCCGGATCTGTGGTGATCAGGATCGACTGGGCGCTTTCATCGTGCTCGGCCTGGCTGAGCAGATCGAGTGCGATCCAATCGGCGTCATTATCCCCATCCGCGATCACAAGAATTTCCGACGGCCCCGCGATCATATCAATGCCAACCTTGCCGAACACCCGCCGTTTCGCGGCGGCAACATAGGCGTTGCCGGGGCCGGTGATCGTGTCGACGGGCGGGATCGTGTCGGTGCCATAGGCCAGTGCGGCCACTGCCTGCGCCCCGCCGATGCGGTAAATCTCATCGACGCCCGCCAGCCGCGCAGCCAGCAACACCAGCGGGTTCAAAACCCCATCCGGCGTGGGCACAACCATCGCAAGCCGTTCGACGCCCGCAACCTTGGCAGGGATCGCATTCATCAAAACAGAGGACGGATAGCTCGCCAGACCGCCCGGCACATAAAGCCCTGCGGCAGAAACCGCGCTCCACCGCCAGCCGAGCGTTGCACCCGTGTCGTCCTGCCATTCGGCATCCTCTGGCAATTGGCGCGCGTGGTAGGCGCGGATACGCGCGGCGGCAAGCTCAAGCGCGGCACGGTCCTCGGTCGATACTTCGGCCACGGCCGCGTCAACTTCGGCTACCGTGATGCGCAGGGTCTCGGGCGTCAGGGCGATACGGTCGAATTTCTTGGTCAATGCGATCACAGCCGCATCACCCGACGCGCGAACCTGCGCGATAATGTCGGCGACCGTGTCGTCCACATCGGGGCTGTCTTCGCGTTTGGCCGACAGCAGCGCTGTAAACGCCTGTTCAAAATCGGGCTGATCAAAGTCTAGGAATTGGGGCATCGGATGTCCTTTGCGCGGCGCAATGGGCTTTGAAGAATCGTCGCACAGTCAGGCTGCGCGACGAGGGACAAGAAAGAACGCTTAGGCCGGATGTTCCGGAAGCTTGCGTGACGGGGCCGCATAGGGGCGCGTCACATCTTTCAACGTCACATCCAGCGCTTCGACGGTCAGACGAATCACGCCGTCCCCTGCGAGTGTCAGCAGCACGTCACCCGATGGCGCGTCGGTTTCGGTGAATTCGATCTGCAACAGCGACAGGATGGTATCCGCATCGCCCTTGTTCACGCCCTGGCTTGAGACGCGCTGCACGTTGCTGAACATCAAAATGGTTTGCACGCGTTCCGGGGCGTGACGCGACTTGCCGGCGTCCTCCCAGCGAACGCGGTTCAGCAGCAAGGCAAAGCGCCCTTCCTTTTGCAGCCAACGCATTTCCGACCCCGGAAACACAGCATCCTGCGCCAGCGACGAGATCACCTTGAGGTCTTCGACGTCCAACGCGCCGAGGTTCAGCGGGGCTTCGCGCCCGTCTTCGAAACGTGCATCTTCGGTCATTCTTTGATCCGTTCAATATTTGCGCCCACGCCGCGCAGTTTTGCCACCACATGTTCGTACCCGCGATCCAGATGGTAAACGCGGCTGACGCGTGCTTCACCTTCGGCGGCCATACCGGCAAGGATCAACGAGATCGACGCCCGCAAATCGGTCGCCATCACCGGCGCACCTTTCAACTTTTTGACGCCATGAACAGTCGCGGTGCCACCATGGACTTCAATATTTGCCCCCATGCGGATCAGCTCCGGCGCGTGCATAAAGCGGTTCTCAAAGATTTTCTCTTCCAGCACCGAAGTGCCGTCCGCCGTACAGAGCAGCGCCATCATCTGCGCCTGCAGGTCGGTTGGAAAGCCCGGGAAAGGTTCGGTCGTCACATCGACCGCGCTGATCACACCATTGCGCCGCGCGACCTTGAGCCCCTTGTCGGTCTCGGTCACATCGATCCCTGCGGCATCCAGCTTTTCACAAAAGGCCGATAGCAGGTTGATGCGCCCGCCCAGCAGTTCGACTTCGCCACCGCACATCGCGGGGGCAAGCATATAGGTGCCCAGTTCGATCCGGTCGGTCACAACCCGGTGGGTGGCCCCATGCAGACGGTCCACGCCCTGAATCTCGATCCGGCTGGTGCCGTCGCCGTCAATCTGTGCGCCCATAGCGCGCAGGCAGTCGGCAAGGTCCACGATCTCGGGCTCGCGGGCGGCGTTGTTGATCACCGTCGTCCCCTTGGCCAACGTCGCGGCCATCATGATGTTCTCGGTCGCGCCGACAGAGGCAAAGGGGAAGTCGATGACCGCACCTCTCAATGCGCCGCCTTGCGCCTTGGCGTGCAGATAACCGTCACGCAAGTCGATCTCTGCGCCCATCAGGGCCAGACCATCGGTGTGAATATCCATCGGACGCGCACCGATCGCGCACCCACCGGGAAGCGACACCTGCGCGTGCCCTTCGCGGGCCAAGAGCGGGCCTAGCACAAGGTTCGACGCCCGCATCTTGCGCACGATGTCATATTCGGCGCGTGTGTTGATGTCGCCATGACACGACATCGCCAGAACCTGACCGTCCTGCATTGATGTCACCTCTGCGCCCAAGGACCGCAGCAATTCGGTCATCGTGCGAATATCGGACAGGCGCGGCGCGTTGGTCAGCGTCAGCGGCTCTTCGGACAGAAGGGTCGCGGGCATCAACGTCAGACAAGCGTTCTTGGCCCCCGCAATCGGAATTTGTCCGGACAGCTCACCGCCGCCTTTGACCACAATAGAATCCATCCTTCAGCCTTCCTTGCTTTGGCCGGTCGGGCCGTTATCTGTCTGCGTGCTATCATTCTGCGCGTCGTCGCTTTGGGTTTTGTCGCTGCGCGCACGCGCTTGCGCCTTGCGTCGGCCCATATTGGCTTTCAGCGCGGCCTTTAGCCTGTCTTCCCGCAATTCATTGGGTTTTGGCGGCTTTTGAGGGGCGGTATCCTTTGACATGTCGATTGTCTAGCGTAGCGAACCGATATGGTCCAGATTACGCTTGCACCATATTGCGAATGGGGCTAATCACCCGCCCACAGTGCTGGAGTAGCTCAGTGGTAGAGCGCGTCATTGGTAATGACGAGGTCGGGAGTTCAATCCTCCCCTTCAGCACCAGATCCCCCTTAATGATCATATCTTATTGCCTTTGCCTCTGTTCAAGTTTCGCAGCTGAGTTGCCCAGCTGATCGGCGTTCTGCTGACCAGTTACGGTTCCGTGCCGTGCACACCTTCGCGAATCGCCGCTGGAACGAAAAAACCCCGACCACATGTGCAGCCGGGGTCTCAATTTTCACGTAATGCGGATTAACCGCGGTATGTCAGACCGGCAAACAAGCGGCCTTGGTCGCGGTGACGGCCACCGTGGACCGACCCTGCAACTGATGCGACACCGGCGATCAACGACGCAGCAGCCAGAACAAAGGCTGTCAGAATGGCCGCGTTACGGGCTGCCTGAGCTGCGTCAATTGCAGCTTCTTTCGCTTCTTCAGCAGCTTGCTCGGCTTCTGCCTTGGCTGCGGCGATTGCCTCTTCGGCCTCTTGGCGCGCGTCCTGCGCTTCGGTCACGACCGTATCGACACGCGTTTTCGCCTGAGCTTGTGTCAGATCGGTACGTGCAGCGACGGCACCGGCAAGATAGGTCCGATCCTCTTCGCTCACTTCGCCCGTCCGGTAGACATTAGCCATAATGCTGGCGGTCTGTTGTGCCAGCTCCTCTGGATCAGCAGTGGTCGGGTTAACCTGATTTGGACGCAAAAGCTGGTTCGACAGGTAGTCAGTCGGATCGTTCTTTGCTTCGTCCGGAATCGCCGCACCGGCAGCATCAGCCAGCCCAGCTGCAGCGCCGCCCACGGCAGAGCCTGCAGCTTCGACAACAGTACCGGCTGCTTTGCCTGCACCAGCAGCAACATTGCCTGCGGTGTTGGCGGCAAAAGTAAAGGCGGTGGACAGCATAACGGCAGTGATAACCGACCCGAGGCCCCAAACAACCAGACCATTGATGCCGTCACGTGCAGTCACTTCGTCTTCCGTCGCGCTTTCAACGCGGCGGCGCATACGGCCAGCGATATAGCCCCCTGCAAGGTAGGACGCGACCAGTGTGATCACCAGCCACAGCGCCGTCAGCACCAGTTCAAGTGTAGAAGAGTCATCTGTCCCGTCCAGCGTGATCGACGCCAAGCCAAGCGCCGCGCCAAAGCTGGTCAGCAACAGGCCAATGGCCACAGCGACAACGGTACCTGCGAAAATTGCAGGCCAGTCGACATATGATCCGTCGGGTGTTTTGTCAGTAATTGTCGTATCCATGTGAATGCCTCCCCGGCGTCGAATTACGCTAGGCCGATGAGCGAAAGAACCGCCATGACAACAACCACAAGACCTACGAGATAAATGATACCGCCCATTTGAAATAATCCTCTGTCAGTGCCCGCGCGACATACGCAGGCTTCACAGGGGGAGCGTCATGGAACCGGCAAAGTTCCGCCAGTTGCTCAAATATTCGACATGTCCTGTGACACAGGGGGCAAAGCCTCCTTTAAGGGTCGCCCTGCCATTTGCCGTCAAAGATCATATCATTTACGGGGAGCCGCTTGCTCCAGCCCTTCACTTCAAGCTCGGGCGTTTGATACATCTCGTCGACGTGCCCTAAACACAGGTAGCCGACGATCTCTATGCGGTCTGGGATATCCAGCAAGCTGCGCAAATCCGCATCGCGGAACACACTGACCCACCCCATGCCGATGCCTTCCGCGCGCGCGGCAAGCCAAAGGTTCTGGATCGCGCAAACGGTGCTATAAAGGTCCATGCTTTGATTGTGGGTGCGGCCCAACACGACCTTGCCGCCACGGCTGCGGTCACAGGTCACGCATATATTGACGGGAGCCTTGCGTATGCCTTCGAGCTTGAGCGACCGGTAGGTCGTCTGGCGGTCGCCCTCGAACATCTGGGCGGCTTCCTCGTTCGCGGTGTTAAAGGCCTCCCAGACCTGATCGCGCGCCTGCTGGTCGCGGATCACGATGAAATTCCACGGTTGTGACAGGCCGACCGAAGGCGCGTGATGCGCGGCGGTCAAAATCCGGTACAAGACATCATCTGCAACGGGGTCAGGCAAAAACTGGTCGCGCACATCACGGCGGGTAAAGATCGCCTTGTACACGGCATCACGTTCAGCATCTGAGAAAGGCGCGGCGGGTGCCAGCGCGGACGGTATCGGCATTGTTCATTCCCCAACAATACATTTCAGCGCCTGTCCCGCTGTCCATGCGGTGCAAGCTGTACTGTCTGGCCGGTCTTCTGACTTAGGGTATTCTGGTTCACGCGCCTTCCCGGATATCTCCAGTGGCCTAGGCGCAAACCATCCCCATTACAGCGTTGGGCACGTGCGGGACTTTCACCCGCTTCCCGATTCTTCCGCCATGCGGACACCAGACCGCCCTATTGGGCCACGGCGATCCGCCCGGAACAAGCCCTATCGCGGGATCAGCCGCGTTTGGTCGCGAAAATCTTTCTCATGACGGCGTCGAACTCGTTCCACGAAATGACTGCCTTGTTGCCGGCATAGCCGTGATAATAGGACCGCCCGCTCGCCGTGGGAAACCCGGCCCAGATGCGCGCAAGGTTCTCCATGAACCGGTGACGGCTGATCTCGCCCTTCTTAAACGAGACAAAACCCGCATCGGCCAAGAGAATATCTGCCAGCCCGTCCTGCAGCTTTGGCGTAAAGCGGTCGTTTTTGCTAAGCCCTGCCTGACGCACAAGGCTGCGCAAGGTGGCTGGTATGAACTGATACCGCCCAATGGCGTGTTGCTGTCCGGGTGTGCGGTCAATCCAGCGATAGATTTCGCCGATGGTCATCTGTGTCGGGCGCTGCGGCGGCAGGCGCTTGGCCCCGTATTGCACGGCGTCGTACCCTTTAGGGCCGGCCTCGGCCCAAGCAATGAGGCTTTTGAGGTCAGCCGCCGTGCTGATACCACTGAACGCCTGAAAGGACCGGCTGCGGCTGCTGATGGTAGTCGTGCGGGCCTGCACCTTGGGCTGGACCTTGGGACGCAGTTTGATCTGCCCCTGTCCGGCGGATTGCATAACGTTGAACGAAATATCGCTTTGCATGGCTGACCGGGTGCCCGAGAGGCTGAAACTATCAGCGCTGGCAGCGGTGGCGGCCATCAGTGCGGCCGTGGCAAGAATTGGCAGTGTGTGTGTAACTTTCATGTCTTCCCCCAAGATAAAAAATCGTCATGGACCTATCGTGACCGCTGACGGCTGCGCTTTCATTTGCGCAAGCAGGGGGGTCGGGGGCATCGACGGATAGGGGGCAGTATCTTTTGGGATAGAGAGCTATGCCGCCGTGCGGTTGCCCCCTTCGTTCAGACGGAACTTAGCGGCGCGATAGGTCAAAGCATCTGCCGCAAGCGCCTAAGCATCGGCACAGGGGATTCGCGGTAAATCGGGGTAAAAACGTATAGCCGATGCCCCACCAATGGGCGTCAACCCCGCATTCAGGATCTAAACCACGATATTCATTGCTTAATCCGACCCGTCACGGTGGCCGTTTTGTCGGAGTTGCGCTATGTTCGGTCGCATATACTTTAGAATGGAGTGCATCTCATGACGGATGAAACGTCGCCGGGTATCCCGACACCCGACGGGGCCGCTGCCGTAATCGACACCGATTACGAAATTGGCCAAGACAACAAAGAAGGCAGCGTCGGGCCCTTCGGCTTTGACATTCACAACCCGGTCTTTGCGATCTCGGGCGTGTTCATCATCGCCTTTGTTTTCTACACGCTCGCCCTGCCCGAACACTCGGGCGCATTGTTCACTTGGCTGTTTTCGTCAGTGACAAAGGGCTTTGACTGGTTCTTTATCTCTGCCGGCAACGTGTTTGTAATTTTCTGCCTGATGCTGATCGTCACGCCTTTGGGTCGTGTGCGTCTTGGCGGTGCGGATGCGACCCCCGACTATACGTACCTTGGGTGGTTCTCGATGCTGTTCGCGGCCGGCATGGGCATCGGTCTGATGTTCTATGGCGTCTCTGAACCGCTGTCGCATTTCTCAAGCTCCATGGGCGGCACTGCTGTTGGCGAAGACGGCCTGCGCACCGATTGGGCACCTTTGGGCGCGGCCGCGGGCGATCAAGCCGAAGCGGTGCGTCTGGGTATGGCGGCCACGATCTACCACTGGGGTCTGCACCCTTGGGCGATCTATGCCGTTGTCGGGCTGGCGCTGGCGCTGTTCAGCTATAACAAGGGTCTTCCTCTGACCATCCGCTCTGCGTTTTACCCGATCCTGGGCGAACGTGTTTGGGGCTGGCCGGGTCACCTGATCGACATTCTAGCGGTGTTTGCCACGCTCTTTGGCTTGGCGACGTCGCTGGGTCTCGGTGCAACACAAGCCAACGCGGGTCTGAACGAGCTCTTTGGCCTGCCAGTCGGCCCGACAGCTCAGGTTCTGTTGATTACCGGTATCACCGCGATTGCGACAGTCTCAGTGCTGCGCGGTTTGGACGGTGGTGTTAAAATCCTGTCCGAGATCAACATGGGTCTGGCGTTCCTGTTGCTGGTGTTTGTGCTTCTGGTGGGTCCGACATGGGCGATCCTGTCAACCTTTGGATCGTCCCTGCTGGCCTATGGTGAATACCTGCCTGCCCTGTCCAACCCGGTTGGCCGCGAAGACGTGAACTTCATGCAAGGCTGGACGTCATTTTACTGGGCATGGTGGATCAGCTGGTCGCCTTTCGTGGGGATGTTTATCGCCCGCGTCAGCCGTGGCCGTTCGGTGCGCGAGTTCCTGACCTGCGTGCTGCTGATCCCAAGCGTGGTCTGCGTCCTGTGGATGAGCGTCTTTGGTGGCATGGCAATCGACCAGGTGATCAGCGACGGTTACACCGCCGCACAAGAAGCAGAGCTGCCGCGCCAGTTGTTCGCGATGCTGGATGCGCTACCCCTCGCCGGGATCACATCGCTGATCGGCATTGTGCTGGTCATCGTGTTCTTTGTGACCTCGTCGGACTCCGGCTCGCTGGTGATCGACACGATCACGGCAGGCGGCAAAGTCGATGCGCCCGTGCCACAGCGTGTGTTCTGGTGCATCTTCGAAGGTGCGGTCGCGATCGTACTGCTGCTTTCGGCAGGCGGGCTCAAATCGTTGCAGTCGATGGTTATCTCGACCGGTTTGCCGTTTACCGTGGTTCTGCTGTTCTTGTGCTATGCCATCATTCGTGGCCTGCGCGACGAGATGAAGTCGCATTAACACCTGAACCTGATGCGTTCATTATCTGAGCGCCGACAATATCAATACCCCCCGTGGCCCTGCGCTGCGGGGGGTATTTTTGTGCCCCGCTTCGGGACAATATCACTGGCACTCCTCCGTCCTCTATATTCCGACTAAAACTGTCGGATTGACATACCCTATTAATTCGATCAGATTTAGGACAATGTCTAGCCACCCCGCGCGCGATCACGGGGACGCCCGACACATTTGATGTGAGGAGTCCCATGATGATCCCAATTCCCAAAACGCATATTGCCGTGATCCGTCAGGTCTGCGCCAGCAGACCGCCTGATTTTGCGCGCCGCGTGCCGCCCCCCCTATTCACGCCAACCGAGAGAGCAGCCCTATGACCTTTCACGCCCCCCCAAAGACCCAGACCCCGATGAACGCGCTTCCGACCTATTCCGCCCGCGACCTGACCGAAGGCGGAGATCTGGCGCAAATCGTGCTGGATACCCAGACCTACACGTTGCGGATCACGCGTGCTGGCAAGTTGATTCTGACCAAATGAGGGATGCACATCAGCACCCCGGCGGTGCGCCGGTAGGGTTTATCACAGAGCTAGACAGCCTTCAGGCGGCGTCGGTTATCTATTTGCGGATGTGGTGTGACGGGCCCGATGCGCAGGAAAAAGTCGGCAGCGATCTGGCCAGCGTTCTGGGTAACACCAGCGGGTCCAAGGCGCGCGCCACGTTTGAACAGCTCTGCTCGCTTTGTGCGCGGTTCGGTCGCCGTCCTTTGATGCGCCACTCTGTGACATGCAAATGTCTTGGCGCTGATGAATCCTGCTTTGCGCATTTCATCGCCACAGCCACCGAGGGCCAGCGCGAAGATGCAATGCTGATCGCAACCCTGCTGGTACGCGCGGATATGGCCCCGCTGGTGGCATCGCTTGCGGCTGATTTTGGCCTCGCGCTCAAGCGGATGCACCTGAGTGCGCCACGCGACATCGCCCGGAGTGAAGCAGCACGAACGCTGCATTGATCAACGCAGGCCTGCGCCTTTCGCCGCAAAACGTGCAGGGCGGCAACCCATAAAAAATTTCATAAGGCGACTGAACTTTAATACTTGATTGTTTTAATCGGCTTTAGTACCCCGCCCCATAACAGGTAGCCAATCGTCGTGACCAGCCCCCTAAAAGCAGCCCGAATGGGCAATGACGAGGGCGATATGACACAGATGAAAACACCCCACAGCTTGCGGGGCCATACGGCCAGCCGCAGCATCGGCATGATGACGGCCGCCGCCATCGGCGCAACGTCTCCTGCAGCACTTTATGCGCAATCCAGCGACGAGCCGCTGCTGCTTCCCGGGATCGAGGTTGAAACCTCAGAGCCGCAGGCTGCCAAGCCCAAGCCACAACCCGCCAAGAAACGCGCCGCGGCGGCCCCTGCCCCCCGCGCGACACCGGCACCCGCCCCTGCACCTGTCGTGGCCGAGGCCCCCGTTGCAGCCGCCCCCGCCGCGCCCGTCGCTGGCGAGAATGGCTTGTCGCCCTACGCCAACCCCGAAGCCGGATATCAGGCCGTTCAATCGGGCAACTCGCTGCTGACGCAACCGCTGGTGGATACACCGCGCACCGTCACCGCAGTCACCCAGGAAGTGCTGCGCGACAAGAACGCGACATCGGTGCGTGAACTCGCCCGTACCACCCCCGGCATCACATTGGGCACCGGCGAAGGCGGCAACGCATTCGGCGACGTTCTGTTCATCCGCGGCTTCCGGTCCTCTAACGACGTCTTCATCGACGGCGTGCGTGATTCCGGTGTCGCCGTGCGCGAAACATTCATGGCCGAACAGGTCGAGATCACCAAAGGCCCGTCCGGCTCCATCGGTGGGCGCTCGACCACCGGCGGCGCGGTCAATCTGGTGACCAAAAAGGCGCAGGACACGGACTTTGTCAAAACCACCACGACCTTTGGCACCGCCGATCTGGCGCGTCAGGAAGTCGACTGGAACAAGGTCTGGAACGACCGCTTCAAGACCCGCATCGGTGCCGTCGCCCAAGTCAGTGACGTTGCCGGCCGCGACGGTAGCAAAGACGACCGTCTGGGTCTGTCCATCGCTGCCGAATACGAAGCGACCGACCGTCTGACACTGGATTTCGAAGCCTACCAGCTGCAGATGAAGCAGATGCCCGACTGGGGCGTTCCATGGGATGGCACCAACAACGTGCCCTTCACCGAATCCGCTGCAGGCCGTCCGACGCTGGACCGCGACACCTTCTACGGCAACCCCGACCGCGACTTCCACGATGCGACACAAAGCGTCGCCACATTCGGCGCGACCTTTGAAATCACACCGGGCATGACCTTCACCAACCGATCGCGTCTGAGCCGGACCGAGAACGACTATATCGTGTCGGCGCCTGAGCGCCCTGACACCTCGGATGCCGATCCGCAGAACTGGACGCTGACCGCCTCTCCTAAAAGCCGGTATCAGGTCAACGAAGTGGCGTCGAACACCAGCGAGCTTTCCTTTGGTTTCAACACCGGCTCGGCGCGCCATGACATGATCGCGGGCTTCGCGCTTTCGCGTGAAGAGATCAGCCAGCGTGGCTATGTCGGGCTGTCCTCCGAAGTGGGTGGCGGCACAGCCGAAGACCGTCTTGAAGGGTGCTCCGTCGCGATCTACAACCCCGACACCAGCGGCTGTTCCACAGCGACACCGGTGCGCAGCGCAGATGCGACGCTGACCGATGTCACCACACGGTCGCTGTACCTGAACGACACGATCACCTTTAACCCGAAGTGGCAGCTGAACCTTGGTGCCCGTCTGGATGATTACAGCGTCAGCCGGACCAGCACCCAAGCCGGTGCTGAAACGCTGTCGCGCGATGACACCTTGTTCAACTGGAACGCCGGTGTTGTCTGGAAGCCACGTGAGAACGGGTCGGTCTACCTGTCCTATGCCACCTCCTCCAACCCTGTCGGGGATGAACTGGACGCAGGTGGCGGTAGCTATAACGGGATCGATTCCTCGAACCTTCTGCTTGAGCCCGAAGAAAACACCGCGATCGAACTGGGCACGAAATGGCAGTTCGGCAACCTGACCGCCACCGCTGCGCTGTTCCAGACCACCAAGGACAACGCCCGTGAAAGCACAGGCGGCCGCGGCTCCCCTGTTGTGACCACCGCGACCGGTGAATACCGCGTCCGCGGGATCGAACTGGGCTTTGGCGGCAACATCACCGAAAAGCTGAGCCTCTTCGGCGGTGCGACCCTGATGGACAGCGAAGTGCTGAAAAGCAGCAACCCCGACAACGTTGGCGAAGAGTTCGCGAATATCGCGCACGAGCAGTTCAACGTACTGGCCCGTTACGACTATAACGACCAGTGGAGCTTTGGCGGTCAAGCCACATGGCGCGGCAGCGTTCAGGGCGGCGCATTCGCGGCCACCAACGGCAACGAGCTGCCGAGCTACTGGCGCTTTGACCTGATGGCGGATTACCACATCACGGATGATGCCTCGGTCAACTTCCGCATCGATAACGTGCTGGACGAAACCTACTATGACGCGCTGTACCGCTCCGGCACGCCGTTCGTCTATGTGGCACCGGGTCGCTCTGCGTCCATCTCTGTCAGCATGAAGTTCTAAACCACACACCAAGGCTGGCGGCGCAGACCCGCGCCGCCAGCCGATCCCCTCGAAAGGATACACCATGTTGCTCTGCGTCGAAAATATCCTGTCACCGCAGGAAGTTGCCCACATTAGATCTGTCATTGAAACGGCCCAATGGGATGATGGTTGCAACACCGCCGGTGCGCAGTCGGCGCAAACCAAACGCAACCAGCAAATTCCCCTCGACAGCCCCGTCCTGCCTGATCTGCAGACGCTGGTGCTCCAGCGGTTGATGGGCAACCCCACGTGGGTTTCCGCCGCCCTCCCGCTGCATGTCCTGCCCCCGATGTTCAACCGTTACGAAGAGGCAGAGACCTTTGGCGTGCATGTCGACAATGCCATCCGCGTGAACCCGCAAACCGGCCAGCGCCTGCGGACCGATCTGTCGTGCACGCTGTTCCTGAATGATCCCGAAGACTATGACGGTGGCGAGCTGGTCATCGAAGACAATTACGGCACCCAATCGGTCAAGCTGCCTGCGGGGCACTGTGTGCTCTACCCGTCGACCTCGCTGCATCAGGTCACGCCTGTCACCCGTGGTGCGCGTGTTGCATCGTTCTTCTGGGTGCAGTCGATGATCCGCGACGGCGGCCAGCGCGAGATCCTTTTCGATCTGGATCAATCCATCCAAGAGCTGTCGGCCAGCGCGGGTCTGAACGACCCGACCGCTGTGCGCCTGACCGGCATCTATCACAATCTCATCCGGCAATGGGCAGAGACCTAACATGAAATTTCCGAGTATCCTTCTGGCGGCTGTCCTTATCGCGACGCCGCAACTGGCCGCAGCCGACACCGCGTCGGTCAACATCGCGCTGATCACATGGGTCGATGAATGGATCGGGCCTACCCTATCCGACCCCATGCGCATTGCTGCGCAGCAGGGCGGCCATTCACCGCTGGCGATGTTCATGGGGGCCGATATCGTCGTGAAGGCGGTGATGTTCGGGCTGGCCATCGCCTCGGTTCTGGGCTGGGCCGTATGGGCGGGCAAAATCCTGCAGGTCAGCTGGGCCAATGCGCGGCTGCGCCGGTCTTACCGCAAGCTTGCCAAAGCAGGTGCCGTCAAAGGCGCGCAGGCGAAATCCTTTTCCGGCCCCATGCGCGCCATGATCCGCGCCGCTTTGGCTGAGATCGACATCTCGGACGGGTTGAACAAGGCGGGCATCAAGGAACGCGTCGCATCCGAGCTTTCGCGGATCGAGGCGGGGGCCGCGCGCTCGATGCAGTCGGGCGCGATGGTCCTCGGCTCCATCGGGTCGACAGCGCCGTTCATCGGGCTTTTCGGCACGGTCTGGGGCATCATGAACAGCTTTATCGGCATCGCGGAAAGCGGCAGCACCAGCCTGACAGTTGTGGCCCCCGGTATCGCCGAAGCGCTACTGGCCACCGCCATCGGTCTGGTCGCCGCGATCCCTGCCGTGCTGCTTTATAACCACATCACCCGCGTCGTCACCGGCTACCGCGCGCGTGTGGGGGATGCCGCGGCGCTGGTGGAACGCTGCTTGTCGCGCGATCTGGACCGCGCCGAGCGTATCACCGACGTGCCCCACACCACCGCTGATATCGCCACCAAACTGGCAGCGGAGTAACCCCCATGGGCGTGCGACTTTCAGATGGCGGCGATGACCTAGCCCCGAACGCAGATATCAACATCACCCCGTTCATCGACGTGATGCTGGTGCTGCTGATCATTTTTATGGTGGCGGCCCCGCTGTCCACCGTGGACGTCAACGTGGAACTGCCGGTCGCCACCGGCACCCCCACGCCGCGCCCCGATGATCCGGTCTTTGTTACCATTCATCAGGACCTGAGCCTCAGTGTCGGCGAAGAGGATGTATCCTTGGGTGATCTCAACATGCGTCTTGGTATCCTGACCCGTCTGGATCTGGGCACGCGCATCTATATCAATGCTGATCGCTCTGTCCCTTATGGCGAAGTGATGGCGGTGATGAACCGCATGCGCAGCGAAGGCTATCTGAAGATCGGGCTGGTCGGGCTTGAGGAGGAGGGCGGTCCCGCGCCCGCTGCGGCTGGCGACCTTGCCACGTCTCCGCCTGCCGCCGCTTTGCAGGACGCACCCGAATGAGCTTTGCCTACGCCCCGAAATACGGAGCCGGTTTGATGCTGGGTGCGGGGCTGAGCATCGGCCTACACGGTGCGCTGGTCGCACTGTGGCTGACGCAGGCCTCTGCCTATGAGCCGCCGGAAGAAGCGGGCATTCAGGGCCGCGAGCTGATTGATCTGGCCGAGGTCGAGATGATCATGGCCGCGCCCGAAACGGACCTGCCCGATGGCCCGCCCGCCGAGGATAGCCAAGCCACATTGGAAAGCCCTGCCGAGCGCGAAGAAGCCAAAGCATCCAACGATCCGCTGCTCGCACAGATACCGCACACGCCGGACGACCCAGAACTGCAATTCAAGATCGCCAACCCCGATCAAGAAGTCGACACGGACAAGGAAGCGACCGAAACGCCGACCGAGTTGCAGGAAGAGACCGAAAACGAAAACGCCGCGCAAAGCACGGCTGCCGCCCCCAAGGCAAGCGCGGGTCAGGACGAACAGGACCAAAGCGCGGCCAAGGAACAGGGTCTGACAGACGCAGAGCGGGCAGAGATCACCGAGTGGCAAAAATCGCTAGTACTGGCACTGAACGCCGCCAAGGATTACCCCCGCCGCGCCCGCGACGCCCGAGCCGAGGGCACAACGACGGTAGCGTTCACGCTGGATCAATACGGTCAGATCAAAGCGCGCGAGGTGTCGAAGTCATCGGGCTGGCCCGTACTGGATCAAGCCGCGTTGAACATCTTTGACCGCCTTGAAACCCTGCCCCGTCCGCCATCGGCGATGGGGGGTGGTCCGTTCAATCTGGCGATCCCGATCAGCTACCGCTTCCGCTAGGGGCGCGACTCTTCGAACGGGGCGAGCATGTCGGGGGTAATGCCTGCAACCGTCGCGCAGCCACAAAGTGCCATCGTCACCTCTAGCTCGTCACGCAGACGCCGCAGCACCTGACTGGCCCCCCGCGCCCCGTCGACGATCAACCCATGCATCACGGGGCGGCCGACCAGCACCGCTTCGGCCCCAAGCGCCAGTGCTTTGAACACATCGCTCCCGCGCCGGATGCCGCCGTCTAGATAGACCGGCACTTCCGGCCCCAACGCTTGCACCACGGCGGCCAGCTGCGTCACCGGTGCGGGCACGGTATCCAGCACCCTCCCCCCGTGGTTCGACACGATGATCCCCGCAACACCGGCATCGACAAACCGGCGGGCATCCTCGGGGCGCAGGCACCCCTTGATGATTACCGGAACGGGGCTGTCCGCGATCAGTCGTGTCAAATCCTTCCACGTGGGCGCAAAGACCATCATGCCGTCGAACACCACGCTTTGCCCGTCCTGCAACTGAGGTCGACGCGGTTGCGGCAGAGGATCCAGCATCACGGGGCGCACCCCGTCCGGCAGGGCGAAACCGGCCGCGACTTCGCGGTCTCGCAGGCCATTAATCGGCGCGTCCAGCGTGACCACCAGTGCCTCCGCTCCGCAGGCAACGGCGCGGGTGACCAGAGACATCGTGCTGTCATGATCGGCTTGCATATAAAGTTGAAACCAGCGCCGTCCGGGAATGGCTGCGATCTCTTCGGGCGCTGTGCTGGTCTGGCAGCTCAGCACCATCACCGCCTCTTGCGCCGCACAAGCCAGCGCGGTCGCATTTTCGCCCTGCGCATGGAAAAGCCGCTGAAACGCCATGGGTGCGACCATGATAGGATGCGCGGCAGGTTTCCCCAGTATCGTGACGCGCGTATGCCCGCCGCCGCAATCGCCCAGCAACTTCGGCAGCAAGCCAATCCGGCCAAAGGCGGCACGGTTCTGATTTAGCGACAGCTCTGCCTCCGCGCCGCCTTCGAGGTAGGCAAACACGTCATTGGCAAGGGTCGTATGGGCGGATTGTTCGAAGTCTGACAAGGTAATAGGCATGGCCCATAGATCGCGCAAAACAACCGCCACTACAAGCGACTAAAACAGTCAGGTATGTGACTTATACGTCTTTAACAAACTCCAGCATGGCGTCATCTATCTCGTCCCCACACAGGACAGAAACCTCGCCCGTCGTCTCAAACACCGCTGCACGTACATCGCTTAATCGCGAGACGTTGGATTCGCGCAGTTTCTCCATCAAGTCGCTACGCGACACACGCTTTACCCGCATGGCTTCTTCGCAGATTTTACCGTCCTTCATCAGATATACCGGCGCATTCTGAATGGTATGAAGCACCGTCGAGGAGCGCCGCCGAAAATACGATAAAGTAAACTGGAACAGAAACAGGCACGCCGTCGCGACCAACGTCTGGAAGAACGCCTTCCAATCCGATGCCTGCGCCGCCCCCGCCAACAAAGAGCCGAAGGCGATTGTCGTCACAAAGTCGAAATTGGTCATTTTGGAGAATGAATTCAGCCCGACGATCCGCACCATCAAGATGATCCAGAACAACGCCACACCGCTTAGGACAAAGCCGCGCGCCAGAACGTCGAGCACAGTGTTGTCGAAAAACATGTAGTTCCTCCTCTGATGGGGTCTCTAGGCGTTGCTGGAACGGTCTTGTGGCTTTTGTTCGTCGCGTTTCTGGGCACGCGATTTTGGCACATCGCCCTCGCCCGCGGGCCACCCTTCGCGCTGAGCACGGCGGTTGCCGTCGGTTTCTTCTGTCTGGTCGTGGAACAGATGCACCTGGGTCGGATACGGCATGTCGATCCCCTTTTGATCCAGCGACTTGTAGACCGCCTGCAGCACGGCCCCGAACGTATGGATTTGCGACGCGCGGTCAGATTTGGTCCACCAGCGTAGACGGATGATATTCGCTGAATCCCCCAGCTCGACGGGAATTGTTTCGGGTGCAGGGTCTGCTTCCACGCCCTCAACGCCAGCGCAGGCGTCTTGCATGACCTTGCGAGCCGTATCCCAGTCATCATTGCAGCCGACACCAATGTCATATTCAGACCGCCGCGTGTCAAAGGCCGTGTTGACCACCACACTGTCGGTATAGATGTCCGAGTTGGGAATTACGACGCGACGACCATCATAGGTTTTGATCATCGTGGCACGGGTTTCGATCTTTTCGACAGTGCCCTCATGGCCCCCCGACACGATCTGATCGCCAACCTCGAACGGTTGACGCAGCAGGATCAGAATACCGGCGAGCATGTTTTGCAAGATATCCTTGAACGCGAACCCTATCGCAACCGAGCTGACGCCGAGCCCGGCAATCAGATCCCCCGGAGTGACCGTTGGCGCGATGATGGTGACGGCCAGCATAAAGCCGATAATTGTCACCGCCCACCGCATCAGCGAGCCACCAACGTTCCCAAGATTATCACGCCCGCGCCGACCTGCCGTCTTGCGGATCAACGCACCGATGCCCATTCCCAAGAACCAAAAGACGACCGCCACCACCAGTGCGACACCGATATTTGGGAGCAATCTAAAGAAGCCGTCCAGCCACCCATCAAGTTTATCAAAAATCAGGCCGGGGTTTGCATCGACTTCTTCCATAGGGGGCGATCCTTTATTGTTCGCGACTTAGCCTAAACGGTTCGTCGCGCAGAACCTATGTGGCTTTTTAATCACATTTCAGGAACAAACAACGCGTCACCCCCGCGGGTTCCGAACTACCTCTGGGAAATGCGCCCAAATTACGTCCAACGCTGCGCAAGCCTTGTGTGAAATACGCAACAGCGCCATAATTCCGCCAGTTTCCCCACCCAATACGTACCACAGATAGCTTTAACGACCCAGAGCGCCCGACCCACGACGCTCTTCTTGATGACAGGGCAAAGATGATAATTCCGCGTAAGCTCGCACACTTTCAGCTGATCACCCTCTGCGTCTGCCTCGGCTTATCGTTCCTGTTCTTTTTCGTCGCGCGCAATACCGTGCACGTTCAGGCACAAGACCGGTTCCATGCATTGGTGGACCAAGGACTAGCCGCCATGGGACAGCGCGCAGAAGAATACGGCAGAACGCTGGACGGGGTTGGGGGGTTTATTGCGGCCTCTGACGAGGTGACGGCGCAGGATATGTTGACCTATGCTGCATCTGTCCATGTCGCCGACGGTTCCTATGTGCTTGATGGCATTGGTTTTGCCATGCCCGATAACTTGGAAGCGGATTCAAGCCGCACAGATTTTACAGTGCGTCATATGGCACCCTTGAATGCTTTTGATGGCATGTTGGGAAACATTTTTTCAGATCATCCCGATTTTCTGGCCACTGCAATAGCAGCACGCGATAGCAACCAAACCCTGTCCAGCTTACCTATGGAGCATGGCGGCAAATGGCACTCATTGCTGATCAAGCCCATTTTCCTGCCTCTTGCGTCGGGCGAAAGCACGCCCGATCGTGAGGGATCATTCTTTGGGTTTGCTTTTGCAATGTTGGATGTCCCGGAAATATTTCGCGATTTATTCCCGTCTCAAAAGGACCTTATTAACCTAGAGGTGTCTTTCTATCGATCCGACAGCACGGCCTTTCAGCCCGGAACAACAAGCGCCTATCCAGATCACGTTCCCCAGTTTTCTTACAAGCGCGATCACTATGGCTATGGCCAGCGCATGACCTTTAGTTGGGGCAGCACGCCGACCTTCGAAGCGGCGCAACCCAACAGGGCCAAGTGGATTGTGCTAGGGCTTTCACTGGTCATTACCACGCTGATCCTCGTGATCCAGTCGGTGATCCTGAAACGCAATCTGACGATCAGCCAGACCGTTGCCGACAAAACCCGCGAACTTGAGACGCAGCATCAGGAAAAACGCTCGATCCTTGAGAACGCAATGCTTCCCATAATTTCGGTGCGGCAATCGGGAGAGATCCTGCATCTCAACAATGCCGCCCGCCGACACTTGAACGCCGCAGGCCTTACCAAGGATGCCACCGGCGATTTCATTCAAGACCATCTGCCCCAGGTTGACATTTATCGCGCTGACGGGGGCACCAAGATCGTCGTGCCGCCCCTGCCCGGCACCAACGAACCGCGCACGTTGGAGGTCGAGAAAAACACCTGGCTTACTGCAGACCGGGAAACCCGCATTACGCTGATGCTGCGTGATATCACCGACAGCCAGCGCCGTGCACACAAGATCGCGGAAACCGAACAACGCTGGAGCCTTGCGCTGAGCAGTGCGCATATCGGCGTTTTCGATATGGACCTGGAAAACGACACGTCGGTGGTATCAGACACATGGCGCGAGATCATGCAGTGCCCTGCTGACCCCAATCGCCCGAACCCCTATGCCAGCAAGATGCAGCATATACACCCCGACGACATCGCAATTGTCGAAAAGAGCGAAATGGCCTGCATCAACGGTATGACCGACCGCGCCGAGGCCCGCTTTCGCGTTCGGGTCGGTCGCGACAACTGGCGCTGGATCAAATCTGACGCCGTGGTGGTGGAAAGAGCCAAGGACGGGACCGCACTGCGGATGCTGGGTATCCAGATCGATATAACCGAAACCTACAAGCTCGAGCAGATGAAGCACGACTTTGTCGCCACCGTCAGCCACGAACTGCGCACGCCGCTGACCTCTATCAAGGGCGCATTGGGCCTGCTTGAGGCGCAAACCAAGGACAACACGAACGCAAGTGCCGTTCGTCTGGTCCAGATCGCCTCGGCCAACTGCGACCGTCTGGTCGCGCTGGTAAACGACATTCTGGATATGGAAAAGATTAACGCGGGCAGCATGAGCGTTGCCTCCAGACCCGAAAAGCTTGGTGATATTGTCGCACTGGCAGCCGAGCAGGTCGAACCCTATGCCACCGAATGGAAGGTCGAGATCGCCGTCGCGCCTCCCGCACCCGACCACCATGTGCTGACAGACAAGAACCGCATCATGCAGGTGCTGACAAACCTGCTGTCGAACGCATGTAAATTCGCCTATCCAGATACTGCCGTAACCGTGACCGCCACCCCGATGGGCGACATGACGAGAATCTCTGTCACCAATCAAGGCAACGGTATCTCGGATGAATTCCGCGAGCGTATTTTCCAACCCTTCTCGCAGGCCGAGGCCTCTAACACGCGGCAACGTGGCGGGACCGGTCTGGGGCTCAATATCTCGCGCCATCTGGTCGAGGCAATGGGCGGCGAAATCGGGTTTGATAGCGTCCCAGGCGAGGAAACCGTGTTCTGGTTCACCTGTCCCTCTACCGATGAAGATCCCGACGTCGCAATGGTGGCTTAAGTGCGCGGGCTAAAGCGCCAGATCAGCAATCAGCATGTCCTTGGTATAATCTGCCTTTAGCTTGCGCGTACCGTTGCGCCCGCCTTCGACCACGATAAAGCTATCGCCCAGCGCATAGGCAAAATCGGCGTTCTGTTCGACCAGCACAATCGCCATCTCGCCTAGGCTGCGCAACAACCGTAGAGCGTCTCCGATCTGCTGGATCACATTGGGCTGGATGCCTTCGGTCGGTTCGTCCAGCAACAAAACCCGCGGCCGTGTGATCAGCGCCCGCGCGATGGCAAGCTGTTGCTGCTGCCCGCCCGACAGATCGCCCCCGCGCCGCGCTTTCATGTCACGCAGGACGGGGAACAGGTCGTAGATATGGTCGGGAATGTGATGCTCGGCCTTGGGTAGGCAGGCAAACCCCGTCTCAAGGTTCTCTTCAACCGTCATCATCGGGAAAACCTCGCGCCCCTGCGGCACATAAGCAATGCCCGCATTCGCCGCCTGAAAGGCTGTGGTCAAACGTACAGGGGTTCCATCAACCGTAATCGTCCCCGCCGACGCCGGATGCCGGCCTGCAATCGCCTTGAGGGTGGAGGTCTTCCCCACCCCGTTATTGCCGATCAAGGTTGTGATCTGCCCCTTGGGGGCCTGAAAGGACACCTCGTAAAGAATGCGGCTTTGACCATAGTGCAGGTCCAGATTTTCAACTTCAAGCATGGCCACGCCCCAGATAAACTTCGATCACTTTCGGGTTGGATGTCACGTGGTCCAAACTGCCTTCGGCCAGCACCGATCCTTCGTGCAGCACCGTGACCTTGCAGTCGAGCCTGCGCACGAATTCCATGTCATGTTCCACCACCACCACGGCGCGGGTCTTGGCGGCACGTTTCAGAATGTCGGTGGTCTTTTCGCGTTCCTCTACCGTCATGCCGGCGGCGGGTTCATCAACCAACAGCAGACGCGGCTCCTGTGCCAGCAACATGCCGATCTCCAGCCATTGTTTCTGGCCGTGGCTCAACTCTCCGGCGATGCGGGTCAAACTTTCGGTCAGGCCGATCTCTGCCGCGATGCCTTCGATCCGCGCAGCGTTGGACGGGGTCTTGCGGTGCAGCAACACTGCCAGCGGCCCGCGCGGGTTCTTCAGCGCCATGGCAAGGTTCTGCCGCACGGTCTGCGCCTCGAACACGGTGGGTTTCTGAAACTTGCGCCCCACTCCTTCGTTCGCGATATCCGCCTCTGACATGCCAAGCAGCGATATATTCCGCTCCCCCCAGACGACATGGCCACTGTCGGGGCGTGTCTTGCCCGTGATGATGTCCATAAAGGTGGTCTTGCCCGCCCCGTTGGGCCCGATCACGGCACGCAGTTCGGGCTCTGCGATCTGGATCGACAAGTTGTTGATCGCTTTGAACCCGTCAAAGGATTTTGACACGCCAGAGACTTCTAACAGGGTATCGTTCATGACGGTTTCCTCACCAGATAATCAAACAGGCCGCCGATCCCCTTGGGGAAGAACAAGGTGACGCAAACAAAGGATACGCCAAGCAGAACCAGCCACCAGTCAGTCCATAGGATCGTATAGAACCCGAGGTTAATGGCAGGTGCGCCGCCGCCCGTGAACCAGCTGGAAAGCAATGACACAAACGCCGCCCCGATCACCGCGCCGTAAAGCCGCCCGCGCCCGCCAATCGCGACCCAGACCGCCAGATAGATCGACGCAATCGGCGCGATCTCGGCCGGATTGATGATACCGGCCTGCGGGTAATATAGCGCCCCGGCGATACCCGCGATCACGGCGGTGAGGGTAAAGATGAACAGCTTGTAGCGTTCCACCCGGTAGCCAAGAAAGCGGACGCGGGCCTCGTTGTCGCGGATGCCTTGCACCACGCTGCCCATCTTGCCCGACACCACCCAAGCAAAGAGGATATACCCAAGCGCCAGCGCCAGCGCTGACCCCATAAAGAACACAAGGCTTGTGGTCGCCTGCGAAGTGTCTTCGTACCCCGGAATATTCTGCAACCCTGACAGCCCGTTGTTACCGCGCAAGCCACTGTCGTTCTGGAACAGCCACAGTGACAGGGCCAACGTCATCGCCTGCGTCAGGATCGACAAGTAAACGCCCGTCACACGGCTCCGGAACGCCAGCCAGCCAAAAACCAGTGCCAGAAGCCCCGGCACGATCACCACCATCAGCAGTTGCAGAAACAGACTGTCCGAGAACGCCCAGAGCCACGGAAAGTCAGAGCTACCAACGACGCCGAAAATCTGATTGCCGATGGCGTCCTGCACCTCTTGCGGCGTGGGCGGGATAACGTGGCCTTCGAGACTGGTCATAACGATGCCTTCGGTCCGCGCATACATCAGCCACATGCCGATGGCGTAGCCGCCGATGCCGAAGAAGGCAAAGTGCCCAAGGCTTAGGATACCGCAATACCCCCAGACCACATCCATTGCGATGGCGATGAGACACAGGCACAGCGTCTTACCCAAGGTCTTGACCATCGAGGTAGAGATAAGGCCGGTGCCTGTTGCCTCTGACCCGATTGCGACAGCCAAAGTGAATAGCCCCAGAAAGGCGATGAACCACATGACAGAGGGGTTTTGTGAAAGGAATGTTTTACGCATGGATCAATCCGCCGCTGCCCGACCCTTTTGGGCAACGATGCCCTTGGGACGGAATTGAATGAACAGGATGATGAACAGCACCATATACGTCTGTGCTGCGAGGGTATTGGACGGGTTGAACCATTCGATCCCCTTTTGCAGGAAGCCGATCAGCGACGCGCCCGCAAGCGTGCCCCAGACATTACCGACGCCCCCCACGACCACAGTCATGAAGGATTGCACGATATAGTCGGCCCCCATCTCAGACGTGACCTTGGCATAGAGCCCGATGGCCACCCCCGCGATCCCCGCGATGCCGGACCCAAGACCAAAGGTCATCATATTGATGCGGTCGGGATTGATGCCCATGCTGGCCGCCATACCGGGGTTCTGCGTTACGGCCCGCACCTCGAGCCCCAATCGTGTGCGTTTGAGCACAAACAGGATCAGCCCCAGAAACAGCAACGCCAGCACGAAGATCGCAATGCGGATATAGCTGATCTGGATCACATCCGAGATCACCCAAGCCCCGTCTAGCCAGCCCGGAGATGTAAGTGGCCGTGCCTGCGTGCCAAAGATGTTCTTGGCCAGCTGTTGCAACGCGATCGAGATGCCAAAGGTCGCCAGCAATGTCTCTAGCGGGCGGTGGTAGAGATGACGGATCACCAACCGCTCCATCACCACACCGGCGGCGAAAGTTACCGCAAAGGCCAGCGGCAGGGCGATGATGATCGACAGCGTGTAATCTGGCACGAAAAGCTGAACGACGTAGCCGGTATAGGCCCCCATCATGATAAACTCGCCATGCGCCATGTTGATGACTCCCATCACCCCAAAGGTGATGGCAAGACCAATCGCGGCAAGGAAATAAATCGACGCAAGCGACAGCGCGTCCAGCGTCAGGTCAACAGTTTGGGCAGCGGCAACGCGGGTTTCAATACTGTCGAGTGTGGCCCGCGCGGCGTCTGTGACAGCGCTGTCGGGCTCGTCATACACCTCGTAGAAGTTCATGTCCGCCACGGCGCTTTGCTGGTCCAGCTCTGTCACAAGTGGCGGCACGGTGCCTGCGGCGGCAAGTGCGGCATAGGCCTTGGCGCGTCCGGCATCGGTATCCAGCTGTGAGGTAGGAATGCCCCCGACCCGCCCGCCAACGACATGAGCAGCCAAGGCCTCGCGGATTGCAGCGGCGGAAATAATGGTCGGTGCAAGACCCGCTGCCACAAGCTGGGCATAGGCATCAGCCTGTGAAAGATCATCGCCTGACGTCAGCACCCGCGCGACATTGCCAGAGGGCGTTTGAGACGGGGTTGCCGTCTTGGTCGACAATATCTGGTTCATCACGGCCCGCGCTTCGATTGAGGTATCGGTCGCCATTGATGTGATCGCCGCGATGCGCTCCTCGGATGTGTCGCCAAAGCTGGCAGATAGGAAATTGGTCAACTGTATTTTCCGCGCCTTCAATGCCGCGTCCGGCTCTGCCTCTATCGATGCGCGCAGGGGACCAAGCTGGTCGGCCTCGGGTCGGCGGGCGATGGAATCGACAGCGCTTTGGCGGCGCGCAAGATCGGGATCGGTTAGCTGGAATTGCACCAAAGCCGTCCCGATCAGCCGGCGCACACCGCCATTGGGCTTTAGCTGCGAAAAGCCATTTGTCGGTGCCGAGCTTTCCGCACCGGTGTCAATATCGCGCAAGGTCAGATCATCGCCTGTCTCGGTCCCGAAAAAGAACACACCGTCGGCCTCGCGCTGCCAGACCCCTTTGTCCTGCCACTGCTCTAGAAAAACACTGACCTGTGGCGCGCCAGAGGCGGCCAGATCGTCCAGCGCGACAGACACAGAGCTGCGCGAGGGTTTGGCGATTTCTTCGGCATGGCCTTGAAGCACGGGCTGCAAATCTTGCGCCTGTGCCGCGCCCACGATGCCCACCCAACAGAGGAGCATTAACAGGTGGCGGAACATAGGAGACCCTTGTGGTAAATCTAGGAAATATGGTGGTGGGGGCGGCCAGACATGCTGCCGCCCCGACGTTCAGGATCAGTAGTTAGAGGTCAACTGAACGCATGTTTCCGTTTCGGTGTTGTACATGCCGCATTCCAGCTCTTTCCAGTCGGACGTGAGCACAGCGCTTTCGGGCAGGAAATCTGTCCACGCGTCGCCTTCGACAGGATCGGTCTGGCTGATGATGTCGAACTGCCCGTCGGCTGTGATCTCGCCAATGAGGACGGGCTTGGACAGGTGGTGGTTCACCAGCATCTCGGCGGTGCCGCCTGTCAGGTTCGGGAAGGTCTGCCCGTACATGGCGCTGCGCACGGCATCGACATCGGTGGTCCCGGCTTGTTCAACCGCGTTCACCCACATGTTAAAGCCGATGTAATGCGCCTCCATCGGGTCGTTCGTCACGCGCTTGTCGTCGCCGATAGATGTTTTCCACTGTTGGATAAATTCGGCATTCGCGGGGGTATCTGCGGACATAAAGTAGTTCCACGCTGCCAGATGCCCGACAAGGTTTGACGTATCGAGACCTGACAGCTCTTCTTCGCCGACCGAGAACGCAACAACCGGAATATCGTCAGCCGACACATCCGCCGCGGCGAGTTCCTTGTAAAAGCCGATGTTCGCGTCGCCGTTGATGGTCGATACAACGCCGACCTGCTTGCCGTCCTCGCCCAGTGCCACAACATCGCCCACGATCGTTGCCCAATCGGATTGACCGAATGGTGTGTAGTTCACAAAGATGTCTTCTTCGGCGATGCCCTTGGACATCAGGTAGGATTTCAGGATGTTGTTGGTGGTGCGCGGGTAGACATAGTCGGTGCCGAGCAGTGCGAATTTCTCGACGCCCAGTTCTTCGAGGAAGTAATCCACCGCAGGAATCGCCTGCTGGTTGGGGGCGGCACCGGTGTAGAACACGTTCTTGGACGATTCCTCACCCTCATATTGCACGGGGTAGAACAGCAGACCGTTCAGCTCTTCGATGACGGGCAGCACGGATTTGCGCGACACGGATGTCCAGTTGCCAAAGATCACGTCGACTTCGTTCACGGTCAGCAGCTCGCGTGCTTTCTCAGCAAACAATGGCCAGTCAGAGGCAGGGTCAACCACGACCGCCTCGATCTGACAGCCCAGTACGCCGCCTTTTTCGTTCTGCGCGTCGATCAACATCAGCATGGTGTCTTTCAACGTCGTCTCGGAAATCGCCATGGTCCCCGACAGCGAGTGCAGCACGCCGACCTTGACCGGATCGGCACAATCCTGCGCCATCACCAGCGAGGTGGAGCCCATCAGCGCGGCAGTCGCGCAGGCAGCGAGTTTGGTGAATGTTGTCATTTTCTATCCCCTGTTGGCGCTGCTACCCCTTGCGTCAGAACGCACTTTTCTGGGGCCCCCAAGCACGTTAAACAGGAGGCGCAGCATATTGTTGTGATCGTCGCATGGCTTGTTACATCTGCCAGGATTGCTGGCCGTGCGACGGTGTTGCCTTTCTCGGCACAGAGCCAAGATGCCTAGGGCAGCGGCAGAGTCGCTAGAAAAAATGGCATGTCACCAGACACACCACCGCTCGCGCCTTATTTTTTGGCGATAGAGGTCAGGAACGCTTAAAATATAGCCTGCGGGCGCACGCAGGTGCGGGCGTAGATGGGGGCGCACGCAACCTGCGCGCGCCCGAGGGCCATTGGCTAGGGCGCGACGCGCGCGGCAGAGGTCGCCTGCCACGCGCGCATCATGGGCAGCGCACACAGGGCGGCACCAAGGATAAAGGACAGGCTATAGCCCAAGCCGGCCAGATCATTCTCAGGCATGGCAATCAGCACGCCACCAAAGAACAGCGCGATCCGCATCGGCAGCGCGGCGCGGCCCTCTATCGGACCGACAAGGCTGATGTAGCCCTGCAACGCCGCCGAGATCAGCGTCACGCCGATCATCGCACAGCTCAACGCGACGACGACCTCCCACGCGGGGGCTTGTCCGATTAACGCAGGGTTCAGCACGAAGAAGAAGGGCGCGATATAGATCACCCCGCCAAGGCGCATCGCTTCGAACCCCGTTGCAATCGGGTTCGACCCCGCCATGGTAGAGGCCGCAAAAGCCCCAAGGGCGACCGGCGGCGTGATGTAGCTGACCATACCCCAGTACAAGATGAACAGATGCACCGCCAACTGGTTCAACCCGCCTGCCTCAAGCGCAGGGGCAAGCACCACGGCGAGGAAGATATAACAGGCCGTGACCGTCATCCCCATGCCAAAGATAAACGCGGTGATCGCGCCCATCAGCAACAGGATCAACGTGCTGTCGCCGGCGAGAAACACCAGCTCGTTCACCAAAGTCCCCGCCAGCCCCGTGGCCGAAAAAGACCCGACAATGAGGCCAACACCCAGCAGGATCGCCGTCAGCTCTGACAGACCCATGCCGACACCGACGATCATATTGCCAAGTCGGCTAAAGTTCAGACGATGGCTGGCGCGGAACTGATTCACAACCAAGAGCAAAGCCGTGGCATAGAACGGGGCAGAGGATTCCTTGCGCAGGCCGATCATCATATAGAGCAGCAGCGCGAAGACGAAGATATAGGGCCAGCCTTCGATCATCACCTGACGCAGGCGCGGAAGGTCAGGCTTGGGCAAACCCCGCAGCCCGCGTTTCGCGGAATAGGCGTCGATCTGGGCAAACAGCCCCCAGTAGAACAATACGCTGGGGATGGCCGCGGCCAAGGCGATTTCGACATAAGGACGTGACAGAAAGGATGCCATGACAAAGGCGGTCGCCCCCATGATCGGCGGCATCAGCACCCCGCCGGTAGAGGCGCAGGCCTCTGTTGCGGCAGCGGTCTTGGCCGAAAATCCGGTCTTGCGCATCGCGGGAATGGAGACCGCCCCCGTGGTCAGCACGTTGGAAATGACAGAGCCGGACATGGAGCCCATAAAGCCGCTGGCAAAGATCGACACTTTCGCCGCCCCGCCGCGGTAGCCGCCTACAAGCCCAAGCGCCAGATCGTTGAAAAACTGCCCGCCGCCGGTCCGTTGCAGCACCGCGCCGAACAGGATGAACCCGATCACGACGCCGCCAAACGCCTTCATCGGAATGCCGAAAGAGCTTTCGGCCGAATAGATATGGTAAGGCACGGTTTGCAGGAACGTGCTTTGGAAGCCCGAGAAAGGGTCCGGCACGTGGCCCGCGAAGGTTGGATAGAACGCAAAGAGCGTGACAATCAGGAACAGCACCAGACCGCCTGCCCGCCGCGTTGCCTCCAGAATCAGAAAGAAGAAGACGACCGACACATATTGCGCCGTATCAGGGGCTGCATATTCCCACCCTTGCGACAGGTTCTGCTGCGCAGTTTGCGACAGATAGACAGTGGTCCCTACCGACGCTGCGAAAAACACCCAGTCTAGCAATGATGGCTCTCCGCCTTTGCCGCCCCTCGCCTGAAAAATCAGAAACGTCAGCGCCAGAAACATGCCCCCAAGGATATAGAGATACCGCCCGTCAATCAGGACGATCCCCATAATCTGAAGGTTGAACAGCTGGTTTACCACCAACACCAGCGACAGCAGCGTCGTGATGACCACAACCCAACGCGCCAGTCCCGAGATGCGCTCGGCCGGGGTGGCACCGTCGATCGCCACTTCCTCAAACTTTGACTGCGGGGCACGCGATGTGTCGGGATTCGTCATAAGAGGGCTCTCTCGTTTGGGGATACGGGCCTGCAATTGGCATAGCAGGAACGGGCCGACACATTGGTCAGCCCGCCCTTAGCTTTGGCAAGGTTTAGAAAACGACGGAGAACCCGCCATCTTTCAGCGCCTTGCGGCGTGCCTCGGACCAGGCGGCTTCCCAGTCAGAAGGGTTTGCCGCTTTGGTCGCTTCCCACGCAGCCGTCAGCGCTTCTTGGCGTTGCACAAGCTTGTCGTTATGCGCCTGCGCCGTATCGGACCACGCATCTACCTCTTTGAAGTAGCGGATCGCCCCTTCGTGGTAGGGCACCACCCATTCCATATTCTGTTTGTCCAGCGCCCAGCCACCGATACCGGGGGAATTGCCGTCGTATTTCGGGAACAGCTCTACCATCGCTTTGGTCATGTTATAAACCAGTCCTTCGTCCGTGGCCGCAATCGCGGTCAGCACGGGATAGGCATAGCCGGCCCCCTGATAGCCGTCGGTGCCGTCAATGGTGGCCCCGACCTTGGCTTTGTTGATATTAAAGAAGGGTGCGACCTCTTGCATACGGGCAAAGCCGTCGGTGTCTTCGGGATCAATCGGGGGCCAGAACAGCCCGCGCGGACCGGCTTCGGCCTCATAGGCTTTGCCTGAGTTGGTGGATGCAAAGGCCGCATCGACCTGCCCTTCGATCAGACCGGTCCAGCTGGCACCAAAGCCACCGAAATCAACCCGCTCCACATCGTCCCATGTCAGGCCGCCATAGGCCAGATAGGCTTCGGTGTTCACGTTCAAAGCAGGTGCGCCAACGATATAGGACACGCGTTTACCCTTGAGGTCAGCGTAGGTTTCGATCCCCAGGTCGCCCGCGACACCAACCGCGAGGTTAATCGCGCCACCGTTGTTCGCCAGCAGCACGCGGATGGGCTGCGGGCCCCAGTTTTCGGCACCGAAATCAAACACACCTTCCTGCGCCATAAAGCTGCCGCCCACGCCCGTGGCCGAGAATTCAACCCGCCCCTGACGCAGCGGCTCTGTGCGCGACACGTCATTCTTGCCAGGCAGAACCCGCAGGTTGACCTCTGTCGCATCTTGCAGCGCGGCACCAATCGCCACCGCTTGGTTATAGCCTGCAGAACCGGTGTCATAGGCCGTCCAGCTCAGCTGTTTGGGCAGATCAAAATCCTGCGCGGCCGCGATAGAAGCCGTAAGACCAAAGGCCACGACCGTCGTTGTTAATACGTTCATATCTTCCTCCCAGAAAATCCTGCCGCGCAAACCATTCGCGTTTGCGGCAGGGTTAGCGGCCCGTTTTCTTGTGAAACGTGGTTCCGCCCTGTGGAAAAGGATACGAGTGCAGCTTTCGTCCTGTCAACAAAAGACCGCGTGAAAAACGCTGCCGCCGGGGTGATGTCAATCTGGGGTAGAGGAAAGATGCGCGGCCTCGGGAACCCCCGCCTTACGCGCCGCCTCCGACAGCTGCGCCAAAGTGCCCGCATCAAGCGGGATCCCGTTTGCCAACCGCTCTGCTGTGCTGCGCCGCTCAGGGTCCCCCGGAAACTGCACGCCGGATGTATCAGGTGCCGCCGGCGACGCCTTGACCCAATCGGTATAGCTGTCCACATCCACGCCAAAGCTCTCTGCCAGACCAAAGACATTCGGATCGATCAGGATCGCCATCATGTTATTCACAATTCGGTCCGGCACTTCGCGGGTCGGCGCATAGGCCCCGCCCCCGCTGAATGATCCACCCAAGATATCCCCCAGCAAGGCCAAGCCAAACCCCTTGTGCTGTCCAAATGCCGTCAGCGCCCCGCCCGCACCGTCAAACACCACCGACGGATCACGCGTCGGAGCGCCCTGCGCATCGATCAACGCCCCCTCGGGTGCCGGCTTCCCACTTAGCTGCGCAACACGTGCCTTGCCCATGGCAATGGTGCTGGTCGCCATATCCAGCACAAACATCGGGTGCTTTTCGGTCGCAGGTATCGCGGTACAATAAGGATTGGTGACAAAACGTGCGTCACTACCGCCAAACGGCGCCACAAGAGGCCTCGAGGACTGAACATTCGCGTACAGAATGCAGATAAACCCCGCCTCTGCCGCCATGGTGCCCCAATCTCCCAGCCGACCCAGATGAAAGCTGTTGCGCAAGGACAGCACTGCAAAGTGGCTGCTGTGGGCGCGGTCAATCGCAAGCGCCATCGCCTGCTCTGCGATGATATGACCAAAGCCCCGATGGCCGTCCACCAGCAGGAATGGCCCTTTGTCCTGCACCAGTTCAATGTCAGCCAAAGGGTCTAGCTGCCCTGCAAGGATGCCATCCACATACGCAGGGATCATCCCGACACCGTGGCTATCATGCCCCGCCAGATTGGCACCAACCAACCGTGCGGCAACCTGCTTGGCCCTGTCTTTATCCTTCCCTGCATGCGCCAGAATTGCCGTGGCAAATTCTCTTAACTGATCTGCATCAACCGTCATCAAAATTCCCTCCCGTTTATACCCTCAGCCGCGCCGCTTCTCCCAAAGCGCGTAACCGACACTGACCTGCAACCTCGCGCCAAGGCGGATGAACTGCAAGGACTAGCGATGATGGGGATGCGCGGTTGTGTGCGGGGGTGGATACAGAAGCGGGCCGCTGAACTGCTTGGGAACTGCCAAGGGTTCTGTTTATGGAGGAATACCGCGCGGGTTATGTTTTTGCGCACGGACGCTGTAAAAACCTCAGGTATCGTCCCGGCAGATTAGTGTCCCAGTCGGGCAGCCGTCAAGTTGACCTTCAAATGACCCAGAAGATCATCGCGCAGCTCTTCACGCGCCAAGCCGAAAGACACGGTCGCCTGCAAGAAACCGGACTTGGAACCACAGTCGAAACGCTGGCCCTTGAAACGGTAGCCATAGACATCATTGCCTTGGGTCAGTTCTGCCGCGATGGCATCTGTCAGCTGGATTTCCCCGCCCGAGCCGGACTTCAGCTGGTTCAGGTTCTTCAGTACGTTTGGCGACAGGATATAGCGGCCGATCACGGCAAGGTTCGACGGTGCGTCTTCGGCTTTGGGCTTTTCGACCATGCCTTTGACCTTGACCAAGGCCCCGTCAGATGGACCGTCATCAATGTCCAACATACCGTAAGAAGAGGACTTTTCAGGGTTCACTTCCATCGCCGCAACCATGTTTCCACCGGTTTCATTGTAGGCTTCGATCATCTGTTGCAGGCAGGGCTTGTCGGCAGCGATCACGTCATCAGGCAGCATCACCGCAAAGGGTTCGTTGCCGATCAGACGACGGGCGCACCATACGGCGTGGCCCAGACCAAGTGCTTTGTGCTGGCGGATATAGGCGATGGCACCGCTGTCCATATTGGTGTCTTTAAGGATCTCCAACAGCTCTGTTTTGCCTTTGGAGCGCAGTTCCTGTTCCAGCACGGGAGAGTGGTCAAAGTAGTCCTCCAGCGCACCCTTGCCGCGGGATGTGACAAAGATGAATTCCTTGATTCCGGCCGCGCGAGCTTCGTCGATGGCGTATTGCACCAGCGGGCGATCGACCAGGGTCATGATCTCTTTGGGAACAGATTTCGTCGCGGGCAAAAACCGCGTTCCCAAACCAGCCACTGGAAAAATCGCTTTTGTTATTTTCTTAGCCATGCTCAGCCTCGTAAAATCTTAGTGTAAAATAGATGAAAAACGCTTGTCGTGCAGCAAATGAACCTCGCGAGCGATCGCCAACAGCCTTCCATAGAAGGCTTACCCAATCATGAAGCCAAACCTGGTCAAAAAGCGGACAGCAGGCGCGCCACCTGACCTGTCCGCAGCAAGGCACCATGCGCCCAAACCTATGAATTTCGGAAAAACCTATGACGAACAGGTGAATATTTAATTCATGAGAGCCTTGTTATTCTTGGCATGACGCTCGACCAAGCGCTTTACCCATGCTCCCTTTTCCGGGATGTGCCGCACCGGCAGCAACGCTGTGCGCGTTGCAATATCCGGGAATAGTTCAAGAATTTCAGCGCGCGCATCTTCGGTCACAGCTTTCAAAGCTTCGGGCCCAGTGAACAGGCTTTCCGTTGCGGCGCTGTTGGAAAAGATGATTTCGTGTTGATCGAACAGTATGTGAAAATACTCCACACTATCGGCGTCTTCGACCACTTCGATCCCCGGCAGTCCAACTAGTTTGATAGCGGCTACTAGAATTTCCTGCACATCGAACATGCGCTCTGCGATCACTGAACGCACAAGGATTCTATGCTGCCGCGAAACGACCAGATCTTTCATCGGCGTGCCGTTTCCAAGCGCCCCTGCGGAAATTCTGATAGGTTTCAGCTTGGGGCGTGCAGCGAGCTCTTGCGGGCCAAGCGCCCTGCTTCCGATCCAACGCACAGGCTGCATCCCCCGATCCATTGTCAGCACCTGAGCACCGACCGCTAGGTCTTCGACATTTACTGGACCTTCTGACGTTATTATTTCCGTACCCGCCGCAAAACAGATAATTTCAATCCCGCTAAAGGTAAGCGTTTCGCCAGTGTCGAAGTTCACGGTGCCCTTCAGCGCGCCGCTGTCTGATGTATCCTCGGTTGCATTGATGGTGTAGCTGCCGCGATCCAGAGCGCTAAGGTCGATGCGGTCTTGATCGGTCGTATCATCAGGGCCCGTCCCACCGATGACAACATCGCCCTGAGCATCAGCGGCAGACTGCACAACGAATGTATCGTCCCCTGAACCTCCGCTTAAAATATCTGCGCCCGCACCCCCATCGATGATATCATCGTCATCCCCGCCATCAATTTGATCGACGCCTGCACCGCCGTAGATTTCATCTGCGCCTGCCCCACCGGACAGCGTGTCGTCACCGTCCCCGCCATCAAGCATATCGTCGCCACCGCGGCCGGATAGCTCGTCGGTACCGCCTGCCCCCCAAAGCTTGTTGGCTTCGGAGTTCCCTATAAGGACGTTGTTCGCGTCATTCCCTCGGATGTTTTCAAAGTTGTATAGTTCGGTTTGGAAATCCGTTGCGCCAACGGTTGTATCCGCTGCAGATCCATCGTCTGTCAGCGCAACACCTAGGTCAAATGACGCGACTACGCTGGCGTCTAGCGCGATTGTGTCGCTTCCAGCTCCGCCATCGATCGATTCCGGGCCGACAGAGGGGGTAAAGAACCCAACCTCAGCGATATCATCGCCATCTTCTAAAGATACAGTATCGCTACCACTGTCTGTGCCATCTGCCAGCCAAGTATCATTCCCATCGCCGCCATAAACAATGTCGTGACCCGTCCCACCCGAGATGACATCGTCGCCTTCGCCGCCCGAAATGCTATCATTGCCAGCCCCACCAAAGATCGTATCCTCACCAGCGCCACCCGATATAGTGTCATCGCCGGCTTCTCCGGACAGGTTATCGTTGCCGGTGCCGCCATCGATGATGTCATCGCCGCTACCGGCGCGAATGGTGTCATTGCCGCCATAGCCGTAGATTGTGTCATCGCCTGATTGATATCCGCCAAATATACTGCCGGCATCGTAGTCAGTAATTCGGTCACCATCGCCATCTTCGTAGTCGCCGGGCCCCTCATAGACATCCATATTGTCATCGCCGCTTGTACCATCGACGATGCCGGGGTTGCTTGGCGATAGATCAAACGACGCGGACGTATCTATCGATATGGTGGTCGCAAGACCGCTCGCTACGGGGAACCCATCGGGCGCGTACAAATATAAACCGGTCGACGTTTCGAAAACAGCGGCTTCCGTGGATCCAAGCAGCGCACCCAGCACCCCACCCAATAGGCCTGAATCGTAACCGTTAAAGGTAGCAGTACCGACATAAGTCGCTGTTTCGTCGGAACCGTCGATGGAGATCGTGGTAACTTCAGATGGCGCGAGTGTGCCGTCATCATCTGTGATACTTATATCCCCGGACACGTTTCCGAAGTTAGGCAGAACTGCAACGTCGCCGAGTGATATTAAATCACCGCTATAGGAATATAGGTTACTAGTGACATCAAGCGTTACAGACATTCTTCTTATCCTCGAGTTAATTCAGAAGTAGCGTTATTCCGTCGCGATACGCCGGCCGTAAGTATTCCACCCCACTCAGATATCTGAATATGGCAGTGCGTTCTTTATAAGGGCACTCAATTACACCCGTATGGATGCAATTGAACCAAACACGCTTTAGTGCTGTGAGGTTAAGAGAGAAAAAAAGACTATTAAAACCAAACCCTACAACCCTACTGGCTCATGCGCGGCATAGTTTGTGCATTGAAATAGTTCAGATCTGATTATGCACTCAATTGCCGCACTATAAGTATTGTAGGGTTCAATTGATCTGTCTCGCAAAAAACCACGCAAATTAACGGCGAAACACTAGTATATGCCGAATTGCGATAGTAGCGTCCATAATCTGATAATGGGCAGCCATGGGGAAGATATGAGCGGCTAATATCTACAGGCAAGGTTCACTGGCTTCAGGCTACCCCTGTAGACCTTGTCGCGAAAATGCATATCGCGCGCGAAAGAAGCTAGGAACTCAGCAGAGTTTCGAAATGACCGGATACCGTGCAAATCTCTGGACATGGCTCTACCCTAACGCAAGCTGTCGAGACCGCAGCACTAACGGTTCCATTTCGACAGGCACGCCGAGTGCACTCCAGACCACCCGTGCTTTTCGGGCTGTTGTGGCTGGCCTAGGTGTCGCAACCACAAGCGTAAATCCTGCACCGGTAACATCCTCGGCGCGCACATTGCCTGCACAGCCCGGGAACGAAAAATTTATATCCGGGTTGTCCGTCGTCATATAAAATGGGGCATCAGAGCGGTTTGAGCATTGGAGGCTCTGGCTCGTATGTGTAGTTGATTATGCGGCTTGTTTTTGGTGTTGCAAGCGACGTTGGCGGATTGTCTGCTTCTTGATCTTTTCCCTTTCCCTCAGAATGGCTTTGTCGCGGCCAAAGTAGACGTCGGCTGGCGTGACGTTGTTCAGGCTCTCGTGGTAGCGCTGGTTGTTGTAGTATTCGACGAAGGCCCCGATCTGACGCTCAAGATCGCCTGGCAGGTAGTAGTTTTCCAGCAGAACCCGGTTCTTCATGGTCTGGTGCCAGCGTTCGATTTTGCCTTGGGT
>NZ_FNJD01000012.1 GCF_900103185.1 Sulfitobacter litoralis
CCACCCACAAACCCAAGGCAAAATCGAACGCTGGCACCAGACCATGAAGAACCGGGTTCTGCTGGAAAACTACTACCTGCCAGGCGATCTTGAGCGTCAGATCGGGGCCTTCGTCGAATACTACAACAACCAGCGCTACCACGAGAGCCTGAACAACGTCACGCCAGCCGACGTCTACTTTGGCCGCGACAAAGCCATTCTGAGGGAAAGGGAAAAGATCAAGAAGCAGACAATCCGCCAACGTCGCTTGCAACACCAAAAACAAGCCGCATAATCAACTACACATACGAGCCAGAGCCTCCAATGCTCAAACCGCTCTGATGCCCCATTTTATATGACGACGGACACTCTTGGCGATGTTGAAGGCCTCGCCGCGTAATCTTGGTGCCATGGCATTGAGCACAAAAATGCAGCTGTCTCTGCCAGTGAATTCCTGAAATCCTTCCCAAGGTATAAATACTTGGAGCAGGTTGTAGTCTGAGATGCCACGGTAGAAAACTGTGTCAGCTCCTTGTGCGCCACCAGTCCGTAGGCATTGGTCATTTCCTCTTCTTCCTCTTGGTTCGCAGTTTTACGCGCACCGCTGCGCTAGGCGCGCTTAGCCACCGTCGACTTCAAGGTACGGCTCCTGACCGAGCAGTCAGAGATGATCTTGTCGAGGAAGGCGTTCTTTGCTTGCATCAACATCGAGGCACCTGCGCCGCGCTTCTCCTGCGTATCCAGCGGGATACCCATAGGGTAGGTTTTAGCCAGCTCGCAGCGCATTGCCGATCTTCTGGATCGTCGCCAAAATACATCGGCGCAATCCACCAATGCTGACATCGGCCATTTCACTTTTGAGACATTTAGTTTTGTCAGTTTTGTCAGTTTTGCCTGCCGCTAAGAAGAGAGTTTAGAATTTTCAGTCCAACCGCACGGCGTGAAGTGTAACTACACAACTGGCCGCAGTCTTTTTGTAAGCATCCGGCGTAGGCCACAGCGCGGTCAACGCGCGGGGTCAGGGTCCATTTCGATCAGGTCTCGCAGGTTTTCGATGCCGAACGGAGTGAAGGCGATGACGCTGTCGTCGGCGGGGCCATAGACCCAGATCACGCCATCTTCGGTATCCATACAGATGGCGAGATCGAAGATCCGATCGACGGTTTCGCCCAGTTCGGCAGCAACGCGGTCGATGGTCTTGACGGAATGCACCTTGTTTAGCTCCATGATTATGCCGCCTCAGCAAGGGGCCGGGTCTTCCAGTGCCAGGGCAGAAGCTCACGTATGCGCGAGACGGGCATGTCGGGGAGCCGGGCGAGGACATCTGCGAGCCAGGCCTGTGGGTCGATGTCGTTCATTTTGGCCGTGACAATCAGGGTATGCATGGCGGCGGCTCGCACACCGCCGCGCTCGGAACCCGCGAAGAGCCATGACTTTCTACCCAGGGCCTCCCCGCGAAGGGCGCGTTCGGCCGCATTATTCGTCAGGCAGATGCGCCCGTCATGGAGGAATGCCGTGAAGGCCTGCCAACGGCCCGCTTTCTCGAACATGTAGTTGATCGCCTTAGCCACCTTGTTGTGTCTGGACAGTTTTGCGCGCTCTTCCTGCAGCCAGTCATGGAGGCTATTCACCAAGGGACGGGAGAGGTCCTGGCGGGCGGCAAGGCGAGTAACTTTAAACATTACGATGCTCTCAATACCGAATAGTCGCGCGAATGCCATGCAAGACCAAATGGCACTGCCCCTAGAAAATCGACTTGGAACCAAAAGGTGGATATTTGGGTGTATAAATCAAATTCTAAAATACATTATACATTTAAATTCAGCTACTTAGCTGAATTTAATGGTGCCCAGGGGCGGAATCGAACCACCGACACGAGGATTTTCAATCCACTGCTCTACCCCTGAGCTACCCGGGCACCGGAGACCACCGTAGTGGTCGGGTGTGCGCGTTCTAGGATTTTGCGGCGGGGGTGTCCAGAGGCTTTCGCCATGTTTGGCAAAGGTTTTTTCGGAAAGTTCTAATGTGGCTTGTCCGGAGCGTTCAAAGCGGCCTTGCTGGCCTCGATTGCGGCCTCGACATCCTCGGGATCGCGGCTTGGCGTGGCGTAGCTGCCGTTTAGCCACTTTGCCAAATCCACGTCCGCGCAGCGCCCCGAACAGAAGGGACGATACTTGAGGGAGGTTTCGCCGTTACAGATCGGGCAGGTCACTTTAGCACCTCTGCCAGGGGCATACGGGCGCGTTTGCGCTGCAGCTCATAGTGCCCAAGCGGTGTCCAACCCACCAAAGTGGTTTCCACATCATCAGCGCGAAACGCCTGACGCAAGGCGGTCTCGAACGGGCGGCGGTCTTTCTTGGGCATGGGTGCAAGATCCAGCGTGATCTGCCCCCCCAGACCGCGCAGACGCAAGGCACGGGGCAAGGCGCGGGCGCAGGCCATGTTGGCCTTGATACCAGCGGCGAGCGACACATCCGCACCGGTGTTCACGTCAACGGCGACCAAGGCGCGTGTGGGTTCAACGAACATGGAGGCACCGCCGTCAAGAGCGACGCGCGGCTGCGAAAGACTATCGACGGTATCCAAAACGCCATGGGTCTCGAACCCGCCGGGATCGGTCACAATGTCTGCCGGCTCTACCCAGTCGCGCCACGCTAAAATGTGTGGGCCGTCGCCTTCGGACAACAACTCCATCTCGGTGGACGGGTCATCAAGCACCTTGTCAGCCAGCGTCAGCATCGCGTCGATATCATCAGCGATGTCGTCCGCATCGGCACCAGCGCAAGAGGACCGCAGAATCAGCCCGTGCGTGGCCCCGTCTGCGGCCTCATGGGCGATCTCGAGCAGCCGGTCACGTTCTTCCTCGTCCCGAATGCTGCGCGAGATATTGGTGCCGGGCGCGCCGGGGGTCACGATAGCATAGCGGCTTTTGAACAATAGCTTTTGTGTCACCGGAATGGCTTTTCCCGGTTCGGCATAGCCCGAAACCTGCACGAGAATTGGCTGTCCGGGTGCCAACCCCTTGATCTGGCGCAAGAACGCAGAGCCATCAGGCGTCTTGAGGAACATCCCCCCCTGCCCTTTGACCGGGCGGTCCGCAATGGCGCGGTAGATCGTGCCGGGGCGCGGCCCGTCACTGTCGATCAAAAGATCATCCAGCTTGCCGTCCACGATCAGCGCGGCGGCTTCGGTGTCGCCAAAATGGTCCAGAACGATCGTACGGCCCTTCATGAGGTCTCTCCTGCGAAAACATATCCTGCAGCACGCAGCAGGTTTGCGGTTTCGGCCAATGGCAGGCCGACGATGCCGGTGAACGATCCGCTGATCCAGGGGATCAATGCGCCAGCCGGTCCTTGGATGCCATAGCCGCCGGCCTTACCCTGCCAGTCTCCTGTTGCCAGATAAGCCGAGATTTCAACATCTGACAGGCGTTTCATGCGGACGGTGCTGACTACATCACGCTGCCATAGCTTGTCACCGCGCTTGACCGCGACTGCCGTGATAACTTTGTGACGACGCCCCGACATGAGACGTAAAAAGCGGATCGCCTCGGCCTCGTCTTCGGGTTTGCCTAAGATACGGCGGCCGACAGCGACGGTTGTATCGGCACAGAGCACGATATCATCCCCCCCGGCCTGCACAGCGGCGGCCTTTTCACTGGCCATGCGCGCGCAATAGGGGCGCGGCAGTTCGGCAGCCAGCGGGGTTTCGTCTATATCGGGAGCGCGAATATCGTCTGGGACAACGCCAATTTGCGCCAGCAATTCCTTGCGGCGCGGGCTTCCTGATCCGAGGATAAAACTCATATGGGATCCTAGATCGCTGCCCGAAAACCACGAGGTGATTTTCGGATAAGCGTTTTATTTAAAGCGGTAATTGATCCGGCCTTTGCTCAGATCATAGGGGGTCATTTCCACCTGTACCTTATCGCCAGCCAGAACACGGATGCGGTTCTTACGCATCTTGCCTGCCGTATGCGCGATGATCTCATGGCCGTTTTCAAGCTCGACCCGGAACGTCGCGTTCGGCAGAAGTTCTTTCACGATACCGGGGAATTCGAGCGTGTCTTCCTTGGCCATGGTCTCTCCTTGAACACTTTGTCCTGCAATTTCAGGACGCAGGCTTAAATGGGCGCAATTTTCCCTTTTTTCAAGGGGTATTCACATCAAAGGCACGTTTATGGCCGTTGCGTCACGCCCGAACTGGTCCTCCCAGTGGTTTCGGTTCAAAACCACCCCATCTGCACGCACACGGCTGATCTGTGCGATGTCGACCTCGGCAAAGGTCCAGCCGGGCACGTTGATCTCTGCGGCGGCAAGGACGCCGGTGGACGGAAAGCCCACATCCGGCGGACAGAATATGCCGCCTGCCCCATAAGAATCACCAAGCGCGTCGGACCAATCCGCAGGCCCGACGCAGGATGACATGGCCGTAACGCATTGATTCTCCAGCGCGCGCGCCATGGATCCAATGCGGACGCGCCAGTAGCCTGCCAAGGCTTCGGTCACACTAGGGACGGCGATGATGTCGCAATCTGCCAAGGCGCGACCCAGCAAAGGGAATTCGCTATCATAGCAGATCAGGATGCTGATCTTGCCCAATGCCGTCTCGAAGATGCGCAAAGGCTCTCCACCGACCACGCCCCAGACCTCGCGTTCGAATCGGGTCATGATCTGTTTGTCCTGCACCCCGATTTGCCCCGAAGGCGTGATCAGGCGGGCGCGATTTACCGGACGGGGGGCTGCATCGGTGACCGCAGGTCCGGACGCTGCGACGATATGCACGCCATATTCAGCTGCAAGTTTCTGATGTGTCGCATCTGCATCCGCCAGCCGGTCAGATACAGCGAACAGCGACGCCTCCAGGTTGCCAGCTACATCCAGCCCCGCGAGCGTGGCCAGTTCCATCGCGCCATATTCGGGGAATACCAGCAGCTCTGCCCCACTGGCCGCCGCAGTTGCGACCCAGCCTGCCAATTTATCTTCGTAATGTGCCCAGCTGGACAAAACGTCCAGCGGGTATGCGGCTGTTGCGATTTTCATGAAAGCCTCCGGTGCGTGATGAGCCATATGGTGCGCTGCGCACGGGGCAGCTTCAAGGGGAACGCGTGTTTTCCGCAGTTCATTTCAGTTTTGTGAAACCAATGCTTAGAAATACGCACGAACCTTGCCAAAATATTGGTCATGCTTCACTAAATCCGAAAGGACCAAGGGCGGGACATCATGATCAAAAAGGGCATCACCCTACGCGGCATAGAAGTGTTCGAGGCATTGGCCAGCCGTGGGTCTGTGGCGCAGGCCGCTGCGTTGACAGGGCTAAGCCAACCCGCCGTCAGTCAACAGATCAGCAACCTCGAAGCCGCTATGGGCGCAGCGCTTGTCGATCACAGTACGCGCCCGATGAAACTGACCGCTGCGGGCGAAAGCTTTCTGCGTCACAGCGGTGCAGCGCTTGCCCATATCCGCTTGGCGCAATCCGAACTGACGGTGATGGACCTTGCAAACCTCAGCGACCTGAGCCTCGGGGTGATCGACGATTTTGACAATGACCTGACCCCCCGCCTCGCAACGCTTCTGGCCGACAGCATGGCAGGCTGCCGCTTCCGGATGGTCACCGACGGCAGCAAGGGGTTGATCCAGGCGGTTCAGGACAAATCCCTTCACATTGCTATCGCCGCCACCAGCGGGGATGCCAAAAGCGGGCTCATCGAAATTCCGCTGGCACGCGACCCATTCGTAATCGTGACCCCTGCCGGTTTTGAGGGCAACAGCGCGGACCTGATGGCGGGGCGATCGACTTTGCCGTTCGTGAAATACGCCACCGACCAACTGATTGCCGACCAGATCACCAACCACCTCACGCGCAGTAATATCACGCTGCATTCGCAGTTCGAAATCGGCAGCCACCTTGCCTTGATGGCGATGGTGGCACGGGGCATCGGTTGGGCCATCACGACGCCCTTCGGCTATTGCCGCGCAGAGCGGTTCCACCAACAGCTCGCGGTGCATCCCCTGCCCGTACCGGGGCTGTCGCGTCAGATTTCCCTGTTCGCAGGGTCGGATTGGACGGGACCGGTGCCGCAGAATATCGCTGATACGATGCGCCAACTGCTCCGGTCGCATATGATCGCGCCGACGGTCGCGCAATTGCCGTGGCTCGCCCCCAGTTTCGAGACGCTCGCGGGCTGACCGCTTGCGCAAGACGTGCGGGACTGTTTCACTCGGGCGCAAGAAAGAGGGGCTGACATGAGCAAGATCGTTATTCTGACAGGCGCAGGCATTTCTGCGGAAAGCGGCATTGAAACCTTCCGTGCCGAAGACGGGCTATGGGCGCAACACCGCGTCGAGGACGTCGCCACACCCGAAGGCTTTGCCCGTGATCCTCAACTGGTCGTCGATTTCTATAACGGTCGTCGCAAGCAGGCGGCAGAGGTATCGCCAAATGCCGCGCACCAGGCGCTGGCCAAGCTGCAGCAGCACTATGCGGGTCAGGTCGTCATCGTGACCCAAAACGTCGATGACTTGCATGAACAGGGCGGTGCGCGGGTGATCCATATGCACGGCGCGCTGAACTCGGCGCTTTGCGCCAGCTGCGATCACCGTTGGCCCGCGGATATGGCGATGGCTGTCGGCGATCCCTGCCCCGCCTGCCAAGCCCCCGCCGCGCGACCTGACATCGTGTGGTTCGGCGAAATGCCCTATGACATGGATGCGATTTTTGATCATTTGGCCGAGGCCGATATTTTCGCGGCCATCGGTACATCGGGCAACGTCTACCCCGCCGCCGGTTTCGTCGCAGAGGCCCGCCGCAACGGGGCCCACACGGTAGAGATGAACCTCGAACGCTCTGCCGTCGGAAACCAGTTTGCCGAACACCGCACCGGTCCGGCGACACGTGTGGTCACCGATTGGGTGGAGGAATTGCTGGGCACCCCCGGAGAACAGCGGCCCACGTTCTAACAAACGCCGGGCCGCCGCCATTCGTGTGCAGAAAAGACGTTAGTCTTTCGGCATCTCGTGACCGGTGTGATCCATATCGCCGTGGTCGTGCTTCATCTTGCCGTGGTTCGGCTTGCGGTCCTGATCGACCATCACCTCGATCTCGACCGCACCGGCTTTTTCGAACTCCAGCGTGACGGGCACCATCGCCCCTTCTACAAGCGACTCTTTCAGCCCCATGAACATTAGGTGATCGCCGCCGCGTTTAAAGGCGTGCATTTCATCCGCGGCAATGGCCACGCCGCCTTCGATCTCGCCCATGCGCATGATGCCATTATCGTCAGAACGGTGCGAATGCAGCTCGACCTTATCGGCCACGTCGGAAGACGCACCGATCAAACGGTCATCCGCACTGGAGTGGTTCATCACCACCATAAATGCCGCACCGGAGGTAGATTTCGCGGTCGAGCTGCGGATGTAGGCGTCATCCACCATGATACCTTCGGCAGCGAGGGGGGCAGAAAAGAGAAACAGTGCGCAAACGGCGCGGGTCAGCAAAGCAGGTGTCATTGATATATCCTGTCGTCATATTCAAAATGTCTGTGAAAGTCGTACGTCAGGCAGCGACAGGCGGTGCTCTAGGGTCGTGGCGCATTTTGCGGCGCGGCACATCAGCTGTCGGGAAATACAACAATGGTGCAACTAAAACCACGATCCGCATCGGTGTAGCAACCAGAGCCACGGCATCTGACATGGCAACGTTGAGCGCCGAATCGGGACATATATGCGGGGCCGACGTGGGCTTGCCCTGTGCATCTACATAGATCGCCACAGGGCCTGCACCGGTACACAGCACCATCTGACCCATCGCAGCAGACGCGCCACGTGCAACGGCCATGCTTTGCCCTGTCAGGGCAAGCATCAACGCAAGTACCAAAGCTGATAGAGAACGCAGGGTCATAGGCCGCACCCTAGCCAAAGCTGGTGACAATGCACCTGCCCAAAACGACGCAGCCCCGGCCAAGGGCCAGGGCTGCAACATCGTAACGATTGGAAAGCCTTACGACAGCGCTTCGGCTGTAGCGCTGGACTTTGCAATTGCTTTCTTAACTTTCAACGCGCTGACGGACAGCTCGGTGTCCTTTGCCTTCGCCATGAACTTGTCCAAACCACCGCGGTGGTCAACAGTGCGCAGAGCAGCTGCCGAGATGCGGAACTTGAAACCACGGCCCAGTGCTTCGGACTGCAGGGTAACATCGTTCAGGTTTGGCAAGAACCGGCGACGTGTGCGGTTCTTGGCGTGGCTTACGTTGTTGCCCGTCATCGGGCCTTTTCCGGTCAATTCGCAAACGCGCGACATGGGTCTATCCTTTTGCTGCGGGGCATTTTCCGGCGATCCGGAGCAATACCCATATGGGCCGCGCTACGGCAAACCCTGAAATTGGTTTGCTGGCTTTAGGCGGAATCGAGAGCGGGGTCAACCCAAGCCTGCACGCCATCGCACGCTTTTCCTTTTGCATCCGTCGAAAAGATTTGCCATCTGTCGCGCATGAACATTCATTCCCGCGCCCTTCTTGTCCATCTGTTTACTGCAACGGGTGCGATTTTCGCCATGCTCGCCATGCTCGCCGCCGCCGAAGAACGTTGGGACATGATGTTCCTCTGGCTGGTGGTGGCTTTTTTCGTAGACGGGATCGACGGGCCACTGGCGCGTAAATATAATGTAAAGACCAACGCGCCCGAGTTTGATGGCGTCCTGCTTGATCTGATCATTGACTACCTGACCTATGTTTTTATTCCCGCCTTTGCGTTGTTCCAATCCGGCCTCATGGACGGGTGGAGCGGTTGGGTCATGATCATCATCGTCACCTTTGCCAGCGCCATGTACTTCTGCGATACACGTATGAAAACAAAGGATAATTCCTTTTGGGGCTTTCCGGGGTGCTGGAACATGCTGGTGTTGGTGCTATTTGCCCTGTCGCCGCCGTGGTGGGTATCGCTGGTGCTGGTGACGGTTCTGGCAGTGACCATGTTCGCCCCGCTCAAGTTCGTGCACCCTGTTCGGACAGAGCGTTGGCGCGCGGTTACATTGCCGATGGCGCTGGCCTGGACCTTCTTTGCAGGATGGGCCGCTTGGGTCGATTTCCACCCGCAAAGCTGGGCACATTGGGGTCTGGTCATCACCAGTCTATACCTAATGTTTGCCGGCGTGGCGCAGCAATACCTGTACGATCGCAAGGCCTGAACCGACGCCCCGCGATCAACATTACCGCACATAACTTTAAAATCTAGATCAGCAGCCCTGCGGCCCCTTCATGGCGCAGCAGGGCGACTTTCGTTTCTACGCCGCCGTCCCCCGAATATCCGGTCAGCCCCTTTGCCCCCATCACGCGATGGCACGGCACAATGACGGGAATCGGATTGTGCCCGCACGCCTGTCCCACGACCTGCGCGGGGATCGCCAACTTGGTCGCGATGTCGCCATAGGTCACCGTATCGCCAAAAGGGATCGCCGACATCTCGGCGCAGACCGCCTGCAGCGTGGCACTTCCGCCAATTCGCAACGGCAGGGTGAACTGCGTCAGCCGCCCCGCATCATAGGCACGCAGCTGCGCCTCTGCGTCATCCAGCACGCGGCCAGCGTCATCATGTAAGGAACCCTGCCCCCACTGCAGGTGGGTGATCGCGCCTGCATCCTCGGCTACGACCAAGGTACCAAACCGCGTGGGGATACTGCGCCGCTTCACCCGAAACTCCGGATAAAGCGGCGCTGCGTCATTTTAGGACACGGCTTCGTCACAACGGGCGCAAACGCCCGCGTGATCATGGGTGCCAACGTCAGGCAGCACCTTCCAGCAGCGTGCGCATTTCTCGCCCGAAGCTTTCTCGAACACCACGGCAACGCCGTCGGTCTCTGGCATGCGGAATGCCTCTGCCGGAGCGTCATCGCCGGTGATCGCAATGGCTGACGTGATGCAGACATCCTCGAACGCGACACTCTCAAGCGCCGCACGCTGCGCATCATCTGCGACAAACACCATTGGCGCTGCCTCGAGCGAGGCACCGATGACCTTCTCGACCCGCTGCACTTCCAACGCAGACGTCACGACCCGCCGTGCGGCACGCACTTTGGCCCACTTCGCCGCCAGATCAGCATCCAGCCACGCTTTGGGCGTTTCAGGGATGTCCGTCAGGTGGACCGAGCTTTCATCGCCGGGGAACCGTTCAAGCCAGACTTCTTCCATGGTGAACACCAGCACAGGGGCCAGCCATGTCGTCAGACGGTGGAACAGGATATCGAGCACAGTGCGCGCAGCACGGCGGCGTAGCGTGTCGCCGTCGCAATACAGCGCATCCTTACGCACGTCGAAATAGAACGCGGACAGATCAACCGTGGCAAAGGTGAACACCGCCTGGAACACGCCTTGGAAGTCGTAGCGCGCATAGCCTTCGCGCACGACCTGATCCAGCTCTGCCACACGGTGCAGCACCCAGCGTTCAAGCTCTGGCATCTCCGCGGGTTCGGTCCGGTCGGCATCGGTAAAGTCAGACAACGCCCCCAGCATATAGCGCATGGTGTTGCGCAAACGGCGGTAGCTGTCGGCGGTCCCTTTCAGGATTTCCGGCCCGATCCGCTGGTCCGCGGTATAGTCCGTCTGTGCAACCCAAAGCCGCAGAATATCCGCGCCATATTGTTGGACAATCTTTTCGGGCACGATGGTGTTGCCGATGGATTTGGACATCTTCATGCCCTTCTCATCCAATGTGAACCCATGCGTCACCACGTTGCGGTAAGGCGCGCGGCCAGTGGTGCCTACGGATTGCAGCAGCGACGAATGGAACCAACCGCGGTGTTGGTCGGTGCCTTCCATATAAACGTCTGCGATACCGTCCTCAGAGCCGTCTTCACGGTCGCGCAGCACGAACGCATGGGTTGAACCGGAATCGAACCAAACGTCCAGAATGTCGAAGACTTGGGTATAGTCGTCGGGGTTCACAATCCCACCCAGGAAACGCTCTTTTGCGCCATCTTCGTACCAGACATCCGCACCGTCAGCTTCGAACGCGTCGACCACACGCTGGTTGACTTCGGGGTTGCGCAGCAAGAAGTCTTCATCCGTTGGCAGCGCGCCGTTTTTGGTAAAGCAGGTCAGCGGCACGCCCCATGCACGTTGACGCGACAGCACCCAGTCGGGGCGTGCCTCCATCATCGAATGCAGACGGTTGCGGCCCTTTTTGGGCACCCAGTTGACGTTGTCGATCTCGGTCAGGGCGCGTTCACGGATGGTCTTGCCGAATGTGTCCTGACCGTCGCCAACGGGCCGGTCGATCGCGGCAAACCACTGTGGCGTGTTGCGATAGATGACCGGTGCCTTGGAGCGCCAGGAATGCGGATAGCTGTGCTTGATCTTGCCCCGCGCCAGCAGCCCGCCAACCTCGACCAGCTTGTTGATCACGGCGGTGTTGGCGTCGCCTTCCTTGCCGTTGGGTTTGAGGATCTTCTTCCCACCAAAGAACGGCATATCCGCGCGGAAGGACCCGTCTTCGACCACGTTATAGGTGATCACCTGATCCAGCATCCCCAGCCCGCGGTAGAGCTCATATTCCTCAAGACCATGGGACGGCGCGCAATGCACAAAGCCCGTGCCTTCGGTGTCGGTCACAAAATCGGCGGCGCGGAAGTCGCGCAGATCATCCCATTCGCCATTGCTGCCTTCGGCCCCCGCCAGCGGGTGCTGCAACGAGATATTTGCCAGCTCGTCCTGCGTCACATCCCGCAGACGGCGCACCATGGTTTCGTCCAGACGCGCACGCCCGAACACATCCATCGCCATGCTGTCCGACAGCAGATAACGGTCGCCGATGGTGACCCAGGATTCCTCGGGGCGGCCGATGACTTCATACAGACCGTAAGAGATATCCTCGCCATAGACGACAGCCTTGTTGGACGGCATGGTCCAGGGCGTCGTGGTCCAGATCACGACGTTTGCGCCGTCAAGAGATTTCACATTTTCGATGTATTCTTCAGTTCGCTCCGGAGAAGCTAGATCAATAATTTGTTGATCATTTAGCGCCCCCAAATAATCAGAGTTTGGACCTTTGTTTCCGCCGCTCTCCACAACCTTAAACTTTACCCAGATCGTAAAGCTTTCCTTGTCGTGGTATTCCACCTCGGCCTCGGCCAGCGCGGTCTTTTCAACCGGCGACCACATCACGGGTTTGGACCCTTGATACAATGTGCCGTTCATCAGGAACTTCATGAATTCTTCGGCGATCACACGTTCCGCGTGGAAATCCATCGTCAGATAGGGGTCTGCCCAGTTGCCGGTGATGCCCAGACGTTTGAATTCCTCGCGCTGCACATCAACCCAGCCGGCGGCGAACTTGCGGCATTCGGCGCGGAAATCATTGATCGGCACATCGTCCTTGTCGCGGCCCTTCTGGCGGTACTGCTCTTCGATCTTCCATTCGATGGGCAGGCCGTGGCAATCCCAACCGGGGATATAGCGCGCGTCAAAACCCATCATCTGGTGCGACCGCACGATCATGTCCTTGATCGTCTTGTTCAATGCGTGGCCGATGTGCAGATTGCCGTTCGCATAGGGGGGGCCATCGTGCAGCGTAAAGGGGGTGCGCCCCTGCTTTTCACGCAGGCGATCATAGACGCCGATCTTTGCCCACCGCTCCAGCCATTCGGGTTCGCGTTTGGGCAGGCCCGCACGCATCGGGAAATCGGTTTTCGGCAGGTTCAGCGTGGATTTATAGTCAAGCGTTTCGGGGGTGTCGGCGCACATGGCGGGCGTCCTTTGGCAACGGAATTTCGGAATGGTGAATGTTCGGATACGGTGCGAAGAACTCAAGCACCTCTGCCCGGCGTCTCGTCAATCAGAGCGCCGGGAAAATAATTCGTATAATGATCGCGGAGTTCCGGGTCATATTCAGCCTTATAGGCCGCAGCAGATCGACCGACAAGCCCCCTCGCCCGGGCACTTAGCTGGTCTTGGAAAACAGCCCCGACAGGGCCCGTTTGATGATGCTGCGCACCTTAGGCCGGCGCGCCGCAGAGAACGGCATGGGGCGGCAGACCTCCATGGCGGCGACACCGACGCGGGCGGTCAGCGCGCCGTTCACCAGCCCCTCGCCAAAGCGGCGCGACAGTTTCGCCAGCATCGTCCCGCCCAAGATAGGTTCCAGCATGTCGTCGCCCACGGCCACAGCCCCCGTCGCCACCAGATGCGACAGCACCACCCGCGTCAGACGCCACGACCCGAAAAAGCCCGACCGCCCACCATAGACTTCGGCCACACGGCGGATCATGCGCAGGTTGCTGGTCATCGCCGCGACCACATCGGCCAACGCCAAAGGCACCAGCGCCGTCACCGTTGCAACCTGACGGGCGGCGGCTTCGACCTCGCGGCTGGCGGCAATATCCAACGGCCCCAGCAGCTCTGCCTCGGTCAAGGCCAGCAACGCCTGTGCATCCAGTTGATCGCCGCGCAGCTCTGCCAGACGGTCGCGTCCCCATCGGGTATCCTCGCGGCCCTGATACAGCCCAACCAGCCGATCAGTGACTGCCCGAGCGGACTTGAGGTCATTCTGCGCCAGCGCCTCGCCCACATCGTGATGCAAGCCGTCAAGCCGCGCCAGACGGCTAAAGGCCGCCAATTCACGCAGACACAGCAACACCAGAACCAGCAGCACCGCACCAATCAGGACGGTCATCACCATCCCCAACAACGGGTAGCTCGCCAGCAGCCCCATGACGAAATTCCACGCCGCAATCGACACCAGCGCGCCGATCAGCGTGGTCAGCAACCACCAGAACAGCCGCAGCAGCTTTGACGGCTTGCGCGCTGCCAGCCGTGCCGCGATCTGCATTGCCTGCCCCTGCGGTGCGGGTGCCCCGACATCCGGCACCGGCGGCGCATCCGAGACAGAGGGCCGCGTGGCCGCGTCTTCTTCGAGATCAAATAAAACCGGACCCTTGGCCATCACGCTGCCCCTTTCACCCATTCGAACCGCACATCCGGCAGCCCGAAATCATTGCCTGCGCCGTCGCTACGCGTCACCTCGACAAAGCCTGCAGCGCGGTAAAACCGTGTGGCACGCAAGTTCGCCTCAAAACTCCAGAGCGCAAGACGGTCGCTTTGCGCCTTGGCCCCGTCCAACAGCCGCTGTGCAATGCCTTGGCCTTGGGCTTTCGGGTGCAAATACAGCCCGTGAATCTCCGCCGCGCGACGTGCCAAAAAGCCCACGACATGCCCCTCAGTCCGCGCGACCTGCACCCAGCCGACGTCGATCATATCACCCAAGGTGCCGATCTCTTCTGCGCGACTGTGGGCTTGGGGTAGCCAATCGTGGTCTGCATTGGCGCAGGCCATCACCTCTGACAGACGGCCGGCATCCAGCACCCGTGCGGGCGCAATGGTCACGGCATCAACGGTCACAGACGGTCCCCGATCAGGAATTCCGCAGCACGGTCCAGTCGGATATGGGGCGGGCCGTCACCGGGGCGCAGGTTCAGCCGCGCCGGCGCAAAGCGCATGATCTGATAGTCCTGATCCAGCCATTTAGCGGCCCCCGCCCGCGCGGGGCTTAAAAGATGCGCGGGGTCTTTTGGCAATTCGCCGGGATAGAACGCCGCCTCTTTGCCCGTGTCCAGCAAGCTGCCGCGCACGACATCCAGCGTCTCTCCGTCGTGGGTCATCGTGGCCTCGGTCGTGGCCCGCAACGATGCCAGCGACATTGCCGATGTCCCCGCACCGGCAAAGCGGGCGCGGTCGCGGGCATCACGGGTCAATGCCTCCATGATGGCGGTCAGACTGGCATGCTGGCTGTGGTGCAGATGGTCGGCCTTAGTCGCCGCGAACAGGATTTTCTCGACACGTTTGCCACGCAGTAGCTGGGTCATAAATCCGTTGCGCCCGGGTTTGAAGCTGCCAAGAATATCGCTCATCGCAGCGCGCAAATCCTCGACGGCGCGGGGGCCTTGATTGATCGCGCCAAGCGCGTCTACCAGCACGACCTGACGATCGATCCGTGCAAAGTGATCGCGGAAAAAGGGTTTCACCACCCGCCGTTTATAGGCCTCGAACCGCCGCGCCATTTCCCGCAAAAGCGACCCGCGCGGCCCCTCGCCGCCGGGCAAGGGCGCAAAAGTCAGCACCGGCGATCCGGCCAGATCTCCCGGCAGCAGGAACCGCCCTGGCGTGCAGTCGGAATAGCCATTTGCACGGGCGGTCTGCAGGTAATCGGCAAAGCTGGCCGCCAACGCTTGGGCGACGGGTTCGTCCAGCGGTCCGTCGGCGTCAGTCCCCGCCACCAGCGCGCGGTAGCCCGCTGCTTCTTCACGGTCGGCGATCCGCGCCAGCACCTGCGCCGACCATGTGGCATAACCCACATCCATCAAAGCCAGATCCAGCAGCCATTCGCCGGGGTAATCCACGATATCCAGATGCACCGTGCGCGGCCCCTGAAATCCGGCCAACAGGCCATTGGGCCGCACCCGCAAAGACAGACGCAGCTCTGATATGGCGCGGGTGCTTTCGGGCCAGTGCGGCGTGGGACCGGTCAGCGCGGCAAGGTGGTTTTCATATTCGAACCGCGGCACGGTATCGTCGGGCTGGGGTTGCAGGAACGCCGCCTCGATCCGGCCTTCGGATGCGGCCAGAAGCCCCGGCATCCGGCCCCGGTCCAGCAGGTTCGCCACAAGCGAGGTGATGAATACGGTTTTGCCGGACCGCGCCAGTCCCGTAACACCCAAACGGATCACGGGTTCGAAAAACGTCTCGGAGACACCGTCCTGAACATTTTCAACCTGCCGCCAAATTCCATCGGCAATTCTTGAGAGTACCAAAGCCCGTGCCCGCCTTAACTTTTCGTTAAGGCTTAACATAGGTGCGCGGGTCAGGGATTGCCAGATCAGCCGCCCCCATGTAAATGCCCGCCATGCAACGCTATGCCCTTAAAATCGAATACCACGGCGCGCCCTTTGTCGGTTGGCAACGCCAGATCGGCCTTGCCTCTGTGCAAGGGGCGATCGAAGACGCCTTGGCCAAGATCGAACCCCGCGTTCATAATATCGCCGCCGCAGGGCGCACCGATGCAGGTGTTCACGGGCTCGCGCAGGTCGCCCACTGCGATATGGAGCGGGACTGGACCCCGTTCCGCCTGTCCGAAGCGATCAACTATCACCTGAAGCCCCTGCCGGTTGCGATCGTCGATTGTGTGGCTGTGGATGACGACTTTCACGCCCGTTTTTCCGCCCAAGAGCGCCGGTATCTCTTTCGCGTGCTGGTGCGCCGTGCGCCGGCCACCCATCAGGCGGGTCTGGTCTGGCAGGTCAAAAAGCCGCTTAATATAGACCTCATGCGGGAAGGCGCATCCCATTTGATCGGCGAGCACGATTTTACCACCTTCCGTTCTACCATCTGTCAGGCACAGACGCCGGTCAAAACGCTTGACCGTCTTGAGATGAAAGAGGTGCCGGTGAGCGGCGGCGTAGAGGTGCATTTCGACGTGCGTGCGCGGTCTTTCCTGCACAATCAGGTGCGCAGCATCGTCGGCACGTTAGAACGTGTCGGCGCGGGGTCTTTTGCGCCCGATGATGTCAGAAAGATTCGCGATGCCCGTGAACGCACCGCCTGCGGGCCGGTGTCACCGCCGCACGGGCTTTACCTGTCGCATGTGACCTACAAGACCGACCCTTTTGCGCAGTCAACACTGGGGCAGCAATAACCCCGCGCCATCAGTCTCGAAAAATCGCGTTCCACGTCCCGTGATGTGCCCCCGCAATATCGCCCCGTTCAAATCCGTGCGCCCCGAAAAAGTCGCGCTGCGCCTGTATCAGATTGGCCGATCCGCGTGCCGTGCGGATCGTATCGTACCATGCAAGTGACGCGCTGAGCGCAGGCATCGGAATACCCAAAGACACCCCTGCCGCCACCGTCTTGCGCAGCCCCGCCAGATGATCGCCGAGCATCTCGCGCAGTGCTGGCGCGAGGATCAAGGCCCCCTCTGGCAACCCCACGTGAAAGGCGTCGGCCAGATCATCCAGCAAGGCAGAGCGGATGATACATCCCGCGCGCCAGATCTCTGCGATGCGGGCCATATCAAGGTGCCAGTTGAATTCATCGGACGCGGCAGCAAGCACGCGAAACCCTTGGGCGTGGCCCAGAATACGCGCGGCCAGCAGGGCGGAATGCAAGTCCGCGTCTGAAGGTAGATCGCCGCCAATCACCGCATCCGGCAACAAGGGGGCCGCCGCAACCCGCAGCGCCTTTTCGCTGGACCAGCCCCGTGCGCCGACTGCCGCCTCGATCGCGCTGGCGGATTGACCGAGCTTCAGCGCCTCTATCAAGGTCCAGCGGCCGGTGCCCTTCTGCCCCGCCTTATCAAGGATCAGGTCCACCATCGGGGTACCGCTGTCTGCATCGACGGTTTGCAATGCCGCGGCAGAAACCTCGATCAGATACGAGCCGAGAGGCCCGTTCTGCCAGCGCTCGAACAGGGCTCCGATCTGCGGCGCGCTTTGCCCGCCCGCATCCCGCAGCAGCCCGTAAACTTCGGCGATCATCTGCATGTCGGCATATTCGATCCCGTTGTGCACAGTCTTGACGAAATGCCCTGCCCCGTCCGGCCCCAGATGATCGACGCAGGGCGCGCCCTGAAACTTTGCCGCAATCGCGCTAAGCATGGGGCGCAGCTGGGTCCAGCTGTGATCCGTCCCGCCCACCATCATCGATGGGCCGTGCCGCGCACCTTCTTCGCCGCCCGAAACCCCCATACCGACGAAATGCCGGCCCGTGCCGTTGAACGCGGCCGACCGACGGCGTGTATCGTGGAAATCGGCGTTGCCACCGTCGATGATCGTGTCGCCCTCGTCCAGCAATGGCATCACGGCGTCGATCATCGCATCCATCGGTGCCCCCGACGGGATCATGAACAAGATACTGCGCGGCAGCGCGATGCTATCGACGAACTCCTCTAGCGTCTCGTGGCCCGTCAGGTTTGCAGCCAAGGTGCCGGCTTCGTCGATAAACGGCGCAATCCAGTCTGCCTCGCGGTTGCTGACCGCCACACGAAACCCCTGCTCTGCCAGATTAAGCGCCAGCGCACTGCCCATTGTGCCCAGACCATACACGCCAATATCAGCGGCCTTTATATCTGCGTCCATCGGCTTATCTCCTGTGGGTGAAGGGTTCATCAAACTTAGGGATGCGCACCGGTGCTGCACAAGGGTGCGGGGCGGCGAAATTGATTATCGTATCCTTTTCAGTTAAGATCTCCGGATAAAAGCAAGAACAACATATTTACAGGTTAACGGTATAGAAATGCTACAAGAACTAAAACGCGCTTGGGAGGGCATGATCCTCCCCATCTGGCGCCGCCCGAAACGTATTCAGGTCGCCGCATTGTGCTACCGCGAAACACCCGATGGCAAAGAGGTGCTGATGATCACAAGTCGGGATACCGGCCGCTGGATCGTGCCGAAAGGCTGGCCGATCGATGGGCTGGACGGCGCTGGCGCTGCCCTGCGCGAAGCGTGGGAAGAAGCCGGCGTATCCAAGGCCGATATCGAGTCCGAGCCGATGGGGTATTACGATTACGACAAAGGCCTGTCCGAGGGTCTCACCACGCCCGTGATCGCTCAGGTCTATCTGACGCGTGTGCGCCACATCGAGGATGAATACCCCGAGGTCGACGTCCGCACGCGCCGCTGGATGCCCCCGAAAGAAGCAGCAGAACTGGTTGCAGAACCCGATCTTCGGGAAATCCTTCTGAAACTATAGCCGCTCTGCGGCCTTGCGTAACCTTTTTCGCTGTGCCACGAGCGCATGGTTCAAGAGAATGAGGCAGCAATGACCGACGGACCCAAAGGCCAACAGTGGAAAACACTGGATTCTGACCTGAACCGCATCTCGCGGGTGGAACAAGCAACGACGTATGTCGCGCGGCCTATGGTCGGACTTGGCATTGCGCTTGCCTTTATCGTCTTGGCGGCACTGGTCGCCGGCCTCTTCCTCGGTGCGCAGCCGTCGAACTTTGTGGTGATCGCCGCGGCGGCCTTCGGGGCCTATATGGCTGTGAACATCGGTGCCAATGATGTGGCCAACAACATGGGCCCCGCCGTCGGTGCCAAAGCGCTAAGCATGGGCGGTGCGATTGTCATCGCTGCGATCTGCGAAAGCGCGGGTGCATTGCTGGCGGGCGGCGACGTTGTATCGACCATCTCGAAGGGGATCATCGATCCCGCGTCGGTCGCAGATTCTCAAGTGTTCATCTGGGCGATGATGGCCGCGCTGATTTCATCCGCGCTTTGGGTCAACCTGGCGACATGGGTGGGCGCGCCTGTATCGACCACACACTCTGTCGTGGGGGGGGTTATGGGCGCGGGCATCGCGGCTGCGGGGATGGCAGCCGTCAACTGGCCTTCCATGAGCATGATCGCCGCCAGCTGGATCATCTCGCCCGTGCTAGGTGGCGCTGTCGCGGCGATGTTCCTCGCGCTGATCAAGTCGCAAATCCTATACCAAGAAGACAAGATCGCCGCGTCGCGCCGGTGGGTGCCGATCCTGATCGGGGTCATGTCCGGCGTTTTCGCCACTTATCTGGCCCTCAAAGGCCTTAAGAAGATCATCGAGATCAATATGGGCTCTGCCCTGCTGATCGGTCTGGCCTGCGGTGTTCTGGCCTATGCCATTTCCTACCCCGCGATCCGCCGCGCCTCCGAGGGGATGGAGAACCGCAACAAATCCGTCAAAGTGTTGTTCGGCCTGCCGCTGGTGTTCTCTGCCGCGCTGCTGAGCTTTGCGCATGGGGCCAATGATGTGGCCAACGCGGTCGGGCCACTTGCCGCGATCGTTCACGCCTCTGAATTTGGCGGCTTCGAGGCGAAGGTCTCTATCCCGATGTGGGTGATGGTGATCGGGGCCTTCGGGATTTCCTTTGGTCTGTTCCTGTTCGGACCCAAGCTGATCCGCATGGTAGGCAGCCAGATCACCAAGCTGAACCCGATGCGCGCCTATTGCGTAGCACTATCCGCAGCAATCACCGTGATCATCGCCTCGTGGTTGGGTCTGCCCGTCAGCTCTACCCATATCGCAGTGGGTGGCGTTTTTGGTGTGGGCTTCTACCGCGAATGGCATATGGAACGCCGCCTGCGTCGCCCCGGCGCCAAAGCGGGTGAGGTGAAACGCATCGCCGTAGAGGAACGCCGCCGCCGCAAATTGGTGCGCCGGTCCCACTTTATGACCATCGTAGCCGCATGGGTTATTACCGTGCCTGCCGCGGCGACCATGTCAGCGATGATCTTTCTGGGGCTGAACGCGCTGGTGAACTAAGTCCCCGTGCGACGTCGCCTTGGCGGCTAGCGCAGATCGGACGGGGTAAGGTTTGGCAGCCCCGACCCGTGCGCCTGCGCCTCTTTCACCAGATCGCGCACGCGCTGGCATAGCGGCGTGGCGACGCCTTCCTGCGCCCCCATCGCGATGATCCGCCCCTGCAGCGCGTCGATTTCGGTCGGTTTGCCCGCCTCAAGGTCATACGACATCGACGTCCGCGCCATCGGGTCAATCGTCAGCATCCTGGCCGCGACGCGCGAAAACAGGGGTGTGGGCAAGCGGAGCACCCGAGGGATCAACCGTGCAGGCAGCGGCGTCGAGGACGCGGGGTAGATACCGTGGGCTTTCAAGACAGCAAGCGCCTCGGCCATCTGCGCGGCCATGACGCGGCGCCAGCGCCGGTCAAGCAGTTGTTCTTGCAACGTCAACCCAGACAGGGCGTTCAGACCATTGTTCAGGTTCAGCAGCAGCTTGCCCCATTGTACACCATTAATCGCCCCCGTTCCGATCATGCGCAGTCCCGGCACCGACAGGTACCCCGACAGCGGCATCCGGCCTGTCTGGACAACAATATCGCCGCTTGTCGCACGGTGATACCGCCCGTCCCCATGGGGCACGACGTTGAACGGGACCATGCCAGCGCGCACATCATGCAGCGGCAGGGCCTCGCGCAGGATCTCTGCCGCGTCGAGACCGTTTTGCAGGCTCAGCACGGTGGACAGCGCAGGGGTGTGCTGAGCGATCAAACGGGCCATGCCCGCCGTATCGTCAGTCTTGACCGTGACCAGCACAATGCCCGCCCCCGCCAGACAGGCAGGGTCTTGGGACAGGGTCAGCTTTGACGCCGGCACATGTTCATCCAGCCCGTCGAAGCCCGTCAGACGCAGGCCATGCTTGCGGATCTGACCGGAAACGAGCGGGCGTACCAGCAGCGTTACGTCGTGCCCGTGGGCGGCCAGCATGCCACCTACAAAGCAACCAATCGCCCCCGCACCTGCGACAACGATCGGCCGCCGGTCGGTCATTTCCCCAAGCACCAGCGCATGACGGATTTCTGCGCGTGCAGACGGTTTTCAGCCTCGTCAAAGATAACCGAGCTCGGGCCGTCCATGACAGAGCTTGTGACCTCGTCATCGCGGTGCGCTGGCAGACAGTGCATGAACAGCGCGTCGGGCTTTGCTTTGGCCATCAGCGCGTCATTCACCTGATAGCCGCGCAGCTGGTTGTGTCGACGTTCGCGCGCCGATTGCGGGTCATGCATCGACACCCATGTGTCTGTCACGACCAGATCCGCGCCCTCTACCGCTTTGTTCGGGTCACGCTCGGTGGTGTAAAGGCCATTCAGCGCGCCCTCGGGGTCCAGCGTCTGCGGGCCGGTAAACACAAGTTCGAAATCAAAGGCTTTGGCCGCATGGGCGAAGCTGGCAAAAACGTTATTGCCGTCACCGGACCAGACCACCTTTTTGCCCTTGATCGGGCCGTTATGCTCTTCGAAGGTCATAATATCGGCCATGATCTGGCACGGATGCGTGCGGTTGGTCAGACCGTTGATCACCGGCACAGAGGCGTATTCCGCCATTTCCAGCAGGGTCGCCTCTTCAAAGGTGCGAATCATGATCAGATCAACATAGCGGCTGAGCACGCGTGCCGTATCGGCGATGGTCTCGCCGTGGCCCAGCTGCATATCCGCGCCGGATAGCACCATCGTCTGCCCGCCCATCTGACGCACGCCCACGTCAAAGCTGACCCGTGTCCGTGTCGAGGGTTTTTCGAAGATCAACGCGACCATGTGATCCTTGAGCGGCTGGTCATCATCCGGTGCACCGCGCGGACGACCCAGGCGGGACGCTTTCATCGTGGCGGCGTTGTCGATGATGCTGCGCAGATCAGCCGGGTCGGTTTGGTGAATGTCGAGAAAATGTTTCATAGGTATTCTTTAATTTTTTGGGAAGTTAGGGGGGCCAGCCCCCCCGGCCCCCCGGAGTTTAAAAGGCAAAATGAAGGTTAGCCGGCAGCAAGGCTGCTGGCGGCCTGATCAAGGCGGGAGACGGCCTCTGCGATGTCTTCATCGGTGATATTGAGAGGGGGCAGTAAGCGGATCACGTTGTCCGCCGCCGGTACAGTGATGACTTCGTGGCGGTAGCCCGCCGCGACAACGTCGCTGTTGGTGGCGATGCATTTCAGGCCCAGCATCAGCCCGCTCCCGCGCACGCTTTCGAAAACATCGGGATGGCTGGCGACCAACCCTTCAAGCTTTTGCCGCATCAGGCCGGCCTTGCGGTTCACATCGTCAAGAAAGGCGTCTGTGCCGATGATGTTGACCACCGCATTGCCCACGGCACAGCCCAGCGGGTTGCCACCATAGGTCGACCCGTGGGTGCCCGCCGTCATGCCAGAGGCTGCGGTTTCTGTGGCCAGCACCGCGCCCAGAGGGAAGCCGCCGCCGATGCCTTTGGCGACCATCATGATGTCGGGTGTGACCCCTGCCCATTCGTGAGCGAACATCTTGCCAGTCCGGCCCACGCCGCATTGTACCTCATCAAAGATCAGCAACAGACCGTTTGCTTCGCACAGCGCGCGCATCTGCTTGAGATCAGCATCGGGAACCGGACGGATACCGCCCTCGCCCTGAACCGGTTCGATCATTATGGCGGCTGTGGTATCGGTGATCGCCGCGCCAAGCGCCTCCATATCCCCAAATTCGATATGTTTGAAACCGGGGAGCAGCGGGCCGAAGCCTTTGGTCATTTTCTCGGATCCTGCCGCCGCGATCCCGGCAGATGACCGCCCGTGGAACGCGCCCGAGAAGGTGATGATCTCGGTGCGTTCAGGCTGGTCCTTGTCGTAGAAATACTTGCGCGCCATCTTGACCGCCAGCTCGCAGGCCTCGGTGCCGGAGTTGGTGAAAAACACCGTATCGGCAAAGCTGAGCGCGACCAGCCGGTCGGCCAGTTCCTGTTGCTGGGGGATCTCGTAGAGGTTCGAGGTATGCCAAAGCTGCCCCGCCTGTTCGGTCAGCGCCGCCACCAGCGCGGGGTGCGCATGGCCAAGCGCGTTCACCGCGATGCCTGCGCCCAGATCCAGAAATCGGCGACCGTCCTGTTCAATCAACCACGAGCCTTCGCCTTTGACAAAGCTCAGGGGGGCACGGGAATAGGTCGGCAGAACAGATGGGAACATCAGGATCATCCTTATAGGTTGGCCGCATCAAAGGCACAAAAGGCCATGAGTGACGGAGAGGGTCAATATGATTTGAAGGGGAGCGACGCACTTTATGTCGCAAATGATCAAAGCCGCGCCCCGTGTCGGGGGCCGGTGCCGCCAATTAGCCTTGGCGTCGTCGTAAAGAAGATGTTGAACGGTTGATCATGTCATTTGCATAGGCAGATTTTTACATCTTGCAAAGCAAAAACATGCCCGTGATGGCCGCAAACCGTGGCGCGGGCTGTGCTGCAGGTCTTTTGCTGTGGTTTTAAAGGAGCGTTTGCCGCCGCTGCCGCCCCAATTGCCCGTTCCCGCCTTGCACCCAAGCTGTCAGTGATTAGTATAGGGACTTGAGATTTTTCCAAGGCGGTCCTGAGAAGGGCCGCTTGTTAGCTAAGGACGCCAAATGTCTTGGACCGATGACCGCGTAGAGATCCTGAAGAAAATGTGGGGCGAGGGCCAATCCGCAAGCCAGATTGCAAAGGAGTTGGGCGGCGTGACCCGCAATGCCGTAATCGGCAAGGTGCATCGTTTGGGCCTGTCTAACCGGACCGCAACCGCTGCGCCCGCGGCCGCCCCTGCTACCGCCGCAAAGCCCGAAGCCAAGGCCAAGCCAGCAGCCAAACCTGCTGCCGCTAAGCCAAAGGCAGAACCTGCCCCTGAAGCGGCAGAGCCCGAAGCAGTAGAGGCCGTTCCAGCAGTCCGCCCCAACCTGCCCGCGCGTGCCAAGATCATTCCCGCAGGCCAGCCCTTGCCGCCGCAGCCTTCCGCGAACGAGATCAGCCCCGAAGCGCTTGCCAAAGTAAGCGAGGTCGAGAAAAAGTCGAAGAAGATCGGCCTGATGGACCTGACGGAGCGGACCTGCAAATGGCCCGTCGGCGACCCTGCAACGGATGATTTCTGGTTCTGCGGCCTGCCTGTGCAGCAAGGCAAGCCCTATTGCGAGGCCCACGTCGGCGTGGCCTTCCAACCGATGAGCGCACGGCGCGACCGCCGCCGCTAAGCCGCCAGTAAGCCGCCGCGGACAAGCAGAGCAACGGAAGGCCAGACAGCGATGTCTGGCCTTTTTCGCATCAACGCGTCGGCGCAGTGGGCGGATCATCCCTGCCCGGCTCTGCCGGATTATCAGAGAACAACGCGATTTTGTTGCCTTGGGGGTCACGCAGGTAGCTGACGTAGAAGCGCGGACCATAGGTGGCGCGAAACCCCGGCTGGCCCTCATCGCTGCCGCCAGCGGCCAGCGCTGCGGCGTGTAACACGCGCACCTGCGCCTGGCTGGTTGCTTCGAACGCGATCATGGACCCGTTGCCAGCAGAAGCCGGCGCGCCATTATAGGTCGGTTTGACGTAGAAATCTGGCATGGCCGCGGGCTGCCCCGCAGCCTGCGACAGCACAAAGCTCAAGCCCTCGGGACCTTCGGTCAGCGCATAGCCCAAGGCTGGCAGGAAAGCGGTATAGAAGCGTTTGGCATGTGCTAGGTCGTCGGCCCCGACGGTGACATAAGCGATCATAGCCCCCTACCCCGCTGCGGTCTTGCCCCGACGGTCCCCGCGCAGCTGCGCATAAAGCACATGGGTCCGCCAGCGCCCGTCGATTTGCAGATAGCTTTGCGCGACACCTTCGTATTTAAAACCGGTCTTTTCCAGCAACCCGCGCGAGGCGATGTTCTCGGGCAGGCAGGCGGCCTCGACCCGGCTGATGTCCAGACGGGTGAACGCGTGATGCACGGACGCCTCTATAGCTTCGCGCATATAGCCACGGCGGGCGAATTGTTCGCCGGTCCAATACCCCAATGTCCCCGCCTGCGCCGGACCCCGGCGAATGTTATCAAGCGTGATCGCACCGATCAGCATGTTGTCTTTGCGCCGGATCAGGAACAACGGCAGCGCCGTGCCCGCAGAGACAGACCGGTTGGCCCAGTACACACGATTGGTAAACGCCTTGCGCGACAGGTGGTCTGGTGCCCAAGACGGCTCCCACGGTGAAAGATAGGTGCTGCTGTCCGACCGCAAGGTTGCCCAAGGGCGGAAGTCAGCATGCACCGGCGGGCGCAACGTCAGCCTTTCGGTTTCAATGGCCAGCTTTCGTTTCAGCAGTTGCATCAGGCAGCGCGACGCTCCTGCAGCTCTTCCAAAGTGGGGGCCCCATCCACCGGACCATAAAGCGCCAGAGCGGCAGGTGCGCTTGCAGCCATGTTCTGGGCAAAATCACGCACGTCACCGGTGGTCACGGCATCAATCTGTGCGATGGTTTCTTCCAGCGGAGGCACGCGGTCCCAAATCTGGATCAGGCGCGCCAGTCGTTCGGCACGGTTTGACGGGCTTTCCAGCCCCATCAGCAGCCCTGCTTTCATCTGTGCCCGTGCCCGCGCGACCTCGGCTGGGGACATGTCAGAGGCAGCACGCTTCATCTCGTCAATGGTGATGCCGGCCAGTTCGGGTAGCTGTTCGCCACTTGTGCCGGCATAGACCGTCATCATGCCTGTATCGGCATAGGCCCCTGCCTGCGCAAAAATCGTATAGCATAGCCCGCGATTCTCGCGGACCTCTTGGAACAGGCGGCTCGACATGCCGCCCCCGAGCGCGGAGGCATAGATTTGCGCGACATAGATATCATCAGCGCGGTAGCCGGGGGCCTCGAAACCGAGGGCGAAATGCGCTTGCTCTAGCGGTTTCAACTGGCGCACTTCGCCGCCGCTGAACTTGGCCGCGTCGACGTCGAACAAGGGTTTGGGTGGCATATCACCAAACAGCTGTTCGGCCAGACGCACGATCTCATCATGATCGACGGCACCGGCTGCGGCGAGGATCATCTGGTCGGGACCGTAGTGCTGGCTGATAAAGCCTGACAGGTCCTCGCGGGTGAAGTTCGACACGCGCTCGGACGGGCCAAGAATGGTGCGTCCGATGGGCTGGTTGGGATAGGCCTTTTCCTGCAACCAATCGAAAATCACGTCGTCCGGCGTGTCTAGCGCTTGGCCGATCTCTTGCAGGATCACGCCGCGCTCTACCTCTATCTCACCGTTATCAAGCACCGGATTGCGCAGGATATCCGCGATCACATCCAGCCCCAGCGACACGTCGTTTTCCAGCACGCGCACGTAGTACGCCGTCACTTCACGCGAGGTATAGGCGTTGATATAGCCGCCCACATCCTCGATCGCTTCGGCGATCTGCAACGACGTTCGCTTGGCCGTGCCTTTGAATGCCATATGCTCAAGAAAATGCGCGATCCCGTTTTGCGTGGCCGTTTCATGCCGCGCACCCGCCGAGACCCAAACCCCGATAGACGCCGACGCGAGCCCCGGCATATGTTCGGTTACAATGCGAAAGCCGTTGGACAGGCGGTGTTGTTGCAAGCTCACTGAGCAATGCCCCCTTTGATAATGTCTTTGAGCGCCTCAAGATCGTTCGGCACGCGGGTTACGCGTTCTTCGCGGTCAAACAGATCAGCCATGTGTTCCGGCAGCGGCGGGCGCACCCCAGTGGCGGCTTCGACGGCATCGGGGAACTTGGCCGGATGCGCAGTGGCCAGCGTGATCATCGGCGTCGCGGGATCGCGCAATGCGGCCCCCACGCGCACACCGATGGCGGAATGCGGACACAGCAGCTCGTTTGTGTCGGCGTACAAAGCCTTGATCGTTTCGCTGGTTTCGTCTTCGGAAACGCGGCCCGATTTATAGGTGTTCTGTAGATCGCGCAGGGCGTTGTCGCCGACGTCAAACCCGCCCTTGGCCAGATCGTCCATCAGGGTGTTGATTGCGTCACTGTCCTGCCCATAGGCAAAATACAACGCGCGCTCAAAGTTTGAGCTCACCTGAATATCCATCGACGGGCTGATCGAGGCATGAACCTCGCCCTTCTGGTATCCACCCGTGGTCAGGCAGCGGTGCAGAATATCGTTCTGGTTTGTGGCGACAACCAGATCAGCAATCGGCAGGCCCATTTCACGCGCGATATAGCCCGCGAAGATATCGCCAAAGTTGCCCGTAGGCACGGTAAAGCTGACTTTGCGGTCCAGCGCGCCCATGGCGAGACCTGCAGTAAAGTAATAGACAACCTGCGCCAGCACGCGGCCCCAGTTGATGCTGTTGACCCCTGCCAGTTGCACCCCGTCGCGGAAGGTGTGGTCGTTGAACATATCCTTCAGGCGCGCCTGACAATCGTCGAAGTCCCCATCCAGCGCCAGCGCGTGAACGTTGCTTTCTGAAGGCGTGGTCATCTGGCGCCGCTGCACTTCGGACACCCGGCCATGGGGGAAGAGGATAAATACATCGACGTTGTCCAGCCCGCGAAACGCCTCGATTGCGGCCGATCCGGTATCGCCGGACGTCGCACCGACGATGGTCACCCGTTCGCCCTTGCGAGATAGCACGGCCTGGAACATGTGGCCGATCAGCTGCATGGCGAAATCCTTGAACGCCAGCGTGGGGCCGTGGAACAGCTCTAGCAAGAAGTGGCCCTGTTCAAGCTGTACCAATGGGGCGCGAACGGTGTGGTTGAACCCGGCATAGGCCTTGGTGATCAGCGCCTTGAATTCCTCGTCACTGAACGTGTCACCAACAAAGGGTTTCATCACGCGAAAGGCGACATCCTCGTAGGACATCGTGGCCATCTCGCGCAGGTCATCGGTGCTGAGTGTCGGGATCGTTTCGGGCACATACAGACCGCCGTCGCGGGCAAGGCCGGTCAGCAGCGCCTCTTCGAACGACAAAACGGGGGCGGAACCACGGGTAGAGACATAACGCATAGGGTTGGTCAGCTTTCGGTTTTGGGTGCGCGGCGGCGGCGCAGGAAGAAAAGGCTCATCCCAAGCCAGATCGCGGCAAGAGAGAACCAAGTGATCGCATATTGCAAGTGATCGTTGGGAATTCGGGCGGTATCGACGGGCAACGGGCTGATCCCCGCTGCCGGCGGGGTGCTGCTGCGTGTGACCAGCAGCACAGGCTGCGTCCCAAGTGTTCGGGCCATGGCTGGCACATCGCGGGCAAACCAGATATTGCCTTTCAGGTCGGCCTCGGGCGTGAAGCTATCGGTTTCCTGCGGCCATTGCAGATTGCCCGTGACGGTTGCGGGGCCATCGGAGCGGGCGACGTTCTTGGCGCTGGCCACCGCGAAACCGCGATCCACCATGATCCGGCGACCATCCTCAAGCACGAAGGGTGTGATGATCCGGTAGCCTGCACCGACGTCCTTTTGGGACACGAGCACATGCACCTCGCCCTGTTCGAACGTGCCCGACACGGTAACGGGCAGATAGGCGTCAAGGTCGCGGTTCACCGACGCAGGCAAGTCGACCGGTGCGGCAGCAATGCGGGTGTTGATGTCGGCGATTATCGCTTCTTTCCAGGCTAGCCGCTGAATCTGCCAAACGCCCAGCCATATCAGGATAGCAGCCCCGCCAAGGCCGACAATCAGCAGGAATAGCGTGCGACGCATAAAGCTCTCTTGAGGTTGGCACCCGTGGACAGGTGGCGGCAATGCAAAGGCGCGCAAGGTCCCCCTCGCGCGCCTGTTGCTTTTAGTGATTGCGGCCCGATTTGCAAGCCGACTGCGGGCTTAGATGCCCCACATGTAGACGGCGAAGAAAAGGAACAGCCAGACCACATCCACAAAGTGCCAGTACCAGGCTGCGGCCTCAAAGCCGACGTGCTGCTCTTGGGTAAAGTGCCCTTTGATCGCGCGGACCAGACAAACCGCCAAGAAGATCGTACCGATTGCAACGTGGAAACCGTGGAAACCCGTCGCCATAAAGAAGCTGGAGAAGAACAGGTCGCCCCCGAAAGTCCAATCGTCGTGGACCAGCAGTTCGTAATACTCATAGGCTTGGAACGCGGTGAACAGCATGCCCAAAACGATCGCGATGGACAGGCCGGCGATCAGGTCTTTGCGGTTGTTCTCGTGGACCAGCGCGTGGTGCGCCCAAGTCACGGCACAGCCCGACAGCAGCAGGATCAGCGTGTTGATCAGCGGCAAGTGGAAGGCGTCAACGGGAATGATATCCGGCTGCACATAGGTGGAGCCTGGGAATTCATCCATCGGGTAGAGGGCTTCTTTGAAGAAGGTCCAGAACCACGCGACAAAGAACATTACTTCGGACATGATAAACAGGATGAAACCATAGCGCAGACCGATGCGCACAACGTTGGTGTGATCACCGACGTGGCTTTCAGCAACAACCTCGGACCACCATCCGAACATGCAATACAGCACGGCAACCAGACCACCCAAGAAGACGAAGGGGGTTACATCGTGCATCCAGAAAACACCACCAACCAGCATGACGCAGCCGGCAATGGAGCTGAGCAGTGGCCATGTGGACGGCGGCAGAATGTGGTAATCATGGTTCTTTTCATGGGCCATTGGTTCAGTCCCTCACCTTTTTCTTAATTCAGGTTTATCGCGCTGTCCTGATCGGGGGCTTCATAGTCCTCGGGCAGGTCAATTTCATAGAACGTATAAGACAGTGTGATCGTATGTACATACTTGCCATCACGGTCTTCGACGATTTCGGGGTCAACAAAGAAGCTGACGGGCATTTGAACACGCTCACCGGGGGCGAGCACCTGTTCAGTAAAGCAGAAGCATTCGATCTTTTCAAAAAACGCCCCGGCGGCATAGGGCGTAACATTATAAGACGCCTGCCCCGCAACCGGGTGATCGGTGGGGTTATAAGCCTCGTAGAACGCTAGCCCTGTTTCGCCGATGCGCAGCGTCATCTCGGTTGCAACAGGTTTGAATTCCCACGGCATATTGTCGTTCAGGCTACCGTCAAAGCGTACGGTGATCGTCTGGTCAAGAACGCCACCTTCTGCGCTTGCAACCTGCCCCGGCGTCCCGCCAAAGCCGGTGACGCGGCAGAACCAGTCGTAAAACGGAACAGACGCCCACGCGAGGCCGCCCATCAGAACCACAACAGTGACGGTCTGCATGACAGTCTTGGCGGGTCCGGACAAAGCCATCAGTTGCTCTCCTGCGTTTGGATGTCCCCACCCGGCAGATCGTTGAAATCGATGTTGGTGATTTTAACGAAAGTCAGCGCCATGACCAGTACAACAAAGCCAGCCAAAAGCAGACCAACGCCCAGATTGCGCCCGCGACGACGGGTGTGAATTTCGTGTTCTGCGCGAATGCCCATTACCAGCCTCCCATGCCATAGCCGCGCAGGGTCGCCTCTGCGAGAATGGCCCCGAAGTGCAGGAAAAGATACCACAGGGACAGACGGAAGAACTTGCGCTCTACGCGGAAATCATCAGCTTCGCTGTCATCTTCGTCACGCTTCCAGATACGGAACGCGCCAATCAGGAACAGCAGGTTCAAAACGCCGGCGGTGACCAGATAGATCGGCCCACCGATCGAGGTGAAGCCGGTGCCGACAGCCAGAATGACCAACAAAACAGTGTACGCCAGAATGTGACGACGGGTAGAGCGACGCCCGTGCGTCACGGTCAGCATCGGCACTTTTGCATCGTCATAGTCATTGCGCATGAACAGCGCCAAAGCCCAGAAGTGCGGCGGCGTCCACATGAAGATCAGCGCGAACATCAGCCATGCTTCGACAGAGAAGCTGCCGGTAGCGATGATCCAGCCGATCACAGGCGGGAACGCACCCGCAGCGCCGCCGATAACGATGTTCTGCGGTGTCGCGCGCTTGAGCCACATGGAATAGAAAACAGCGTAGAAGAGGATCGTGAACAGCAGCATGCCTGCGGCCAGCAGGTTTGCGGCCAACCCGAGCATCACAACCGACATCCCCGACAGCGCGACACCAATCGCCAGCGCTTCGCCCGGCTGGACGCGGCCCGACGGGATCGGGCGCCCTTGGGTCCGACGCATGATCGCGTCGATGTCAGCGTCCCACCACATGTTCAGCGCACCAGAGGCCCCTGCCCCGATAGCGACGAACAAGATCGATGCAAAGCCAACCACCGGATGAACAGAATTCGGCGCGGCCAACATGCCGACAAGCGCGGTGAAAACCACCAACTGCATGACGCGCGGCTTCATCAGGGCAAAGTAATCCCCGAACTGCGCTTCGTACTCGCCCGCAGGTGTCGTGCTGGTATCAGTCATGCGATCTCTCATACAAAAGGAACCCGGGGCGCGCACGTCGCGCACCCCGCATCAGCAATTGTGCCTTACTTGGACGCAACGGTCAGAGCTTGCGGAATGCCCGCATACTCTTCTTTCGCGTTACCCAGCCACTGTGCGTAAACCTCTTCCGAGACGACTTTCACAGTGATCGGCATATAGGCGTGGGCGTTGCCGCACAATTCGGAGCACTGGCCAAAGTACACGCCTTCTTTCTCGGCGGTGAACCATGTTTCCGCCAGACGGCCAGGTACAGCGTCTTGCTTTACGCCGAAGGCAGGCATTGCCCACGAATGGATCACGTCGGAGCCGGTGACCTGAACCACGATCGTTTTGCCCACGGGGATCACGACAGCGGTATCGGTCGCCAGCAGGAACTGCCGCTCGGTATAGCCGGCGGCTTCGAGCTGGGCGATGACCTCGGGTGTTTTGCGGTTTTCACCACCAACAGCAGGCGCACCGATCATGTAGCTGTCAAAGCCAAAGCCTTCGTCGACATAATCATAGGACCAGTACCACTGGTTGCCCGTCGCCTTGATCGTCAGATCAGCTTGGGGAATTTCCTGTTGGCGGAACAGGATTGGCAGCGAATAGGCCCCGATCAGTACCAGAATCAGGATAGGTGCAACGGTCCAAAGGATCTCGACCGGCGTGTGGTGCGTAAAGGAAGCGGCAACAGGGTTGCGCTTCTTATTGTAGCGGAACGCCACCCAAAGGATCAAACCGGTGACGAAGATGGTGATCAAGGTGATGATGATCAGGATAAGATAGTCCAGATCGTGGATGTCTTGCGCCACGCGGGTGACGGCTGGCTGAAAGCCCATCTTGCCGTCAATCGGCTCACCAATGATTTCCAGCCCGTCGATGCGAAGGTTTTCCTGCGCCATTGCTGGCACGGCGGAAAAAGCGGCCATGAGACCCGAAAAAGAGAGAAGATGTTTCATATGTCGTCCTGATCTTGTGACCATTGATAAGCGAATCCCAGCACCACCCCGCAAATGGAGTCAGCTGTCCCGTTGTAATCTTTACGCTTACAATCATATTCTAACTTCAAGATAAAGACTTCTGCTTGCGTCAAACGGACGCGAAGCGATTTTTATGACACGATTCAAGGAACATTTTTATGAGCCAGCCGCCTTTCAACCCCTTTGAGGCGCAGCTTGACCGTGACGCCGCACTGTCCATCCTGCGTGACGCTGTTGCAGGTGCCGATGACGGGGAACTGTTTTTCGAGCGCCGCCGCTCCGAAGGGTTGGTGTTTGACGACGGACGCCTGAAAACAGCGAGCTACGACGCTTCCGAAGGGTTCGGGCTGCGCGCCGTGCGCGGTGATGTGTCTGGGTACGCCCACTCGACCGAGATCACAGAGGCCGCTTTGCGCCGCGCAAGCGAGACGGCGCGGCTGGCCGTGGGTGCGGGCGGTGGCACTTGGGCGGATGCGCCTGCTGCGACCAATCAAAAGCTTTATACCGACGAAGATCCGATCGCTGGCGCGGCCTTCCCCGTCAAGGTCGACACCCTGCGCGAGATCGATGATTTCGCCCGCAGTCTGGATTCCCGTGTCGTGCAGGTCTCTGCCTCGATCTCTGCCTCCATTCAAGAAGTCGAGATACTGCGCCCCGAAGGAACATCCGTCCGCGATGTGCGCCCCATGACGCGGGTCAACGTGTCGGTGATCGTAGAACAAGACGGACGCCGCGAAAGCGGAACCGCGGGCGGCGGTGGCCGTGTTGGGCTGGACGGGCTGCTGGACCCCGTCGACTGGCAAGCCAAAATCCGCGAGGCTTTGCGCATCGCCTGCGTGAACCTGCGCGCCGTGCCTGCTCCTGCGGGGATGATGGATGTGGTGCTTGGCCCCGGCTGGCCCGGTATCTTGCTGCACGAGGCCATTGGTCACGGGCTGGAAGGCGACTTTAACCGCAAGGGATCAAGCGCGTTTGCAGGCCTCATGGGGCAGCGCATCGCGGCCAAAGGTGTGACGGTGCTGGATGACGGCACGCTGCCTGATCGGCGCGGGTCTATCTCTATTGATGACGAAGGCACGCCCTCGGCCAAGAATGTGCTGATCGAGGACGGCGTGCTGGTCGGCTATATGCAGGACCGGCAGAACGCGCGCCTGATGGGCGTTGCCCCGACCGGCAATGGCCGTCGCGAATCCTATGCACACGCTCCGATGCCGCGCATGACCAATACCTATATGCTGGGTGGCGACGTAGCCCCCGGTGATATCGTCGCCGATCTGAAGGACGGCATCTATGCGGTCGGCTTCGGCGGCGGGCAGGTGGATATCACCAATGGCAAGTTCGTGTTCTCCTGCACCGAAGCCTACCGTGTGCGCAACGGGGTGGTGGGCGATCCGGTCAAAGGGGCCACTCTGATCGGCGACGGGGCCACCGCGCTGCAACAGATCCGCGCCATCGGCAATGATCCCGCGCTGGATCCCGGCATGGGCAATTGCGGCAAAGCGGGCCAATGGGTGCCCGTTGGTGTTGGACAGCCGACATTAATGATCGGCGGGTTGACCGTCGGCGGTGCCGCCGCCGCATAATGGGCTAAGGGGCAACCGGATGGGCGGGGGTGACGCGCTCCATCCGGTTGATCCAACATGGCCGTGAAATCAGCGGCGTGAGATCAGGGGCGTGAAGGTCCACAAACTCTATTCAAGTCAAATTAGTTCGACGCCGTTCATACTCTGTTAAGCTGCTTTCCCTAAAGCTGGTGGAGCAACGGACGGAGATACGGGATGACTGACAGGAACAACGCTCCTTCCTCTTCCACGCCCCCCATGGTCCCAGCCACCTTGGAAGACGACAGCTTTGCCCAGCTTCGTCTGTTGCGCTCGCGCCGCGTCGGCGTCGTGACATATTACCGGATGCTGCGTGAATACGGCACAGCCCGCGCCGCGCTGGAGGCTCTGCCCGAGGTTGCACGCGCCGCAGGCGTGAAAGACTATCGCATCTGCCCCGAGAACATCGTGCAGGCAGAGTTGCGCGCGGCCAAAGGCGCTGGCGCGCGGCTGGTCACCCACGACAGCGTAGCCTACCCCCCTCATTTAGCAGAACTCGACGACGCCCCCCCCTTTCTATGGGCCATCGGAGATATCGACCTGCTGCACCGCCCCTTGGTGTCGATTGTGGGCGCGCGGAATGCCTCCTCCCTCGGGACGCGCATGACACGCGCCTTGGCGCGCGGCTTGGGAGAGGCGGGGTTTGCTGTCGTTTCAGGGCTAGCGCGGGGCATCGACGCCGCGGCGCATCAGGCCGCGCTGGAGACAGGCACCATCGCCGTTCAGGCGGGTGGCGTCGACGTGCTCTATCCGGTCGAGAATACCGATCTTGCCCACGATATTGCCACCCAAGGCCTGCGCCTTTCGGAACAGCCCATGGGCTTGCAACCGATGGCGCGGCATTTTCCCAGCCGCAACAGGATCATCGCAGGGCTGGCCCGCGCAACCGTCGTGGTCGAGGCGGCGGCGAAGTCAGGCAGCCTGATCACCGCCCGCGATGCGCTGGACCAGGGGCGCGATGTGCTGGCGGTGCCCGGCCACCCGTTTGATGCACGTGCCGCGGGCTGCAACATGTTGATCCGTGACGGGGCCACGCTGGTGCGCAATGCCGCAGATGTGATCGCGCTTTTGGGCCCGACTCGGCAAGAGCAGCCCGTTGCGCCACCCCTCCACAGCCCACCACTGTCATCCGACCGTGACACTGAATCCCTGCACATCGAGATCTTGTCCCGCCTCGGCCCCAGCCCCGTCGCCGAAGATCAACTGTTGCGCGATTTGGCCGTGGCACCGGCTATTGCCACCCCTGTTATGGTAGAACTTGAGCTGAACGGCCGCATTTTGCGCCATGCGGGCGGGCTCGTGTCCCGAGCGGGCTGAACACCGCGCAGCCGCCGCTTGGGGGCCAGCCCCCGCTTTGGACTTCATCCAAAGCCCCCCCCCGGGATTTAGGCCCATTTGGAATGGCCGCACAGCGGCGTGTTCGGGTCGTCAAATCGGTGCCATGAGCTGCTTCAAACCCCGTATTTCAAAGGGGTCGCGCTGTTCTGCGGATTGACAAACTTCGCTTCACGCCACATGTCACAGCATAAGCCACGCGAATTAATTTGATCCAAGGTGCCGAATTTTATGCCAGTTGTCGTCGTCGAATCACCTGCCAAAGCCAAAACGATCAACTCGTATCTCGGCAGTGATTACACCGTGCTTGCGTCCTACGGCCACGTCCGCGACCTGCCCCCAAAGGACGGATCGGTCGATCCCGACAACGGGTTTGACATGACTTGGGAAGTCGCCGCAGCGAGCAAAAAACACGTCAAAGCCATCGCTGATGCGCTGAAAGACGACAATGCATTGATCCTCGCGACTGACCCCGACCGCGAAGGCGAAGCGATCAGCTGGCACCTGCAAGAGGCGCTGACCAAACGCAAATCGATCAAGAAAGACACGCCGGTCAGCCGCGTGGTGTTTAACCAGATCACTAAAAAGGCCGTGACAGAAGCGATGGCGAACCCGCGTCAGGTGGATATGCCGCTGGTCGAGGCCTATCTGGCACGACGTGCGCTGGATTATCTGGTGGGGTTCAACCTGTCGCCTGTTCTTTGGCGCAAACTGCCCGGCGCAAAGTCGGCGGGGCGCGTGCAATCGGTCACGCTGCGGCTGATTGTCGAGCGCGAGATGGAAATCGAAGCCTTTCGCAACCGCGAATACTGGAGCGTGAAAGCGCTGGTCGCCACGCCACGCGGACAGGAATTCGAGGCGCGGCTTGTGACAATGGCCGGCAAGAAGCTGGACCGATTTGATCTGGCCAACGAAACGCAGGCCGAAATGGCTGTGCAAGCCATAACCAGCCGCGATCTGACCGTCACCAGCGTCGAAGCGAAACCCGCCAGCCGCAACCCCTCGGCCCCGTTCATGACCTCGACCTTGCAACAAGAAGCCAGCCGCAAGTTCGGCATGGGTGCCCGCCAAACCATGAGCACGGCGCAGCGCCTGTATGAAGCCGGTCACATTACTTATATGCGGACCGACGGCATCGACATGGCCCCCGAGGCGATCACGATGGCGCGGGATGCAATCGCGGACCGGTTTGGCGCGGAGTACGTTCCATCGGAGCCACGTATCTACAAGAACAAAGCAAAGAACGCCCAAGAGGCGCACGAATGTGTGCGCCCGACCGACATGACCAAAGATGCCGCCGCGTTGAAACTGACCGAACCGGATCAACGCAAGCTCTACGACTTGATCTGGAAACGCACGCTGGCCTGCCAGATGGAAAGTGCCCGTCTGGAACGCACCACGGTCGAAATCGGTAGCAAGGACGAACAGGTTGGCCTACGCGCCACCGGTCAGGTTGTGAAATTCGACGGTTTCTTGCGCGTCTATGAAGAAGGTCGCGATGACGTTGTGGACGAAGACGACAAGCGTCTGCCGCAGATCACGCAAGGCGACAAAATGGACAAGCGCGCTGTCACGCCAGAGCAGCACTTCACCCAGCCGCCCCCCCGCTATACCGAAGCGACATTGGTCAAACGGATGGAAGAGCTTGGTATCGGGCGCCCGTCGACCTACGCCAGCGTTGTCACCACTATTCAGGACCGCGAATACGTCCGCAAGGAAGGCAACCGTCTGTTCCCCGAGGACAAGGGCCGTTTGGTCACCGCATTCCTCGAAAATTACTTCCGCAAATACGTGGGCTATGATTTTACCGCCGATCTGGAAGACCAACTGGATAAGGTGAGCGCTGCAGACGCCGACTATAAAGATGTGCTGAGCCGCTTTTGGCAGGATTTCTCGGCTGCGATTGCCGAAACGGCGGATCTGCGTATCACCGAGGTGCTGGAAAAGATCAACGAGGTACTCGAGCCGCATCTGTTCCCGCAAAACGAAGACGGCAGCGACCCGCGTTTGTGCCCCAATTGTGAAATCGGGCGCCTGTCGATGCGCACAGCTCGGTCCGGCGGCGCGTTTATCGGGTGCTCTAACTACCCTGAATGCCGCTATACCCGACCCTTCGGCCCGCCCGACCCCGAGGCAGAAGCCTCGGCTATTCCGCCCGATGGCAAGCTGTTAGGCGAGGATATGGGCGAGGAGATTCGTGTGTTCAAAGGGCGCTTTGGCCCTTATGTGCAGCGCGGCCCCGTCACGGAAGAAAACAAGAAGCCGCCGCGTCAATCGGTGCCCAAGGACTGGCCCGCCGAAGAGCTGGAACTGGAACGCGCTGTTATGCTGCTATCGCTGCCGCGTGAAATCGGGCCGCACCCCGAGGATGGCGTCATGGTCTGGGCGAATATCGGGCGCTACGGCCCCTACATCAAGCACGCCGACAGCACGTCGAACCGTGGCGGGACCAACGCCAACCTTGAAGGTCTAGACGAGGTGTTCACTGTCGGCATGAACCGTGCCGTACAGTTGCTGGCTGAAAAAGTCGCCAGCCGTGGTGGCCGTGGCAAAGCAGCCCTTCCGATCCGCGAGATGGGGGAACACCCTGATTTGGGCGGCGAGGTGAACATCATGGAAGGCAAGTACGGGCCGTACGTGAAATGGGAGAAGGTCAACGCCACCATCCCCAAAGAGGTAGAGCCTGCTGATCTGACCATGGAACGCGCCGTTGAGCTGATCGAGGAAAAGCTGGCGAAATCCCCCGCCAAGCGTAAAGCCGCGACAAAAAAACCGGCGGCCAAGAAAACTGCCGCAAAGAAACCGGCTGCGAAGAAGGCGGCACCTAAGAAAGCAGCGGCAAAGAAGGCTCCGGCCAAAAAGGCGACCGCCTCTAAAACTGCGCCCAAAGCGGCCTCGACTCCAGACGCGTAAGAGTGCAACTCACATATATGTCATTTGATGAATATGTGAGTTGCCACACCCTGCCCGCGATGCTTTTACCATTGGCAATCGCCACGGTAGAAGGAGATCAAGATGGCAGAGCAGACATTTTCACGACGCGGGTTGATCCTGACGGCAGGTGCGGCGCTCTTTACGCCCGCCGTGTTGCGCGCGCAGACGCCGACACCTGAAGTCATCGACGTGGTACGCCACAACACAAACGGGTTCTCCAGCCAGAACTGGCAGGACCACTTTGACACCCTGGGCAAGGCCGCCATTGTCGCCGATACCTCTTCCCGCGCGCTGCATTATTGGGGCGGCGATGGTGACACCTACAAAATCTACCCGACGTCAGTCCCGCGCAGCGATGAGCTGACCAAACGTGGCTACACTAGTATCGTGCGCAAACGTGTTGGCCCGGACTGGACGCCGACCCCCAGCATGATCGAACGCGATCCGGACCTGAAATACATGCCTCCGGGGCCGGACAATCCGCTTGGGACCCACGCGATGTACCTCAGCTGGCCTGCCTATTTGATCCACGGTACACATGATACGCGCAAGATCGGGCGGCAAAGCTCTGACGGGTGCATCGGTCTTTACAACCACATGATCGAGGCCCTGTACCAGATTGCCCCCATCGGGACGCAGGTCCGTATCGTCTGACACGGTCACTCCCCCCCCCTTTGAATAGAGGTGCCTGCCCTACGCTGGGGCGGGCCACCGAGATTTAGCAAAATACCAGCAGGCTCCGCTGGTAGCGCTGACAACCGGTGCGCCGGTTTGACACGTTCGTTACGCCACGTCATAGAAGTCGTATAAATATAAACGACAGGGCCGTGAGCCTCTCGTGAAAGGAGCCGGAATGAAAAAAATCTATGGAAGCGCTGCCGAGGCGCTGGAGGGCGTGTTGCACGACGGCATGCTGATCGCAGCGGGGGGCTTTGGCCTTTGTGGTATCCCTGAATTGCTGCTGAATGCGATCCGCGACGCGGGCACCAAGGATTTGACCTTTGCCTCGAACAACGCCGGCGTCGACGACTTCGGCATCGGTATCCTTTTGCAGACTAAGCAGGTCAAGAAAATGATCAGCTCTTATGTCGGCGAGAACAAAGAATTCATGCGCCAGTATCTGGGCGGCGAGCTTGAGCTGGAATTCAATCCCCAAGGCACATTGGCTGAACGCATGCGCGCCGGTGGTGCGGGCATCCCCGGCTTTTATACCAAGACAGGCGTCGGCACAGTGATTGCCGAAGGCAAGGAGCACAAGGATTTCGACGGCGAGACCTATATCCTTGAACGCGGTATCGTTGCGGATCTGGCGATCGTCAAAGCGTGGAAAGCGGATGACACCGGCAACCTCGTGTTTCGCAAGACGGCGCGCAACTTCAACCCGCCTGCGGCCATGTGCGGCAAGATCTGCATCGCGGAAGTCGAAGAGATCGTGCCACGCGGCAGCCTTGGCGGCGACGCGATCCACTTGCCCGGCATCTATGTGCACCGCATCATTCAGGGTGATCACGAAAAACGCATCGAACAGCGCACAGTGAGGACTGCATAATGGCTTGGGATCGCAATCAAATGGCGGCACGTGCCGCGCAAGAACTGCAAGACGGTTGGTATGTGAACCTTGGCATCGGGATTCCGACGCTTGTGTCCAACTACATCCCCGATGGCATGGACGTGACGCTGCAATCGGAAAACGGCATGCTTGGCATGGGTGCTTTTCCGATCGACGGCGAAGAGGACGCCGATCTGATCAACGCCGGCAAGCAAACCATCACCGAGCTGGATCGCACCTCGTACTTTGACAGCTCGACCTCTTTCGGGATGATCCGCGGCGGCAAGATCGCCATGGCCATTCTGGGCGCGATGGAAGTGGCCGAGAACGGCGACCTTGCCAACTGGATGATCCCCGGGAAGCTGGTTAAAGGCATGGGCGGTGCGATGGATCTGGTGGCGGGTGTTGGCCGAGTTGTGGTGGTCATGGACCACGCCAGCAAGCATGGCGACAGCAAAGTGTTGAACGAATGCACGCTGCCGTTGACCGGCAAAGCTGTCGTCGACCGCATTATCACCAACCTTGGTGTGCTGGATGTCGTTGAAGGCGGGCTGAAGATCGTTGAATGCGCCGATGGCGTCACGGAAGACGAACTGCGCGCCGCGACCGAGGCGACAATCGTCTAATCCACTGACACGATGAACGACAAGGGGCGCCGTCAGCGATGGCCGCGCCCCTTTTTTTACATTCGGCCCCGAACTGGGGTCAGTTCATCGCCGCAAAGACGCATCCGTCCGAGATCAGCTCGGGCGGGGTCTGGCACAGGCCCTTGGCGACCTGAAAAGCGGCCAGCACCTTGGGCACATAGTCACGGGTTTCGGCGAAAGGCGGCACGCCCGCGTGTTTGCGCACCGATCCTTCGCCCGCGTTATACCCGGCCAGCACCAGTATCGGGTCGCGGTCAAATTCGCCCATTAGCCAATCAAGGTATTTCACCCCACCCGCGATGTTCTGCATCGGGGCCATGCTGTCAATCACGCCAAAGCGCGTCGCCGTATCCGGCATCAACTGCATCAACCCCTGCGCCCCTGCCCCACTGATGGCATCAGCACGCCCGGCGGATTCCACAGTGATCACCGCCAGCACCAAAGCGGGCGAGACCTGCGTGCCGATGGTAGAGCGAAGAATGTCGATACCGTTTGCTTTCGCGATCTCTTGCATCTGTTGCATGCGCGGCGCGGGGATTTTGCTGCTGGCCGTGGCAAGCGTCACCATTGCGGTCTCTAGCCGACCCGGGCCGGATTTCTCGACCGCCGGAGACACCCGATCCCAGAACCAGTCATATTGCCCCGGTGAGGCCGGCACGATCGCCCCGGATGCGGTTGCCACGACCTCGGGCACATCAGCGGCCTTGGGTTCGATAAAGACGTTGATGCGATTGGTGCTGCCCGCCTTGGGCGGCTTCACCCGCTTGGCCTCGAATTTGGGAAACGGTTTGGGCACGTCTGCCCAAGTAGCCGAGGCCGCCAGCATCCCCACCATCAAAGATACGGTCAATCGTCGAAACATCACTGCCTGCACTGGTTTTTTGATTGCTCTTTTTCAGCAACCTCGCATGGAATCTGCTGTCAGACCAACCAAACATGGCAAGGAACATGGCGATTTCGCCTTAATTGATGCAATCCTGCCCCGCTTTGAGACTAGGCAAACAAAAAATGAAGGAGGAGAATCCTTTCAGATCAGTCGCCTAAGTGAATTTTTTTGGAAAGTGACGGCAATAGGCGAAAAGTCACATTTGCCGCCAAATTCGTGCCCCAATCGCAGGGCTATATAGGCTCATACCAAGTCAGCCAGATGCGGAATTGAGAGAGAAGCATCGAAACGGACGACACGGTTGAGATTGAAAACTTTATGATCCTTGGAGGGACATACCATGATGAACTTTATCAAGAACTTCAAAAATGACGAATCCGGCGCCGTGACTGTTGACTGGGTTGTTTTGACCGCCGCCGTTGTTGGCCTGGCCGTCGCAGCCTACACGTCGATCGAAAGCGGTGCGGCCGACCTGACAGCGGACACCAAGACCTACATGAGCACACAAGCCCCCGGTTATACGGCACCGTCTGAATAACTTACCGCGTCGAAGACTTTGGCCGCATTCTGCCTCACAGGATGCGGCCAGCTTTATTCCAGCCCTTCATCTCGCAAGGCAACACAATGCTTTCGAAGCTCATCACATTCTGTAAAAGCCCAAGCGGCGCAGTCACGGTTGACTGGGTTGTTCTATGTGCCGCCGTCGTGTCGCTGGCCGTATTGATGGTCGTTACTATGACCACGGGAACCGTCGAACTGGCTGATAAGCTGATGACCCAGACGCCGGGCGACATCTAACCCAAGTCTCTATAATGACGCAGCTTGGTCGCGCATTGTTCATAGTCTGAACACAATCACCGCCTATCCATCGGCATACGTTTTACGCCGTGTCCCGGACCGGCACCCACTCAAGAGAGGTAAGTAACATGCGGATGGTTTTTGGACTGGTCTTGCTCGCCGGTATCGCCTTGGCAGGTGGTGCTGTGTATCTGGCAAAGGGCCGTATCGGTGAATATCAAATGGCGCACCAGCAGGCACAAGAAGCTCTGGCGCAAATCGTGCCAACCGTGGGCGTCTATGTCGCCACCGGACCGCTGAAATACGGGCAGCGTCTGACCCGCGAGGATGTGCGTCAGGTAAGCTGGCCTGAAAACGCGATTCCCGAAGGCTCCTTTATCGAAGAAGCCGCGCTATTCCCTGAAAATAACGATGACCTGCGGGTCGTGCTGCGCGCCATGGAAAAAGACGAAGCCATCATGGCCGTGAAAGTAACCGAGCCCGGTGCGGACGCCGGTCTCACCTCTAAGCTGGCACGCGGCAGCCGCGCGTTTGCCATCCGCGTCGATGTATCCAGTGGCGTGTCGGGCTTCCTGCGCCCTGGTGACCGCGTCGATGTTTATTGGACGGGCCGGATCAACCGGGGCGGCAACGACCGTGGCGACACGGGTGACGTCACCAAGCTGATCGAGGCAGGCGTCAAGATTATCGCCATCGACCAAAGCTCCAATGGCCAACGTAGTGAAGCCGCGATCGCCAATACCGTGACTGTGGCAGTTCAGCCCTACCAGGTTGCAGCATTGGCACAGGCGCAATCCACCGGCAATCTGTCCCTGTCGCTTGTCGGGGCAGAGGATGACACGGTTGCCGCAGAGATCGAAGTCGACCAACGTAGGCTTCTCGGTATCGCCAAAGAAACTGTAAAGGTCGAGACAACGACACAGAAAGTCTGCACGATCCGGACACGCCGTGGTGCCGAAGTGCTCGAAATTCCGATCCCCTGCACCAACTGATGCGCTCTTGAACAGGGCCTTCCAAAATTATGTCCGCGCCGCGCAGCCCTCTGTGCGGCGTTTGGCATTGCGCGGGCATGTTGCCACGAATCCACAGGTAACTGCGGCCTGACGTCATTGATTCTTGCAAAAAAGCGAAAAGAACCGCAGAGTGTCGCAAACGGCGGGCGCAAAGACCCTATTTTGAGGCGTGATCACAAAGGCAGGTCACATGAAAATTGATAAATTTATCAAAGCAGTCCTATTGGGACTGACGATTGGCGCGATGCCGATTGCATTGACCGCCCCGCTTGACGCTCAGGCAAACACGCTGCGCGTGGTCAAAAAAGGCACCAACCGCGTGTTGGAAGTCCCGATGAACCGCGCCGTGGTGGTTGAAAGCGACATTCCCTTTGCCGAGCTGAGCATTGCCAACCCCAGTATCGCAGATATTTCGTCGCTCTCGGATCGCACGATTTATGTTCTGGGCAAATCCCCCGGACTTACAACGCTGACGCTGCTTGATGCCGCGGGGCAACTGATCACGAACGTTGATGTGCGCGTCGCAGCGGATGTCTCCGAGTTCAAGGAACGCCTGCGCCAGATCCTGCCCGGTGAAAAGATCGAAGTCCGCACGGCGAACGACGGTATCGTGCTGTCGGGCATCGTGTCCTCGACCCAACGCTTGCAGCGGGCCCTTGATCTGGCCGAACGCTACGCCCCTGAACGCGTGTCCAACCTGATGAGCGTCGGTGGCATCCAGCAGGTGATGTTGAAAGTCCGTTTTGCCGAGATGAGCCGATCCGTCTCTAAGTCCCTAAGCGCATCACTGGCGCTAAACGGCCTTGTGGGCAGCGATCTGGCATTGAATGGCGGCACCAATTCGACGAACACATCCGGCGCAATCGCCAATTCGCTTGGCGGGTCGACCCCGGCATCGAATGGCAACGCAGGGGCCGTTTTGTTTGGCTTCAACGCCGGATCGACGCAGGTCGGTCTGCTGCTTGAGGCGCTGGAGCAGAAAGGCGCGGTGCGGTTTCTGGCTGAGCCGAACCTCGTGGCGCTGTCGGGGCAAGAAGCGACCTTCCTCGCGGGGGGCGAATATCCTGTTCCCGTGGCGCAAACCGGCGACCAGATTTCGGTTCAGTATAAACCTTTCGGCGTAGAGATGAGCTTTATTCCCCGCGTCGTGGACAAAGACCTGATCAACCTCGAACTCAAAGCGGCCGTATCGGCGATTGATGCCAGCAACAGCGTGTCCTTGGGCAACGGATTTGATATTTCCGCATTTACCCGCCGCGAGACATCGACCACGGTTGAAATGCGCGACGGCGAAAGCTTTGCGATCGCTGGTCTGCTGACCGATGATTTCACCGACACTTCCACACAATTGCCCTGGATCGGCGACGTGCCTGTATTGGGCGCGTTGTTCCGCAGCGCAAACTACCAGCGCAGCCAAACCGAGCTGGTGATTATTATTACCGCACACCTTGTGACCCCGACCCGTGGCGAGGCCTTGGCCCTGCCGACCGACCGGATCAAGCCGCCCACTGAAAGCGAATTGTTCCTGTCTGGGCGTACGTCCAAAGGCAGCACAGCCCCCACCAAAGGGGCCGCTGGCGAAGTTGCCAAGCAGGACTTTAGCGGGTCGTATGGCTATGTATTGGATTGATCAGATGACTTCAGCGATCGCTTCGACAGGCAAAATCACCGGGTTGTGCGTCGCCTTGGCCATGACTGTTACAGGCTGTGTCAGCAGCCCTGATCCGGTCTTTACCCAGTTCCACCGCGAAGCAGGGTCGCTGACCGATTTGGGCACCTTTGGAAACGCTACCCTGAACAACCGCTTGGTGATGACCGGTGAGCGCCAGTATACATTCGATCTGGCCAACCGCTTTGCCGGCGAAGTCGAATCGACCGTCACCTTTGCTTTCAACTCTTCACAGTTGGACGGGGTCGCGCAGTCGGTTCTGCGACGTCAGGCCGGATGGATCCGCCAGTTCCCCGAAGTCCGCTTTCGCGTCTATGGCCATACAGATGCCGTCGGATCGAACAGCTATAACAAAACACTGGGCCTGCGCCGCGCGCAATCCGTTGTGGCCTTCTTGTCCACACAAGGTATCAGCCGCAGCCGCCTAGAAGCCGTTGTTTCCTTTGGCGAAACACAGCCCCTGATCGTGACCCAAGGTCGCGCACGTGCAAACCGCCGGACTGTGACCGAAGTTAGCGGTTTTGTCGGGCGTCATCCGACTGTGCTGGACGGGAAATATGCCCAGATTATCTATCGCGACTATGTCGCCAGCGCCGTGCCGCCGACCCTACTGACAGGCGGTGCCGCACCCACCGGTGCTGTGGGAGAATAACCGCTTTTTAAACTTTTCGAGTGGGCCTGATCGTCGCTGACGGTCGGGCCCTTTTCGTTTCAATCCGCCTAAACGGTGCGGATCGTTTCAAAAGACCAAACAATAGAAACTATTTGGCCCCAATCTTGCCCCAGTTAGCAGGGATATTCACTGCAATACGACAGTTGCGTCCGGCCATTGTGGTCTGGATGCAGGGGACCGCAGGGCAACAAAGGGTAACACCCGATCAGCCCTAGCCAGCGCCCGCATAGAAGAAGGGGAAGTTTAGGTATGAGCAGCCATATACCACAGATTGACGCGCCACAGATCGTTGCGTGCACCGTCAGCCGGGATGTGCAGAACTTTGACCTGCTGATCGAAGATATGGAATCGGCTTTGGGCGAAGCCTGGGGCGACCTGGGCTTTTCTGAAAGTCTTGCATTTTTCAGCCAACCCGAGGCGGCGACGCTTGAACTTATCGCGCTGGCGCTCGATTCCGAAGATGAAGACAACCTGCCAATGATGACCGAGATCATCGCGCAGGCAAAAGCACGTCATATCAAAGTGATCTTGATCGCCGAAGACATGTCCCCCGCCTCGCTCCATTCGTTGTTGCGTCAGGGCGCGAATGAATTTGTCCCCTACCCTCTGCCCGAAGGTGAACTGGCCTCGACCATAATCCGTCTGCGCGCCTCACCCGAACCAATAGTGGCACCCGCAGAGACAGGCCCCAAGCTGAAACCCGGCACCCAGAAGGATGGTGCTGTGATCGTGGTGCACGGACTGGCCGGCGGCACCGGTGCCACCAGCCTTGCGGTGAATTTGGCATGGGAACTGGCGACCTCTGACAAAAAGAACCCGCCCAAAGTGTGCTTGCTTGATCTTGACCTGCAGTTCGGGGCCGTGGCGACCTATCTGGACCTGCCCCGTCGCGAAGTGGTCTATGATATGCTGATCGAGACCGATGCGATGGACGAGGAAAGCTTTGGCCAGGCTCTGCTGACCTACGAAGAGAAGCTCCAGGTTCTGACCGCCCCTGCCGACATGCTGCCACTTGATTTGATCACCTCGGAAGATGTGACACGGATCCTGGATATGGCGCGCAATCAGTTCGATTATGTGGTCGTCGACATGCCTTCGACACTGGTGCAATGGACCGAAACCGTGCTGACCAACGCACATGTCTATTTTGCCATGCTCGAACTGGATATGCGCTGCGCCCAAAATGCCCTGCGTTTCAAACGCGCCCTGCAATCCGAAGATCTTCCTATCGAAAAGCTGCGCTATGTCATGAACCGCGCGCCGAAGTTCACCGATCTGAACGGCAAAGCGCGGGTCAAACGGATGGCAGAGAGCCTCGGGATTTCGATCGATGTGCAACTGCCCGATGGCGGCAAACAGGTAACCCAAGCCAACGACCACGGTCTGCCGCTGGCCAACACCGCCGCGAAAAACCCGCTGCGTCGCGAGATCGCCAAGCTCGCTAGTTCGATCCACAACCTCAAGGCTGACGAAGCCAAAGCCGCCTGATCCGGCCCAAGCGCCAGATAATTTAGAAAGAGTAATCAGATGTTCTCGAAGTATAAAAAGCCAGGTGACGTTGCCGCAGCCACAGCCGTTCCCATGTCGAAGGCCCCCGCGCCCCAGCACCAGCCAGAGGCCGCAGTCGCCCCCAAGCCCGTCAGCATGCGCCGCGTGGCACAAGCCGCAGCGGTCGCGCCACAGGACCGCGACGTAAAGCGCAAACAACGCATGAGCGAGATCAAGCTTGAACTGCACCGCGCTCTGCTTGAGAACCTGAACCTCGCGGCTCTTGAACATGCGTCTGAACAGGATCTACGCAGCGAGATCAACGAAATCTCGGCTGAAATTCTAGCCGAGAAATCCATCGTCCTGAACCGTGAAGACCGGATTCAGTTGAACTCCGAACTCTATGACGAGGTGACTGGCCTTGGCCCACTGGAAACGCTGCTGAAAGACGATAGCATCAACGATATTCTGGTGAACGGGCCTCAACAGATCTTCGTTGAACGCGACGGCAAACTGCAGCTGACGGACGTGACCTTTAAGGATGAAAAGCACCTGCTGCGCATCATCGATAAAATCGTATCGGCCGTGGGCCGTCGGGTCGACGAAAGCAATCCTTACGTCGATGCGCGCTTGAAAGACGGCTCGCGTTTCAACGCTATGGTGCCGCCGATTGCCGTCGACGGCAGCCTGGTGTCTATTCGTAAGTTCAAAAAAGATAAGCTGGGCATCGATGATCTGGTGAGCTTTGGGGCCTTCTCGGAAGAGATGGCCGCCTATCTTCAAGCCGCCGTGGCCACCCGCCTGAACATCATCGTATCGGGTGGTACAGGGTCCGGCAAAACGACCACGCTGAACGCGCTGTCCTCTTTCATTGCGAACGACGAACGCATCCTGACCATCGAAGACACCGCCGAACTTCAACTGCAACAGACCCACGTGGGCCGCATGGAAAGCCGCCCGCCCAATGTCGAAGGCAAAGGCGAAGTATCGCCGCGCGATTGTCTCAAGAACGCTCTGCGGATGCGCCCGGACCGGATCATCGTCGGCGAGACACGTGGCGAGGAAGTCATCGACATGCTGCAGGCCATGAACACCGGCCACGACGGGTCGATGACCACGATCCACGCCAACTCTGCCCGCGACGGTGTGAGCCGTCTGGAAAACATGATTGCAATGGCCGGGATCGAAATGCCGTTGAAAGCGGTGCGCAGCCAGATTTCATCGGCTGTAAACCTGATTGTTCAAGCGTCGCGCTTGCAAGACGGCTCGCGTCGTATGACGTCGATCACCGAAATTACGGGCATGGAAGGTGATGTCATCTCGATGCAGGAAATCTTTCGGTACCAACGCGTCGGCCTGACACCCGAGAACAAGATCATCGGCCATTTCACCGGCACCGGCGTGCGCAGCCACTTCTCTGAACGCTTCAAAATGTGGGGCTATGACCTGCCGTCGTCCATCTACGAACCCGTTGTGGTCAAGTAAGGATTATCAATCATGAGCGCAGAACCCATTATTTATGGCCTGATCTTTATCGGTGTCCTCGTGCTGGTCGAAGGGCTGTACCTGGTCGCCTTCGGTAAATCCATCAGCCTCAACAGCAAGGTCAACCGCCGGCTGGAAATGTTGGAAAAAGGAGCCGGCCGCGAAGAGGTTCTGGACAAGCTGCGCAAGGAAATGCAGCAGCATATGGATAACAAATCCATTCCCATCTATTCGATGCTCGCCGCGAAAGCGCAGAAAGCCGCGATTGCCTTTGCGCCGAAACAGCTGATCATGATTATGGCCGGGCTGTCCGTTGTCGCCTTTCTGGGCCTGACCATCGGGACCAGCACCGAAGTTCCCGTGCGTATCCTGATCTCTGTGGGGATCGGGGTCGGGGCGGTCTATTTCTGGATCTCGTCCAAAGCTAAAAAACGCATGGACCTGATCGAAGAACAATTGCCTGATGCGGTCGAACTGATGGTGCGGTCGCTGCGTGTCGGCCACCCGTTCACAAGTGCCATCTCTATTGTCTCCAAGGAAATCCAGGACCCGCTTGCGTCGGAGTTCGGGGTGATCGCGGATGAAACCGCCTATGGCCGCGACATTGGAGAGGCGCTCAAGGATATGGCCGAACGACTTGATATGCAGGATTTGCGCTTCCTTGCGGTTGCGGTGACCATCCAACAGCAATCCGGTGGTAACCTCGCCGAAATTCTTGCGGGGCTGGCCAAGGTGATCCGCGCCCGTTTCCGCCTGTTCCGCCGCGTGCGTGCCATCACAGCCGAAGCGAAATGGTCGGGCAAGTTCCTGTCGGCCTTCCCCGTTGTTGCGCTGATCGTGATCAAACTTGGTGACCCGCATTACTATGACGAAGTCATGACCCACCCGCTGTTCATCCCCGGCTGCATTGCCGTGGTCGTGTTCCTGTCGCTTAACCTCATCGTCATGCGCAAGCTGACCGATATCAAAGTCTAAGGGGGCTTCATTGTGAATTTCCTGACCACTCTCGACACCACACTTGGTCCCATCGGCTGGATCGCCATTCTAGGTGCACTTGGCCTGACCATGGTCGGTGCCACGCTTATCATGATCCTGCGCCAGCCCGAGGATCCGCTGGCCAAGCTGAAACGCAGCCAATCCGAATCCTTCGACGGAGGCAAACAGCAGCGCTTGCGCCAGTCAGACCGCAACGAACAGCTGCAAAAATTCGCCAAGTTCCTTGAACCCGAAAACATGGAAGAGCTCAGTGCCAAGGCACTTCTTCTCCGGCAGGCCGGCTATGGCTCGCGCGATGCGGTGCGGTTTTTCCACTTTGCGCAAATGGCTCTTGGTATTGCAGGTTTGGTAATCGGCACCGTTTACGTCAACTTTCTTGGCGGTGGCGAAGGCCTGAGCACCAATAAGATGATGCTCTATACCGTCGGCCCCGGTGCGATCGGGTATTTCCTGCCCCGCTATTGGGTGACCCGACGCGTCGAGGAACGCAAAGAAGAAATCACCCGTGGTTTCCCCGATGCGCTGGATATGATGCTGGTTTGCGTCGAGGCAGGACAATCGCTGGACCAATGCATCGTCCGTGTCGCTGCCGAATTGCGCGCCTCTTATCCTGCTTTGGCTGAAGAATTCGAAATCGTCGCCCAAGAGATGAAGGCCGGCAAGGACAAGGTCAGCGTATTGAACGCCATGGGCGAACGCTGCGGCGTGCAAGACGTATCGTCGTTTGTCACGGTGCTGGTGCAATCGGCGGCCTTCGGGACATCCATCGCCGACGCCCTGCGGGTCTATGCCGACGAGATGCGCGACAAACGTGTTATGCGCGCCGAAGAGGCCGCAAACAAGTTGCCAACCAAGATGACACTTGCCACAATGATGCTGACCGTTCCACCGCTGCTGATCATTCTGGTCGCACCCTCGGTGATGAACATTACCAAACTAGGTCAGTAAGGCCCCGCATGTTCCACAGCTTCAAGCGCGCGTACCCCGCTAAGCTCGCGCTTTGTATGACCCTGATCGCCGGATTGGCCGCTTGCTCTGCAGGCGGTCTTTCCGCGTTGGGGGGCAAACGCACCACATCTGACAGCCCCTTTGCCCCCGGCGTAAACACCCGCAAAGACGCCGAAGACGGGGTAGAGGTCGCCCACCGTTTGATGCACGCCGGGGAATACGAACTCGCCATCCGCGCCTTTAACCGTGCCGCGTTGGCTTCTGAACTCAACGCCGAAATCCTGTCGGGTCTGGGCAGCGCCAATCTGGGACTGGGGCGTTTGGGCCAGGCCGAAAGCCTGCTGCGCGATGCCGTCAAAAAGGATGAAACCCACCCCGAGGTCTGGAATAATCTTGGCGTTGTGCTGATGGAAAGCGGCAAACTCGCCGAAGCCCAACTGACCTTCCGCAAGGCCTATGCGCTCGACAATGGCGAAAGTGACGCAATCCGTGACAATTTACGCTTAGCACTCGCAAAATCGGAAAATTCTGTTACGATCCCAGATCAAGAAGACAGTTATAAATTGGTGCGGCGCGGCTCGGGGGACTATCTGGTTCGGCCAGCATCATGACGAGGCAGAGCAGTAAAAGGACGCAAAAATGCGCCACCCTATCCTATCGGCCGTCTGCATCGCAGGCGTCGTCGCACTAGCAGGCTGCGGCAAAAAATCCGGCGAGGACACCGTGACTCGCGCGTTCCAAGACGTAAATGTCGTGGATGAAAGCAACCTGAATGATGTGATGTTGACTGTCGCGGACCCGAACGAGGCCGTGAGCTACTTCACCCGCACCGCACAGGAAAAGCCCGATCGCATCGACATACAGCGCAGCCTTGGCAAGTCGCTGATCCGCGCCAAGCGCAACCAGGAAGCAGCCGTTGTTTGGGGCAAGGTCGCGGGCGCAAAAGATGCCACCGCCGATGACAAGATCGATTACGCCGATGCGCTGATCCGTGCAGGCGATTGGGCCAAGGCCGAAAAGACACTGGATTCTGTCCCGCCAACCCATGAAACCTATAATCGCTACCGGCTCGAGGCGATCGTCGCCGACAGCAAGCAGGAATGGGACAAGGCCGACAGCTTTTATGAAATCGCCATCGGACTGACCACCAAACCCGGTTCGGTCATGAACAACTGGGGCTATTCCAAGCTCACTCGCGGCGATTATCAGGCGGCAGAACGTCTGTTTGGCGAAGCCGTCAAACAGGATCCGACCCTTTTTACCGCCAAGAACAACCTGATCCTCGCCCGTGGCGCGCAGCGCGAGTACAGCCTGCCGCCGATTGAGATGGACCAGACCGAACGTGCGCAGTTGCTGCATACGCTTGCTTTGTCCGCAATCAAAAAGGGTGATGTTGAAACGGGCAAAGGCTTGCTGCGCGACGCCATCAGCACCCACCCGCAACACTTCGAAGCCGCTGTCCGGTCCCTGCGCGCACTCGAAAACGCAGCCTAGCCCCGGTGGAGATCACCAGCTATGCCGCGCTTTGGTTTTTGCCCTTCGCGCTGCCGCTTTGCGCCTATACGATCTATACCGATCTCGCCTTTATGCGGATTACCAACGTCACGGTGATCGCGCTGGCGGCCGTGTTTGTCATCATCGGCCCCATCGTCCTACCGTTTGACAGCTATCTTTGGCACCTGCTGGCGATGGTTGCGGCCCTCGTTGTGGGCATCTTTATGAACGCAGGTGGGCTGATGGGTGCAGGCGATGCGAAATTCATTGCTGCGGCCACCCCGTTCTTCGCGCTCGGGGATCTGCAGTTTCTGATGGCGCTTTTCATGACCACGCTGATCGCGGCCTATATCATTCATCGCGCTGCCAAATATTCACCCCTACGCAAGCTCGCGCCGCAGTGGGTCAGCTGGCACGAAGCCAAGAAATTCCCCATGGGTCTCGCGCTTGGCACCGTGCTAGGCGCATATTTAATGCTCGGTGCCTACTTCGGGGCCTGAATTTGCCATATTCGGCCGCTAAGACGTGGGGCAGCCCTGTACCTCCATGAAAGTAGCCCTTCGTGAATATGCAAAAGAGCGCCGTCATGGCCCCTCCTCCGCCACGCACCATCCAAGAGATGAAGCTGCCCGTGGTGATGATGCGCGACATCATGATCAAGACGATGTTTCGCAAGAACGTCACTATGGTCAGCGAGATGGCCAAGGCCATATGCCTGCCTTTGCAGGTCACGCAGGAATTGGTGGACCTGTCGCGCGAACAACGTCTTCTCGAAGCGACGGGCACGCTCAACGCGAATAGCGGCAATGAAATGGGCTATCAGCTGACCGATCTGGGGAAGAACCGCGCGCTGGATGCATTGGCGCAATCAGAATATTTCGGTCCGATGCCAGTGCCGCTTGAGGTGTACCGCGAACAGGTCAAACGCCAGTCGATACGCAACATGCAGATCACCCGCGCCCGCCTCGAAGCCGCGATGGGCCATCTGGTGCTTCCTCCGGAATTGATTGGCAATCTGGGCCCGGCTGTTACGGCAGGCCGATCCATCCTGATGTACGGCCCTCCCGGCAACGGCAAGTCCAGTATTTCAAACGGTATCCGCGATGCGCTTGGCGACAAGATCTACGTCCCGCGGGCGATCGAATATGCCGGACAGGTGATCACCGTCTACGACCCAATCGTCCACTCCGCTGCGATCGAGGAAGAACAAGACCCGACATCGTTGCGCCGCGTGACCCGCTTTGACACCCGCTATGTCAAATGCGAACGCCCCACCGTGATCACTGGCGGCGAGCTGACGCTTGATATGCTCGATCTGGTCTATAATCCCACCGCACGCACCTATCAGGCACCGCTGCAGCTGAAATCCACGGGCGGCATCTTTATCGTCGACGACCTTGGCCGCCAGTCCGAACCACCGCAGGCACTGGTCAACCGCTGGATCGTGCCGCTGGAAGAAAACAAAGACATCCTGGCCCTGCAATCCGGCGAGAAATTCGAAGTGCCCTTTGATACGCTGGTTGTGTTTTCGACCAACTTTCACCCCAATGAAATCTTTGACCAAGCCGCCCTGCGCCGGATCTTTTTCAAGATCAAGATCGATGGCCCCAATCAGGAAATCTTTCTCAAGATTTTTGCCATGGTCGCCAAAAAGCGGAACATCAAGCTCGACGAGGCGTCACTGATCCACCTGCTAAAAACCAAATACCCCACCATCGACAACACCTTCGCCAACTATCAACCGATTTTCCTGATTGACCAGATGATCGCGATTTGCGACTTCGAAGGCATCCCCCACCAGATGCGCCCCGATCTAGTTGACCGCGCATGGGCCAATATGTTCGTCGTGGATGAAACCATCGTAAGGTAACACGGCGCGAAAAACCGGCGCGGGAATGGGCTTCATTTTGCCCGATAAACTCCGGGGGTGCGGGGGCTGGCCCCCGCGGGCAAACACCCTATCTTGCACCCCATGCAAACCCTGCCCCCCAAATTCACTGACTGGTTCGCCACCAAAGGCTGGACCATTCACCCGCACCAGCAGGATATGCTGGACCGCGCCGACGCGCCCGCGTTGCTGCTGATCGCCCCCACGGGCGGCGGCAAGACGCTGTCAGGCTTTTTGCCCACGTTGGTTGATTTAGCAGAGGGCGAGCATGACGGGATGCACACGCTTTATATCTCACCGCTCAAGGCGCTGGCGGCGGATATCAAACGCAATCTCACCACCCCTGTGACCGAGATGGGGCTTCCCATCCGGATCGAGGACCGCACCGGCGACACCTCGCAGACCCGCAAACGGCGGCAACGCGCGGATCCGCCTCACATCTTGCTGACCACCCCCGAAAGCCTCGCGCTTCTGACCTCCTACGAGGACGCGCCCCGCATGTTCAAAGGGCTCAAACGCGTGGTGATCGACGAGATCCACGCGCTCGCCGACAGCAAACGCGGCGACCAGCTGATGCTGGCGCTGGCACGGCTGCAACGCTTATGTCCGGGCCTGAAACGGGTGGGTCTATCGGCCACGGTCGAAGACCCTGCGGCCATCGCCCACTTTATGGCACGCCACCCCGATCCCTGCCCGATCCTGATGGCCGACCCCGGACCGCCGCCTGATATCCAAATGCTGCACACAGACGCAGCCCCGCCGTGGTCCGGCAACGGTGCCGCCTATGCGATCCCAGCGGTGCTCGAACAGGTACGCCAGCATAAAACCACCCTGATCTTCCACAACACCCGCGCCCAAGCCGAGATTTTCTTTCACAACCTCTGGCTCGCCAACGAAGACAGCCTGCCCATTGGTATCCACCACGGCTCTCTTGACCGTCAGCAACGCGAACGGGTCGAAGCCACGATGGTGCGCGGCGACCTGCGGGCCATTGTCTGCACCGGCAGCCTCGATCTTGGGATCGACTGGGGCGACGTCGATCTTGTGATCCAGATCGGTGCCCCGAAGAATGTGAAACGTCTGGTGCAACGCATCGGGCGCGCCAACCACCGCTACAATGCTCCATCCAAGGCGCTGCTGGTGCCCGCGAACCGGTTCGAAGTCGTTGAATGCGTGGCCGCGCTCGACGCCGTATTGGCCGGAGATCTTGACGGCGACCCGCGCGGACCCGGCCCACGAGACGTCTTGTGCCAGCATATCCTGATCACCGCCTGCGCCGGTCCCTTCGACGCCGATGCGCTATATGCCGAGGTGACCTCGGCCGGTGCCTACGCGGGCCTTACCCGCGCCGCGTTCGACGCCTGCCTCGATTTCTGCGCCACGGGTGGCTACGCGCTGCGGGCCTATGACAGGTGGCAACGGCTGCTATATACGGACGGTAAATGGCACCTGCGCGACCCCCGCAGCAGCCAGCGCATCCGCATGAACATCGGCACCATCCAAGATACCGATACGCTCAAGGTACGGATGAAACGCAATCGCGGCGGCAAACCACTGGGCGAGATCGAAGAGGGCTTTGCAGCCACGCTGAGCGCGGGCGACACATTTCTAATTGGCGGGCAGATTGTCAAATACGAAGGCCTGCGAGAAATGACCGTCGAGGTCAGCCGCTCTGCCGCCAAGAAACCACGCGTTGCCACCTTCATGGGCACGAAATTCGCCACCTCCACCCAGCTTTCGGCCCGGGTGCAACGCATGTTCACCCAAGACAGCTGGCCCGACCTGCCGCGTCACACTGCCGAATGGCTTGCGCTACAGCGCGACGTCAGCCAGCTCCCGCAACCGGGGCGCTTGCTGATCGAAAGCTTCCCCCACGATGGCCGCGCCCAAACGGTGATCTACGGCTTTGCCGGTCGCAACGCACAACAGACCCTCGGCTTGCTGCTGACCAAACGGATGGAAGAGCTTGGCCTCAACCCCTTGGGTTTTGTAGCCACTGACTATGCCACGCTGATCTGGGGCCTTGATCCCGTCGATGATCCGACCCCGCTGGTTGATGCCGCGGCGCTTCACGACGGGCTTGACCTTTGGCTGGCAGGCAACGCCGTGATGAAACGCACCTTTCGCGCTGCCGCCACGATCGCTGGGTTGATTGAACGCAACACTCCACAGGCGCACAAGTCGGGCCGTCAGGCGACCTTCAGCTCGGATATTCTCTACGATACACTGCTGAAATACGAACCAGATCACCTGCTTCTCGACATCACCCGCGAAGAGGCGCTACGCGGCTTGGTGGACTTTGGCCGCATCGAAGAGATGCTGCACCGGATCAAAGGCCGTATCGATCACCGCACCCTCGACCGTGTCAGCCCGCTGTCAGCGCCACTGTTTCTGGAAATGGGACGTGTGCCGGTCAAGGGGCAAGCTGAAGAGCGACTGCTGGCCGAGGAATCCGCCCAGCTGATGGAGGCCTCCGGTCTGGCACAGATCACCCCTGCACCTGACAATATCCCTCTCAAGCGACGCTAAACCCGGCAACCGTCCGGCATATGAGTATTTTTAAAAGGGTGAATTAACCTTGGATAAAGGTATCTCTGGCAAACATACCTCGCGGTACAGGCTGGAGAGCCGATGACCGTAAAGGGTGAAGATGCCCCCGACCCGCTGCCTCTAGGCGTGTCGAGGGTGTCTTCCGCTTCACCCTTTTACAAATACTCCTGCGCCCCTGCGTCGCACCAAAACTTCGGCCCGCGCCCCTTGCGCCTGCAGGTAAACTTGGTGATGAACGCATCATGAACACCGGGTATTCTTTTGACATTTGCGGCGCGCGGCTCACCGCGCTTGGGTCTGGCGCACTCTGGTGGGCCGATCATGGATTGCTCTGTGTCTCTGATTTGCATCTGGGCAAGGCAGAACGGGTCGCGCGGCGCGGCGGGTCTGCGCTGCCGCCATACGAGACAACCGATACGCTGATCCGCCTTGCAGCAGAGCTTGATCGTTTACCGGTGCGCGTCGTGATGTGTTTGGGCGACAGTTTCGACGATCTGCAGGCGGCCCATGCGTTGCCCGAAGCAGCGCGGCTGACGTTGACCCAGCTTCAAGCAGGGCGGCAGTGGTTGTGGATCGAGGGCAACCATGATCCCGGACCTGTCGCATTGGGCGGAGAACATCTGGCCGAGGTCACCATCGGCCCCCTGCGGTTTCGCCATATTGCGCAGCCGGATACGCAGGCCGAAGTTTCGGGGCATTACCACCCCAAGGCACGGCTGCGCCTGCGTGGGCGGGCGGTGACGCGACCGGCGTTCCTGTATGACGACCAGCGGCTGATCATGCCTGCCTTTGGTACCTATACCGGCGGGCTGTTCAGCGACGCGCCGGTGCTACAAGCATTGATGGGTCCACAGGCCTGCGCCATACTGACCGGACCGCAGCCCACCGCGATCCCAATGCCGCGCTAGTCGCAGTCACGGGGCCGGATATCGACGTTGAAAGAGGCCCCATGACACCGCAAGAAATCGCCCGCATCCGCGACAGCTTTGCCGCACAGACCATGATGCAGACCCTCGGCGCTGAGCTCAGCGATGTGTCGAAGGGGCTGATCCGGATCGAAGCCCCGATCCTCCCCGGCACGCGGCAGCAGCAAGGGTTCGGGCATGCGGGGCTGACGTTCTCTATCGGGGACAGCGCTGCGGGCTATGCCGCGTTGACAACGCTGCCCTTGGATACCGAGGTCGTCACCGCCGAAATCAAGATCAACCTGCTGGCCCCCGCACGCGGAGATCGGCTGATCGCGATTGGCAAGGTGGTCAAACCGGGCAAGCGGCTTTGTGTGGTCACGGCGGAAGTCTTTGCGCAAAGCGGCGACCAGCAGGTGCTGATCGCCTTGTTGCAGGGCACGATGGTGCCGGTGCCAGCGACGGTGGACTAGGCCGTCAGCCCTTCGGGTTCAGGCAGATCATGGGCGCGGCAGCAGGCGGTGACCGTATTGGCCAGCAGGCAAGCGATGGTCATCGGACCTACGCCGCCCGGCACCGGGGTGATCGCACCGGCCACCGCGACGCAGCTGTCAAAGTCGACATCCCCCACCAGACGGGTCTTGCCTTCGCCCCGCTCTGGCGCGTCCAAGCGGTTGATGCCTACGTCGATGACGGTCGCGCCCGGTTTGATCCAGTCGCCGGGCACCATCTCGGGTCGGCCCACGGCCGCAATCACGATGTCAGCGCGGCGCACGACGGCGGCGAGGTCCTTGGTCCGTGAATGGGCAATGGTGACGGTGCAGCTGTCGTTCAGCAGAAGCTGTGCCATCGGCTTACCGACGATATTGCTGCGCCCGATCACGACCGCATCCATCCCTGACAGGCTGCCGTGGTGGTCGCGCAGCATCATCAGACAGCCAAGCGGCGTGCAGGGCACCATGGACTTCTGTCCTGTACCCAAAAACCCTACATTCGAGATATGAAACCCGTCGACATCTTTGGCCGGATCAATCGCGCTGATCACAAGGTCTTCGTTCAGGTGATCGGGCAAGGGCAGCTGAACGAGAATGCCGTGGATCGTATCATCGTTGTTCAGGGCGTCGATCAGGGACAGCAGTTCCGCCTCTGATGTTGTGTCCTCAAGCCGGTGTTCGACCGACTTCATGCCCACTTCCTTGGTCATCTTGCCCTTGGATTTGACATAGACCTCTGAGGCGGGATCGGCACCGACCAACACCACAGCCAGCCCCGGCGTGATCCCATGATCGTCCTTCAGCCGCGTGACATGCTGGGCGACCTGCCCCCGCACCTGTGCTGCAAATGCCTTGCCGTCGATGATCGTCGCTGTCATAGGGACCGTCCTTTGTCTGTAGGGGCGCTGGTATCACCTGCCACAGCAGATGACGGCGCGAAGGGGCGACCCTCCGCGCCCTGTTCATACGCGCTTAGAACAGACCTTCAACATCGCCGATGTCATTAAGGCGAATATTTTCAGCAGAAGGCACCCGTGGCAGGCCCGGCATGGTCATGATCTCGCCGCAGATCGCCACGACAAAGCCGGCACCCGCGGACAGACGGACTTCGCGCACGGGGATGGTAAAGCCGGTTGGCGCACCGCGGGCTTCGGGGTCGGTGGTGAAACTGTATTGCGTCTTGGCCATACAGACCGGCAGATCGCCATAGCCCTGCTCTTCCCAGTCCTTCAGCTGATTGAGGATTTTCTGGTCCATGACCGCCGCGTCGGCACGGTAGATCTTTGTGGCGATCGTGTTGATCTTTTCGGCCAGCGGCATCGCGTCGGGATACAGCGTGGTGAAATTCGATTGCCCCTTCTCGATCGTCTCGACGACCTTTTGCGCCAGATCAGCGGACCCTGCGCTGCCCAATTCCCAATGGCGTGACAGCACGGCCTCGGAGCCTTGCGAAGCGACGTAGTCCTTGACCGCTTGCACCTCCGCCTCAGTATCCGTGACGAAATGGTTGATCGCGACAACGACGGGCACGCCAAAGGATTTCAGGTTCTCGATATGGCGGCCAAGGTTAGGGCAGCCGGCCTGCACCGCGTCGACGTTTTCAGCGCCCAGATCGGCCTTGGCCACGCCGCCGTTCATCTTCATCGCGCGCACGGTGGCCACGACCACGACACAGGACGGTGCAAGCCCCGCCTTGCGGCATTTGATGTTCAGGAATTTTTCAGCCCCCAGATCGGCCCCAAATCCGGCTTCGGTCACCACGTAATCTGCCAGTTTCAGCGCGGTGGTCGTCGCAATGACAGAGTTGCAGCCGTGGGCGATATTCGCAAAGGGACCGCCGTGCACAAAGGCTGGGTTGTTTTCCAGCGTCTGCACAAGGTTCGGCTGCATCGCGTCTTTCAGCAGCACGGTCATCGCGCCGTCCGCCTTGAGATCGCTCGCATAGATGGGTTTACGCTCGCGGGTGTAGGCTACGATCATATCGCCAAGACGCTTTTGCAGATCGCTCAGGTCTTTGGCCAGACAAAGGATCGCCATGACCTCGGATGCGACAGTAATGTCGAAGCCCGTTTCGCGTGGGAACCCGTTAGAGACACCGCCCAGCGATGCCGTGATCTGACGCAGGGCGCGGTCATTCATGTCGACGACGCGCCGCCAGACGACACGACGCAGATCGATCTCAAGCGCGTTGCCCCAGTAGATGTGGTTGTCGATCATCGCGCTCAGCAGATTGTGCGCCGAAGTGATCGCGTGGAAGTCGCCCGTAAAGTGCAGGTTCATTTCTTCCATCGGAACGATTTGCGCATACCCGCCCCCCGCAGCACCGCCCTTCATGCCAAAGTTCGGCCCAAGCGATGCCTCGCGGATGCAGACAGCAGCATTCTTGCCGATGCGGTTCAGCCCGTCACCCAGACCAACAGTCGTGGTCGTCTTGCCCTCGCCCGCGGGGGTGGGGTTAATCGCTGTCACCAAGATCAGCTTGCCATCTGGCCGTTCCTGCACCGAGTTGATGAACTTCTGCGATACCTTTGCCTTGTCGTGGCCGTAGGGCAGCAGATCATCGCTGCTGATCCCCAGCTTTTGTCCGATCTCTTGGATGGGGCGTTTGCTGGCTTCGCGTGCGATTTGGATGTCGGATTTAAATGTCATATATGCTCCCTGATGCGCCGTCGGCATTCTGTGTTTGTTATTGCCTCAATATGCCTGTGGGGCCATGGTCAGAGGGCGCAATTCCGACATATCCGGCTCTTGATGCGGCGAGACGGTCGGACGGGCTGCCGCTTTGCCCGCTGAGGGCGCGATGATACGCCGCAAACGGGCTTAGCCGTGCTGCCAGGCGGGTTGATCGGGGATGAACAGGCGCAACGTATCCCCGACCCTCAGCAGCCCCTCGCGTTCGATCCAGGCGGTCACGCCCCGCCGGTTAGCAGCGGCAGTCTTGAACTTGGGGCCATGGCCTGGGCTGTCTTTTTCGATCTCGCGACCGGGCAACACGCAGGGGCGGTTTTCCGTATCGACGGTAATCGTCGCACCAGAGGTCGCTTGCAGCCGCGCATTGGGCGGCACATGGGTGAAATCGGGTATGCCCTTGATGACCATCGACGTGCCTAGGTGCACGGGGTCCAGTGCCTCCATCCCCATATCTGCGGCGATCAGGGCCATTTCTTCAGCAGACAGGATAGACAACTGGCGCACGTTCCGGATCTCGGTGCCCTTGGGATAGAGGTTCGTGACCCGCACGCAGGACGCGCGGGTCAGCCCTGCGTGCACGTCATCCTCGAAACCAGCGTAGCTGGCAAAGGCCGCGTCGACGGGTTCTGCGCGGCGACCCTTGGCGAGTTTCGGCACCACGCCAAGCCACGTAATCGTAGCGGTAAATTTCGTTTCTTTCATCGTGGGCATTGCGCACGTCCTTTGTGATGCGTTGTCGGCAATCTGCGCAAAGCTGCACAAAAAGAAAAGGCCCCGCGGGTGCGGGGCCTTTCGTTTCGTTCAAACTAACTCAGCGCGAAAGTGTCAAACGCTTGGCTCAGGCTCCATCCCGCTTGGCGGAGGCGTCTTCTTGCCTTTGGCCTTGGGGATCGCGGTCAGGCTTGGCTTGTCCATGCCGCTGGTGTCGTCGCCGTCGGGGTCTTGCGGCGGTTTGCCTTCCATGACGCGTTTGATCTCTTCGCCGGTAAGGGTTTCGTATTCCAGCAAGCCTTGTGCCAGACGTTCGAATTCTTCCTCATGGTCAGTGATCATTTTAAAGGCACGGTCGTAACCTTCGTCGATGATGCGCTTCACTTCGGATTCGATCAGTTCCTTGGTGGCCGCAGAAACGCTGAACCCACCTGCGCCGCCATTGGCCTGATAACCGGCTGCTGCTTCGGAATAGTCGATGTTCCCGACCTTGTCCGACATGCCCATACGCATCACCATGCCGCGTGCCAGTTGGCTGGCCTGCATGATATCGCCCATCGGGCCGGAGGAGACAGTCTCAGCGCCGTACTTGAAGATTTCTGCCGCTTTGCCCGCCATGGTCATGGCGATCTTTTGTTCGGCTTCGTCCTTGAACATCTGTAGCTTGTCCATTTCGGGAAGGCTCATCACCATGCCCAAAGCACCGCCACGCGGAATGATCGTGGCCTTATAGACAGGGTCACATTTCGGCAGCTTGATCCCGACGATGGCGTGACCGGCTTCGTGGTAGGCGGTCTTTTCCTTCTGGTCCTGCGTCAGGACCATAGAGCGGCGTTCCGCCCCCATCATGATCTTGTCTTTGGCGGATTCGAAATCCATCATCGCGACAAAGCGACGACCCACGCGTGCCGCGGTCAGGGCGGCCTCGTTCACAAGGTTCGCCAGATCGGCACCAGAGAAGCCGGGCGTGCCGCGTGCGATAATGCGCAGGTCCACATCAGGCCCCAGCGGGGTTTTGCGAGCGTGCACCCCAAGAATCTTTTCGCGACCCTTGATGTCAGGGTTGCCCACGGTGACCTGACGGTCAAAGCGTCCCGGACGCAGCAAGGCAGGGTCCAGCACGTCTTTGCGGTTGGTCGCGGCGATGATGATCACGCCTTCGTTCGCCTCAAAGCCGTCCATTTCAACCAGCAGCTGGTTCAATGTCTGTTCGCGCTCGTCGTTGCCACCACCGTAGCCCGCGCCACGGGACCGGCCCACGGCATCGATTTCGTCGATGAAAACGATACACGGTGCGTTTTTCTTGGCCTGTTCGAACATGTCGCGCACGCGGGAGGCACCGACACCGACGAACATCTCGACAAAGTCAGAACCAGAGATGGTGAAGAACGGCACACCCGCCTCACCCGCAATCGCGCGTGCCAGCAGTGTTTTACCGGTACCGGGAGGGCCCTCGAGCAAGGCACCTTTGGGGATCTTGCCGCCCAAACGGCTGAACTTTTGCGGGTTGCGCAGGAATTCAACGATCTCTTCCAGCTCTTCTTTGGCTTCGTCGATGCCCGCAACGTCGTCAAAGGTCACGCGACCATGCTTTTCGGTCAGCATCTTGGCCTTGGACTTGCCAAAGCCCATCGCCCCACCTTTGCCGCCGCCTTGCATGCGGTTCATGAAATAGATCCATACACCGATCAGCAGAAGGATCGGCAACAGCGACATCAGGAATGTCTGGAAACCGGACTGTTGCTGGGGTTCGGCGCGCACGGGAATGTCCTTGGACATCAGCAGGCTGGTGACTTCGGCGTCTTCGGGCCGGATCGTGACATAGTCACTGCCATCGGCACGGCGGAAACGAACTTGTTCGCCATCTAGCGTGACGTTGCGCACATCGCCTGCCTCTACAGCGGTCACAAATTCAGAATAGCTGATTTCGCGGCTTTGCATCCCGCCAGTCGAACCGCTGAACAGGTTGAACAGCGCCAAAACCAAAAGCATCAATACAACCCAAAAGGCGAGATTGCGCATATTACCCAAAGGAAAGTCTCCTACATCCGGGGGACGGCACCAAACACAGCGCCCTATGTCTGTAAGATAGACACGATCGGCACATGTTCAATGCGTCATATGTGCGGCGAAAAAAGCATCTTCACCGCGTTCGAGCACTGCTTGCCAGTTTTGCGACCCACCGACAAGGGGGGCAGCGACCAGTTCCACGCCCTGCCACACCGCCGGAGAGGACAATAGCACCCCTCGCGGCACCGCCAGATCGCGCCAATTCGCAAAGTGGTGCAACCCTTCTGCACCTAAGGGCCTAATGATGGTCTGGTCCGTAGGGGATGACATGCCCGTGCAAGGCTTCATGCGCCAGCGCCCATCCCAAAGCGTATTAGCAGGGCAACTGAGCGCACGCACAACCTGCAACTCTCTGAAAATCCAAAGTTTATCGCCCTTTAAGCGCAATTCGCAGCCCTGTACCGTCGCCGCCCCTGCTGCCAAAAGCGCTGCCATCACGTCGGCCAAGGCGCTGCTGCGGGGGGCGTAGGGTGCCCCGTTGACCCAAGCGATAGCATGCGTGACCAGACGGCGGCGGGTCTCTGTTGGAAGGTCGCGCAAACCCTGCCATTCGATTGCCACCGCGCCACACTCTATTGTGGCAAGGGCACGTGCAGCGGCGCACATCTGCACATCAAGCGCCCTGCGGGCATCCGAAAGGTTACCCGAGACATCAGCGAGTGCTGCAGAATCAACGCCCAATTCGGTTAATACGGCAAGCGCCTTGCGGATGCGGACCCGCGCGTAACTGTCGTCTTCATTGCTTGGGTCTTCAGCCCACGCGATCCCGCGCTGCCTGAGAAAATCGCGCAAATCATCCCGCCGTGCGTCCAAAAGGGGCCTGTGCCAGCGCATGCCGTGGCGGTCAAAGACGGCAGGCATCCCCGACAACCCGTCGACCCCTGCACGTCGGCCCAAACGCATCACGAATGTCTCGGCCTGATCGTCAGCCGTGTGGCCGATGCAAACGGCACCGATACCATGCCCACGCGCCCAATCAGCCAGCAGCTGGTACCGAGCTTTGCGGGCTTCGTTCTGGAGATTTCCGCTGCCGTCCCAATCTGACCACCGCAGTGTTTCATGGGAAACGCCAAGCGCGTCGCATTGATCGGCAACCATCGCGGCCTCTGCGGCGGCTTCGGGGCGCAGGCCGTGGTCGACAGTGGCCGCGAAAAGGGGAATGCCCCGCGGGGCAGCATAGTCATGCAACAGATGCAAAAGCGCAATTGAATCGCCGCCCCCCGACACCGCCACACCAAGGGCGGCGGGCGGCGCGGGATCAAAGCTGGCGGCGATCCTTTCCGCCAACCCGACAGTCATAAGATCACTGGCAGGCAAGCACGCTGCGTTCGGATTGGGCTTGGGCGACGAAGGGGCTCGTTGGGAAACGGGACGCGACTTCGCCAAGCGTAACACAGGCTTCTTGGGTTTGACCCAATGCGCCAAGGGAACTGCCAAGCTGGTACAGCGCCTCTGCCGCGACGGGGCCGTTTGGATCGGTGCTAAAGCTCGCAAGATAGGCCCGAGCAGCTTCGCGCGTGTCGCCTAACCCGTCCAAAGCATCGCCGCGCCGCAGATCGGCCTCGGGGCCTAGCGGCCCGCCTGGGTAGGTCTGATTAAAGGCCGCAAACTGGTCCGCGGCGGTGCGAAAGTCACCGTCAGCGAGCGCCGCCTTCGCCCGCTCAAAGTCTGTTTTCTCACCGACAGCAAGTTCCGCGGTGTTGGTTGTGGTAGAGTTGGAGGTCAAAGGATCAACCGGTGCCGGCACGGGCGTGGCCGGTGCCATAGTCGCAGGCATCTCGCCCCCGCCAAGGGTAGAGGTCTGACCAAGGTTCCCGACGTCACCGCCTTCTAGTTCGACGAGCCGGAATTCCAGATCACCGATCCGGTTGGTCCCATCTGTGACCACCCGGTTAATCTGGTTTTCCAGCTCTTCTGTTTTAGAGGTCAGGCGTTGCAGTTCGCTTTCCATTGCGTTGACACGCTCAAGCACCGATCCACCCGTAACCGCAACGCTTGCGCTGCCACTAGTAGAAAGTTCCCGGCGCAGTTTTTGCACCTCGACGTTCAGCACAGTCAGTTCCTGACGCACATCCGCCAAAGTCTGCGCGTCCTGCGCTTGCGCTGTCACCGGCCCAAAGGCCAGCCCAAGCGCGACAATCAAAGCAAACCGCATATTAAATTCCTAACCTAACGTAGACGACTTAGCTGGTCAGACCGCCCGCAAGTACGGTCACGGCCCGACGGTTCTTGGCATAGCAGGCCTCGTTCGAACAAATCTCGATCGGACGTTCCTTACCATAGCTTACAACGCGCAGACGGCTGGCTGCGATCCCGCGAGAGAGCAAATATTCGCGCGCAGCATTGGCCCGGCGTGCCCCAAGCGCAAGGTTGTATTCCCGCGTGCCCTGCTCGTCCGCGTGACCTTCGATCACGGCCTGATAGTCGGTGTTGGTGTTCAACCAAGCGGCCTGACCGTCCAGCGTCGCCTGTCCTTCGGGGGTCAGGGTAGATTGGTCGATCAAGAACAAGACGCGGTCACCGATGGCTTGTTGGAAATATGCGGTGGACGCAGGGTCGTTCACGCTGCCAGGAACGATGCCCCCGTTGAGGCCCGCGCCGTTCGCGGCCCCGTTGTTCATGCCGTCCGCACCAAAGCGGTCAGGGTTGGTACAGGCCGAAACGGCCAGGGCTGCGATCAATAGAGTTGCGGTAAGAATGCGGTTCATGGACTTTGCCTTTTTGACGATAGCATTTTGTGTGTCAGTTGTGACGGTGGTACCACAGCGCCTTGGCATTGGGAAACACCAAGGCACTATGGCTCATTTTTACTTCTGAAGCGGCGACCAAGATGGATCGGAGCCGCCCTCTTGGGTGCGCACAGGCTTGAGGTTCCGGCCAGAGATATCGACCGAATACAGCGACGACGCTCCGCCTGCCCCTTGGGTTTCGCGCGCAAACATAATGACCCGTCCGTTTGGTGCCCATGTCGGGCCCTCATCCAGGAAGGACGCGGTCAGCAGACGTTCCTCGGACCCGTCCAAACGCATCACACCAATGTGGAACCGGCCCTTGTTCTGCTTGGTAAAGGCCACCAGATCGCCGCGCGGCGACCAGACCGGCGTGCCATACCGCCCTTCGCCGAACGAGATCCGCGTCGCCTCCCCGCCTGACGCAGGCATGACGTAAAGCTGCTGCGACCCGGAACGATCGCTCTCGAACACAATCCGGCTGCCGTCGGGCGAATAGCTGGGTGCGGTTTCAATCGCGGGCGTATTGGTCAGACGGGTCGATTGGCCGGTGCCGATATCCATCGTAAAGATATCCGTGTTCCCGCCTTGGGTCAGCGAATAGACCACGGTATTCCCGGACGGAGAGAACCGCGGCGCAAAGCTCATGGTGCCTTCGGCGCTTTCCAGCACGCGGCGCTGCACCGATCCGATGTCCAACACATAGATCCGCGGAAAGCCGCTTTCATAGCTGGTGTACAAAATACGATCCCCCGACGGCGAGAACCGCGGTGCCAGCACGATGGACGAGCTGTCCGTCAGATAGCGCACATTGGCCCCATCATAATCCATTACAGCCAGACGTTTCGCGCGGTCATCCTTGGGGCCCGTTTCCGAGACATAGACGACGCGGCTGTCGAAATAGCCGCCCTCGCCGGTGATGCGCGAATAGACAGCGTCCGCCACCTTATGCGCCATCCTGCGCCAGCCATCGACAGTCCCCGCAAATTGCAGACCCGATCCCAGTTCGGCACCGGAAAACACATCATACAAACGGAACTTCACGTTCAGCGTATTGCCCGACACGCTGACGGCACCGGTGATCAGCGCTTGCGCGTTGATCGCCTTCCAGTCGGCGTATTGGATTGGCGCGTTAAAATCGCTCACGGTCGAAATATAGGCGCTGGCTGGCACTTCGCGGAACAGACCGGAGCCAACAAGATCCTCGGACACGACACGCGCCAGATCGACCGCCATCTGCCCTGCGTCACCGCTTTCGGGCTGAAAGCTGGGCACGGCAAAGGGCAAGGGTTCAATGACACCTTCGGTAATCTCGATCCGCAAAGGTCCGTCCTGCGCCTGCGCAACCGAGGCAACACCGCCGATAAGCGCGAGACATATGCTCAGAATTCGTACAATCATTTGATGCGCATCCTTTCAGGATTAAAGGTCATCTCAATATTCTGCCATTGACCGAATTTTTCTACAGGAAGCTGGTAGCCGCGCGCACCACAGCGGATAATCGCCCGCCGTGCAGCTTCGAATGCCTGATCGGCGGCCCCCTGCGCCCCGCCTGAACTGCTGGTCAGCTTGATCGAATTGGTCTGTGGCGTGCCATCCTGATTCATGGCGACGCTTACCACAACAGTAGTGCGCAATGCCTCCGAGGAAAGCGAACCGACGTTCCAGCACGAAGATACCGCCACGCGCAGCGATTCCTTCTCGCCCGCAGACAAGGGCGGACCGGATGGGGCCGACGGCGCGGGTGACGCGTCAGGTGTGCCCATGGCTTCTGCGAGCGCTGCCGCCACGGCGTCTTTGTCCGTTGTCGGCTCGGGCTTGGGGGCCTCGGGCTTAGGCGTTTCCGGTTTTGGGGTTGCAGGCTTGGGCGTTTCTGGCTTCGGCGTCTCGACAGGTTTCTCCGCCACCTGCGGCGCGGGTGGTGTCGGGCGACGTGCGGGTGGGCGGGCCGATTGATTCGGCGACGCTTTAGGTGCTTCCGCGGCTTCGGTCACGATCTGTGTCGTCGCCTCCTCGGGAGCGGTGGCTTCTTGCGCTTCTTCCACGACCTTCTCTGCCGGTGCGTCCGGTGTCGCCGCTTCGCGCAGAACTTCATCGGTGCGTGCCTCGGGATCCGGAGCCTCGACGGGTTCAGGGGCCACACGCTCTACGGGGCGCGGCACGGCGACGGGGGCCTCTTCAGGTGCGAGAACGGCGACATCTGCCGGCGGCTCGGGCAGTTCCGGTGCCTGCTCGCTCACCTCTTCAGAGGGCGGCGGCGCGACGGGTTCCGGCACGGGCTCTGGTTCGGGCGCAGGCTCCGGCTCGGGTTCAGGGGTGGGTTCCGGCTCGGGTGCAGGTTCGGGTTCGGGCGCAGGCTTCGCTGCTGCCTCTGCCTGCGCAGACTGCGCTGCAGCGACCATCTCGTCATATTGCGCGGCCGAAATGACCGAAACTTCCGGCATCTCCACAGGTTCGGTGCGCGAGGTAAAAATATTACCCAGCAACAGCCAGCCAATGAGCCCCAGGTGACCCGCGCCAGAGATGTAATGCCCCTTGTGCATACTTACCCGCCTGACGCGCCTGTGCCGTCCAACTTTGGTCCGCCGGTTTCAGTGACCAGACCAATGTTGCTAAAGCCACCTGCGTTCAACGCGCCCATGACTTCCATGATCGACGCATAAGGCACAGTCCCGTCAGCCCGCAGAAACACGCGGTCGCTGGCACGCTCTGCCGAAATGGCACGCAGCTTGGACACCAGATCATCGCGGCCGGTTTCGGTCTTCTGTATCTGCACAGAGCCGTCCGCGAGAACGGTCACCGTTAAAGGCTCCTCCTGCTCGGACGGCAGGGCCGTTGCCGCCGTCTTGGGCAGTTCAACCGGCACACCGACCGTCAACAAAGGCGCCGCGACCATAAAGATAATCAAGAGCACCAACATCACGTCAACAAACGGCGTGATGTTAATCTCTGCCATCGGCTGCGCCCGACCGCGACGGCGGCCACGGCCACCCCCGCCTTGTTTTTTCATCACACCACCTGCCATGGCTCAGCTATCCAGCTGACGGCTAAGAATGGTGGCAAATTCATCGGCAAAAGCTTCGTAGCCGCCCAGAATGCGGTCTGAATCCGCGCTCAACTTATTGTAGAAAATAACCGCCGGAATAGCTGCCAAAAGGCCGATCCCCGTGGCCAGCAATGCCTCGGCGATACCGGGGGCGACGACAACAAGACTGGTATTTTGTTGTGCTGCGATCTCGATAAAGGAGTTCATGATCCCGAACACGGTCCCGAACAGACCGATGAACGGCGCAGTGGACCCTGTGGTTGCCAACACGGGCAAGCCTTTTTGCAGACGCTCTGCTTCTTTGGCGATGGCCACGTCCATGCTGCGGTCGATCCGCGCGGTGGCACCGGGGATCAGCCCGCCATCCTCGCGATGCGACCGACGCCATTCCGTCATACCGGCGGCGAAAATCTTTTCGGCAGCCCCATCGGGGTTCGAACCGATTGTGTCATAAAGCCCATCCAAAGGTTCGCCCGACCAGAACGCCTGATCGAACCGTTCGGCTTCGGCTTTGGCATGGCGATACTGGATCATCTTCTGGACAATGATCGACCACGACCAGAAGGACGCAGCGATCAACATGATCATCACGAGTTTTACGGTAATTGTCGCGCGGAGAAATAGGCCCAAGAGCGAGAAATCAATCTCGCTCGCCGCCGCCAGCGTTTCTGCTTCCATCGGTCCTGCTCTTTTCGTTGCGCCCCTTAGGGGCTTCATCTGCCTCAACGGCCCTGTTTTCCAAGGCGCTATTTGGCACAAGCTTAGCCGAAGGCAACATCTATTGCTAGGATTATGGGGGCTATCCGCCGGCTAGACAGGGATTGAGCGAAGTTTCGCTGGCAACCGACAGGGTTTACCGGAGGCCGCGATACAAACGATCGTGACCACCGCCCGAAACAGGACCACATCGCCGCGTTTGACCTCTTGCTGCATGACCATGCGTGCGGGCGTGATCGACGTGGGCCACGTCACGACATTCAGCATGTCATCAAAGACGGCGGGCTGGATATAGTCGCCTTCTACCCGTCGCACAGCAAAGACCACACCTTCGGCCTTCATCGCCAGCTGGTCGATCCCCATCTCGCGCACCCAATCACTGCGCGCCCGTTCTATATAGCGCAGGTAGTTCGCGTAATAGACGATCCCCGCCATGTCGGTATCTTCATAGTAAACGCGAATGGGCAGATGGTGGGTCACTGTGCGGCTCCGATCCGGGCGAACAGGCGCAATGCGTGGGACGGGTCCTGTGCCACAGCAGGCATCACAGGGTCATATGCTGCGCGCAACAGCGCTGCGATCTCGGGCTTCAGGATCGTTGCCCCTTCGTGCAGCGCCAGCGGCGATGCCTCACGAAACGCGGCATCAGACCAAAGCACAAACGATTGCACGATCTGCCCAAGCGCCAGAGCCTGCGCCGGCATCGCGCTCAGCTGGGCATCCATGCGCAGGAAAACGAAACAGGCCTTGATCGCTCCCGCCTCGTCAAATCGGAACAGACGGTATTGATTGGCCCCCGCCGCTTCCAGCTTTTGGACCAAGGGGGTAAGGTCGGGGACCAGCCGGTCAAGATCAGGGACCTCTGTCAGCTCTGACCACTCCTTAAAGAAGAACATCATCAGATTGCTACCAAGCTCCGGATCCGTTTCGGACATGCTATGCCCCGCCAGCTGGCATGTCGCCTCTATCGCGCTTTTGACCACGATCAGCGTCGTATCATCAACGCCAAACACGACAGGCGCCAAGGGGCGGCCCCACCGGGCAAAGGCGTAGGTGTCGTCGCTTCGGGTAAACAGCGCTTCGATCTCTTGTGGTGTCATCTCAACTTCCAAATGGTCTTAAATCCTCGCCGAAGGCATTCCCGCCCTCAGCCAAACAAATCCGCCCGCGGCTTGGGCGGGGCCATCCCCAGATGCGTCCAGGCCTTCTGCGCCAGCATCCGGCCCCGCGGGGTCCGCTGGATCAGGCCTTGCTGAAGCAGAAAGGGCTCGATCACCTCTTCGAGCGCGTCGCGCGATTCAGATAGCGCTGCCGACATCGTCTCGATCCCGACCGGACCGCCCTGATAATTTTCGGCGATCAGGCGCAAATAACGGCGGTCCGCGCCGTCCAGCCCCAGCTGATCGACCCCCAAACGCGTCAGCGCCATATCGGCAAGCTCGCGTGTGACACGACCATCGCCCTCGACCACGGCGAAATCCACGACGCGGCGCAGCAGCCGGCCCGCGATGCGCGGCGTGCCACGGGCGCGTTTGGCAATCTCGCGTGCGCCGCCCTCATCGGCAGGGGCCCCCAGCTTGCGGGCGTTGCGGTCCACGATGATGAACAATTCATCCTCGGTATAGAACTGCAAACGCGTGGGAATGCCGAAACGGTCGCGCAGCGGCGTGGTCAACAGACCCATCCGCGTCGTCGCCCCGACCAGCGTAAAGGGCTGCAGCTCGATCCGCACGGTGCGCGCGGCGGGGCCCTCGCCTATCACTAGGTCTAGTTCAAAGTCTTCCAGCGCGGGGTACAGCACCTCTTCAACGGCTGGGTTCAGACGGTGGATTTCGTCGATGAACAAGACATCGCGGGCCTCGAGATTGGTCAGGATCGCCGCCAGATCGCCCGCCTTGGCCAGCACAGGTCCAGAGGTCATCCGAAAGCCGACCCCCAGCTCGCGCGCCATGATCTGCGCCAACGTCGTCTTGCCCAGACCGGGCGGGCCGTGGAACAGCGTGTGATCCATCGCCTCGCCGCGCTGCTTGGCCGACTGAATGAACACCTTGAGGTTCGCCCGCGCCTCTGCCTGACCGACGAATTCATCCAGCATCTGCGGGCGCAGGGCGCGGTCAAAATCACCGGGCAGCGGGTCCGGCCGCAAAGTTGGGTCACTGTCGATCATCAAATATCCAAGCAAAATTCATCAGGGCGGCCACGCGCCTATGCGCATCCTATCCTTTGGGGGCAAGCAGTTTCAACGCTGCGCGGATCAGCTGCGGCGTCTCGGCCTCTGGCATCTCTCCGGCGGCTTGCGCCACCGCCCCTGCTGCATCCCCCGGCCCATAGCCCAGATTGCCAAGCGCCGACAGCGCCTCTGACTGGGCGGACTGGTTGGGCGGGGCGACCGGGCGACGTTTGGGTGACGCCGGTTCGGTCACCTCGGTCGCCTCTACCTCGCCATGTGCCTCTGCCAGCGTGCCGGTCATCGCCATCACACCGGGGGCCTTGTCCTTGAGATCAAGCACCACGCGCTGCGCGATCTTGGGGCCGACGCCCTTGGCCACTTTGACCGCGTTCCAGTCGCCAAGCGCAATCGCACGGCTGACCCCGTCTGGCCCGAGCGCGCCCAGAATGGCCAAGGACGCTTTCGCCCCCACCCCCTGAACAGAGGTCAGCAGCCGGTGCCATTCTTTTTCCACCAAGGTTTGAAAGCCGAAAAGCTGCATGAGGTCTTCGCGGACCACAAGATCGGTGAACAGGGCTACGACCTCGCCCACGCCGGGCAACGCGGCCATCGTCCGGTCTGAACAATACACCAGATAGCCCACACCGCGCACATCAATCAGCAGATGGTCCGGCGCGCGGTAGTCGATGCGTCCTGTGATCTTGCCAATCATGCGCTTGCCCTTGCGACGGCCTGCGCCAGCGTGCTGGCCCCACCATGATGCGCGTGACAAATCGCAATCGCCAATGCATCCGCCGCGTCCGGTCCCGCGATTTCTGCCCCTGGAAGCTGCATGCGCACCATATGAAGCACCTGCCCCTTATCCGCGTGACCAACCCCAACGACTGTTTTCTTGACCGTGTTCGGCGCATATTCACCCACAGCCAGCCCCGCCTGTGCGGGCACCAGCATCGCGATCCCCCGCGCCTGCCCCAGCTTGAGCGTCCCCGCGCCGTCTTTATTCACAAACGTCTGTTCCACCGCGGCAGAACCGGGACGGTAGGTCACCATGACGCGGGTCAACTGCGCGTGCAGCGACAGCAGGCGCGCGGCAAGCTCAGCCCCTTCGGACTGGCAAATGCCATTTGCAACATGCGTAACCCGGCTTCCGGCGACGTCGATCACGCCCCAGCCCATATTGCGCAACCCCGGATCAATGCCGATTACCCGTATCATGTGCCCATTATCCTCACGTATTTTGTTTTGCCAAGGCAGTAGCACGAAACGCGAACATCCACCAAGGGTTTTGCACATCGCCACACAAAAGTCACAATTGGACCAGAAGCCGCGATTTTGCGGCGGTTAGCGACGCTCGGATCGTCGAAAACGACCTACCTTCGCATGGGCCCAAACCCCTTATCTATAGGCGCGAAACCGCCAAATGCTGCTATGCAGCAAACGCAGGACACACATGCGCCGGTGGGTGTTGTGAAGTGTTTTTATTCTGCCTAATTGCACAGCACACCGCCGGATAATCCGGCTTTCTTTATTCAAGGATGGCTCTCATGGCTGTTTACTATAATACCCCAACCACCTACGGCACCGCCGCTGCTGTAAATCGATTTTTCGCGCGTCTTGGTGATGTTGCTGGCAACCTGACCAAATGGAACGATGCCCGTGTGACACGCAATGCTTTGTCCGCTCTGTCCGACCGTGAGCTCGACGATATCGGTCTGGTCCGTGGTGACATCGAACGCGTCGCACTGAACCACTTTATCCGCTAAGGTTCGATGACTGATTGCGCCCAAGGGGCTGCCAACCCAAAGCACAAGCCACGCACATCTGAATGATCTGCGTGGCTTTCTATATTTTACGTCACTGAAACACGACGGTGCAGATCACCGTCCCCCAGGGATCCTATCCGCGAAAGACCGGGCCCAGTTTACGCGCCAACGCTTGCGTCACCGGATCGGCCTGCAGAACCCACGCCCCCGCCTGTTCGACAATTGTGCCCTGCGCCAATGTCGCCAGACGCACATCATAGGTCGTGGGGCCGATGGCCGCCAAAACAAACCCTTTGAAGCAGACGAAAAGTACCACCAGCCCAACCAGCAGTTTGGTCGGCACCCGAAGGCCGCGCCGCGCCGGATGCGCGACCACCAGCCCGTCGGCACGAATGGTGGTGTAATAGCCCTGAGCGAGCCTGATTTTCTTACTCTCTAAACTCTTTACGCGTGATCCAAATTGTTGACGAGCATCAACCATGGCAGCCTCTATTTGCTAAAGGCCCCCACCTCTCGCAGGATCACAATAAAGCAAGAATGTGTCAAATTCTCTGCATTTCGACCTTGTTCGTGGCGAAAATTGACAACGATTATGGCATTTTCTGGACAGTCAGCGTGGTCCAGTCGCCAATCACCTCGCGGTTGACCAGATTGATGCCGGATTGTGCATAAACCTCGACTACGTCGTCAGCCTGTTCATTTAAAATGCCAGATAGAATCGCATAGCCCTCGGGGGCCAGCGCCTCGGCCATATCGGGGGCCAGTGCTACCAGCGGCCCTTTTAGGATATTGGCGAACACCAGATCGAAGGGCGCGCGTGAGGCCAGTTCGGGATGGTCAAACCCCGCCGCCTCGACGCAGATCAGACGGTCGGTCAGATTATTCGCGGCAGCGTTGGCGCGGGCCACGTCCACTGCGACCTCATCAATATCGCTGGCCAACACCGGGTTCGGCCAGATGCGTGCCGCCGCCATGGCCAGAACCGCCGTCCCGCAGCCGATATCCGCCACGTTCCGCCCGACCATGCCGCCGTTCGCCAGCCGGTCCAACGCCCGCAAACAGCCCAACGTCGTGCCGTGGTGCCCGGTGCCAAACGCCATCGCCGCTTCGATCAACAGCGGCTCGCAACCTTCGGGCACCTTGTCCGCGTCATGGCTGCCGTAAACAAAGAACCGCCCCGCCTCGACCGGCGACAGCTCGCGGCGCACATGGGCGACCCAGTCGGTTTCCGGCAGCTCTGACACGACAAATTCCTTCGCCCCCATAGAGGCCGCCAGCACCGCCAGCGCTGTCTCATCCGGGCTTTCCTCGAAATAGCCACCGACTTCCCACAGGCCCGAGCCGTCTTCCATCTCGAAAACGCCGACACCGGTGGGTTCCGGCACCAGCCGTTCCATCGCATCGCCCAATGCATAGGCGGGCTTGCGTCCTTCAAGGGTCGTCAAAGCTGTGAATGTTGGCATGGGAAACTCCGTCAGGATCGCCGATATCGCCGCGCGACGTCCGGCTATGTCAGGGGATGCTACTCGGCCGGGGCCGGCAGCGGATTGGAAAAGATCGTCTCGTGGCCCGGCACGGGATGGCGCGGGATCATCAGCGACAGCAACAGCGACACCAGCGCCATCCCCGCCGCAAGGAAAAACACCGCCGCGGGCGAGATCAGCCACAGCAACCCCAGCCCCACAGGCAGGAACACCGCCGCGATATGGTTGATGGTAAAGGCCACCGCCGCCGTAGGCGCGATATCGGCAGGGTCGGCAATCTTCTGAAAATAGGTCTTGAGCGCCAGCGCCAGTGCAAAGAACATGTGATCCAGCACATAAAGGGTCGCAGCCACCACCACGCCCCACCCCAGATAATAGACACCACCATAAGCCAAAAACACCATGATCAGCCCGATGTATTCAAAGCTCAGCGTGCGGCGCTCGCCAAAGAAACCGACCGCACGGCCCATCAGCGGGGCAAAAATCATATTGGCGATCAGGTTGATCAGATACAGCATGGTGATCTCGTGCACATCAAACCCGAACCGTTCGACCATCATGAAACCCGCAAAAACGACAAAGATCTGTCGCCGCGCGCCCGACATGAATTGCAGCGCATAATAAAGCCAGTACCGTTTGCGCAGCACCATCTTCTTGATCTGCGGTGTCGGGGCCTCGAACTGAGGATAAGCCACCAGCGCCACCAGCGCGATCACCGCCGTCACGCCGCCGCCGATCAGATAGACGATGTTATAAGACAGCGACAACGTCTCCCACAGGCCCATGATCGCCAGATAGGCCACAAGCGTCGCCGCCGATCCCGCCGCCATCAGCCAGCCGATCATCCGCGGCGCATCCTCGATCTTCAGCCATTGTAGCTGCAGCGACTGGTTTACCGTTTCGTAATAGTGAAACCCGATAGAGCTCAGCATCGTGATGGTCAGGATACCGCCCATCGACGGGAACCACGCGGTCAGCGCCGTCGCGACCCCCAGCAGCACCAACGACACCAGCCCCAGAACCTGTTCGCGTACAAAGAGGATGAGCGCAATCACTCCGACCGCCAGAAAGCCCGGAATCTCGCGCACTGTATGCAACAACCCGATGTCCGAGCCATCAAACGCCGCGACTTCGATCACAAAGTTATTCAACAGCGCCGACCACGTATTGAACGCAATTGGCATGGCCAACGCCATGAGGAACAGCAGCGCCACAGGGCGTCGCCAGAACGGCTGATGCTTGGCATCTTCAAGGGTCACATATTGGGTCATGGGCATTTCCTTACCCCTGTTCCCACCCCTTGACGAGATCAAATCACCCAGCCCGGCCGGACGCCGTCAGCAACGGCAGCTTCCAAATGGCCCAAAATCCTCGCCGAAGGCAGTCTTGCCCATCGGGCAAGAAAGAGCCGCGCCTAGTAAAAACTCTGCGGGTCAATGTCGACAGCGATGCGCACGTCGTTCTTCAACCGCAGCTGTGCGACCCATTTCGCCAGCGCCTCTTGCAAGGGGGCGGTCTTCTCGGCTTTGACCAGCAGCCGCACGCGGTGGCGCCCGCGCACCCGTGCAATCGGCGCGGGGGCCGGCCCATAGACCTGCGCCCCGACGGCACGCAGCGGCCCATCTTGCCGCGCCAACTGGTTGCCCGCATCGAACAGCGCCGCGACATCCGGCCCGCTCAGGATAATCCCCGCCATTCGGCCATAGGGCGGCACGCCCGCGTGACGTCGCTCTCCGGCTTCGGCTTTCCAAAAGCCCTCTTCGTCGCCCACAAGGATAGCACGGATCACGGGATGGTCGGGCTGAAACGTCTGCAACAGCGCGGTGCCCGGGGCCTCTGCCCGTCCGGCACGCCCCGCGACCTGCCGCATCAGCTGATAGGTCCGTTCTGCCGCGCGCAGGTCCGACCCCATCAGGCCCAAATCGGCGTCGATCACCCCGACCAGCGTGAGGTTGGGAAAGTTGTGCCCCTTGGCGACCAGCTGCGTGCCGATGATGATATCCGCCGCCCCGTCAGCAATCCCCGCGATCTCGGCCTTCAGCGCGCGGGCCGATCCGTACATATCCGAACTCAACGTCGCGACCCGCGCCTCTGGCCAAAGCGCTGCGGCCTCTTCGCCCAACCGCTCCACCCCCGGACCAACCGCGGCGAGCTTGCCTTCAAGCTCGCACGACGGGCAGGCCTCGGGCATGGATTTGCTTTCGCCGCATTGGTGGCAGACCAGTCGTTTGAGGTAGCGATGTTCGACCATCCGCGCATCGCAATGATCGCAGCCTATTTGATGCCCGCAGGCGCGGCACAGGGTCACCGGCGCATAGCCGCGGCGGTTGATGAACAGCATTGCCTGTTCGCCCCGTTCCAGCCGCTTGTCGACCTCGACCTTCAACGTGGGCGACACCCATTTGTCGCTCGGCAGGCCTTCGCTTCGCATATCAATCGCGCCCATCGTTGGCATCACCGCCGGCCCAAAGCGCGACGTCAGCTCGACCCGCGTATATTTCCCAGCCTCGGCGTTGGCCCAGCTTTCCAACGACGGTGTAGCCGAGGCAAGCACCACCTGCGCCCCGCAGATCGACGCGCGCAGAACGGCCATGTCACGGGCGTTATACAGCACGCCCTCTTCTTGCTTGTACGAGGTGTCATGTTCCTCATCGACAACGATCAGACCAAGGTTCTGGAACGGCAAAAACAGCGCCGAGCGCGCGCCAATCACCACCTGAGCCTGCCCCTGCCCGACCATTTTCCAGATGCGACGCCGCTCTGTCATGGTGGCACCCGAATGCCACTCGGCAGGTTTCGCGCCAAACCGCGCCTGCACACGGTGCAAGAACTGCTCAGTCAGCGCAATTTCCGGCAGCAGCACCAAGGCCTGCCTGCCGGACTTTAGCGCGGCGGCCACGGCCTCCAGATAGACTTCGGTTTTGCCCGATCCAGTCACACCGCGCAGCAAGGTGGTCCCGTATTTGCCCGAGGCCACCCCCGCCGCCAGCAGCGCCGAGGCCGAGGCCTGATCGTCTGTCAGCTCTTTGCTGGGCAAGCTCGGGTCCATGCGCATGAACGGCAAATCGCGCGGGCTGTCCTGTTCCAGCACTGCACCTTGGGTCACCAGGCCCTTGATCACCGACGCCGTTACCCCCGACATCTCGGCCAGTTCCTTTAGCGTGAAGGACAGATCGCCATACTCCGCCAGAGTTTCCAACACGCGACGGCGCGCGTCGGTCATCCGGTCAGGATCCCCCTCGCCGCGCCGGTAAATTTTGCGCATCGATGGCGGGTCACCCAACCCCGGCGCACGCGTCGCCAGCCGCAGCATCGCGGGCATCGGCGTCAGCGTATATGCGGCAGCGCGAGTCAAAAAACTGCGCAGTTCTTCGCGCATGGGGGCCGCATCGAGCACGCGGATCACCGACCGTATTTTGGACAGCTCATAGTCCCCCTGCCCAGCGCCCCAGACAACACCGATCACCTTGCGCGGACCCAGCGGGACCTCGACGAACGCCCCCATATGGCAGCCGCCTTCAGGCGCCTTGTAATCCAGCGCACGGCCCAGTGGCTGGGTGGTCATCACGGCCACCAGCTCGTTTGCATGAAAAAATTCTGGCGGTTTCACCAACTGCTCCGGGCCGGGGTTACGGGAATTAGGGTTCCAGCTTGTCGGATGATGCGCTAAAGCCCTAGGCGACAGACATAGCCATTCCTGCTGCCTATTCCAACCTGAAGGACGTAACATGAAATTCTTCGTAGATACCGCCGAAATCGATGCCATCGCCGAGCTGAACGATCTGGGCATGGTAGACGGGGTAACAACAAACCCGTCGCTGATCCTGAAATCCGGCCGCAACATTCTGGAAGTCACAAAAGAGATCTGTGATCTGGTCGACGGCCCCGTCTCTGCCGAAGTTGTCGCCACCAAAGCGGACGACATGATCGCCGAAGGCCGCAAGTTGGCCGAGATCGCTGAGAACATCACCGTAAAACTGCCCCTGACCTGGGACGGCCTGAAAGCGTGCAAAGTGCTTTCGGACGAGGGTAAGATGGTTAACGTCACGCTCTGCTTCTCGGCAAACCAAGCGTTGATCGCCGCCAAAGCGGGTGCGACATTCATCTCTCCGTTCATCGGGCGTTTGGATGATATCAACCTTGACGGTATGGACCTGATCCAGGACATCCGCACCATCTATGATAACTACGGCTTTGAAACCGAAATCCTTGCCGCGTCGATCCGCACAGTGAACCACGTGCTGGATGCCGCGCGTATCGGTGCCGATGTCATGACCGCCCCGCCAGAAGTGATCAAGAAACTGGCGTCGCACCCGCTGACAGACAAGGGTCTTGAGACCTTTATGGCTGACTGGGCAAAGACAGGTCAGAACATCCTATGATCGCCTGATCAAGCCCAGACAAAGGGGTACGCGCCACACTTCTGCGCGTGCCCACCCCACCCCGCATGTCACGCGGCAGTGCCACATGCGCCCCGGATCAAAGCCGCGCCGACGCTGCCTTGCCTCCGCCCCGCCGTTGCATCGCAAACGGGCGGTTTGACGCCGAAATACCACCCCTATACCAAAAGAAAAAAGCAGATTTAGCCTGACGCGCATGCTATGTCAGTGCCAAATATAAAAAGAGACCCGCATGAGCAGTAACCACAAAATCGAAGATTCCCTTCGGGAAGCGATTATTTCACAGCCCGACGTCATCCTTGACGACAACGACGTGATGCAGGCCCTGATCGCCGCGAATGAACGCGCGATGGGGGGCAATATCGTCGATCTGCGCGGCATCGCCATGGACCGGCTGGAAACCCGTCTGGACCGGCTTGAGGACACACACCGCAACGTGATCGCCGCGGCCTATGAGAACCTTGCGGGGACCAACCAGATTCACCGCGCGATCCTGCGCATGCTTGACCCTGTAGATTTCGAACCCTTCCTCAAGGATCTCGGGGGCGAGGTTGCCGATATCCTGCGAGTCGACGCTGTGCGGCTGGTGCTGGAATCTGCCGAGAATGACGATGATCCCGCGATCAAGCGTTTGGGCGATGTGCTGAACGTCGCCGAACCCGGGTTTGTTGACGACTACCTGTCGCACGGGCGCGGCGGCACGGTGCGTCAGGTTACCTTGCGCGGTGTCCAGCACAGCCCCGAACATATCTACGGCGGATCTGCCGACTGGATCCGGTCCGAAGCCTGCCTCAAGCTGAACTTTGGTGCGGGCCGTTTGCCGGGCCTGCTGATCCTCGGGTCGGAAGACCCCCATATGTTCAGCCCGCAACAAGGCACCGACCTGCTGGGGTTCTTCGCCGGCGTGTTCGAGCGGACAATGCGCCGCTGGCTGTCTTGAGCGGGGCAAACGCGCTTTTGATCAGCCCCGCCGCGCGGGACGCCCTGCAAAACTGGCTGGACCATCAGCGCGCGCTCAAGGGCGCGGCTGAAAATACGATTACTGCCTATCGGGGAGATTTGATCGATTTCCTCGCTTTCATGACCCTGCACAAAGGCGACAGCCAAGGTCTGGGCGCGCTGTCAAAGATCACCATCACAGACATGCGCGCTTGGATGGCGCAGACGCGCAGCGCCGATGTCGGACCGCGGTCGATGGCCCGCAAACTGTCGGCGGTCAAAGCTTTCTACCGCTGGCTGGCAGAGCGTGAGGGGTTCGAGCCCACCGCCGTGCTGTCGACCAGATCACCGAAATTCCCAAAAAAGCTCCCGCGTCCGCTGGCGATTGATGCGGCGCAAGCGATGATCGACAGCGTTGAAATGCAATCGCGCCATGCGTGGGTGGCCGCGCGGGATGTGGCCGTGCTGACGCTGCTGTGGGGCTGCGGGCTGCGCATATCCGAGGCGCTTGGCCTCAGGGGTGCCGACGCGCCCCTGCCCGAGGTACTGCGCATCGTCGGCAAGGGGGGCAAGGAACGGGTGGTGCCTGTCCTGCCCGCAGCACGCGATGCGGTGGACGCCTATCTGCAGGTCTGCCCCTACGGTCGCGAACGCGATGCGCCGTTGTTTCGCGCGGTGCGTGGCGGCCCCTTGGCAGCGCGGGCAATTTCGCAAGTCATGGCCGATGCCCGGATGCAGCTTGGCCTGCCCACCAGCGCCACACCCCATGCGCTGCGCCACAGCTTTGCCACGCATCTGCTGGATGCGGGCGGCGATTTGCGTGCGATCCAAGAGCTTTTGGGCCACGCGTCGCTCTCCACCACCCAAGCCTATACCGCCGTTGATACCGCCCGCTTGATGGATGTCTACAACCGCGCCCACCCCAAGGCGGGCGGCGGCAATTAACGATCCAGCTGGGTGACGAAATCCTGCGCCGCTTTGGTCGGGTCGGCCAGTCCCTGCGCCACACGGTCGCTCAGCTCGGTCAGCGCGGCCTTGGCTTTTGGCTTTTCCAACTGCGCCAACAACGCTTGTTTTACCGCCTGCTCGAACCAATAGCGCGCCTGAGCGGCACGGGCGTGCTGCCAGAACCCCTGGGCACGCCGCCAATCTGTCAGCGTCTCGACCTCTGCCCACGCTTCGTTTAGCCCGTTTTCCTGTAACGCAGAGACCATCATCGCTTTGGGAAATCCCTTGGGATCTTGAGGCCGTTTGCGCAGCAAGCGCAGGGCACCGGCATAATCGGCGCAGGTGCGCGACGCGGCGGGTTTCAGGTCCCCATCGGCTTTGTTGATCACGATGATATCCGCCATCTCCATGATGCCACGCTTGACACCTTGAAGTTCGTCCCCGCCAGCGGGGGCCAGCAACAGCAAGAACACATCTGACATTTCGGCCACAACAGTCTCGGACTGGCCGACGCCGACCGTTTCGATCAGGACCACGTCAAAGCCGGCTGCCTCGCAGAGGGTCACCGCCTCGCGGGTGCGGCGGGCAACGCCGCCCAAATGAGTCTGGCTGGGCGACGGGCGGATGAAAGCATCGCGCTCGCGTGACAAGAGATCCATGCGGGTCTTATCCCCTAATATCGACCCGCCGGACCGCGAAGAGGACGGGTCGATCGCCAGCACAGCCACCTTAAGCCCGCGCCGGATCAGCATCATGCCAAAGCTTTCGATAAAAGTGGATTTCCCCACCCCCGGCGTGCCCGAAAGACCAATCCGCAGCGCCTCGCGTCCTTTTGGCAAAGCTGCGAGCAGTTCCGTTGCCTGTGCGCGGTGATCGTCACGCCCGGATTCGACCAGCGTGATCCCCCGTGCCAACGCACGGCGTTCGCCTGCTGCTATGCCCTTGGTCAAATCATCGATGTTCATAGGTTCTGCCCCCTCGCGCCTCTTGCCCCATGTTTTCAATCCCACAGGCGCAAATGTCCAGACCGCAGGCCGGCCCTTGGCCCCGCCGCGGCTTTCGCCCATAACCACCGATATGGCTTTTACTCTTCCCATAGACCACGTCATGCCACAGGTGATCGACGCGCTGCGCAGCAGTGGCCGCGTTGTGCTGCAAGCGCCCCCCGGTGCGGGCAAGACCACCCGGGTCCCACTGGCAATGCTGGACGCAGGGCTGACCGCTGGCCGCATCCTGATGCTGGAACCGCGCCGCCTTGCCGCGCGTGCAGCCGCCGAACGTATGGCCGCGACCTTGGGCGAAGATCCGGGGCAAACTGTGGGCTTTCGTGTGCGCGGTGCCAGCGCCATCAGCAAGGCCACGCGGATCGAGGTCGTGACCGAGGGCATCCTGACCCGCATGTTGCAAGACGACCCCGACCTACCCGGTGTCGGCGCGGTGATCTTTGACGAATTCCACGAAAGGTCCCTGAACGCGGATCTGGGCCTCGCGCTTTGCCTAGAGGTGGCCGAAGCGCTGCGCGATGACCTGTTGATCGTCGCCATGTCCGCCACGCTGGACGCCGCCCCCGTCGCCGCCCTGATGCAGGCCCCGGTGGTCACCTCCGAAGGGCGCAGCTTTCCGGTCACATCCCATTGGCTGGACCGGCCAGTGGGCAAGCAACGGTTTGAACAGGCCGCTGCCGACCTGGTGCTGCATGCGCTGGACACCGCCCCCGGCTCGGCGCTGGTTTTCCTGCCCGGCGAAGGCGAGATACGGCGGGTTGAGAGCGCGCTGACCGGGCGGCTGCCTGCGGATTGCACGCTTGCTCCGCTCTTCGGCGCGATGGATTTCAAAGCGCAGCGCGCTGCGATTGCCCCCGCCAAAACGGGACGCAAAATTGTGCTGGCGACCTCTATCGCGGAAACCTCCCTGACCATCGAAGGGGTGCAAATCGTGGTGGACGGGGGTCGCGCACGGCGAGCGCAGTTCGATCCGTCTTCGGGCATGTCGCGGCTGGTCACCGACCGCGTGACCCGCGCCGAGGCGACGCAGCGCGCGGGCCGTGCGGGGCGTGTATCCGAAGGGGCCGCGTTCAAGCTTTGGACACGCGGCGAGGAAGGTGCGCTTACCGCCTACCCCCCCGCCGAGATCGAGGCGGGCGATCTATGTGCCTTTGCGTTGGAACTGGCGGTCTGGGGCGCACAGGCCAGCGATCTGAAATTCGTGACCCCGCCCCACGAAGGCCGTCTGGCCGAGGCGCAAAGCGTGTTGCATATGCTTGGCGCGCTGGATGTGACGGGCCGCATCACCGACCATGGCCGCGTTTTGGCCAAGATGCCGTTGCACCCGCGACTGGCCCATATGGTTGCCAAGGGCGGACGCAGCGCCCCGACCCTTGCTGCGATCCTGTCGGAACGTGACCCTTTGCGCGGCGGCTCTGTCGATCTGGGGCTGCGTCTGGATGCGGTCGCGGGCAAACGTGTTCCCGCCGAGGTCAACCACGCCGCCCTTGCCCGCATCAAACAAGACGCCAAACGGCTGGCACGCGGCCAAACTGGCACCGGCCCCGACACGCTGGGGATGCTCGCCGCACTCGCCTATCCCGACAGGATCGCGCTGCGGCGCAAAGGGGACGCGCCGCGGTTTGTAATGTCCGGTGGCAAAGGCGCGATCCTGTCCGAGAGCGATCCGCTGGCGGGGGAACGTTTGCTGGTGGCGACCGACCTTAATGGCGACCCGCGCGAGGCGCGCATTCGCCAAGCCGCGCGCCTGTCCGACAGCGATCTGCGCGATACGTTCCCCGATCAGATTGCATGGCATCAGGTCTGCGTTTGGTCCCGACGCGAGGGCCGTGTGCTGGCGCGGCAGCACGAACGCTTTGGTGCGCTGGTGCTGGACGACAGGGCATGGTCCGACGCCCCCGCCGAAGACATCGCGCAGGCCATGCTCGACGGGGTGCGGCAGCTGGGGCTAATGCCCGGCAAAGCGGCGGCGCTGTTTCTGGCTCGGGCGCGGCTGATGGGCGATGGTTTCCCCGATTTCAGCGACGATCACCTGCTTGGGACCTTGGAGGATTGGTTGCCCGGTCACCTGGCAGGTGTCCGCAGCACCGCCGATTGGAAGGCGTTTGATTTACTGCCCGCCCTGACGGCACGGCTCAGCTGGGACGACCAGCAGGCGCTCGACCGCGCCGCTCCTGCGCATTTCACCACCCCGCTGGGGCGCAAGATCGCGATTGATTATAGCGAAACGCAGCCCCAGATCGCCCTGCGTCTGCAAGAGGTTTTTGGCACCACGCGTCATCCGATGATCGCGGGGCAGCCCTTGCAGATCACGCTTTTGTCGCCGGCCCAGCGTCCAGTGCAGGTCACGACCGATTTGCCAGGCTTCTGGGCGGGGTCCTATGCTGATGTGCGCAAGGATATGCGCGCCCGCTATCCGCGTCATCCCTGGCCGGAAGACCCGACGCAGGCCGACCCGACGCTGCGGGTCAAGCCACGCGGCACCTAAGGAGCTGGTTTTGTCGCGGCGTGGCCAGCAAGGACCAGCAGCCCCCCCGCAATCGCCCAGTTCTTGACAAAGATCGACATCTGCCATGGATCATCGGGGATAAAGTGGAAGACGCTGGTCGCCATACAATACAGCGCCAGCGCAAAGCTCATCGGGGCAAGCCAGAGGCCGAAGAACAGGCTGATCGCCGCCACCCCGTTGAATAGCATCGCGGGCCAGACGAGGAACACGGGCAATCCGCGATCCGACAGTAAACCCTGCGCCGCTGCAGGGTCGACCAGCTTTTGCACAAATCCCGCGACGAAAAGGGCCGCCAAAAGCAGGCGGCCCACGTAAATTACAACAGACGAAACTCGCAGCATCAGGCAGCGGCAGGCGCAAAGGTCATGGCCAGACCGTTAATGCAGTGACGTTTGCCCGTGGGTGCGGGGCCATCATTGAACACATGGCCCAGATGGCCGCCGCAGCGATCGCAATGCACCTCGGTCCGCGTGGTAAAGAACCCCTTGTCCGGCATCGTTTCGACAGCATCGTCCAGCGGGGCGAAGAAGCTGGGCCAGCCGGTGCCGCTTTTGAACTTGGTCTTCGAACTATAAAGCGCCTGATCACATCCCTTGCAGTGGAACACGCCTTTGCGGACCTCGTCATTGAGCGGGCTGGTAAACGCACGCTCGGTATCCCCCTCGCGCAGGACAGCATATGCGTCATCACCCAGTTGCGCGCGCCATTCGGCAGGGGTGCGGCTGACTTCAAAGTCGCCCTGCGCCACGGTCCCGGCCTGCGCCGCCGCGCCTACGCCAAACGGCAAGGCCGGCATAGTCATCGTTGTGCATTTCAGGAAATTCCGGCGTTTCATAATGCCCCCTTAAGGTTGCGGTACTGCGGATAGATTGGATGTCTGTTGAAAGGGCCGCCGGATGTTGCGCAGGGCGCAGACATCCGGCGGTACTCGTTACCTGACACAAAGGTGCCGTTACTGGATAAACCCGTTGGCGGAACACAAGGTTCCGCGACAACAAACTTGTTACCAAACCACGCCAAACAAAAACGGCGCGGACCCTCAGCGACATGGGCGCGTTGCCTGTGTCGACCTGAGTTGATGAGATACACGGAAGACGGAAATAAGAAGTTTCGCTGCGAAGGTAAAAAATCGCAGCTTTTAGTAAACTTTCTTGAAAACCGTTTAGAAACAGAAGTTTCGCCCGCTCAAAAGCGCGCGAAACCCGAATACATACAGTGGTTAGCCCGTTAAATGCGGGTCAAAGCTCAGACATGGCACCTGCGGCCAGCACAGCGCCGGTAGGTGCACCTGTAGGCGAGCCGCCGACGGGTTCATCCGAAATCGCCAGCGTGATCTGTGCCGCCTGGCTGCGTAGCTCTGACGGTACAAGAATCCGCGTCGTCTCGCTGTCAGGCAGAACGCCCAAGGAAACCGGGGCCTGATCGGGCAGGATCGCCCAAAGCTCTAGCACACGACCCTCGTTCGCGGTGCCCGCGACGCGGCGCAGCGCGATCTCGTGCTTGACGGGTTCGACCACGGCCAACACCTGCAACGGGCTGCTCTCACTGACCAGCTGCGCCGCCAGAACGGTCGGCTGACCACCAGGTTGTGTTTTGACCTCAAGCAGTTGCACCCCTAGGTAGCCTGCAAAAAGCAGCGATGCCATCGCCACACCTTGCCACAGCCACAGGCGTTGCAGGATCGTAACCCGCTGTTTCGGGAAGACCTGTGCCATCAGCTTTTTCTTGATCCGCGCAGGCGGCGCGACAGGGTCAATCCCGTCAGTCATCGCGGTCATGCGTTCCTGCCAGAACACAACGCGGTCAGCGAAATCGCGTTCGGTTCCGATGCGGCGGCGGGCAGCGATCATATCATCGTCAGAGGACAGACCCAGCACCATTTCAGCGGCGAGCAGATCGTCATCGGGTGTTTCAGGTGTCTGGGTCATTGGCTCATACACTCCCGCAGGGCGATTAGGCCACGGCGCAGCCATGTGCGCATCGTGTTCAGCGGGACACCAAAGCGTTCGGCCAGATCGGAATAGGTATCGCCGTCCAGATAGGCCCCGCGAATGGCGCGGCCGCGGTCTTCTTCCAGTGTATCAAGACACCCCGAAAGGCGCGACGCCTCAGAAGAGGCCACAGCATATTGTTCCGGCGTGGGTCCGGGCGACACAAGCTCAAAGCCGGGCGTGTTCACATCCTGATGGCCTTTCTTACGCGCGCGCAGCCGGTCAATCGACGTATTCCGCGCAATCGTAATCAACCACGTCATCGGGCTAAGACCATTGGCGTTGTACTTGTCGGCATTGTTCCAGATTTTGACAAAACTGTCTTGCATGGCGTCCTCTGCTGCGGCGCGTTTGTTCAACACACGCAGACAAACCCCGAAAAGTTTCGAGGAAACGCGATCGTACAGTTGGTCAAACGCTGCGCGATCTTTCAACGCGACACGGGCAATCAAGTTTTCGATCTCTTGTCGGTCCATTTGCACGGGCCATCTCTCCACCAGAACGTGTTTTCAGCGTTACGCCGAAACCTACGGCACTCAGTACATTTGTCCAGCATCACCTTAACACCGGACAGTTTTGTGTACCCCAGCTTCAGCGGATTGGCCAATGCGTAATCGGTACACCGGCGCGAGGCCGCAGAAATGGGTGCCCATGTTCACAAGCTATGGACGCAGCGCAATCTTGCGCGTTTAGTCGGGCCATGGCTGGCCAGCGGCGCATCGCGCCAAGGCTGCTTGCAGGTCACGAAAGGAGCATCGCGATGCCGCACCCGACACACCACACCTACGACGTTGTCATCATTGGTGGCGCGATCTTTGGATCATCGGTCGCATGGTGGCTGACGCAGATGGCCGGTTTTGACGGTAAGGTTCTGGTGGTCGAGCGCGACCCGACCTATGAATTTGCCGCCACCAGCCACACCAACAGCTGTATCCGGCAGCAGTTCAGTTCAGCAATTAACGTGCAGGTGTCGCAGTTCGGGGCCGAGTTCATCAAGAATTTCCGCCGGTTTATGGGCGATGATCCAGAGGTGCCGCATCTGGCGTTGCAGAACTTTGGCTATCTCTACCTCGCGGACACGCCCGAGTTTGCGCAGACGCTGCAACAGAACCAGCAGATACAGGTGGCACTGGGGGCGGGCACCCAGCACATGACCGCCGCCGAGGTCGCTGCCGCCTACCCGTTCTACCAGCTTGATGACATCATCGCCGCCAACCACAACCGTGTGGACGAAGGCTATTTCGACGGCGGCACCATGTTTGACTGGTTCAAGCGCATGGCCCGCCGCAACGGGGTGGAATACCTGCACGACGAAGTGACCGCGATGACCAAAGCCCCCGATGGCAAATCCGTCACCCATGTCACGCTGAAATCCGGCGCGACGGTGGCCTGCGGGACGGTTGTGAACGCCTCTGGTCCGCGGGCGGCCGCGACAGCGGGCATGGTCGGCATCACCCTGCCGGTCGAGCCGCGCAAACGCTACACCTTTGTGTTCGATGCCGCCAAACCGCTGGACCGCGACCTGCCGCTGACGATCGACCCCTCGGGCGTGCATTTCAGAACCGAAGGGAAATACTATATGGCCGGTTGCCCCCCGCGCGAAGATCCTGCGGTCGCCTATGATGACTTTGCCTTTGACCACAGCCTGTGGGAGGACAAGGTTTGGCCCGCCATCGCGACCCGCGTCCCGCAGTTCGATCAGGTCAAGGTGATCAACGAATGGGTCGGGCATTACGATTACAACACGCTGGACCAGAACGCGATTGTCGGTCCGCACAGTGTGGTCGAGAATTTCCTGTGTCTGAACGGCTTCTCGGGTCACGGGCTACAGCAGGCCCCTGCGTTGGGGCGCGGGATCGCTGAATGGATCGCCTATGGCGCATACCGCACGCTGGACCTGAATCCCTATGCCTACCGCCGGATCGAGCAAAACCAATCGCTGATCGAAAAAGCGGTGATTTGATCCGCCTGCCTCAATGACTTACCCATGCCAAGCAACACCCCTTTGCGTCGGCCCATACCATCGCACAGCCGCGCAAAATGACAGTGGAAGGAAGACAACATGATGAAGAAACTGGTTCTGACGGGGGCCGCAGGGCGGCTTGGGTCCTACCTGCGCGAACCCCTGTCCAAGATGTGCCAAGAACTGGTCAGCACCGACATCGTCGATGACATCGGCACGCTCTACGAAGGCGAAAGCTACGCCAAGGCTGATGTCGCCGTCTATGACCAGATCGCGCCGCTGCTGGAGGGTGCCGATATGGTTGTCCACTTCGGTGCCATCGTCGACGAGAAACCGTTCGAGGAACTGCTGGGGCCGAACTTTGTCGGGTCTTACAACGTGTGGGAAGCCGCCTATCAGCACGGGTTGCAACGGGTCGTCTATGCCTCGTCAATCCACGCCGTTGGCATGCACAAGAAATCCGACTTCATCGGCATCGACGCGCCCCACAAACCCGATACGTTCTACGGCCTCGCCAAATGCTTTAGCGAAGACCTTGCGTCGATGTATTGGGACAAACGCGGGCTAGAGGCCGTGTGCCTGCGTATCCTCAGCTGCGCACAGGTCAACAACACCCGCGCTTTGGGGTCTTGGCTGTCCTATGACGATCTGATCCAGCTGGTCACCCGCGCCGTTGATACGCCGTCGGTCGGCTTCAGCGTTGTCTACGGCGTGTCCAACAACGACCGCGCCCCCGTGGACAATGCCAAAGCGTCCTTCCTCGGCTACCGCCCGAAAGACAACGCGGAACAGTTCGCCGCAGAAATCCTTGCCCAAGCACCACCGGTCGATCTGAAAGACCCCGGCCAGATGCACCACGGCGGCCCCTTTGCCGCCGTTGATCTGGGCGAAAGCGGCGTGGCGTCGATGAACATCGTCAACGACAAGAAAACCACCTGAGGCCTTAGAAACGGGGTGGCTGATTGCCTGCTGCCCCGTGCGCCATGCGTCCAGATGCGGTTTGATATGTACCGCGTCGAGAAACGGATCGTGATCCGCCCACATAACGTAAGGGCAAGTGGCATACCACTTGACGGCACGCACCACCGCACCTACATACCGACCGTCGGTTTGTATGATTGATCATGAACACCACTGAGCAAAAGCAGGAATCCAGCGCGCCGAAGCGGCAGCGTATGGCACCGGACGAGCGTCGCGCGCATATTCTGAACGCAGCGCAATCGCTGTTTTTCGCCCATGGTTGGGATAACGTGACCATCGCAGATGTGCTGACACAAGCGGGCATTTCCAAGGGCGGATTTTACCACCACTTCACCGCCAAGGAAGATTTGCTTGACGGTATCGTGCAGCATTTCACCGGCGAGGCTTTGAAAACCGCGCAGGCTGTGCGGGCCGCAGCAAAAGGGGGCGCGCTGGACAGGTTCAACGCGTTTCTAGCCGAGACGAACCGCTGGAAGGTTCAACAAGGCGCGCAGCTCAAGTTCTTTATTGATATGATGCTACGCCCCGGAAACGAGATGCTGTCGCACCGGATCACCGCATCGGTCGATGCAATTGCCCTTCCCGTATTGCACGACATTATTTCCCATGGGGTCGATGAAGGTGCCTTTGACGTGCCTGACATAAACCTCGTCGCTGGCACGATCATCGCCATGTCGCACGACCGGCGCAAGGCGCTTCAAAGCGCGGTGCAGACGGCTCAGGAGGGCGACATTGCAGAGGCCACGACCCGTCTGAATGATCGTATGACTGCCGAAGCTGCGCTTATGGATAGGATGCTCGGCCTGCCGCAGGGCAGTATCCTGCTGTCCAAACCCTCTGATTACCGGCTGATGCTGGAGGCGATCGTGCACGCATAGCACGTCCTCGCGCCCCCATCGCCGCATTACCCCATCGCCGAATGTGACACCCGCCGCGATCACATCAGTCGGCACTGCCTAGGAACGACATAGATGAACGAGACACTTAAAACCGACCGCCAGACGCTTCGCTTTGAAAGCGATGCGGGCTCTAGCCGCTCCCGCTGGGTTGCAGGCGGGCTTGCGGTCGCCATCATCGGGTGGATGGGCAGCGGGTATATCCTGCCGTCCGAAAGTGCAGAGCCCGTCGCCAAGTCCGCGACACCGGTCAAGGCTGTCTCGGTTGCGGTGCGCCAGTCTCGGGCGCAGCAAATCGAACAGGTGTTCGTGGCCGAAGGTCAGGCCCTACCCGACCGCGACACCGCCATCCGCGCCGAGATTTCCGGCCAGATCAAAGAGGTGTTGGTCGCCAAAGGGGCCGATCTTGAGGCCGGCCAAGTCATCGCGCGCTTTGATACGACCACGCGCCAATCCGACCTCACCCGTGCCGAAGAAGAGCTGAACCGCGCGCAACGTGAATTCGACAATGCCCAAGCGTTGCTGAACCGTGGCGTGTCCACTGTGGATCGGGTGGCACAGGCCCAAGCCACGCTAGCCGCCGCCCAAGCAGGTGTTGCCTCTGCGCAGGACGCCATTGAAAACACCGAAATCCGCGCCCCCTTTGCCGGACGCCTAGAGGCGTTGGACATCAACGAGGGCGAGATTGTGCAAACCGCCAGTGACATTGGCCGCATCGTGGACAACACGCCGCTGTCGATCCGCATCCAGATCCCGCAACAATCGCTACAAGATATCAAGGTCGGTCAAACCGCCGAAGTGTCCTTTATCACCGGCATAACCAGCACCGGCACCGTGTCGTTTGTCGGCACCAGTGCCAATGCCGAAACCCGCACCTTTACCGCCGATATCGACGTGCCCAACGCCGACGGCACGATCCCCGCCGGCATCAGCGCGCAGCTGCGCATTCCCACGGGCACCTTGACCGCGCATTTCGTGTCGCCTGCGATCCTGTCGCTGGATACCGACGGGACGCTTGGGATCAAGACGGTGGACGACGCCAATAAGGTCACCTTTCACGAGGTCGCCATCGTGCGCGCACAAACCGATGGCATCTGGATTTCGGGCCTGCCGGAAGCCGCGCAGATCATCACCATCGGTCAGGGCTTCGTGAATGACGGCGAAACCGTTGTCCCCACGATCCAGAACGACGACGCGAAAACGGACGACGCCCCCGCACAGCCGTCCGTTCAAAGCGTGTCAAAGGCTGAGGCCCCCGCCAAGGGCAACGGCCAGATCATCAGCGGTGACGCCGACACAGCGCCAGCCGGTAGCACACAGGAAGCCAAACAATGAACGCTCTGATCCAGGCGGCCTTCAGCCGCTCGCGGGTGGTGGTGATGGCCCTGCTGATGATCCTCACCGTGGGGGCCTATGCCTATATGTCGATCCCCAAGGAAAGCTCTCCGGAGATTCCGATCCCGATCTTCTATGTCTCCACCGGGCTTGATGGCATCTCTCCCCAGGATGCCGAACGGCTGCTGGTTGAACCGCTAGAAACAGAGCTCAGCGCGATCACGGGGCTCAAGCAGATGACCAGCAACGCGGGCGAAGGTTATGCCAGCGTACAGCTTGAATTCGAACCGGGCTTCGATTCCGAAGCGGCGCTGGACAAGGTCAAGGAAGGTGTCGACCGCGCCCAACCGGACCTGCCCGAAGACGCCACCGACCCCACTGTGACCGAAATCAACACGGCGCTTTTCCCGATCCTGACGGTCCTCATGTCCGGCCCTGTGCCCGAACGCACGCTCAACACACTGTCCGAAGACCTTTCGGACCGCATCGAGGGGCTGGAAGGTGTGCTTGAAGTCGATGTTGGCGGGGCCCGCACCGAGCTGCTGGAGGTCCTGATCGACCCCACCGTGTTCGAGACCTATAACATCAGCTTCGAAGAGCTGATCGGCCAGATCAACCGCAACAACCGCCTGATTGCCGCTGGGGCCATCGAAAACGGCGCGGGCCGTATCGTGCTGAAAGTCCCGGGTCTGATCGAGGATGTCAAAGACGTTATGGCCCTGCCCGTCAAAGTGCGCGGTGATACGGTGGTGACCTTTGCCGATGTGGCCACGATCCGGCGCACCTTCGAAGACCCCACCGGCTTTGCCCGCATTGACGGCCAACCCGCGCTGGCGCTTGAGATCAAGAAACGGTCCGGCTCCAACATCATCGAAACGGTTGCAGCCGTGCGCGCGCTGATCGAAGAGACCCGCGCCGACTGGCCCGAAAACGTGACTATCGACTATATGCAGGACGAAAGCGAGCAGGTGGAAACCATGCTCAGCGATCTGGAGGCGAATGTGATCGCCGCCGTCATCCTCGTGATGATCGTGATCGTTTGGGCGCTTGGGATACGGTCTGCGCTGCTGGTGGGTCTTGCGATCCCCGGTGCATTTCTCGCGGGTGTGACCGCGCTGCTGGTCATGGGCTATACAATGAACCTTGTGGTGCTGTTCTCGCTGATCCTCGTGGTGGGGATGCTGGTGGATGGTGCCATCGTGATAACCGAGCTGGCCGACCGGCGGCTGCAAGAAGGTGATACACCCAAGGCCGCCTACCGCTTTGCCGCTGAACGCATGGCATGGCCGATCATCGCGTCCACCGCGACCACGCTATCGGTGTTCTTCCCGCTGCTGTTCTGGACCGGTACCGTTGGCGAATTCATGAAGTTCCTGCCGATCACCGTGATCCTGACCCTAGCCGCGTCGCTGTTCATGGCGCTGATCTTTATCCCCGTTGTTGGCGGATTGATCGGCAAAAAGCCTCCGCAATCGGCGGCGGCGAAACAGGCGCTCCATGCGGCTGAAAACGGGGACCCCCGTACGCTCAAAGGCTTCACTGGCGGCTACGTCCGTGTGCTGCAATTCGCGATCCTGCGTCCTTGGGCGACGTTGATCATGGCGGTGACCTTTCTGCTGGCGAGTTTCGGTGCCTATGGCCAATTCGGCAACGGCATCAGCTTTTTCCCGTCGGTAGAGCCCGACTTTGCCCAAGTACAAGTCCGGGCGCGGGATAACTTTTCGATCTTTGAAAAGGACGCGCTGGTGCGGAAGGTCGAGGAACGGCTGTTCGACTATGATGAAATCGCATCGGTCTACGCGCGGTCGGGCGGGGGCAATCAGGATGCGGCTGACCTCATCGGCACCATCCAGATCGAGTTTACCGAATGGGACACCCGACGCACTGCCGCCGAGATTGGCGAGGATATCCGCACCGATATGGCAAGCATCCCGGGGATCAATGTGCAGGTTCAAACGGCCTCTAGCGGGCCGTCGGCGGGCAAGCCGATCAATCTGCGCGTCCGGTCAAGCGACCCGGACGCGCAGGCCGCAGCGGTCGAGAATATTCGTGTAGCGATGGACAGGATTGGCGGGTTCACCGATGTCACCGACACACGCCCCCTGCCCGGCGTCGAATGGCGGCTGGCCGTCAACCGCTCAGAAGCTGCGCGTTTCGGGGCCGATATCTCTACCTTGGGGCAAGCGGTGCAACTGCTGACCCGCGGCATTACCGTGGCGGATTACCGCCCCGATGATGCTGACGGATCGGTCGATATCAACGTGCGTTTCCCGTCACAGGAACGCACCCTCGAAGAGCTTCAATCCCTGCGCGTGCCCACCTCTGCGGGACTGGTCCCGATCTCGAACTTCGTGACCTTCGAACCAGCCCCGCGCAGTGGCACCATCACCCGCGTGGACCAGCGCCGCGTCATCACGATCGAAGCGAATGTGGCACCGAATGTGTTGGTTAACGATCAGGTGGTCGCACTTCAGGCCGTGATTGACGGAATGGACCTGCCTTCGGGCGTCGAAGCGTCTTTTGCTGGCGAAGCACAGGACCAGCAGGATTCGATGGTCTTCCTCGTCGGGGCCTTTGCGACTGCAATATTCTTGATGTTCGTCATCCTCGTGGTCCAGTTCAACAGCTTCTACCAAGCCTTCGTGGTGATGAGCGCGATCGTCTTTTCGGTAACCGGTGTGCTGTTCGGACTGATCGTCACAGGCCGCCCGTTTGGCGTCGTGATGGGCGGTATCGGGGTGATTGCGCTGGCCGGTATCGTGGTGAACAATAACATCGTTCTGATCGACACCTATAACGACCTCAAGAAGATGGGCCTGTCCCCGCTCGAGGCAGCGCTGCGCACAGGCGCACAGCGTTTGCGGCCTGTGGTGCTGACATCTGTGACCACCGCGCTTGGGCTGCTGCCTATGGTGATCGGCGTGAACCTGAACTTCTTCACCCGAGAGATCGTTTATGGCGCGCCCTCGACGCAGTGGTGGACCGAGCTGAGTTCGGCCATTGCCGGCGGGTTGGTGGTTGCAACGGTGCTGACCCTGATCGTCACCCCCGCCATGTTGATGCTGGGCGAAAAGAAAGCGCAGCGCGCCCAGCCGGCGGGCGGCGCGGCCTAAGCCGCAGCCCCCGCCATCCGGTCGAACATGTCCTGCACCGCGACCTGTGCCAGCTCGGCGCAGTTCGGCAGGCCTTGGGAAAACGGATGCTGCGTCAAGATTTGCGGCATCGCGAGGCAGTAGATTGCGCCGCGATCCTGCGCTGGCACCTCCAGCCGAAACGGGGTTTTCAGATCATCCTTGTCCGACAGCCCCTTGGTCAACGTCGGGAAAGGCAGCTTGCCCAAAGGTGCCGCCGCCTGCCCGCGTGCGTCGATCATCGCGTCAAAGCGTAGCTCGCCGTCCAGCGTTTGCGCGCAGACGCCCCCGTCTTGGGTGTTGCGGAACGTAGATTCCTCGCCCGTTGGCACGATCCGCAGCACACCCGCATCATACAGCGCCAAGACCCGCTTGACCGAAATATGCGGGATCGCGGCATAGCAATCACCAAAGACCGGCATCAGCTTATCATAGAACCGCGCGCGGTCGTCCTGCGTCAGATGTTCAAGGATCAGGTCAAAGTTCTCGTGCCCGCGCAGCAAGACATATCGGTGCGGCTGGGTCTCCTTGTTGCGCATCGTATCCACTGCGCTGTTCAACGTATCGCGCAACGCCCGAAGCCCCCCCATCGTCACACGGTGATCGAAATAGGCGTCGGCAAAGCCGTCAATCGTCTGCCCCTGCGGACCAAGTGCATCGATATACGCGGGGGCATCGGCGTTCAGCTCTGCGATCAGCAGATCAAACACCCGTTGCAGCAGCCCGTCTGACCCTTTCGCAATCTCTGCCTCTACCGCCTCAGCATTGATATGGCGCAGAGGCGCGTAGGGATAGGGGGAGAAGAAATCCGGTTCTGGCATGATGCCTTTATGCGATACCATCGTGATCAGCGGCACGTTGCAATCAGTTTTGGGGAACCAGCGCACATCGTCGCCTTTGTGAATGAAGGTCCCATGGGTTTGACCCAGGGTCACAATCACATCAATCGCCGACAAGGACGACCCGAGAATGCCAATCTCTCCGGCGGGCAGTGCGGTGATGTTGGTATAAGGCCAAGGCGACACAAGATCAGCCTCGCCAATATTCGGTGCCGCGGGCCAGTCATGGCCTGTCGCGATGACGACCTCGTCGAACTCCGCTGCCTGACTGTCACCGGCGGCTGTGAAGTGCAGACGCGCGCCCGTTGCAATCGGTTCGATATCTGTCACCTCGTGACGTGGATAAAGCCGTATGTCATGCCCCGCCGTGCGCCCTGCCTCGCACAGATCAAGAAACGCATCACTAAAGAATGCACCCAGCAACACCCGTGGGTAAAAGTCGCGCGCGTCAATCTCGTCCCGTGTCAGCCCCAAGCCGCGCAGAGCGTCGTCGTCCTGTTCATGCAACCATGTGACCAGACCGCGGGTGATCGGGGGGATCTCGCGGCTGAACGCGTTACAATACATGTAGTCCGCGTTCATGCCCGACCGATACGGCATCCCGCAGCCCATTTCTTGCTCTTTGTCGTAGATCGACAGACACAGCGGTGTTTCGCTCTTGATCAATTCCTTGACCGTATAGATCGCCATCGGCCCCGCCCCGATGATCGCAATGTTCTTGGCGCTTTTCATTGGTTTTCCATCTCTCAAAAGGCAGCCCTCGCGCTATGTCGGGCTGACTGACTATTTAAACCGTCACGGCAGAAAGCAATGTGGTACACGCAAAAGACCTGCTGTCGCGGGATTGGTCGCGCGCCCGTCCCAAGAAAATCTTGAGCATGGTGACAATGCGGCCTATGCAATTTGCAGTTCTCTCCAACCATTGGTCCCCTCCATGAGCAACCTGTTCCACCGTGATCTGAACGCCGATCTGCCCCGTATCGTTTCCGCCCAAGGCAATTATCTGATCGATGACACCGGCAAGCGCTATCTGGATGCCTGTGGCGGGGCTGCGGTGTCCTGCCTTGGCCATGATCACCCCACCGTTCGGGCCGCCATCAAGGCGCAGGTCGACACGCTTGCCTTTGCCCATACAGGGGCCTTTACCAACCAACCTGCCGAAGACCTCGCCAAATTTCTGATCGACCGCGCCCCCGAGGGCACCGGTCAGGGCCGCGTGATGTTTCTGGGCAGCGGGTCCGAAGCGATGGAGGCCGCGCTTAAGCTTGCCCGCCAGTACCACGTGGAACGCGGCGACACCGCGCGCAGCAAGGTTATCGCGCGCAAGCCCAGCTATCACGGGAACACGCTGGCAGCGCTGGCCACAGGGGGGCACGCCGGACGCCGCGCCCCGTTCGCGCCCCTATTGATCGATGTCAGCCATATCGATGCGGCCTATGACTACCGGATGCGCAATGAGGGTGAATCTGAAGAGGATTTCGCCCTACGCATGGCCAATCTGCTGGACGCCGAAATCCGCGCCCTAGGGCCTGAAACCGTGATGGCCTTTGTGGCAGAGCCTATCGTCGGGGCATCGCTCGGCTCACAGCCCGCCCCTGCCGGATATTTCAAACGCATCCGCGAGATATGCGACGCGCATGGTGTGCTTTATATCGCGGACGAAGTGATGTGCGGCATGGGGCGCACCGGCACGCTGTTTGCACTAGAGCAAGAAGGCATTGCCGCCGACATCACCACTACCGCCAAGGGATTGGGGGCAGGCTATCAGCCCATCGCCGCCGTCATTGCCGCACAAAAGGTGACGTCGGTCATCGAACAGGGCAGCGGTAAGCTGTGGAACGGGCACACCTATATGTCGCACGCCATCGCCACCGCCGGCGCGCTGGCTGTGCAGCAGGTCATTGAAAATGATGATCTGCTTGCCCGTGTCTGCGAGCTGGGGGCGCAGCTGTTCGCCGCGCTCAGCGCCCGCTTCAAAGATCACCCTCACGTGGGCGACATCCGAGGCCGCGGCCTGTTCTGGAGCATCGAACTCGTCGCCAACCGCGCCGACAAGGCCCCCTTCCCCGCTGCTGACACCATCGCCCCCCGCATTGGTGCCGCCGCACAGGCACGCGGCATGATGGTCTACCCCTCGCAAGGCTGCGCCGATGGCACAAACGGGGACCACGTGCTCCTCGCGCCCGCCTACACCTCATCCCCACAAGAGATAGATATCATCGTTCAAACCCTCGCAGACGCTGTTGCAGACGTGATCACGCCATAGCGCGTGATGTACGGCAGACCCCGCTTTACTGCGACGGTCAAGGCCGCCTTGCCGGTCAAGACGAAAGGGCTAAAGCGACGGGTAGGCTTAGTGAAACGCGTCCTCACTAAACCAGCGCACAAAGGCGTCGACAGAGGCAGAGGGTCGGCCTCGTTCAGGCACGAGAGCATAGTGGCGCTCTTCCGGTCTTAGGCGGGGCAGCTCTAGTTCAACCAGACGGCCATCCGCAAGGGGGCGGTCCAGAAGGCCGGTCCAACCAAGAAGAACGCCTTGTCCTGCCATGGCCGCATAGGCCGCGTCCGAATAGCTGGTAAAGTTCAACCCTGCTTTGACAGAGGGCTTGGTCACCCCGATCCGCGACAACCATTGCGACCAGTTGAGCCAGCTTGGCTCCGGCGCGTCGCTTTCAATCAGCGCCACATCCCCTTGGAGCATCAGCGCGTCAATCGAGACACCCGCAAGCCGTGCCGCGATCTCGGGGGCGCACACCGGCACAACCGTTTCGCGCAGCGATCCGACGATCGACATGCCGTCAAACGGGGGCCTTCCATACCGGATGGCCATGTCGATCGTCCGATCAAGCGGGGCGCGCCAGTCATCCTCTGAAATGACCCGTACACCGATCTGCGGCGCGGTTGCACGGAAGGAGGACAAGATCGGCAAAAGGCGGAAATGCGCAAACGCGACGGACACGCTGACGGTCAAATCGATGTGGGTTGTGCGCAGTTCGGTAATGGCATCGGCGATCCCGTCGAACCCGCCTTTCACCGCATCATGAAGCGACTTGCCACCGACGGTCAGGCGGACGCGCCGGTTCGCCCGCTCGAACAGCGCGACGCCAAGGTCCGTCTCGAGCGCGGCGATCTGGCGGCTAACGGCGGCCTGGCTCACCCCAAGCTCCGCCGCCGCCTGCGTAAAGCTTTCACGTCGACCTGCCGCTTCGAATGCCACAAGCGCGGTCAGCGATGGTACACTGCGTCGGATGGGATGGGGCATTACACTCTCCGATAGACGACACCTAATCCATAACTTGACCGTATGGATTGGCGTTCATTTGTGCGGTTGTCGGTTTCCCCTGTCAAGCGCAGCATAGCCTGTATGACATCCCGTAACGCGGCGCGCCTGACGCCGAGGAGGCATAATGCTGGATCATGGTTTCCCCCGCCCCCAAGACATCGCCACACTGCTTGCATCCCGTCGTGCGGGCCATAGCCTTCCCGCGGCTCTTTATACGTCGGCAGCGGTTTGGCAGGCGGATTGCGACGCGATATTCGGGCGGCATTGGATTGCCGTGGGCGTGACCTGCGATGTGCCCGAAGCGGGCGATGTCATGGCCGTCGATATCGGGCCTGTATCAATCGTGATCCTGCGCGATGACGACGACATGCTGCGCGCCTTTCACAACGTGTGCGCGCATCGCGGTGCGCGTCTGGTGCCACCGGGCCGGTCGGTGGTTGGCAAGCTCGTCTGCCCCTATCACCAATGGACCTACGATCTTGACGGGGCGCTGGCGCGGGCACCGCATATGGGCATCGACTTCGACCGGTCCCTCCATCACCTCAAGCCCGTCGCTCTGCGTGATATAGGGGGGATTTTGTATGCCTGTCTTTCGGATGATCCCCCCGAAGATATCGCGCAGTTGGCGGCGGTAGTTGAACCGCGTCTGGCAGCCTATGATCTTCGCAACGCCAAGGTCGCCTTTGAACAGGACCTTATCGAGGAAGGGAACTGGAAGCTGACGATGGAGAACAACCGCGAGTGCTATCATTGCGCGTCGAACCATCCCCAGCTCAGCCTGTCGTTCCACGCTGCGGATTTCGGCTATGATCCGGAAGGGCTGACCGAGACCGAAAAGGCCGAGACGAATGCGCTTCTGGACGCCTATGCCAGCTATGAAAAATACTGGCGCGACGAGGATATGCCCTTTGAGGCGGTAGAGCATACCGTGGGCTGGCCCACCAACTTCCGCACGCAGCGCTTGATTATCGCAGGGCTTGGCGAAAGCCAGACACCGGACACCCGCGCCGCCGTGCAGATCCCTTTGGGCCAGGCGCACAGACCGTGGATGGGCGATGTACATCTGTGGGGGATCAATTCCTGGAACCACGTGATGTCTGATCATGCCGTCGTCTTCACGGCCTTCCCGCTCGGGCCAGACAGGACATTGGTGCGCACAAAGTGGCTGGTCCATGCAGACGCCGTCGAGGGCGAGGACTACGACCTTGAAACGCTTACCACGGTCTGGAAAACGACCAATGCCGAAGACGCGCATCTGGTCGGGCTGGCCCATCGGGGTGTCTGTTCGCCCGGGTATCGGCCCGGGCCCTATTCGCCCTACACCGAACGTGCGCTGGACGAATTCGCGGGTTGGTACGTCGCCCGTATGCAGGCAAGCGGGTACGGAATATGACCGAGGTAGATCTCGCAGATTGGGGCGCACGGCGGCGGCGGCGGTTCGCCCCTGACCGCTGGGGCACGCTGGTGTGCCGCGCGGTCTGGGACGAAACAGCGGACATGCGCAGTTTCTTTCTGACGCCGCAGGACGGCAGCCGGATCGAACACGCCTCCGGTCAGTTCATGACGTTTCGCATTGATACGCCAGAGGGTCGAATAGAGCGGTGCTATACCATCGCCTCGTCTGCCGCGCGCGACGGCGGGATAGAGATCACGGTCAAGCGACAGGCAGGCCCGGGCGCCCGCTGGCTTCACGAGATGCTGGTGCCGGGCGCAGAGATAGAAGCCCTCGGTCCGTCCGGCCGCTTTGGGCCGGCCACATGGCACGGGTCAGCCTATGCGCTGATCGCGGCTGGCAGTGGGATCACTCCGATGCTGTCGATCTTGCGCACCGCCGCTGATCGGGGACTGGATCTGGATGTCGTCCTGATGCAGGTCGTGTCGACGCCCCAAGACCTTGTGGCACTGACCGAGCTTGACAGTCTCGCGCGTCGGCTGCCCCGGTTGGTGCATCTCCCCACGATCACCCGCGGCCCCGGCGGCACACGCCCTGATGCCGATTTTCTGACCCGTGTCATGCCGGACCTCGCAACGCGCACAGTGCTCTGTTGCGGGCCACAGCCCTTCATGGAGATGGTGCGCGTCGCTGCACAGGCCGCAGGCGTCCCCGATGACCGCTACGGCGAGGAAAGCTTTGATTTCTCCGCCCCCCCACCCGAGGCTCTTGGCGGGGGTGATACGCCGCGCCGGACCGTGACCTTTGCGCGGACGGGCCACGCGTTCGAATGTGCTGAAACCACCACGATCCTTACCGCACTCAAACAGGCAGGGCTGCCACTGCCGTCTTCTTGCGCACGCGGCATGTGCGGCACCTGCAAAACGTTCAAACACGCGGGCGAGGTCGTCATGGCCCACGAAGGCGGCATCCGCCAGCGCGAGATCGACCGTGGGTTCATCCTTCCCTGTGTCAGCCGCCCGCTCACCGACATCATCCTCGATTGCTAAAGAAAGTCCCGCCATGAAAGACCACGTCACCACCGACCCGCTGCTTCAGCCCTATACGCTCAAGCATCTGACGCTGAAAAATCGGGTGATGACCACAAGCCACGAACCGGCCTACCCCGAGGACGGCATGCCAAAGGCCCGCTATCGCCGCTATCACGAGGAACGGGCGAAGGGCGGGGTGGCCTTGGCAATGACCGCTGGCTCCGCTGCCGTCAGCCGCGACAGCCCGCCGGTCTTTAACAATATCCTTGCCTATCGCGACGAGGTCGTGCCTTGGATCCGCGAACTGACCGATGCCCTGCACGAACACGGCTGCGCGGCGATGATCCAGCTGACGCATCTGGGACGCCGCACCAACTGGAACAAGGGGGATTGGCTGCCTTCGATTTCGGCAGGCCCGGACCGTGAACCCGCACATCGCGCTTTTCCCAAGATGATGGAGGATTGGGATATCGAGCGCGTGATCGAAGACTATGCGACCGCCGCCGAACGAATGCAGGCCGGTGGCATGGACGGGATCGAAATTCAGGCCTACGGCCATCTGATGGACCAGTTCTGGTCCCCGCTGTCGAACAAGCTTAGCGGCCCTTATGGCGCGGATACGATGGAAAACCGGCTTCGCTTTACGACCCATGTACTGGATGCCGTGCGCAAACGTGTCGGGCCGGAATTTATTGTTGGCATCCGCTATACCGCCGACGAGGTTCAGGCGGGCGGCATCACCGCCGAAGAAGGGATCGAAATTTCAAAACTGCTGCGGGATACAGGGCAGGTCGATTTTCTGAATGTCATTCGAGGCCGTATCCATACCGATCCGGCGATGACGGATGTCATCCCGATCCAGGGCATGCCCTCGGCGCCGCATCTGGATTTCGCCGGAGAGGTCCGGCGCGCAACCGGCATGCCGACCTTCCATGCTGCCAAGATCCAGGATGTCGCGACCGCGCGGCACGCCATCGCCTCGGGCTTGCTGGACATGGTGGGCATGACCCGCGCGCATATGGCTGACCCCCATATTGTGCGCAAGATCGAGCAGGGCCGTGAACATGATATCCGCCCTTGCGTCGGGGCGAATTACTGCCTTGATCGGATCTATCAGGGGGGCGAAGCCCTGTGCATCCATAACCCCGCGACAGGCCGGGAGCTTTCCCTGCCCCACATCATCAACCCCGCTGCCAACCGCCGCAGAATCGTTATCGTCGGTGCGGGCCCCGCGGGGTTGGAAGCCGCACGCGTCGCCAGCGCGCGCGGGCATGGGGTTGTTGTGCTCGAGGCTGCCAACCGCGCCGGCGGGCAGGTCCTTTTGACGGCGCGCACAAAGCGACGGGCCGAGATGATGCAGATCATCGACTGGCGCGTAGCACAATGCGAAGCTAGCGGCGTTGACCTGCGCTATAATCTATATGCCGAGGCAGCGGATGTGCTGGCCGAAAGCCCTGACGTCGTGATCATTGCCACCGGCGGCATGGCCAACACCACCCTCTATGAAGGGGACACGCCGGAGCATGTCGTATCGGCCTGGGATATATTATCAGGTGATGTAAAACCGGCCGGATCCCTGTTGATCTACGACGAAGCGGGCGACCACAGCGGGCTGCAAGCCGCCGAGATGGCCGTTGACGCGGGCTGTACCGTCGAAATCATGACCCCAGACCGCACCTTTGCACCCGAAGTCATGGCGATGAATCTTGTGCCCTACATGCGCAATCTGCAACGCGACGAGGTGACTTTCACCGTCACCAAACGGCTGCGCGGGGTTCTCAAAGACGGCAACCGGCTGCGCGCGATCATCGGGACCGATTATTCCGACAAACTGGCGCAGGCTGACTACGACCAGATTGTCGTGAACTATGGCACAATGCCGCTCGATACGCTTTACCACGAGCTGCGGCCCTCCTCGTCCAATGGCGGCTCGATCGATCAAGCGTCCTTTCTGGCGATCCAACCGCAGAAAATGGTCCGCAACCCGCAAGGCGCGTTCCAGCTTTTCCGTATCGGGGATGCCGTCTCTGCCCGTAACACCCACGCGGCGATCTACGACGCGCTTCGTTTGATGACCGCCGTTTAACTCCGAGGGCGACTGGGGACGTTCATTCAGAACCCGGCCTTGGCGAAGAAGGGACCGACCGAGCCTGCGCTATGTTTGCACAGCAGATCAATGCGACGTAGGACTGCGACAGGCTGCGTCCATTGACAGCGGCCTCGGAAATCACGCCCCGTGAAAGGCTCTGATAATGCTACCACAACGTATTAGGGATCACCTGTGCAAGATGGCACAGGACGCGCGTCCCATCACGTATCAGGCACTCGCAAAGACCCTCGAGCTGTCGCCGCCAAATACCATCCACCAACTTACGGTAGCCCTCGAATGTCTGATAGCAGAGGATGTCGCCACCGGTCGCCCCTTGATCGCAGCACTGGTGATCAGCAAAGCAAGAGGTGGATTACCGGCCCCCGGCTTTTTCGAATGCGCCAAGCGCCATGGGCGTTTTGAAGGCGATCCGTCAGGACCCGAAGCATCCGACTTTTATGCGGCTGAATTCAAGGAAGCTATCAGATTTTGGTGCTCATCATCGGCCTATTGAACGGGCTCGTGCGTACCCTACCAAGAGAAAGGCCGCTACGGCGCAGGCTAATGAAAGCAAACGATAAACGGTCGCCCAGCTCGCGTCATTTCCCCCGGACAAAAGCAGCGCAGCTATGCCGGTCAGTCGTGCCAGAGGAATGCGTTTTAGCTATGTATAAAGGGGATTAAGACAGTTCCGGGATGTACCGTCCCTCGGGACAGCGCCACATATATTCGCGATAGAGCGTTGTAGAAATCCAACTCGGGGATGCATCGGCACCCAGCATCCAGCATCCAGGGCACCCAGCATCCAGCCAACCAGTCCCAAGTATCTGAGGTATGTCAAAAATCTGGGTTGGTGGCGGAGACGAAGTCCGCCTCCTAATAGATGCAACAGTTTAATTTTAAGTAAAAAAATCAAACAGAAAATATTTTATACCACATATCATACCCTCCAAGAGCTAAAAAACTTTTCACTGGGCAAAGTCAAAGCGACAAAACCAATCAGACGCAGCGAGACCTTGGTGCAGGGTGCGCTTCCAACCATTGATCGGTAACTTAGTATTCCAAGCAACCGACAACAGCCCAGCGCGAAATGCTTCTGGACTAAGTCCTCGGAATGCAGTTTTCCTTTGATCAATGACGGAGCTGAGATCTGATGCTGACTGTTTTCGATAGCGAGACCGCAATTTACAATCTTTAAAGTGCTGCAAAACTCTAGCTCCGTCTTTTGCGTCCCAATGATCAGGAATCGCAACATCGAAACCCACTACAACAGGAATTTCCTCCGAAACCACCAACGAGGTCCATTTTTCTTCAAAAAAATGTGCAGCATCACAGTATGGATGAAGCGGTTGAAGATTGGGATCGGTCGGAAATTTGCTACCCATGCCGGTATTACACGTAGCGCACGCCGGGATCAGATTGATCGGCAAGATTGAAAAGGCAGGGTATCGCGCCTTCGGCAAGAAGTGATCAAGCGTACCGATCCCTTCGCTCGCAATAAGCTCTCCGCAGCCGCCGCAATATGGGCACTCGTCAAGAGCTGCCAGTTTTAACTGATCATACTTTTTTCTGGCCGCACCTTTCGAACTGACCATGCCCTTATTATAAAGGCTAACCAATTCAGCTTTCGTAAGATTGCCTACAATTTTGTCATCTCCGTGGCCACGCCGTGCCTTCGGTAGGCTCGACCATGTCTGGGTCTGCGAATGAGCATCATACGAAGCGTATACATCTTCAATCCCAGGCTTATGCGCCACAAGACGAGACCTTAGCGCAGCGTTGGAAATCTCTTCAACGCAGTCATCAAATAGATCAGAAGCCGAGAAACTAGGAGCTACCAACTGCTTCATACGAGGTCATCGCCCTCATCCCTGTCCACGACCATCGACTTTAATATACCCCTCGCTTCGAAGCCCAACTTTCCTCCCAATTGATCGATAATTTCATCATAAGTGTAGTAGGTTTCATCTGTCTTTGGGCTTTTGACCAAATCTTCCAACACAGTATGAAAGCCAGAACGCGCAACCTCGAGCTTAAACACCTCCCTGGTTAATGTTCCCACGTTTTCGCCAAAGGTTTCTATGTTTGGCCGCGTCTTCTGAGATGCCAGCCTTTCACGGTATACCTTCCAAACGCACGAACTAGGGATTTCTTGAAGGACTACAGGTGAATGTGTTGCGATAATTGCAACTGCATTTCGACTATGGAGCAATTGGCTTAGGCTTCGCATAAGTGCGGATAGCAAAGGTGGATGCAGGTGAGTTTCGGGCTCATCAAAGAGAACCAGCGTTTTCTCTTCGATCCTCGCAACTAATGAAGTCAGTGTTAGGATAACAATTGTATGCCCAGAACTCATTTTTTCGATTACAAACAGGGCATGCTCTCTTAACTCATCGCCAGCGCGCTCTGCCAAGTCCATTAGATCCATCTCAGAAAAGTTCTGGTCGCTCTGAAGAACAGCCATCGCCTGTTGCCATCGCCTTTTGCGCCCACTCTCAGCTAAGCAAAACTCCAGATTCTTTGCGAACTCTTCATACAGCTCTTTTTTTCCCTTGGTCAAAGTACCCCCTTCATCTGCGATGGAAGTAAGTCCAATGTAAGAGTAGGGTGTTTTCACCTCTGTTCCATCAGGTATTGGTGGGAGATCAAATGGGTCAAATGCGCTGAAAGCGACCGATACTAAAGTGCTAAAATAGTCGTCATCAATTGCTTGTCGGTCAAAAGGAGGATGTTGGATGTAGAACTCTGCATCAGTTTCAACACCAGGAGCGATGGCTCTAACCATGGAATTTAGTAAAGTTGTCTTTCCAACACCATTTCGTCCAATCAGCGCATGCATGTTGGTGCTTGGTTTGGAATTGGCTGTCACAGAAAAACTGAGATCAAATCCTGCAAAAGTATCAGAGGATGGCAATTCAAAACTAAAGTCGAAGTCTGTAAGAAGCACTTCCCCACGCAGTACACTGGTAAACAGGTCTCTCACATCCTCTATCGATGTAGACCGCAAGAGCGACGTTTGAAAAACGTCTTCACCTTGTATTTTATCTAATAGCTCTGGATATCGGACAACGTCGTTAGTACCTCTAAGAAACTCCTCACGACAATTTTCAGAAAGGTCGCTGTACAGCTTCTTGTAAAACCTAACCGTATGGCACAATGAAAAGTAGCGCTCGGAAAGCTGGGTAAATTTGTCATTAATAGCGCCACGGGTTGTTTCAGATGCGGTTTGCCCTGCAAAACCAATCTTAAAACGAGGGAAATCGTGCTCGACGCCATATTCATCGAAAATCGTTAATCCAAACGTCGTTTCGTATCCATAATCGTTCCAGTTATCATTCAAGAGATAGGCAGCATTCTTAGCGCCATCCGATATGGCATTGCTGTTAGGCACGACAAAGAAATCCATCAATCAATCTCCAACGCTGGCAAGCCATCCACGATCCTTATCGTTTCTAGGCTCACTGTGATCACCCGTTGAAACAGCTCCAGCGGATAGGCGGGGTTCCCTACTGTTTCGATGGCGTAGCGGTTAGCGTCGTTAACGATGCCGCTGGCTTTGTCGGTTTTCACGCATTGGCGTTCAATTACCCAGTCAAGGGCGGGTTTGCCGTTGACGACGTAATCGTAGGCCTCAAGCGGGATGCCTTTTATGGTGATGCGCGGGTTGTAGTGGACGACTGTCTTGTCCTTAACCTTGCCCTTGCCGCCGAACTTCATCTTTTCGACGTGGTAGAAGGTTTCGGGGTCTTCGATGTTGGCGAGGCGCAGGTCGCCCTCGGCGATCACCACGGGGTAAGGCTCAACGGTTTCGTAGTTCACATGCAGATCGCCCAGCGCCCTGCCCGCTTTTGAGAACGCCCAGAAATCTACGGCGGTTTTGACGGCGGGGATGCGGGGGAGTTCTTTGGACAGGTTGTTCTTGAACCGCTCGCGATAATCGGCGGAATGCAGCAGGCCATAGATATAATAGAACAGGTCTTCCTTGCTGATCTGCTCGCCCGGATAGGCGGCTTGGAAGTGCTTTAGCCCCGCGTCGCTGATCCCGTCGCGCTCAGAGTAGCCCGCTTCGCCAGTGGCAAAGAGGCCATCCTCGGCGCTCGCAGGTTCGTAGAGCTTGAGGGGGAAACATTGGCTATTATAGTGATACTTGTGCTCAGTTATATTGTTGGCCATCAGCGCGCTAAAGTCCTTTGCTTCGCCAACCCCTGTCACGCAAATAGTTCGATTAAACGCGTCTTGAGCTGGGAACAGTTCATTCATTTGGTAGACGCTGTTATTGAACTGTCGGTCAAAATAGAACCACTGCCGCTGAAAAGGTCTGTAGTTCGCCAACATGATCTTCTCCTCAGAGAACTCTCCCCGTTTTAACTTCTTCAAATCGCTCTTGAGGGTTCCATCCCAACTAATCAGTTTGGCATCAAGGGACTCCCTGAAACCCTTAAGATCATCGCCCTGAAGCTTCACTTGGTCATTGTAGAAGTTAACCATTCGCTCCATGTTTTTGGAAACATCAGACTTCGAATAGTTGAAGCACCAAAAGTCTCGATTGGTCTTGGCTCCACTTGAGTAGTTCGAAAATATCGTTCCTTTGGCACCCGCAACTTTGCTACCAATCGAAATGCTGTTTTCAAAGCTGGGGTCGCGCTGGTTCAACCAATCGTTTTCGTCATTGGGCTGTATAACTTTCCATTTTTCAATCTCTGAGATTCCGGCGATTGAACGACGGGATCGCACCAACTGAAGCTTTTCCTTTTGAGTGAGATAATCATCGACTGTACAAAAGTTGATCTTTGCCGGAGCTGTATTGTCACCTTTCTTGACAAGAACCGAAATAGCGATAGGCGAGCGACTACCAGACAGGAAAACCTTTCCGCCTTCTTTCCTTGATGTCTCGCCTGAGGTTCTTTGGTTACCTCTAAGATGGAATATGTATAAGTCAGAAAACTCTTCAGTCAGGCATTTCCGCATACCATCCATAGCATTGCCGTCGATCCAGCCCGCATCTGTAACAAAAGCTACAACGCCAACATCAGTTAATCGATCAGAGGCCCAGCGGATTGACCGAATATAGCTGTTTTTGAGCGATGTCTTAAGTCGTGCTCTAGACTTGGCGGCGTAGGTTTGGTGGATTTTCTCGTCTAAGTTAAAATAGTCGATATTTGCCGCATCATCGTTTTCGTCGCGTTGTCCTCCCGAATAAGGTGGATTGCCTACAATCACCCGAATATCCCGCTCTTTCTGGGCCGTGCGTCGCTCTGAGTTATCCGGCAAGAGGTCCGCGATCATATCCTTGTCCTGCTCGTAAAGCTGAAAGGTGTCTGTCAACACGATCCCGTCGAAGGGCGCATAGGGCATGTCTTCGCCACTGTTGCCCAGCGCAACCGCGTTCTCTTTCGCTATGTCGTGATAGACCGCCTCGATATTGATCGCGGCGATGTAGTAGGCCAGCAAGACAATCTCGTTCGCGTGGATTTCATGTTTGTATTTATGCTCCAGCTCTTCGGGTTTGATCAGCCCCGATTGCAGCAGGCGGGTGATGAACGTGCCCGTCCCTGTGAAGGGGTCAAGGATATGCACGCCCTTACTGCCCAGCGTCTGCCCGAACTCGGATTGCAGCACGTCGTTGACGGAATGGATGATGAAATCTACCACCTCGACGGGGGTATACACGATCCCCAGCTTTTGCGTCATCGCGGGGAAGGCAGAGCGGAAAAACTGGTCATAGAGGCGCACGACAAGCGCTTGGCGGCCTGAGGCGGTCTTGATGCCCTCTGACTGCCTGCGGACGCTATCATAGAAGCCTTGGAGCGTCTCAGCCTCCTTGCCAATGTTGTGGTGGTGAAGTTGGCCTAAGACGATCTCCATCGCTTTGGACACGGGGTTGTTCGCGGTGAAATGGTTGTCGCGGAAGAGCGTATCAAAGACGGGTTTGGTGATCAGGTGTTGGGCCAGCATTTCGATGGCGTCTTGTTCGCTAATTTCAGGGTTCAGGTCGTCCCGAATTTCATCAAGGAAGGCGACAAAGGCGTCACGTTCCGCGCCGAGGTGGGCGACGATCGTGGTGATCCGTGTGATGTGGGTTTCAGCGATCTTCGCAATGTCTTTGGCCCATTTGTCCCAATGCTCACGCGTGCCGCATTTTTCGACGATCTTGGCGCGCAGGGCTTGGGTCAGTTCATCAAAGACAAAACCTAGCTGTTGTTCTGGCCCCTCGATGACGATCTCATCATCTGAGCTATCACCCGAACCGCCGCCAATATCGCTGCGCTTGGATGCTTTGGTCTTGTTCACATCGATGTCTTCGACAACGGCGGTGGTTGCCATCATCTCTTTGGTGACGCCGATGATCTGGATTTTGTCAGAGACATCTTCGCCAATGCCGATCTGGTTGATCTTGCCGTCTAGGCGTTCATCGTGCGACCGGAGTGCGTTGAGGATTTGCCAAACCACCTGATAGCGTTCGTTGTCATTGAGCGCGTCTTCGGCTGCTGTCCCATGGGGGATTGCGACAGGTAGGATCACGTAGCCCATTTCCTTGCCCGGTGCCTTGCGCATTACGCGGCCAATGGATTGCACCACGTCGATCTGGCTTTTGCGGGGATGCATGAAGATAATTGCATCCAAAGCCGGTACGTCGACGCCTTCGGACAGGCAGCGCGCATTGGTCAGAATACGGCAAGTTTCGTCGTCAGTTTCCGCCTTGAGCCAATCAAGACAGTCTTCGCGCTGTTTGGCGTTATAGGTACCGTCGACATGGCGGGTTTGGACGTCCAAGGAGGGGCCGCTAAGATCGCCGATGTCGTCATTGTTACGATATTCATCGACCACGGCAGCAAACTCTTCTGTGACCATTTTGGATACAGCAATGTTTTTGCAAAATGCCAAGGCGCATTTCATCGGGGCTGGGTCTTCCGTGTCTTCGCCGATCAGCTCGCGCTTTATCAGTGCCTTATAGCAACCAATGATCTTAGTCGCGTCGTCCAGTTTCATTTCGCTGGATTCAGCCAAGCGATTTTGTACGCCTGCGCTGATCAAGCCTTCATCGACGGCCAACACGATAACTTTGTAATCTGACAGGAGATCGTTTTCGACGGCCCATGAGAACCCCCTGTAGAACAGAAGTTCACCAAACATGTCGGGATCGTCCATAGAAGCCAACGCGACATCGTGCTGCGCGGCTTTGGACTTGGCATTCTCCCCATAAATCTTGGGGGTTGCGGTCATGTAGACGCGTTTCTTGCCCGCGACGTTGTCGTTAGAGTGGATTTTGACGAAGTTGCTCTCGTCAGTGCCGATGGTTTCACCTGTGGTCCGATGTGCTTCGTCGCAAATGATCCAGTCGAACTCAGGCAAGCAATAGGTCTTTTGCGCATCAGTCAGCACTTGGATAGACTGATAGGTCGAGAACACCACGATCATCTTTTCGCGGTCGCTGTCAGCCACCTGTTGCGCAATTTTGCTAGCGTCGGTCGTAGCTGGAAAAGCAAGGTCATGGACCGTGAATTGGATCGCATCCCCATCGCTCTCTCGTTTGCCCACTTTGACATCGGAACAGACAGAGAATGCGAGAAAATCATCCGCGCAGTCGTTTTTCCACTCACGCACTGTTTGGGACATCAAGGCCAATGAGGGCACCATATAGAGAATAAGCTTGCCCTTGCCGCCAAGCTCCTCAGCAATTTTTAGGCCAGTAAAGGTTTTGCCCGTTCCGCAAGCCATGACCAGTTTACCACGGTCAGCCTCAACTAAACCTGCTCTGACAGCCTCTAACGCTTCACGTTGATGATCACGAAGGATCTTTGGCTCAGTGAGTTTGACGGTGTTGTCGCGAAAATAGGCTGACCAGTCGATACGGCTTTTTTCGAGATCGGAAAGCGCTATCCGATGCCAATCTCTATCCAAATTATCCAGCATCGCCGTCAGGTTGGAGCTGAAGTCCTTCAGCGTGGTGTCAACGATGATGAGGCTGACAAAATACTTACTGGACGCCGCTGATACGAAGGAATCCATGTGCTTTTTGCTGATACTGCTATCAGCCGCGTAGAACTTGCACTGGATAGCGCAAAATCCTGCCCCATCAGCATGACGTGCGACAAGATCGATGCCTGTATCGTTTGAAGGTAAGTCATGTTCCGACGCCCAGTCCTTAAACAACCAAACCTTATCGTAAGTTTGGCCTTGCAAGGCGTCATTCTCTAGAAAGACTTTGACCAGCTTCTCAAAATACTCGCCTTTTTCAAACTGTGACTGCGAGCGCAGACGCATCTGCTCCAATATGTTGGCCAACGAATTTTCCATGGAAACCCTTCCTAGTTGTAGAAGCGTTCCCACCGCGGGGAACTGCTGTCAACGATGGATTGCTAGTTCGCGTAAGTGAAGGAGTTTGAGGGGCTCAGATCAGGGTCCAAGAACCGCACACACTGACTATCGAACTCAAATACGCATCGTAACTTTCTTGAATGCTCAGCAGCGCAAAGTGATCTAACGAACTGTAGCTGGAAAATTACAAGCAGGTTCAAGGTGCCTGAGGACATCTCGTGATCCAAACGGACTGATGAACATGCTGCCGTTTCTGCGAAGACTTATCTAGCCAAAGGCTTCCGTACACAAAGGTCCACCCTGAGGAGACACAGCAAATCTAAGCCAGAGGTGCACATTTAGACTTGATTTAGAGTTAGTAGACAGTATTCTGAAAAGGTCTAGCACCATAGGAGACATCATGTCGATTGTTGGTTATCGCCGTGTCAGTACCGTAGAACAAAATTTCGACCGCCAGGATTTAGGAGCTGTTGATAAGCTCTTTGAAGAAAAGCTCTCTGGCAAAAGTGCCAAAGACCGCCCAGCGCTCAACGCTATGCTGGAATGGGTGCGAGAAGACGACACTGTGATTGTCCATAGCATCGATCGCTTGGCCAGAGACCTCCGCGACCTGCAATCGATAATACAAAAACTGAATGACAAAGGCGTTTCAATTACCTTCAAAACCGAAAGCCTTACGTTTTCAGCCAAATCGGACGATGCCTTCGCCACACTTCAGTTGCAGATGATGGGAGCTTTTGCTGAATTTGAAAGAAACATCATTCGCAAACGCCAGGCTGAGGGGATCGCGAAAGCAAAGGCCAAAGGCCTTTACAAGGGCCGCCCGAAGGTTGTCGATGACACTAAGGTCAAAGAATTACGTCAATCAGGCATGGGAGCGACCGCAATTGCCAAGCACCTTGGGATCGGGAGGGCAACGGTCTACAAATCTTTGAGATCGTAAACTGAGCAGCCCCAAAATTATGCTTGCCTTGGTTCAGTATCTTAGACTTATGGGAACGTTTTACTCCCGG
>NZ_FNJD01000057.1 GCF_900103185.1 Sulfitobacter litoralis
GTTTCCATCTTAATAGGTATTGACAAGACGCTGGCGCACGAAAAATGTTCATTTGCGCTTGTCCCGCGAACTAATCCTTCGTCCGCGCATCTAACTTTCACCAATCGAGAATGCTGCACGATGCGTGAATGGACGGCCTGGGGAAGCCGCGGTGCGGCATCGGAGCCAGGTCTGAATGTCCGCTTTGGTGAAGGTTTTCTGATGCGGGTCGCGGCGATACGCTGCGCACTCGCGCGACTACGACCCGCGTTGGAAAACCTCCCAAGGAGGAAGCCGCGTGGGTCTTGGTGCGATCTATGGGGAAAGTGCGCGGACGGTTGGAGCGACGGCTGTTTCAGGGGTTTGGCTGGCGGTGCGTATGACGGCTGAGACGATCACAGAAGGGTCCGAGTATGCTGACACCGCTGTGCATCTTGTGATGCTTGCCGACGTTTTTCGCGCCGCAGAGCGATAAGCGCAGACGGGCTGGGCCGGGTCTGCGGGCAGCAGCCGGTAGCGGTTCGTGACAAATGACAGGCGGTGTGTCATGCGGCCTGCTCCCGTGGTGGTGCGCGCGACATCGGCTTTTGCCCACGGCGGAAGATCTCGATGATGCGCATGGGGCCGCCGCAGCAGGGGCATGGTTCGCGCAGGGTGAGTGGGATGATCTCGGCTTCGGGTCCTGACGCGGCGATCTGTTCGGGGCGCTGGACGCAGAGCAAGGCGCGGATCTTTCTGATATTGCCCTTGCGGACACCGCTGGCCAGCAGGCCGTAGTGTCGGATGCGGTGGAACCCGTCGGGCAGAACATGGATCAAGAAGCGGCGAATGAACTCGGGTGTGGCCAGCCGCATGACCTTTTGGCGGTCGCCGGATTTGATGCGGTAATCCTTCCAACGGAAGGCGACGGTTTGGGCATCGGCGCTGACCAGGCGGTGGTTCGAGATTGCCACCCGATGGGTATAGCGGCTCAGGTAAGCCAGCACGGCCTCGGGGCCGCCGAAGGGCGGTTTGGCGTAAACCACCCATTCGGATTTGCGGAACGGGGCGAGCCACTGCGCGAAGGCATCCGCCTGCGCCAACCGTTCGAGATTGCCGAAGAAGGTCAGCTGACCGGCCCGGTGCAGATCCATCAGCTTTTCCAGAAACAGGCGTCGAAACAGTCGCGACAGAACCCGCACATGCAGAAAGAACCCAGGGCGGCAGGCGGTCCACATTGCGCCATCGGGTGACAGGCCGCCGCCCGGGACGATCATGTGGATGTGGGGATGGTGCGTCAGCGCCGATCCCCATGTGTGCAGCACGCTGGTCATGCCCACCCGCGCACCCATGCGCTTGGGGTCGGCCGCGATGGTCATGACGGTTTCGGCCGACGCCTTGAACAACAGCCCGTAGATCGCCTTCTTGTTCCAATAGGCGATTTGCGCGATCTCGGCGGGCATCGTGAAGACGACGTGGAAATACTCCACGGGCAACAGGTCCTCGGCCCGCGCCTCCATCCAGTCACGCGCCGCCGGTCCTTGGCACTTCGGGCAGTGCCTGTTTTTGCGTAACCGCTGTTTAGACCCCACCTTCCGATGACGCGTGTATTCTGCGAGTCCGTGCTTCATGGATTTGAGGGAGTTTCTCCATGGATTGT
>NZ_FNJD01000018.1 GCF_900103185.1 Sulfitobacter litoralis
AGGAAGTGATCCCGTTCTTTGCTTTTGATCCCGCCATCCGAAAGATCATCTACACCACCAACGAAATTGAAAGCTTGAACCGTGTAATCCGCAAATCGATTAAGACGCGGGGATCGTTCCCGACCGAAGACGCAGCCACGAAGCTGATCTACTTGGCGATCCGCAAGTTTGAGAAAGGCGGCCGAAATGTTCGAGAATGGTTTGCGGCCCGCAATCATTTCGCCATAATGTTTGAGGATCGCTTCAATGCGTGACTGTATCTAAAACCCGCATGGGCCAGACCAGATACACAAAGTTCATGACACTCCCGTAATCAGCCGCAACCCCACCACAGATCGGAACATTCCACCGCGCCTTGCGTTTTCACCAAGAACCCAAATGGTGAAAGGACTTTCCATGATCAAGAAATCAGGCTCCGCAAAATGGACAGGCAACCTCAAAGAAGGCAAAGGTCACGTCTCTACCCAGACCGGCGTGATCAGTGACCAGCCCTACGGCTTTAACACGCGCTTTGAGGGCAAAGACGGCACCAACCCCGAAGAGCTGATTGGCGCGGCCCATGCGTCCTGCTTTTCTATGGCCCTGTCGATGATCCTTGAAGACTACGATCTGATCGCGGACAGCATCGAAACCAAAGCCACCGTATTTCTCGAACAAAAAGATGGCGGCTTTCACGTGCCGAAAATTCACCTTGATGTTGAATGCGTGATCCCAGATGCCACGCAAGAGCAGTTCGAAGAGGCGACAAAAACCGCCAAAGAAAACTGCCCGATTTCCAAGCTGATGACCGCAGAGATCACGATGGACGCAAAACTGTCCTGACCCTGCCCAAGGAGGGCCGCGCTTGCCGCGGCCCTTGCACTTCCCCCTTCACCCTTTTCTCAAATACTCATTCCACCCTTGCACCCCGCGCCCCCCCGTCCATATTGGACATATGATCCGCATCCTCCCCATCGTCCTCGCCGTGCTCTTCGGGCTTGCCATGTACCGCTTTTCTGCGTGGCGCACCGCCAAGGAGCTTGACGAGAAATCGACCGAGCTTTTGGACCCTGCCCTGCGCGAAATGACATCGAAACTGGCCAGTGCCCTCGATCTGCCGCGGATCAAGGTCCATATCTACGAGGTGGCCCCCGTCAACGGTCTTGCAGCGCCGGATGGGCGGATCTTCATCACCCGCGGCTTTTACGATAAATTCAGGTCCGGTGCTGTCACTGCCGAGGAACTTGCCAGCGTGATCGCGCACGAGCTGGGCCATGTGGCCTTGGGCCATTCCCGGCGACGGATGATTGATTTTTCCGGCCAGAATGCCATGCGTGCAGCACTTGGCATGATTTTGGGGCGCATTATCCCGGGTGTCGGCGTCTGGATCGCCAACATGCTTGCGAGTTTGCTGGCAGCACGGCTATCGCGCGGTGATGAATACGAGGCGGATGCTTATGCCGCCGCTCTTTTGACCAAAGCAGGCATCGGCATCGCGCCGCAAATCTCTTTGTTCAAAAAGCTTGAAGCGTTAACACAAAGTAACCACGGGACGTCGCCCGCATGGTTGCTTAGCCATCCTAAAACGGCGGACCGGATCAGTGCGTTGACTGCGTTGAAATCCGCGTGGGACCGCTAACCGAGCGCTTTGGCAAGCCGCGGCAAACGCGCTTTTTTCAGCAGCGGACGCATTTCCCATGGCTGCCCCGACAGGCGGCGCGCTTCTTCCAGAACAGAACCGGCAACCTGTTGAATTAGCTCCGGCTGGGCCAGCCAGACACCGTGCAGATAGCTATCGGGATCCACCCGTGCCAAGCCTTCTTCGGCCAGAGTGCCACGGGGAAAATCCTTGGCATTCAGCGTCATGATGATATCGGCATGGCCGGTGATCGCGGCGGCCAGCACGTGTATGTCGTTTTCGTCCGGCAGGTACAACCGTGCCGCCAGACCGGGGCTTGGGGGCACTTCTGCCTTGGGCCAGGCGGCGCGCAGCACCGCGATCTCAGCGCGGGCCTGCGCCTCGCCCTCGGGGCCAAGCTTGATCGCGGCGCGCGCCCATTCCTCCAACAGGCGCGCTGACCATAGCGGTTCAAATACCCCCGCCCGCGCCGCACCCATCACCATTTCACGCATCACGGTGGGATAGAGGACGCAGGCGTCGATCAGGATGCGCAGCGTCACGACAGACGGAAGAACAGTGACTTTAGGTATCCCGTTTCGGCCAGTTGTGGCAACTGCGGGTGGTCCGGACCGGCGAAACCGGTGTGCAGCAACGCCGCTCGACGTCCTGCACGTCCAATGCCGCGCACGGACGCAGTGCGGAACTGCGTCAGATCGGCCGCGTGCGAACAGGAACACAGTCCCAGCACACCATTCTCTGCGACCAGCTGCGCTGCCAAACGGGCAACACGTTCATAGGCACGCAGCCCTGCTTCAAGCGCAGGCTTGCCGGGGGCAAATGCGGGCGGGTCACAGATCACGACATCAAACTCTTCGCCCTCGGCACGCAGGGCAGTCAGTATATCAAACGCATCCCCCTGCCGCGTCGCAAAACGGTCCGATACGCCCATGGCATCGGCACCCTGCTGGGCCAGTTCCAACGCCGGAGCAGACCCATCGACCGCAACCGCAGAGGATGCGCCATTTGCCAGCGCTGCCAGAGAGAACCCACCGACATGCGCAAACACATCCAGCACGCGTTTGCCCTTGGACAGGTTGGCCGCAAAGGCGTGGTTGGGGCGTTGATCGTAGAACAGTCCGGTTTTCTGGCCGCCTGTAAGGTCTGCCATATAGGTCGCGCCGTTCATCGGCACCGGCACTGCCGCGCCAGGCGCGTCGCCATGAAGCACACCGCTGACGTCATCCAGCCCTTCAAGGCTGCGCGTCCGGCCCGCTGCGTTCTTCAACACGTGGCGCACACCGGTTTGTGCGACCAGCGCCGCGGTCAGCGCGTCGATATGGACGTCGGCCCATGCGGCATTCGCCTGGATAACAGCCGTATCGCCAAAGCGATCGATCACGACACCGGGTAGCCCGTCGGCTTCGGCGTGGATCAAACGGTAAAACGGCGCGTCATACATTTGGTCACGCAATTGTACGGCGCGCTTGATATGGGCCTCGAACCAGCTCTGGTTCACCACCGCTTCGGAATTCTGGTCCAGCATCCGGCAGAAGATCTTGGAGGCCGGGTTCACCGCGACCACCCCCATCACCTGACGCGCACTGTCTTCCAGCAGCGCGAGGCTGCCAGGGGTCAACGCTTTGGTGCGGCGGTCGGTGACCATTTCATTGGCATAAACCCAAGGAAACCCGTGCCGAATGGCGCGGGCATTCGCCTTGGGCAGCAGGCGCACCACAGGCAAATCGGAAGGGTCGGTCGAAGCGGGAGGGGAAAGGGGCGTTGTCATACCGCCCCCATTAGTCGGTTCCACGCGTTTGGGGAAGCGCAGACTTCACCGTCACGCTTAATAGGCGGCAAGTTTCGTGCGTTTGTAGCTGCCCGGTGTCGACAGCTGTTGTTCGATCGCGCGGGCAAGATCGTGGATCAGCACTGCGTTATCTGGCTGCGCTTCGGCAACGGGCGGAGCAAAACTGTTGAGTTCGACCGCGACCTGACGGGGCTCTGCCAGTGTCTTGCCGTTGCGCGCGTCCACTACGGTCAGAATGAACTCGGCCGATGGTACGGCTGTCGCAGACCCTGCAGCGGGATTGTGAAAGCGCAGGACCTCTACCTCGAGCGTCGCTGGAACGGGTCCATAGGCGGTGACGGCACCCTGTTGGATTGCGGCCTCAAAGATAGCACGCACCTGATCGCGGTGATCGGCGTTGGCTGCGTCATGCCAGATGATGTCCGCCGATTGCAGCAAGTTGGTTTCTTGGGCGACACGAAGATGATTGGGCAAAAAGACATTGGTTTGCTGGATATGAACAGCATCCAACAGCGTATCGGGCTGGTAAGAATTAAGGTTATCCAGCAAAGACATACGGGACGAGGATGTATCATACATCGCATTCCGGCTGGCAATATCCGCCGGTGCACAACCGGACACGGCAGCGGCAAAGGCCAAAGCGATCAACAGGTTTTGATGTTTCATATTCCCCTCCAAAAGCTGCCGGTGAATAGGACTGTGCAGCGTTGATATTGTAATGCCGTCCAATTAAGGCGGGAATGGGGCGAGAATGTTCAGAACTTAAGGCAACATTTGGGTATTTCGGCACGTTTACGTCTTATTGTAGCGTTATTTAGCTTCGAGGGCGTGTTTTCCACCCGCCACGCCGTCGGGGCGTGGCCATACCGATCAACCCCTCCTGCATTACACCTGTCATCGGATGGTCCCTATTTTCCGGTGCAACCTGATCCAGCAACGCGCGTAAGGCAGCCTTGGTATCTGCCTCCATCGGCAAGCTCAGGGCCCAATCCAGGAAGATCGACCGGCACTCTGGCGGCGAGATATCCGGTATGCGGTAGGATTCATAGATCAACCCCTTAGGGTCGTTCAGATCACCTTTGGTCATGACTGTCCCCTGTCGGCCTTATCAACGTAATCGGCCAATGCCTCGCCAATGATCGCCGCGGCCTGCGCATAGCTCCGAGTCAAATGGTCGTGCAGTTCTTTCGGTGTCTCGACCTCATGCGTGCGACACAAGAACCGCAAGCCCGCCTGCCCCAAAGACTCCTCGCGCAGAACCGATGGTGACAGCAACCGCGTCGCGGCCTGCAAAGCCCAGCACGTGCGATAGACCTTGCGCAACACCTCTGCCTGATCGACACTGACGATCTTTTGCTGTTCCGCATGCGCAATGCCGCTGGCGATATCGCGCGCCGTCGTCCCCGCCAGCAATGCACCCGCCTGCGCCAACAGCTCGATATCCTGCAAGCGCCCCGGCCCGTTTTTGGCGTCCCAAATGCCGCCCGCAGCCTTGGCTGTGGCAAGACGCGCGCGCATGGCGGCGACCTCGTGCAAGGTATCGGCGCGGTCGCGCGGGCGTGCGAGCACCTTGTTACACAGCCCCGACACCTCCTGCATCAGGTCATCGGGGCCTGCCACACATTCGGCTCGGGTCAGCGCGAGATGCTCCCAGACCCAAGCCTGCCCCATCTGGTAACTTTCAAAGCTTGCAAGACTGGTCGCTACCGGGCCTTGCGTGCCGGAGGGGCGCAAACGCATGTCCACCTCGTAAAGCTTGCCTTGGGCCATGGGGGCGGTCATCGCAGTAATCATCGCTTGGGTCAGGCGTGCGTAATACAGCCGCGAGGCAAGCGGCCGCTTTCCGTCAGAGCTTTCGACATCGGCGGAATCGTAGACGACAATCATATCAAGATCAGAGGCCGCGGTCAGGCGGCGCGCACCAAGCGATCCCATCCCCACCAATACAGCGCCGCGTCCCGGTGGCGGCCCATGACGCCGCGAAAACTCGTCAATCACCACGGGCCATAGCCCGCGCAAAACAGCCCGCGCGAGATCGGCATATTGTGCGCCCACCGTCGCGGCATCAAGCAACCCGCGCAGGTGATGCACACCGATCCGAAAGTGCCATTCCTTTGCCCATCGACGGCAGGTATCAAGCCGCGCTTCGTAGTCCTCTTCGGCCTCCAACGCTTCTGTCAGACTCTCGAGCAACCCATCTTCACCGGGCCAATCGCTAAAGAAATCGCCGCCGATCACGGCATCGAACACTGACGCATTGCGCGATAGATAAGCCGCCAAGGCGGGCGATGCACTAACGATATCTACAAGTAAATCAGACAGTTGCGGGTTGATCTTCAACAAAGAGAACAACTGAACGCCCGCGGGCAGCCCTCCCAGAAATCCATCAAAGGCCAAAAGCGCCTCGTCCGGCTTGGTGGCCCGTGCCAGCCGCGCCAGTAGGCCGGGCTTGAGCTCTGCAAACAGCTCTGCCCCGCGGGCGCTACGCAAAGCGGGATAACTAAGCCAACGATCAACAATGGCGGCGTCAAAGACATGTTCGTCAGGGGCGGCAGCCGGTGTAGGGCTTGAGGTCGAGCCCGCAAAGAACCCTTCGGTCAGCTGGTGGACCTCTTCCAGTCGCCGTTCAAGATCGCTGCGCAAGGCCGGCAGATCCATGTCCATCATCGCGGCCAAACGGTCAAAGCCTTCATCGGACTGTGGCAGCGTGTGTGTTTGCGCGTCGCGGATCATCTGTACCCGGTGCTCGACGGTGCGATGTGCGCGGTAATGGTCGCAAAGGGTTTCGGCCGCGTCTGCGGGAATCCATTCCTTATCGGCCAACACAGCCATGCCTTCGCAGGTGCCGCGCACCCGCAAGTCAGGGTCGCGCCCACCCGCAATCAACTGGCGGGTCTGGGTAAAGAACTCGATCTCGCGGATGCCGCCGCGCCCGAGCTTCATATTGTGGCCTGACAGCGAAACCTTGCCCCCCAGCCCTTTGTGTTCGCGAATGGCAAGCCGCATGTCATGCGCATCCTGTATAGCGGCAAAGTCCAGATGCTTGCGCCAGACAAAGGGGCGCAGGACCGACAGAAACTGATCCCCCGCCGCCAGATCCCCGGCCGCGGGTCGCGCCTTGATATAGGCTGCGCGTTCCCACGTCCGGCCTAGACTTTCATAGTATCTCTCGGCGGCTTCCATCGCCATGCAGACCGGCGTGACACCGGAATCGGGCCGCAAGCGCAGGTCGGTGCGAAAAACATACCCCTCGCCCGTGAGATCGTTGAGCATTCCGCTCATGGCGCGGGTGGCGCGCACAAATGCGGTGCGTGCGTCGTGGAAATCAGTCGGATCAAAACGGGTCTCGTCAAACAGGCAGATCAGATCGATGTCAGAGGAGTAGTTCAGCTCGCGTGCGCCCATCTTGCCCATGGCAAGCACGACCATCCCCGCGCCGGTATTGGCGTCCTCTTCGGTCATGCCGGGCAGTTTGCCGCGTTTGACCTGCGCCTTCAGCCCTGCCGTCAGCGCGGCTTGCGTCGCGGCATCGGCGAAATCCGTCAATGCACCGGTCACGTCCTCCAGCGACCACGCGCCTGCCAGATCGGCCAGCCCCGTCATCAACGCCACACGCCGCTTGCCCTGACGCAGGTGGTTGGCAAGCTGGTCGGGGGCCACATCGCCTGCGCCGTCAATCACCCGTTGGACTGCTGCAGCGGGATCGTCGAACGCCTTGCGACACCAGTCGGTTTCCTTTTGCATCAACGCTAACAGGTATGGCGACGTCGACCCTGCACCCGCAACAAGAGCTGAAATCTCGGGGGGCGCATCAGGAAACAACGCGCGCGCATCCTGCGCCTGATCGGTCGTAAAAATGCGGGGACAGCGGGTGATCTGACGGGCAAGTGTTCTCATATGCCCAGCATTCGCTGGTTACTGGGGCTTCGTCAATGGGCGGAAAGACAGTGCTAAGCCCCAACAAACGCGGCCAAAACCAAATAATGTAAAAAACATTTACATTAAACCTTGCAAAGCAGGTCTAGCATGCCGATCTATTGTAATGTGAAAGGCATTTACATTGCCCACCACCGCACCGGCCCGCAGCGTTCAGGGCCACCACACTCTGACCGAAAGGGAACTTGATGACACAGAGCTATGCACCCTCGTACGCCGCACAACGCAGTTGGCTGGGCCGTGCCGAGGATTTTCTTGACGACAAGGGCAAAGGGGCGTGGATCGCCGCCATGGTTGTCGGCTTTATCGCATTCTGGCCGCTTGGCCTCGCCGTTCTTGCGTATATGATCTGGAGCAAACGCATGTTTAAATCTATGTCTTGCAGCAAACGTGCCCGCCGTGGCGTTGTCACCGGACGTTCTACTGGAAACGCCGCATTTGACGCCTATAAGGCCGATACGCTTGCCCGTCTGGAGGAAGAGCAAACCAACTTTGAAGCCTTCCTGACCCGCCTGCGCGACGCCAAGGACAAGGCCGAGTTCGACCAGTTCATGGCCGAACGGTCGACCGATGAAGATGATGCGCAAAAGGCCTAAGGCTTTGCGCAAAGACAACCGTGCCCTCCGCCATGGCGGGGGGACACCCATTCTTGAGGGACGAAACATGATGACCCCCACCACCCCTGATCCATTCGACCAGCCAGAATTCTATAGCGGTATCCCGACCAAACGGTTCATGGCGTGGGTTGTTGATGCTTTGTTGGTGCTGATTGCCAGCGTGCTAATCGTGCCGTTCACCGCCTTTATCGGGTTGTTTCTATTCCCGTTGTTGATGCTAATCGTGGGCTTTACCTACCGTGTTGCGACGCTTGCCAGCGGGTCGGCCACATGGGGGATGCGCCTGTTCGGCATGGAACTGCGCACCGCACGCGATGAACCGCTTGATCTGGCGTCGGCCTTTTTGCACACGGCAGGCTATAGCGTAAGCGTTGCCATGATGCCGTTGCAGGTGATTTCGATCATCCTCATCTGTTCCACCTCGCGCCACCAGAGCCTGACGGATGTGATCCTCGGCACGGTCCCGCTGAATCGTCGTGCCGAAAGCGTGAACTGACCCAAACTTGTACTTGGCGCGGTTTGGTCCAGTTGTTAGGATTTCGCGGAACAACAACGGATTTTCATGCGCCATACACTCCCCATCGCACCGCAGTTCTATGTCACTGCGCCGCAGCCCTGCCCTTATCTTGAAGGTCGGATGGAACGTAAGCTGTTCACCGCCCTACAAGGAGAGACTGCGACCAAGCTGAACAACAGCCTGTCGGGTCAAGGGTTCCGGCGGTCGCAGAATGTGCTGTACCGCCCGTCTTGCGCCGATTGCGCGGCCTGTATGTCCGCGCGCATCAACGTGGCCGACTTCAGCCCGAGCAAGGGCCAAAGGCGCACGATCAAACGCAATGCCGGACTGGCACGACGGGCCACGTCGCCGTGGGCCACAGAAGAACAATACGATCTATTTCGCACCTATCTCGACAGCCGCCATGCGAATGGTGGCATGGCGGATATGGATGTTTTCGAATTTGCCGCGATGATAGAGGAAACACCGATCCGCAGCCGCGTGATCGAATATCATGACAAGCAAACCCGTGAGTTGATCGGCGTGTGCCTGACGGATGTGCTCGAGGATGGGGTGAGCATGGTCTATTCTTTCTACAGTCCCGATCGCCCCCGTGACGGGTTGGGCAACTACATCATCCTCGATCATATTGAGATCGCCCGCTCGGCGGGTCTGCCCTATGTCTATCTAGGCTATTGGGTGCCCGGCAGCCCCAAGATGGGGTATAAAGCTAAGTTCTCGGGACTTGAGGTCTATATGGGGGGCGCGTGGCAAAAGATGCGTAACCCCGATGATTTTTCCCCCGACCAGCATCCGCTGAACACCGTTCCAATTGCCGAGCAGGTCGCCAATATCGCGCTGCCCGATCTAAGCCCGACCCGCCGCTGATATGCGACTGCGCTGCGCTTTTAACTACTCTCATTCTTAATGAAACGAAAAAAGGCACCCCGAGGGGTGCCTTTTGTTTTATCAAAACCGTGCTGCCCGTTTAGTTCGGGATCAGATCCGGCACGATTGTCACGATCACCGGGAACATCCACAGCAGCGCCAAGGCCCCAACCTGGATCAAGACGAAAGGAATGATCCCGCGATAGATGTGCGACGTGGTCACGCTCGCCGGCGCAACGCCGCGTAGGTAGAACAACGCAAAGCCAAAGGGCGGCGTCAGGAACGACGTTTGCAGGTTCACCGCGATCATAATAGTCACCCATTTCGGATCGAAGGTGCCGCCATAGATCACCGGCCCGACAATCGGGATCACGATGTAGATGATCTCGAGGAAGTCGAGCACGAAGCCCAGCACAAAGAGCACCAGCATCACGATCAGGAACACCGTCAGCTCGTTGTCAAAGCTTTTCAGCCACTGCTGGATATAGTGTTCACCGCCAAAGGAGATCACCACAAGGTTCAGCAACTGAGACCCAATCAGGATGGTAAATACCATCGAGGTCACCTTGGCCGTCTCGCGGACCACGGGGCTCAGCACGCCCGAAGTATAGAGGATCCAACACGAGAACAGCAGACCAAACACCGCGTATAGATACGCGCCGTAGGCCACGAAGAAGGCAAACCAGCTTTCGACGCTCACGCCCTCCTGGTTGATGCGAAGGTCAAAGTTCACGCCCACAAGGATGCTGATCAGGATCGCCAGCGTAGACCAGATGATCACCTTGGGTGAGCGGTCCATATCCTTGAGCTTGCGATATGCCGCCAGCATGATCGCACCACCAGCCCCCAAAGCCGCAGCAGGCGTCGGGTTGGTGATGCCGCCAAGGATCGACCCCAGCACCGCAACGATCAGGACCAGCGGCGGAAAGACCACGCGGATCAGTTCGTTACCAGCGCAGAGCTTCAGCGCATAGACCACACCATACATCACAGCCACGAAGGGCAGCGCCATCAGCACCACCAACGCCCCCGATGATGTTGCAGGGCCAATCAGCAGGATGTCCACCAACACGGCAAGAACCAGACCGATAGCGCCGATGATCAAGGGGCGCTTGTCCGCCGAAGGTGCCACACCGCGACCCGTCGTCATGACCAAGGCCAGCAGGATCAGGATGATTGCGACACCGGTGCCAATCGGCGCGGCGTCAGCGATCTTGTCTGCCTGCTTTTGGGCCAGGGCTTCTTCGGTCAGCTTTTCGCTGGCCTGTTGACCACCTGCGGCTTCGATCGCGGCTTGTTCGGTCACCGCTTGATCCCATGCACTTTGCCCGTGCAGTTCGATCATCGCGGCCTGACAGGTTTCACCGACGTTCGTGCGCAGGCTCGCACCCTGCCCGATGTCGCTAAAGCTGGACACAACAGTCGACTGGCTGCCCACCATACCAAGGTTGCCCAGAACAATCGTCCCGACGATCAGCAGCGCTGGCATGCCAAGGAACCAGGTAAAACCTTCGCCCCGCGTGATGGGTTCGGCATTGGTCGCCCCCATTGGCACAGCAGGTGCTTTTTCAGGGTTCAGCAGCGCGTATACAAAGGCATAGAGCGCATAAAGCAGCGCCAGCATGATCCCCGGCAGCAATGCCGCTTGAAACAGCGTGCCCACAGACACGACCGCAGGCTCGCCCAGATAGGTCAATGCATCCGTACAGCCAGCCGAGGTTGCCCGTGCTTCTTGCGCCGCTGAGTACAAGTCACCAGCCAATGTGCCCAACAGAACAATAACAATGGACGGTGGGATAATTTGCCCCAAGGTACCAGACGCGGCGATGACACCGGTTGAAAGCTCGGGCGAATATCCGTTCCGCAACATCGTAGGCAGGGCAAGCAGGCCCATCGTAACAACGGTCGCGCCCACGATCCCTGTCGAAGCGGCAAGAAACGCGCCAACAACGACGATCGACACGGCCAGACCACCGGGTAACGGGCCAAACACCCGCGCCATCGTTGTTAGCAAGTCGTTAGCAATCTTGGAACGCTCGAGCGTGATGCCCATGAGAACGAACATCAGAACCGCCAGTAGCGTCTCGATCGACTGCCCCGCGAGGACGCGTTCGTTCATCCGGTTCACGATAAAGCTGACGTTCCGGTCGAGTGCGACTTCCCACCCTTGCGGGAAAACCGATTCACCAATCAGCGGTAAATCGGGATAGCGGAACTTGGACACCGCGTCGTTGGGAACGCCAGAGTTCACCAGATCACGATACGCCTGGGACGATTGGTCAATCGCCTGATGCACCATCAACCCCGCACTATCGAGCGCGGCAATGATGCCGAAAGAAATGATACCAGCACCACCGATGGCAAAGGCCACCGGAAATCCGGACAGGATGCCGCCAAAGAGGCAGGCAAAAACAATGATCAGGCCAACTTCGACCCCGTCGAGACCAAATAGCATGGGACGCCCCTTGAATTAATGTGTGCCCTCATAGGCTTCTTCGCCCTCGCCCAACGTATCGCGGTCGAGATATTTATCTGCGCTCTCAGGCCCTTCTCGGAACTCTAACAAAGCACGATAAAACACTGATATTGCTTGCAAAATCACCATTGCGCAGAAGGCGCACAGCAGGATTTTGAACAAGAAGTAGCCATTGAATCCGTTCGGCGAAAAGCCGATGGTTTCTACATTCCACTTCAGCAGTCGCGCCTTGCGCAGCAACAGCTCTAGCCGGTCAGATGCCGACGGGTTCGGTGTCACCAGATGGCGCCACAGGAAGAACCAGCCATAGAGCCATGTGACAATCGCAAAGGGGATCATGAAGAACAGCGCGCCGAACATGTCAATCACGCGCTTGGTGCGGAACTTGGCACCGGCATAGAACAGGTCAACCCGTACGTGGCCGCCTTGCACAAAGGTGTAAGACACACAAAGACACACGACCAAGGCGTTGAAAAGCTTTAGTTCTTCGGCAAACCAACTGATGTCGAATTGCAGCGGAATACCAAAGCCGATAGAGATATCAGGCCGCGTAAAAATGCGCTGCATGAAGACGATGATGATCTGTTGCAGCACCATCAGCAATCCGGCCCATGCAAAGAAACGCCCCGTTGCATTGGCGAAACCTTCCAGCCCGCGCACGCACGCCCACATAACGCTGCGCTTCCAAATCCCTATGGCCGTGACGATCACCAACCCGATCAGCAGGACAAAGAACAGCTCTGCCGAGGCACCGTAGTAGATGAACCGCATCAGCGCTTCGCCATTGGACCAGTCCAGCCACATGGACGGGTTCAGCAGCGCTGCGAAGAAATTGTAGAATGCCTCGAGTAGGTTGCCCAGAACAAAGCTGATCAGGTTGCCCTCTTGGAACTGGTCCAAGCAGCTGATTTTGGCCCCTTCCGCCGCGCGGAAAAATCCTGCGCATACTGCATCTTCTGCCATTGATATCCCCCCTTCGCGCGCCCGGTTTCAGCGCGGGCTTGGTGCGAAAATTATCCTCGGTTTGCGTGCCCTGTTTCAGGGATGCAAAGTCGCGTGCGGGGCCGCCCCAAAGGCAGCCCCCATGTCATCCCAACGGGATGACTTACATTTTGCCAAGAACGCGCTGGCGTTGCTCGACATAGTAGGCGTCGGATTTCGACAGCCATTCTGCCGATGCGGACAGCGAGGATTCAAAGCTGGTACGGATGTCAGCGAACAGGGTATCGTCCATGTTCTCGTCCATAACCTCTTTGGAGGCGGCACCGAACGCATCCCAAACATCGTCGGGGAACTGCATGGTTTTAACACCCTGCTGCTGCAAACGGGACAATGCGGCACCGTTATTAGCCAGCGTTTCGGCCAGACCTGTGTGCGTCGTCGCCATCGATGCATATTCGATGATCTTTTGCTGTGCAGGCGTCAGGTCGTTGAACACATCAAGGTTGACCGATGCTGTCAGGCCCGAACCTGGCTCGTGGAAACCAGCGGTGTAATAGATCTTGGCGACTTCCTGGAAGCCCGCGCGTTCGTCCGCAAATGGGCCAACCCACTCAAGACCGTCCAGCGCGCCCGATGACAGCGCCTGATACAGTTCGCCACCGGGGATGTTCTGAACCGACGCGCCCAGTTTACCCAGAACCTTGCCGCCCAGACCGGGCATGCGGAATTTCAGGCCATTGAAGTCTGCAGCAGAGTTGATTTCTTTGCGGAACCAGCCACCGGACTGCGACCCGGAGTTACCGGCGAGGAACATCTTCATGTTGAAGATTTCACCGATCTGGTTGTGCAGATCATGGCCGCCGCCGTGCAGGTACCAGTTTGTCAGCTCCTGGGCTGTGGCACCGAAAGGCACGGCGGTGAAATATGCCAGACCGGGGTGCTGGCCGATAAAGTAATAGTCGGCGGCGTGGTACATATCCGCCTGACCGGAGGATACGGCATCAAAGACTTCGAACGCGCCGACAAGCTCGCCGGGGGCTTTCTTTTCGATGGTCAACGTGCCGTCAGACATTTCGTTAACCATATTGTTCAGATAGGTGGCAGCGTCATCGAGCACGGCAAAACCACGGGGCCAAGCGGTGACCATGGTCAGTGTGCGTTTGCCTTGGGCATAAAGCGGTGCGGCCAGTGTGGTTGCAGCAGCGGCAGACCCGCCAAGCGCGGATGTCTTCAGAAATGAACGACGGTCCATGTTGGATACTCCTCCCGAGTAATATGAGGGTGCCCGCGCTTCATTATATGCGCGCAGGTCATTTCAAGTGACACTCAATTTACGCAAATGCCCGAACATGAAAATACCAACTACTGCGTAGACAGCACAGTTTTACCGCCCAAATATGCTGCAGACGACTGAAGTGACCCGCCATATCTTGTGCACCCGCACGCATAGCGGGTGAAAGGCTCGCTGCATCTAGCACTTTGATTCGCGAGGATTTCCCAGTATCAGCCATGCATGCGCCGCCCGTCATTCCTGATCGCCCCCACCTATGCTCAAAAGCTGACGCTCATTGCTGCCGTCCCTTTGGTGCTGGCAGTGACGGCGATTGCCTTTGTGGTGGCATTACAGGCTCGCGCCGTCGCGAACCGCGAAATCTCGACGTTAGAACAGCAACTGATCGACGCCAAAAAAGTCGAGCTGCGCAACTATGTCACCCAAGCACGCAATGGGTTTTACTTTGTCTACGGCTCTGCCTCGCCCGATGACGGGGCAGCAAAATCGCAGGTCGCACAGATCCTGTCAGCGATGATTTATGGCGAAGAGGGGCAATTCTTTGTCTACGACTACGACGGCACCGCGCTCGTCAGCCCGCGCCAAACCGACCGGATCAACCGCAACTTTGCCGGCGAGACGGACAGCCAGGGCACTGCTGTGGTGGACGAACTGATCCGCATCGCGCGCAATGGCGGCGGGTATCACACCTATATGTGGCCTAAACCGTCGACCGGTGAAGACGCACGCATGATCACCTATGTGACGTCGTTTCCAAGTTGGCAGTGGGCTGTGGGCACGGGTGTATTCATCGATGACGTGCTCGCCAGCGGTGCCACCGCCCGTTTCGACGTCTTGGCGCGGGTGCATCGCACGTTCTTCTATATTGGCGCGATCACGGTCACCGCGCTTTTTCTGGTCTTCGGGTCGGGCATGCTGGTCAACCTGCGCGAACGCCGCCTTGCGGATGCCAAGCTCAAGAAGCTCACCCAACGGGTATTTGATGCCCAAGAAGAAGAACGCGGGCGTGTGGCGCGCGAATTGCACGACGGGATCAGCCAGATTCTTGTGGGGGTGCGCTATGCGCTCGACAATGCGCGCCGCAGGCTTGAACGGGGCGACACCCGCGCAGCAGAGCCTTTGGCCAAGGGGATCGACAGCCTTGCCGAAGCCATCGCAGAAGTCCGCCGTATCAGCCGTGAGCTACGCCCCAGCATCCTTGATGATCTAGGCCTTGGTCCGGCGCTGAAAACTCTGGTAGAACAGTTTGCACTACGGACAGGCGTGAAATGCCAATTCAACACCGTGGTGTTTCGCAACCGTCTGGACGACGAGGCTAAGATTGCACTGTACCGGATCGCACAAGAGGCGCTGACCAATATCGAACGCCATGCCCGCGCCACAGAAGTTATTGTCGACCTGCGTGGACACCGGCAGGGGGCGACGCTCTCTATCTCTGACGACGGGTTGGGGCTATCCAAGACGCGCTCTGTTTCAGGCGGGTTGGGGCTGCGCAATATGCAAGAAAGGATTGAACAGCTTGACGGGACGCTGACGCTGCAAGCCTCGGCCCAAGGCGGCACCCAGATCACCGCCACCGTACCACTGACCCATATGCTGCGCCCGCCGCCGATCGCCCTGCCCTGACCCCGATGAACTTCCTCCTGCCGAAAGCAACCTCATGCCCCCTTTAGCCTCTCCGCCATCCCAAATGATCAAGGTCATGATTGTCGACGATCACCCGATGGTCGCCGAAGGCATTCAGTCGATCCTAGAAAGCTACGATGATATCGAGGTGGTTGGCTGTCTGCCCAACGGGCGCGCTGCCATTGATAGCGTCGCACAACTGGCACCGGATGTGATCTTGATGGACCTCAACATGCCCGAGATCGGCGGACTTTCGGCGACTGAAATTTTGCTGGAGCGCGAACCTGATACCCGCATCGTGATCCTGTCCATGCACGATAACCCCGAATATATCTCTTCGGCGCTGAGCCACGGTGCCTTGGGCTATATCCTCAAGGACGTACCAACCGACGAGATCAAGCTGGCGATCGATACGGTGATGGCGGGCAGTCGCTATCTGTGCACCGGTGCGCAAGGGTCGCTTGAACCCAAGGACGCAACGCGTGAATCCCTGACCGAGCGGGAGCAGACGATCCTGCTGCAGCTGGCACAAGGGAAATCCAACAAAGAGGTCGCGGTGACCTTGGACATCTCCGTGCGTACCGTCGAGACACACCGCAAGAACATCAAACGCAAGCTCGGCATCTCGTCGACTGCGGGGCTGACGCGTTATGCGATGGAACATGGGGTGTTGCAGGGAACGGGAGTCCGGCTTTAGCGCCGCAAAACCGGTTTAAACGGCTACAATTTTTCAATAATTAGAAAACTTACGATTTCACGCAACAAATGAAAAGATTTTCAGCCCTCAGCGACACTTTTAGATCAAATATGCCATTGACGCCCCTTTGCGCCGATCATAATGTCCATGGACGCAACGAAGGGCCTTTGGTTATGACAGACCTAGCGATTACAGATATCGTCGTCATTCTAAGACACACGCGCATGGGCCGGTAACGGCAGACCATACCAGTCACCATGCGCCCCCGTCAAAATCGGGGGCTTTTTTTTGCGCAACGCACCTTTTGTTAAACCACCGCCTGACGGAGCACCAAGATGACACGTAAAATGACCGGAGCGAAGATGATCGTTCAAGCCCTGATTGATCAGGGTGTCGATACCGTATTTGGCTATCCCGGCGGCGCTGTCCTACCGATTTATGACGAGGTGTTCCAACAAAACAGCATCAAACACGTGTTGGTGCGCCACGAACAAGGCGCGGTTCATGCCGCCGAAGGCTATGCGCGCTCGACTGGGAAACCGGGCGTTGTGCTTGTGACCTCTGGCCCCGGTGCCACCAACGCTGTGACTGGTCTGACGGACGCCTTGCTCGATTCCATTCCGCTTGTGGTTCTGACGGGGCAGGTGCCGACCTTTATGATCGGCTCTGACGCCTTTCAGGAGGCCGACACCGTGGGCATCACCCGCCCCTGCACCAAACACAATTGGCTGGTGAAAGAGACCGACAAACTGGGCGCCGTCCTGCACGAGGCATTCCACGTGGCCACCAGCGGACGCCCCGGTCCAGTTCTTGTCGACATCCCCAAGGATGTGCAGTTCGCCACGGGGCAATATACCCCCAAGAAACCGTCGACCTCGCATTATCAACCGCCCGTCAAAGGCGACATGACCGAGATCACCGCACTGGTAGAAGCCATCGAATCTGCCAAACGCCCTGTCTTTTATACTGGCGGCGGCGTCATCAACTCTGGTCCCGCGGCCTCGCAACTGCTACGCGAATTAGTCGAGGCGACAGGCTTTCCCATCACCTCTACGTTGATGGGCCTTGGCAGCTATCCTGCGTCGGGCGACAAATGGCTGGGAATGCTGGGGATGCACGGTCTTTACGAGGCCAATATGGCGATGCACGACTGCGATCTGATGATCAACATCGGCGCGCGTTTTGACGACCGTATCACCGGCGTTGTCGATCTGTTCAGCCCGAAGTCGAAGAAAGCGCACATCGACATCGACCCATCGTCGATCAACAAGATCATCCGTGTCGACATTCCTATCGTCGGTGACGTGGGCCATGTGCTGGAAGACCTGCTGAAAGTCTGGAAATCCCGCGGCCGCAAGACCAACTCCGACGCGGTTGCCAAATGGTGGAAACAGATCGAGGAATGGCGCAATGTTGACTGCTTGAAGTTTGAACAAACAGGCAAGATCATCAAACCGCAATACGCGCTCTCGCGGCTTGAGGCGCTGACCAAGGATCACGACCGCTATATCACGACCGAAGTGGGCCAGCACCAGATGTGGGCGGCACAATACCTGAATTTCGAAGACCCGAACCGCTGGATGACATCCGGTGGGCTTGGCACGATGGGCTACGGCTTTCCTGCCTCCATCGGTGTGCAGATGGCCCACCCCGACGCGCTGGTGATTAACGTCGCGGGCGAAGCGTCGTGGCTGATGAACATGCAAGAAATGGGCACCGCGATGCAATACGGCCTGCCGGTCAAACAGTTCATCCTGAACAATGAACGTCTGGGTATGGTACGACAGTGGCAGGAATTGCTGCATGGCGAGCGTTATTCCCAAAGCTGGTCTGAATCCCTGCCCGACTTTGTAAAGCTGGCAGAGGCTTTCGGGGCCAAGGGCATCATTTGTTCCGACCCCGATGATCTGGACGATGCCATCCTGGAGATGTTGAACTACGACGGCCCCGTTATCTTTGACTGTCTGGTGGAAAAACATGAAAACTGTTTCCCAATGATCCCGTCGGGCAAAGCCCACAACGATATGATGCTGGCGGGTGCCGGTACGCAGGGTGTGATCGACGCCAAAGGATCGGTCTTGGTCTAAGCCGCGAACGGCACAAGCAAACACATCGGCGCGGCCGCGCGCCGACATTGAATACATCTTAAAAGGACAGTGTCATGTCAGCCCTAAAGATCAAAAAAGGCGCCACCAGCCATTCAGCCTACAACCTGCGTCCCAACTTTTCGGATGTGATTGAACGGCACACGCTTGCAGTTCTGGTTGAAAACGAACCAGGCGTGCTGGCGCGTGTCATCGGCCTGTTTTCAGGCCGCGGTTATAACATCGACAGCCTCACCGTTGCAGAGGTCGATCATACAGGCCACCTAAGCCGCATCACCATCGTCACCTCGGGGACACCGCAGGTCATCGAACAGATCAAAGCGCAACTGGGTCGGATTGTACCGGTACATGAGGTGAATGACCTAACCGTTGAAGGTCCGGTGGTCGAACGCGAGCTTGCCATGTTCAAGGTCAGCGGCACAGGCGAGAAACGCGTCGAAGCACTGCGTCTGGCGGATATCTTTCGTGCCAATGTCGTTGACAGCACGTTGGAAACGTTTGTTTTCGAGATTACCGGCGCGCCCGAGAAGATTGATGCCTTTGCCGAATTGATGCGCCCCTTGGGGCTGGTCTCTGTCGCGCGGACTGGTGTTGCAGCGCTGTCTCGCGGCGACTGATGCGCTCACTACGCCCGGGGTCGGCCTAGCCTAAACAGGCTGGGCCAGATTCCGTTGACGAAGCGCTGCGGGCGGTGTTTTTCTGGGCCGGAAATGCAAGACATCGCCCCCGAGAGTATCCCTTACGGTCGTGTTTGAGTGCTGCATTAGTTTTTCCGGCAGATCGGCATCCGCTTTGCTTTTCACGATGGTGGGATTGAACGCCTTGCGCAGCTTGGCATCCTGATAGACTTCGAATTGAACCAGGTCGCCGGCATCAAAGGGTGTTTCGGAAAGGTCTAGGCTGTCCGGATCGCCGTGAAAGTAGGCGAGATCGCCGTGATCTTCACACCAGAAGACGGCTTTATTGGCTCTCGCGTCGCTCCAAAGCACTACTCCGTACATTTCCGAACCCCTCCTAAATACTTCTAGACATGAGATATACTCGCGCCATTTTGATAAATTGTCGATTTTTTTACGAATTCAATTTGTGTCGGCCGCTACTTCATTTGACGCTAATCAGCGTCAAATGACATCCAATAAGGGCAAACCCACTTGCCAATTCATTCAAAGGTTGTGATGTTTAATTACTTTATTCTAATGGACTTCTTTTATGACAAGCCCAGCTGATATTAGAACGATTTTTGGCGAAAATTTAAAACTATTAATAGCAGACTACCCGTCGGTGACCTACCTCGCACATGAGCTCGGCGTCAACCGGACCCAGTTAAATCGCTACCTCTCCGGGGACAGTTTCCCCCGGCCCGACGTTCTGGCCAGAATTTGCAAGTTTTTCGGCGTCGACGCCCGGATTCTGTTGGAACCTCTAAATGACATAAAAAAACCTACGCCCCCGTCATCTGGACTGATGCGCGATTTTGTAGCGGCCCGCGCGCTGGATCTTCCCGAAGCCATGCTTCCCAGCGGGTTTTACCGCTTTTCACGCCGAAGCTTCCTGATCCCGGAAAAATTCGCTGTCGGGCTTTTGATGGTCTTTCGTCGCGGTCGCAGAACCTATGTGAGAGGCTATGAAACAACGATGGCTATGCGCATGCAGGGGTTACCGCTTAAACCTGAGTTTCGTGAATATCGCGGTATTGTCTTGATGCAGGAAGAAGGTATCGCAATCATCGCCTCACGGCGCGGCGCGATGACGTCATCTTTTAACTATCTTGGTCGCATCGGGACGTTCAACAATAATTTCTGGGTCGGCTATATTACCCGTACCGTACCCGAAAGCGCCATTGGCCTGCGTGCAACCCGCTTAGTTTATGAGTACCTGCCCCAAACACTGCCAGCGGCGCTGAAAGTCGCCCGTAGCGGCGGCCTATTTGCCGAGGAAGAGCTTGAGCCCTTCCATCGGCGTTTGCTGCGCACCGAGCACGCGTTTGAATAATCCGCGCGCTAGCCGAGTTGTGGTCGGCGGGCTTGGGGCCAATGGGTCGTCTCGTGCCAATGCTGGGCAAGTTGCAGCAGCTTCGTGTCGCTCCCGCGGGGCCCGATAAGTTGCAGCCCTGCTGGCAGTCCTGCCGCGCTAAACCCGGCGGGGATATTAACGACAGGCAGTCCGATCAGGCCAGCCGGCACCACCACCTGCATCCAGCGATGATACGTATCCATATCACGGCCCGCGATCTGCGGCGGATGTACTTGATCGACGTCAAAGGGCCACAGCTGGGCGGATGGCAGCACCAGCACATCGACCTTTTCAAACAGCGCGGTCACACAGCGGTACCAATCGGACCGCGTCAGGCTGGCCTTTTGTACCTCATGTGCCGCAAACCCAAGGCCGCGTTCTACCTCCCACTGGGCGGCGGGTTTAAGGTGCGCACGCGTTTCCTCGTTTTGGTAAAGGGGGCCAAGTCCGTCTGCTACGGCAAAAGAGCGTAGGGTAATCCAGCTTTCCCACATCGCTTCCGCATCGAAGGGCGCGGGAAGATGGGTGATTTTGTGGCCCAAGGTCGCCATCTGGCCCAATGCCGCTTGACTGGCCGCGTCGATCCCGTCCTCATACGGAAAAGCCCCACCCCAATCCCCCAGCCACCCGATGTGCAGCGGCCCAAGCGAAGCGTCCATTTCGGGAAGGTTTGGTTCTGGCGACAGACCCAGTGGCTGATCGGGGTCGTTACCGGTCATGGTATCCAGCAAAGCCGCCAAATCACGCGGGGTGCGCGCCATCGGTCCTGCGGTGCTGAGCTGATGCAGGAACATATCCCCGTCAGGCTCTGCCGGAACAGTGCCCCAGCTTGGCCGCATACCATAGACGTTGTTCCAGCCAGCGGGATTGCGCAGGCTGCCCATCATATCTGAACCGTCCGCGACGCTCAGCATACCGCAGGCCAGCGCTGCTGCCGCCCCGCCCGACGATCCACCAGCAGAGCGGGACAGATCATAGGGGTTCCGCGTGGCACCGTAGACCGGATTGAACGTATGGCTGCCAAGTCCGAATTCGGGCGTGTTGGTTTTGCCGATGATGATGGCCCCCGCCGCACGAATACGGCTGACGAACACACTGTCCTTCTGCGCTATAGTGTCGGCAAACAGAGGTGAGCCTTTGCTGGTTGGCAACCCCTTGGCATCAGACAAGTCCTTGATCGCAATGGGAATACCGTGCAGCCAGCCGGTTCTGGGCGTTGCATCGGCCTGTGCGGCCTCTGCCATCAGGTCTGCCCGGGGACGCAGCGCGACGATTGCATTGACCTGCCCGTTGACGGCGTCAATGCGCGCCAAGGTTGCCTCCATCAGCGTGACGGCGGTCAAGCTCCCGTTCGCCAGCGCTTCGGATTGGGCCAACGCCCCGATGTCTAGGATATTCATGGCTGTTTCCTCCGTTCGGGTCATAGAACGAAAGGCGGCGTCCAGATGCAAGGGGCGGCAACGCGAATGTCGCACGTCATCTCTGCGACCACGCGGTGCTGCCTAGAATATGGCCTTAGCCTTGCGCCTCGGCGCGGGACTTACCCGATACCGCAAGCGCCAGTGCGGCCCCCATCAACCCGTCAAGATCACCGTCCAGAACCCCTTTGGTGTCCGAGGTTTCATAGTTGGTGCGCAGGTCTTTAACCATCTGATAGGGCTGCAGAACATAGGACCGGATCTGGTTGCCCCAGCCTGCGTCGCCTTTATTCTCATGGGCTTCGTTGATGGCAGCGTTCCGACGATCAAGCTCCATCTGATACAGCCGCGATTTCAAAGCCTTCATTGCGATGTCACGGTTCTGGTGCTGCGATTTCTCAGAGCTGGTGACGACGATCCCCGTGGGGTGGTGTGTGATCCGCACGGCAGAATCCGTGGTGTTCACGTGCTGACCACCGGCACCGGAAGAGCGGTAGGTATCGATGCGGATATCGCTGGGGTTGATGTCGATTTCAATATTATCGTCGACCACCGGATATACCCAGATAGAGGTAAAGGACGTGTGGCGTTTCGCAGCGCTGTCAAAGGGGCTGATCCGCACCAGACGGTGCACACCGGATTCCGATTTCAGCCAACCATAGGCGTTCAGACCGCTGATCTTGTAGGTGGCTGATTTAATCCCTGCTTCCTCGCCCGCGCTTTCGGATTGCAGCTCGACCTTATACCCCTTCTTTTCGGCCCAACGGACATACATCCGCGACAAAATATTGGCCCAGTCACAACTTTCGGTGCCGCCCGCGCCGGCGTTGATCTCGAGGAAGGTGTCATTCGCGTCGGCCTCGCCGTTCAGCAACGCCTCGAGCTCTTTTTGGGCGGCTGTTTCGGCCAGTGACTTCAAAGAGGCTTCGGCCTCGGCGATCACCTCGTCATCGCCTTCCATCTCGCCCAATTCGATAAGCTCGATGTTGTCGGCCAGCTCTTGTTTGATGCCCTCATAGGTGGCGATTGAATCAACCAGCGCCTGACGGTCGCGCATCAGCTTTTGCGCGGCATCGGGATCATCCCACAGGTTGGGGTCCTCGACGCGGGCATTGAATTCTTCCAGCCGGTAGGGCGCGGTTTCGACATCCAAACGCTGCGCCAACAGCTCCAGCGATTTGCTGATCTGATCTGCTGTGTTTTGTGCATCTGCGCGCATGGTGTCCTGCCTTAAAATAGATCGCGGCCCCGAATAGCCGGGGCCGCGTTTCAAATAGACCAGCGCGGCAACTTGGGCAAGCGCTAGGGCGGTTCGTGTACCGTCAGTACAATCCGCCAGAATTGATCGAGCCAAAGCTGGCCTTGGGCCCCACGCGCGCTTTTTTACCGGTGGAGGTCGTAACCTCGCGTGCGCCGCTGCTAGACTCGTTCACCAGTGGCAGATCGGCACCCATCGCGAAGCCACCGTCAAAGGTGATCCCGAACAGGGGCTCTTCGCCATCACGGAAATATTCAGCCACAACATTCGAGCCCGAGGCACTGTCAGACAGGCGCGCACCGCTGAAGCGGTCAATCTTGATAAAGCGCCCACCGGGGGGCACTTCGAACGGACCGCCACCATATTTTTGAATCGCCTCGCTCATGAAGCGCTGGAACACCGGACCGCACATACCAGCCCCATATGCCCCACGCCCCAGCGAGCGCGGATTGTCGAAACCGATATAGCAGCCTGCTACGATGTTGCTGGAAAACCCAACGAACCAAACGTCTTTCGCATCATTTGTCGTACCGGTTTTGCCTGCGATTGGCACTGGCAGGTTCACCGCGCCGCGGGCCGTCCCGCGATCAACCACGCCCTTCATCATAGACGTCAGCTGATAGGCGGTAATCGGGTCCATGACCCTTTCGCGGTTAGAGATAATGCGCGGCCCGACACCGGGGGCAAGCGTTTCCAACTGGCAGTCGTTACAGATCCGCTGGTCATGCTTATAAACGGTGCGGCCATAACGGTCCTGCACACGGTCAACCAAGGTCGGCTGCACCCGTTCGCCGCCATTGGCGAACATCGCATAAGCTGACACCATCTGGTACAGCGTTGTTTCCTGCGAGCCGAGCGCGTTAGCAAGTACCGGCGACAGGTTGTCGTACACCCCGAACCGTTCGGCGTAATCGCCCACGGTGTTCATCCCGACCTCTTGTGCAAGCCGGATGGTCATCAGGTTGCGCGACTGTTCGATCCCCGTCCGCAAGGGCGTGGGCCCGTAAAACTTGTTCGACGAGTTGCGCGGCCGCCACATGCCCTGGGGTGTATTGATCTCGATCGGCGCATCTACGACGATGGTCGCGGGGGTATAGCCGCTGTCCAGTGCCGCAGCATAGACGAAGGGTTTAAAGCTTGACCCCGGCTGGCGCTTGGCCTGCGTGGCGCGGTTAAACACCGATGCCTGATAGGAAAAGCCGCCCTGCATCGCGATCACACGACCGGTGTTCACGTCCATTGCAACAAAGCCGCCCTGCACTTCGGGAATTTGACGCAAGGTCCAGCGGATAAATGACCCGTCGCTATCGGTGGTCATGCGACGCACAAGCACCACATCCCCGACCTCAAGCAGATCTGCAGGCACCTGTGCCCGCGGGCCAAGCTTGCCGTTTTCCAGACGTTTGCGCGCCCACTGGACATCCTTGGCAGGAATGGAATGACCGCCCTCTACTTCGTCCACGCCTTCGATCCCGATACGGGCGGCGCCATTTTCAAGGTTTAGAACGACCGCCGGATACCATTGATTTTCCAGATCGACATCACGCGGCACCCGCACGTCAGACAACGCTTCGCGCCAATCTGCCTCTGACGTCAGCTTTTCAGTCGCGATTTTCTTGCCGGTGCCGCGATAGATACCAATGCCCCGGTCATATTGTTCAAGTTGAAGCTGCAGGGACTGTGCCGCGATGGGTTGCATTTCGTTGTCGATGGTGGCGCGCACGGTCAGACCGCCAGTGAAAAATTCACCCTCGCCAAAGTTTTCAGACAGCTGGCGGCGAATTTCATCGGTAAAGTAATCACGCGGCGGCAGTTCTGCCTTAAAGCTTTCGAAATCACCATTCTGCACCGACCGCAGGGGCTGCGCGACTTCGGTGTCATAAGCAGCGGCGGTGATATAGCCGTTTTCCTTCATCTCACGCAGAACAAAGTTCCGACGCGACAGCAGCCGCTCTTTTTGGCGGACAGGGTGATAGTCAGACGGCGCTTTGGGCAAGGACGCGAGGAAGGCGGCCTCATGCGGGGCCAGCTCCCCCAGTGTCTTGTTGAAATAGGTCTGCGAGGCCGCAGCCACACCGTAGGAGTTTTGGCCAAGGAAAATTTCGTTCAGGTAAAGTTCGAGGATTTTCTCCTTCGGGAGCGTTTCTTCAAGGCGGGCGGCAAGGATGATTTCCTTTACCTTGCGCTCTGCGCGTCGGTCGCCAGACAGCAAAAAGTTTTTCATAACCTGTTGCGTGATGGTCGACGCACCGCGCACGTCCTTGCCCCGTGTGCGCACTGCATCCACCGCAGCGGCACCGATGCCGCGCAGGTCATAGCCTTCGTGGATGTAGAAGTTCTTGTCTTCGGCCGAGATGAAGGCCTGTTTAATCAGGGGCGGGATCGTGTTGGCCGGCGCGAACAGGCGGCGTTCCTTGGCGAATTCGTCGATCAACCGCCCCTGCCCCGAATAAATCCGGCTGATCGTCGGGGGCGTGTATTGCGCAAGGGATTCGTGGCTGGGCAGATCGCGGCCATACATCCAGAACACCGCGCCGATGGTCAGCGCGACCATACCGATGCTCATGGTGAGGGTGGTAAAAATACCCCCGAAGAAAGACAGGATCAAACGAAACACGGCTGGCAGTTCCTTGCAAGGAGGGTTGGTGACCCGTCTATACGCAACCCTGCGGGAATCGTCAAAACACGATGCAGTGGCCCTGTGCGGTAACCCGCGCACCAATACTGCGATTATATTTGCTGTGGATTACTGGCGAATCAAAGGCTTAAGCGCTGCATCCGCGTCGCGCCACTTGGCAATTGAATCGGCAATCGCCGAGACCATTACAGCACGCCAGATCGGGTCCCGCAGATTAGCCAGATCCCGTTTGGAGCTGAGAAACCCGATTTCGATCAGGACCGACGGAATATCGGCGGATTTCAACACCGAAAAGCCCGCATTGCGCAACGGGTGCCGGTTCATTGGCCCGCCGGCAGCTTTCATCCCCTCAAGCAGCGCGGTGGCGGCAGCGACGGACCGTGGCTCTGTCTCTTGGCGGGCGAGGTCTAGCAGCACGCTGGCCACCTGATCGTCCGAACCGGTCAGATCAGCCCCCGCGATAATATCCGCGCGGTTGTGACGGGCCGCCAGATGATCTGTGGCAGAATCACTGGCGTCATCCGACAGCGTGTAGACCGTCGCACCTTTTGCCCCGCCTTGGGGCAAACTATCGGCATGAAGCGAAATAAACAGATCCCCCTCTGCCTGATGCGCGATGGCGACACGAGTTTCCAGCGCAACGAAGTGATCGGTATTACGGGTCAGCACTACATCGATCCCGTCGCGCACCAGCGTGTCCCGCAGCGCTTGGGCAAAGGAAAGCATCAGGTCTTTCTCTAAGATACCGTCGGTTTCAGCCCCCGGATCGACCCCGCCGTGTCCGGGATCCAGCACAACGCGGAACGGGCTGGCTTTGGTATCGGCCTCAATCTTCGGCGGCGCAGCAAGCGCCATGGTCCACGCGGGATCCACAGGCGCACCAGCGGCTTCGGCAAACTCTTCGACGGTGGCCGATTTCAGCTTGATCTCGAGCGTGGCCTGACCAGAGCCCTTATTCACCGGCATCCCGATTTCGCGCGGGATCATTGGTTCGGCCAGATCCGCCACCAGACGTGACCAACCGGGCTGGAACGGTCCAAAGCGCAATCCGCTGATCCGCCCCGGCTCTGGCAGCAGGTCTTGGGTGTTGACCCCGCTCCAATCGGCCTCGCGAAAATCAACCACCAACCGTGCTGGATCATCCAGCAGGAACACGCGAAACGGCACGCCCTGGCTTAGCCCCAACGTCAAGGTTGTCCCGCCGAACCATCCATCCGAGATCGCACTTTTGTCCGGTTCAACCCGCGCAAGCGCCGTCAGATCCTGCGCCGAAGCAGGCAAAGACAGCGCGCAAACCGTTGCGATGATGGGGAAAATACGCATGCCTGTCACCGTTCTGCTTGGGGTGGTTGCGGCGGGTATAACATTCCGCCGCCCCCCGAACCAGCCTTTCAGCGTGCTGCCATATAGGCCTTGAGCCGCCCAAGACCCTCGGCGATGTCTTGTGTGCTGCGCGCATAGGAAAAGCGTAGCGTCTGATGCCCGCGTACCGGATCGAAATCCAGCCCGGGCGTTACAGCCACGCCAGCCTTGTCCAGAATGTCACGCGCCAATTCGCGGCTGTCCGTGGTCAGCGACGACACATCCGCATAGACATAGAAAGCCCCGTCAGGGGGAGCAAAACTGGTGAACCCGGCGTCGCGCAGGCCCGTGATCATCATCGCACGATTGGCGCGGTAGACGTCCATGTTTGCCTCAAGCTCTGCCGTGCAATCCATCGCAGCAAGGGCGGCCACCTGACTGGCGTGCGGTGCACAAATAAACATATTCTGGGCGATCCGCTCAACCACGCGCACGTGATCCTCGGGCACAACCATCCAGCCCACACGCCACCCCGTCATAGAGAAATACTTGGAGAAGGAATTGATCACATAGGCGTCGTTCGAAATCTCAAGCGCGGTAACGGCTTTCTTTTCATACTCGATGCCATGGTAAATCTCGTCCGAAATAAAGGACGCACCCTGCCCTTGGGTCGCGTCAATCAGCGCAGACATCGCGCCATGGTCCAGCATCGTCCCCGTCGGGTTGCCCGGCGAGGCGACCAACAGCCCCTGAAGGTCCATATCGGCGAAATCCGACGGCACCGGCTGCAAACGGTTCTCGATCGAGGTCGGCAGATCAACCGGTGTGAGGTCCAGCGCCTTGAGAATTTGGCGATAGCTGGGATAGCCCGGCGCACCGATACCGACGCGATCGCCCGTATCAAACAGCGATGTGAACGTCAGAATAAAGCCGCCCGACGAACCAGAGGTGATCACCACGCGGCTTGGGTCCAGATCAACATTGTACCACTCGGCATACATCAGCGCGATCCGCTTGCGCAGCGCCGGCAGGCCAAGCGCGACCGTATAGCCAAGCGCGCCCTGCTCCATCGCGGCTGTCAGCGCGGCGCTGGCCCCTTTGGGCGCGCCGGTGCCCGGCTGACCGACTTCCATATGGATGATGTGGTGCCCCTCTGCCTCGGCGGCAGCGGCGGCCTGCATTACATCCATCACGATAAAGGGATCGACCTGAGACCGGGTTGAATTGCGCATGAGCTTGATCCTACTGTTGGGCTTGGACCTTTCACCGCACCCCGCTGGTGCCGTCAACCCTTGTGCGTGCGTCCAAAATCGCGCACCAACCCTGCAACCGGTGCCTGCACCCCCGCGCAACAACAAGCGAGTGACCCTGATGAAAAAGCTGATCGCCCCCGCCTTGATGGCCCTGTCCCTGACAGCCCCCGCCCAAGCGATGGACCTGACCGAACTGACCGACGCCGAGCGCGCGCAATTCCGCGCGGAGGTTCGCGCCTATTTGATGGAAAACCCCCAAGTCATCATGGAAGCGGTCAACCAGCTACAGCAACGCGAGGCCGAAGCGCAGGCGCAGGCAGATTTCACGCTGGTATCTGACAATGCAGCGGCGATCTTTGATGATGGCTATTCCTATGTCGGCGGCAACCCTGACGGCGATTTAACCATCGTCGAGTTCATGGATTACCGCTGCGGCTACTGCAAAAAAGCGTTCTCCGAAGTCGAAAAACTGGTGAACGGCGACGGCAACATCCGTTTTATCGTGAAAGAGCTGCCGATCCTGGGCGAGCAATCCATGGTCGCCTCGCGCTTTGCCATCGCGACCAAGATCGTGGCGGGCGACGAGGCCTATAAATCTGTTCACGACGCCCTGATGAGCTTTAACGGTGACATTACGCAGACGTCGCTGAGCCGCTTGGCCAGCAGCTTTGATCTGGATACCGACGCGATCCAGAAAGAAATGGACAGTGCCGAAGTCACAGCCGCGATCGCAAACACACGTGAGCTGGCTCAAGCGATGCAAATCTCTGGCACCCCGACGTTCGTAATGCAGGATGAACTGCTGCGCGGCTATCTTCCCTACGACCAGATGAAAGCCATTGTCGCAGAAAAGCGCGACTAAGATGCGTCTGGCACTGGTGTTTTGCGTGACCGCCCTTCCGGTGGTCGCGCAAACCGACTTTGGGGCGCTGACGGATGCTGAGCGTTTGGCGTTCGGAACAGAGCTACGTGCCTTGTTGCGTGCCGAGCCGGAACTGGTCGCTGCTGCAGTGACACCCCCGAACTACGCGGCCGAGGCATATCAAGAGAAGGCGCAAGCCGATCTCGACCTTATTGCGTCCCTCACACGGCAAGTGCTGGCGGGCACGCAGATTGCGTTGTTTACCGGTGAAGACTGTACGGACTGTGCAAATGCTCTGGAAGAAATTAAAGCGATATCAAATACATACGACGTGACGTTCAAGCATCACGTTATGTCCGATCCGGCAAGCGCTGCCTTGGCAGAACAGCTCGGGATGACAGATGTTCCGTTTTACGTCATGCCCGACCGTATCCTGCGCGGCCATATGCCTGACATCGTCCTGCGGCGCTATTTGACGCAATAGCGGCTAAAGAAAGCGCTGGTGATAGCGCACCATGCGTTTGAAGTGCGCGTCCAACGACCGCTTGAGATGCGGCGCTTCCTTCACGTTAAGAATGTAATCGACCAGTAGATCATATTGCTTGATCTGACGCGGCAGGCGGTTTGACGGGGTCAGCCGTGACTGCCGTTCCTCTTCGTCGATGACCTGCACCACCTGCTTTTCCGGCCATTCCAATACCGGCGCGTTGGCCACCATCGGCTTGCCGTTCATCAAGGGCAATTCGGCGTCGTAATGGGCAAAGATCGACCGCTCTAATGGCTCCACTTCGGATTTGGTCGCGACGGGCCACGCCCAGACAAATGCGATTTCCCACACGTCAATCTGACGGTTTGCAATCACGTCCGAGCGTGCGGACGTCAGATGCCGCCGCACCCGTGTACGGATGCCATCAACGGACTGGCCCACGTAAATTGGATTGCCGTCTAGATCGCACAGCGCATAAACGCCGATTTGATTGGTCAGCGCCGCCAATGCTTTGCCACGAAACGCCTGCGCCGCGTTCATGCCACTGCGCCCAAGCTTTGGCGTTCCAGAATGGGGGCGAACAGCACCTCGTCCAGATAACGCACCACCGGCACAGCAACGCCGTCCCCTGCCACGCGGTAGGCATTGTTATAGGTGTCGGGCATCTTGTAGCTATCGGGCAGCCCCATCAGCCGCGCCACCTCGCGCGAGGACACAAGCCGCGCCTTGGTCTGGTTGCCTTTGATAAACATCAGGATTTGCCGCGATGATCCGCCCGCGGGCGTCCGTAGGCACCCTGCGATCCCGTCGGTGCGCAGCTCTGCCCGCTGACGGACGTTGCCGTCTGCATCAGGGCGACCACGTTTATAAATCGTACCGACGACCGTACGACCTGCCTTACGCGCCACACGCAGCCGTTCAAGGCTGGGTGGTGACATCAGTGTCAGCAAACGGTCGGTGTCCGCTGCACTGAACCACGGCATCGTGGCGCGGCGTTCTAGCACGCCCTCTAGCGCTTGTTCATCGGCGGGGGCGTCGTCAAGCTTCCACCAGACCCAGTTCGACCGCACAGGACGCGACGCAGAAGCCAGGAACTTTTGCAACTTTTTGCCGTGAAAGACGTGGGACGGCTTTGGCACCGTCAGACCCGAAATGTCGATATCCTCGCGCACACAGACCACGAACAGTCGCGGGCGGCTTTGTGGCAGGAACCGCCGCGCGTCAATCTCGAGCGCACCAACCTTGTATCCAAGCCGCACAAACGTCGCGAGCACCGTGTTCATATCAGCGCCACTGTTGCGTGACACCAGCCCGACCACATTTTCAAAGGCGATGATCCGCGGCGCAAAGCCCGCTTGGATCGCCGTCGCGATCTTGTCTGCCCAATGCGCAAAAACGCCACTGCGCGCGCCGCTGAGCCCCTGGCCCTTGCCCGCGAGGCTAAAATCCTGACAGGGACTGGAGGCCCAATACATATCCACCTGACGCGATAGCAAATCATCCGGCATCTCGGCAATATCGCCGTGATGCAGCGCATCCTGCCCCCAATTTCGGGCATAGACCTTGCATTTCATTGCATCGATATCATTGGCCAGCACACAGTCCCACCGGCCCTGCAAAGCCGCACGCACCATGCCACCGCCGCAGAAAAACTCGGCGTATGTAGGGGTCTTGGCGGCGTGATCAGGCATATCTATTGATATGGAATACGCAAATATCTGTCGATGGCAAATGCGCCGCTTTGGGCAAAGTCACTCGGCTGCTTGCTCGGCCGCTCGGGTCTCTGCCTCGATGGCTTCGGCGCGGGCTTCGACCTGTTCGACGATGTGGTCGATCATGCCCTCGTTGCCCAGCTTGTGACTTTGCTTGCCCGCAAGATAGACCATGCCCGACCCGTTGCCGCCACCGGTAAAACCAACATCCGTCATCAGCGCCTCGCCGGGGCCGTTGACGACGCAGCCAATGATGCTCAGGCTCATCGGTGTTTTGATATGTTCCAACCGCCGCTCCAGTGCTTCGACGGTTTTGATGACGTCAAAGCCCTGACGCGCGCAGCTGGGGCAGCTGATAATGTTCACGCCACGGTGGCGCAGGCCGAGGGATTTCAGGATTTCGTAGCCGACCTTCACCTCTTCGACGGGATCAGCAGACAATGACACACGGATCGTGTCACCAATGCCCATCCACAGCAGGTTACCCATACCGATCGCCGATTTGATCGTGCCCGACGTCAACCCGCCAGCCTCGGTGATCCCGAGGTGAATGGGCGCATCCGTGGCTTCTGCCAACTGTTGATAGGCAGCGGCAGCCATAAAAACGTCGGATGCCTTGCAGCTGATCTTGAATTCGTGGAAATCGTTGTCTTGCAGGATTTTGATGTGATCCATCCCGCTTTCGACCATCGCGTCGGGGCAAGGTTCGCCATATTTCTCAAGCAGGTGCCGCTCAAGCGAGCCTGCGTTCACGCCAATACGGATGGAACAGTTGTTGTCCCGCGCGGCCTTGATCACCTCTTTGACGCGTTTTTCGTCGCCGATATTGCCGGGGTTAATCCGCAGACAAGCGGCCCCTGCCTCGGCGGCCTCGATCCCGCGTTTGTAGTGGAAATGGATATCGGCCACGATCGGCACGGTCACTTCGCGCACGATTTCTTTCAGCGCCTTCGAGCTTTCCACATCAGGTACCGACACCCGCACAATATCAGCGCCCGCATCAGCAGCAGCCTGAATCTGCGCGATGGTCGCTTTGACATCGGTGGTCAGCGTGTTCGTCATCGTCTGCACAGTGATCGGCGCATCCCCCCCGACCGGCACATTTCCCACCATGATCTGGCGGGATTTCCGACGGTAAATGTTGCGCCACGGGCGAATGTGATTGAGGGACATGCAAAGCTACCTTTGGCAATGAAACAGTCGAAGGATCGGTCAGGGCCGGTTCGCCCTACACCTATTCAGCCCGTCGCGTTGTTGCAATGGTAACCGGCTTATTCAGTCGGCGAAGTCGCGGCATTCTTCAGCTCGGCCACCATCGTGGCAAGCGCGGAATTCTCTTCCAGCACCGCAGGTTCATAAAGTTCAGCCAAGGCCTGGCGATGCAGTGGCAAATTGGACGTCACAGCACCGCGATCACCGACAGGTCCGAAATACTGACCATCCATCGCGAAATAGAGCGCACCAGATTCGCCCGTCCGCAATGTTGGGGGTTCTTCGGTTGCGGGGATATCCCAGCTGTCGCCCTTGTTCATGATGCCTTCAAAGATGACCTTGCCGTCGGCAGCACGGACCCGCACCCAAGACGGATAGGCCGCAACCATACGCACCTGCGGCGCGGAATCTTCGACCACCTGCGGTACGGTACCGGGGGCCACATCCACCACATCGCGCTGGATATCATCATTTTGCGCAACACGTTGCGGCGTCACGCCAACCGCTGGTGACGGCGATCGCGAGATCGAAGCAAAGCTGCCGATGCTGCGCGGGTCAATCGTGGAAATCGGCGCATCACGGGCCACAAGCACGGGAACATCCAGCGCCGCCGGACGATAAAGCCGATCAAGCGCATCCGACCGCGGGGCGGCCATCGTTGCCGGAACGTCGGGGTCCTCGGCTGTGTCGGGCGCAGCGGCAAGCGCGCCCTGCAGCGGGTCAAGGTCGGACAGTACAACGGGGGTTTCGTCCACGGGGGACACCTGCACGCGCTGCACTTCTTTCAGCACGCTCCAACCGCCATACCCGATCCCGCCAATCAGCGCGACCAGCACCAGAACCGACCCCAATGCACCGGGTTCGATTCGTGCCAGAAAGGAGTCTCCCACTGGCGTGAAGGGGGTCGCGGGGCGGGAAAAGATGTCGCTTTCACCGGTATGTTTCAGACGTTCTTCGCGGGACGGCTTTTTAACAACCGAGGCTTTCGACGACATGCCATGCGCGACAGCAAAGCCGGATTCAGCACAGAATGCGGCAAAGGCCTTGTCGGGGTCCATATTCAGATAGCGCGCATAGGAACGCACATAACCCGCAATAAAACCAGGTGTATCAAAGGCTTCCGGGTCAGCATTTTCAATTGCCGCGATATAGGATGCTTTGATCCGCAGTTCGCGCTGCACGTCCAAGAGCGATTTACCAAGGGTCGCACGTTCGCCCCGCATCAAATCACCTAGGCGCAAGTCGAAAGCGTCGAAGCCTTTGGCTTCAACTTCCTCGTCATCTGCTGACTTGAAGGACCACCGCCCAATCATAAAAATGTCCCGTAGCTATGCCCGCTGCCCTTAATCGAAACAACATGTTGATTCGAGATTAGGCTTTTCTTTCGTTATCGGTAGCATAAATCAACGGACTATACGAAATATTCGGGGTCACCCCGCCATTTCGGCACGATTCAGCGCACAATGGGACCATAGGACGTCCATCGCGTGAACCAGCCCTTCGATTTCCAGCGGGCCATGCACAGGCGACGGGGTAAAGCGTAAGCGCTCTGTTCCGCGGGGGACTGTGGGGAAGTTGATCGGCTGCACGTAAATGCCATGATCTTCCAGCAAGCGGTCGGACAAAATCTTGGTATGAACAGGGTTCCCGACGATCACAGGGACGATATGGCTGCCGTGATCGATGATCGGCAAGCCCAACCCCTTCAGCCGCAGTTTAAGCACTTTGGCCTGCTGCTGATGCTTCTCGCGCAGCTCGGGCGCGGTCTTGAGAAATGCGACCGATGCCGCAGCGCCTGCAGCCACCGCAGGCGGCAACGACGTGGTAAAGATAAATCCCGGCGCGTAGGACCGGATCGCATCACACATTTTGGCGGAGGCCGCGATATAGCCACCCATCACGCCATAGGCCTTGGCGAGCGTGCCGTTGATAATATCAAGCCGGTGCATCAGGCGGTCACGTTCCGCAACCCCTGCCCCACGTGGTCCGTACATCCCTACGGCGTGGACTTCGTCGATATAGGTCAGCGCGCCGAATTCGTCTGCAATGTCGCAAATCGCCTCGATCGGGCCAAAGTCGCCGTCCATCGAATAGATTGATTCGAACGCGATCAATTTGGGCGCTGCGGGATCGTCAGCGGCCATTAGCTCGCGCAGGTGATCCACGTCATTGTGCCGGAAGATACGCTTGGCCCCGCCATTGCGGCGCACGCCTTCGATCATAGAGGCATGATTCAACGCGTCGGAATAAATGATCAGACCTGGAAAGAGCTTGGGCAGCGTGCTCAGCGTTGCGTCGTTGGCGATATAGGCGCTGGTGAACAGCAACGCGGCTTCTTTGCCGTGCAGGTCGGACAGTTCTTCCTCAAGGCGCTTGTGGTAGATCGTGGTGCCCGAAATGTTGCGCGTCCCGCCAGAGCCGGCCCCGGTCGCATCAAGCGCCTCGTGCATGGCGGCAAGAACAACTGGGTTTTGCCCCATCCCAAGATAGTCGTTCCCGCACCAGACAGTGATGTTTTTATCCTGCCCGTCAGGTTGCGTCCAGACGGCGTGCGGAAACTGCCCGTTGCGGCGCTCAATGTCGATAAAAGTCCGGTAGCGACCTTCCTCGTGCAGCCGGTCAATCGCCACATCAAGCTGTTTGGTATAGTCCATTGCGCCTTGCTCCTTCGTCGGTGGCGGGACCAGCAAAGGCAACCGGATCATTCGCCATATTCGTGCCTTGGAATGAATACCGTTTAGAACCATTCAATTCAATGCTTTAATGGGCACCGATTGTCGCAGGCCCTGCCGCAAGGCCCCCCGCAGCACGACCAGATGATGCGCATCGGAAACCCATGGGCTGCCCTGCGCACTGCAAGCGGATGTTTTCCAAGCGATTCTCGTACGGTTTCTATGGTGATACCCCGCGCATGTACCCCACCACTGGACATGGCCAAGCGCGCTGATACGGTCGCGCTAATATCCACCCCGACAGAAAGGTTTACCTCACATGTCCCTACCCGACGTCTTGGCACGCATCGACAGCGATCTGGATGCGGCCACCGACCGCCTGCTGGAACTGCTGCGCATCCCCTCTATTTCAACCGACCCCGCGTTCAAGGAAGACTGCGACCGCGCCGCCGACTGGCTGGTCGAGGATCTGAACAGCATCGGTATTGAGACCACCAAACGCCCCACCCCCGGTCACCCGATGGTCGTGGGTCATGTCGACGGCCCCTCAGACAAGCCGCATATCCTGTTCTATGGCCACTATGATGTGCAACCCGTTGATCCGCTAAACCTGTGGAACCGTGATCCCTTTGATCCTGCCGTTGAAGACACAGCAAAGGGCCGCGTGATCCGCGGACGCGGTGCGGCGGATGACAAGGGCCAACTGATGACCTTTGTCGAAGCGTTGCGGGCGTGGAAAACCGTGAACGGTGACTTCCCCTGCCGGATGACGTTCTTCTTTGAGGGCGAAGAGGAATCGGGCTCGCCATCGCTCGTCCCGTTCATGAAGGAAAATGCCGAAGAGCTGCGCGCCGATTATGCGATGATCTGCGACACGGGCATGTTCCAGTCCAAGGTGCCCTCTATCGTGACAATGTTGCGCGGATTGATGGGCGAAGAGGTCACCATCACCGGCCCCGATCTGGACCTGCATTCCGGCATGTACGGCGGCGTATCAATGAACCCCGCGCGCGTCCTGTCCAAGGTGATCGCATCGCTGCATGACGACGCAGGTCGCATCACCGTGCCGGGATTCTATGACGGCGTGCCCGAGCTGCCCGACGATATTCAGGCCCAGTGGCAGGGCCTCGCGTTTGATCACGACAGCTTTCTGGGCGACGTTGGCCTGTCCAAACCCGCCGGCGAGCAGGACCGTATGCCGATCGAGATGATCTGGTCGCGCCCCACCTGCGAAGTCAACGGCATGTGGAGCGGCTATACAGGCGCGGGTTTCAAGACCGTGCTGCCGTCGCAGGCACACGCCAAGATCAGCTTCCGTCTGGTCGGCACGCAAGACCCCCACGTCATCCGCGAAAGTTTTCGCAAGATGGTGACCGATATGATGCCCGAAGACTGTACAGCGAGCTTCCACGCGCATGGGTCAAGCCAAGGATCAGTGTTTGAAACCACCGCCCCCGCGTTCGAGGAGGCGCGCAAGGCACTTACAGACGAATGGAATGTGCCCGCCGCCTATGTCGGGTGCGGCGGGTCGATTCCCATCGCAGGCCACTTCCAGAAAATTCTGGATACCACGCCGGTGTTGATCGGATTCGGCAAGGATGACGATGCCATCCACTCTCCGAATGAAAAATACGATCTAGAGAGCTTTCACAAAGGTATCCGAAGCTGGGCACGGATACTGGATGCAATGACCTAAGAAAACGGGCGGGCCTCGCGGCCCGCTTTTCCCTTTTTAGGACGAGGTAAATCAGACAATCTAAAAAGGGATAAGTGGCGCGGTTGACGGGGCTCGAACCCGCGACCCCCGGCGTGACAGGCCGGTACTCTAACCAGCTGAGCTACAACCGCGCAGTAAGGGCGGAATAAGATAACCAGCCCGGAGCGTCAAGCGATTAACCGCAGAAAATTACAAAGAATTCTGGAAAATTTCAGCGCAGACCGCGCAGGGCAAAATACGGCCTCGGGCACCTCAAAATTGGGTGAAAACCAATGGCCTGAACCCACAAGCAAACCACGCCCCCAAGGGCGTGTGCTTGTCATCATGATGTATGATAAAATGCAGCGGTGGCGCGGTTGACGGGGCTCGAACCCGCGACCCCCGGCGTGACAGGCCGGTACTCTAACCATCTGAGCTACAACCGCCCACTGCGTACTTCGTCGTTGCCGTCGAAGCGTTTGGTGGTGATAGGGTCTGCTCGCGATGGCGTCAAGCAGGGTTTTGCACCGAATGGCAGGAAAATTGAAATTTTCTTTGGGCGGCAGCAAAATGCCCTGCCCGCCCCTGTTCTAGCAAAAGAAAAACCCGCGCTTTGCAGCGCGGGTCTATGTCATTTCTCGGAGTACGTGCCCCAGACGTGGTCACTCGGGGCTGGCGGCATATCCTTGGTTTGATGCAGCCGGTGCAGATTTACCTTGGCGATAAGATGGCCGGTGATCGGTGCCGTCACAAACAGGAACGCCATCACCAGAACTTCGTGCAGCGACCCTGTCTCGGACGCAAAGGAATATATCATCGCCGCCATCAACAAGGACCCGACACCCAGTGTCGACGCCTTGGTCGGCGCATGGAGCCGCGACATGCAGTTATCGAGCTTGATCAACCCGATCGATCCGACGAGCGTGAAAAACCCGCCTACGATCAACAGGGCAGAGATGATGATTTCGGGGATTAGGGGCAGATCACTCAATGATATCACCTCGTAGGACAAAGCGCGCGATGGCCACGGTGGATACAAATCCAAGCATGGCAAAGATCATCGCGCTTTCAAAATAAATGTCGGTGCCCAAGCGGATACCCAGCAAGATGATCAGTGCAATCGCGTTCACCACCATGGTATCCAGCGCCAAAATACGGTCACCGGTGTTCGGGCCTTTCAGCAATCGCAACATCGCCAACAACTGCGAGATCGACACGGCAGCAAAGGCGATATTCAAAGCAATCAGAATCATTCGAAAATCTCCTTCAAGCGCCGCTCGTAGCGCTGTTTGATATCGTCGCGCACTTCGTCAGGGTTTTCAGCATCCAGCGCATGGACCAACAAGGCTTTTCCGTCTTCCGACACATCCGCCGACACAGTCCCTGGCGTCAAGGTAATCGTGCCAGCCAGCATGGTAATCGCCTCGGGTGTGCGCAGCTCCAACGGGATCACAACCCAAGCGGGGCGCATGTTCTTGTTCGATTTAAACAAGACAATCATAGCGACCACGACATTGGCCACCAGAATATCCCACATCACCATGACCAGATATCCCACCAACTTGACCGGCTTGGCAACCGGAGGGCGGTCAGGCCAATAAGCGGCAGTCGCAATAGGGATTAACAGTCCAAGCATGACGCCAAACACAACGGTGCCCAGCTTGATTTCATTGACCAACAGACACCACGCGATCGCAAGGATCGCGGTCAGCATCGGGTGCGGAAGCAGTCGGGACAACATATCAGTGATCCTTTTCTGGTGCAGCGGCGGCGTCTGCGCCTTGGTCATCTGTAGCATAGCCTGATCCGTCGGCGTCACCGTGAGTGTCTTCGCCGTGATCGTCGGAAATCTCTTTACCCGGCGTGGTCAACACCACGGATAGATAGCGTTCGGGATTAAACAGCTGTGCCGACGTCGCCTCTAGCACGCGGGTGACGGGGCCCGCCGCAACGGTCAGCGCGACAAGAAGCGCCAGCAGGCCGCCAACAGAAACCATCGGCAAAACGCCCTGCCCCTCAGGTACCACCGGCGCGGCGGCGTCATCCTCTACCGGCGTTTCAGCCCGCTGATGCGCGTTCCAGAAAATCTGGCTGCCAGCCCGAGAGAAACCAACCACCGCGATCAACGACCCGACAAGGATCGTCGCCCAGACCCACCACATCAGATCAGCGCTGCGTGCCGCATCCAGAATCAACAGCTTGCCGACAAAACCTGAAAGTGGCGGCAGGCCTGTCATGGCAATCGCCGCAACAAAGAACATGCCCGCCACCAGTGCGCCACCTGTCATGGGGGGGGCATCCACGAAAGAGACCTCTGCCGCGCCGCGCCGACTGCGGATCACATCGATCAGCATGAACAGCGCCGCAGCGGCAAACGTGGAATGGATCGCATAATAGAGTGCGGCGGAAATCCCTGCGGGGGTAAAGACCGACACGGCAGCCAGCAACATTCCCATGGATCCGATCACCGAAAAGGCGACCATCCGGTCGGTCCGCTTCGCGCCCAACACGCCCGCCATCCCAAGCGCCACGGTCAGCAACGCCGCAGGCATCAGCCAGACGTCAAACAGTCCTTGCGTGATCTCAAGGTCAGGAGGGAAGACCAGCGTGTAGAAACGGATGATACAGTAAGCGCCAACCTTGGTCATGATCGCAAATAGTGCCGCCACCGGTGCCGGTGCTTCGGCATAGCTGGCGGGCAGCCAGAAATGCAGCGGCAGGATCGCGGCTTTTACCGCAAAGACCAGCAGCAACAGAACTGCAGCGACGCGAATACCAGCGCCATCGGCTGCGTCCAATGTCGCCACGCGCATTGCCAGATCCGCCATGTTCAGCGTGCCGGTTTCTGCATAGATCGTGCCAAGCGCGAACAGGAATAGCGTCGAGCCCAAAAGATTATAGAGCACATATTGCGTGCCCGCCCGTAGACGCCGCTGCCCGCCCGCATGGATCATCAACCCGTATGACGCAATCAGCAGCACTTCGAAAAACACAAAGAGGTTGAACGCATCACCGGTTAAGAAAGCGCCCAAGATCCCCATCAACTGGAACTGGAACAGCGGATGGAAATGCCGCCCGCGATTATCCCAGCCCGACCCGATCGCATACAGCAACACCGGTACCGCAAGCACACAGGTCAGCAGCACCATCAACGTCGACAGGCGATCCGCGACCAGAACAATGCCAAAAGGCGCGGCCCAATTGCCAAGCTGGTACAGGCTCACCGTGCCGTCAGAGGCCTGCCAGAACAATCCAACCGCCAGCATCAGCAGCGCCAGCGTGCCCGCCACTGACAAGACGCGCTGGATCAACAGATGATAGCGTGCGGCCAATACCATGAAAGCCGCCAACATGGCCGGCAGAACGATGGGAAGAATAAGCCAATGGGTCATGCCTTGCCTCCTCCGCGCTGTGAGGGTTCGGCGTTTTTGGTTCCTGCCAGAGTGTCGGGGTCGTTCACCAGATCATCGCCCGCGCTGAGGTAGGACCCGACCGCGATCATCACGACCACGGCTGTCATCCCGAAGGAAATAACAATTGCCGTCAGTACCAGCGCTTGGGGAAGCGGATCGGTATAAACCTCTACCCCGTCCCGCAGGATCGGGGGGGCATTCAATGCCAACCGGCCCGAGGCAAAGAGAAAAACATTGACCGCATAGCTGACCAGCGACGTGCCGATGATCACAGGAAAGGTTCGCAGACGCAGGATCAAATAGACCCCGGCAGCAGTGAGAACGCCAATGGCGGAAGCGACTAAAAGCTCCATATCAGGTCTCCGTCTCGGTTTTCGGTTCATCCCGTGACGGGTCGATATCCATAGCGTGTTCACTTTCCTCGATGCCTGCACGACGCCCCAGCCGCGAGAAGCTTTCAAGCGACAGCATCACCGCGCCGACCACCGCAAGGAACACCCCAAGGTCAAAGCCCATCGCGGTTGCCAGCTCAAATTTCTCCATTGGGGGGATGCGGAAATAGCCGAAAGCAGAGGATAGGAAAGGCGCACCGGCAAACCACGCACCGATGCCGGTCACGCCAGCGCAAAGCACCCCTGCCCCGATGATGCCGTGATAAGGATAGCGCTGGCGGTTGTCGGCCCAGGCAAAGCCGCTGGCCATATATTGCATCACGACCGCAATCGCCACGATCAGACCGGCGACAAACCCGCCGCCCGGTTCATTGTGCCCCCGCAGGAAGATATAGACACCGACCAGCAACACGACAGGCATCAAAACACGGGTCAGCACCACCATCATCATCGGGTGGGCGTCGCCCGCGCGCTTTTCCTCATAGCCACGGTTCAGCAAACGTGCCCGCACGGGGCCGGACAAGAGCGCCTCTGTCAGGGCATAGATCACCAGCGCGGCAATCCCGAGCACGATGATTTCGCCAAAGGTGTCAAAGCCACGGAAGTCTACAAGGATCACGTTCACCACATTGGTGCCGCCGCCGCCCTTGTAGGAGTTCGCAAGGTGGTAGTCGGCGATAGAGGCAATCGGGAAATTCGACATCAGGATCGAATAGATCAAGCCCGCCGCGGCCAGCCCTGCCACAACCGACACCACGATATCGCGGCTGCGGTGCAAAACAGTGCTTTCCTTAGGCGTGCTGTTGGGCATGAAGTTCAATGCCAGCAACAACAGCACGATCGTCACCACCTCGACCGAGATCTGGGTGAGCGCAAGATCGGGGGCCGAGAAGTAGTTGAACCCGACGGATACCATCAGGCCGATGATCCCCATCAGGATCAGAACCGCCAGACGGTTGCGGTGCACCGTGACCAAGAACCCCGTTGCGATCATCAACATCAGCCAGCCGGCAAATCCAACCGGCGTGATCGGCAGCATCTCGCGCGTAGGTGCGCCGTCGGTGCCGGTGAACCATGCGTGTGCCCCGATGGCGACGACGGCGGTCACAAAGATCGCGGCATAGCGGGTGAAGGACCCGTTGTGCAAACGCTCCGATACGAGGCTTGCGAGTCCGACAGCGCCTGCGATGATCCGATCAAAGATGTCCTTCGCCTCGGGGCGCGGGGTCGCGGCCCAAAGACGCGCCAACGGGTTCCACGCCGCCAGCAGGATCAAACCACCGACCACAGCAATCGCTGACATCCCGAGAGCGGGCACAAACCCGTGCCACAGCTTGATATGTTCGCTTGGCATTTCAGCAGCAGAGCCGATCACGGCTTGCGTCACGGTACGAACAAAAGGTTCCGCCAGAAACGGCGCCACACCGATCACGATCACGGGGATGATCAGCAAGGCGGGCGAAATCCACAGACCGAATTCGGGATCGTGGGGCTTGGCCGGATAGTCGTTCCGGACCTTGCCAAAGAAGGTATGCGCGATAAAGCGGAAGCTATACGCAGCGGAGAACAATGCCCCCAGCGTCGCCACAGCCGCCACCAGATAGGGCGAACCGAACAACGTTGTGCGCAGCGCCTCTTCCAGCATCATCTCTTTTGACAAGAACCCGTTCAGCAACGGGATACCCGCCATCGACAACGCGGCCAGCGTTGCAATCGCAAAGGTGATCGGCATCAAACGGCGCAGCCCACCCAAACGGGTCATGTCGCGGGTATGGACCGCGTGATCGACAATACCGGCGCTCATGAACAAGGCCGCCTTAAAGCTCGCGTGGTTCAGAATGTGAAATACAGCCGCCATCGCGCCAAAGGACGTGCCAGTGCCCAGCAGGAACGTGATCAAACCCAGATGCGACACGGTGGAAAATGCCAACAGCGCCTTGAGGTCGTTTTTAAAGATCGCGATCAGCGCACCAAGGACCATCGTGATCAACCCGGCAGAGCAGACCAACACGATCCAGATTTCCGTGCCCGACAGAACCGGCCACATCCGCGCCATCAAGAACAGCCCCGCCTTCACCATCGTGGCAGAGTGCAGATAGGCCGACACAGGCGTCGGCGCGGCCATGGCGTGTGGCAGCCAGAAGTGGAACGGGAATTGCGCGGATTTGGTGAAACACCCCAGCAGAATCAGGATCAGCGCGGGGATATACAGCGGCGACGCCTGAATAAGGTCACGATTTTCAAGGATCACCGTCAAATCATAGCTGCCCACAATCTGCCCCAGCAGCAGCATGCCACCGATCATCGCCAGACCGCCCATACCTGTCACGGTCAACGCCATCCGCGCGCCTTGGCGCCCTTCGGGAAGATGCTTCCAGAACCCGATCAGCAGGAAGGACGATAGGGACGTGAGCTCCCAGAAAATGAGCAACATCAGGATGTTGTCAGACAGAACGATCCCGACCATCGCGCCTTGGAACAGCAGTAGATAGGTGAAGAACGCGCCCATATTGTCGTCACGCGACAGGTAGAACCGCGCATAAAGGATGATCAACATCCCGATCCCAAGGATCAGACCCGCAAACATAAACCCCAACGGATCGAGAAAGAGGTTTACGTTCAACCCCAGCTGCGGCAGCCACGTGAGGCTGGCGGTCACGACCTCGCCCGCTAGAACAGCCGGCGCGTGTGTCGCAAGGCCGATCGCGGCGCAGGCCGTCACCAGAAAGGTCACCAAAAAGCAGCTTTGACGGCCTGCCTGATACATCAGGCCGGGCAGCAAGGCGCCAAGAAACGGGAGGGCTATAATCAGGAACAAAGACATGGCCGCAACTATGTCATGAGCCACGCCAAAACGACCAGCCCTCTTTTCGCAAATTGCGATGGAAAAATACGGATTTATGAGCGCTTCTTGTCGCAGCAACTGAACTTTGCTGCGGCACGATGATTTAATTTAGGTCCATTTCGCGAATATGTAAGAGAGCAACCGCATCCGCCGCACAAAAAAATGCGGCAGTCGTCTAACTGCCGCAGCACATTTGATAATTCCGCGCGCCTTGGGGCGGTGCGAGTTTACAGATTCTCTAGGTCTTCGGGTAGCGCCCCTTTGAAACCGGTGGCGACCACGAATTTCTCGGAACTGTCGGACCGGCTGGCAGGTGGCTTGATGTTGGCGACCTTGGCAAACCGACGCTTGAGCAGCTGCTGCAAATCGCCCTCCGCCCCGCCGGCCAGCACTTTGGCGACAAAGGTGCCGCCGTCTTCCAGCACATCAAAGGCAAAGTAAGCCGCAGCCTCGCACAGGGCAATGATCCGGTTGTGGTCAGTCTGTTTGTGCCCCGAGCTTGAGGCCGCCATGTCCGACATCACCACATCGGCCTTGCCACCCAACCAGCCTTTGACGATCTCGTCTGCGTCGTCTTCCATGAAATCAAGTTGGTGCAATTCGCAGCCTGCAATCGGCTCCATCTCTTGTAGGTCGATCCCAAGAATCGTGCCGACGTTCTTGCCCTTCTTTTCGCCCAGAACATTGCAACGTTTCACCGCGACCTGACACCAGCCACCAGGGGCTGCCCCCAGGTCAACAATCCGCGCACCCGGCACCAGAAAGCGGTATTTGTCGTCCAGTTCCATGATCTTATAGGCGGCACGCCCGCGATACCCTTCGGCATTGGCGCGTTTAACGTAGGGGTCGTTTAATTGGCGCTGCAACCAGCGGGTCGAGCTCAGCTTGCGCCCGCGTGCTGACTTTACCTTGACCTTGAGGTCACGTTGACCGCGCCCCGATGTGTTCTTGCCTGTGGGGGTCTTCCCGCCCGCAGCACCGCCCGTTGGCGTCTTGCCTGTCGGAGTTTTCGCCATCAGCCTAATCCTTCTTCCAAAACGCCGTCCGCGCTCATCTGGGCATATAACAGCCCCTCGCGCAGACCCCGGTCTGCAACACTTAATCTATCTGTCGGCCAGCACCGCATCAACGCCTGCAAAATCGCGGCCCCTGACATGATCAACGCCTGACGGTCCAACCCGATACGCGGATCGGCGCGCCGGCCACCCGGCCCCATCGCAAGATAGGAATGGATCACCTTGTCGATCTGCGCCGAGGTCATCCGAAGCCCGTCCACTTTGGTCCGGTCGTAGCGCTTTAGACCCAAATGACTGGCAGCGACAGTGGTGACCGTCCCCGAGGTGCCAACAATCTGGAACCGATCCTGGGATTGAATGGATTGATAGGGGGTAAAGTCCGTCAGGTTCTCCTCGAAGAACCAGCTCATCAAGGCGAAACGCGCGGCGTCGTCTTCCACATCAGAGAATTGGTCGCGCAAAGTCGCCACACCCAACGGCACACTGATCCAATCGACCACACGCGCGGCAGGCACATCAGTTTTCGCCTGATGGAAGCCGCCATGCAGCCGCATGATGGACTGCGCACGGTCGGCTTTGGGCACCTTGGAGATGTCGATCCAGACCAATTCGGTCGAGCCGCCGCCAATGTCCACCACCAGCAGGTTGTGGGTTTTGCGGTTCACCAGTGGTGCGCAGGAAATTACCGCAAGCTGCGCTTCTTCCTCGGGCTTGATGATATCAAGTTTTAACCCCGTCTCGCGCTGGATACGCTGCATAAATTCGGCACCGTTGGCGGCACGACGACACGCCTCGGTCGCAACAAGCCGCATACGCCGCACCTTGTTACGGCGCAGCTTTTGCTGGCAGATGCGCAATGCCTGAATGGTACGCGTCATCGATCCGCGCGACAATCGCCCGGTTTTCTCAAGCCCTGCCCCAAGCTGGACAGACTTCGAGAAGCTATCGACGACATGGAAACCGCTGCCTTTTGGCTGTGCGATCAGCATGCGACAACTATTTGTGCCCAGATCAAGGGCCGCATAAAGTTCGGTCGATCTGGGCGGAACTGGCGCGGGGCTCAGAGCCGGCGGTACATCGAGCGCGCCCGCACCTTTGGGACGCTGTGGCGCCATGATTGCGCCTTTCATATTGAGTTACCCCCAAGGTAATGTTTCTGCGGGCAAGGAGCAAGCGGGAAACCTGAAAACAGGCACGCTCAAGCCTATCGTCAGCCTCACAACCATCTTGAGAATTATGACACCCCGCCCCCCTCGCCTGTGGCGCGGACGCGCTGTAATGTCGTCACGTCGCAGACGCCGTTTTGAATGTCGAAAAATGGCGTCGGGGACAGATCAACAGCCGCTAAGAAAAACAAGCACAGCAGAGGAATCAATCATGCCCGAAGTTACCATCGTCTATTGGCGTGATATTCCAGCACAGGTCATCGTTGGCAAAGGCCGGCGCGGATCAAAGCGCCCGCTGCCCGAACGGTTTGAACAGGCCATCGACCGCGCCGCGATGAAAATCGGCGCGGATGACAGCGATGCCTATCTTGCCGAATGGCGCAAGGCCGATCCCTATACGGTCGACGGCGATCCCGACGCCGTGGCCGATGCCGAAGTCGTACGTATTGATGCCGAATACGACCGCGACCGCATCAAGACATTGATTGCCAATGACGGCTGGGCCTGACCGCCTCTTGCCGGTGCAAAAGTTGATCCCCTCATGAAAGAAATGCTCATGTCCCTTTTGAACTTCCGGCGCAAGGAAGCCCCAGCGTTTGAATTGCCCACTCCCGAGGTCGCGGCCTTTTTGCAGGACTATTCGATCGAGGTGATGCCCCGCACAGCGGAAAAGGTCGAAGACTTCCGCGATCTGCTGCCCGAGGGGACACGGGTCTATATCGCGCATATCGATGGCACCCCGATCGAAGACATGGTCGCCACCGCAGCACGTCTGAACGCCGACGGCTACAAGGTCATGCCCCACTTTCCCGCGCGCATCATCAAGGATCGCGCGACGCTGGAAAACTGGATCGCCATGTATCAGGGCGAGGCTGACGTAAAGCAGGGCTTGCTGCTGGCCGGCGGCGTCACCACACCGCACGGGGATTTCAGCGATTCCATGCAGCTGATGGACACGGGCCTGTTTGACAAACACGGGTTTGAGCGTCTGCACATCGCAGGCCACCCCGAAGGCAACCGTGACATCGACACCGACGGCACCCGCCTGCGGGTCGACGATGCCCTGCGCTGGAAACAGGGGTTCTCCGAACGGACCGACGCGAAAATGGCCATCGCCACGCAGTTTGCGTTCGAGGCACAGCCAATCATCGAATGGGCCGAGAGCCTGAAACATGCGGGCATCGACCTGCCGATCCACATCGGCATTGCAGGCCCCGCCAAGCTGCAAACCCTGATCAAATTCGCCATCGCCTGCGGGGTCGGCCCGTCACTGAAGGTGCTGCAAAAGCGCGCGATGGACGTTACCAAACTGCTGTGGCCCTACGAGCCGACAGATGTGATCACCGAACTGGCCGCCCACAAAGCCGCCAACCCAGATTTCAACATTACCCATGTGCATTTCTTCCCGCTGGGTGGGATCAAAACGAATGCAAACTGGGCCATCGAGAATGGCGGACCTGCTGCGCAACCAGCCAATTCCGTCTAAGGAAAGACTGAACACCATGACCAGAACCGTCGTCGAATCCAAAACCAAAACAGCAATCATCGGCTTTGACGAGCCCTTCTGCGTGATCGGGGAACGTATCAACCCCACCGGCCGCAAGATCCTCGCCGAAGAGCTGGAGCGTGGCGATTTCAGCCGCGTCGAGGCCGACGCCATCGCACAGGCCGCAGCAGGGGCAAATATCCTGGACGTGAACTCCGGTGCCGTGTTCTCGAATAAAATGGCCGAAGATCCGCGCTACGCCGACAACAACTTTGTCGAACCGATGCTGATGCCTGAGCTCATCCGCGTCGTGCAAAACGCTGTTGATATTCCGATCTGTATCGACAGCTCTGTTCCTGGCGCGTTGGAAGCGGGTCTTGAGGCCTGCGAAGGCCGCCCGCTGCTGAATTCGGTCACAGGCGAAGAAGAGCGGCTGGAACTGGTGCTGCCTTTGGTCAAGAAATACAACGTGCCGGTGGTGGCGATCTCTAATGATGACACTGGCATCTCCGAAGATCCCGATGTGCGGTTTGAAGTTGCCAAGAAGATCGTTGAACGCGCCGCAGATTTCGGCATTCCAGCCCACGACATTGTGGTTGATCCACTGGTGATGCCGATTGGGGCGATGGCGACGGCAGGGCATCAGGTTTTTACCCTCGTGCGTCGTCTGCGCGAGGAACTGGGTGTGAACACCACCTGCGGCGCGTCAAACATCAGCTTTGGTCTGCCCAACCGCCACGGCATCAACAACGCCTTTCTGCCCATGGCGATGGGGGCTGGCATGACCTCGGCGATCATGAACCCGATCACGCTGGCGGTGAACCCGACAAAAATTGCCGAGAAGAAAGCCGAACTGGTCGCGGCGGGCATCATTCTGCCGGACGAGATCGACGACGAGACATTTGTGACGCTGCTTGGCATGGGATCGACCAAACCCACCCCCGGCAAAGAGATGGAAGCGATCCGTGCTGCTAACTTCTTGTTCGACCGTGACCCCCACGGCACCGAATGGATCAAGTTCAACAAGGTCGCGCCCAAGGCCGGCCAAGAGGGTCGCGGACGCGCGGGCCGCAAGGGGGGCCGTCGCCGGTAATGGGGATTCTCCCTACCGCCAAGAACAAAAACCTCGCAAACTCTGGTTTGCGGGGTTTTCTTTTGGGGCGAAAGGCTTTTTTCCGGCAATCAGAGGTTGACCGCATACCTCAAGCACGCATGATCTAGGCGCAAAGCCGAAAGGGCTTTGTATTATCCTAGACACTGGTAACGACCACCTCACATGGCGCATTCCGGCAGTCCAAGTTCGGTCAAAAAATGAACACAACTGTGTGGCTACTATGAAATGGCAAGACGCGACCCGTAGGTGGAACCATGATGACATGCTTTGAGGGAATTACCACGCAGCCCGTTTTTTGGGCGGCTGGCAGTGTCGGCCTTATTGCGGCGATCGTCATGATTTCTATGCTTTGGGTCCAGCGCTTTCGTGGCAAGCTTTACTACGCGCTCACCTTCTTTGCGATGATCTATACGCTGCTTATCGTTGGCGCAGAAGCCTCAGCGGTGGCCTTTGATTGTCAGTACAAGTTAGGCGTTGCCGCGTGGCTCGGGAACGCGCTGGTGCCGGTGGCGTGGTGTTTCTTTGTCTACGCTTACGTCCATCAATCCAGCTGGCTTGGCAAAAAACGGGTTGTTGCAGCACTTGTGCTCGCGCCTGTGCTGTCCTTTGCTTTTGCTGCGACAAATACACATCACGGGCTGGTCTACGATCACGCGACCACGATCCCACCAGGCGCGCGCCAGATCGACTACATCCACGGGCCCGGGTTCTACGCCATTATGGCCGTGCTCTATGCCTTTGTTGGTGCCACCTACTATGGTCTTTACAAGGGGTTCAGGCGGTCGCGCCGGTCAGCGTGGCCGCTGCTCACGATGCTTGCCGTCGTAACGATGACCCCGCTTGCAGCAAATGCAGCCTATATCTTTCTTGGCTTCACCATTTTCGGACTGGACCCGACATCGTTTATGTTCAGCGTCGGTATCTTTGCCTTCACGTTTATGCTGCTCACAAACAAAACGTTGGATATGGCGTCGGTCGGGCAATCTGTCTTGTTCAACACCATGAGCGAAGCTGTCGTCCTTGTGGATAATAACAAAAACGTCGTCTTGATGAACACAGCTGCAAAGAAACGCGGCTTCTGCAAGGTCCCTAAGGACGAAGCCGCCGCCCTTCTCGCCACTATCGATACCCGTAGCCTAAGGACCACCGAGGCATCCGTGACCATCGACGAACGCGTCTATGATCCTCGGGTCCAAGAGATCGAAAGCCCGTTGGACCCAGACGGCACCATTTTGGGCTGGAGCGTCACGTTGGTCGACATTACCGACCGCATCGCCATCACCCGCGCCCTCGAAAATGCGTTGCTACGTGCGGATGAGGCCAATCGTGCCAAGGACGAATTCATCTCGGCTGTCAGCCATGAGCTACGTACGCCGCTGACGTCGCTCAAGGGGGGCTTGGCGCTCGCCCTCAGTGGCCGCCTGGGTGATATGGACGACCGCGTACGATCTCCGCTTGAAATCGCACAGCGCAACGGTGTGCGCCTGTCTCGGCTGGTCGACAACATTCTCTTGTCCCAGAAAATCGATGGGGACGCCCTTAGCCTTGATCAGCAGCCGGTCGATCTGGGGGCCCTTTTAAAAGACAGCCTCGAGGAAAACCAAATGTTCGCTGCCGAACAGCGGATCAAGCTCGTCCGGCCCAAGGGTGATCAATCCGCGATTATCACCGGTGACGCCTTCGCACTTCGGCAGATCATCGACAACCTTGTCTCGAACGCGATCAAATTCTCTGATCCCGACAGCATCGTCGAAGGCGCGCTGTCGGTCTCTGACGGCCACGTGCGCCTGTCGATCAAAGACAATGGGCGTGGTATTCCTGATGGGATGGAAGATCAGGTCTTTGGCCGGTTCGCGCAGGTCAAAAACGGCGGCCAATTCGCGACGCAGGGCTCCGGTCTGGGGCTGCACATCTCGCAGCAGCTTGCCCGGCAGATGTCGGGTAAGATCTTTTACGAAAGCGAAGTCGGCCAAGGCTCGGTATTTCACATGGACTACGCCACTATCGCGGCACACCAAGTGAAGGTTATCCACGCAGCAGATCCCGATGCGACGGACGCATCTGCCCTTCAGCACCGTGGCGACCTGCCGGAAAACGCACAGGTATAACGCCCGAAACGAGTTCGTAAGTATATCAGGAATAAAGGAGATGGTGGTCCCAGCTGGATTCGAACCAGCGACCTCTCGCTTCGGAGGCGAGCACTCTATCCAGCTGAGCTATGGGACCATATGGGGGCGGTATAGCCAGACTGCCCGCCCCCTGCAATTACAAAATCAGTTCATTTTCACGCAAAGAGATCATGCGCCAATTCAAGCGCTTCAATCAGCGTATCGATCTCAGCATTGGTGTTGTACATTCCGAAAGAGGCGCGGCAGGTGGCGGTCTGCCCCAGATGCTGCATGAGCGGCCCACAACAATGCTGCCCCGCCCGTACGGCAACGCCCTTTTTGTCCAAGATGGTAGAGATATCATGCGCATGCGCCGCACCGTCCAGCGTAAAGCTGAAGATCGCGGCCTTATCCGGCGTGGTGCCTTGAACCTGCAACCAGTTCAATCCTGCCAGACGGGTCACTGCATAGTCACGCAAGGATGCTTCATGGGCCGCAATATTCTCCATTCCGACGTTCATCATATATTCTAATCCGACACCCATGCCGATGGTCTGCACGATGCCGGGGGTGCCCGCCTCGAACCTCATCGGCGTGTCGTTGTAGATAATGCCGTCTTTGGTGACTTCGCGGATCATATCGCCGCCGCCCAGAAACGGGCGCATCTCGGCCATGCGGTCGGGGTGGATATAGATCGCGCCGGACCCTGATGGACCATAGAGCTTGTGACCGGTGATCGCATAGAAATCGCAGCCGATATCCTGCACGTCCACGGGCATGTGCACCGCCGCCTGCGACCCGTCAACCAAGACGGGCACACCTTTGGCATGGGCCCCTGCGGTGATCGCCTTGACGTCCACCACCGTGCCCAGAACATTCGACACCTGCGTCACGGCAATGAGCTTGGTCTTGGGGGTGATGGCGTCGATCACGGCTTGGGGATCAAGCGCACCGGTCGCATCCACATCTACCCATTTGATCACCACGCCTTGGCGTTCGCGCAGAAAATGCCACGGCACGATATTGGCGTGATGCTCCATCACCGACAGGATAATCTCGTCCCCCGCCTGCAGGTTCGGCATGGCCCAACCGTAAGCGACCAGATTGATCCCTTCTGTCGTGCCGGAGTTGAAGACGACGTGATCCTCGTTCCCGACGTTTAAGAACCGCGCAACGGTTCCGCGCACGGATTCGTACTGGTCGGTCGCCAGATTAGAAAGATAGTGCAAGCCGCGGTGAACATTGGAATATTCATGGCTGTACGAGCGGCTGATCGCATCAATCACGACCTGCGGCTTCTGCGCCGATGCACCATTGTCGAGATAGACCAGCGGCTTGCCGTTCACTTCACGGGACAGGATCGGAAAATCGCGGCGGATGGCGTTTACATCATACATCAAGAAGCACTCCTTGGGCAGCAATGCCCACGATAGAAAGAAGCAGGCTCATCCCCAAAACGACAGCCGCCATAGCAATCAGCAACACGCCAATCGCCTTGCCCAAACCAGTGAAGTCGAATGCCGCGGCAATGAAGTTCACCAATATCCAAAGACCGATGATCCCGGTCCCCAGTGATGCCAGTACCGACACACCAGGAGAGATGTACATAAGCAGAAAAATTGCCACTTGCGCAATAATGCGCAAGACCTGCAAGAACACGACCAATGCCAGTATATCGCCAAGGTTCCCGTCACCACCAAGCGCGCGGCCTGTCCAGAACAGCCCGTGCGTGGTGATCACCAAGACCCCTGTCAGCAGTACGAACATCGCCAAGGGACTGGTAAAGAACGCGGGCATGCCTGGAGTCGGCTGCAGCACAAGGCTGACCGAGAAAATCAGCGTGTTCACCGCCGCCGCCAGCGCAAGCGCGGTCCACAATACATTGCGATCAAGGCGCCAGCCAATAATCTGCTGTGCCGCCGCGCGAGGGTTGCGCAGGCTTAGAATGACCAACTCGGACAGAACCGATCGTATGTCAGGGGCGTTCATGGGCGTGTCCGATATGCGACCAGCAAGCCGCTGATCCAGAACCATAAAAATACGCAAAGCCAGATCAATCCGACAATGCGCAGCTCGATCCCTTCGCCGACGAACCCTGCTGTAAGTCCGTGCAGCAACACAAGGGGGCTGGACGCCAGCAAGGCCCAGAAAAGCGCAAGACGGGTGCTATACCCGCTCGGGCGACCGCGCATCACCTTGAGGATGATTTGCGTGCCGGCCGCGAGCATATAGAAAATCAACGGCGCGATGAACAGCCATGCCATCAGGGTCGCCCCCAGCAACATGTCCAGCTCGGTGCCGTTGACATGGGCTTCGCGGGCCAGACGCGGGGTCTGGGCCACGAAAAAGATCAGACACGCGACCATCAGATAGATCAGGTTGCGATCCTCCCGCGGGCCCTGCCCCAACAACCGCCGCACAACGGCGGCGGGGTTGCGGTAGCTGGCCACGATATCGCGTGTCGCCGCCATCAGGCTGCGTGCCGCTCAAGCCACTCGGCAAGCCGTGCGGTGATCTCTTCGCGCAGAGTTTCGTCCTCGATCTCTTCGACAGCCTCGGCCAAAAACGACAAGGTCAGAAGATCGGTCGCGACGTTATGCGGTACACCACGCGAGCGCAGATAAAACAGCGCGTCCTCGTCGATTGCCCCCGAAGTGGAGCCGTGAGAACAGGCCACATCATCGGCGTAGATTTCAAGCTCGGGCTTGGCGAGGAACTGACTATCTTCATCCAGCAGCAACGACTGGCTGATCTGATAGCCATCGGTCTTTTGCGCGTCTTTCTTGACCAAAATCTTGCCTTGGAACACGCCGGTTGCCCCGTTACGCAGAACCTTTTTGAAGACCTGACGGCTTTCGCAGTTCACCGCATCATGGGTGATGAACACCGTGTCGTCGTGGTGGAAATCACCCCCGTCGCCCACACAGGCCCCCGCCACATGGGCAGCAGCATCATCACCCGTCAGTTCGATCACGCAATCGTTGCGCGTCATCACGCCATTGGCGGTCAGCGTAAAGGATTTGAACGCGGATTCAGTCCCCAGACGGGTAAAGATATGCGTTGCTGCGCGTTGTTCATGGTCACGCCCTTGGGCGCGCACATGGTGGAACGCAGCGTTGTCGCCGACCTCGACTTCGAGCACACCGTTAAAGCGCGCAGCCACAGGGCCGTTCTCCAGCAGCGTGAATTCAGCACCGGCATCCAGCTTAATGACGTTGTGCAGCATGACATCAGCGGTCTCGGAGGTCCGGCGATAAACGATGTTCACCGGCTTGGAGACTTTGTCTGTCACATGGATCAACACGCCATCCGCGGCAAACGCCGTGTTCAGCGCTGCCAAGGGGCGCGCCACAGGCGTCTGACCGTTCTTTTCCAGCGTCCCATAAAGATCACGCGCCCAATGCAGGTCAGCGTTCGCTTGGGCCAGCCGTTCGATGGTGATGCCCTCAAGCGTCAGATCGTCCGACGCATCTGCATCGAACACACCGTCAACGAACACCAGCTTGAGCCGGTCGATCTGATCAAACAGAGCCACGTCTTCCGACGCGCGCACCGCGGCAGAGACAGCCTGCGGCTGGGTCAGCGTATCAGGGCGGGTGTATTTCCAGTATTCGTCACGACGCTCCGGCAGACCTGCCTGTTGCAGCCGCGATAGTGCGTCTTTGCGTGCCGCATCGGACCAGCCCCCTTGGGGCAGATCCAACGTGGCGATCAACGCCTCGGTCGGGGTTTGTTGTGTCGCTGCTTCGGCCATTACGCCACCTCGGACAGGATGTCGGCATACCCGTTGTTTTCAACTTCAAGCGCCAGCTCGGGACCACCAGTTTTGATGATCCGACCGTCAGCCATAATGTGCACAACGTCGGGTTTGATGTGGTCCAGCAGACGCTGGTAGTGGGTGATCACGAGGAAGCCGCGCCCTTCGGTGCGCAGCGCGTTCACGCCGTCGGCAACCAGTTTCATCGCGTCGACGTCCAAACCGGAGTCTGTTTCGTCCAAGATGCACATCTTTGGCTCGAGCATCGCCATTTGCAGGATTTCATTCCGCTTTTTCTCGCCACCGGAGAAGCCCATGTTGACGGGACGTTTCAGCATCTCTGCATCGATCTTCAGCTCTTTGGCACGGGCGCGCACAACCTTGAGGAACTCTGCCGCTGACATTTCTTCTTCGCCACGGGCCTTGCGCTGTGCGTTCACAGCCGTCCGCAGGAAAGTCATGTTGCCGACGCCGGGGATTTCAACGGGATACTGGAACGCAAGGAACAGGCCTGCGGCGGCACGCTCTTCTGGCTCGAGGTCCAGCAGGTCAATGTCACCCAGATGCGCGGAGCCTTCTGTGACCTCGTAGCCGCCTTTGCCGGACAGCACATAGGACAGCGTGGATTTACCGGAACCGTTCGGCCCCATGATCGCGTGAACCTTACCGGCTTCGACTTCCAGATCGACACCCTTCAGGATTTGCTTATCTTCTTCTTCCAGTTTGACCTTCAGGCCTTTGATGCTCAGCATGGGAGGTTCCTTTTCTTGCGCTTTGGCGCTGCAATGACAGTGAATTGAGTGAATGAAAACCCCGCCAAGGGGCCGTCATCGGTGTAAGATTTCATGCCGCTCTCCCTGCCTGTAAGGCTTTGGGAAAACGCGCATAAAGGGCGGTTCGGCAGGCATCTATGCCCGCCTGATAGGAAAGCGGTGACAGCGGATCGGGTAGAACCGCTGTGGGGATATCTTCGATCTGCATCGGGGCCTGCATCGGCCGACCGACGGAAGCTGCATAGTCGAGGTACTTCAACCGTGACTGCCCCGCCGGGGCCAACCAACTGTTGGGCACGCCATAGGCATCGGCCACAATCAACCCGTGCAGGGATGATGCAAATACATGATCGCATGTTGCAATCGCGTCGCAGACCGCCTGCGCATCGCCGCGTGGATCGATCAGTTGATATCGTGTATCGCTGGCGACAAGCGTTTGAAGCATGGGATCATCAATCAGCGAGTGGTGCGGCACGATACCGATCCTGCCGTTCGGTGCCCGTTTGTGCGGCCAAACGGCATTGATCAACAATCCCGGATCGCCAAACTCGGACAACTCCAAGCCCAGCAACGCGGCGGTAATCGGTCCGCGTACCAGCGCTATATCCACATGGTCGGTAAACCCTGTGCCCTGCACCGGATGCAACAATCCTGCCCCCCAGATCACCGGCCGATGATCCTGCGCCTCGCTAAAGTTGCGCTTTACCACCTGCAACAGCGATCCGATCGCCCAGACATCGGCCTTGCGCACACCAGCATGCTCCACAGGCCGGCCCGAGACATGGGCCAGCACCACAGGGCTGATGGCGTCCCCGAAATTCGGGACCGCCTTCCACCAGTGCAGGCGCAAGGGAATGGTGTCAGCCGATAGTTGCATCAGCTTGCTGCGTCCTCGTACACGGCAATGATCATGTGTCATCCCCCTTGCGCAGCACCAAAAGCGCTACACGGATCGCGGCATAGATCATCGCAAAGATCAGCATCTGAAAGAACGTGTCCTCAAACGCGGCGAGCGTCAGCCCGCCGCCCCGAACCAGAGCCATCAGCACCCAGAAAACCAAGGCGGCGATGGTCACATCCCATGTCAGTTTGCGCATCATCGCGATTACCCCACGGACCCTTCAAGAGAGATCGCAACCAGCGCCTGCGCTTCCATTGCGAACTCCATCGGCAGTGCCTGAAGCACGTCTTTGCAGAAACCGTTGACGACCAAGGCCACCGCCTCTTCCTCGTCCATCCCGCGCGAACGGCAATAGAACAGCTGATCGTCATCCACCTTGGATGTGGTTGCCTCGTGCTCTACGCGGCTGCTGTTATTCTTGACCTCGATATACGGCACCGTGTGGGCACCGCACTGGTCGCCGATCAGCAAGCTGTCACATTGCGTATAGTTGCGCGATTCCTTGGCTTTGGGGTGCATGGTGACCAACCCGCGATACGTGTTCTGCGCCTTGCCCGCCGAAATCCCCTTGGACACGATGCGCGACTTGGTGCGCTTGCCCAGGTGGATCATCTTGGTGCCGGTATCGGCCTGCTGCATATTGTTGGCGATCGCGATGGAATAGAACTCGCCTTGGCTGTCATCGCCGCGCAGGATGCACGACGGGTATTTCCACGTCACAGCCGAACCGGTTTCAACCTGCGTCCACATCACCTTGGCACGGTCACCACGGCAATCGGCACGCTTGGTCACAAAGTTATAGATCCCGCCCTTGCCGTTCTCGTCACCGGGATACCAGTTCTGAACGGTCGAATATTTCACCTCGGCGTCTTCTTCGATGATGATCTCAACCACCGCGGCGTGCAGCTGGCTTTCGTCCCGCTGCGGCGCGGTACAGCCTTCAAGGTAGGAGACATAGGACCCCTTGTCGGCAATGATCAACGTGCGCTCGAACTGGCCAGTGTTTTCCGCATTGATACGGAAATAGGTCGACAGTTCCATCGGGCAGCGCACGCCCGGTGGCACGTAAACAAACGACCCGTCAGAGAAAACGGCCGAGTTCAACGTCGCATAAAAGTTATCATTCACCGGCACGACCGAGCCAAGGTATTTCTTGACCAGTTCCGGGTGCTCGCGGATCGCCTCAGAGATGGAGCAGAAAATTACGCCCGCTTTCTTCAGCTCGTCCTGAAAGGTGGTCCCGACGGAAACGGAATCGAACACGGCGTCCACAGCAACCTTGCGAGGTTCGTCGCCCATGTTTTCTGCACCCTCGACGCCCGCCAGAATGGCTTGCTCTTTCAAGGGGATACCCAGCTTCTTGTAGGTCTCGAGCAGCTTAGGATCTACGTCGTCCAGGGACTTGGGCTTGACCGCCATGGATTTGGGACGCGCATAGTAATACTGGTTCTGAAAGTCGATTTCAGGATAGTCCACCATCGCCCAGTTCGGCTCTTTCTTGGTCAACCAGCGCTCATAGGCCGCCAGACGCCATTCCAGCATCCACTCGGGCTCTTCATTCTTTTCCGAAATCAGTTTGACGATATCGGGGTTCAGACCCAGCGGGGCATAGTCCATCTCGATATCTGTGGACCACCCATATTTATAGGCACCGCCGACTTCGCGCACGGCATCCACGGTGTCCTGATCAACGCCCTCTTTAACGCCGGTGTTCGGGTCATCCTTGACCAAAGTGCTATCCATGCTTTTCATCCTTCAACTGGCGGTGCGCATCAAGCGGCCCGCGCCTCGTGTTTCTTCAATTTCGCGGTCCAGGCGTCTGCAAAACGCAAGACCTGTTCTTCTGTGGTGTCCGGCCCAAGCGATACGCGCACGGCACAGGATGCCTCAGCGTCGTCAAAGCCCATGGCCGTCAACACCCGACTTGTCGCCACCTTGCCGCTAGAGCACGCAGACCCCGCGCTGATCGCAAAGCCTGCAAGGTCCATCTGCATCACCTGCGTCTCACCGCGCCACCCGGGCGTGATAAAGCAAGAGGTGTTCGGCAAACGCGCCACGTCTTTCCCAACGAAAATAGTCTTCTTTGACGCAGCCTCAAGAGCCTTCTCTAGAACATTTCTAAGGTCTGCAACCCGTTCCCAGACGCCATCCGCCAAATCCTGCGCCGCGGCAGCGCAAGCGGCACCAAATCCGGCGATGCCTATGACATTCTCTGTCCCCGCACGACGTCCCAATTCTTGCCCGCCTCCGCGCAACATCGGCTGCATCAATCCGGGCGTATATTCGGGCCCCGCGATCAGCGCGCCGATGCCCTTGGGACCGCCCAGCTTATGGGCCGAGACAGCCAATGACGTATGGCGCCCGACATCCGAGCGCCAGCGCCCCAGATCCGACAACTTACCGGCCGCTTGCACCGCGTCACGGAACACGCTTGCAGGCGACGCGCCCAAACGCGACAGCTCGGTCAACAGGCTTTCCGGCTGCAACACCCCTGTCTCGCTATTGGCACGTTGCAAAAACAGCGTTTTGCCCGCCAAGGCTCCATCCGGTAGCGCGTTCAAATCCACGTGACCATTGTGACCCACAGGCAATTGCTCGGCCTCAGGGCACCAGATGCGCACCGCTTCATGCTCCACGGCTGCGCCGGCGACATTGCCCGCGTCCTGCACCACCCCCGCGATCGCTTCGGTGGCACCGCTGGTAAAGATCACTTCCGACACATCGCAGCCGACCAAAGCCGCCACCTGCCCGCGTGCCTTTTCAACCATCATCTTGGCCGCACGCCCTTCGGCATGGACGCTCGACGGGTTGCCCGCCACATCCATCGCCGCCAACATCGCCGCGCGCGCCTCTGCCCTCAGCGGGGTGGTCGCGTTATGATCCAGATAGGTTCTCATATCAGCTTCCAAATGGTCCCAAATCCCAGGGAGCGTGAGGAACAGCGTCCCTCATTCCGTGTCGGCCTCGTCCACGATGGCAAAGAGGTTCGGCACCGCCGGACAGGGGGCAAGCTCATTGGCCACGACATCGGACAGCCGCGTCTGGTGCAAGAAAACATAGACCTGCGCACTGAGCCCTTCCCACAAACGATTGGTCAAGGATTGCGCACGACTGCCCGATGACCCGCCAGAGGCACCTGCCCCCACATGCATCGCGTCGACCTTTTCGTCGACCGCCGCCAGAATGTCGACGACGCGGATATTCGCCGCTGGTCGCGCCAAACGATAGCCGCCGCCGGGGCCACGCACCGATGCCACCAGCTCGGCCCGGCGCAGTTTTACGAAAAGCTGTTCTAGATACGGCAGGGAAATGGACTGACGCGCCGCGATATCGCCCAGATTGACCAGGCGGTCTGCAGGCTGCAACGCTATATCAGCCAGTGCGACCATGGCATACCGCCCCTTGGTAGACAGCTTCATCGCAGAGTTCCCTTTCCCATAGGCGCCTGTTTGATTGACGAGGACGCATGAAATGCCTAAACGCAATGTCTGACCCACCTTAAAGCTGGGATCACACAAGTTAGAACCGTTCTAAACTGCCTTAGCGAATTCGTCAACTATTCCGCTGCACTTAGAACCCCAAGCAGGGACGCTCATGCCCGAGGTTATTTTTCCCGGACCCGAAGGCCGCCTCGAAGGCCGCTACCATCCACAAAAAGAACGCGACGCGCCAATCGCTATTCTGCTTCACCCACACCCACAATTCGGCGGGACGATGAACCATAAGGTCGTGTATAATATGCACTATGCCTTCTACAATATGGGTTTCACCGTTTTGCGCTTCAACTTCCGCGGCGTGGGCCGAAGCCAAGGCGAATACGATCAAGGCGTCGGTGAACTCTCTGATGCAGCGTCAGCGCTGGATTACCTGCAGTCGATGAACAACAACTCCAAGCACTGCTGGGTTGCGGGTTTCTCGTTCGGCGCATGGATCGGCATGCAATTGCTGATGCGCCGTCCCGAAATCACGGGTTTCATCTCTGTCGCACCGCCTGCGAACATGTATGACTTCAGCTTCCTCGCACCCTGCCCGGCTTCCGGTCTGGTGATCAATGGGACGGCTGACCGCGTAGCACCGCCAGCTGATACCGTGAACCTCGTGAACAAACTGCACGAGCAAAAGGGCATCACCATCACCCACCAAGAAGTCGAGGGTGCCGGCCACTTCTTTGAAGAGCCGCATATGGATACGCTCATTACGTCGACCACCGACTATGTGAAGCGTCGCCTCACGGAAACGACCCGTTAATGGCGGATCAGACAGTCGTCGATCTGGCCAATCAACTGGCCGAAGAATGTCTGGCAGTACAACGCGAAACCGGACAGGAGCGGCTTTTTATGGAAGTCGCTGCTGTTCTGGGCGCGTGGTCGCAGACCATGGAAGAAGCCTTTGTCACAGCGATCCGTACGCGGCTTTCTGCCGCACAGGGGCGTGACTTTATCGCCAAGGCGCTCGCCGCGCACCGCGCAAAAGAAAGCTGACGTATGACCACCAGACTAGAGCAACAGATTGCCTTCCTTAACGAAGCAGACAAGCTCAAGTCGGTCACACGCGGCACGCTTTTATGCGATGCCTCGCGGGCGGAAAATTCGGCTGAACACAGTTGGCACCTGACGCTTTATGCACTGGTGCTAGCGGATCAGGCGGGCGAAGGCGTCGACATCACCCGCGTCATCAAAATGTTGATCCTGCATGACCTCGTCGAGATTGACGCAGGCGACAACCCGATCTTTGGCAGCTACGATGCGGCCGATATGGAGGCCCAGGAACAGCTTGCCGCTGACCGAATATTTGGCCTTCTTCCCAACGATTTACGCGACGATCTTCGCGCCACATGGGAAGAGTTTGAAGCGAACAAATCCCCCACGGCCCGCTTTGCAAAGTCGCTCGACAGGTTCCAGCCGCCCATGCAGAACCTTGCCGCGGGCGGGGGCAGTTGGGTCGAATACAACGTCACCGAAGCGCAGTTCGTGGAAAAGGTGGGCAGCAAGATCAAGACCGGCGCGCCGGGCTTGTGGGAATTCGCACGCGCCCGCGTCTCTGCCTGGTTCGCGGCCCGCGGCTAGCACCCTCTGCCATTAGGTACCCGACCTCTTTCCTTTGCATCACAACCCTGCTGCAGCGCTTTGATATTTGGCAGACACCACATCCCTTTTTCAGTATACCATTGCATACCGACTAGGCATTGGTGCTTGAATAGTCTATGAGGAGAACAGTTTCACCTCAAAGGACCGCAGACGATGACCAAGATCAAAGTGGAAAACCCGATCGTTGAGCTCGACGGTGATGAAATGACCCGCATCATGTGGGATTTCATCAAGAAAAAGCTGATCCTGCCCTATCTCGACGTGGATCTGAAATACTACGATCTAGGGATGGAGGTCCGCGACGAGACCAACGACCAGATCACCATAGACGCGGCCCACGCGATCAAGGAACACGGCGTTGGCGTCAAATGCGCGACCATCACCCCTGACGAGGCTCGGGTCGAGGAGTTCGGCCTGAAAGAGATGTGGCGCTCTCCTAACGGGACGATCCGTAACATTCTGGGCGGCGTGATCTTCCGCCAGCCGATCATCTGCAAGAACGTCCCCCGCCTTGTGCCCGGCTGGACCAAGCCGATTGTCGTGGGCCGTCATGCCTATGGCGACCAGTATAAAGCGACCGATTTTAAATTTCCCGGCAAGGGCAAGCTAACGTTGAAATTCGTCGGCGAGGACGGGACAGAGATCGAGCGCGAGCTTTTCGACGCCCCCGACGCCGGTGTCGTGATGGGGATGTACAACCTTGATAAATCCATCATCGATTTCGCCCGCGCCTCGCTGAACTACGGTTTGAACCTTGGCTGGCCGGTCTACCTGAGCACCAAGAACACGATCCTCAAGCAGTATGACGGCCGTTTCCTTGAGCTGTTCCAGCACATCTACGAGACCGAGTTCGAAGATAAATTCAAAGCCGCGGGCATTACCTATGAACACCGTCTGATTGACGACATGGTCGCCTGCGCGATGAAGTGGAACGGCGGCTATGTCTGGGCCTGCAAGAACTACGACGGCGACGTGCAGTCGGACACCGTCGCGCAGGGGTTCGGCTCGCTCGGGTTGATGACATCCGTGCTGATGACCCCCGATGGCCAGACCGTAGAGGCAGAAGCCGCCCACGGCACTGTCACCCGCCATTACCGCCAACATCAGAAGGGCGAGGAAACCTCGACCAATTCCATTGCGTCTATCTATGCGTGGACGGGCGGGATCAAGCATCGCGGTAAACTGGATGATAACGCCGAACTGATCCGCTTTGCCGAAACCTTGGAAAAGACGGTCGTGGATACGGTGGAATCAGGTTCTATGACCAAAGACCTGGCCCTGCTGGTCGGCCCCGACCAAGGCTGGCTAACCACAATGGGATTCCTCGAAAAAGTCGACGAGAACCTGAACAAGGCGCTGAGCGCGCAATAAGCCAACCGCTTAAGACAAGGGCCATCCTGAACGGGTGGCCCTTTTTCTGTGCAGCGGACCCTGCGTGACGCGATGTAACGGGGGAAATTATTATTCTGCACTGCAGCACCCCTAGACAGGTCAACATAGCTGCCCTATCTGCACGATATGACATATGCTGATCCCCTCCACCATAGCTCGCTTGATGATGTCCAAGGCCTAAGCCTCGGGGTATTTTTGTGCGGTATCGGAATCTTCGTTTTGACCTCTGCCGGACTAATTACCGGTCAGACGGCGGGCTTGGCGGTGATCATCGCCTACCTCACGGGGTATTCCTTCGGCGTGGTGTTCTTTTTGATCAACCTGCCGTTCTACTTCATCGCCTACAAACGCCTCGGGGCGGAATTTACGATCAAATCGCTGATCTCGGTCACCATGCTGTCCGTTGTCACCGAATTTCTGCCCTACGGGTTTGCGATCCAGTCGCTGAGCCCGGCCCTCGCAGCGATGATATTTGGTGCCTTGGTCGGGTTGGGGCTGCTGGCGATGTTCCGACATAATGGGTCGCTTGGAGGTTTGGGCGTGATCGCGCTGTTGGTTCAAGACACCACGGGGTTCAAGGCGGGATGGGTACAACTGATCACGGACGCACTGATCTTTTCCGTCGCCTTGTTCCTGTTTCCAGCCTCTGTCGTGGGCTATTCGCTGCTTGGCGCACTGGTGCTGAACCTGATCATAACCTTCAACCACCGCCGCGACCGCTACATCGCCACCTGACCCGCCGGCTCTTGACACCGGCCCGCGCCCGTCTCAGGACTGGGTCGGAAACCAGCATTGGGGGCACGGTGATATGCATTATTTCTGGCTGATGATCGCCATCGTGACCGAAACCCTGGGCACCAGCGCGCTGCAAGCCTCGCAACAATTTACGCGTTTATGGCCGTCTGTCGCGGTCGTCGTGTGCTATGCGGTCTCCTTTTACCTGATGGGGCTGACGCTCAAGGTGATGCCGGTGGGCATTGTCTATGCGATCTGGTCGGGGCTGGGTATCGTGTGTATCGCGGGCATCGGCTATATCGTGTTCGGTCAAAAGCTCGACCTTGCGGCCGTTTTGGGCCTGTCGATGATCATCAGCGGCGTGCTGGTCATTCATCTATTTTCCAACAGCTCCACCCATTAAGCGACCCCGCTCGGGAACCCGGCACCGCATTCAGGCGTTAGCGTATGACGCAACCACCGAAAGTGCCTCATGCTCGATTCTTTAAGCTCCGTTTGGGGCACCCTGCCCGACCCTTTGCGCAACCAGCTTGAAGGGTACGCCGTCGGGTTCTGGAGCGTGCTGCCGCAACTTATTTTGTCGATTGTTTTCCTTTGTTTTCTCTGGGTCGTCGTTCGCATTGTGCAGGCTATCGTGCCGGGCGTGCTGCGCCGCGCCCGTATGCGTCGGTCGCTTGTCGATGTCATCATGATGCTGATTATCGTGGGGATGTGGCTGTTTGGCGTGTTAATCGCCGTCACCATCGCCTTTCCCACCATCACCCCCGGCAAGGCGCTGACTGCATTGGGTGTGGGCGGTGTGGCCATCGGCTTTGCCTTTAAGGATGTGTTCGAGAACTTCCTAGCAGGGATATTACTGCTGATCCGCGAACCTTTTTCTGTCGAGGATTACATTGAATGCGAGGGGTTTGAAGGTCAGGTCGAAGAAATCACGATCCGCGATACCCATGTGCGCCAGACCGACGGGCAGCTTGTCGTCGCCCCAAACGCAATGTTCTTTAAAAATCCCGTCACCATCCGCACTGCCCGCGATGTGCGTCGAACCACCGTGATCTGCGGCGTGGCTTACGGCGAAGACGTAGATGCTGCGCGCGAGGTGATTGCCCAAGCGGTGCGCGGCGTGGATGCGGTGCGCGATGATGTGCGCGACGTTGAAATCTTTGCGCAGGAATTCGCCGACAGTTCAATCAACTTCGAGGTCACTTGGTGGACAGGTTCGCGCCCCATCGACATCCGCAGCAGCCGCGACAAAGTCGTTGCTGCCGTAAAAAGGGCGCTGGATGATGCGGGAATCGAGATACCCTTCCCCTATCGCACCCTGACCTTTAACGAACCGCTACCCGTTCGGGACTACCGCGACCACAAAGACAGCACAGAAGACACAAGCACCGACGGCTGACATCCTTTAGGGCTAGCTTTCTGTGGCGTATCGCGTTAAGCGCTGCCCAAATGCTGCGGTGCGAGAGCGTGCGCGGCCCCCTCCCGTATCAAAGGCATACCCCAATGGACATGCGAAATATCGCAATCATCGCTCACGTTGACCACGGCAAAACGACGCTGGTCGACGAGCTTCTGAAACAATCCGGCACCTATCGTGAAAACCAGGCGACGACCGAGCGCGCGATGGACAGCAACGATCTGGAGCGCGAACGCGGCATCACGATCTTCGCGAAACCGACGTCGGTTGTCTGGAACAACACACGTATCAACATCGTCGACACCCCAGGCCACGCCGACTTTGGTGGCGAAGTTGAACGCATCCTGTCGATGGTAGACGGTGTTGTCCTGCTCGTGGACGCCGCAGAAGGCCCGATGCCACAAACGAAATTCGTGACCTCCAAGGCGCTGAAACTGGGCCTGCGCCCTATCGTTGTGCTGAACAAAGTCGACAAGGCAGACGCCGAGCCTGACCGCGCGTTGGACGAATGCTTTGATCTGTTCGCCAGCCTTGATGCCACAGATGAACAGCTCGAATTCCCACACATGTACGCCTCGGGTCGTTCCGGCTGGGCCGATATGGAGCTGGATGGACCGCGCAAAGATCTTAACGCTTTGTTCAAACTGGTGCTCGAGCATGTTCCCGCGCCAAAGCAAATCGAAAATACTGACAAGCCGTTCACCATGCTTGCCACCACCCTTGGCGGTGACCCGTTTCTGGGCCGTTTGCTGACCGGGCGTGTTGAAACCGGCACGTTGAAAGCGGGACAGAGCATCAAAGCCATGTCGCGCGACGGTACGCTGATCGAAAACTTCCGGTGCACCAAGATCCTCGCCTTCCGCGGGCTTGAGCAAACTGCCATAGAACTGGCTGAAGCGGGCGACATCGTATCCATCGCCGGTATGTCCAAGGCGACAGTGGCCGATACGCTGGCCGAAACCTCTGTTTCCGAAGCGATCCCGGCCCAGCCGATCGATCCGCCCACCATCACCGTGACCTTCGGCATCAACGACAGCCCGTTGGCCGGTCGTGATGGCAAGAAAGTTCAGTCGCGCGTGATCCGCGAGCGCCTGATGAAGGAAGCCGAATCCAACGTTGCGATCAAGATCTCCGACACTCCCGGCGGCGACGCCTTTGAGGTTGCCGGTCGTGGCGAATTGCAAATGGGCGTTCTGATCGAGAACATGCGCCGCGAAGGGTTCGAGCTTTCGATCTCCCGCCCGCAGGTTCTGTTCCAAGATATCGATGGCGTCCGCCACGAGCCTATCGAGGAAGCCACTATCGATGTGGATGATGAATATTCCGGCGCGGTCATCGAAAAGATCACCGGTGTGCGCAAGGGTGAACTGGTAGAGATGAAGCCTGCCGGTGCCGGTAAAACCCGCATCGTGGCCCATGTGCCTTCGCGCGGCCTAATCGGGTACCACGGCGAATTCTTGACCGACACGCGCGGTACAGGCGTTATTAACCGCGTCTTCCATTCCTGGGCGCCGCACAAAGGCACGATTCCTGGCCGTCGCGCTGGCGTTCTAATCTCGATGGAAAACGGGACCTCGGTTGCGTTCGCCCTGTGGAACCTCGAAGAACGCGGCAAGATGATGATCGGCGCGCAGGCTGACGTCTACACCGGCATGATCATCGGCGAACACAGCCGTGAAAACGATCTTGAAGTGAACCCGTTGAAAGGCAAGAAGCTGACCAACGTGCGTGCGTCGGGCACCGATGAAGCCGTTCGTCTAACCACACCCGTCACGCTGAGCCTCGAAGAGGCCATTGCGTATATCGATGACGACGAATTGGTTGAAGTGACACCAAACGCAATCCGGCTGCGCAAGCGTTATCTGGACCCGCATGAGCGGAAGCGGATGGCGAAATCAGCCTAAGCTGAGCGATTTCTGGACTGGGGCTTTGCCCCAGACCCCAGGATTTAATACCATTTGGAAAGCGGGGCTGTTTCGGCCCTGCTTTTTTTATGTCTAGCGATGTTGGGGGGAGATTTGGTGTGGTCGGCGGCCCGGTTTGGCCCGCCGACAGAGGTTCAACCTAGGCTTTAGCCGTCGATTTCGACGACCATCAGTTCGCGTTCTGAGGCGTCCTTGGCATGGTTCAGCGCCTCTTGGTAGGCGTCGGAGTTATAGCACTCTACCGCATCTTCGACTGACGCAAAACGGGCCACGACGTTGCGCGGGCGTTCTTTGCCTTCAAGCTGGACGAACCGGCCCCCACGGGCCAAAAAGCTGCCGCCATGCGCCGCGATAGCGGGGCCAGCGAGCTTGGCATATTTACCATAGGCGTCTTCGTCGGTGACGGTGACATGAGCGATCCAGAGAGCAGGCATGGGGTTTATCCTTTCAGAACATTTTCAGCCGCGGCAATTGCTGCCTCGGCGTTTGCGATATCTTTCGCGCCACCCTGAGCCATCTCAGGACGACCTCCGCCGCCTTTACCGCCGAGTTCGGCGACAACTGTCTTGACGATATCCACCGCTGATAGCGTGGCGGCCAGATCGGGTGTGACACCTGCAGCAACGGCGGCTTTACCATCGGCATCCGCTATCAGTAGCACGGCACCCGACCCGAGTTTGGCCTTGTGTTCATCGATGAGCGCAGGAAGGTCCTTGCCCGTCACGCCATTGAGAACCTGAGCGATAAACTTGATCCCACCCACGTCACGCGGAGCCGCGGTACCCGCGTTTCCGCCGCCGGACATGGCCAATTCACGGCGCAGTTGGGCGACCTCATTGGCAAGCGCACGGCGCTCATCCAGTAGCGCGCGCACACGGTCCGGCACATCCACGGTGGACGTCTTGAGCTCAGCTGCAACGCGCGAAAGGGCGGTTTCTTGCGTGCGCAGCCATTTCAACGCTTCGGTGCCGGTCAACGCCTCGATCCGGCGAATGCCCGAGCTGCTGGAGCTGTCGCCGAGCAGAACAAATACCCCGATGTCGCCGGTCTGGCGCACATGGGTACCACCGCAAAGTTCGAGCGAATAGGTCTGCTTGTCCACGCCTTTGCCCGATCCGGCCTCTCGGCCCATTGAAACAACGCGGACCTCATCGCCGTATTTCTCGCCAAAAAGAGCCTGTGCCCCCATCTCGCGGGCGTCGTCCGGGGTCATGATCCGGGTCTCGACGCCGGTGTTCTGGCGGATGTAGCTGTTGACCTCATCCTCGACCGCGGCCAACTGATCGGCTGTCATCGGGTGGTTGTGGCTGTAGTCAAAACGCAGACGATCCGCCGCATTCAGCGAGCCACGCTGCATAACGTGATCCCCAAGCGTGTTGCGCAACGCTTCGTTCAGCAGGTGGGTGGCAGAGTGGTTCGCACGGATCGATGTCCGACGTGCGTGATCAACATCCAGCACCGCAGCCTGAGAGGTTTTTAACGTTCCCTCGGTCACCTCGCCGATATGGATAAACACACCAGCCGTCTTGCGAGTGTCCGTTACAGTGACCAAGCCGCTGTCGGTTTTGATCGTGCCGGTGTCCCCGACCTGACCGCCGCTTTCGGCGTAAAACGGTGTTTGGTTCAACGCGATTTGAACGCTGTCACCCTGTTTGACCTCGGCGACTTGCGCCCCATCTTGAATCAAGGCGGCGATCTGCCCTTCGGCGGTTTCGGTGTCATAGCCCAAAAAGTCGGTGGTGCCGGATTTTTCAGCCACGTCGAACCATACGGTCGCATCCGCCGCTTCGCCCGAGCCGGACCACGCCGCGCGTGCTTTGGCCTTTTGCGCATCCATCGCAGCATTAAAGCCGTCCAGATCGACCTTGCGATCCTGTTCGCGCAGGGCATCCTGCGTCAGATCGACGGGGAAACCGTACGTGTCATAGAGTTTGAACGCGGCCTCGCCGGACAGATCGGCACCGGCAGGCAGGTCTTTCAATTCGTCATCCAACAGCTTCAGACCGCGGTCCAGCGTCTGCTTGAAACGGGTTTCTTCGAGCAGCAGTGTCTCTGTGATCAGCGACTGCGCCTGCCCCAATTCGGGGTAGGCCCCGCCCATCTGGCGCACCAGTTCCGGCACCAGGCGGTGCATCAGCGGGTCTTTCAGACCAAGAAGATGCGCGTGACGCATCGCGCGACGCATGATCCGCCGGAGCACATAGCCCCGTCCGTCATTTGAAGGCATCACCCCGTCCGCGATCAAGAAGGACGTCGAACGCAGGTGATCCGCGATCACACGGTGGTGGGTTTTGCCCGGTCCGTCGGGGTCTGAACTAGAGGCATTTGCGCTCGCCTCGATCAGGTTGCGCATCAGGTCGGTTGCATAGTTGTCGTTGGTGCCTTGCAGCAACGCCGCAACCCGTTCGATCCCCATGCCTGTGTCGATGGATTGGTTCGGTAATGCCTTGCGGCTGCCATCCTCGAACTGCTCGTATTGCATGAATACGAGGTTCCAGATCTCGACAAACCGGTCACCGTCTTCCTCTGGCGATCCGGGAGGACCACCCCAGATGTGATCGCCATGATCGTAGAAAATCTCGGAGCAAGGGCCGCAAGGGCCTGTCGGCCCCATCATCCAGAAATTATCATCCGTTGCGATGCGGATGATCCGGTCGTCGGGCAATCCCGCGACTTTTTTCCAGATCTCTGCGGCTTCATCATCCGTGTGATAAATAGTGACATAAAGCCGGTTTGGGTCGATTCCCAGTTCCTTGGTGATTAGCTCCCAGGAAAAGGCGATAGCTTCGGCTTTGAAATAGTCACCAAAGCTGAAGTTGCCCAACATTTCAAAGAACGTATGGTGCCGCGCGGTATAGCCGACGTTATCCAGATCATTATGTTTGCCCCCGGCGCGCACGCATTTTTGTGCGGTTGTCGCCCGAGAATAGTCGCGGGTTTCGACGCCGGTGAACAGGTTCTTGAACTGCACCATGCCCGAATTCGCGAACATCAAAGTAGGATCGTTCCGTGGCACCAACGGGCTGGACGGCTGGATCGAGTGACCCTGCTTTTCAAAATAACCAAGGAAGGTCGAGCGGATATCGTTAAGCGTCTTCATATGCGGGGCCTTTCGAGGGGCAAAAACAATTACCTCCGAATACCTGCGCGACACACCACTGTCCACAGGCAGCCCCTACGAAAAAAGGCGCGCCACTGGGGCACGCCATTTCTAACCTCTGTGGTGAACGCGTTAAGCTTCTAAAATGTCCGCGTCGTCGTTACCTGATCCAGCAAAATCCAGCCCATGAGCGGCGCGGATCTTGTCCTCGATGTCATTGGCCATGGCGGTGTTTTCCTTCAAGAAGGTCTTGGCATTTTCACGCCCCTGCCCGATCCGTTCGTCGCCATAGCTGAACCACGAGCCCGATTTATCGACCACGCCGGCCTTGACCCCCAGATCCAACAGCTCGCCCATCTTAGAGATGCCTTCGCCGTACATGATGTCAAACTCGACCTGCTTGAACGGTGCCGCGACCTTGTTCTTGACGACCTTGACCCGTGTGGCGTTGCCGACCACTTCGTCGCGATCTTTCAGCGCGCCGATGCGGCGGATATCCAGACGGACGGAGGAATAGAATTTGAGTGCGTTGCCGCCCGTTGTCGTTTCCGGCGAGCCAAACATAACGCCGATCTTCATCCGGATCTGGTTAATGAAGATAACCATACAATTGGACCGCGAGATCGAACCGGTGAGCTTGCGCATCGCTTGGCTCATCAGACGGGCCTGCACCCCAACCGAGCTGTCGCCCATATCGCCTTCCAACTCGGACTTTGGCGTCAGCGCGGCGACGGAATCGACCACCACCATATTCACCGCACCGGACCGAACCAGCGTATCGGTGATCTCGAGCGCCTGTTCACCAGTATCGGGCTGGGAAATCAGCAACTCGTCAATATCGACGCCCAGTTTGCGCGCGTATTGGGGATCAAGCGCGTGCTCAGCGTCCACAAAGGCACAAACGCCGCCACTTTTCTGCTGCTCTGCGACGCAGTGCAGCGTGAGCGTCGTTTTACCCGAAGATTCCGGGCCGTAAATCTCGATGATCCGCCCCATGGGCAAACCGCCAATGCCAAGCGCGATGTCCAGACCCAAAGACCCGGTCGAGCTTGCCTTGATGTCCTGAATGGCCCCTTCGGCCCCAAGTTTCATGATCGACCCTTTACCGAACTGGCGTTCAATCTGTGCCAGTGCGCTGTCTAGGGCCTTTTGCTTTTCAGCTTGTTTCTTGTTGTCCATAGTCAAAAGATCTGCCGTTGCCATGATAGGTTATCCTCTTACTGTCACAGTGGTCTGCGAGCCGCAATCATCATGCCCCGACCATCTTGATGTTCTTTCTATGTTCCATATGGGACTAAAATGAGAACATTACAATGTAATTGTTTGCCCTTTCATCTATTTCGCGAACTGATTAACATTCTATTGATATGCTGAATAATTTAGATTTCTGACCAAAGGTATTCTTTCAAGTGCTTGTTTTCTTTAAAGAACGCCTTGCTTTCCTGTCGGTCCCAAAAACCGGCACGACTGCCTATGAAACCGCGCTCGCCCCCCGTGCCGATATGGTCATATCGGAGCCGCCAATGCTGAAACATGCGCCGGTCTATCGCTACAATCGGTTCATCCGCCCCATGTTTCTGAAAGTCTGTGACGCAGAACTGGAACTGATGGCGGTCATGCGCGAGCCGGTCAGCTGGCTGGGCAGCTGGTATCGCTATCGCCGGCGCCCATTCATGCAGGGCAAACCTAATGCGACCTTCGACGTCAGTTTTGACGAGTTCGTTCTCGCCTATATGAAAGGTAAGAAACCGGGGTTCGCCGATGTGGGAAGCCAGTCAAACTTCATGGCGTCGCAACCGAATGGGACAGGTATAACCCATTATTTCAAATATGAAAATCAGGATCGGTTGAAATCATTTCTTGAGGACCGGCTCGATGTGAAGCTAGACCTCAAATCCGAGAATGTCTCTCCTCGTATGGATTTGCACCTATCACAGGACGTAGAGCAACGGCTTAAGCGTAAATTCGAACAAGAATTCGAACTCTACGACTCGATTTCCTGAAATAGCGGTAGTTTACTGCATTTGACTGTTCACGGTATTCGTCAGCTCTACCAGAGAAAACGGCTTGGGCAGAAACACCGAATTCGGTATCGTCATTTGAGCGTCCCCAAAGCTGTCTTCGGCGTAGCCTGATACAAAGACAACCGGCACGCCCGGTCGTTCTTTCAGCGCCTCGCGTACCCAAGTCGGGCCATCCATCCCGGGCATGATCACATCTGTCACAAACACATCGACGGTCAGCGCCTCATCCTCGAGAGTCTTGAGCGCCATTTCCGCTGAATCCGCCTCCAGCACGGTATATCCACGCATGCGCAGTGCGCGGCTGGCGAAAGCGCGGACAGGCGCTTCGTCTTCGACAAGCAAAACGGTCCCGTCATCCCGCTTGCCCCCCGTAAGGGGTGGAGACTCTTTCAGTGGCTTTGGCGGGTCGATTGCGTTGGTGTGACAAGGGAAATAAAGGGTAAATATTGTGCCTTTCCCCACCACGGTATCAATAAAGATATAGCCGCCAGACTGCTTGACGATTCCGTAAGCCGTCGACAGCCCCAGCCCCGTCCCCTCGCCCGTCCGTTTGGTTGTGTAGAATGGTTCGAACACTTTGGGCAAACGGTCCGGCGCAATGCCTTCACCTTCGTCCGCGACTTGTACTGTCACATATTTTCCGGCGGGCACCGTCACCCGGTCGCGGGTAAACGACTCAGTAAGCTGAGTATTTTCGGTCGTTACCTTGATTTCCCCGCCCGCCGGCATCGCATCGCGGGCGTTGACGATCAGGTTCATCAACACCTGCTCGAGCTGCCTTTTGTCCGCCCTTATCGGTTGCAAAATGGGATCGTGGCTTAGCGTCAAGGTCACCGTCTCGCCAACGAGACGGTTCAGCAGATGGGTAAGATCCGCCAAGGTATCACGCATATTCACGGTTTCAGGGCGCAGTGTCTGTTTGCGCGAAAAGGCGAGCAGTTGCCCTACCAGCGCGGCCGCGCGGTTCGCGTTTTGGTCGATTTGAACCAGATCACTATAATCGCGGTCACTGGGGTCATGCCGAAGCAACAGCAAATCACAGTGACCTGAAATCGCAGTGAGCAGATTGTTAAAGTCATGCGCTACACCACCGGCGAGTTGGCCAATTGCCTGCATTTTCTGGCTTTGGGTAAACTGCGCTTCGAGCGACTTTAATTCTGTCGCATCGTGAAGGACGGCGATCAGTGCCGGCGCGCCGCCTTCGGAGATCAGGCTCAGACGTACCTGAACAAAAATCTCCTTGTCACTCCGCTTTAGGCGCAAAAATTCGGGCTTTTGCGGCAGACGCCCGTCGAGCGTATCTTGTAACCAGCCTCCGAGTGAACGGCCTAACCCCTCCATAAGGTCTGACAGGGCGGTCCCTTTGGATAATTCTGTCCCAACCAGTCGTTGCGCGGGATCATTGAAGGATATCACCTCTCCTCGCGGGGCCACCTTTATCAACGGTATCGGAATCTGCTGGAGTGCGGACCACCCGGTCTCTTTGTACCCGTCGTCACCATGTGGCAGGAAATACAGCGCCCGCCGGTTGGCCGACGCTGGCATCTCGGTGATCGTCATACACAGGGGCCCCGTCGCGGTCTGCACCGTCACCAGTTTACCCGCGCTAGACGGCAGCGCCCCGACGATCTGGCTTAGCGCGGTCACACGTTTGCCCACCATTGCGCGCGCGGCGGCATTCATAAACAAAATGACGTCTGCCTGACTGACCATTACCATCGGCAACGCATAGCCTTTGGTCCCGACACCCGCATCGCTTGCGCTATACAATGTTTCAAGCCGCCACAGCAGATCCGCGCCAACGCGGTGGACTGACAAACGCATGGTGCCGTCCCGTGTGGTGATGTCGTCCTTTGCGGCGCCTGTATCGGAAGCCCGCAGAGCCAACCGTGCAGTCAGCGCAACGGGATCGGCAAAAAGCGTCACAAAAAGATCAGATACCAGCGCCGGCATGGGCCGGTTAAACGCTTCTATTGCAGCGGTGTTCTGCGTGATGATCTCGCCAGCTACGGTGGTCAAAACGCAGGGGTGCGGGTCTTCGGCAATCGTTGCCGTGGCGGCGCTACGGTGCCTTTTTTTCTGGCTCTGGCGCAGCGCCGCATCAACGCATTTAACAAACACTGCGATCGCCACCGCGGCACTGGTGGCCTGTAACACCATCGCAAGAGAGCGCGCGGGGGCGATGAGACTTAGAAGGGCTGCGGAAACCACAAAAGCTAAAAGCAATAGCGGACGTTTACCAAAAAATATTTCACGAACCGCCCCATATTTCGCCAACACATTCTCCCCAACCTGTGGAACCACGTCCATCTAGGCGTATGAAGGTTAATGTGCTGTTAATTCGGGGTCAGGTCAAAGAAAATAACACGCCAAAGTTGATCTCGCGCTAGATCAAACACGCTTGAAATGTGCGGTGAAAAATCCATCTCCCTGACTATCCACCTCAAATCGCTGTGAAAAAACCTGCTTCCACCCCGAATTGCGTGCCACGAATGCAGCCGCACGGTCCTCGTTCTCCGATTGCAGAACAGAACACGTAGCATAGGCTAAAGCGCCCGTTTCAGCAGTTAAGGTCGCCGCATGATCCAGAATTTTGTCCTGGATATGTGTCAATTCCTCCAGACGGCTGGCTGTAAATGTCCATTTCCCTTCGGGCGATCGACGCCATGAACCGCTACCGGAACAAGGCGCGTCACACAGCACAACATCATAAGGCGCTGCCCCTTCAAGCGCGTCCGTTTCCAACTGCTTAACGGTTGCACCTGCGCGTTCGGCACGCGCAGGCAGATCAATCATCCGGCGCGGGTCGATGTCGTGGGCAAAAACCGAAACATCGCGACGCGCTGCCATCGCCAGTGCCTTGCCACCGCCACCGGCGCAATAATCAAGCATACGGGTGCCGGCAGGCAGCGCCGCAACAACCGCTTGGCTGGCTGCGTCCTGAAGTTCAACATCACCGTGCAAGTAACTGTCAGAATTACGAAGTTTTCGTTCTCCGGCAGTCACTGTCAGGGCCGTTTCGCACAAATCATTGGCGCGCGTTTCGATCCCGGCCTCTGCCAGCGCCTGAGCCACATTGGCCACCGACGCCTGCGCCGTATTCACCCGTACAGAAATCGGGGCCCGCGACTGGAGGGCCTGCGCAACCGTATCGGCCCGCGCCCCCAACGATGCCTGAAACAGGGGTATGATCCAATCCGGCAGGTTCCATAAAACCGCTGGATCGCTTCGCGCATCGGCCACAGTCGCCTCGTCTTCAGAGAGCGGTAGCGGCGCGTGGCCCTGCCCGTTGAACAGGGGCCCAAGGTCGACCCCTTGCGCTCGCAGCACACCAATCATCAGGGCCCGGCCTGTTTCGCCAGCCCCCAAGTGCGCCGCCAAGCGCCGTTGCCGCAAGACATCGAACACGTGATCGCGTACCGCTGCCCGGTCCTTGGACCCTGCATAGCGGCTGCCACGGGCCCAACGGGTCAAGGCTTGCTCTGCCGGAACACCATCCGCCATTGTGTTCAAAATCTCGATGGCGGCAGAGATGCGCGCGCCGGGGGTCATGCTTGGGTCACGTAGATTACGCCTCTGATAATAGGGACTTACCCGATGCGGTAGTTCGGGCTTTCGCGCGTGATCTGAACGTCATGCACGTGTATCACCTTTGATTGATTAGCCCTTGTTTATATAGTCTGAGCCTCTTGCGTTACATCAGTTCACATCAGTGAATCACTGTCAGAACTTAGATCTACACTCGTATATGGCTGAATAGAAGGCCACCATTCGCGCTCCAGAACATCTGCTACTTCGAGTACCGGATGAAGTTTCGTGCTCTTATATAGATCTGTCGTTGGACTCCCAGCGTCAAATAGCTGGCGCCTTGTTCGAGCCGAAATATCGAAGTGTCCCATTACTGCCGAGATAGCGGCGTCGCTAACCCGCTCATCAAGCCAATCAGCAAATGTGCGGCGGATCGAATACCAGTTAGCTGGCACTTCACCTATTTTAAGGTCCTTATCAATACCCGACCTTTCAACGAGACGCTGTATCATTTGCGTCCAATTTCGAGACCCAACTGCGAGGGGTTTATTTGAAGATCGAATAAGAAAGTCATCACCGTATGCATCCATCAGACGAGCAAGAATTCGCGCCATTGGGCCGGTGACCGGGACAATCGGAGTTTTCTTCCGGCGATTTTTATCAATGAAACCTTCCCCCAAAAGATCGATAACCCCCAGATCCAACCGTAACCGCTGTTTAGACCCCACCTTCCGATGACGCGTGTATTCTGCGAGTCCGTGCTTCATGGATTTGAGGGAGTTTCTCCATGGATTGTACGATTGAGGTTCTCACGGATGCGGGCGGTAGCCGTCGGAGGTGCCGCCGTTGGCCTGAAGAAGTTAAGGCCCGGATCGTGGCCGAGACCCTTGTTGATGGGGCGACAGTGAACGCCGTTGCGCGGCGATATGGGATGCGCCCCAATCATTTGTCTGAATGGCGTCGGATGGCCCGGGATGGCAAGTTGGTCTTGCCGAACCTGGACGGCGTGTCTTTTGTTCCGGTTGCGATTGAGGAACCCGCTGCTGCTTTGCCGGAC
>NZ_FNJD01000002.1 GCF_900103185.1 Sulfitobacter litoralis
ACCGTCCCGGTCCCGTGGCACAGCGATAGGCAGTTCGCCGTCTTGCCCCTTCAATCTCTTGGCGGATGACCCGTTGCGACGGTTGGTCTGATCAGGCGGGGCATCCTTGCCGTCTTCATAGCCCAAATGTGACGTCAACTCAGCACCGAGCATTCGCTCCATCAGCTTGATCTTGAGCTCTTTCATTAGCCCGGCATCGCCAAGCAGATCTTCAGGCCGCTCGCAGCCCTTCAGTAGTTCGTCCAGCAGTTCCTTGGATATGGTCATCGTCCTTGCTCCTCTCAGGAAGCATGGACCAGATCGCAATTACACAGAAGATCGGACACTCTCAACAGTTTGTGTTTACCTCACAACGTTTTCCTTCGAGCGGCAGTGCGCCCCTCTTTCTACACAATAGCTCAAATTGAACATGTATTCTTAACCCAGCAGTAAGCCTGCTCCCATACGCTTTGATGCATCGATTTTTCCCTGGCGCACGCCGACGAAGGAGTTTCAGATGTATCAAAGTAATTTACTTCAAAAACAGCGTGATCATCATATGCAAACCAGGCCGCACTTATATGTGCGGTCGGACCTATATCAGCGCTACGGGAAGCGCTGCTTTGACCTCCTTTTATGTCTACTGCTGTTCCCGATCGCGTTTTCTATGATCGCGTTACTGGCAGGCTTGGTCGCGGGATCTGGGCTTAATCCATTCTTTGCTCAGGAACGTGTCGGCAGAAATGGGCAGATTTTTCGGATGTGGAAGCTGCGCACCATGCGGCCTCATGATCCGGGCTACCTTAACGCATATTTGGCGAAAAATCCCGCAGCGCAATCAGAATGGCAGCGCAGCCACAAACTGTGCCTCGATCCTAGAGTGACAAAACTGGGGCGCTTCTTGCGCTGCACATCGCTGGATGAACTTCCTCAAATTTTGAACGTGCTCAGCGGCGATATGAGTTTGGTTGGCCCGCGACCCATGCTGGTGTCTCAACAAGTATTGTATTGTGGAAAAAGCTATTACCGTCTGCGGCCGGGAATCAGCGGGAACTGGCAGGTTTCTGCACGCAATAGATCGAAATTTGTCGAACGCGCTCATTTTGACGAGCAGTATTTTGCTTCGCTTTCAATAAAACAGGACTTACGAATATTAAAAGCGACAGCGTGCGTGGTATTTCGCGCAACGGGATGCTGACGATGGCGCAGGCCGGCGTAGCGTCGTCGTCCGCACCAGTCACGTTAACCGTCGTGATCGTTAGCTATAATACGCGCATCATGACGTTAAAGGCGCTCGAAACGTTGTACCAACATACCCACGCAACGCGTTTTGACTGTGTCGTCTTGGATAATGCGTCTTCAGATGGTTCTGCGGATGCAATTGCTTCTGCGTTTCCGCAGGTACAGCTGATTCGAGCGCCGCAGAACCTTGGCTTTGCGCGTGGCAATAACTTGGCTGCGCTAGATTGCGCATCTGACTACGTGCTTTTGCTCAACCCCGATACAGAATTGCAGGACGAGGCGATTGATCGCCTGATCGACTTTGCGCGACTTTATCCGAAGGCTGGAATCTGGGGCGGCCGGACTGTTTTTGCGAACGGCGCGTTGAACATCGCGTCATGCTGGGCGCGGCCCACATTGGTAAGCCTACTCTTTAAGGCGACCGGGGTCAGCACAGCTTTGACGAAGAACAGGTTTTTTAACCCTGAAGCTTATGGTGGCTGGGCGCGCGACACCGTGCGGCAGGTGGACATCGTCGTCGGATGCTTCTTGCTGATCGAAGCTTCACTTTGGCGCCGGTTGGGCGGGTTCAGCCCCAAGTATTTCATGTATGGCGAGGATGCCGATCTGTGTCTGCGCGCACGGGCTTTCGGGTACCACCCGATGATCACGCCAAATGCGCAGATCGTACACCATGTTGGGGCCTCCACATCGCGCACAGAGGCAAAGGCCATTGCAGTGATGACATCGCGCGCATCTTTGATCCGCGATCACTGGCCCAAATCGCATAGGGGCGCGGGGATCTTCTTGATGTGGCTTTGGTCTGCGACGCGGTATCTGGCCACGCGGCCCCTAATAGCGTCGAACAGGGCCGACCGGCGGGCGCGGGCAGCGCATTGGGCGGCGGTTTGGACTGCACGAAAACTTTGGCTACAGGGGTATGATTAGGCATAGCGCTGCAAAAGGTCCTTCGCCCACAGCCGTATTGAAAACCGTTCGACATCATGAGTATGTACCTTTGAAAAACACCCCAAACAGGCGGATGTCACAGAAAAGGTAGAACGGTGCGAATAGATGAGATGATCGCAGCGCGACAATTGCCACATGTCGATCAACGCATTCTCTGCTTCGCGTTGCCGATCGCAGGTTGTATCCGGCCCGTGCAAGCGATGGCCCGAGGCGTCCAGCCGTTTCGGGTGGGTCATTACTTTGTCGAATTCACGTGTCAGACGTTGCTCGATCTGCGCGTTGTCTGTGGCAAGAAAGATGATCGCATCCGGGTGGCATGATGTTAGCCGTCGCAGCGTCGCCAGTACGGGGCGAAGCGGGATTTTGCGATCCGTAAATCTGATGTGTACGCCGATACTGGGCCTCTTTGACGCGCGGCGCATCTGCGACAGCGCTCTGCGCACCCGCGCATTGGGGGTAAAGTAGCGCCCCAGGTAGTCGGCCAGAATTTCACGCTCCCCCCTGTGGGCAAAGCGAGGGTCACGGCGCAAGTGATGCTGCATACGTGCCAGCTTGGGCAGGTAGGACCAGTAGACGGCCGTTTCCTGAGGGTGGTCTAATCGCTTTAGATCAACACATAGCCTGCGATACCCCCAGGGGTTTGAATGGGATTGGGGCATATAGGCGTCGATCATATCCTGCGGTTGGCGATGCAGTTTGCCGGTCCAGATCGCGGGGCATATGTCTGAATGTTCATCAACGATTTCACCTGTGATCGGGGATTGGAACAGCAACGGATAGGCGTTTATACCAAGTGGAGCATAGCTGCCGTCGCGCCAGTCAATCACGGGTGTACGCCCGGATAAGTCAGCGTAAACCAAGCCCGAAACTGCAGACAATATGCGGTTTCCCAACCCGCCTTTGCCTTTGATAACCAATGTTTTTGTTGTCATCCGTCGATACGCACCCTCCGTATATCGCTTTGCAGTGAAGATCGGGCCTATCCGTTTCGAAATCGTTAAACGCCCCGCGGAAAAGCGGCGAATTCTGAACAATATGAATTAAATTAAATTTTACCGCTTGACCCTCCAGTGACTGGAAGTCCTATCTGAGGGGCAACACACTCTGAGGAGGCTGAGAATGGGCGATGTAGTTGCGATCAATCTTGAGATAAGCGGCATGAATTGCGCCTCTTGCGTGGGGCGGGTCGAGGCGGCGCTTGGCCGCGTCGATGGTGTGCAGGAAGCCCGCGTGAACCTTGCCTCTGAGACGGCAGCATTGCAGGTGACATCGGGGTTTGATCCCAAGGCTGTCGTTGCTGCACTGGACACCGCGGGGTACCCTGCCACAGTGCAAAACCGGCGCTATGCCATTGAAAACATGTCCTGCGCTTCCTGCGTCGGTCGGGTCGAACGCGCCCTGGCTGCGGTGCCCGGCGTTGTCGACGTCTCTGTCAATCTGGCCCGCGAAGAAGCCGTGGTACACACATTGACCGCGGACGCGGACACCGCAATTGTGCAAGCCGCACAAGCCGCCGGCTACCCTGCCACCCCTGTCAAAGACGCCTCGATGGCGTCACCACCCGACCGCAAGATAGAAGAAGCGGCGCATCTGAAACGCATGACGCTTTTGGCCGCAGCGCTGACTCTCCCGGTGTTTGTGCTGGAAATGGGCGGGCATATGATCCCGGCGTTTCATCATTGGGTGATGACCACAGTTGGTCAGCAGCTCAGCTGGTCGATCCAGTTCGTTCTGACCACCATCGTGCTGGCGTGGCCCGGGCGGCGCTTCTTTGTCACCGGTGTTCCGGCGCTGTTGAAACGCACGCCTGATATGAATTCGCTGGTCTTTCTCGGTGCCACAGCGGCCTGGGGCTTTTCGACCGTCGCGTTGTTTGCGCCGCAGGTGCTGCCCGCTGGCGCGCAGGCTGTCTATTTCGAGGCCGCAGCGATGATTGTCACGTTGATCTTGCTGGGGCGCACGCTTGAAGCACGCGCCAAGGGCCAGACAGGCCAGGCCATTCGCAAACTGATCGGCCTGCGCCCTAAAACCGCGCGTGTAGAGCGGTGGGGGCAAGTGGCCGAGATAGAGATCGATGAGATTGTCGTCGGGGATCTGATCCATGCGCGTCCAGGGGAAAAGATCGCGGTGGACGGGACCGTCACCAGCGGCACGTCGTTTGTGGACGAAAGCATGATCACCGGCGAACCTATACCGGTGGAAAAAGAAGCGGATACAAACGTTGTCGGCGGGACGGTAAACGGCACTGGCGCTTTGGTTTACCGCGCGACCCATGTCGGTGCGGATACGACTTTGTCGCAGATCGTGCGCATGGTCGAAGATGCCCAAGGCGCGAAGCTGCCGGTTCAGGATTTGGTCAACCGCATCACCATGTGGTTCGTGCCCGCGGTCATGGCGATTGCGGCAGCGACTTTCCTGATCTGGCTGGCCGTCGGGCCGCAGCCATCGTTGGGGTTCGCGCTGGTGGCCAGCGTTGCCGTGCTGATTATTGCCTGCCCTTGCGCGATGGGTCTGGCAACGCCGACCTCTATCATGGTCGGCACGGGACGAGGTGCCGAGCTGGGCGTGCTGTTTCGCAAGGGGGATGCGCTGCAGACCTTGGCAGAGGTGGATACCATCGCGCTCGACAAGACAGGGACGCTGACCGCCGGACGCCCGGAGGTGACCGATCTGGACGTCTTCAACGGTTGGACCCGGTCCGATGCCTTGCGGCTTGTCGCCTCTGTCGAGGCCAAGTCAGAGCACCCGATCGCCACCGCCATCATCCGCCATGCCGAGGCAGAGGAGCTGTCGCTGGCGCAGGTCACATCCTTTACGTCCCAGACGGGCCAGGGCGTTCGCGCCGAGGTCGAAGGCCATAGCGTGCTGGTCGGGGCGGACAGGTTTATGACCCTCGAAGGGGTCTCTCTTGCGGCCGCAGAGGGGCGGTCGGCCGCATGGGGTGCCAACGGCAAGACGCCGCTGTTCGCCGCTGTTGACGGGGAACTGGTTGCGATGATCGGTGTTGCCGACCCGATCAAAGAGACAACGCCCAAAGCGCTCAAGGCGTTGCACGACGCGGGGCTGAAAATCGCCATGATCACCGGTGACAACAAGGCAACGGCACAGGCAATCGCGCGCACATTGGGGATCGACACTGTGGTCGCCGAAGTCCTGCCCGAGGGCAAAGTCGCAGCGCTTCAGAAACTGCAAGATGGAGGGCACAAGGTCGCCTTTGTCGGGGATGGCATCAATGACGCGCCCGCGCTGGCCGGTGTCAACGTGGGCATTGCCATTGGCACCGGCACCGATGTCGCGATTGAAGCAGCCGACGTGGTGCTGATGTCGGGCGATCTGCAAGGTGTGGTCAACGCGCTGCACATCAGCCAGCACACGATGCGCAATATCCGTCAGAACCTGTTCTGGGCCTTTGGATATAACGTGCTGCTGATCCCTGTCGCCGCAGGTATTCTGTACCCGCTATTCGGTGTGCTGTTGTCGCCGGTGCTTGCTGCCGCTGCGATGGCACTCTCAAGCGTGTTTGTCCTGTTTAATGCGTTGCGCCTGCGGTGGGTCGCCGCGGCTGCAACCACCTAATTCAACGAAAGGAGACGTCTATGAACATCGGTGACGTGTCAAAACGCGCGGGCCTGCCTGCCAAGACCATTCGCTATTACGAAGACATCGGGTTGATCACACCAGCGCGGGATACCAATGGCTATCGCAGCTTTTGCGACAGTGACGTGCACAAGCTGACCTTTCTGGGGCGCGCGCGCACCTTGGGGTTCACGATTGAAAACTGTCGCGACTTGCTGGCGCTTTGGGACAATCAGGACCGCGCCAGCGCGGATGTCCGTGCCATCGCACAGCAACATCTGGCGCAGATCGAAAGCAAGATCGCGGACCTTCAGGATATTCGTCATACGTTGACGCATCTGGTGCATGAATGCGCTGGCGACGATCGCCCTGATTGCCCGATCCTGCAACGGCTCGAAGAGCTTTAGACCAAAGCTTCTAGCGGCGCAGCAGGTAGATATCCATGATCCACCCATGCGCCGCGCGGGCCTCTGCGCGTGTCGCAATGATCTTGTCGCGGACCTGATCCAGCGGCCCCGCGATGCGCCGCTCATTTGGCATCCCGGCATAAGCGGTCCACCAGATGTGGAAACCGGCGTCCCTTGGCAGCACCTCGAACGCGCAGGTCCCGTCCAGCATGACGGCGATGGTATCGATGCCCTCGGGCCAACCGTGATCGCGCAGCTGCCGTCCGGTAGTGATCATGACGGGGTTGCCAATGGTGTTCAGCGGGATCGCATGGCCGGCCGTCAACACCTGCAGCGACGTGATCCCCGGCACCACATCGACGCTAAGCGGCACCACCTGTTGCAGACGCTCTGCAATGCGCAGCGTGCTGTCGTACAACGACGGATCGCCCCACACCAGAAAACCCACGCGCCCGCCTTGGGGCAGGATGCGCTGCATCTCGGCCAGCCAGACCTGCGCAATAGCATCGTGCCAATCGTGCACGCCCGCGTGATAATCAGGGTTGGCAGCGTCACGTTTGGGCAGGGTGAATTCGTGAATAGCAGGCCCGTCCGACCGCAGCACCTGAGCGCAAATCTCGTGGCGTAGACCGGCCAGATCATCCTTGCCCGCGCCCTTGGACGGGATCAAGATCACGTCACAGGCATTCAGCGCGTCGATGGCCTGCAAGGTAAGGTGTTTGGGGTTGCCGGACCCGATGCCGATCAGTGAAAGCGTAAACATCTTATGGCTCCGGTAGTGTGACGCGACCCGAAGGGAAGGGGCCGCGTCTGGTCTTGGGTTATTCAGCGGCGGATTGGGTCAGACGCTTGGTGAACACTGCGCTGCCTGCAACATCACGCAGGGTCTTGGCAGCGGCGAGCACGGCCAGATCGACCAGCGGTTCGATCAGGATGACCATCATATACGCCCCGCCAAAGCTGGCGACAGCGGCGATGTTGCTGGCGGCAAAGCCCTGACCGTAGATGGCCCAGAACGCGACCCAGCCCACAACGCCCGCCTGAAACGCGGTCGACAGCTTGAGCGCTTGAACATAAGTCAGATCAACATAGGCGGTGTTGGGCGCGATGATCCGTTTGGCCAGCGCCGAGACCATGAACAAGGGCACCAGCAGCGTGGTGACGTTCATCGTGTATTGCGGCAGGTCGATGGGGGCAAAGAACATGCCCTGCGCCAGCAAACCGAGCGCCAGACCGGCAGCAGCAGGGGCCACGCCGAACAGCAAAAACAGGGTCGAACCAAGGATCAGGTGAACCTCGCTCACGCCCACGGGGAAATGCGGGAAAAGTTGAAAAAAGACAAAGGTCAACGCGGTGGCAACGATGGCCCCACCCGCAAAAGGCACGACGCCTTTTTCACGGACAGAGTCCATCGCGGTTTTCGCGGTATAGGCCGCAGCACCGGCGGCGGTGCCATAGGACAGGACCAGCTTTGCGCCGGTCACGACTTCGGGTTCGATATGCATGTTCAGGTCTCCTTGCCGTCTTCCCCGACGGCATGATGTGAAAGCTGCCCCGAAAGGCAGCCAGTTGGATCGGGGATCATCCCCTTGACGGCAGGTCTCCTGACTTTGTGCGTCCATGCGTGCCGCGCCTTCCCAGGCTGATTGGCCCAGTGGCAATGCGGTTTGCTCTTCACTTACAGGTGCGGGGGCAGTTCCGGATTAGGCACCTTTGCGTTGGCACCGCACCGTATTCCCTTTTCACCCCGTTTGCCCAAAAGCGCACGGGGAACCGTCCAGATTAGGTGTTCATTTTCAGGCCGGTTTTGTCAAGCGGTCTATTCGCTCAGCGGTCCGTATAGGATCAACGCAGGTGCTGACGTTGCGGGATCCAGCGGCAGATTGGCAAGGCTTTCCACCGTGTGCCGGCTCAGCTTTTGATCGGGGGTCGATACCGCCTCGGCTAGCAGGGCAGGGGTCGATCCGGGCAGACCCGCCTCGATCAACCGCGCGGCGAAACCGGCAAAGGTACGGCGCCCCATGTAGACGACCGTGGTCGCGGTGGCATCGGCCAATGCCGCCATGTTCAGATCGTCCGGCAAAGCCCCCGATTCCCCGTGGCCGGTGATGAACTGCACGCGCCGCGCGGTCAGCCGCCGTGTCAGCGGGATCATCGCCGCCGCCGCCGCCGAGGACGCCGCTGTCACACCGGGGATGATCTCAAAGGCGACACCCGCCTCTTTCAGCGCGCTGATCTCTTCCTCAAGCCGTCCAAACACGCCCGCGTCGCCGCTTTTGAGCCGCACAACCCGCGCGCCGGTCAGCGCATGTTCGACCAGCAGGCGGCTGACATGATCCTGTTTCGGCGACTGGCGGCCCGCGCGTTTGCCAACCCCGATCAAATCCGCCTCGACCGAGACATGTTCAAGGATCGGACCCGCCGACAGATCGTCAAACAGCACGACTTCGGCCTCTTGCAACCGCTTCACCGCCTTGACGGTCAGCAGTTCGGGGTCACCGGGACCAGAGGAAACGAAAGACACAAAACCCGTCATGATGCCCCCGCGATCAGGTGAAAGAACGTACCCGTGGCATGGCCGCGCCGCGATCCGGTTTCAGGCACTTCGGCACCATTGGCATCGACCACTCGCGCCAGCGGTGTATCGGGCTGCGACAGGATGGTGGAATAGTGGAACTCATGACCGCGCAACCGTGCACCTGCGTCATATCCGGGACCGGGTTCGTTCAGGGTGGCCAGCCGGTAGCCCAAATGCATCTTGCGCTTCTCATAGCTGGTTTCCAGTCCGAGCAGCCCTGCCATCTGATGCCGCACACCTTCCTTGTCGACCAATCCGGCCCCCATCGCCATATAGCCCCCGCATTCCCCATGCACCGGGCGCGTCGTGGCAAACTGTTGCAGGCTATCGCGGAACTGCGCGGCAGCGGCAAGGCGACCGGCGTGTAGCTCAGGATAGCCGCCGGGCAGCCAGCAAATATCCGCGCTGCCGTCCGGTGCCTCATCCGCCAGCGGCGAGAAGGGCAATACCTGCGCGCCCGCAGCCTGCCAGTGATCCAGAAGATGCGGATAGATAAACGAGAATGCGGCATCCCTGGCCAAGGCGATCCGTTGACCGGGGGGCGGGGGCAATACGTCTGGCCCATCGGGAATACTGCGCCCTTGGGCGACTGAGACGATCAGATTAAGATCGATATGCTCCGCGATAAAGTCTCCCGCCGCATCCAGCAGCTTCATCAGCTCTGGCTGTTCTTCGGCCTGCACGAGGCCGAGGTGGCGTTCCGGCAGCGCGACCGATCCCTGACGGGGCAGCGCGCCCAGAACAGGGATGCCGACCTGCTCCATCCCCAAGCGCAGCAGCGCCTCGTGGCGGGGGCTGGCGACCTTGTTCAGCACCACACCCGCGACAAGCACATCCGGGCGCATCGTCTTGAACCCAAGTGCTGTGGCCGCAGCCGATTGCGCCTGACCCGATACATCCAGCAGCAAAACCACCGGCCAGCCCGTCATGGCAGAGATATCCGCGCTCGCCCCGTTAGAGGTTTCCCCCGGTTGCGCGACACCATCGAACAGCCCCATCGACCCTTCGATCAACGCCAGATCTCCGCCATGGGCGGTGCCGATCAGGTTGCACAACACGCCCGAGCCCATGGCCCAGCTGTCGATATTATACGACGACCGCCCGCACGCCGCACGGTGGAAGCCGGGGTCGATATAATCCGGCCCGCTTTTGAACGGACGCACGTCAACACCACGACGGCTGAGCGCATTGAGCAGGCCGAGCATCAACGTGGTCTTGCCCGTGCCCGACGCGGGGGCCGAGATCATCAGGCCTTTGGGCAGTTGCGTTGTCTCTATCATTCTGTGCCCTCGGGAAAGCGTGGCTCTGTGCCCACGGGGCGGAAACGGCGGTCATAATCGCCGGCATACAGACAGCTTTCGCGGAACTCCTCTGCCGTCAGCGCGCGGCCCACAAGGATCAGCGCCGTGCGCCCGCGTTCGCCGTCGGTGGCGTCGATCACGGTGCCCAAAGTCGCCCGCACCACCTTTTGGTCTGGCCAGCTTGCGCGCCAGACGATGGCGACGGGGCAGTCCTCTCCGTAATGAGGGGTGAGCCGCGCGACCACATCATCCAGCACATGCACCGACAGGTGGATCGCCAGCGTAGCACCCGTGGCGGCGAAATTCTCGAGCGTTTCGCCCTCGGGCATGGCCGACGCCCGCCCAGATGTCCGCGTTAGCACCAGCGATTGTGCGACTTCGGGCAGCGTAAGTTCAGTGCCCAACGCGGCGGCAGCAGCGGCAAAGGCAGGCACGCCGGGGGTGATGTCGTAATTGATGCCCAGCTCGCGCAACCGGCGCAGCTGCTCGCCCATGGCGGACCAGACCGACAGATCGCCCGAATGCAACCGCGCGACGTCGTGACCGGCATCATCGGCGGCTTTGATCTCTGCCATGATATCATCGAGCGACAGCGACGCGGTGTTCACAATTTTCGCGTCGGCTGGGCAGTACGCAAGCAGCTCTGACGGAACCAGCGACCCAGCATAAAGGCAGACAGGGCAGGCCGCGATCAGGTCGCGCCCCCGCAGGGTCAGCAGATCAGGGGCACCAGGGCCCGCGCCGATAAAGTGAACAGTCATGGGGCAATTCCTTCCGCGATAGCTACGGTGGCCATGCCATTGGGGCTGGTCACACGCAAGGTCGTCAATTTGGCACCGCGACCGGCGACGCGCAATGCGGCGGCCTCGGCAAGTGATCCTGTCCCGAACCGCGCCTGAATACGCGGCGACACGGTGCGCGTCGGGATATCCGCAATATCGGCTTCCGACAGTTCGATCAGCGGCACCCCCAGATTGTCTGCAAAAAGCCGCAACGCCGGCGTCACCTTGATCGCGAGCGTCGCCAATGTGTCCGGCGTGCGCCGTGTCAGCGTCAGTGCCGCGTGTAAATCCGCCTCGGTTGCATCTGCCCGCATCCCTATGCCTGCAACGATCATCGGGTCACGCTCCATTGCAGTTGCGGGCGGCTTGGTTGCCAGCCTTGCATGGTCCCCAAGGGGGCGGCCTGCGCCAGATCGATCCGCAGCAATTGCCCGCCGTGCATCCCGTGCCAGCGGATGAGCAAGGCTTGCGTCTCAAGCGCCACCGCATTCGCCACCAACCGCGTGCCCGGCGTGATCCTGTCCCAGATCGCCTGCAACACATCCTCGGTCGCGCCGCCGCCCAGAAAGACAGCAGCAGGCAGGGGCAGATCGGCCAGCGCATCGGGGGCCGTGCCGTGCACGCAGCGCATCCGACCCGCCAGACCAAAGCGGCGGGCATTCTCGGTGATATTTTCACACCGGCTTTCGCGCGGCTCTATGGCGATGGACTGCGCTTGCGGCGCGGCCAGACACCATTCGACAGAGACAGAGCCCGATCCGCCCCCCACATCCCACAGCAGCTCCCCCGCTCGGGGGGCCAGCGCAGCAAGCGTCAACGCGCGCATCGGCGATTTGGTGATCTGGCTGTCATGGGCAAAAAGCCCCTCGGGCCGCCCCGCTGCGTGGCTGATCCCAGCCCCCCCCGACACCGCAATCGCCACCACCACGGGGGCGGCAATGCCGGCCAAGTCAAACGTCGCGGCATCGGCCCCACGCGAGATTTCACGCGGACCGCCGAGCGCCTCCATCACCGTCAGGCGGGAGGCGCCGAAACCCTGCGCGTTTAAATACTCAGCCAGCGCCGCAGGGGCCACACCATCGCGCAACGTACAGATGAGCCGAGCGCCTTCGGCCAGATGGGGCAGCAACACCTCGAACGGAACCGCGTGCAGGCCGAGGATCGTGACCTCTTCCAATCGCCAGCCAAGTCGGGCAGCCGCCAGAGTCATGCAGGACGGCGCGGGAAAGCAGCGCCATTCCGACGGGTCCAGCACCTGCGCCAGCGAACCGCCCACGCCGTGCCAGAACGGATCGCCCGAGGCGAGCACGACAACCGCGCGCCCGCGATGTTCCAACACCGGCTCTACGCTGAACGGTAGCGGCCATTCCCGCCCCCGCGCGCCTGCGTCGCATAAGCTGAGATGCCGCGGCCCGCCAAAGATCACTTCGGCCTCGGCCAGCGCCTTTCGGCTTGCATCGGTCAACCCAGCAAGGCCATCTTCGCCCAGACCGATCAGGGTCACCCACGGACCGACAGGATCAACCATGACGCGCACCCTCATTCTTGGCGGCACGACAGAGGCCTCCAGCCTCGCCCGCGCGCTGACTGAACGTGGCGATGATGCGCTGTTCAGCTATGCCGGACGCACGGCGGCCCCCGTGGCGCAACCGTTGCCCACCCGCGTGGGTGGTTTCGGTGGCGTGGCCGGATTGCTGGACTTTATCGCGCAAAACCACATCACCCGCGTGATCGACGCGACCCATCCTTTCGCCGCACAGATGAGTCGTAACGCCCATGCCGCCTGTACGCAGGCCGGTATCCCGCTGGCCGCGTATGAACGTGCCCCGTGGTCCGAGACCGCCGCCGACACCTGGACCCATCTGCCTGATATCGAAGCCGCCGCCGCATCCCTGCCGCAGACCCCGACGCGGGTCTTTCTGGCCATCGGCAAGCAGGCGTTGCCCGTCTTTGCCGACCATCCCCAACACCACTATCTGCTGCGGCTGGTGGACCAGCCCAACGCGCCGCTGCCCTTGCCGCACACGACCGTAACCCTCGCCCGAGGGCCGTTCGACGTGGCCGGAGACATCGCCCTGCTGCGCGACCACGGGACCGAGCTGATCATCGCCAAGAACGCCGGCGGCACGGGGGCCGAGGCCAAGCTCATCGCCGCGCGCGAACTGGGGCTGCGCGTGCTGATGATCCAGCGCCCCGCAGTGCCCCCTCGCACGACATTCGCGCAGCTCGACGATATCTTGGCGTGGCTCGATCATTCGGCAGACCGTGGCGTGTAGATATGCGACCCGACGCGGCGGGTATCGGCGTTGCCCACGATCACAACTGTGCGCATGTCGGCCATCTCTGGCGTCGCTTCGGCCAGCGTGACAGTGCGCAAGGTCTCGTCGGGATGGCTCACGTTCCGTGCGAAAGAGATCAAGGTCTCCGGCCCGCAAGCCTCGCGCAGAATATCAAGCGCGGTGGCGAACTGATGCGGCCGCGAGGCCGAGCGCGGGTTGTAGAACGCCATAGCAAAGCCCGCTTTGCCTGCCAGCCGCAACCGCTTTTCGATCAGCGACCAAGGCTTCAGGTTATCTGACAGGTTGATCGCGCAGAAATCATGCCCGAGGGGTGCCCCAAGCCGTGCCGCCGCCGCCAGCATCGCGGTGATGCCGGGCAGGATGCGAATGTCGATTGCCAGCCAGTCTTTCGGGCCTTTCTCCAGCGCCTCGAACAGGGCAGAGGCCATGGCAAACACCCCCGGATCGCCCGAAGACACCACCACCACACGGTGCCCCGCTGCCGCCATCTTTAACGCATGGGCGGCGCGGTCCAGCTCTACACGGTTGTCGCTTTCATGCAGGGTCAGCCCGTCCCGCGGCGTGATCCGGCGCACATAGGGGATATAGCCGACAATATCGGTGGCCTCGTCCACGGTGGCGCGCACCTCTGGTGTCACCAGCGCCTCGTCACCGGGGCCAAGGCCGACAACACGCACCCAGCCGGTCATGGGCGGCGCCCTTGTCCATGCACAATCGCGATCGAGAAATAGGGCACTTCGGCGGGGACTTCCGTCAGCTTTTGCACCGTCTGGCCTGCCATCGTGCCTTTCTCCACCAGCCATGCGTCTTGCAAGCGGCCCGCCTTGGTCAACGCGCGTTTAAGTTTGTCGAGGTTGCGTCCGATCTTCATCACCACCAGCGCATCGGTGTTGGCGGCCCGCGTGGTCAGCTCTTCTTCGTCCAGCGTCGCCATCAGCACGGTCAGCACATCATCACCCCAAGTGATCGGATGCCCCGTGGCTGTCCAGCAGCCCGACATGCCGGTGATACCGGGCACGATTTCAACCTCGGCGCGGCCCTGAAGGCGGCTGTGCAGATGCATGAACGACCCGTAAAAGAACGGGTCCCCTTCACATAGCACGATCACATCTTCGGTCTGCGAAAGGTCGGTCAAACGGTCAGCCCAATCGTCGTAGAAAGCCGACAGCAGACGGTTGTATTCTGGATCGCTGAAATGGATTTCTGTCGTGACGGGGTATTCCATCGCATGTTCCACCGCCGTCTCGGCCATGATGCCGTCCACGATGGTGCGGGCCTGCCCGCGCCGCCCGGGTTTGCGAAAAAACGCGACGTGCTGCGCGCCGGTCAGCAAACGGTGCGCCTTGACGCTCATCAGTTCGGGATCGCCGGGGCCAAGCCCGATGCAAATGACCTTGCCCATCGTTATTCCTTCCACGTGGCCAGCGCGTTCACCGCGGCCACTGTAATTGCCGAACCGCCCAAACGCCCCTGCACAATCATCGACGGCACGGGCAAATCCTGCATCAGCGCCTCTTTCGATTCCGCCGCGCCGACAAAGCCGACGGGGCAACCGATGATGGCCGCAGGGCGCGGGCAGTCGGGGTCTTCGAGCATATTGAGCAGGTGAAACAGCGCCGTCGGCGCATTGCCGATGGCCACCAAAGCCCCCGCCAGATGCGGCCGCCACAGTTCCAGCGCTGCGGCAGAGCGCGTGTTGCCCATCTGCTGTGCCATCTCGGGCACCTTGGGGTCGCGCAGGGTGCAGATGATCTGGTTGTCGGCGGGCAAACGCGTACGTGTGATCCCTTCGGAGACCATATGCGCATCACACAGGATCGGCGCGCCGTCTGCCAGCGCCGCCCGCGCAATCTGCGCCATATTTTCAGAAAACTGTACGTGCTTTTCCAGCCCGACCAGACCGGCGGCATGGATCATGCGCACGGCCACACGCTCCTCGTCGGGTGTAAAGCGGGCAAGATCGGCCTCGGCGCGGATGGTGGCAAAGCTTTCCAGATAGATCGCGGCACCGTTGGTCTCGTATGTGTGGGGCACTCAAAGCCTCCTGTCTTGAATTTGGGTCACTGTCAGCGGCGCGCTTTGCGGCGGATCGCCCGCGCGCCCGTGGCGGGTAAGGGTGAAATGCCCGTCATGGCTGGCGGTCAGCGTGACGGGGGCAGGGGCGGGATGGGCGCAGCCTTTGGCGCAGCCCGAGATATGGATCGTATCGTCGCTGTCCGGCGACAGATGCGCGGCGATGGCTTGGGCCGCATGGCGTGTGTCTGACAGGGCCTGACGGCAGCCGGGGGCGCCGGTACAGACCTGCACACGGCGGCGCGGATCGCTCGCGTCGGTGATAAAATCGGGCAGAGGAGCCAGGAGGGCGGCCCCTTCCATCAGAACCATGCGCCAAGGGGCCAGTCGCAGCGCGCCAAGCTTTGCCAGCTGCGCAAAGCTTTCCGCCGTGGTCTGGCCAAAGGAAAACCCGAGCAGCGTGCCTTGCGGGGTCACACCCGGCTCAGGGACGGGCGCAGCGGGCAGGGGGGCGGTATCCGCATCCGGCGGAGCCCCCCGCGTCGCGATATGCGCCGCCATGCGCCCCCGTCCGTCGGTCACGCCACCGGTGTCCAGAAACCATCGCGCCAGCGCCAGCGCAGCATCTGCGGCGGTATCCACTGTGATCGGTTGGCCCATCCCAGCCCCGTCCGCCCGGCAGATCAAGCCAGCGGCGCTGCGTTCGATGCGGATATCCGCAGAGGTGACCGTCAGCACAGGCCGCTCCCCGCAATCGATCGCAAAGCCGAACTTGCTGGGCAGGTCGGGCGCGTCGTCGCTGGAGAGCGCATGGGCCAGCGCTTGCGCCACGTGGTGGCTGTCGTCCCCATCCTGCCAGAACGGCGTCACGGTGATATTGCGCCGCGCCTCTGCGTCCAGATCGGCATCGACAAGGCCAATCTCGCGCAGCCCGTCAATCAGCGCGACATGGCTATCAGTTGTCACCCCCCGCAGTTGCAGGTTCGCGCGGGCCGACAGATCGATCATGCCGTTGCCATGGGTGCGCGCCAGCGTGGCAACGCGGCGGATTTGATCGGGGTTCAGCCGCCCCATCGGCACACGCAGCCGCACCACGAGCCCGTCCCCCGACATCATCGGCCGCAGCGCACCGGGGCACCAACCAAAGACCTGCGGCGCGCTCATGCGGGGCTTCCCAATTCGGCGAGGACAGAGTTGCGGCGCGAAGACCAAAGCCCCGCACGGTGCAACGCATCAAACCGCGCGCGCAATGCGGCAAGCGCTTGCGGGTTGGCATCTTGCATAAAGTCGACCAGATCATCGCGCCCCAGCGTGGCATCGAACATCAGGTCGAACAGGTGGTCCGGCACAACGCCCGCCAGATGCGCAAAGGCGGCAAGGTGATCCAGCGTCGCCGCGATCTCGGCGGCACCGCGGAAACCATGCGCCATCATGCCGGTGGCCCAATCAGGGTTGGCGGCACGGGCGCGCACGACACGGGCGAGCTCTTCGGTCAGGGTGCGGGCACGAGGCTGGTCAGGGCGGGTGGCGTCCAGATGATACAGCGCGGCAGCACCGCCCTTGCCCAAACGCTGCATCGCGGCGGCAAAGCCTGCTTCATGGGCGGCGTAATCCTCTGCCATCAGCAGATCGGTCTCGGGCAGGTCTTGCAGGTGCACGAAGCTATCGGCCCGCGTCAGCTGCGTCTCAAGCGCGTCGCGGGCATAGGTGATCTCTCCGCGCGCGTCGATCGCGTAGGACGACGCAGCCAGCCAGGCCTCTCCCGCCGCTGCGCGTGCTTCGTCGGAATAGTCATCCATCGCGGCGCCGATCCCCAAGCCATAAGAGCCGGGGCGCGGGCCAAAGACACGGGGGGTCTGGACCAGATATGGGTTGTCGGCAGCGCTTTCGGGACGCTCGGCCAGCTTGGCAATCGCCGCCTCGAACAGCTGCGCCAGACCGGGGAACATATCGCGGAACAGGCCCGACACCCGCAGGGTCACGTCAATGCGCGGACGGTTCAACAGCGCAAGCGGCAGAATATCGAACCCGCTGACGCGGTCGCTGCCGTCATCCCAGCGGGGCGACAGACCGGCCAGATGCAGCGCCATGGCAAATTCCTCGCCCGCGGTGCGGATGGTGGCAGAGCCCCACATGTCCATGACCAACCCCTTGGGCCAGTCGCCGTGATCCTGCAAATGCTTGCGCAGCAGTTCCTCGGCGAGCTTCACCCCTTGGGTATAGGCCGCCCGCGACGGTACAGCACGCGGATCGGTAGTGAACAGGTTGCGCCCCGTGGGCCGCACATCGCTGCGCCCGCGATAGGGCGATCCCGAAGGGCCGGGGGGCACGAACCGCGCAGACAAGGCCGCGATCAGCCCGTCGATCTCGCTCGCGCCATGATCGCCTGCACCAAATACATGCAGCCCGTCACCGTATTGCGTTTCCTTGATGTCGCAGACAAAGCGGTCGATGCGGGTCAACGCCTCTGCCGCGCTGGCACTGGCATCAAGACCTAGGTCCTGCTCTACGCCGCGGCCCTGCGCTTCGGTGCGGATATCAGCGATCAGCCGGTCGCGCCGCGCGGGGTCGAGCCCGTCTGCGGTAGAATATTCGTCGAGCAACCGTTCCAACCGGCCAAAGTCTTCGGGCAGTTTCGACGCCACGAGCGGCGGTGGCATATGCCCCACGGTGACGGCCCCGATGCGGCGCTTGGCCTGCGCGGCCTCGCCGGGATCGTTGACGATGAAAGGATAAATCACCGGCATCGGACCAATCAGCGCCTCGGGCCAACAGACCTCTGACAGGGCGACGGATTTGCCCGGCAGCCATTCCAGCGTGCCATGCGCACCGACATGCACCATCGCATCGGCCTGTTGTTGCAGCCACAGATAGAAGGCGACATAGCCCGTACGCGGCGTGCGGCTCAGATCGTGATAGTCGTCGTCCCGTTCGGCCAAAGTGCCGCGTTCGGGTTGTAGGGCAACCAGCAGCTTGCCACTGCGCAGCGCCGGAAAGCAGAACGCCCCGTCGTGAAACAGCGGATCGTCCTGCGGCGCGCCCCAGCTTTCAGTCAGGTCATCGCGCAGCACCTGCGGCAGCTTGGCGAGGGCGGCTTTGTAACCCTCTAGCGGCCAACGGATGGTTTCGGTGCCCAGACGGCTGGCCACAGTTTGCGTATCGGCCAGCGCATGCGCATCGACGTCATAGCCCTGCACCGCCAACTGCGCTGTCATTTCGCGCAGGGACGCCAACGCATCCAACCCAAGCGCATGGGCCATGTTCCAGTCCTTGCCAGGATAGGTCGACAGCACGACCCCAATGGACTTTGCCGCATTGTCCTGCACGCGCAGTTGGTGCAAACGCAGCACCCGATCCGCGATGAAATTCACACGCGCTGCATCGGCGCGGTGTGCGAAACGGCTGTATTGCAACGCCTCGTCCCGTTTGCCGGGTTGTTTAAAGCTGACGACGCCGCCAAACAGACGGCCATCCACCTCGGGCAACACGACATGCATCGCCAGATCGGTGGGCGACAGCCCCCGCTCTGATCCCGCCCAATCGCGCCGCCGCGCGGTGGACAGGGCCACCTGCACCACGGGGCAATCTGATACGCCCAAGACTGACGGTTCATCCGGCCCGCGCTGGGCGGAAAAAGCGGTGGCGTTCACGATCACCGCCGGATCAAGCCGGGCAATCTGCTGCGCGATCCACGGGGCGGTGTCCCCCTTGATGCTGGGCGCGAACAACCCAATGGCGTCAAAACCGCGGGCCTCGAGCGCCGTGATCAGGGCATCCACAGGGTCGGTATCGGCGGCCGTCAGATAGGACCGGTAGAATGTCACGATGGCGCGCGGCTTGTCAGATGCCTCCGGCGCGGGGATCACGCCAGTGTGGGGCTGGTAAAACCCTGCTTGAGGTACGGTCTTGGCCCCTTTTGCCGGCCCCGCATAAAGCCCTGCGGCCAGCGATAGCTGCGCCAGTGCCGCCTGCGCAGCCACCGCGCCACCTGTATCGCACAGATGTTGCAAGCGTCTTAATGTCGAATGGGGGAGCGTCGACAGCGCGTCGAGCCGTGGGTCGGGTTGGCCGTCCGCAGACAGCACCGCCAGCGCGATCTGCTGTTTGCGCGCCATATCTTGCAAGGTGGCAAGCCCGTAAGGCCAATAGCTCTCGCCGCCGATCAGCCGCACCAAAACCGCCTTGGCCCCCGCAAGGGTCTGTTCAGCATAGGTATCGACAGACAAAGGATGTTTCAGCGCCACCAGATTGGCCAGCCGCAACGACGGCAGCCCGCCTTCGGCACGATGCCAGCCCGCCGCGAAAGCCCCCAGATCACTGTCTGAAAAGGACAGCACAACCAGATCCGCCGGCGTCTGCCCCAAGTCTTGGGGCAGATCGCTTTGATCCAGTCCGTGGCTTTCGCGAAAGACGACATGCATGGCAGTTTAGCCCTCTAGCACCGCGCGGATCGCGGCTTCGTTCACGTGATCATGCTCTGCGATCACGACCAGCTGGCTGCGGCGCGGCATATCCCCCCAAGGGCGGTCGAACTGGCTGCGTACACGTTCGCCCACGGCCTGCACCAGCAGACGCATCGGCTTGTCCTGAACGGCGATATAGCCTTTGACGCGCAGGATTTTCTGCTCGCGCGCCAGCCGCAGCACGGCGGCCTCAAGCGTGGCGACATCGGCGACTTCGCCCATGTCGATCACAACGCTTTCGAAATCGTCATGCTCGTGGTCATCATGCCCGTCGTGGTGACTGGGGCGTGCGTCGATGTCATCCTCGGCGGCGGCTTCGAGCCCCAGTACAACGCGCGGGTCAATCACGCCTTCGGTCATCGGAATGATCGGCAGCTTGCGCGGTGCATGCGCCTCGATCACCTTGCGGGCGGCTTCTACGCCTTCGGGGCCCGCCAGATCGGCCTTGGACAGCAGCACGATATCGGCGCAGGCAATCTGGTCCTCAAAGACTTCGGACAGCGGCGTTTCGTGATCCAGGCTGTCATCCGCGTCACGTTGTGCAGCGATGGCATCTAGATCGGGGGCGAACTGCCCGCTCGCCACAGCTTCTGCATCGGCAAGGGTGATCACGCCGTCCACGGTGATGCGCGACCGGATTGCGGGCCAGTCAAACGCCTTGAGCAAGGGTTTGGGCAGCGCAAGGCCAGAGGTTTCGATCAGGATGTGATCCGGCGTTTGCGGCAAAGCCATCAACGCCTCGATCGTGGGGATAAAGTCATCGGCCACGGTGCAGCAGATGCAACCGTTCGCCAGCTCGACAATGTTCTCGGCGGGGCAGTTGTCGATCGCGCAGGATTTCAGGATATCGCCATCCACACCGGCGGTGCCGAATTCATTGACCAGCACGGCCAGACGCTTGGAGCCCGCATTCTCCATCAGGTGACGGATAAAGGTGGTTTTGCCGGCACCCAGAAAACCGGTGATCACGGTGACGGGAATTTTGGTAAGGTTGGTCATTCGGTAGGCTCCTGTGGGGGGATGCGGGCGATGGATTGTTTGCGGAAAACCACGGGGCGTTCACGCCAGGGTACCACGCCATCGGTGGTCTGGGCATAGGCGGAAACGCCATTCACGATATCGGACAAATGCGCGTCGGTGTCGAGATCGCCATACACATAGGTCCAGCGCGAGGGGCCACCCGACAGGACCATCGAACAGCCCCGCGAACAGGCCGACAGACATTCGGCACCGCGCAGCTGCACACCGTCAGGCAGGTGCCCCGACAGCGCGTCAAACAGCTGTTGCCCAGGGCGCGGCGCGTCCTCGGAGGTGATCTGACCTGCGCGACAGGTGGTGCAGATGGTGACGGTGACCGGTTGATCCGTGGTGGTCATATCTTGCCTCATACGTCGATGGGCCAAGGGGGATCGCCAGCAGCGAACGACATGCGAACAGCGTTCTAGGCCAGTCGCGAAACACCCCGTTCGCCCGTTACAAACTATGCTGGCAGGTCTCCCGGCTTGCGGATCTAAGGCAGCTTGCCTTGCAACTTTTCACCTTCCCAGCCATCGGGCCAGTGGTTGAAAGGTCTCTCCGGTCACGGTCGCGGGGGCGGCTGCGCTTGGCGCTGACCCAAGGCTGGATCAATGCGTATCGCGTTCCCTCTTCGCCTGTCTGGGACAGGAACCAACATACGCCCTGCATTGGTCATTTGCCCGCCTCTGTCAAGCAGCGGCTGTCATAACGCGGGGGCCAAACCCGCTTTGCGCGGATTTTACCGCGACCGCCCCCCGTGCCGGCGCGTTGCGGATGCTTGACGGGATCACCGCGGACTGACACCAAGGGCTGCACGAAAACCACGAGGTTCCGCCATGCCCACCCGCGCTATCATGATCCAGGGCACCGGATCGAATGTGGGGAAATCCATGCTGGTGGCGGGCCTGTGCCGCGCGGCCACGCGTCGGGGGCTTTCCGTCGCGCCGTTCAAACCGCAGAACATGTCGAACAACGCCGCCGTCACCGACGATGGCGGAGAGATTGGCCGCGCACAGGCCCTGCAAGCGATTGCCTGCGGGCGGTCCCTGTCGGTGCATATGAACCCCATCCTGCTGAAACCCGAAACCGACAGCGGGTCGCAGGTGATCGTGCAAGGGCAGCGCCACAGCACCCTGCAAGCGCGTGACTTCAGCAAAGCCCGGGCAGGGCTGATGGCCCCCGTGCTCGAAAGCTTCGGTATCCTCGGACAAAGCGCCGATTTGATTATCGTCGAAGGGGCGGGGAGCCCGGCTGAGGTGAACCTGCGCCAGAACGACCTTGCCAACATGGGCTTTGCCCGCGCCGCAGGCGTGCCCGTCGTGCTGGCCGGCGATATCAACCGTGGCGGCGTCATCGCCCAGATTGTCGGCACCCAAGTGGTGATGGACCCGGAGGACGCGGCGATGATCACCGGCTTTCTGGTCAACAAGTTCCGCGGCGATGTGAGCCTTTTTGACGACGGCTACCGCGAGATTGAACGCCGCACCGGCTGGACCGGTTTTGGCACCCTGCCATGGTTCGCCAATGCCCATCTGCTGCCCGCCGAAGACGCGGTGGACCTGTCGCGTGCCCCATCGGCGGGCGGTTTCCACATCGTCTGCCCGATGCTGTCGCGCATCGCCAATTTCGACGACCTTGACCCGCTTGCGGCGGAGCCGTCGGTGCGCTTGACCATGGTGCCCCCCGGTACGCCGCTGCCCGCCGACGCCGATCTGGTGATCCTGCCGGGCACGAAATCCACCCGCGGCGATCTCGCGTTCCTGCGCGCTCAAGGGTGGGACATCGACCTATATGCTCATGTTCGGCGCGGCGGCGCGGTGCTGGGGATTTGCGGCGGCTACCAAATGCTGGGCCGGTTTATCGAGGACCCTCAGGGCTTTGAGGGACCTGCGGGCCGCGAAGAGGGGCTGGGCCTGCTGGATGTCGAAACCCGTATGGCACCGGACAAGACCCTGACCCGCGTCACCGCAGACCACACCGCGACCGCCACCCAGATCGACGGCTATGAAATCCACATCGGCCAGACCTTGGGGCCCGATTGCACCGCCCCGTTCTCGCGCATCAACGGTGTGCCAGACGGGGCAGGGTCGCGCGACGGCAAGATCAGCGGCACCTATCTGCATGGGCTGTTTACCAATGACGCGTTCCGCAGCGCGTGGTTGCAACAGCTGGGGCTGACTGCGGGTCCGACCTCCTACAGTCAGACCGTCGAAGACACGCTCGATGCGCTGGCCGACCACATGGAAACACATCTGGACGTGTCTGCGCTGCTGGCGAGTGCCGCGCCGGTTGCATAATGTAGGCCTGACCTTTGGTCACGATCACGACGCTTGCTTAATTGCGGGATCGCGGGGATACATGCTGTCAAATTTACGCAAAGGACCTCTCCAATGGAACGTAACCTGACCCTCGTCGCGCTGTTTGCTGCCCTGATTGCAGCGCTTGCGTTGATCCCTAAATTCACGCTGGGCTTTGGCGTGCCGATCACGGCGCAAAGTCTTGGTATCATGCTCTGCGGGACCGTGCTGGGGGCGAAACGCGGCGCGCTGGCGGTATTGCTCTTCTTGCTGCTGGTCGCCCTTGGTCTGCCGCTTCTGGCGGGTGGCAACGGCGGGCTTGGCGCGTTCATGCTGCCGTCGTCGGGCTTTTTGATCGGCTTTCCCGTGGCGGCTTTTGTCACTGGCCTGATCGTTGAAAAATGGTACGGGCCGTCGCTGACACTCGTTGCGGCGGTCGCCTCGGTCATCGGCGGGATCGTCGTGCTTTATATCTTCGGGATCATTGGCCTGTCGAACGCGTTGGACAAATCGTTGCTTGAATCCGCTGCCCTTGTCACCGTGTTCATCCCCGGCGACCTGATCAAAGCAGTGCTAGCAGGCTTTATCACAAGTGGTCTGGCCAAAGCGCGCCCTGCCAGCGTCCTGTCGCGCAGCTGATCCGGCACTGAGCTTGAAAAGCGAAAGCGCCCCTAGCCGGGGGCGCTTTTTTCATTTTCGCGATAGACGAAGCCTCAGCCCCGCGCATAGACATCCTCGTAGCGGATAATATCATCCTCGCCAAAATAGCTGCCGGTCTGGACCTCGATCAGTACCATGGGCAGTTTGCCGGGGTTCTCCATCCGGTGAACGGACCCGAGCGGAATATAGACCGATTGGTTCTCGCTGATCAGCTTCACCGTCTCGTCCACAGTGACTTTTGCGGTGCCTTCCACCACAATCCAATGTTCCGACCGATGATGGTGGCTTTGCAGACTGAGCGCGGCACCGGGGTTCACAACGATGCGTTTCACCTGAAACCGTCCGCCGATCACAAGGCTTTCGTACCACCCCCAGGGCCGGTAATCGCGCGGCAACTGCACCGCTTGGCTCGCATCACGTTTCTTCAGGGCATCAACGGCTTCCTTGACCCGCTGCGCCTGCGATTTATCCGCGACCAGCACCGCATCGCCCATGGCAACGGCGATGATATTGTCCAGCCCGATGCCCACCAGCTGCAACCCGTCGGTTTCCGACCGCAACAGCGTGCCCGCGCAGTCAATCGCCGTTGCATTGTCGGAACAGACATTCCCTGCCGTGTCCGGCCCGCTTTCCAGCCAGACCGCATCCCAACCGCCCAAGTCGGACCAGCCGGCGGCGAAAGGCATCACCGCCAGGTTATCTGCCTTTTCCATGATTGCATAATCGACAGAGATATCATCGGCTTGGCCCCACGCCTCGGCCTCGAGACGGGTAAACCCCAGATCCGAATCCGCCCCGTTGAGCGCTGCGGTGACGGCGCTGATCAGGTCGGGGGCGTGGGTGTGGTAAGCATCAATTATCGCCTGCGCGGTAAACAGGAAAATGCCCGCGTTCCACAGAAAATTCCCTCCCTCCAGCATCGCGGTCGCGGTCGGGCCGTCCGGCTTTTCGATAAAGCGCGCAAGGGGTTGCGGGGATTTGGCTGTGGCGTCTGCATCCGCGGCAAGCTCAAGATAACCATAGCCCGTTTCGGCCCGCGTGGGCGTTATGCCGAATGTGACCAGATCACCAGCCTGTGCCCGCGGAACGGCCGCCTGCACCGTCTGGGCAAAGGCATCACAATCGGGGATCACATGGTCCGACGGGGCCACCAGCATCAGCGCCTGCGGATCAGTTTGTGCGACGTATAGTGCGGCGGCGATGATTGCAGGGGCGGTATTGCGCCCGTCAGGTTCAATCAAGATCGCCTGCGCCGTCATTTCGACCTGCGCCAGTTGTTCGGTCACGATAAAACGGAACGGGTCCCCCGTCACAATGATCGGAGCGGCAAATTCGGGGCCGGACAGGCGACGGGCCGAGATCTGGAACAGACTTTCGTCGCCCATCAGTTTGGCAAACTGCTTGGGGTAGCATTTGCGCGACAGTGGCCAAAGACGTGTGCCCGACCCGCCGCAAAGAAGAATGGCTTGCATCATCGGGGCATTAAATCTGAAAAATTCTAACGAGAGATTAATCAAATGCGAGTGATTTAGCTCCGCAGCCTTTCCTGCTCCAAAAACCAATCATAGGTTTCGCGCAACCCGTCTTCCAAATCGATCCTTGCGCGCCATCCCATATCGGCCAGCCGCGAGACATCCATCAGCTTGCGCATTGTCCCGTCGGGCTTAGACCTGTCGAACACCAGCCGCCCTTCAAACCCTGTGACCTCTGCCACCATCTGCGCCAGCGCGGCGATGCTGACATCGCGGCCCGTGCCCACGTTGATATGGCTGAGCATGGGGTGCGTATTCGCGGCGTAAACGTCACGCGGCAGGTCGAGCACAAACAGCGACGCTTCCGCCATATCGTCCACATGCAGAAATTCCCGCATCGGTTTGCCGCTGCCCCAAATCACAACCTCCGCCGCCCCGTCGCGCGTGGCCTCGTGGAAACGGCGGATCAGGGCGGGCAAAACATGGCTGTTCTGCGGATGAAAATTATCCCCCGGTCCATAGAGATTCGTTGGCATCACACTGCGGTAATCCACGCCATATTGCCGGTTATAACTTTCGCAAAGTTTAATGCCCGCGATCTTGGCGATGGCATAAGGCTCGTTCGTGGGCTCAAGCGGGCCAGTCAGCAGGGCCTCTTCCGCCATCGGCTGCGCCGCGTCACGCGGATAGATACAAGAGCTGCCCAGTTGCAGCAGCTGTTGAACCCCCGCCGCAAACGCCTGATGGATCACATTGCATTCGATCATCAGGTTTTCGTAAATGAACTCAGCCGGATATGTATTGTTCGCCATGATCCCGCCAACCTTGGCTGCGGCGAGGATCACCACATCCGGTGCCTTAGAACGCATGAAGTCACGCACCGCCGCCTGATCGGTCAGGTCCAGTTCCGCACGGGTGCGCGTCACCAGCTCCAACGCCTCCCCAGCATCCTTGCGCGCCTGTAGCTGCCGCAAGATCGCTCCCCCGACCATGCCGCGATGCCCTGCGATATAGATCTTCCGCATGGGCCTACCCGTTCTCGAGCGGGATCGGCAGATCCAGCCCGTGCTCTTTCAACAACGCATGCCGCCGCGCGACTTTCAGATCATTCGCCACCATCTCTGCACACATCTCTTGCGCGGTGATCTGCGGTTCCCACCCGAGTTTCTTCTTCGCCTTGGCGGGCGACCCCAGCAGCGTCTCCACCTCGGCGGGGCGGAAATACTGCGGATCAATGCGCATCACCATATCTCCGGGGCTGACCGCGGGGGCATCTCCCCCGTTGACGCTATCGACAACCGCATATTCATCCACGCCCGTCCCTTCGAACCGCAGGGTGATCCCCAGCTCAGCCGCCGACCACGTGATGAACTGGCGCACGGAATACTGCACGCCCGTGGCGATCACGAAATCCTCTGCCACGTCCTGCTGCAGCATCATCCACTGCATGCGCACGTAATCCTTGGCGTGCCCCCAATCGCGCAGCGCGTCGAGGTTGCCCATATAAAGACACCCCTCCAACCCCTGCGCGATATTGGCCAAGCCGCGCGTGATCTTGCGCGTGACAAAGGTTTCGCCACGGCGGGCGCTTTCGTGGTTAAAAAGGATGCCGTTGCAGGCATAGATCCCATAGGCCTCGCGGTAGTTTACCGTGATCCAATAGGCGTACATCTTGGCAACCGCATAGGGGCTGCGCGGGTGAAAGGGTGTTTCCTCCGTCTGTGGTGTCTCTTGGACCAAGCCATACAGCTCAGAAGTTGATGCTTGGTAAAAGCGGGTCTTTTTTTCCAATCCCAGAAAACGGATAGCCTCTAACAGCCGCAGGGCCCCGTTGGCGTTCACCTCTGTCGTATATTCGGGCGTCTCGAAACTGACCGCGACATGGCTTTGCGCGCCAAGGTTATAGACCTCGTCCGGCTGCACCTCGCGCATGATCCGCGTCAGGTTCGAACTGTCGGTGAGGTCGCCATAATGCAGGATCAGATCGGGGTCATCCTCGTGAGGGTCTTGATAAATATGATCAATCCGCTGCGTATTGAGAGATGACGATCGCCGCTTGATCCCATGCACCTCATATCCTTTTTCCAGCAACAACTCCGCCAGATAGGACCCGTCTTGACCGGTGATGCCGGTGATCAGCGCGCGTTTTACCATCAGGGCCCCTAAACAAAAAATGTGCCTGCCCGAGGGGGCAGACACATCAGTAACTACTCAACTTAGAGGATTTTGGCGAGTCTTGATGCAATCAGAAGGTTTGATCGTAATCGCCAACGTCCGGCTCTGTCCGGATCACCGCGTCCAGATCGGCAAAGATCGCGCGCAATTCTTCTTCGGATTCAGAGCTTTCGCAGACCACCACAAGGTTCGGCGTGTTCGAAGAGGCGCGCACCAGCCCCCAGCTGCCGTTGTCCAGGATCACCCGCGCACCGTTCACGGCCACGACCTCTTTCACGGGGCGGCCACCCAGTTCAGTCACATCTTTCAGCTTGGCGACGATCCGGTCGAGGATGTTGTATTTGTCCTCGTCCGACGCATAGGGCGACATGGTGGGCGTCGAGAACGTATGCGGCAGGGCGCGGCGCAGGTCCGACATCTTCATGTCGGGGTTACGGTCCATCAGCTTGCAGACCTCTACCGCGACGCGCATGCCGCAGTCATAGCCGCGCCCGATGGGTTCAGCCAAGAAATAGTGGCCGGATTTTTCAAACCCCGCCAACGCGCCCAACTGTTTGACCCGCCGTTTCATGTGGCTGTGGCCGGTTTTCCAATAATCCGCCGTCGCGCCATTGGCCTGCAACACGGGGTCAGAGGCATAAAGCCCGGTTGATTTAACATCGGCGACAAAGGTGCTGTTGGGATAGATCGCGGACAGGTCGCGCGCCATGATGACGCCCATCTTGTCGGCGAAGATCTCTTCGCCCTCGTCATCCACCACGCCGCAGCGGTCGCCGTCGCCGTCAAACCCAAGCGCGAAATCCGCGCCCGAGGCTTTCACGCTGTCGGACATATCATGCAGCATTTCCATCGCTTCGGGGTTCGGGTTGTAATGCGGGAACGTGTAATCCAGCGTGTTGTGGCTATCGACCACCTCGACCCCCAGACGGCGGAACAGTTCGGGCGCAAAGGCGGCTGCGGTGCCGTTCCCCGTGGCGCAGACGACCTTGAGCTTACGGGTCATTTTGAAGTCGCCCACCAGATCATCCAGATAGGCTTCGCGCACGCCATCGACGAATTCATATTTGCCGCCTTCGCGCTGTTCGCCACGCCCTTCCAGCACGATATCGCGCAGCTCTGCCATCTCGTCAGGGCCGTGGGTCAACGGGCGTTCAAAGCCCATCTTCACGCCCGTCCAGCCATTGGGGTTATGCGAGGCGGTGACCATCGCCACCGCAGGCGCATCCAGATGGAATTGCGCGAAATAGGCCATGGGCGACAGGCAGGGGCCGATATCCTTGACGTGAATACCCGCCTGCATCAGGCCCAAAATCAGCGCATTTTTAATCGATAGGGAATAGTCGCGGTAATCATTGCCGACAGCGATAACGGGCTCGATCCCGCGCTGTTGCATCTGCGTGCCCAGACCAAGGCCAAGCGCGGTGATGCCCGGCAGGTTGATCGCCTCGGGGTACTGCCAGCGCGCGTCATATTCGCGAAACCCGGTGGGGACGATCATCGGATCGCGCAGAAATTCCCATGTGTTCGGCGTAACTTTGTTCAACGGCTTGGTCATGAAAATATCCTGATCTATCGGCGTTTAAATATTGCTCTCTTCGATAGAAGGATTGCCCGCAGGGATCAACTGACAGCTTGGGCGCGGGACGGTTATTTGCCGAGTGCGCAGCCGGCTGCCCGACGAACGATCTGCACCGACCAAAAGCGGGCAGACATGAAAACGCCCCGCCCTTCGGTAAAAGGACGGGGCGCAACGGCCTTGAACTAGGTGACCCTTAGCCGATGATGGCGTTCAACGTGGCCGAGGGGCGCATAACCGCTTCGGTCTTGGCGGGGTCGGAATGGAAGTAGCCCCCCAGATCGACCGCTTTGCCCTGAACCTCGGCCAGCTCGGCCATGATCTTGTCCTCATTCGCGGCCAGTTTTTCCGCGATGGGGGCAAAATGTTCGGCCAATGCGGCGTCGTCACTCTGGCTTGCCAGCGCCTGTGCCCAATAGAGGGCAAAGTAATAGTGGCTGGCGCGGTTGTCCGGTTCGCCCACTTTGCGCGATGGCGATTTATTATTGTCCAGAATGCCTTGGGTCGCGGCGTCTACCGCTTTGCCCAAGATGCCCGCTTTGACGTTGTCCTTCTGGTCCGCGAGGAACTTCAGGCTTTCGCCCAACGCACAGAATTCGCCCAGGCTGTCCCACCGCAGATGGTTTTCTTCAACCAGCTGCTGCACGTGCTTGGGGGCGGACCCGCCCGCACCGGTTTCAAACAGGCCACCGCCCTGCATCAGCTTGACGATCGACAGCATCTTGGCCGAGGTGCCCAGTTCCAAAATCGGGAACAGGTCGGTCAGATAGTCGCGCAGCACGTTGCCGGTGATCGCGATCGAATTCTCGCCCTTGCGGATCGTCTCGAGCGTCTGGCGCGTGGCCTTGGCGGGGGACATGATCTGGAACTTGTCGGCCACGCCCTTGGCTTCAAGGATCGGCTTTACATAGGCGATCAGCTCTGCGTCATGGGCACGGTTCTCGTCCAGCCAGAAGATCGCTTCGCAGCCTTCGGCTTTCTGACGGTCGATGGCCAGCTGTACCCAGTCTTCGATCGGGGCCTTACGGGCAGACGCCGCGCGCCAGATATCATTCGCCTCGACGCTGTGCTCGGAAATCACGTCGCCATTGGCGGCGATCATTTTCACGGTGCCGTCAGCCGGAATTTCAAAGGTGGTGGGGTGCGATCCGTATTCCTCGGCTTTCTGCGCCATCAAACCGATGTTCTGCACAGTGCCCGACGTGGTCGGGTCCAGCGCGCCGGTTTCTTTGAAGTAATTAATGCTTTCTTCATAGACGGGGGCGTATGAATTGTCAGGAATCACGCAGTTGGTGTCGTGTTCCTTATTGTCGGGGCCCCAGCCTTTGCCGCCGGCGCGGATCAGCGCGGGCATGGACGCGTCGATGATTACGTCGGATGGCACGTGCAGATTGGTGATCCCTTTGTCGGAATTCACCATATACATCGGCGGGCGTGCATCCATCGCGTCTTTGACGGCTTGGGTGATCTCGGCGTTGTCCTTAATACGCTCCATCATGTCGCCGATGCCTGCGTTCGGGTTCACACCCGCCGCCTTCAGCTCGTCACCGTATTTGTCGAACACGGGCTTCAGGTATTCACGCACAGCGTGGCCAAAGATGATCGGGTCCGACACTTTCATCATCGTCGCCTTCATGTGCAACGAAAACAATGTGCCTTCTTTTTGGGTCTCTTCGATCTGCTCGGCCAGGAATTTATCCAGCGCCTTGGCAGACATATACGTGGTGTCGACCACAGTGCCCGCAGGGAAAGAAACGCCGTCCTTCAACACGGTCTCGGACCCGTCAGCGCCGACATGCACAATCTTGGCCGCACCGGCTTGCGCGTCGGTGAGCGTCAGCGATTTCTCGTTCGAAAAGAAATCACCGCCCGACATCGACGATACTTTGGTTTTGCTGTCCTTGGACCATGTGCCCATCGAGTGGGGGTTCGCCATCGCGTATTTCTTGACCGCATTGGCCGCACGACGGTCAGAGTTACCCTCGCGCAGAACAGGGTTCACAGCAGAGCCCTTGATCGCGTCATAGGCCGCACGGGCTTTCTTTTCCGCGTCGGTGCTTGGGGCTTCGGGATAGTCGGGCAGAGCGTAGCCCTGACCCTGCAATTCCTTAACCGCGGCAACCAGCTGCGGCACCGACGCCGAAATGTTCGGCAGCTTGATCACATTGGCGTCGGGCGTTTTCACCAGATCGCCCAGGATCGCCAGATCGTCAGACTGTTTTTGCGCATCGGTCAGCGCGTCGGGGAAAGCCGCGAGAATGCGCCCCGACAAGGAAATATCACGGGTGCCCACAGAAACGCCCGCCGCATCGGCAAAGCTGCGGATGATCGGCAGCAGCGAATAGCTCGCCAGTTCGGGGGCCTCGTCGACCTGTGTGTAAATGATGTCGGGTGTCTGCGTGTCAGCCATGGTATCCAGCCTTTCCTAAAGTTTGGTATGCGATAGTACACTTAGTTTGAAATATCCACCTCCACTGCGCTTCCGGGGCGGGGAAAGTACACTGCGCGGCGGCGAAGGGCGCAGGATAACCATCGCACCCTCACATAGCGCGGAACGGATGAATGCAAAACGAATCACGTCGTGCCCTATACTATTAATCAAGTTGAAAGTGTTTTCGGTGATACACGTGCAGGTTCGGCGGCTTAGCCTATGCCGTGTCGCTCTGTTCGCTGGTTCAACCATCGGGTGCTAGTTCCCTGTGGTAATAGCTGATTCTTTACAAATTCGGGTCGCAAACACGTTAAGATACCGCTAAGCGCTGCCGAATTCGCTCTTAACGACCTGAAAAGCTGGGACATTGATAGCGTTTGTAAAACAACACGATGCGACCAATAATAAAAGACGCAGGGCATATTCCGATACTGCCAGACTGCGCAGGATGCAGATCAATAGACCATATGACCTGACTGAAGGGGCCGTGCTGTCATGACTGACCGAAGGGAAGACGGGACAAGCAAAGACGGGCGCGTCGCCCGAGGCGAGATTACCCGCGAGCGGGTGCTTGATGCCGCCGAACGTTGCTTTGCCGAACGGGGCTTTGATGCGATCAGCATTCGCCAGATTGCCCGAGAGGCCGACGTGACCCTTGGCGTTGTCGGCTTTCACGGGGGCACGAAACAGGAACTGTTCCTGACCGTTTTGAAACGCCGGGTCGAAACCTTGAATGCGCTGCGTATCTCCAGGCTGTCCGCTTTGAAAGCGACCGAAAGACTGACGCTGGAAACCCTGATCGACGCCTATGTTACGCCCTACCTCGAAATCGCCTCGCGCGGGGATCCACAATGGCGCGCCTATGCGCAATTGGTGGCGCGGATCGTGTCCGACGAACGCTACTATCTCGAAGCCGGCCCGCTGTATGATCGTGTCGCCGCCGTCTACCTCGACGAGATGGAGCGTTTATGCCCCGATGCCGGCCGCGACCAGCTTGCCGCGCTGTTGTCGCTGACCGTGGCCTCGATGGTTTCTATTGTCGCAAGCGGCATCCGCATCGCAGGGTTGGCGCAAAGCGAAGTGCCCGACAGTCCCTTAGCATATCGCGATCTGTTGCTTGATTTTTGTGTGGGTGGCGTTCTGCGGGCGCTTGAGCCAAAGTGCTAGAAAGCTCAACACGATAAAAGGCCCGTCATCATGAAATCCTACCCCAAAGTCTGGTTCCTGCGACACGGCGAAACCGAATGGAACGCAGAGGGCAGGGTGCAAGGCCAGACCGAATCCGTGCTGTCTGAACGGGGCAAGATCCACGCGCAGCAACAGGCCGAACTGATGGCCCCGATCCTTGCGCAGAACCCACCCTGCATCGTGTCGCCGCTCAAACGCACGCGCCAGACTGCGGATATCGCGCTCGGCGGGCGGGACTACCAGACCGACGATCGCCTGAAAGAGATTTTCGCCGGCAGCTGGGAAGGACACCTGCGCGCCGATATCTTCAAGAACCTCCCCGAAGGCATCACGCCGCAAAGTCCGCATATGGAATTCTATTGCGCCGCACCCGATGGCGAAGGCTTTGACGTGTTTCAGGCGCGGGTGAATGCCTTTGTCGACACGCTGACCGAACCCACCGTGATCGTTGCCCACGGGCTCAGCGGGCAGCTTTTGCGTGGTGCGCTTTGTGGTCTTAGCCGCGACGAATTGGGCCAGCTCTCGAACCGTCAGGGCTGCGTCTACGTGCTGGAAAACGGCGCAGAAACGGTGTTGTCGCTTGACTAAGGACGCTGCGGCTGTGGCCCCTTGCTGTGTCGCGATCGTGGGATGCGGGTTAATCGGGGCCAGCTGGGCCGCCCTGTTCCAGCATGCCGGCCACACTGTGCGCGCATGGGATCCCGACACGGGTGCCCGCGGCGGGTTTGCCGCCCGCGTGGCAGGGCCTTTGACGCAGCTGCAACAGATCAAGACGGGTGCTGCACCGCAGGGCGACCTGACCGTCCACGACAGATTAGAGGACGCTCTTCGAGGCGCGGTCCTGATTCAGGAAAACGCGCCCGAAAACATACCGCTGAAACACCGGCTTTATGCCCAGATCGAAGCGGCGGTGCCGCGCGATGTGATCATCGCCTCCAGCACCTCGGCGCACCCGTGGTCGGACCTTGTACCGGGGATGCGCTCCCCCGACCGTCTGATCACCGCCCACCCGTTCAATCCGCCGCATCTGGTGCCGCTGGTTGAGCTCTATGGCCCTGACCCGAAAGTGGTCGACTGGGCCGAAGCATTCTACCGCAGTCTCGGCTCCGCCCCCGTGCGATTGAAAAAAGACGCGGTAGGGCATATTGCCAACCGTCTGTCGTCGGCCCTGTGGCGCGAGGCGGTGCATATCGTTGCCGACGGCATCGCGGATGTCGACGCGGTGGACATGGCGCTGGTCAACGGGCCGGGGCTGCGCTGGTCGGTCTTGGGGGCGCATATGGCCTATCACCTTGGCGGGGGCGTGGGGGGCATGGCGGGCTATCTCGAACACTTGGGGCCAAGCCAGCAAAAACGCTGGGACAGCTTAGGCTCGCCCACACTGGACGCCGACACCCGCGCGCGACTGGTAGAGGGTGTGAACACCGAAGCCGCAGGCCGCAGCATTACCCAGCTGGAGGCAGAGCGCGACGCAGCCCTGATCGAACTTGCGCAGATGCGGCAGCGCTTGGCAGCGCAAAAAGATTAAAGATGGCTTAAAGCCCTAGAGCGACTTGCGCGCCCGCATCGCCGCAGTGATCGTCCCGTCGTCGAGGTAGTCAAGCTCGCCGCCGATGGGCACCCCTTGGGCCAGTGACGTCAACCGCACCTGACCTTCCAGCTGGTCGGCGATGTAATGCGCCGTGGTTTGCCCGTCGATGGTGGCGTTGAGCGCGAGAATAACCTCGGATACGGCATCTTCACGCACACGATCGATCAAGCGTGGTATGCGCAATTCCTGCGGACCAATGGCATCCAGCGCCGACAGCGTGCCGCCCAACACATGATACCGCCCCTTGAACACGCCGGACCGTTCCATCGCCCATAGATCGGCGACATCTTCGACGACGCAAATCTCGCCATTGGCGCGTTTTTCCGAAGTGCAGATATCGCAGACGTCCGTGGTGCCGACATTGCCGCAGTTGACACATTCACGCGCCGTCGCCGCCACGGTCTGCATCATATCGGCCAAGGGGGTCAGCAACAGCGCGCGTTTACGGATCAGATGCAGCACCGCCCGGCGGGCCGAGCGTGGCCCCAATCCGGGCAGGCGCGCCATCAGGTCGATGAGCGCATCAATGTCGCGTGTGCTGCTCATCCGTGGACCCCCATGGCGTTGGTGTGAAAGAGTTCTAATGCCTTCGGCGAGGATTTAACCCCATTTGGAAGGATCAGAACGGCAGCTTCATATCCGCGGGCAGACCCATGCCTTCGGTCAGCTTGCTCATCTCGGACTGGGCGCGATCCGTAGCTTTGGTCTGCGCGTCCTTGATCGCGGCGAGGATCAGGTCCTCGACGACTTCTTTCTCGTCGCCGTTAAAGATCGACGGGTCAATATCTAGCGACTTCAGCTCGCCCTTGGCAGTGCAGGTCGCCTTGACCAGACCGGCACCGGATTCACCTTCGACGATGATATTGTGCATGTCTTCTTGCAGTTGGGCCATCTTGCCCTGCATCTGCTGCGCGGTTTTCATCATTTTGGCCATGTCACCCATGGCACCCAAACCTTTAAGCATGTGGTCGTCTCCTGTAGCTATATTTGCCTATGTATATGCGGTCTTTGCCGCGGTCCGACAAGGGGGCAGAGGCCAGAGAGGCGGCGACGAGACCGGCAGGCTCAGTCGTCCTCGAAGGGGTCCCATTCGTCTTCGACCTCGGGCAGCGCTTCGGACACAGCGGCGGCGGCGATTTCCTCCGGCGTGCGGATCGACAGGATCTTGGCCCCCGGAAAGCTCGCCATGACGGCCTGCATCAGCGGATGGTTCTCGGCCTGCGATTTCAGCGCGTTTTCCTTGGCGTCGCGGATTTCGGCGATGGTTTTGGCGCTGCTGTCGCCCACGATGGTCACCGCCCAGCGGTTGCCGGTCCACAGTTGCAACCGCGTGCCAAGGCGCTGCGCCAGATCGCGGGGGGCGGAATCTGTCGGGGTGAATTCGATCCGGCCCGGTTGATAGGCGGCAAGGCGGACCGAGGTTTCGACCTCCACCAGCAGCTTGACGTCGCGGTTGCTGCGGATCAGTTCGACCACATGTTCAAAACTCGGATATTGGGCCAGCGCCGAGGACACGGCCGGTGCAAGCGCTGCCATCGTCGCGCCGCCCGCAGGCCCGCCCGACATCTGCTGGCTGCCCATTGCGCCGGTCGATCCATTCCCCGAAGGCACCGTGGCACCCCCGCCCGGACCTTGTGGCGAGGCAGGCGGCGGCGTGGCGTTGGCCAGCTTGCGCGCCAGTTCTTCCGGGCTGGGCAGATCGGCGACATGGGTCAGGCGGATCACTGCCATTTCGGCGGCCATCATTGCATTCGGGGCGCTGGCGACTTCGTCCAGTGCCTTCAGCAGCATCTGCCACAGACGGGTCAGCACGCGCATTGGCAAGGTTTCGGCCATGGTCACGCCGCGGGTGCGCTCTTCGGGGGAAACGGTGGGATCTTCGGCGGCGTCGGGGGTGATCTTGACCACGGATACCCAGTGGGTGATCTCGGCCAGATCGCGCAGCACGGCCATCGGGTCGGCCCCATCCGAATACTGGTTGCCCAGCTCGTTCAGCGCGCCGGCCGCATCGCCGCGCAGGATCATATCGAACAGGTCCAGCACCCGCCCGCGATCCGCCAGCCCCAGCATGGCGCGCACCTGCACGGCCGTTGTTTCGCCCGCGCCATGGCTGATCGCCTGATCCAGCAACGACGTCGCATCGCGCGCCGACCCTTCGGCGGCGCGGGTGATCAACGCCAGCGCGTCATCGGCAATCTGTGCATTCTCCGCCGTGGCGATCTTGCGCATTAGCGCGATCATCACCTCGGGTTCAATCCGGCGCAGGTCGAACCGTTGACACCGCGACAGAACGGTTACGGGCACCTTGCGGATCTCGGTCGTCGCAAAAATGAATTTGACGTGCTCGGGCGGTTCTTCCAGCGTTTTCAGCAGCGCGTTGAACGCCCCTGTCGACAGCATGTGCACCTCATCGATGATATAGACTTTGTACCGGGCCGAGGCCGCGCGGTAATGCACGCTGTCGATAATCTCGCGGATGTTGCCGACGCCGGTGTTGGATGCGGCATCCATCTCCATCACGTCGACGTGGCGGCCCTCCATAATGGCGACGCAATGTTCGCAAACACCGCAGGGGTCTGTCGTCGGCCCGCCATTGCCGTCCGGCCCGATGCAGTTCATCCCCTTGGCGATGATCCGCGCCGTGGTGGTTTTACCGGTCCCGCGGATGCCGGTCATGATGAACGCCTGCGCGATGCGATCCGCCTCGAACGCGTTTTTCAGCGTGCGTACCATCGCGTCCTGCCCGACCAGATCGGCAAAGGTTTCAGGCCGGTATTTGCGGGCCAATACGCGATAGGCAGAGGGTGCTGTCATGACGATCCTGCAAGATTCGATTAAGGCCCTGAACCTAGAGCATCCAAAGGATGCCGCCAACCGCAACCGAGGCAAAGCTGAAAATCACCGCCAGCGTCTTCATCCGCGCATTGGGTTGCGCATTGGCATGGTGGTCGTTCAGCCGGTCCAGCGTCTTGGTCGCCGCATCATGGGCCGCCCAGAAGATATAGACCGCCGCCACGACAAAGATCGAGGCGACGGCTTTCGCGGCCCATGTCGGGTCGAAATCCCCAAACACCGCCTTAAGCCCGATCGCTACGGCAAGCGACGCCATCCCCGTGCGCATCCATCCCGCAAAGGTGCGTTCATTCGCCAGAATCGTGCGGTCTTCGGCCCAATCGGTGCGGTTCTCGGCCAGTTCATTGCTTTTATTCATTGAACTATTGTGCGCCTCGCGCGTTACGCTGACAATAATATTTGACATTGCGGGGACAGAATTATGCGGTTGCGTGGCATCAGACGAAGCAAAAACGTAGAGGTGCGCCGCGGCGGGGGCGGTGGGGGTGCCGGTCGTGCGGGCGGTCTGGGGATCGTCGGCGTTCTGGCCGTGCTGGCAATCGGGTATTTTACCGGAATAGACGTATCACCCTTGCTTGGTGGTGGGGGCGCGCCGCAAACCCAGCAGGGCGCACCCGTGTCTGAAAGTGACGGCGAAGCCACGCAATTTACCGCACAGGTTCTGGCCACCACAGAAGACGTCTGGGGCGAGATTTTCCCACAGCAGTTGGGCCGTGACTATGTGCCGCCCAAGCTCGTCGTCTTTTCAAATGTGACGCAAAGCGCGTGTGGCGGTGCCTCTGGTGCGACGGGCCCGTTCTACTGCCCCGCGGATGAAAAAGCCTATATCGACACGCAATTCTTTGATCTTCTGGCGCAGCGCATGGGGGCAGGCGGGGATTTCGCCGCCGCCTATGTCATTGCGCATGAGGTCGCCCACCATGTGCAGAATGAATTGGGTATCCTGCCTCAGGTTGATGCGCTGCGTCGCCAGTCCTCCACCACTGAGGCGAATGCGCTGACGGTCCGGCTTGAACTGATGGCTGATTGCCTGTCCGGCATATGGGCCAAAAACGTTCAGGGTCTGATGGAGCGTGGCGATCTGAACGAGGCATTGAATGCCGCCCGCAAGATCGGCGATGACCACCTGCAACGTCAGGCCGGTCGTGTCCCGCAGCCGCACACCTTTACCCATGGCACGTCCGAGCAGCGTTCAAGCTGGTTCCAGCGCGGGTTTGACAGCGGTCAGGTCGGGCAATGCGATACCTTTGCCGCAGAGCAACTGTAAGAGCGTTCGGCGCCATAACGAAAAAATAACTATTATAAACAACAGGTTAAGTTACCCATGGGTAACCTGACCTGTTGCTTTCGGCCGTGCCAAAATGCCGATGATCAAATACATCGGGGCAGGGGCAATAAGCAGATATTGTTAAGGCGGGGTGGGCTGCCCCTCTCGTGCCATCCTTTGGATGACCCTGCGGGGCGACGCGTATTTTGCCTTGCAAAATACGCAGGGGTGAGAGGCTGATAACGACCCAAGTGGGTCTCGTTACGGCTGCTTCCTTCCGGATCTGACCGGGTTGGCGAGGCACCTGCCCGCACCAACCTCTCACCGCCCATATAGTATAGGGTCCGGTGGGATGCAAGACGGACCCAAAGGCGTTTTTCCCTATGCGTTTTTATCGGGCAGGGGGATCATGCAGCCTTGGCATCGCTGGAATTGGCCAATAGGCATGTACCACGCAATCGGGAGGATACGCATGAAGCACGCTGAAACGGTGACTTTCGGAGGGTCCGCGCTGGACCGTGCCGGAGAGGTCCGCGCCGACAAAGACGCCGTGGCCGCACTGCGTGCAGATGATGCCGCCCGCGCCATTCTGTTCTGGCGCGGCAAGGTGTTGGTCGACCCCGCGCGCCCCGCGTCTTTGGTGCGTTTGCCACTGGATCATCCCGCACTCGCCGATGCCGGTTCCGCCCCGATCTTGCTGGGGCGCGAAGACGGTGCTGCGCGCTTTGCCTATGACCTGTCACCGTGGATGCCGGACGAGATATTCGATCCGCGCCAGCTGGGGTCTTTTGTGGATCAAAGCGAACAGCGCCACCCGATGCTGCCGCCCGACTTTGTGTTTGTCGAAATGCGTCAGGTGATGACATGGCTCACCCCGCGCGACGCCGAACTGGCCGCGACGGGCAAGGCGATTTTGGCATGGCATGATAGCCATGGGTACTGCGCGCGCTGCGGGTTTGAAACGGTGGTGAATGACGCAGGCTGGCAACGCAACTGCCCCGCTTGCCGCGCCTCGCATTTCCCGCGCACCGATCCGGTTGTGATCATGCTGATTACCCATGGCAACTCTGTCCTGATGGGCCGGTCGCCGGGCTGGCCCGAGGGTATGTTCTCGCTTTTGGCGGGGTTCGTCGAACCGGGCGAAACGCTGGAGGCCGCGGTGCGCCGCGAGGTCTTTGAAGAGGCCAGTGTTCAGGTTGGCACCGTCAGCTACCTTGCCAGCCAGCCTTGGCCATTTCCCGCCTCGCTGATGTTCGGCTGCGCCGGAGAGGCGACCAGCAGCGAGATCACCATCGACCCCAAGGAAATCGAAGCGGCGATGTGGGTCACCAAAGAAGAGATGATGGATGTCTTCGCCGGACAGCACCCCACAATCAAACCGGCCCGCAAAGGGGCAATCGCCCATTTCTTGCTGCAAAACTGGCTTGCGGATACGCTGGATTAAGGCAACCTTCGGGAAAGACGACGGACAAGGCAGAACATGAAATTTTCCACCAAAGAAGACATCGACGCGCCGATTGATGCGGTATTCGAGATGCTGTGCGAATTTGACCAGTTCGAACGTGCCGCCATGCGCCGCGGTGCCGAGGTCCAGCGCGTGGACCAGCTAGCAGAACCGGGGGCGGGGATGCAGTGGGAAGCTGCCTTTGACATGCGCGGCAAGCGCCGCGCGCTTCAGGTCGAGATGGACCGTTTCGAACGCCCGACAGAGATGAAGCTGGAAACCCGGTCGCAGGGGCTGACCGGCGATATGAGCTTTGATCTGGTCGCGCTGTCGCGCAGCCGCACCCGGATCATGGTAGCACTTGACCTCAAGCCGCAAAACCTGTCGGCGCGTCTTTTGGTGCAGTCGTTGAAGCTGGCCAAAAACGCGCTGACCAAGAAGTTCAAGAAACGCGTCGGCGACTACGCCAAGGACATGGAAGAACGCTACCACAAACCCCGCTAAGGGGTTTGACGCGCTTATTTTCCGTGGCGGTCGGGATGCGCGGGGTAGACGCCTAGAATCTCGATCACATTGGTGAAGTGTTCCAGTTCTTCCATCGCTCGGGCGACGGCGGGGTCTTCGGGGTGGCCTTCGATATCGGCATAGAACTGCGTCGCCGTGAACGACCCGCCCGCCATATAGCTTTCCAGCTTGGTCATGTTGACGCCATTCGTCGCAAAGCCGCCCATGGCCTTGTACAGCGCTGCGGGGATGTTGCGCACCTGGAACACAAAGGTGGTCAGCATATTGTCCGCACGGCGGGTCTGGTCCAGCTCGGGTGACATCAGCAAAAAGCGCGTGGTGTTATGATCCAGATCCTCGATGTCGCGGGCCAGCACCTTAAGCCCGTGAATATCCGCCGCGACCTCGCTTGCCAGCACACCCACGTCACGTTCATCCGACACCGCAAGATCAGCCGCCGCACCCGCGCTGTCCGCCGCTGCCTCTGAGGTGATGCCATGGGCGTCCAGCCAGCTGCGCGCCTGCGGGATCAACACCATATGCGCGCGCACGTGTTTGATGTCTTCCAGCTTCACACCGTCATGGGCCATCAGGCTGATGCGTACCCGCACAAATGCCTCGCCGATGATACGCAGCCCGCTTTGTGGTAAAAGCCGGTGAATGTCCGCGACGCGCCCGTAGGTAGAGTTCTCGACCGGCAGCATTGCCAGATCGGCGCGGCCTTCGCGCACGGCGCGGATCACCCCTTCGAAGGTCATGCAGGGCACGGGGATCATGTCGGGGCGGGCTTGCAGGCAGGCTTCGTGGCTATAGGCCCCCAAAGCGCCTTGAAACGCGATGCGCGGCGCGGTTTTATGGGTCATTAGGGGCATCCTTCTTCAAGCCGTTGCCAACTATGGCGTTTGGTCGCGGTAACTACACCTTGCCCCGACGAAGGGAAAGCAATAGATACGCCTGCAATACGATGCCCGAATACCAACGATGGACCTTCACGCATGTTCGATACAATGACCGTTACCAAAATCGCTGCCGGCCTGTTTGGCGCTTGGCTTGTCCTTCTGCTTGGCAAATTCGCGGGCGAAGAGCTTTATAATGCGGGTTCGCATGGCGAACAGGGCTATGTGATTGAAGTGGCTGATGCCTCCGCTGGCGGAGAGCCCGCAGAAGAAGTCGATTTTGCCGAGATTATGGCGGCCGCCGATCCGTCCAAAGGCGAAAAGGTTTTCCGTAAATGTTCCGCTTGTCACAGGGCCGAAGACGGTGCGAATGCGGTTGGTCCCTACCTTTACGGTGTTGTCGGGCGTCCGGTTGATTCCGCTGACGGGTATGCGTCCTACTCCGGCGCGCTTGAGAAAGCCGCGGACACATGGACACCTGAAAACCTGAACGCGTTCCTGACCAAGCCTGCGGGTTTTGCACCGGGCACCACGATGGGTTTTGCAGGTCTGCCCAAGATCGAAGACCGGGCAGATGTCATCGCCTATCTCGACAGCCTGGACAACTGATCCATCCTATATTCCGAATGCAAGGCCGCCCCCTCGTGGGCGGCCTTTTGCTGTGAAGTGCCCTGTTTTCAGTCAGGTAACATATTCGCAACTTGTAACTTGGGCGGTCGGGCCGTTAGCGTGTATCCGGCAGTCATCTGCCGCGGCGACCACCGCCTAACGCCCGTTGTTATAAAGGATACGCCCGATGCCCCGGACCCATGCCCGTGCTGACACAAAATCGCAAACCCCCATGCTGCGCGTCGCTGGCGCGGCTTTACTTGTCTTTGGGGTGGCGATGCTGGGCGGGACAGCTTGGGGGCAGGAGGATGCCGCACAAGGCAGCGGCGATATCATCACCGCGCATGGCTATTCCTTTTATGGCGATCTGACATACCCCGCCGATTACACCCATTTCGACTATGTGAATCCCGACGCACCCAAAGGCGGCGAGATTTCAATCTCGACGCTTGGGACGTTTGATTCGATGAACCCCTATTCACGCAAGGGCCGCGGCGGCGCGCTGAGCACGGTAATGTACGAAAGCCTGTTGGGCGAGGGCGTTGGCGGAGAGACCGTGCCCGCCGATGTTTACGGCGAAGCCTATTGCCTGCTGTGCGAGAGCCTTGAATACCCCGAGAGCAAGGACTGGGTGGTGTTCCACATGCGCAAGGACGCCACATTCTCGACCGGTGATCCGGTGACGGCCCATGACATCGCCTTCAGCCACAACCTGCTGCTGGATCAGGGGCTGAAATCCTATGCCGATGCAGTGCGCAAGCTGATCCCCGAGGTCGAGGTGATCGACGATTACACCATCAAGTTCTATTTCAGCCCCGGCGTGTCGCGCCGCAGCCTGATCGAACAGGTCGGCGGTGTGCCTGCATGGTCGAAAAAATGGTACGAGGAAACCGGCGCGCGGCTCGACGAATCGCGGCTTGAAACCTCGCCCGGGTCTGGCCCGTATATGATCGACAGCATCGATGTGAACCGTCGGATCGTCTACAAGCGCAACCCCGATTACTGGGGCAAGGACCTGCCGTTCAACGTGGGCCGCAACAACTTTGATAAAATCCGCGTGGAATACTTCGGCGATGAAAATTCCGCGTTCGAGGCCTTTAAGGCGGGTGAATATACCTTCCGTACCGAGGGCAGCTCGAAACAATGGGCATCATCCTACGACTTCCCCAAGGTGACCGCAGGGCAGGTGGTGAAAGAGGATATTCCCGACGGGTCGCCGCCCACGCCCTCGGGCATCGTGTTCAACCTTGGCCGCGAGGTGTTGCAAGACAAGCGCGTGCGCGAGGCCGTAGCGTTGGGGTTCAACTTTGAATGGACCAATGAATCGCTGCAATACGGGCTGTTTAAACCGCGTGCATCGTTTACCCAAGATACCCCGCTGATGGCCACGGGCACGCCCCAAGGGGCCGAACTGGCGCTGCTGGAAAGCCTTGGCGATGTCGTGCCGCCCGAACTGCTGACGCAAGACGCCGTAGTGCCGCATACGTCGGATGCGAGCCGCCTGTCGGACCGTCGCAACTTGCGCCGCGCGATGAAACTGCTGGACGAGGCCGGTTGGGCCGTGGGCGATGACGGCAAACGCTATAATGTGCAGGGCAAACCCTTGCAGCTGCGGTTTTTGTTGAACTCGTCTGGATCGGCCACGCTGTCGGCGGTGATTGAAAACTTTATGTCGAATTTGCAGAACATGGGCATTGATGCCGTGCTCGAGAAAGTCGACAGTTCCCAATACACGGCCCGCGAACGGGACCGCGATTATGACATGGTTTATGACAGCTATGGTGCGTTTCTGGGCACGGGCACCGGGCTGGAACAACGCTATGGGTCAGAGGCGGCGGCCTATTCGCTGTTCAACCCTGCGGGGCTTGCCAGCCCACTGGTGGATGCGATTGTGACCGCGTCGCTGGCGGCCGACACGAAAGAGGAAGAGGACGCTAGCCTGATGGCGCTGGATCGGGCACTGCGCTATGAATTCTTCATGATCCCGACCTGGTATAACGACAGTTTCTGGACCGCCTATTACGACCAGTACGAACACCCTGAAACGCAGCCGCCTTACGCTTTGGGCTATCTCGATTTCTGGTGGTACGACGCGGACAAAGCAGACGCCTTGCGCGCTGCGGGCGCACTGAGGTAAACGCCGGCCATGGGCGCATATATTCTTCGACGGCTGTTGCTGATCATACCGACTTTGCTTGGGATCATGCTGATCAACTTTGCACTGGTACAGTTTGTGCCGGGTGGCCCTGTTGAACAGGCGATCGCGCGTATTCAGGGCGGTGGTGACGTGTTTGAAGGGTTCTCGGGCGGGGGATCGGATGCGGGCAACGCGGTCGATACCGGCGGCAACGAGAATTACGTAGGTGCACGGGGACTGCCGCCCGAATTCATCGCAGAGCTTGAGAAAGAGTTCGGTTTCGACAAACCACCGGTAGAGCGGTTCGTGAACATGCTATGGAATTACATGCGGTTCGATTTCGGCGACAGCTACTTCCGGTCGATCAGCGTGATCGAGTTGATCAAGGAAAAGCTGCCCGTGTCGATCACGTTGGGGCTTTGGTCCACGTTGATCGCCTATCTGGTGTCGATCCCCCTTGGCATCCGCAAGGCGGTCAAGGATGGCACGGCCTTTGATACATGGACCTCCGGCGCGATTATCGCGGCCTATGCGATTCCCGGTTTTCTGTTCGCGATCCTGCTGCTGGTGCTGTTCGCGGGCGGGTCCTATTGGCAGATATTCCCGCTGCGGGGGCTGACCTCGGATAACTTTGACCAGCTGAGCCCATTGGGCAAGGTCGCGGATTACTTCTGGCACATTACGCTGCCGGTGCTGGCCTCGACCATCTCGGCCTTTGCGACGCTAACGTTGCTGACCAAGAACAGCTTTCTCGACGAGATCAAAAAGCAATATGTCGTCACTGCGCGGGCCAAAGGCCTGTCAGAACGCAAAGTGCTGTACGGCCATGTGTTCCGCAACGCGATGCTGATTGTGATCGCGGGCTTTCCAGCGGTGTTTATCGGCGTGTTCTTTGGCGGCTCGCTGATCATCGAAACGATCTTTAGCCTTGATGGCTTGGGCCGTCTGGGGTTCGAAGCGGCGGTCGCACGGGATTATCCGATCGTCTTCGGCACACTGTTCATCTTTGGCCTCATCGGCTTGGTGGTCGGTATCCTGTCTGACCTGATGTATGTGGTTGTTGATCCGCGCATCGACTTTGAAAAACGCGAGGGCTGAACCCTATGGCGCTATCCCCGCTGAACCAACGCCGCTGGCGTAATTTTACCCGTAACCGTCGCGCCTATTGGAGCCTTTGGATTTTCGCGATCCTGTTCGGGATTTCGCTGTTCGCTGAATTTGTGGCCAACGACAAGCCGATCCTCGTGAACTACCGCGGCGACTATTACATGCCGATTTTCAAGTTCTATCCCGAGACCGAATTCGGCGGTGATTTCCTGACCGAAGCGATCTACCGCGACCCCGAGGTTCAATGTCTGATCGCCTCGGGCGGGGTGATCGACTGTCTGGACGACCCCGAGGGGATCATCGAGGACGCGCAGGATGGCGAGGTCGGAGGCGAGGCGATTGCGGCGGGCTGGTCGATCTGGCCGCCTATCCCTTATAGCTTTAATACCGCCGTGGACCGGCCCGGCGCGGCCCCGCTGCCGCCGGACGGGCAGAACCTGCTGGGCACCGATGGTACCAAACGTGACGTGTTGGCGCGGGTTATTCATGGCTTCCGGTTGTCGATCATCTTTACCCTGATTGTGACCGGTGCCGCATCGCTGATCGGGATCATCGCAGGGGCGGTGCAGGGGTTCTTTGGCGGCTGGACGGACCTGATCTTTCAGCGCGTGATCGAAATCTGGACCTCGACCCCATCGCTGTATGTGATCATCATCATGTTCGCCATTCTGGGACGTAGTTTCTGGCTGCTGGTGTTCTTGCTGGTGCTGTTCAGTTGGACGTCGCTGGTGGGTGTGGTGCGGGCGGAATTCTTGCGGGCGCGGAACCTTGAATATGTGCGTGCGGCGCGCGCGCTTGGGGTGGGGAATATGACGATCATGTTCCGCCACATGCTGCCCAATGCGATGGTCGCGATGCTGACGATGCTGCCGTTTATCATTACCGGCACGATCAGCACGCTTGCGATCCTTGATTTTCTGGGCTTCGGCCTGCCGTCGTCGGCACCGTCTTTGGGCGAACTGACCTTGCAAGCCAAACAGAACCTGCAAGCGCCCTGGCTGGCGTTCACCGCGTTCTTCACCTTTGCCATCATGCTGTCGCTGCTGATCTTTATTTTCGAGGGGATCCGCGACGCCTTTGACCCGAGAAAGACGTTCTCATGACGCCTTCGACCCCGTCCACTGCGGTGCTGCAAGTTGAGGACCTGCGCGTGTCCTTCCGTCAGGAAGGTGCGTTGACCCATGCGGTCAAGGGCGTGAGCTTTGCCGTGCAGCGCGGGGAAACCGTGGCGCTGGTGGGGGAGTCCGGCTCGGGTAAATCCGTATCGGCGTTGAGCACCGTATCGCTGTTGGGCGACAGTGCCGAGGTGTCTGGATCGGTGCTGTATGACGGGCAGCAGATGGTCGGCGCGAGCGGCAAGCTGCTGCGCAAGGTGCGCGGCAATGACATCAGCTTTATCTTCCAAGAGCCGATGACATCGTTGAACCCGCTGCACACGATCGAGAAACAGCTGTCGGAATCACTGGCGCTGCATCAGGGCGTGGCGGGGGCGGAGGCGCGGGCGCGTATCCTTGAACTGCTGGACAAGGTCGGGATCATTGACGCTGAAAGCCGGCTGGGGGCGTACCCGCACCAGCTGTCGGGTGGGCAACGGCAACGTGTGATGATTGCGATGGCGCTGGCCAACAAACCCGACGTGCTGATCGCGGATGAACCGACCACTGCGCTGGATGTAACCATTCAGGCGCAAATCCTTGATCTGTTGAAAGAGCTAAAAGACAGCGAGGGCATGGGCCTGCTGTTCATCACCCATGATCTGGGAATCGTGCGTCGCATCGCGGACCGCGTCTGCGTGATGAAACAGGGCGAGATCGTCGAGCACGGCCCCACGAACGAGATTTTCGAGAACCCGCAGCACCCCTATACGATCAAGCTACTAGGGGCCGAACCATCGGGCCGCCCCGACCCTGTGCCACACGATGCCGAAGTCATCGCCAGCACCGACCATCTGAAGGTTTGGTTCCCGATCCAGAAGGGGTTCATGCGCAAGACCGTGGATCACGTGAAGGCGGTCAATGACGCCTCTTTATCTGTGCGTGCCGGAGAGACCTTGGGCATCGTCGGCGAATCCGGTTCTGGCAAGACGACGCTGGCATTGGCCATCATGCGGCTGATCTCCTCTGAAGGGGGGATCAGCTTTATGGGGCAGGACGTGCGCAGTTGGTCCACGGGGCAGTTGCGGCGGCTGCGCAAGGATATGCAGATCGTGTTTCAGGACCCGTTTGGCAGCTTGTCGCCGCGGATGACCTGTATGCAGATCATCGCCGAAGGGCTGAGCGTGCATAAGGTCGACCCGGACCGAAACCCGCGTGAGCTGGTGCATGATGTGATGATCGAGGTGGGGTTGGACCCTGCCACGATGGACCGGTATCCGCATGAATTTTCCGGCGGTCAGCGTCAACGGATCGCGATTGCGCGGGCGATGGTGCTGCGGCCCAAACTGCTGGTGCTGGACGAGCCGACCTCGGCGCTGGACATGACCGTGCAGGTGCAGATCGTGGACCTGCTGCGCAATCTACAGCGCAAATACGGGCTGGCGTATCTGTTCATCAGCCACGACCTCAAGGTCGTGCGCGCGATGTCGCATAAGGTGATGGTGATGAAGCGGGGGGATGTGGTCGAATACGGCGACGTGGATACGCTGTATGACAACCCAAAGTCAGACTATACGCGCACCTTGTTGCAGGCGACGACCTGAGCAGGCCAAGCTTAGGAGCTTGGCCCGATCATAAAGCAGTTCACATTACGTGCGACCAAGCGGCGACAGGCCAGATCGGCTGTCTCGCGGGTCATGCCAAGGAAGTTGGCGTCGAACCCCTGCGGGCGGCGCACGACTTTGCGCAGGCTCCCGTCGAGGGTCGAGATTTCGGCCAAAGCGGTCTTTAGCAGGATTTTCTCTGCGGCATAGCGGCTGGGATAACGACCCACGTTGACGCCCCAGTGACGGCCGCCAGAGGTGGAAACCCGCGTGATGACTTCGGGTGCGGGGGGCGCTTTGGGGGTGATCTGTCTGACAGCGGCTGTTTCGACCAGCGATGCGGCGGCAGAGGGGCGCAGGGTCGGACGCACAGAGACAGCGGCGAGCAGGGTTTCTGCTTCGGGTTCGGGGGCAGGGGCCGCGGCGACGATGGCTGGCGCGGTTTTCTGCGCCTCTTGCAGTGCTGCGGTGATGTCGGCATTCAGAATAGGCGAGGTCGCTTGCGGTGCTTCGGCGGTTGCGACAACGACCTGAGCCTGGTGACCCGGACGCAAGGTCGGGCGTTTGGAGCTGGTGACCGCGCCCACAAGACGGATGACTTTTCCAGCCCCTCCGTTGGAGGCGACAGGCGTGTCTTCGATGTCGGCATAGGCCGGTTTTGAGGGTTTGTTCAAAGGCGCGCTAGACGGGGCGCGGCGAAAGCCCAGATCCATCAGCTCGGTTACTTTGGCGTTACGCGCACTGGTCGAGGTGCCGCCGAAAACTGTCACGATCACCCGTTCATTGCCCCGTTCGGCGGAGGCCGTGAGGTTGAAGCCCGCGGCACGGGTGTAGCCCGTTTTGATGCCGTCAGCGCCTTTGTAGGAGCCGAGAAAGCGGCGGTTGGTGTGGCTGACTTTGCGCACGCCGGCATCGGCTGTGATGCGCGAGAACAGGTTGTAGTATTCAGGGTGATCATACAGCAGGTGGCGGCCCATGATGGTCATGTCATGGGCGGTAGACATGTGGCCGGATTCTGTCAGGCCGTGGGCGTTCTTGAAGGTGGTGTTGGTCATGCCGAGCGCTTTGGCGGTGCGGTTCATGCGGCGTGCAAAATTTGCCTCGGAGCCTTCGATCGCCTCGCCGATGGCGGTGGCGGCGTCGTTGGCAGATTTGACGGCAGCCGCACGGATCAAGTAGCGCAGGGAGATGGTTTGACCCGATTTCAGCCCTAGTTTGCTGGGCGGTTCGGACGCGGCGTGGCTGGTGATCTTGACCTTGCTGTCCAGCGAGATCTCACCACGTTTAATCGCCTCGAATGCGATATAAAGTGTCATCATTTTGGTGAGGGAGGCCGGGTGCAGACGGGTGTCGGCGTTTTGGGAATGCAGCACTTCGCCTGTACGGGCGTCGATAACATAAGCGGCATAAGGGGCCGCCATTGCGCTGAGCGGCAAGATCATCAGGATCCATATAGCCGCAAGGATGAATAGCCCAAACCGGGCTGGCTGCACACGCCGCACTCTCATAACAACTGCCTTTGCTCTGCCTAAGCCGCCGATTTTTCGACTGACCATTTTTATTGAGGTCACCGTATCATAGGACGAATTTTCGATAAACCCGTCCAATGTGGCAGGCTCCTCAAAAGCGGCGATTTTTGGGCAGCACATGTAGCGTATGCTCAATCTTCCGCCACTATAGAGGCGATTGCGGCGGGATTGTGGCGGGAGTTGGGCGAGAACGCAGCAAAGGTGCGGCGAGAATCCAACAAAGTTCAGGGCAGTAGCTTTGCCACCTCGGACAGTCGGGCGATCTGATGAAAGCGGGGCGAATCACTTGGCGCGGGGGCGTGCTCCAGTGCCCAGGTGATACCGTACGGGATATAGACGCCATGGCCGCCCGCATGAATCATCGGCACTACGTCTGACTTCATCGAGTTGCCAATCATCATGCCACGGGCCGGACCGTCGCCGTGGCTGTCAAAGATGCGCTGGTAGGTTTGCGGGGTCTTATCCGACACAATCTCTATCGCGCTGAACATCCCGCGCAGTCCGGACTCAGCAAGCTTGCGTTCCTGATCCAGCAGGTCGCCCTTGGTCACGAGCACGAGAGTATAGGTGTCTTGCAGCGCCTCTAGGGTTTCACAAACATCAGGCAGCAATTCGACCGGATGCGCCAGCATATCACGGCCCGCCGCGAGGATTTGAGAAATGACATCGGCAGGCACGCGGCCTTGGGTGATCTCGATTGCGGTTTCGATCATCGACAGGGTGAACCCCTTGATACCAAAACCGTAGTGCGGAATGTTGCGGCGCTCTGCCTCAAGCAGCCGGTCCATCAGGCTATCGCGGTCTGTATAATCGGCAAGAAGTTCGGCAAATTTGACCTGTGTCAAAGCAAAGAAACGTTCGTTGTGCCATAAAGTGTCATCGGCATCAAAACCGATGGTCGTAAGCGGATTGCCCATCTTTGGCGCGCCCTCTTTTCTAATTCTGCTTTAGGGTTATATAGACGCCTATACGACTCACTTGAAACGACTTCTTAGGCAGGAGCAGCAATGCGCCTTGATGATCTTATGATGGCGGGCAAAGATCGGGACGACGACGAAACCGATCTGTTGACCAAGACCAAACCAAAGACCAAGCGGCCGCCTTTGTACAAGGTGATGCTGTTGAACGATGATTTCACACCGATGGAGTTTGTGGTGATCGTTCTTGAACGCTTTTTCGGGCTGAACCACGCCCAGGCCTTCGAGATCATGTTGACCGTGCATAAAAAAGGGCTGGCGGTCGTGGGTGTGTTTAGCCACGAGATCGCCGAAACCAAGGTCGCGCAAGTGATGGATTTCGCCCGACGTCACCAGCACCCGCTGCAATGCACTATGGAAAAAGAAGAATAACACGTGATTGATGCACGCCTGCACCTGGCGCTTGACGGCGGTGGTCTTGAGTTGCCCGCTGAAGGGACGATTGCCGTCTTTCAGCCCCCCCGTGACAGTGATTTGCCCGGCCTTGATAAGGACCGCGTTCAGATCATCCATGGCTTTAAGTCTGATTACGACGCGTGGGCGGCACGGGGCTATGATGTCGTGCGCACGATCAAGGACCGCTATGCGGCCTGTATCGTCTGCTTGCCACGCGCCAAGGCCGAAGCCCGCGCTGTCATCGCCGCCGCCTGCGAGGTCTGTGACGGGATCGTTGTAATCGACGGACAAAAGACCGACGGTGCCGATAGTGTCCTGCGCGAAATGCGCGACCGGGTGACGGTGCAGGGCCCGATTTCCAAGGCACATGGCAAGATGTTCTGGATCTCTGAGCCCGCGGCAGAATTCTTTACCGATTGGCGTCAGGGCCCCGAACTGACAGAGGGCGGTTTTTGGACTGCACCGGGGGTTTTTTCTGCGGATGGCGTCGATCTGGCGTCTGCGTTGCTGGTCGATGCCTTGCCCGAAAAGCTGGGATCCGAGGTCGCCGATCTGGGGGCCGGTTGGGGCTTTTTGTCGGCGCACGCGCTGACACGGCCGGCTATCAAAAACCTATATGTCGTTGAGGCAGGGCATCTGGCGCTTGAATGCGCACGCCGCAATGTCACCGATGACCGCGCGTCTTTTCATTGGGAGGATGCCACCAGCTGGGAGCCGCCGCACCGGTTGGACGGCGTCATCATGAACCCGCCGTTTCACATCGGACGCGCCGCTGAACCACAAATCGGACAGGCTTTTGTAGCCACGGCCGCCCGCATTCTGTCGCCTCAAGGCAAACTGTGGATGGTGGCAAACCGTCATCTGCCCTATGAGGCAGAGTTGAAAACCCGTTTCGCCCATGTCGAGGAAATCGGCGGCGATGCGCGGTTTAAATTGTTTCACGCGGCACGGCCCTTGCGCAAGCGTCGGTAGGTTGGCTGCGGCTGATTAAGGAACGAGCTATGTCATTCTCAATCTCTGGCAAGAACGTCATCATCACAGGGGCCGCAAACGGCATCGGCCTGGCGATTGCACGTCAGTTTGCCGACAAAGGTGCCAATGTCATGTGCGCCGACATTGACGAGAAAGCGCTGATTGAAGAATTGGGTGATGCTAAGGACGAAGGCAACATCCGCTTTTTCGCGGGCGATTTGCGGCAACGTTTAACCATTGCGAACCTTGTATCCGCTACCATCGATGCCTTTGACGAGGTCGACGTGCTGGTGAATGCATCGCGGCAGTTTTTGCCGACGGATGCGTTGGACGGTGACGACACCAGCGTTGAAACCCTGTGGCAGGAAAACGTGATGACCGCGATGCAGCTGACACAGCAGGTCGCAAAGCGCATGATCAAACAAGCCGAAGGGCAAGAGGGTGGCGCAGTCGGCAGCATCATCAACCTGAGCTCGACGACCTCGCGGCACACACGGCCCGAGCTGATGGCCTATTCCATGGCGGCAGCAGCGCTGGAACAGATGACGCGGTCAATGGCGCTGACCCTGGCGCCGCACCGCATCCGCGTGAACGCCGTCGCCTTCGGGTCGGTGATGAGCGGCTCGCTAAAGGCGTCTTGCGCCGAGAACCGTGAATGGCGCGACGACATTCGCAATCACACGCCGCTGGGGCGTATCGCCTCTCCGTCGGAGTTGGCCGATACGATCCAGTATCTTGCTGCCGACAGTTCAAGCTTTCTGACCGGCGAAGTGATCGTGGTGGACGGGGGGCGGTCCTTGTTGGACGCCGTGGATGCGCCGGCACACTAAAAACACAGCAACGAAAGGCTTTGCGCATGTCCGATGATTTCGAGGCGGAAAGAACCCGCGCCGCTGATTGGTTCCGCAGCCTGCGCGACCAGATCGTGGAGGCATTTGAGGCGCTGGAGCGTGACCACGCCAATGGGCCTTTGTCAGATGCGGTCGCTGGCACATTCGAGGTAACCCCGACCAAACGTAGCAGCGACGATGGCAGCGACGCGGGCGGTGGCCTGATGAGCGTGATGCGCGGCGGGCGCGTGTTCGAGAAAGTCGGCGTCAATGTATCGACAGTTTTTGGCACATTGGGAGAGCGGGCGCAGGCCGCCATGGCGGCGCGCAAGGGCATCCCCGGCATGACCGAAGACCCGCGGTTCTGGGCATCAGGCATCAGTCTGGTGGCGCATATGCAAAACCCCCACGCCCCAGCGGTGCACATGAACACCCGCATGTTCTGGACGCCCCATGCCAGCTGGTTTGGCGGTGGGTCCGATTTGAACCCTTGTATCGAATATGCCGAGGATACGGCGCATTTCCATGCTGTCCAAAAGGCGCATCTGGACCCGCACGGGCGCGATCTTTACCCGCGTCTGAAGGAATGGGCGGACGAGTACTTCTACATCCCGCACCGTCACCGCGCACGCGGGGTGGGGGGGATATTTATGGATGATCACGCAACAGGGGATTGGGAGGCCGACTTTGCCCTGACCCAAGACATTGGTCGCGCGTTCCTGCCTGCCTATTTGCCGCTGGTGCAACAGCGGATCACGCAAGACTGGTCGGACGCCGACAAAGACGCGCAACTGGTGCATCGCGGACTTTATGCGGAATATAACCTTGTTTATGACCGCGGCACAAAATTCGGGCTGGAAACCGGCCATGATGCCAATGCGGTTCTTATGAGCCTGCCACCCTTGGCGAAGTGGGTGTAGGGGGGCCAGCCCCCGCCCTGCGGGCTCCGCCGGGATTTGAGCCATCTCGAATAAATAGGCCCCCTACTGTGCAAGTAGGGGGCCTTTTCGGTCAGTTTGGTGTCAGATTATTGCTTTGGCAGCATCACGCCATCGATCACGTGGATCACGCCGTTCGACTGTTTAACGTCTGCAATGGTCACAAACGCCGCGTTTCCGTTTTCATCGGCCAGCATCATGCGGCCGTCGTCAGCATAGGATGCTTGCAGTGTGCAGCCACCCAGCGTGGGTACGGGGTGCTCGCCGCCGTCATCCTTGATCATGCCTTGCAAGGCTTCGGCCATTACAGCTTTGCCGACCACGTGGCAGGTCAGGACTTCGGTCAGTTGGTCTTTGTTTTCGGGCTTCAGCAGGTTCTCAACGGCACCAGCGTCAAGACGGTCGAAACCGGCGTTGGTGGGGGCGAATACGGTAAAGGGGCCTTCGCCGGACAGGGTTTCGACCAGACCGGCTGCTTTTACGGCGGCAACCAATGTGGTGTGGTCGGCAGAGTTCACGGCGTTTTCAACGATGTTTTTTTCGGCAAACATCTCGGCGCCACCAACCATCGGGTTTTTCATCTCTTCAGCGAACGCCGCGCCCGCAGTCAGGGCCAGAGCTGCGGTTGCTGTCATCATTTTCTTGGCGAAAGTCATGGTGTTCTCCTGGGTTTATATCGTGATCAGTTGCTGATCATGACGGAGTAACGCGCCCATGCGTTGCTTAGTTTCAAACGCCGTGTGAAATAAGTTTCGATCTTACCCTTTGGTGTGCCAGTCAAAGAATCCGGGGCCTGCTTGCGCCAATAGGTCTTGAGCAAGATCGACACCCATCAGGCCGCCGTCTGAGATAGGGCCACTGCGTTCCCCGCTCAGCGCCTCTGATCCGTCGGGGCGCAGCACTTCGCCGCGCAGGTGCAGCGTATCACCGTCAAGCGTCGCGAGCCCGGCAATCGGCGTTTCGCACGACCCGTCGAGTGTCAGCAGGAAGGCGCGTTCCGCCGCGAGCCGTTGTCCGGTGGGGGTGTCGTGGATCGCGGCGAGCATGGCTTCGGTGTCAATATCACCGGCGCGGCGTTCGATGCCAATCGCCCCTTGCGCGACAGCGGGCAGCATCAGCGTATCGTCGATCGGGGTGGCGGGGACGTGCTGCATGCCCAACCGGTTCAGGCCGGCCACCGCAAGGAAGGTGCATTCGGCCTTGCCATCGGCGAGCTTTTTCAGACGGGTTTGCACGTTGCCGCGGAATTCGACGACTTGCAGGTCGGGGCGCTGGTGCAACAGCTGCGCGCGGCGGCGCAGGCTGGAGGTGCCGACAACCGCGCCTTGGGCCAATTGATCCAGCGCAGAGAGCGTCGGTGCAACAAAGGCATCGCGGGGGTCTTCGCGGGGCAGATAGGTGTCGAGCAACAAGCCCCCCGGCTGGATCGTCGGCATGTCTTTCATCGAATGAACGGCGATGTCGATTTTGCCCGCCAGCAGGTCCTCTTCGATCTCGCGCGTAAACAGGCCCTTGCCGCCGATATCCTTGAGCGGGCGATCCTGTATGATATCGCCGGTCACCTTTATCACCACGATTTCGAAAGCCGCTTGCGGGATTTCAAAAGCGGCAGCCAGACGGGCGCGGGTTTCATAGGCCTGGGCCATCGCCAAAGGCGAGCCGCGGGTACCTATGCGCATAGGATTTTCGGGGGTGGGCAGGTTCACAGTCATGGCCCTTCTTTAGGGGGGCCGATCTGATCTGACAAGCGGTGCCATTGCCTTGACATCGGGGCGCTACATCTTGACCTAAGACAAAACCTTTGAAGAGTAGGAAACCCAGATGCCGCAGACCGATACGCAAAGCAAAACCATTCTGCGTTCATTGGCAGGAGAGACGTTGCCGGTGCCACCAATCTGGATGATGCGGCAGGCGGGTCGCTATCTGCCAGAGTATAAGGCGACAAGGGCGCAGGCGGGGGATTTCCTATCGCTGTGCTATAATCCTGATCTTGCGACAGAGGTCACCTTGCAGCCGATCCGTCGTTACGGGTTTGACGCGGCGATCCTGTTTGCGGATATTTTGCTTGTACCACAAGCGCTTGGCGCGGATCTGTGGTTTGTCACTGGCGAAGGGCCGCGCCTGTCGACTGTCACCACGCAGGCGGATTTCGACAAGCTGCGGCCCGTGGGTGATATTCACGAGACGTTGAACCCGATCTATCAGACGGTGCGTAACCTTACCGCGGCGCTGCCGCGGGAGACGACGTTGATCGGCTTTGCCGGCGCGCCCTGGACCGTGGCGACCTATATGATTGCAGGGCAGGGGACCAAGGATCAGGGGCCAGCCCATCTGCTGCGCACGCAAGATAACGCGCTTTTTGAAAAGCTTCTGGACCTGATTACCAAGGCAACCATCGAATATATGTCTGCGCAAATTGCCGCAGGGGCCGAGGTGATGAAGATTTTCGACAGCTGGGCGGGATCGTTGCCCGGCGATGCGTTCGAGAAATACGCGGTCGCGCCGGCCCGCGAGATCACGCAAGAACTGAAGAAGCGGCACCCCGGTATTCCGATCATCGGTTTCCCGCGCGAGGCAGGAGATAAATACATCGGGTTTGCCAAGGCAACGGGCGTGGATTGTGTGGCGCTGGATAACTCTGTCTCGGCGGATTGGGCCGCGCAGAATGTGCAAGTTGACGGCTGTGTGCAGGGCAATCTTGCATCGTCCCATATGGTCACGGGCGGGCAGGCGCTGGTGGACGATACGCGCCAGATCGTCAAAGCCTTTTCCAAGGGGCCGCATATCTTTAACCTTGGCCACGGGATCACGCCGGATGCCGATCCTGACAACGTGCAGCGCATGATCGATACGGTACGCGAAGGCGAATAATTCAAGAAGATTGGCTTTGGCTCTTGACGGGGGCCGAAGCCTGTCATACTCGGAGCGCCGATGGCGTTATAGCTCAGTTGGTTAGAGCGAACGACTCATAATCGTTAGGTCCCTGGTTCAAATCCAGGTAACGCCACCATCACCCTCCCTAAATCTATCAAAGATCGCTTTGCGCCCATCCGCCGGATTCGTCCGGTCGGGTGTTTTTCCATCGGTCGGCGTTACAGATGATTGATAAACGCGAGTTGCTGGTGTCAAGTGATGCTCAGCGAGATGCTCGGAACCGCTCGGCAACAGAGGGGTCCGTCTTTGACTGAACTTGGGAGAGTTAGATGATGATGAGAAGAACCCTGATGGGGATCGCGGGTGCGGCCCTTGCCGTTGGCATGAGCGCGACCGGCGCACTGGCGCAAGAGGTCACGCTGCGGATGCACCAGTTCCTGCCGCCACAGGCCAATGTGCCGAAACTTATTCTGGATGTCTGGGCTGATAAGGTCGAAGCCGCCAGTGACGACAAAATCAAAATTGAACGTTACCCCTCCATGCAGCTTGGCGGGAAACCCCCAGAACTGATCGACCAAGCGATTGACGGCGTGGCCGATATCGTCTGGACCGTGGTGGGCTATACCCCGGGTCGCTATCCGACGACCGAAGTGTTCGAGCTGCCCTTTATGGTGACGGACGCTCGCGCGGCGAGCTCTGCCTATTGGCAGATGTTCGAAAAGCACATGAAAGACACCGAGTTCAAAGATGTGCATATTCTGGGAACATGGGTCCACGGTCCCGGCCTGTTGCACACGAACGCCGAAGTCCGGTCGCCAGACGATATGCAGGGCCTCAAAATTCGCGGCGGGTCGCGTCTGGTGAACCAGCTGCTTGAGATTACCGGCGCGACACCTGTGGGCATGCCGGTTCCGGCGATTCCCGAAGGTCTGTCCAAGGGTGTGATCGACGGCACCACGATCCCGTGGGAAGTGACGCCATCGCTGAAAGTGCCCGAGCTGGTGAAGAACCACACCGAATTTGACGGTGCCGCGCTTTATACGCTGACCTTTGTGCTGGCGATGAACAAGGACCGCTATGACGGGCTGTCGGACGAACTGAAGAAAGTTCTGGATGACAACTCGGGCCTCGAATTCTCTGTCTTTGCCGGTGGCACACAGGCGGATGCTGATGGGCCTGCGCGTCAGGTCGCTGTCGATCTAGGTAACAACGTGATCGAGCTGAACGAAGAAGAAACGCGCGTGTGGCGCGATGCGTCGCAGCCGATCTATGACAGCTGGATTGCCGATATGGACAGCAAGGGCATCGACGGCCAAGCGCTGATCGACGAAGCGCGAGAGCTGATGGACGCTTACGGTAAGTAATCCGTAGCGCGTGAAACAGGCCCGCAGCGCATCCCTGCGCTGCGGGCCTGATGGCTTGATGCCATCAAAATACCCTGACAAGACTGAGAGACCCATGCGTCAGCTGATACATTTTCTTGCCCGGTTCACCGCGGTGATCGGAGGGCTGGTGCTGATTGCGCTGGTGCTGATGACCACGGCCTCAATCATCGGGCGCACGGTCAACAAGATGCTGCACAGCACGTTCTTTCAAGAGCAGCTGACGGGCTTGTCCCAAGGGCTGATCGACCTTGGCGTCGGCGAAATCAACGGAAATTACGAGGTACTGGAGGCAGGCGTCGCCTTTGCGATTTTCTCGTTCCTGCCGGTCTGCCAGTATTATGGGGCGCATGCCTCTGTGGATGTGTTCACGTCGTTCCTGCCGCGCAGTGCGAACCGTTGGATCATCGCCTTTTGGGAGATCGTGCTGGCGGCAGTAATCTTGCTGGTCATCTGGCGGCTGTACGAGGGGATGCAGCGCTATCTGGGCAATGGAGAGACGACCTTGTTTCTGCAATTCCCCGTGTGGTGGGCCTATGCCGCGAGCTTTGCCTCGGGCGTGATTGCCTGTGTCGTGGCTGTCTATTGCGCCGTGATACGTGTGATCGAGGCCGCGCGCGGCATCGACATCCTACCGAGCGAACAAGGGGCACACTGATGACCAATCTAGAACTGGGCTTTTGGTCGTTTCCAGTGCTGCTGTTGATGATTTTCCTGCGTGCGCCGATCGGGTTGGCGATGCTGCTGTGCGGATTTGGTGGTTGGTTTCTGGCGATGGGGGGCAACCCCACGCCGCTGCTGGCAAAGCTGAAGTCAGAGACCTATACGACGTTTTCCAGCTATTCGCTGAGCATCATTCCGATGTTCCTGCTGATGGGGCAATTTGCGACCCTCTCTGGGATGAGCCAAGCGCTGTTCAAGGCCGCCGAAAGCTTTTTGGGGCACAGGCGGGGCGGCGTGGCGATGGCTGCCGTAGGGGCCTGTGCGGGCTTTGGCGCGATCTGTGGCAGTTCGCTGGCGACGGCGGCGACCATGTCGAAAGTCGCGCTGCCCGAGCTGCGGCGCTATGGGTATTCCGGCGGGTTTTCCACGGCGACACTGGCGGCAGGGGGCACCTTGGGTATCCTGATCCCGCCTTCGGTTATTCTGGTGATCTATGCGATCCTGACAGAACAGAATATCGCCAAGCTGTTTCTGGCGGCGTTTCTGCCCGGTGTTCTGGCTGCCATCGGCTATGTCATCACCATTTCGATCTATGTGCGCTTGCACCCCAAGTCGGCGGGGGTGCGCCCTGCGGTCCCCATGGGCGAAAGGTTCAAGGCATTGGCGAACACGTGGCCGGTGATGGTGATCTTTTTCGTCGTTGTGGGCGGTATCTATCTGGGGTGGTTCACACCGACCGAAGGAGCGGCTGTGGGCGCCGCGGGAACCGGTCTGGCCGCATTGCTGGCAGGCAGCCTGAATTGGGCGGTGTTGCGTGACAGTCTGTTGGGAACGGCCAAAACCACAGGGATGATCTTTTTCATAGTGTTGGGGGCCGGTTTTTATAACGGCTTTCTGGCGCTGTCAGGGGTGCCACAGTTCATGGCCGATTGGGTCGTGGGGCAGGGCTATAGCCCGTGGTTCGTACTGGTCGTGATCCTTGTATTCTATTTGATCTTCGGCTGCCTTATGGACAGCCTGTCGATGATCCTGCTGACGGTGCCGATTTTCTTTCCCGTCATCTCGGCGATGGATTTCGGGATGAGCACCGAGCATCTGGCGATCTGGTTCGGTATTCTTGTGTTGATTGTAGTAGAGGTCGGGCTGATCACGCCGCCGGTGGGGATGAACCTGTTCATCATCAATTCGATGGACCGTGAAACCCCGATGACAGAGACCTATAAAGCCGTGATGTATTTCGTCGGCTCGGACATCGTCCGCGTGGTGATATTGGTGATGTTCCCAGCGATCACGCTGTTCCTGCTCCCCTAAAGCGGACCTGGTGGCGCGTAAAGCAAGGGCCGCGTTAGACGCGGCCCTTTTTGTATCGAAACTATGCGCAGTTTAAGACGTCCACGCCATCCGAGCGGGATGATATTCAAAGCCGATGTGGTGTCCGGCCCCGACCAGACCTTTGCGGGTATGGTTGTACAAGGAGCGCCAATAGGGCTGTATCGTGACCCCTTCATTCTGGATCAGCTCCTCGCCTTTTGCCATCAACGCGCGGCGTTTTTCAACATCGGCCACCGACAGTGCTTCGGCGACAAGCGCGTCAAACTCGGGGTTGGACCAGCCGAATTCATTCCACGCTTCGCCTGACCGATACGCCAGCGCCCAGGTTTGGATGCCCAATGGCCGTGCGTTCCAGTTGGTCGACGAAAACGGGTATTTCGTCCAGCCGTTCCAGAAGGCAGCACCAGGCAGGATGGTGCGCCTTACCTTGATGCCCGCATCGCGCAGCTGTGCGGCGACCGCATCGGTGGTATCTTTGCGCCACGCATCATCGATCGAAAAAAGCTCGTGTTCAAAGTCAGCCATACCGGCTTCTTCCATTAAAGCGCGGGCCCCTTCGGGATCTGGTACACGCGGGGGAAGCTCGGCGTATTCGGGGTGCATCGGGCCGATGTGGTGGTTTTCAGCAACCAAACCACGGCCGGCATGGCCGAGTTCAAGCAGGACAGCGTTATCGACTGCCATCGCCAAGGCCCGACGTACGCGGACATCGGCATAGGGCGTTTTGCCATCGACCTCGGCGAGCTGGTTGGTGCGGATCACAATGGTCGCGGCGGTTGCGATTTCGTTCTGGTTCCAATCCTCAAGTGTGCCGAACACATCAATGAACTCGCCCTCGACAGAGTAGGTGGCGTCGATTTCGTCAGCTTCCGCTGCGGCGACAAAGGCCGACGGGTCGGTACCATAGTCGATGTATTCCAGACGGTCGATATAAGGCCCGCCATATATCTCGGAACCCCACCAAGTGTGATCTGGGTTCTGCACCAGCACGGCCTTGACACCTACCTCGACCATCTCGGGGAGATAGGGGCCTGTGCCGACCGGATTGTCGAGCATGGTCTCGGGGTCAAACCCTTTGGGCACGATGGCGGCAGGGTAGTCCGCCATGCCGGGAATGAGCGTGATATCAGGCTTGGGCAGTGAGAGTTTGACGGTGTGGTCGTCCACGACCTTAATGGCCCCCTCGATCGCCCGCCCGGTTTTCGCGTCGATCAGGCTGGCAAAGCGACCGGCCATCGAATTGCCCTCGACCGATTTATCGCACCAGCCGGTAATGTTCCGGGCCACATCATCGGCAGTAAAGGGCGTGCCGTCGTTCCAGGTGACCCCCTTGCGCACGTTCAAAACATATTCGGTGGCATCGTCGTTGATCTCCCAGCTTTCAAGCAAGGCGGGGGTAAAGGTGCCGTCGTTTTCCCAGATACATAGGTATTCAAGCCATCCGCGGGTCACGTTGGCGATCTGGGACCAGTCATAGGTGCGCGGGTCCTTCGGGGCGCGGACTTCCATCTGCATCCGGACCGTACCGCCGGATTTATGCGCGGCGGCCTGAGCCGGTGCCGCCATGCCGATCATCGCATAGGCTGTTGCTGCTGTAGCCCCAAAGGCGCTGGCCAGAGCGAGAAATTCGCGGCGGTTGACCGGATCGCGTTTGGCGGCTTCGGCCGAGGCATGAATGGCCGCGGGCAACGGTGTTCCGATACGGGTTAAGAACGTCATGATCTTCCTCTCTGGTCGGGTGTCGCCCGCTGTTTCTCTTTGATTCAATACCTAGCATGTTTTCAGGCATTTCAAGCACCTCCCGCGGTGGTTCGCGGCGGGGGGCTGGTGCGAGCCCGCGTCGTTCTTGTTCGTGAGGACCGAAGGCAAAGAATGCCTCCGGCGGGAGTTTAAAAGGCAAAATGAAGCGCGGTTATGCCGTGGGCTTGGCGGGGAGGATGGTGCCGGCGCATGCGCCAAAGCCGATGCGGTAGCCGTCCCCCGCAGCGTGGCCCGACAGGATCATCGTGTCGCCGTCGTGCACAAAGCTGCGGGTGGTGCCGTCATTCAGGGTGATCGGTTCCGCGCCGCCCCAGCTGAGTTCAAGCAAGCTGCCGCGGGCATCTTTCTGTGCCCCTGAAATCGTGCCGGACCCCAGCAAATCGCCCGCATTCATGGCACAGCCCGAGGACGCGTGATGCGCCAGTTGTTGCGGCGCTGAATAATACATTGTGTTGTAATTGGTGCGTGCGATCACCTGTTGCTCACCGCCGTCGGGCTGGAGGATGACCGATAGGTTAATGTCGTAAAGCATCGGTTTAGGCTCTGCCAGATAGGGCAGCAGATCGACTTCGCGTTCGGGGGTGGAGGTCCGGAAGGGCTCTAGCGCGGCTTTGGTCACGATCCACGGCGAAATGCTGGTGGCGAAGGCCTTGGCCTGAAACGGGCCAAGCGGTTGATACTCCCACGCTTGGATGTCGCGTGCGGACCAGTCGTTCAGCAGGACATACCCAAAAATCATCTCGTCCGCTTGGGCCACGCTGGGGGTGTCGCCCAGGTCGGTAGAGGTGCCAACGATGGCGCCAAGCTCAAGCTCTATATCAAGGCGTTCGCTCGGGCCGAAATAGGGGCGGTCTGCATCTGCAGGTTTGATCTGGCCGTTGGGACGATGGATGTCGGTACCTGACACAACCACAGTAGACGCGCGCCCGTTATAGCCAATCGGCATGTGCAGCCAGTTCGGCGGCAGCGCGTTTTCGGCACCGCGAAACATTGTGCCGACATTGGTGGCATGGTGCCGGCCCGCATAGAAATCGGTGTATTCAGAGACAACAATCGGCATATGCAGGCGGACGTCGGCCATGGGGATCAGGTGCAACGCGACTTTGGCTTGATCCGGACTGTCGGTCGATAGCAATTCGATCAGACGGCTGCGCAGGGTGGCCCAGGCTTCGGGACCCAAATCCATCACGTCATTCCAATAGGGCACGTCAAAGACGGGGTCGAAATGCAGCAAGATCAGGTCTTCGGCCTCAATCGCGGCCATATCGAGCACCATATCACCGATCGCCACACCGCAGCGTGGTTCAAGCGTGTCCGTCGAGAACACCCCATAGGGCAGGTTGTTAAGCGGAAAGTCAGTGTCGGCGCTGTTCGCGCTTTCGATCCAAGAAGTGAGCAGTGTCATAGGTGTTCCTTGCATGTCGTTCTGTACACGGTGACGTTTGTGGCGCGGGTCGGTATGCCGATAGGGAACCGGTATGATGTTTCGATGCCAATTTCAAACCCGTCAAGCTGATGTGATGGGCGCTCGGTTGCCGGCTTCGGAGCGGGGGCTTGTGGCGGCTCCCTTGCAAAATCTGGGCGGTTGGTAATAGACCTTAGCTCATCCTAACAAGCGATTGCACCGATGCCAGACCAGAACTTCGAGCTGACCCATTTCTTGCCCTATCTGCTGAATCAGGCCGCTGAAGTGAGCAGTCTTGCGTTCCAGCGTACCTATAAAGACCGCTATGGCATGCTGCGAACCGAGTGGCGGGTGCTGTTCCATCTGGGGCTTTATGGTCAGATGACCGCTAGCGAAATCGGGCAACGCGCCAATATGCATAAGACCAAGATCAGTCGCGCCGTGCAAAAGCTGACCGACCGGCGGTTCGTCACACGGCTGCGCGGAGATCAGGACCGGCGGACAGAGCTGTTGTCGCTCACGGCCGCAGGGCGGGCCGCGTATGATGATCTGTTCGAGGTGGCCAAAGCCTATGATGCTCGTCTGACAGCAGACCTGACCACAGCCGAGCGCGAAACGCTAAAGGGGTTGCTGGTCAAACTCGCCGCCGGGCAGGGCGGCGACATCTGATGGTTGGCTGCGGGCCTATGGCCCGCCACTGACGGTCAGAAGTTGATATCGACACCGGGCAGGTTCAGCGCTTTCATCAGGTCACGCAATTCCTGACGGGCGGCTACATTCGAGATATTGAGTTGTTTGACGCCGATATCCTTGAGGTCAAGCAGGGTCAGGCCACGGGGGAAAAGTTCGCGGAAAATAACGCGTTCGTTGAAACCGGGCGCAATGCGAAAGCCGATACGTTTGCTCAGGTTGGCGATGGCCCGTTCCATCTTGTCTTTGTTGACCATGCGCTGTGCACCCATGCGGTTACGCACGACGATCCAGTCGATTGGGGCAAGGCCTGCCTGCGCGCGCAGCTGGCGCGCATTCCAGACCATTTCGGAATAGACGGATGGGCCGGTAATCTTGTCACCCATGGCATCCGTGCGTGCCAGAAGGTCAAAGTCGATAAAACTGTCGTTGAGAGGCGTTATAAGCGTGTCGGCCAGCGAATGTGCAACCTGGCTGAGACGGGTGTGCGACCCCGGGCAGTCGATCAGAATGAAATCCGACGTGGGTTCAAGCTCTGCCACGGCGGCGCTGAGGCGGTTGTCATAGATGTTTTCGCCCGGTTGCAGACTGCTTGCCTCGATCTCGGGGAGCTCGTGCATCTCGGGGGATGGGAGGTCCAGCTCAGCGCTTGCAAGGAAGGATTTGCGATTGTCGACGTATCGCCCGAATGTGCGCTGGCGCAGGTCCAGATCCAGAACGCTGGTCTTGTGACCCATGCGTGCAAGGGCTGTTGCCACATGCATAGAGACGGTTGATTTTCCGGCCCCGCCTTTTTCATTCCCGACGACGATAATATGCGCCATTGCGTTTTGTCCCTTTCACTCCCCGTTTTTGTCGGGGCCACATTGGGAAAAACCATATGGCACACATGGCGCTTTTGAAAGCGTTTGTGGCTCTAGATTGTGGTTATTGTTGCGAAATTCACCCGCAGCGGCAAGCGGCCCATCCGCAAGGCACAGCTAACCCGAGCGCCGTAGCGAGCGGTCATGTGCCCCCATACGTCCAGTGTCAATCGTAACGCCGCTGACGTCGTTTACTGCCAGCTTTGCGCGACACGTCGATGCAAGCTGGCGGAGTTCATCATGGGGCCCGTGCAACCGTTCAAGCGCGCCTGTCAGAACCAGTGCCTGCGCAAAGCAATTACGTTCGACGAGGTCATGCGCCGCGATCAAATCCTCCGGCGGGAGGGGGGGCTTGTCTACTTGCGACAGGGGGGCGGTTGTGCGGTTTGCGCCAGCGCGAGGCTGACCTGAATCAGAGAGGGGGAAAGCGGGCATCAGCGAACCTTTCGTGGAGAGCTGAGGGGACTATGGACCGTAGTTGCTTTCCAAAACCTAAACATCGGCCAGTTTGTTCCGTAAAATGCGAGGTAACCTTGGGGCAGGGGCGAGATGCCGCTTCTTTGACTAAAATACTGTGATCAAATAAAAAATGGCGCGCCCCTCGGGGCACGCCATTTCTGAATTTCGCAATGGAAAGGGTTTAGAAGCCCAGACCTGCGTATTTATTTTTGAACTTGGAAACGCGGCCACCGGTGTCCATCAAGCGGGATGTGCCGCCGTTCCATGCAGGGTGCACGGAGGGGTCAATATCCAGCGACAGTTGATCGCCTTCTTTGCCGTAGGTCGATTTCATTTCCAGGATCGTACCGTCTGTCATTTTGACGTTGATCGTGTGGTATTCGGGGTGTGTATCGGCTTTCATGACAGCTCTCCTTACGCGTTCGCGCCAGATTTTGGCTTGTAATGTACGTTTTCGACGATGCGTGCCGACTTACCACGACGCGAGCGCAGGTAGTACAGTTTCGCACGACGCACACGGCCACGACGGACAACTGTGATGCTCTCGATGTTGGTGGAGTGCAGGGGGAATACGCGCTCTACGCCTTCACCAAAGGAAATCTTGCGCACGGTGAACGAGCCGGCAATACCTTTGCCGTTGTTACGTGCAATGCAGACGCCTTCGTAATTCTGAACGCGGGTACGTGTACCTTCGGTCACTTTAAAGCCCACGCGGATGGTGTCACCGGCGCGGAAGTCAGGGATTTCTTTCCCCAGTTCGGCGATTTGTTCCGCCTCGATCTCAGCAATCAGGTTCATCTGATCGTCTCCTATAAATGCTCGCGGTTAGTCCACGAAGTTTTGTGCGATCCAAGAGCTTCGGTCTGTTTGGCGGGCCTGCCGCAGCAGCCCATCGAAGATAGGGTCATCTTTACTTATCATCTGCGGATGCAGAAATGACTGGAGCCGCTTACACACGATTCCAGACCTGCGCGTCGTATAGGCGGGATGCCTTCGCAGATCAAGTCCCGATCACAAAAAGTGCCGCGCGTTTCAGCCGCTAAAATAGGGGCGAAGATTGCTGCGGACCCGGTCCAGCACGGTGTCGCCATTCAGATCGGGCACAAAACGCTGGCCGGTAATCGCCTCGAAAGCGTCGATATAGACTTGCGAGGTGGCAGCGATCAAATCGGCGGGAATTTCGGGGATATCATCGTGATAGGGGTCGCAGCGCGCATCAACCCAAGATCGGATCACGTCCTTGTCAAAAGACGGTGGGCGGGTGCCGTTTTCCAACGCAGCCTCATAGCCTTCGGCCAGCCAGAACCGCGAACTGTCGGGCGTGTGGATTTCATCAGCCAGCAGGATATTGCCCTGCGCATCGGTGCCGAATTCATATTTTGTGTCGACTAGGATCAGCCCGTTCTTCGCCGCCATCTCTTGCCCGCGGGCAAAGAGTTTCAGGGCAATTTCGCTGATTTGATCCCATTGCGCTTGGGTGAGCAGGTCTTGGTCAACGATCTCTTGGGCCGTCATCGGAGCATCATGGCCGCCGTCGAACTCTTTGGAGGTCGGGGTAATGATCGGCGCAGGTAACGCCTGATTGTCGCGCAGGCCATCAGGAAAATGATGGCCGTACATTTCTCGTTCACCTTTCTTGTATAGCGTCAGCACCGAAGTGCCTGTTGAGCCCGCCAGATAGCCGCGTACCACGATCTCGACAGGTAAAATGGTCAGGTGCTTGCCGATCACCACATTGGGGTCGGGATATTCAAGCACGTGGTTGGGGCAAATGTCGCTGGTGTTGTCGAACCAGAACCGCGCGGTCTGCGTCAACACCTGACCCTTGAACGGGATGGAGGTGAGAATACGATCAAAGGCCGAAATCCGGTCCGATGACACGAGAATACGCCGATCATCCGGCAGATCATAGCAGTCACGCACCTTGCCGAAATAAGGGTTAGGCAGCTCATCGATGCGGGCGTGATCAAGGGTGCGGGTCAGGTCTGTCATGGTCTGCCTTCCGTGAGGGTCACTTCTTGGAGGTATATTTAGCCCACATATCGGGGCGCCGTTGTTCTGTCAGAGTTTCGGACTGGGCTTGCCGCCATTTGGCGATTTCGCCGTGATTGCCGGACATGAGGACCGGGGGGATGGGGCGGTCTTTCCAGTCGGCGGGGCGGGTGTACTGCGGATGCTCCAGCAGGCCTGAGGAATGGCTTTCCTCGACCACGCTGTCGGCGTTGCCTAAGACGCCGGGCAGCAGGCGCACGGTGGCGTCAATCATAGCCTGCGCGGCCAACTCTCCGCCTGTCATAACAAAGTCGCCAAGGGACACTTCGGTGATGCCATAGTGCTCCATCACGCGCTCATCGACGCCTTCGAACCGGCCACACAGGATGGTCACGCCGGAACAGGTGGCGAGATCTTGGGCCATGGCTTGATCAAAGCGCCGTCCGCGGGGGGACATATAAAGGATCGGCCAACGTCCGGACGCACTGGCCATCGCGGCCTCTATTGCAGGGCCGACCACATCAGCGCGCATAACCATGCCGGCACCGCCGCCCGCGGGGGTATCGTCGACATTGCGGTGTTTGCCCACGCCATAGCCGCGCAGATCATGGGTATTTAGCTGCCATGTACCTTCTTGCAAGGCGCGCCCGGTAAGGCTGGCACCCAGCACACCTGGGAACAATTCGGGGAAGAGGGTCGCGATCTCGGCGCGCCAAACGTCAGCGTAGTCAGGGGTGTCCTGCATCAACGCACGCGGCTTGAGGGCGGGGCGAACAGTTTGCCGTCCGTGAGAACGTGAAGGAGTGTTCATGTGATATCGGCCTTTGGCATGGTGGCCTTCGGTTCTGACCTAAGCGTCTTTTTCATCGGGCAGGATGCCCTCGGGCGGGTCCGCGATGATGCGGCCCGACGCTAAATCGACAGTGGGGACCGCAGCCTTGGTGAAGGGGAGGAAAACCGTTTGCGAACTGCCCGCGAGTTGCGTTTCAAGCAAATCGTCAGCGCCGTGGTTCTGGACCGTCTTGACCTTGCCGATCAGCGCACCGCCAGTGTCATAGACCTCTAGCCCGATGAGGTCGGTGTGATAGAATTCATCGTCGGGCAGCGAAGGCAGTTGATCGCGCTGCGCAAAAAGAACGGTGCCGCGCAGGGCGTCAGCCTCTTCTTTGGAGGTGGCATCAGTGATGCGGGCGACAAATCCGTTTTTGACAGGGCGGACCAGCGCGAGATTGTAGCTGCGGGTGCCGTCTTCGCTGGAGAGCGGGCTGTAGCTTTCGATATCTTCTGGGACAGCGCAGTAGCTTTTAATCCGCAACTCTCCGCGGACGCCATAGGAGCCAGAGATCACGCCCACTGAAATTTTATCGCTCACTGCAAAAGCTCCGAGTTTAAGCAAATTGTACCGGTCCACTGACCTTCGCCCGCGCGGCATTCCGACTTCATCTGGTTGCGTTCAAACCAGATGCCAATGGCAGCGCCGATCCCGAGGATAAGAAGAAGGCGAAGAAGACGAAACATTGTCAGCTTTCATTCTGGTCCAAAGGTAGGCCGCGAAGGCCAAAGGGTCGCAGGCCGTTCCGGCGGGACGTCTCATTTATGTAGCACGTACATCGGACAGGCTGCACGCGCAAAGATGCGGGCTGTCGCATGTACCTGAATCTCTCGGCGCGAACAAAGCCGCGCCGAGAGAGGGCCGATTATTCTTCGGCGGCATCTTCTGCAGGAGCAGCGGCGGCTTCGGCAGCGGCGGCGGCCTTGGCTGCTTTTTCTTCTACGCGCTCTTGCGCTTTCTTACCGGGGGTACCCTTCTTGGGGTTGTTCCGCTCGGTCTTGTCTTTCACGCCAGCAGCTTCCAGCATACGTGCAACGCGGTCCGTTGGCTGTGCGCCTTGGCCGATCCAGTATTGAACGCGCTCGACGTCCATTTTTACGCGCTCTTCGCTGTCTTTCGCCAGCAGCGGGTTGTATGTGCCCAGCTTTTCGATGAAGCGGCCATCGCGTGGCATGCGGCTGTCAGCGGCAACGATGCGGTAGAAGGGGCGCTTTTTGGAACCGCCACGGGCGAGACGAATTTTCATGGACATGAGTAGTTTCCTTTAGGTTGGTACTGAGGTCAGGGACGCACCCGGACCTATGATTGCTGTTGTTTGTGGTGCTGAATGACTTCAGCGATGATGAAGTTCAGAAACTTCTTGGCGAATTCGGGATCGAGGTCAGCCTCTTTCGCCAAATCTTCGAGCCGCTTGATCTGGTTCGCTTCGCGGTCCGGATCAGAGGGGGGAAGGTCGTGTTCGGCTTTGAGTTTCCCCACAGCCTGAGTGTGTTTGAACCGCTCGCCCAAAGTGTACACCAGGATCGCATCCAGACGGTCGATGGACGCGCGGTGTTCTTTCAGAACCTCGGCAGCGCGGGTGACGGGGTCGGTCATGCGGCGGCTCCTTTCACGGCAAAGGGCAGGACGCGTTGCACGTTCAAGTGCCTCCGGCGGGAGTTTATCTGGCAAAATGAAGTGCGGATCATTTCTTTTTCCCGAAGCCAGAGAGGCTGGCAGGCAAACCGCCGCCGCCCATGCCGCCAGGCAGTTTGCCGCCCATCTGTTTGGCCGCTGCTTCCAGCGCCTTGGGGTCCATCTGGGACGGGTCCATGCCACCGGGCATGCCGCCTTTGCCCATCATGCCCTTCATCGCTTGTTTGAGCATGCCGCCTTTGCCCATTTTGCCCATCTTTTTCATCATGTCGCCCATCTGGCGGTGCATCTTCATGAGCTTGTTCAATTCGGACACTTCCATGCCCGCGCCTTTGGCAATGCGCTTTTTGCGGCTGGCTTGAAGGAGAGCCGGGTTAGCGCGCTCTTTCTTGGTCATCGACTGGATCAGGGCGATCTGGCGTTTGAGGATCTTGTCGTCAAAGCCCGCGTCTTCGACCTGCTTCGCCATTTTCCCCATGCCGGGCATCATGCCCATCATGCCCTGCATCCCGCCCATTTTGAGCATCTGTTCAAGCTGCATTTTCAGGTCGTTCATATTGAACTGACCCTTGGCCATGCGCTTCATCATCTTTTCGGCTTGTTCGGCCTCGATGGTTTCTTGCGCTTTCTCAACCAAGGCGACGATGTCACCCATGCCTAGGATACGGCCCGCGATGCGTTCTGGCTCAAACGTTTCAAGCGCGTCCATCTTTTCGCCCAAGCCGACGAACTTGATGGGTTTGCCGGTGACGGCGCGCATCGACAGCGCTGCACCGCCGCGGCCGTCGCCGTCCATGCGGGTCAGCACGACGCCGGAAATGCCAATGCGGTCGTTGAAGTTCTCAGCAGTCTGTACGGCGTCTTGCCCGGTCAGGCCATCGACAACCAACAGGGTTTCACGCGGGTTGGCGACATCGCGTACCGCTTCGACCTGTTGCATGAGCTCTTCGTCGATCGACAAGCGGCCCGCGGTATCAAGCATATAGACGTCATAGCCGCCCATGGATGCCTGCGTTTTCGCGCGTTTCGCGATCTGGACGGGGTTTTCGCCTTTGACGATCGGCAGGGTATCGACGCCGATCTGCACGCCGAGGATCGCCAGTTGTTCCATCGCGGCGGGACGGTTGACGTCAAGCGAGGCCATCAGCACACGCTTGCCGTCGCGGTCTTTCAGGCGTTTGGCAAGCTTGGCCGTGGTGGTGGTTTTACCGGAGCCTTGCAGGCCGACCATCAGGATCGGCGCAGGCGCGTTGTCGATCTTCAGCGCGCCCGGTTCGCCTTCGCCCTTCAGTGTGTCGATCAGCGCGTCGTGGACGATCTTGACGACCTGCTGGCCGGGGGTGATCGATTTGGTGACCGCCTGACCTGTGGCCTTGTCTTGCACGGCTTTGACGAAATCGCGGGCGACAGTCAGGGATACGTCGGCTTCAAGCAGGGCGACGCGGACTTCGCGTAGGGCGGTTTTCACATCCTCTTCGGAGAGGGCACCCTGTTTGGTCAGACGGTCAAAGACGCCAGAGAGACGTTCGGAAAGATTCTCAAACATGGGCCATGGCCCCCTTCGATCGGTTGCGGTTCCCTTGAAATAGGATGCCCGCGTTAAATACGCAAATGCCCCCACGGGCGTAACACGCTGGTGGGGGGCGATCTCTGGCCGCGCCAGAGACCGGAAGACATGATGCTTCCGGAGATTGCGGACCGTTTAGGCGAGCGGCGGGGCTGAGTCAACCCGCCGCGCGCCCCTAGGGTCAGGCTGCCTTGAGCGCGTCGACCGCTTCATTGGCGCGGGCGATGGTGGCTTCGGCATCGGTGGCCAGCGCGTCGGCGGCGACGATGGTGACATCGGTCATGCCCATAAAGCCCAGTACCGCCTTGAGGTAGCCAGTGTTAAAGTCGGCTTCGGAGCCAGCAGGGACGCCACCGGAGGCCATCGCGACGATGACGCGCTTGCCTTTGACCAGGCCTTCGGGGCCGGCTTCGGTGTATCGGAAGGTGACGCCGACGCGGGCGACGAGATCGATCCAAGCCTTAAGCGACGCGGGCACGCTGAAATTATAGATGGGGGCCCCGATGACGATGGTGTCGGCGGCTAGCAGTTCAGCGACGAGCTTGTCGGATTCAACCAGCGCTTCGCTTTGCTCGGGGGAGCGGTCGGTCTCGGGTGTGGCGCGGGCGATGGCCCATGTTTCCGTAATCTGGGGCAGGGGTTCACGGGCGAGATCGCGCACGGTGACATCAGTGTCGCCCAGTTGCGCGATGATCCGGTCGGTTAGGCCACGGGTCACAGAGCTGGTGGTGTTGGCGGAGGAGTCGATGCGCAAGATAGACATGGGAGGATATCCTTTCGGGTTTGCTTTGTGGCCTCAACATGACCCTTGTTTGTGCGAACGCAACTGGTGAAAATGCAGGTGATGTGTTCAATAATGCACAGGCGTGGGCATAAGGGGCTGTGGATGGATAACTGGGACGAAATCAAAACGGCCTATCAGGTGGCGCGTATGGGGACCGTCAGCGGCGCGGCGGAGGTGTTGGGCGTGCACCATGCCACCGTAATCCGCCACGTCGATGCGCTAGAAAGCCGGCTTGCCGTCAAATTGTTTCAGCGTCATGCGCGCGGGTACAAGACAACCGAGGCGGGCGAAGACTTGCTGCGTGTGGCCGCTGCCACCGACGATCAGTTCAGCCAGTTGGCGAGCAGGATCAAGGGGCGCGGGGAGGCAGTGTCGGGCGAGCTGGTCGTCACGTCCCTGATGGAACTGTCGAGCTGGATGACGCCGCTGTTGGTCGCGTTCCAGAAGAAAAACCCGGATGTGACCGTGCGTTTTCTGACCGGAGAGCGCCTGTTCCGGCTGGAATATGGTGAAGCCCATATCGCGATCCGCGCCGGACAGGTGCCAGAACAGCCAGATAATGTGGTGCAGCCGTTTCATATGCTGCAGATGGGGCTGTTCGCACATAAAAGCTATATTGCGGCACATGGGATGCCTTCGGGCCCTGACGACTATGGGAACCACCGTTTTGTCGGGCATGACGACGCGCAGATGCGTGCACCGTTCTTTAAGTGGATGCGCGATATCGTGCCGGCACAAGCGATCTCGTTTCGCGGGCTTGATGCGGGCGGGCTGCGGGTCGCGGTGCTTGAGGGCGCGGGGATCGGGTTCATCGAGCTGACGGAAGGTCGCGCCGACCCTGACCTGGTCGAAGTGCACCCGCATCTGCCCGAGTGGGATTCGACGTTGTGGCTGGTGACCCATGTTGATCTGCACCGTACGCCGAAGGTACAGGCGTTGCTGTCTTTTCTGAAAAAAGCAGTAAAGAAAGAAATGTGATGCGGCCTGATATGCAGGGGCATCTGGCGATGCTGGTATTTTCGGCCTTGGTGGCGGGGTCATTTTCACTGGGGGCGCTGTCGGCCAATCTGATCTCGCCCACGGCGTTGAATGCGGCACGGTTCGTGATCGCGGGTATGGTGATTGCGGTGGCTGTGGCCGCGACGACCGGTGTGCCCAAAGGGGCAACGCAGTCCCCTTGGCGCTATCTGGTGCTTGGCGGCCTGTTCGCTGTCTATTTTGTGCTGATGTTCGAGGGGCTGAAGACGGCGCGCCCGGTCAGTGCGGCAGCTGTGTTTACGTTGACGCCGGTGATCGCTGCGGGGTTTGGCTGGCTGCTGCTGCGGCAGGTCACGACGGCACGTATGGCGTTGGCCCTGACGATCGGAGCGGTTGGGGCGCTTTGGGTGATCTTCCGCGCAGATTTAGCGGCCCTGCGCCGGTTCGAGATCGGCTATGGCGAGGCCGTCTATTTCGTCGGCGTTATCTGTCACGCGCTTTATACGCCGATGGTTCGCAAGCTGAATCGCGGCGAACCGGCGGTTGTGTTCACCCTGGGCACGCTGATTGCCGGGGGCGGGTTGTTGTTTGTCTACGGATGGCGCGATGTGCTGGGGGCCGACTGGATTGCGCTGCCCGCCATCGTGTGGATCACGATCATATATGTCGCTGTCGCGGCCTCGTCTGCTACCTTTGTCTTGCTGCAATTTGCGTCTCTGCGGCTGCCGTCGGCCAAGGTCATGGCCTATACCTATCTAACGCCCAGTTGGGTGATCCTATGGGAGATCGCATTAGGCAATGGCGCACCGCGACCGCTTATTTTGGGGGGCGTGGGGCTGACGATCATCGCCCTGTATCTGCTGCTACGGGACGACACAAAACAGATTTGATCACAATAGCGGGAACCGATCTGATCTATCCTGCGTTAGCATCACATAAAGTTTATGAAGGGACTATTCTAATGCGTAGCATTCTTTATCTGATTGGTTTGATTGTTGTTGTTTTGGCGATCTTGCGCTTTGCGTTCGGCGTCATCTAACAACATCAAGTTTGGCCCTTCTGTGTAAAACCTCGTCGCAGGAGGGCCAACAATACACTGCTCTGCCTATGTCCCCAGATCATCCTGTGCCGCATCTGTTGACATCCCTTTAATTTCTGCGGCCAGAAATCTTTCAAAATCATCAAGATTGATAGGCTCGTACTGGCCAAAGCCCTGCATCCAGACGGATGGGGTTTTCAACGCTGCAGGTTCGAGCTTGCACCATTTGAGCCGGCCGCGTTTCTCCTGCACGATCAGTCCCGCCCGTTCGAGCACCGACAGGTGCTTTGAGATCGCGGCAAGCGACACGTCGAATGGTTCAGCCACGTCTGTCACCGCCATATCATCCTCTAGCAGCATCGACAAAATCGCGCGCCGTGTCGGATCGGCGAGCGCGGCAAAGATCGCATCAAGCTGGGCGGTGGGTGGTCGGGGCACGGCGTTTATGGATGTCCTTGCAGGGCACGTAAGGGTGACTTCCTAGAGGTAGCGGAAACCACGCTTAACCAAAAGGTTGAATATGATTGCAGGCTGAGTTTGCAAGGGCTGGCCCCGCTTTGACAGTGATTTAGGTGATCCGCCCTGCACATTTCCTAGCGTTTTCAGATAGATAACAGTCTCGCGTTCGGAGTTGACTCTGTGGCGGTGTGAAAGTAGCTACTGCGCAACACATTCAACAGGGATTTTGGCGTGACCGATCCAGACCAACAGCAGCGGCTAAAGCAGCTTGAGGCAAAGATCGAGGCAGCCAAGCGGGCGCAAGCACCGAAACCCCGGGCGGATGAACATTATTCTCAGGCATCGCTGGCCTGGCGGATGGTGATCGAACTTTGCGCCGGTCTTGGGATCGGTTTTGGCATCGGATATTCGTTGGACTGGTTCTTAGGAACGCTCCCGATTTTCATGGTGCTGTTTGTAATGCTGGGCCTTGCGGCTGGGGTAAAGACGATGCTCCGCTCTGCGCAGGAAATCCAGGAAAAGAAGATGGCCGATGTGGCCGATGAAGAAAAAGGGCCCTGACATGGCGGCAGAAGCACACGGCGAAGAAACAGGCGGTTTGGCTTTTCACCCGATGGATCAGTTCATCGTTAAGCCATTCTTTGGCGAAGGCGCTGTATCCTGGTACACGATCACCAACGCAACGGTCTGGATGGCAATTGCTGTTCTGGCGATCTTTGCGCTGCTGGTTTTGGGCACGTCCAAGCGGTCGGTGATCCCGTCGCGCATGCAGTCTGTGGCCGAGCTTGCGTATGGCTTCATCTACAAGATGGTTGAAGACATCTGCGGTAAAGAAGGGGTGAAATACTTCCCCTACATCATGACACTGTTCATGTTTATCGTATTCTCGAACTTCCTTGGTCTGCTGCCGATGGCGTTTACGCCTACGTCGCATATCTCTGTCACCGCTGTGATGGCGTTTGCCGTATTCTTTGGTGTGACCATTCTGGGTTTCGTCAAGAACGGCGCGTCTTTCCTGAGCCTGTTCTGGGTCAGCAGCGCGCCACTGGCACTGCGTCCGGTTCTGGCCGTGATCGAGCTGATCTCGTACTTTGTACGTCCGGTCAGCCACTCTATCCGTCTTGCGGGTAACATGATGGCGGGTCACGCCGTGATCAAAGTTTTCGCGGGCTTCGCTGCACTTGCTGCAATCGCCCCTTTCTCGGTTCTTGCGATCACGGCGATGTATGGCCTTGAGGTGTTGGTTTCCTTCATCCAGGCCTATGTTTTCGCGATCCTCACATGCGTTTATCTGAAAGACGCATTGCACCCGCACCACTAACACCAGGGCAGGGTATCCCTGCCTGACCAATCACCTCAATTCCATTGTAAGGAGAAATGACATGGAAGGCGAACTCGCACAAATGGGCCAATTCATTGGCGCAGGTCTGACAGCATTCGGCATGGGTGGCGCAGCCATCGGTGTGGGCAACGTTGCAGGCAACTACTTGGCTGGCGCACTGCGCAACCCATCTGCTGCTGCTGGTCAAACAGCAACTCTGTTCATCGGCATCGCCTTTGCAGAAGCTCTGGGGATCTTCTCGTTCCTCGTCGCTCTGCTGCTGATGTTCGCTGTCTAAGCTTAAGACACCTAAGTCCTTACGCTTCGGGCAGTGCGCAGATGCGCGCTGCCCGAAAGATTTCCACGCATTGACAGGAGCCCGCTATGGCGACGGAACCGATTACTACGGAAATCGCTGGCGCATGCGTCAACGAATTTGGCAGCGCCATTGGTATGCCACAGCTTTGCATTGATTGGTTCGGCAACCAGATTTTCTGGCTTATCGTCGCCCTGGTCGCAATCTACTTTATTCTGTCGCGCGTTGCCCTGCCACGCATCGGCGCTGTTCTGGCGGAACGCCAGGGCACCATTACAAATGATATCGCCGCCGCCGAAGACCTGAAGGTCAAGGCGACGGAGGCAGAGGCCGCTTACGACAAAGCCTTGATCGATGCCCGTGCAGAAGCGCAGCAGATCATCGCCGCCGCGAAAGCTGACATTCAGGCTGATCTGGACAAAGCGATTGCCAAGGCCGACGCCGAGATCGCAGCAAAGTCCGCCGAGTCTGAAAAAGCCATCAGCGAAATCCGCGCCTCCGCGATGGAGAACGTTGAAGCCGTTGCCAAAGACACCGCCGAGGCCATCATCGCCGCCGTCGGTGGCAGCGCTGACGCGACAACTATTTCCGCGGCTGTCGATGCCCGGATGAAAGGATAAGCCATGCGTTTGACCTTCTCAGCCCTCATCGCCGGTCTGGTCGCTTCCCCTGCATTTGCAGCTGGTGACGTGTTCTTTTCGCTAAGCAACACCGACTTTATCGTTCTGCTTGCCTTCATTCTTTTCGTTGGCGTTTTGATGTATTTCAAAGTGCCCAAGATGATCGGCAGCATGCTGGACAATCGTGCCGTTGGCATCAAGTCTGAGCTGGATGAAGCCCGTGCGCTGCGTGAAGAGGCCCAAACGCTTCTCGCCAGCTACGAGCGCAAACAGCAAGAAGTGAAAGAACAAGCGGACCGTATTGTCACGTCGGCCAAGGCCGAAGCAACCGAAGCTGCGGATCAGGCCCGTGCCGATCTGGAGAAATCCATCGCGCGCCGTTTGACCGCAGCCGAAGAGCAAATCGACTCCGCTCAGGCCGCTGCCGTTAAGGAAGTGCGCGATCAAGCGATTGTTGTGGCCATCGCCGCTGCCAAGGATGTTATCGCCAAGAAGATGACCGCCGCCGAAGGCAACGCGTTGATTGACAGTGCAATAGCCGAAGTCGACGCAAAGCTTCACTAAGTTTTAACGGACTTACTCTAAAAGGCCTCGGTATCATCCGGGGCCTTTTTTGCGTTTCAAGGTTTTGTCATCGTCTCGTGTTGCAACCGCTGGCGGGCGACGTCTTCGTTCCGTTCCGCCTTTTGATGTTCCCTCAACGCGTTTTCGACAAAGGTCAGATGCGTCTTTACCGCGGCCTGCGCCGCAGCCGGATCGCGCGCCTGTAGTGCATTGTTGATGGCGCGGTGTTGGTTCAGCAGGGCGGTGCGGGTGGTACGTTGTTTGAACATAACTTCGCGGTTATAGAACACGCCACCGCGTAGCAGATCGTACATCGACCGCATCATATGCAGCATAATGACGTTATGGCTCGCCTCGATAATTGCCATGTGAAACTGCGCATCTAGCTGGGCCTCGTCGTCGGCGTTGCGCTTGTGGTGTGCGGCCTCCATCTTGTCAAAAACTGCCTGAATCACGCCCAGATCTGTGTCAGAGGCCAGCCGCGCTGCCCGTTCGGCAGCCAGTCCCTCCATATCACGGCGGAACGATAGATAGTCGAAAACCGCCTCGTCGTGACGTGCGAAAAGCTCTGTCAGCGCGGGTGAAAAAGCGCTGCCTAGGACATCGGCGACATAGACGCCTGCGCCGGGCTTTGCAGTCAACAATCCGCTGGCCTGAAGCTGCGCGATGGCATCTCGCAGGGAAGGGCGTGACACGGCAAGCCTTTCGGCCAGCTCACGTTCCGCGGGCAACCTTTCGCCCGGGCGAAGAATGCCCCGGAGGATCAACTGTTCAACCTGCCGGACGACGGCGGCGAATAGTTTTTCAGAGGCGACAGGGTGAAAGGGCATTGGTGGTTCCTTGGATTGGTCAAATTATATGACCAGCGGCATGGGGGAGCAATGCAATTATTTTCGAAGACCAAGGGGCGCTTTAACGGTCGATTAGCATTTGTCGCGCAGGGTGTTGCTATGTTGACAGATATACGTTTGCTGCCCGTCCTAATTTGCACCTTGGTGATGCTCATGGCTGCTGGTTGCAACATGCCAAGCGCCGGCTTTAGCGGCCTGCCGGTCCAACAGATCATCGTGGATGGATCGGTATTTGATGTTCGCGTAAACGGGGCTCAAGCAGAGGCCATACGCATCAATATGGAATACGCCCCCAGGTTTGGCCCGATCCGCGACCGTGCCGCGCGGGCCATGGTGCAGGCGAGCGGCTGCAAGGTTACACATGTGGTGGGGGACCAGGCGGTTGCGATAGGAAAACTGGATTGTGGCTAATGGGAGTGGCCAAATCATTGATTAGGAAGCGGGAGGAAGCGAGGAGGTACCTCAAACTACAATATCTTGTGGATAAAGCGGCTGCTTCCCGCTCTACCTAGCGGCGTTACGTTGACAGTAAAGGCAATGACCCGCAATCCTAACTGTCCAAAAGAATCAGGCGGGTACGAACATTGCGGTTTTCTAAACTCAGGCTGACGGGCTTTAAAAGCTTTGTAGACCCTACAGATTTGATCATTACGGATGGTCTGACCGGCGTGGTCGGCCCCAATGGTTGTGGCAAATCCAACCTTCTCGAGGCGCTGCGTTGGGTAATGGGGGAAAATCGCCCGACTGCGATGCGGGGCGGCGGGATGGAGGACGTGATTTTTGCCGGTGCATCTTCGCGTCCTGCCAAAAACTTTGCCGAAGTCGCGTTGCACATCGATAACTCCGAACGTTTGGCACCCGCTGGTTTCAACGACGGCGACAGTATCGAAATTGTCCGACGGATCACCCGTGATGTCGGAAGCGCGTATAAGGCGGCAGGCAAGGACGTGCGCGCACGCGATGTTCAAATGCTTTTCGCTGATGCTTCGACTGGAGCGCACTCTCCCGCGTTGGTCCGACAGGGCCAGATTTCCGAGCTTATCAATGCTAAACCCAAAAGTCGGCGTCGCATTCTGGAAGAAGCCGCCGGAATCTCGGGGCTTTATGCCCGCCGGCACGAGGCCGAGCTTAAATTGAATGGCACGGAAACGAACCTTGCACGGGTCGATGATGTCGTTGACCAACTGGCCAACCAGCTTGCCCAATTGACGCGCCAAGCACGCCAAGCGGCGCGGTACCGGGATATCGGCCAAACGCTCCGCCGCACCGAGGGGGTCCTGCTGTACCGCCGCTGGCGTGCTGCAGAGGACGCAAGGCTCGTCGCGACAGAAGGCCTGAGGGCACAGGTGGCCGTCGCGCTTGAGGCCGAAGGGGCGGTGCGGCAGGCTTCTGCTACGCGCCAGCAGCTCGAAGAAGCTCTCCCGCCCTTGCGGGAAGAAGAGGCGATCGCAACTGCTATCCTCCAGCGGTTGAAAGCGCAGCGAGATGCGTTGAGCGATCAAGAAAACCGCGCCCATGCCGCTATCGATACACTTAAGAAGCGCATTGCCCAGTTGTCCCGCGATCTCGACCGAGAAAACGAGCTGAACCGCGACGCCGAAGAGACGATTTCTCGATTGGAGCGGGAAGGGTGTGAACTGGACAAATCTGGTAAAGGGCATGAAGCCGCCGTCGCGAATGCAGAAGATGCGGCGCAGGAGGCGGCAAGTGTCCTAGAGGCGCGGGAAACCGAATTGTCTGAGTTGACCGAAGATGTCGCCCGCTTGGTGGCGCGCCACAGTTCTGCAGAACGGCTTCTCAGTGACTATCGGGGAACCCTGATCAAAGCCGAGGCAGAAGCAGCCAAAGCGCGTAACGCAGTGCAGCAAAGCGGCGCTGCAGTCGAGAAAGCTTCCGCAGATTTCGTCACGGCCAAAGCTGCGGAAGCTCAGGCCCATGGCGCATCCGCGGCCGCAGAGGAGGCCTTGCTAAAAGCAGAAGAAGCAAGCGCGGCTACGCAGAACCGCGAGGCAGACGCGCGGGCCGAACGGTCGCAAGCGGAAGGTGAGCTGAATGCGATCAGTGCGGAGGCCGGCGCGCTTGCGAGATTGGTGGAACGGGACACGGCCGAGGGCGGGCAGATCTTAGATCGCTTGCAAGTTGAGCACGGCTTTGAAAAAGCACTCGGTGCTGCGTTGGCCGACGATTTGCGCGCCCCCGATGTCGAGCCGGACGGACCATCAGGATGGGCGTTCCTGCCGCCCTATTCCAATATCCAGCCTCTACCCGAGGGGATCACGCCGTTGACGGCGCATGTTTCTGTGCCCGACGTGTTAGACCGCCGAATGAGCCAAATCGGATTGGTCGATGCCGATGATGGTTCGCGACTGCAACAGCTTCTCCAGCCGGGCCAGCGGCTTGTCTCTCTTGAGGGGGATCTATGGCGATGGGATGGCTTCCGGGCGTGGGCAGAAGATGCGCCTTCTGCCTCGGCCCTACGGTTACAACAAATTAACAGGTTGGAGGTATTAAAGCAGGGCTTGGAGCAGGCGACTCAGCGCGCAGAGGGAGCACGCGATGCACATGAAACATTGCAGAAGCTTCTTCTTACTCAGGCTGAGGCTGATAGGGACGCCCGGACCCTGCGCCGCGATGCAGATAAGGCAGTTGCAGATGCCGGCCGTGCGTTAAGTCGGGTCGAGGCTGACCGTAATTTGGCTCAAAGCCGGCTAGAAAGTTTGGGCTTGGCCGTGGCGCGACACGAAGCGGAAGCCACCGAGGGACGTCGGTTGGTGACTGAGGCGGAAATCGCGCTTGCAAGGCTTGAAGACGTTGCATCCGCGCGCGCGGGCGTGGAAACGCTGCGCGAGACCGTTGAAGGCGCACGTATTGCCATGATCTCGCATCGCTCTGCATTGGACGAATTACGTCGCGAGGGCACCGCGCGGCTGAAGCGCATTCAAGACGTCAAAACCGAGTTGGGCGGGTGGCGGAATCGCTTGGGCACTGCGGGAAAACGCGGGGCCGAGCTTGCTGAGCGAAAAGCGTCGTCTGAACAGGAGCTTGATGAAGCCAGTTTTGCACCTGGGAGGATCGCAGCGGAAAGCGAAAAGCTAACGCTCGATATTGCTGCTGCCGAAACGCGCAAGCTTTCCGCAGCGCGGCAGCTTTCGAACGGTGACGCGGCTTTGCGCGACGCAACCAGGGCGGAACGCGACGCCGAACGGCAGGCGTCGGAGGCGCGAGAAGCCAGAGCGAAATCTGAAGCGCGGGCAGATGCAGCGAAGGAGACTGCAGCACTTGCAGCTGAGCGCATCGATGATGAGCGCGATATGACGCCAGATCAGCTTTTGGCATCGCTTGATTTGGGCGCGGATGATGCAGCCGAGATCGGGGTGCTCGAAAATCAGTTGAGCCTTTTGAAGGGCCAGCGTGAGGCATTGGGTGCCGTGAACCTGCGTGCTGAAGAAGACGTTAAGAATGTGAAGGCTGAGCACGATACCTTGATCGACGAAAAGGCCGATCTTATGGAGGCGATCCGGACGCTGCGTAGCGGCATAGCGAGCTTGAACAAGGAGGGGAGAGAAAGATTGCTCACCGCTTTTGAACAGGTGAGCAGCAACTTTTCTATGCTCTTTAAACACCTCTTTAACGGTGGAGAAGCCAATCTGGTGATGGTCGAATCTGACGACCCCTTAGATGCCGGGCTAGAGATCATGTGCCAGCCTCCGGGAAAAAAGCTGAGTACGCTCAGCCTATTGTCGGGAGGGGAGCAAACCCTAACCGCATTGGCGCTGATATTTGCGGTCTTTCTCGCGAATCCCGCCCCAATCTGCGTTTTGGATGAAGTCGATGCGCCCTTGGATGATGCGAATGTTTCGCGGTTTTGCGACCTCTTGGATGAAATGTGCAGACAGACTGACACCCGGTTCCTAATCATCACGCATCATGCCGTGACGATGGCGCGGATGGATCGCTTATTTGGCGTTACGATGGCGGAACAGGGTGTCAGCCAACTGGTCTCTGTTGATCTGAAGAAAGCAGAGACCCTGGTCGCCTAGCGCCGGACGGAGCCGTTGTTCAATCACGCCCGTGAGGCATATTAAAATCGACTGTCGGGTTAATTGGTATGATCTGATGGGGGTTCACCGTTTTCTGGCTGTAGTAGTAGTGCCGGACGATGTGATCAAAGTGAACGGTTTCTGCTACACCAGTGTGTTGATACAGCTGACGGGTATAGGCCCAAAGGTTCGGGTAGTCAGTCAAGCGCTTGTGATTGCACTTAAAATGCGTGTGGTAGACGAGGTCAAAACGTACAAGCGTTGTAAATAGACGCCAGTCTGCCTCGGTCGGGGTAACGCCGATCAGGAAGCGATTATGACTGAGAATTTCCTCTAGCCACTCTAGGCTATCAAATAATCGGTGAACTGCATCATCGTAGGCCTCTTGTGTCGTCGCAAATCCCGCCTTGTAGACACCGTTATTCACAGTGTCGTAGACGCGTTGATTCACTTGGTCGATCCGCGTTTGCAGATATGCCGGCGAATAATCTTCCGTATTGCCGGATATATGGTCAAAGGCGCTGTTAAGCATACGGATGATTTCAGCCGATTCGTTCGAAACGATCGTTTCTCGCTCCTTGTCCCAAAGCACAGGTACCGTCACTCGACCTGAGAAAAGTGGATCGGCTTTGACATAAATGTCACGCAAGTAACTTTCACCCGAGAGGGCGTCGCCGGTAGCACCCTCGAAGTCTGTCGCAAAAGTCCAACCGTCTTGCAGCATATCTGGATGGACGACCGAAACGTCTATGTGAGGGGTAAGCCCTTTGAGCGCGCGGAAAATTAATGCGCGATGTGCCCACGGGCAGGCATAGCTAACATACAGGTGGTAGCGGCCGGACTGGGCGGCAAAGCCTGATTTTCCAGATGGGCCAGCGCTGCCATCGGCCGTTATCCAGTTCCGAAATTTGGAGGCCGAACGCTCGAATTTCCCGCCTGTGGCGTCGGTATCATACCATTTGTCGTGCCACTCTCCGTCAATCAACTGTCCCATACACAATTCCTTTACATACTTATGGTCAAGGTAAGGCTAAGCCAGCGAATGGCTATAGCGGTTGGTGCACAGGGGGGGCTGCAGTCGTGCACTTAGAATACATTGAAGGAATCTCTTGATTTTAAATCGCTATACGTCACGCTCGGTATTAGTCAGCACAGAGGGGAATATGCTGTGGAAGCGATGTTGCCAAAAAATATCCAGGCAGGGCTGGACGCCGCACGATTAGATAGTATGCGAAAGTCATCTCATTTGCATGTTGAGGCTGATGGGGCGCAGCACAAGGTTTTGCGGTTTTGGGACACAGGGTTCTCGCTGGAGTCAGCAACCGCACCGCAGCTACGTGGGCGCGTGGACCTGTATGATGGGGCTGCACATCTGTGTCAGTGCCTCATCGTTGCTGTCGCGCAAGAGGGCGACGAGATGCTCTTTGATTTCAAGCGAGCAACGCGCGTTGCAAAAACAGCTGCGCTGGATTTCGAACGGGCGAGGGATGCGCCGGCAGGGTTGATTGGCACCGACGCACCTCATTGAGTCTACTGCAGGTCTTTGAACGCGTCGCGTAAACGGTCGCAGGCTTCCTCTACGCGGGCGCGCGGTGTGGCGATGTTGAACCGAAGGAAGTTCTCACCGCCCTTGCCGAAAGTGGGCCCATGGTTCGCCGCGATCTCTGCGGACTTTTCGACCCGCTGAGTGAATTCAGACCTATCCATACCGGTCCCGCTGAAATCGACCCAGGCAAGGTAAGTTGATTGTAGCGACATGGATTGCAGCCCTGGTATGCTCTGGATGGCGGCGTCAAAAATCTGCCGGTTGCCGTCAAGATAACTCACCAGATCATCGACCCACGCCGCGCCTTCCGGCGAATAGGCTGCGGTGGCCATAAAAAGGCCAAATGAATTCGGCGACAGCCCCATCGCCGCGACACGTTGGGCAAAGATCGCACGTAACTTGGGGTCTGGAATAATGACATTGCCAGAATGGCAGCCAGCAATATTGAAGGTTTTCGTCGTCGCGGTCATCATGACCAGCCGATCGTTGATCCCCTCGATGAGCGCCATTGCTGTATGCTTATGGCCGGGCATCACAAGATCATGGTGGATTTCATCTGACACGAGGATGAGGTCATGGCGCTTGGCAAATGCAGCGACGTCCTCTAGCTCGGATTTGGACCATACACGGCCCCCCGGGTTATGTGGCGAACAGAAAATCAGCATCGTTTCATTGCCGGTCATTTGGGCGTCATAGGCATCGAAATCCAATGTGTATTGGCCGCCTTCCAACGCCATTTCGCATTCTACAACCTGCCGACCCGCGGCCGAGATCACCCGCGCAAATGCATGGTAGATGGGCGTGAAAAGAACCACGCCGTCCCCTGGTTTGGTGAAGGCATCAACGCACATTGCCGTCCCGTTTACCAATCCGTGGGTGGTGAAAATCCACTCTGTTGCGATTTTCCAGCCATGGCGGTTCTCCATCCACCACTGGATGGCGCCCAGATATTTGCTATCGTCGCCGAAGTAGCCATAGACGCCATGATCCAACATGTCTTGCAGCGCGGTTTGAACCACCTGCGGCGGACGAAAATCCATATCGGCAACCCACATCGCGATTCCGGTATCTGCGGGGACGCCATAGATCTGCTCCATCTTGTCCCATTTCGCGCAATGGGTGCCACGCCGGTCGATGATTTCGTCAAAGCTCATGGGGTTCTCCTGTCAGATTTGGCCGTCACGCTAAACCTAATCGACCGGACCGCAAGGCCCGAGGTTGCAGCGGCGTATGTGTTGGCCTAAATCATCTAAATGATACGCAATATTTTATTACACCCTGATCCTCGGCTTAAAAAGCCATGCGCCCCCGTGACCAATATGACGGAGGATCTGCGCAGCTTGGCCGATGATATGCTTGCAACGATGTATGATGCGCCAGGGATTGGTCTTGCGGCACCCCAAATCGGGGTGATGAACCGTCTGATCGTCATGGATTGTGTCAAGGAAGAGGGTGAAACGCCGCGTCCGTTGGTAATGTTCAACCCTGAAATCGTTGCCTCATCGGACGAGCTTAACACCTACGAAGAAGGGTGTTTGTCGATACCTGAGCACTTTGCTGATGTGACGCGCCCGGCTGATGTAGATGTGCGGTGGGTCGATGCCGACGGGAATGAGCGAACAGAGACCTTCACCAAGCTTTGGGCGACCTGCGTGCAGCACGAAATCGATCATTTGGACGGCAAGCTTTTTATCGATTACCTCAAGCCGATGCGACGTCAGATGATTACCCGCAAAATGACCAAGTTGAAACGAGAGTTGGCGCGCGAATGAGCGTGCTGGAAATCGTCACATGGCCCGATGTACGTCTGACAACGGTTTGCGATCCAGTTGAAACGCGTTCGCCTGAAATAGATCGGTTGATCGCCGATATGCTCGAGACGATGTATGCCGCCCCCGGTCGCGGTTTGGCCGCGCCCCAAGTTGGCCGGACCGAGCGAATTTTCGTGTTCGATGCGGGCTGGAAAACGGGCACGCCTACGCCCGTGGCATGTATCAACCCGCAGATTCTGAGGCTGTCTGACACCCGCGCTATCGGCGAGGAGGGGTGCTTGTCCATCCCTGGCGTGCCGATGAATATCCCCCGTGCGACACAGGTAACCTTGCGGTGGACAGATGCGAATGGCACCCACGAACGAGATTTTGCCGGGGCTGAGGCCGTGATTGTGCAGCATGAATATGACCATCTTGATGGGGTCGTCATCTATGATCGGGTAGAGCAGGAGAAAAGCCAATGACCGTTCGTCGCATCATCCCGTGGCCCCATGCCTGCCTGCGGTCCCCCGCTGCCCAAGTGACTGAAATTAATGATGAAATAAGAAAGTTGTGGGACGATATGATCACCACGATGGATGCGATGCCCGGCGTCGGCTTGGCCGCGCCTCAGATCGGGGTGGCGTTACAGGTGGCTGTTGTAGATGCCTCGAAGGGTCGGGACAAGCGGATCAGATTGGCGAACCCAGTTGTGATCGATGCCTCCGCGATCATGAATGAATACGATGAAGCGAGCCCGAACCTACCCGGGATCTCTGCGAAAATTCGCCGTCCACGTGGCGTTAAGGTGCAGTATCTGGATGAACAAGGCGATACAGTGACCCGTGACTTTGTCGGCTTGGAAGCGACCAGCGTGCAGCATCAAATTGATCACCTCGCCGGTAAGATGTTTTTCGACAATCTAAGTAAAACGCGCCGCGATATGCTGCTTCGCAAAGCTCGAAAATTCAAGATTTAGTCACCTTTAGGTTTTAAGAGGATGTGTGTGATGCGTGTGATCTTTATGGGAACGCCCGAGTTTTCGGTGCCTGTTTTGGACGCATTGGTGCTGGCCGGCCACGAAATCGCCGCTGTCTATTGTCAACCGCCCCGACCAGCAGGGCGTGGTAAAAAAGATCGTCCGAGCGCGGTGCAGCAGCGGGCCGAGGCGCTTGGCCTGCCTGTTCGTTACCCTGTGTCGTTGAAAACGGACGAGGCGCAGGCCGAGTTTGCCGCGCTTGAGGCTGATGTCGCGGTTGTTGTTGCCTATGGCCTCATTCTGCCGCAAGCGGTTCTGGATGCGCCCAAATCCGGGTGTCTGAACATCCACGCGAGCCTACTGCCGCGCTGGCGCGGAGCTGCGCCGATCCATCGTGCAATCATGGCCGGTGATGAAGAAACCGGCGTTTGCATCATGCAAATGGAGGCTGGGTTGGATACAGGTCCGGTGTTGATGCGTTCAACGACACCGATCCGCAGTACTGAGACGACGATCGAACTTCACGACCGGTTAAGTACTCTGGGTGCAGAATTGATTGTGGAGGCGCTACGCCAGCTGCCGCAGCTTGCGCCAGAGCAGCAGCCTGACGTGGGCGTGAGCTATGCCAGCAAGATTGATAAAGCTGAGGCGCGCATCGATTGGTCCCGCCCCGCTGCGGACGTCGACCGTCAGATCCGGGGCTTGTCGCCGTTTCCGGGGGCTTGGTTTGAACTGAATGATACGCGGGTAAAGGTGTTGGCTTCTGCGCTTGCGGAGGGGGGCGGTTCGGCAGGGGAGGTATTGGATGCCAGTCTGACAGTCGCCTGCGGGACAGGTGCCGTTCGGTTGATCTGCTTGCAACGTGCGGGAAAAGCGGCGCAAGATGCCGAGACATTCCAGCGTGGCGCGCAGATCGCGGCGGGCACAGTTCTGAGCAAAGGGTAAACATGTTTCCGACGCTTATCGGCACGGTTGTGATTGCGGGTCTTGTGGGCTTTTTCGCCGAAAAGTCCGGCTTTACCCGCAACGGATATCTTGCGTCGATTATCATTTGCGTTGGTGGGGCGTTCTTATTCTATTTTGTCCGCCTGATGTTTGGCTTTGGGTTTAATTCCGCCGGTATGAACGCCATCGCGTCGTCTATTGGGGCCCTGATTATCGTACCGTTTCATTGGCGTCGGAAATAGGGTTACACCCGCGGTGGACGGCTTTTGTACACCGGCAAGTGCCACCCGAAATACAGCGATCCGGCACGTAGAACCCATGTTACGCAGGCCCCGACAAACAATGAAATCGAATCATCCCCTAGTATGCTGCGGGTGATAACAGCGGTGGCGGCACCAGCAAAGGCTGCTGTCACGTAAAGCTCACCCTGGCGCAAGACCAAGGGCACTTCGCCGACGACGACATCGCGCATCAGGCCACCCATGCAGCCTGTGATCATTCCCATCAAGACAACGACGACGGCCGATTGATCCAGCGAAATCGCGATGCCCGTACCAGCGGCGACGGCCACGGCAAGGGCGATGGAATCAAGCCAAAGCAAGGCGCGATACCGGCTTTCCAAAAGGTGCGCTGATAGAAAGACCACCAGCGCGGCGGTCACACCCAGGGCAAGATGCGTGGGGTTCGCGATCCAGAAAATCGGGTTTCGATCGAGCAGGAGATCCCGCAGAGTGCCGCCACCCAGTGCCGTCAAACAGGCGATAAAGGCAAAGCCCACCAGATCAAGCTGCGCGCGGCTGGCCACAAGAGCACCCGTGATCGCAAAGACCAGCACGGAGGCGTACTCGAGCAGGGTGAGCAGGCTCATTTTGTCTTGAACGGGGCCATGCCAGTCCGGGCCAGTTCATCCGCACGTTCGTTTTCCGGATGCCCCGCGTGGCCTTTGACCCACTCCCATGTCACCTGATGCCGCGCATTCGCGGCGTCGAGGCGCTGCCAAAGTTCTGCGTTTTTTACAGGCTTTTTCGCGGCATTTTTCCAGCCGTTTTTCTTCCAGCCAAAAATCCAGCCGGTGATCCCGTTTTTGACATAGTTACTGTCTGTGACGATCGTAATCTCGGTTGGGCGGGCCAGCGCTTCGAGGGCGCTGATGGCGGCCATGAGTTCCATACGGTTATTGGTCGTATCGGGTTCGCCGCCTTTGAGCTCGCGTTGTTTGACGATCTTGTCGCCCTCCATCGCCCGCATTAGGGCTCCCCAGCCGCCAGGACCGGGATTGCCCGAACAGGCACCGTCAGTATATGCAATTAGCTTTGTCATAGGGCTGCCTTATCCAGTCTGGCGTGGGGGCGTCCAGTCTATTTTGACTTGGATAGGCGACTTTTGTCGTTAAAGAAAGACGCCCACGGCGAGACAGGCCAGCACCACAACAGTCAGCAGCGTGCGCAGTTTCAACCACCAGCGCGGCGCAAGACGCCAGTGCCAGAACGCTGCATCCAAGACGAGCAGACCGGCAAAACCGAACATCAGGTTCAACCCAGACCCGACAGGACCGCCGCTGGTCATGAAAAATGCCCACAGCGCCGGGAGTACAGCAAGGATATACCCAGCAGTGGCCTTGGCCCCGCTGGTCTTTGTTGCGAACCCCCATAGCACGCCAGACATGAAGGAAAGGATAACGGTGCCATAGAATAATTGAATATAAGGCCCGACAAAGCGCCCGCCTAAGGTCGTAGCCCCCCAATTGGCCAAGGGGTCAACCAGCCCGGTCAGCGCCCCCCAGATGAACGGGATCAGACCGGCAAGGCCAAGCCAGAGCGGTGCGCGGGGAATGCCGGTCATGCGGGCACGCGCAGAACGCGGGGGACCTTGAACTCGACGTTTTCAACGGCGGTTTCGACCAATTCGGTGGTCACCTCATAGCGGTCTTTGAAGGCGTCGATTACTTCATTGATCAGTTGCTCGGGGGCGGAAGCACCCGCCGTGATGCCGATACTTGCGATGCCTTCAAGGCTGCGCCAATCAATATCCGTCGCGCGCTGTACCAGCTGCGCATATTCACACCCAGCACGCGATCCAACCTCGACAAGACGGCGGGAATTCGACGAATTCGGCGCGCCAACCACCAGCATCGCATCGCATTTCGGAGCCATTGCCTTGACCGCTTCTTGGCGGTTGGTGGTGGCATAGCAGATGTCTTCTTTGTGAGGCCCGATGATTTGGGGGAAACGGCGGTTCAGTGCGGCGACGATTTCCGCGGTGTCATCAACGCTCAGCGTGGTCTGGGTGACATATGCCAGTTTTGTCGGATCGCGCACATCGACGGTATCAACATCGGCCGGGGTTTCAACGAGCAGAACCTCGCCCGGTGGCAGTTGTCCCATCGTCCCGACGGTTTCGGGGTGTCCCGCGTGACCGATCATGATCATCTGCAAACCCGCATCGGCATGTCGCTGTGCTTCGATATGAACCTTAGAAACAAGCGGGCAGGTGGCGTCGACATACACCATATTGCGCGCTTCCGCTTTGGCAGGCACGGCCTTGGGTACCCCGTGAGCTGAGAAGATCACGGGTCGGTCATCGGGGCATTCCGAAAGCTCTTCGACAAAGATTGCGCCGCGTTCGCGCAATCCATCAACGACAAATTTATTGTGCACGATTTCGTGGCGCACGTAGACTGGTGCGCCCCACTTTTCGATGGCCATTTCGACGATCTTGATCGCACGGTCCACGCCCGCACAGAACCCGCGCGGTGCGGCAAGGTATAGGGTCAAAGGCGGTTTGGTCATCAATCTCTCCTCGGGCTGGGGCCATAGGTAAGGGTTGCGCCGCGCATCGTCCAGACCGGCGGCGGCACAGTCTGCTGCTTCGAGTGCAGGCGCACCTATCGCAGGGGCATGGCAGCTGCGGAGATGTAGGCGCGGGGTAGCGGCTTATTCGTCCGGTGTTTCACGTGGAGGCCGGCCAATAACGTCGCGCAGGTCTTCGAGCTCGATGAAATTGTCGACCTGACGGCGTAATTCGTCAGAGATCATAGGCGGTTGGCTGCGGATTGTGCTGACAACAGACACGCGGACACCCTGCCGTTGCAGGCTTTCCACCAGCGGGCGAAAATCCCCGTCACCGGAAAAGATCACGATATGGTCAAGATGTGGCGCGAGCTCCATCGCGTCGACCGCAAGCTCGATATCCATGTTTCCCTTAACCTTGCGGCGACCCATGCTATCCGTGTATTCTTTGGCGGGCTTGGTCACCATCGAGAACCCGTTGTAGTTCAGCCAGTCGACCAATGGTCGTATCGGCGAATATTCGTCATTCTCGAGAAGGGCAGTGTAATAAAATGCACGCAATAGCTTCCCGCGCCGCATAAATTCCTGCCGCAACAGCTTGTAGTCGATATCAAAGCCCAGGTTCTTGGCGGCGGCGTAGAGGTTAGAGCCGTCAATGAACAAAGCTAAGCGTTCGTCCTTGTAGAACATGAAATGCCTTCCTAATACACGTCGTTCGGAAAACTGCGTCGTGTAGCGCTGCTATAAAACGAAATGTTTCAAAATGAGTTTCCGACTTTAATAACATACTACCTAAGAGTTTTTGAGGGGGCAGCAAGTGAAGACATTCGGCAAGGCCCGTGACGATGGGGCACAAATCGGCAGGGAAGCGCTGATCGCCTTGGGGGGGAATCAATCTTCGGTTGCGGGAGGGCCCGCTGATACGGTGATGAAGTCGCTTAAAATACTAGAGAATATGGCGGTACAAGTCGTCGCTGTTAGTCCGCTCTACTCAACCCATGCGTATCCGCCAGGGTCTGGCCCAAACTTTGTAAATACAACCGCAAGGATTAGATTCGACGGCGAGGCCGATCAGATTTTAGCCATTCTTCACGCTGTAGAGGGGCAGTTGGGGCGCGAAAGGACAAACCGTTGGGGCCCCCGTACGGTGGATCTGGATTTGATCGCGATGGGGGATACGGTGCTGCCCGATGCAAAGACACAGGCCCTCTGGCGCAAGCTTGCATTCGACCAACAGTCGGTTCGCGCACCAAATGAACTGATCCTGCCACACCCTCGTTTACAAGATCGCGCCTTCGTACTGGTGCCGCTTGCCGACATCGCGCCGGACTGGCGTCATCCGCTGATTGGCAAAACAGTTCAAGAGATGTTGAATGACCTACCTGAGGCAGATAAAAAGGGGGTATGGCCCATGGAATAGGGCCTTGTAAATTCCGCCGATGGCTTCTAAATAGTCGGCTTCTTGCAGCATTCATGATTGGAGCATCCCCATGGCCCGCGTCACTGTCGAAGATTGTGTAGATAAAGTGCCAAACCGGTTCGAGCTTGTCATGCTTGCCGCGCACCGTGCCCGCGAAATTGCGGCTGGTTCGCCGGTCACTGTTGATCGTGATAACGACAAGAACCCTGTCGTTTCCCTGCGCGAGATTGCAGATGAAACGCAGTCGGCTGACGATCTGCGCGAACGTCTGATCGAAAGCAATCAGAACCAAATCGAAGTCGATGAACCCGAAGAGGACGCGATGGCGCTTCTTATGGGGGCAGAACAAGATAAGCCCGAAGAGGACAGCATGTCCGAAGAAATGCTGCTGCGGCAGTTGATGGCGGCGCAAGGGCAGGGCTAAGGCCCGCGCCCTTCGGGGCTTATAGGCAGGACAGGCATGAACACCGCCGACATTACGGCTGAAGACCTTATCGCGCTTGTGCGCGCTTATAACCCTAAGACAAACGAAAATCATATTCGGCTGGCCTATGAATATGGCCAGCAGATGCATGACGGGCAGTTCCGCCATTCAGGCGAGCCCTATTTCACGCATCCGGTCTCTGTTGCGGCTATTTTGACCGAACAGCAGCTGGATGACGCGACTATCATTACCGCATTGCTGCACGACACGATCGAGGACACGAAAGCGTCCTACCGCAGCGTCGATGAAAAGTTCGGGCGTGACGTGGCCGAGCTGGTTGATGGCGTGACCAAGCTGACCAACTTGCAGTTGAATTCTAACGAGACCAAGCAGGCCGAAAATTTTCGCAAGCTGTTTATGGCAATGTCGAAAGACCTGCGGGTTATTTTGGTTAAGTTGGCGGACCGGCTGCATAATATGCGCACGATCAAGTCGATGCGCCCTGATAAGCAGATTCAGAAAGCACGCGAAACAATGGATATCTATGCGCCTCTTGCAGGGCGTATGGGGATGCAATGGATGCGCGAAGAGCTCGAAGATCTAGCGTTCCGGGTGCTCAACCCCGAAGGGCGGCAATCCATCATCCGGCGGTTCATCACGCTGCAGCGTGAAACCGGCGATGTGATCCAGCGCATTACCGGCGACATGCGTCACGAGCTTGAGAAGGCTGGAATCGAGGCTGAGGTATTCGGGCGGGCAAAGAAGCCCTATTCTATCTGGCGGAAAATGCAGGAAAAGCAGCAATCCTTTTCCCGTTTATCAGATATTTATGGTTTCCGCGTTATCACCACGTCGGAGGATGAATGCTACCGCGCCCTTGGAACAATCCACCGACGGTGGCGGGCTGTTCCGGGACGGTTCAAGGATTATATTAGCCAGCCTAAAACCAATGGCTACCGGTCGATCCATACCACCGTTTCAGGTCGTGATGGTAAACGGGTCGAAGTGCAGATCAGAACGCGGCAGATGCATGATGTCGCCGAATCCGGTGTGGCGGCGCATTGGTCCTATCGTGACGGTGTACGGTCCCGAAACCCGTTCGCAGTCGACCCAGTGAAATGGGTTGCACAGCTGACAGAGCAGCTTGATTCAGAGGAGGATCACGAAGATTTCCTCGAGGCGGTCAAGCTCGAGATGTATGCCGACCAAGTGTTCTGTTTTACGCCCAAGGGCGAGGTGGTCAAACTGCCCCGTGGGGCCACGCCGATCGATTTCGCCTATGCGATTCACACGCGAATCGGCGCTGCCTGCGTCGGGGCTAAGATCGACGGTATGCGCGTTCCTTTGTGGACGCGGGTGAAAAACGGTCAGTCAATCGAAATTATTACCGCCCAAGGTCAAACACCGCAGGCAACGTGGCTGGATATTGCGACGACCGGAAAGGCGAAAACAGCGATTCGTCGCTCGCTACGTGAATTGGATCGCGCGCGCTTTGTGAGTTTGGGGCGCGAATTGGCGCGCTCGGCTTTTGAGCAGATGAATAAATCTGCGACAGAGAAAGTATTGCGCACCGCCGCGCGCAACCTGCGGCTGTCCAATGAGGAAGAACTGCTGGCGCAGCTTGGGTCGGCGGAGCTGTCGGGCCAAGAAGTGGTGCAAGCCGTCTACCCCAACCTGCGTCCGAAACCCGGCGAACATGTCGACCGCAAACGGGCGGTTGTAGGCTTGGAAGCGGGTCAGTCCTTTGACCGGTCCCCGTGCTGTCAGGCGCTTCCAGGGGAACGCATTGTCGGCATTACCTTCCGCGGGCAGGGCGTGAAAATACACACGATCGACTGTGAACGCCTGTCTCATTACGAGGACCAGCCCGAACGGTGGCTGGATTTGCGGTGGCACGATGGTCCGCATCCGGCGATCTATGGCGCGACGCTGGAGCTGACCATCGGCAATGGCGTTGGGGTTTTGGGTCGGATCTGTACCTTGATCGGTCAATCCTCGGCCAATATCGCGGATTTGGAATTTTTGGACCGCAAGCCTGACTTTTTCCGGTTGCTGATCTACGTAGAGCTGCGAGACATTGCACATCTGCATTCTTTGATCCCCATGCTGGAGGCCGAGAGCGAAGTGGCCGAGATCAGCCGATATCGGAACCCCGATTTGTTCAAGGCAGGCAGCAAAGACGCATGATCCGCCCGGACTGCGCTGACCCAAGGACGAACTGTTGATTTTCAAACGCCGCGACCCCAAGCCGACAGTGCGCGCGATGGCTGAATTCATGTGGCCTCGGGGTGGTTGGACGCGGGCGTTCCATTATGTCAAACACCGTATGCGCCGGTTGCCTGATACACCCGAACGGATTGCACGCGGGATTTGGGCTGGGGTTTTCACGACATTCACGCCGTTTTACGGAATGCATTTTATCGTAGCGGCGTTGGTCTCACGGGTGATGCGGGGCAATCTGCTGGCGGCGCTGATGGGGACGTTTTTTGGCAACCCCTTAACCTACGTGCCGATTGGCTTGTCATCGCTGTCAATGGGGCACTGGATACTCGGGTCTCAGATGCAGACGGGGGAACACCGGTCATTCGGCGGCAAGTTCTTTGACGCCGGACACGATTTATTGGCCAATTTTGTCGCGATCCTAACCAACCGCGATATGGATTGGTCCGGGCTTGAGGTATTCTGGCATCAGGTGTTTTATCCGTATTTGATCGGGGGCATTGTGCCCGGCATGATCTGCGCGACAATCGCGTATTATCTGGCTGTACCGTTACTTCGGGCCTATCAAAAACGACGCAAGGGCGCGATTAAGGCCAAGTTTGACTCGTTGAAGAAAAAAGCCTCGGCCAAGGCAGAGGCGAAACGCAAGGCAGAGCAGGCGGCTCTGGAGGGGAAAGACCATGGCGGCACAAGGTAAGCTTCGGCTGGGTGTAAACATTGATCACGTGGCAACTGTGCGCAATGCGCGCGGTGGTGGATATCCTGATCCGCTGCGTGCCGCTCGGGCCGCGCAAGAGGCCGGGGCCGATGGAATTACGGCGCACCTGCGCGAAGATCGCCGTCACATCACGGATGCCGATATCGAGGGTCTGCAAGAAGTGCTGACCGTGCCGCTGAACTTTGAAATGGCAGCCACCGAAGAGATGCAGGCTATCGCCTTGCGCCACAAACCCCATGCGGTTTGCATCGTGCCCGAAAAGCGCGAGGAACGGACCACGGAGGGCGGTTTGGAAGTGGCGCGCGAAGAAAACCGGTTGGCGCACTTCATTGCGCCTTTGCGCGAAGCAGGTAGCCGCGTCAGCATCTTTATCGCCGCCGACCAGCGTCAGATCGAAGCCGCGAACCGCATCGGGGCCGAAGTGATTGAACTGCACACCGGTGCCTATTGCGACGCCTATGCCGAAGGGCATTGGGAGGAGGCGCAAAAAGAACTTCAAAAGCTCGAGGAGATGTCGAAATTTGCGCATGATCTAGGGCTTGAAGTGCACGCAGGCCACGGGCTGACCTATGACACCGTGAGCCCGATCGCCGCCTTCCCTGAAGTGCAAGAGCTGAACATCGGACATTTTCTGATCGGCGAGGCTATCTTTCTGGGGCTTGGTCCCGCCATCGCCGAGATGCGCCGCCTGATGGATGACGCCCGCAAGGGCTGAGGGCGCAGCATGATTTTGGGCATTGGGACTGACCTTGCGAATATCGAACGGATTCAAGGCACGCTGGACCGCTTTGGGGACCGTTTTAGAAAACGCGTATTTACCGAAGTTGAACAGCAAAAGGCTGAACGGCGGCGCGATATCGCGGGGACCTATGCCAAGCGATGGGCGGCCAAGGAAGCCTGTTCAAAGGCACTTGGTACCGGACTGCGCATGGGGATCGCATGGCGGGACATGGCCGTGAGCAATCTTCGAACCGGCCAGCCCGTGATGGAAGTGACCGGTTGGGCCGCAGAACGTCTGGCCGAAATGACACCCGAAGGACATGAGGCGATCATTCATGTCACGCTGACCGACGATCACCCTTGGGCCCAGGCATTTGTCGTCATCGAAGCCCGCCCCAAGGCAGGGATCTAGCCGCAACGGCAAATCATGGCCCAATCGGTCGATCGATCGGGGGCGGGGTTGCTTGACTTGCGGCAATGGCACCCGCATGTAACGCTCGAACGCATGAACAGGAGCGCCAAAATGGCCGCCAAAGAGAAAACCGGCAACGCCTTTGTCGAAACCATCAAAACGATTGTCTATGCGCTGTTGATTGCGGGTGTCTTCCGGACCCTGTTTTTCCAGCCGTTCTGGATTCCGTCCGGGTCGATGAAAGAGACGTTGTTGATTGGTGATTTCTTGTTCGTGAACAAAATGGCCTACGGCTATTCCTACGCGTCCTGCCCTAGCGTGATGATGCCCCGTTTCGGCATCGAAGTGGACGCAAAGGATATCTGCGGCGTGTTTGACGGCGACAACACACGTCTGTTCGGATCGGAACCTGAGCGCGGCGATGTTGTTGTTTTCCGTCACCCCGTATCGGGCCGTGACTATATCAAACGTTTGATCGGGTTGCCGGGCGATAAGGTCCAGATCACCGATGGTACTGTCAGCATCAATGGCACCGCGGTCGAGCTACGTGAGGATGGCGTTTTCGAAGAAGTCATGGACCGTCAAGGACCGCAGGGTATGCGTCCACGCTGTGAAAATGGTGCGGTCGGTGCTGGTGGGATGTGCAAAAAGACCCGCCAGATTGAAGTTCTGCCCAATGGGGTAGAGCACCCGATCTTGAACATTGGCAATCAAGCGTCGGACAACACCGGCGTGTATTCGGTGCCGGAAGGGCATTACTTTTTCATGGGCGATAACCGCGACAATTCGGCCGATAGCCGTCTTGCGCAGCAAGCCGGTGGCGTGGGTTTTGTCCCGTTCGAAAATCTGATTGGGCGCGCGGATCGAATCATGTTCAGTTCGGGGGGGCGGTCTATGCTGTTCTTCTGGACGTGGCGGGGCGATCGTTTCTTTAAGGCGGTCAAGTGAAGTTAAACGCTGATCTCCGGGCCTTTGAGGGCCGTATCGGGTACCATTTTACCAAGCCCGAGCTGTTGAACCGTGCGGTGACCCACGCCTCTATGTCGTCGGCCAACCGCGACGATAACCAGCGGCTTGAGTTTCTGGGCGACCGCGTCTTGGGGCTGGTGATGGCCGAAGCGCTGCTTAACCTTGATCCTGCCGCGACCGAAGGCCAGCTGGCCCCGCGGTTCAATGCACTGGTACGCAAAGAAGCCTGTGCGGAGGTCGCGCGCGAGATCGATATGGGCGCTGTGCTCAAGCTCGGTCGCTCTGAGATGCTATCAGGCGGCCGGCGCAAGCAAGCATTGTTGGGCGACGCGATCGAGGCTATAATCGCAGCTGTCTATCTGGATGGCGGGTTTGACGAGTCCAGAGCGTTGATCCTGCGGCTGTGGGGGACGCGGGTGCTGCAGGTCAAGCAAGACGCCCGCGATGCCAAAACCGCGTTGCAGGAATGGGCACAGGCGCGCGGCTTGCCGCCACCCGCCTATGTCCAGACTGACCGGCAGGGGCCAGACCACGCCCCTGTGTTTACCATCACTGCCCGTATTGAAAGCGGGGCCAGCGCCGTTGCGTCCGCCCCGTCGAAACGTCAAGCCGAACAGGCCGCTGCCAAGACGCTCTTGGCCCAATTGGAGAGACCCTCATGACCACGCGCGCCGGATTTATCGCCCTGATAGGCGAGCCCAACGCGGGCAAATCGACGTTGCTCAACCGCATGGTGGGCGCGAAAGTGTCGATTGTGACCCATAAGGTGCAAACCACACGCGCCCGGATCCGCGGCGTTGCGATGGAAGGGCAAAGCCAGCTTGTGTTCGTCGACACGCCCGGTCTGTTCCAACCCCGTCGTCGGCTGGATCGCGCCATGGTGGCTGCTGCTTGGGGCGGTGCTGCAGATGCCGATGTTGTCATTCTGCTGATTGAGGCCAACCGCGGGATCACCGAAGGTGTGGAACGCATTCTCGAAGGTTTGGCCGACATCGGTAAGGGACGTAAAGTTGCGCTGGCGATCAATAAAATCGACCGCGTTGACGCACCGGTTTTGCTGGGTCTCAGCAAAGAGATCAATGACCGATTTAATTTCGTCGAGACCTTTATGATTTCAGCGGAGCGCGGGCATGGCGTCGATACATTGCGCCAATGGCTCGCAGCTGAGTTGCCCGAGAGCCCATGGCTTTACCCCGAAGATCAGATCGCAGATCTGCCGATGCGCATGATTGCTGCCGAAATGACCCGCGAAAAGCTCATCCTTCGCCTGCACCAAGAGCTGCCGTATCAGCTGACGGTTGAAACCGAGAATTGGGAAGAGCGCAAGGACGGGTCGGCGCGGGTAGATCAACTGATCTATGTGGTGCGTGACGGGCACAAAGGTATTGTGCTGGGCAATAAGGGCGAGACAATCAAGTCCGTCAGCAAAGCCGCGCGCGAAGAGCTCGAAGAGTTTTTGGGCCGAAAGGTTCACCTGTTCTTGCAGGTCAAGGTGCGCCCGAACTGGCTCGATGAGGCGGAGCGCTACTCTGAAATGGGGTTGGAGTTCAAAGACGGCAATGTCTAGGTTTGGTGCGATCCGACCCTTCGGGGAGGAATTTTCACCATTTGGAAGCAAGGGCTTGTCATGGCCCGGCTGACGGCGCGGTTCTGGGTCGACGCCTACCTCGCGCGGCTGCGCGTCTATGATATACCGGCATTTGTTGTCGCGCACGGGGATGACACTGGCGGCGCGGTTCTGGTGAAGCTGGCCACATTGGATGGAAATGCGCAGCTTTTTCATAAAAGCTTTGATTTGATCAGTGGTGAACGAACTTGGGTCGAGATGACGAGCGGCCAAGAGCCTGATGTGGATGAATCGATCAGTCGACAGCGCGGCTTTGACCCGGATCTATGGGTGATCGAGGTTGAAGACCGCCAAGGCCGCCATCTGTTGCACGAGGATGGGCTGAGTTGATGGAATGGCGCGATCAGGGCATTTTGCTGAGCACGCGCCGCCACGGCGAAACATCGGCGATTATCGAAGTTTTTACGCCAGAACGTGGGCGTCACGCCGGGATCGTGCGCGGCGGCACCAGCCGTAAAATTGCGCCAATCTTGCAGCCGGGTGCTCAATTGGATGTCTCATGGCGTGCACGATTAGAAGACCACATCGGTGCTTTTACCGTCGAGCCGGTACGAAGTCGGGCGGCATTGGCGATGAACGACCGGATGAGCCTCGCGGGATTGAACGCCGTGACCGGTCTGCTGGTTTTCGCCCTGCCTGAACGCGAGCCCCATGCACCGCTGTATCGGCGAACGGAAGCTCTGCTGGACCTTTTAGGGCAGGGGGACCTGTGGCCGCTCGCCTATCTTCAGTGGGAAATCAGTTTGTTAGACGAGCTGGGCTACGGGCTTGATCTTAGCGTTTGTGCTGTCACCGGACGAACAAGCGGGCTGATCTTTGTGTCGCCAAAAACGGGTCGTGCCGTCACGCGGGAGGGGGCTGGAGAGTGGGTGGACAAAATGTTGCCGCTTTCGCCCGTGCTCCGTGGTGAGGGTGATGCGAGCAACGCAGATATTGTGTTGGCGTTTAAAACCACGGGCTATTTTCTAGAACGACATCTGGCACGAGACCTTGGCGCAAGGTCTTTGCCTGAGGCGAGAACGCGATACGTGGAGGCCTTCAGTCGGCAGCGATAAACACCATATTAAGGTTCTCGGTGTTAGATAGAATCATCACATCATCCAGTATTTCGATGATGGTGGTGCGTATAAGCGCGTTGGTGAGTGATTTTTCGTACTGCAGGTCCGGGCAGAACATTTTGGTGGAGGATATGATCGTGAGTGTGACCCACGGATAGGGCACGGTATTCGACGCAGTGATACGGTTGCACGGACCTTGGATGGCGATTGTTTCTGCGTCTAGAAAGGACAGCGTCGTAGTTGCCGGGAACGGGACGCCGTTTATCTCTTGTAGATCCCAAAGACGGTCTGCCCCGCCATATGCCCAAGCGGTTTCATTCCGACTGCACAGATTTGTCAGAGCAGCAAGAATTAGAAGAGGGATGAATTTGAACATACTCGGTGCGAAAGCGGCCCGACGGTGTTAGCCATCAGGCCGCTGTGACACTATCCTAGCAAGCGGCGAGAGATGACCTGCGCCTGGATCTCTGCGGCACCTTCAAAGATGTTGAGGATTCGCGCATCACAGAGGACACGGCTGATCTTATACTCCAGCGCAAAGCCGTTGCCGCCGTGAATTTGCAGACCGTTGTCAGCCGCGGCCCAGGCGACACGTGCGCCGAGTAGCTTCGCCATACCTGCTTCGACGTCACAACGACGACCTTCATCTTTCTCGAAGGCAGAGAAATAGGTCAGCTGACGTGCAATCATAATCTCGACCGCCATCATCGCAAGTTTTGAAGACACACGAGGGAAGTTGATCAGGGACTTTCCAAATTGCTTGCGGTCGATAGCGTATTGCATGGAGATATCGAGCGCGGACTGCGCAACCCCAATGGCACGAGCCGCCGTCTGGATGCGCGCGCTTTCAAAGGTTTCCATTAGCTGTTTAAAGCCTTTGCCCTCTTCGCCGCCCAACAGATTTTCACCTTTGACATGGAAACCATCGAACGCGAGTTCGTATTCTTTCATGCCGCGATAGCCCAGCACTTCGATCTCGCCGCCGGTCATGCCTTCGGACGGGAAGGGGTTTGCGTCATCGCCGGGCGTTTTTTCGGCCAGAAACATCGACAAGCCTTTGTAGTTTGTCGTCTGAGGGTCAGTCCGTGCTAAAAGGGTCATGACATGGGTGCGCGCCGCGTGGGTAATCCATGTTTTGTTGCCTGTCACCTTATAATCGTCACCGTCCTTCACTGCGCGGGTACGCAGGGAGCCGAGATCCGAACCGGTATTCGGCTCTGTAAATACGGCCGTGGGCAGGGTCTCAGCGCTCGCAATCCGGGGAAGCCATTTTTCTTTCTGGGCGTCCGTCCCGCCCGCGATGATAAGCTCCGCTGCGATTTCCGAGCGTGTCCCCAGAGACCCAACGCCGATATAGCCGCGCGACAATTCTTCGGAGACGACGCACATAGAGGCTTTGGACAGGCCAAAGCCGCCGTATTCCTCGGGGATTGTCAGGCCGAAAACGCCCATTTCTGCGAGCTCATTGATGACCTCAATCGGGATCAGCTCGTCCTTGAGGTGCCATTCGTGGGCGAAGGGCTCGACCTTTTCAACAGCGTAGCGGCGGAACTGCTCGCGGATCATCTCTAGCTCTTCATCGAGGCCGGACCGACCCACGGTGATGTTAGCGGATTGCTCTTGCATCAGTTCAACAAGACGTGTGCGTGCGGCTTGCGTATTGCCCTGCTTTTGCAATGAAGTGATGCCAGCGTTCACGAATGCGGTCTGATCCTCGGTCGCTACACCGAGATCGTGCAGGCGCAGAATTTCACCTTGGTTCATCTGAATGCCGCCGGTCATCTGGCAGAGATATTCACCGAAGGCGATCTGATGAATTAGCTGTTCGGTCTCGGTAAACTTGTCTTCGGACTGAAGTTTTTCTGCCCATAGCTGCATCTGATGAAGAGACTGCGCATAGGTAGCGAGCCAAGCAAGCCCATGTGCCGCGGTTTGATTTTCTTCGACAAGTGCGTTCGCCACTTTTCCGTCTTGAGACACAATCGCGCGTACCGCGGCTTTCGCTGCATCTAAGAGACGATCCACGGGAGCCAACGTTGATTTGGTAATCGCAAGCAAGTCTTCGATAACAACTTCGGTGCCAGCAATTACGTCTTGTCCATCATGTGCCATCTGTAAGCTCCCTTATTTGGTTAAGGACGACATAGACCTTTCGCAGTTGCAGCACAATAAAGATACGTTTCGATGCGACAAATTGGTTTAAAATTTCGTCGATGATTTCGCGTGCGCCTCTTGGTAAACTTGATATGAACATGCCCATGGACATGCTTTTTACCTTAATGACACCGGGAGAATGGGCTTTTGCCTTCGGGGTCGGACTTGTAGCTGGGTTTATTAAGGGGGTGGTGGGCTTCGCGATGCCCTTGGTCCTCATATCGGGGCTCACGATGTTTCTAACGCCCGAGCTCGCGCTGGCCGGGCTGATCTTCCCAACGGTCATCACGAATATGTTTCAGGCCTTACGGCAGGGCGTAGCCGCTGCGTGGGGCAGCATGAAAATGTTTAAAGTTTTCCTGATCGCCGGAGGCGTCGCACTTTGCCTGTCTGCCCAGACTGTGCGGTTTCTCGCCGCTGATACGATGATGCTGGTGATTGGTGTGCCGATAACGCTATTTGCTTTGTGGCAGGTCACGGGACGCAGTTTTACCCTCTCGCATAGATCCACAAGACTAGAGGCCGCTATCGGGGTGTTCGCTGGGGCCATTGGCGGCGTTTCGGCCGTCTGGGGGCCGCCGACAGTCGCCTACCTTACTGCGCTTGGAACGCCCAAGCATGATCAAATGCGCGTGCAAGGGGTCATCTACGGATTAGGTGCAATCCTATTGCTGATTTCGCATTTTGGATCTGGTGTATTGCGCGCGGAGACGGTGCCTTTTTCGACCGTGATGATCGTACCATCGCTGATCGGCATGTGGCTAGGCAGCCTGGTGATGGACAAGATTGACCAAGCGTCTTTTAAGAAAGCGACACTGGTCATCCTGTTAATTGCGGGGGCAAATCTAGTCCGCCGCGGTCTATTTGGCTAACGCTTAACTTTGCCGCGCGACGGTCAATCCTGATACATCTTCGATAAATGTCACGATGCGTGTTTTAAGCGCATCATCATTTATCGCGGCCAAAGCGCTAACGATCTCGATGCTCGGGTCGGCCTTAGGCGTGGCATTTGTATCGTCATGCAGTCCTTCGAAAAAATACGCGGGTGCGACGTCTAGAATTTGAGACAATTCAAACAGACGGCTGGCAGCGACACGGTTCGAGCCAATTTCGTATTTCTGGATTTGCTGGAAGGATAGATTCAACCGTTTGGCCACATCGGTTTGAGAAAAACGACGCAGCGTACGAATCTGTTTTAGTTTTTTGCCGACGTGGATGTCTACGGGATGCGACATTCTGATACCTCCGGTTGTTGTTGTACCTAGTCATCCCCAAATCTCTCTTTCCGATCAATTGGATAGATTTATTCAATTTGTGGTTACAAAGTGTCCACTGATGTATTATGAATAATGCCTTAATGTATGATTAACTTACCATTGGTGGCCAATGAATAGTGTCGACAACGCAGGATTAGTTGAAACCGAAGCGGCCAAAATTCCGCCGTTACTATATGAAATGGTTAGATCTTTTATCGTTCTCGCGGACACACTCAATCTTAGCCAAGCCGTGCGCCTGTTGGGAAGTACGAGGCAGACAGTGCGGCGCCATATTGCCCAGATTGAAGACTATTTGGATGCCCCATTGTTCGATGTCGACGAACGCCGATATCGCCTTACTCAACGTGGTGAAGAAGCATTGCCCGAGGCGCGAGAGTTTCTCGCGCGCGGTAAGGTGTGGATCGGCGGTAATACACGAAGTTCCGGCGGCCTGTTGCGCCTGTCGCACGAAACGCCAAACGGGTGGAATTTCTATCAGCAGCAACGCCCCTTAACGCAGATTTGGGATGGCGAGTCGCCGATGATAAAAGAAGCATTTGTCGCCTGGGTGAATAGCGAGGGACGGTTGGAGCACGAAAATTTCCAGAAAATTCGTCCGTATGTTCTGGTGTACCGAGACTCCCCGAGCGGGTGGATTTGCATCGAGGTGGGGCAGGAATCATTTTATACAAATTGGTGGGGTTGGGAGAATGCGCGGAGTAGCATTGGGCGGCCCCTCGCTAATTTTCCGGGCGGTCCCGAGTTTGAGGCAATGCTGGATTTCCCTTTTCGGGAGGTGCAGGCGAACGGCGGGGTGCGCTTGGATGAAATTGTGACGCAAATACCGCGCGACACAGCCAGCGGAGAGCTTATCCCACTGGCATATAAAAGACTTTTAATGGCGAGCCGATTTCCTGACGGTAGTTTCGCCTTGATCTCGGCAGTAGATAGATCGCGCCATGTGACCATTTCCGGCCTAGATCAAGCCGCGATGTCAGGCATGCCCGACGACGCCATAGTGCGCTTTTAGCCATCTATCTAAAATTCGAAGCTAACTTTTGTCAAATAGGCTACCCTTTGTTGGAATTTCATCAGAGGAGAGTTCAGTATGACGTTGTTGAGTTTTCAGAGCGGCGAACGTTTTATCGCCAGTAGTTCAGAGGCCCTGCGCAAAGCTGGGATCACGTTAACGGTCGGTTATGACTTTAGGGTCTACAAGGAACTATTAGAGGATGCGCGACCGGATCACTTAATTGGGCTGCCCTTCGACCCTGTCGCGCATGATCTGAGCGAAAATAACGCCTTTTGGGTCGTTGGGCGGAATTCGAAAGGTGAAATTATGCATACGCAGGCGATGCGTATGTTGGCCTTGAAAGGGGCAAAGCTGGCCGAGTACCTGCGTCGGTCATTCGTAGAGTTTCCACCTCCGGGCGTTGATATTGATTTCCACCGCTCGAGGTATCGCGCGGGGCCGGGATCGCACCGCATCGCTGGCGACGTGTGCTATCATGGCGAATTTTGGGTCGGTGCGACGCCGCGTGAATTTAAGACCGCTGGTCTATCGTCACTATTGGGGCGCTATGCCTTCTGGCAGGCAATGCAGCATTGGGATCCAGACCACATCATTGCGTTCATGACAAATGCAGTTGTGTATAAGGGGTTCCCTGCACGCCATGGTTATATGCATACTGAGCCAGGCACGTTGCGATGGTTCATTAATGGGCAAGATGCGCCCGTTGAAGGCTTTATGGCCTATATGGACCGAGAGGATCTACGGTTTATTCTGGACATGCCTCTGTCAGATCGATCGTCGAGGGCGGCATAGAGGGCGCTAAGAATAGAGAGCCGCGCTTTTCGCGCGGCTCTGTTAAGATCAACCGATTGCGGCCGCTTTCACGTCCTCGTCGATATAGGGGAGGTATTGTTCAAAGTTCTCCGCGAACATTTTGACCAGTTTGGCTGCCTGACGATCGTAGGAAGCAGGATTGTCCCAAGTTCTGCGCGGGTCCAGAAGAATATCAGCAACCCCCGTCACTGCGACCGGAACGTCAAAGCCGAAGTTAGGGTCTTTGCGGTATTCAACACCTGCGAGTGATCCCTCCAGCGCTGCGGTTAGCAATGCGCGGGTGGCCTTGATTGGCATGCGGCTACCGGTGCCATAAGCGCCCCCGGTCCAGCCGGTGTTCACCAGCCAGCATGTCGCGCCATGCGTGGCAATTTTCTCGCGCAGGAGGTTGCCGTAAACTTCAGGGCGACGTGGCATGAAGGGGGCACCGAAACAGGTTGAGAATGTAGGCTCGGGTTCGGTTACACCACGCTCTGTGCCTGCTACCTTGGACGTGAAGCCCGACAGGAAGTGATACATTGCCTGCGCAGGAGTCAAACGCGCGATCGGAGGAAGTACACCGAACGCATCGCAGGTCAACATGATGATGTTCTTGGGATGCCCGCCGGTCGCTTTGGCGGAGGCGTTCGAGATGTAGTGCAGCGGGTAGGCGCAGCGCATGTTGGCGGTCAGGCTATCGTCATCGAAATCAAGCTCTTTTGTGTCTTGGTCAAAGATCATGTTCTCAATGACGGTACCGAACTTTTCGGTGGTCGCGTAAATCTCGGGTTCGGCTTCACTGCTCAGGTTGATCGTTTTCGCATAACATCCGCCCTCAAAGTTGAAGGTGCCATTGTCGGACCACCCATGTTCGTCATCGCCAATAAGCGTACGGCCGGGGTCGGCGGACAAGGTGGTCTTACCTGTGCCTGACAGTCCGAAGAACACCGCGGTATCAACGGGGTTGCCGGTGGCGTGGTTGGCAGAGCAGTGCATCGGCATGATGCCTTTCTCTGGCAGCAGATAGTTTAGCAGCGTGAATACCGATTTCTTGTTTTCACCTGCATATTCGGTGCCGCCGATGAGGATCATCTTTTTGTCGAAATTCATCGCGATAACCGTCTCAGAACGGCAGTTATGTTTTGCCGGATCAGCAGAGAAGCTGGGGCAATTGATCACAGTGAAATCTGCAATGAAGCTATCCAGTGCGTCGCGATCCGGACGGCGCAGCATGTGGCGAATGAACAGACCATGCCAAGCAAGTTCGGTCACCATGCGTACATTGATTGCATGTTTGGGGTCGGCACCGCCCACGAGATCCTGTACGAAGTAGTCCCGTCCCTGCATGTGAGCGAGCATATCTTGATGCAACGCGTCAAACCCTTCGGGGGACATCGTCGCGTTATTTTCCCACCAGATTTTGTCAGCGACACTTTCAGTCTTCACGACATGTTTGTCTTTGGGAGAGCGGCCGGTAAACTTACCCGTTGTGACCAAAAACGCACCGCCTTTGCCCAAGGTGCCTTCATCTCGCTTAAGCGCGGCCTCGACCAGTGCGGGCTCGATCAGGTTGTAATAGACATCACCCAGCCCGCTAATGCCTTGGTCTTCGAGGCGAAATTGCGGATTTACGCGGCCTAACGTCATGTGATGTCTCCTGTAGCTGCATCAGAAAGATGCCAATTCTTGCACAAATGGCTCGACCCTTTGGGGCCGTGACTGCCTCTTAGCACGTTGATTTACAGTATGAACAGGTAGGTTTGTCTCAGTTAGCGCCATCATCCAACTGTTTGCGGAAACTCTTCTTAATCCGACGTAAAGGCCTGCCGAATATCATGAGAGCTAACCCCGTATGTGCGGCAATTTAGCCATTTCTTAACAAATTGTGGCACGATTAAGGCTAAGATAAGGAGCGATTCTCAGTTTCCGATTGATTCGCCCGCGTAAATTGATGATCAGTAGAAGAAAAAATATTTAGCAGTTGAGCAGAATATAAAGGGAACAGGCAATGTCAAAAATTGCATTGGTGGACGACGATAGGAATATCCTAACGTCGGTCTCTATGACTTTAGAAGCCGAAGGTTTTGAGGTCGAAACCTATAATGACGGTCAGGCCGCGTTGGACGCATTCAACAAAAAGCTGCCCGATATGGCGGTGCTGGATATCAAAATGCCTCGCATGGACGGTATGGATCTGTTGCAACGGCTGCGGCAGAAAACTGCGATGCCCGTGATCTTCCTGACGTCCAAAGACGACGAAATCGATGAAGTGCTTGGCCTGCGAATGGGGGCCGACGATTATGTCAAAAAGCCTTTCAGCCAACGCCTTTTGGTTGAGCGTATTCGTGCGTTGTTGCGCCGCCAAGATGCTGTTGAAACGAACGAAGTTGGCGACACTGAAGAAACTAAAGTAATTGAGCGTGGCGACTTGCGGATGGACCCGCTGCGCCATGCTGTCAGTTGGAAGGGCAAGGATGTCTCGCTGACTGTAACTGAATTTTTGCTATTACAAGCGTTGGCTCAACGTCCTGGTTTTGTAAAATCACGCGACCAGCTGATGGATGTTGCGTACGATGACCAAGTGTATGTCGATGATCGTACCATCGATAGCCATATCAAGCGCTTGCGTAAAAAGATGCGGTCAGCGGACGAGGAGTTTTCCGCGATCGAAACGCTGTACGGCATCGGTTACAGATACAACGAAGAGTGATCTGAGCCATGGCCATTGTCGAAAGGAATTTTGTGCGGGACATGACCACGCCTAATCGGGACGGTGATGTTGTATTGGGTGACGACTGGGTCGCTCCGGACAAAATCGCGACAGATGAATTGCGCGGAAAACGTGCACGGCGCGGCCTGTTTGCGTTGCGCGCGTCGCCGTTGACCCGAAAAATAATCACATTCAACTTAATTGCGCTGAATGTTTTGGCCGCCGGTATACTCTATCTTAATTCCTCCCGAGATAGCTTGGCCGTACAACGGGGTGCCTCGCTTATCTCTGAGGCAGAACTTATTGCAGATGTGTTCGAGGCACAGCTAGCGGCGGGGGGCATTCCTGACGGGTTGGCGGGGGCGGAGAACGCGCGGGCAAGCCTTGAGCGGCTTGACCTGCGTAGTGGGATCGAAGTTTTTATCTTTGATACATCCGTCGATTTGGTTGCTCAAAACGCAGGGCAAAGCGATACGATCTCTGAGATTTCGGATCCTGGGGATACAGCCCTCATTTCTGATGGGCTAAGCTGGCTTTGGGGTGTGCTGTCCGCATCCTTTGGTGCAGCCACGCTGGCTGAGACTGTCCCGGTAGCAGAGCAGTTGCGGCCGCTGGTCTCTGGTGCTCTCGTCAGTGGCACCCGGATGGGGAATGATCTTGTTGGCGCGGGGGGAACGCTTTTCTCGGTCGCAACGCCTATCGTTCATGATGGTATGCCAATAGGTGTAGTCGCCGTTACCTCGGCAGCGGGGGAAATCGATAGGCTTGTGCGGGATGAGCGCGAGCGGGTCCTCCAGATGTTTGTCATTGCGACGCTGGTCTCTATCGGTCTGAGTATCGTGCTGGCTTCGACCATTGCGAACCCGCTATCAGATTTGGCGGCAGCCGCCGAGCTGGGGCGCGACAAAGATGCGCGAAAAATGAATCCCGGCCGAATCCGTATTCCGGATCTGACGGCACGCCCCGATGAAATCGGTCGGCTCTCAGGGGCGCTGCGCGGTATGGTGTCGGCGCTTTACAACCGAATAGACGGAAACGAGCAATTTGCGGCTGACGTCGCGCATGAGATTAAAAACCCGCTCGCCTCTTTGCGATCGGCTGTTGGCACGTTGCGCTTGATCAAGCGAGAAGACCAACGCGAAAAGCTGCTCGACGTCATCGACCACGATGTGCGCCGATTGGACCGTCTGGTTAGCGATATTTCGAACGCGTCGCGTCTGGACAGTGAGCTGGTCAAAGAAGAGGAAGAGCCCTTTGATTTGCTCATGATGATCGGCAATTTGGGTCAGTATCTGGGGGAAGACGCACGCAAACGCGGCATCGACTTTATAACTGATCTGCCAGAACAGCCGATTATCGTTCATGGCCTCGAAGCCCGTTTGGCGCAGGTTTTTGTGAATTTGATCAGCAATGCCGTGTCGTTTTGTGAAGATGGCGATGCAATACGTGTCTGGGCGCGCATGCGTGAAAATCGCATTCTCGTTGTCGTAGAAGACACCGGTCCGGGCATCCCGGAACAAGCGCTCTCGAAGATTTTCAAACGTTTCTACTCGGAGCGCCCCGAAGAGCATTTTGGTAATAACTCTGGGCTAGGGCTCGCGATTTCGAAGCAAATCGTAGAGGCGCATGGTGGTGTCATCTGGGCCGAAAATATTCGGCCGACCGATGCCGATATCACCTCTGACCCTCTTGGCGCGCGCTTTGTGGTTGGATTGCCGATCTGAAGCCGATGTCACCGACGACCACGATCCACGCCACGACCGTGTCCGTTAAGGGGCGTGGTGTGATGATACGCGGTGCTTCGGGCAGCGGGAAATCTGCGCTGGCATTGCAGCTGATTGCAATGGGGGCCGAGCTTGTGTCGGATGACCGTACAGGGCTGATTAAGCACGATAATCGGCTCATCGCTAGCCCGCCCGACGCGATACAAGGCCTGATCGAAGCGCGCGGCATCGGGATACTGGCCTTGAAATACGAAACTGAAATTCCGATCTACCTCTTAATAGATCTGGACAACGATGAACCCGACCGCCTTCCCGAAATACGCTACGAAGAGGTAATGGGCGTCGCTCTACGATGTCTTAGGCGGTGCGATGGGCCACATTTCGCTGCTTCTGTTTACTTGATGGCAAATATGATGGACTACCCAGCAGATGACTGAGGCAATGACATCCAATCGGCGAATTGTGCTTGTGACCGGTCCGGCAGGGGCAGGGCGGTCTTCCACGTTGAATGTGTTGGAGGATGCCGGTTTCGAAGCGATTGATAATAGCCCGATGCGGATGTTGCGTGCGTTGATCGAGGCACCAGGCCAACTGCGTCCGATGGCTCTTGGCGTTGACCTGCGCAATCGCGATTTTTCGACGGACCGCGTTATTGAGTTAATGGCGGACATGCGATCACGTCCTGACATCGACATCGAACTTCTTTACCTCGATTGCGATACCAACGTACTGCTACGCCGGTTTTCGGAAACGCGCAGGCGCCACCCGATGGCTGCGTCCGCGACACCTATTGAGGGTATCGTGCGTGAGAAAGAACTGCTTGAACCGGTTTTAGCGATCGCGGACGTTTTAATTGATACATCAGACCTGAATGTGCATCAGCTCAGATCAGAGGTAGAGCGCTGGTTCTCGCCTGATGGCGCACGGCACTTGACTGTATCGGTCCAGTCATTCTCGTATAAACGCGGGTTACCGCGCAGTGCTGATATGGTCTTCGACTGCCGCTTCCTGCGAAACCCCTATTGGGAACCCGCGCTGCGGAGCATGAATGGCACCCAGCAACCTGTGGCTGACTACGTTGGTGCCGATCCCTTGTTCGCAAACTTTGCGACACAGGTAAAATCTCTGTGTCAATTGGTCCTGCCCGCCTGCAAGACCGAAGGGAAATCACATATCTCTCTTGCGTTCGGCTGCACAGGGGGGCAACACCGGTCCGTAACTTTGGCCGAATATCTCGCATCCAGCCTGTCGAAAGACGGCTGGCAAGTTTCGGTTAGGCACCGCGAATTAGATCGTAGCAAACGGGAAGAGACATCGCGTTGATTGGTATTGTGATTGTTGCACACGGCGGGTTGGCCAAGGAGTATTTGGCCGCGATCGAGCATGTCGTCGGGTCGCAAAATGGTGTGCGCGCTATTGCGATTTACGCGGACCACGATCGCACCGAGAAGCAGCAAGAAATCTGTCAGGCCGCCGATGCCGTGGACACTGGTAACGGGGTGGTTGTCGTGACCGATCTTTTTGGCGGGTCACCTTCGAACCTTAGCTTGCTTGCGTGTCGCCCCGAAAATCGCCGCATCCTTTATGGCGCAAACCTCCCCATGTTGATCAAGCTGGCCAAGTCCCGTGACTTGGAAGTGCCCGAAGCGGTGCGCGCAGCTTTGGCGGCTGGTAGGAAGTACATTGATAGCCAGAACGTTAGTGCGGAATAGTAAGGCCCTATTATATGACTCAAGTTTCACTGAAAATTGTAAATGAAAAAGGCTTGCACGCGCGCGCCTCTGCCAAATTGGTCGAAGTTGTCGAAGCGTTCGACGCACGTGCGGAAGTCAGCAAAGACGGCATGTCGGCGTCGGGTGACAGCATTATGGGCTTGCTTATGCTCGCGGCTTCGAAAGGGTGCATGATTGATGTGCAGACGTCTGGCCCTGATCAGGAGGCGCTCGCAGATGCCCTGACAGCCTTGGTGGCTGATAAGTTCGGTGAGGGCAACTGATCGCCGGTTTGCCATGGCCGTTGTCGGTTGCCTTGAAGGGTATAAGGTTGAAAATATGACGGAGAATGCGCAAAGCGGACCCGCGCCGTTGTTAAATGATGGAACCGGCGAGCCGGTAACCTTCACCAAATATGATCGCAGCAGCCTTTCCTATGCCTCTACATTCGATCACCCGGTAAAGTCAGGTCTCATCAGCGCTATTGAGCTGTTCACCGGCAAACTCAAAGTGCTCCGCCTGATCCGTCAGTTTGAAAAACAAGGGGCACCGACTGGGCAGGGATTCTGGCGCGCTGCGCTGGATACCATGGGCATCGACCTGACAACGCCGCAGGAGCAGTTGAACCGAATTCCGAAAAGCGGACCCGTCGTCGTCGTTGCGAACCACCCGCACGGAATGGTCGACGGCATGATTTTCGCGGATCTTATCGGTCGGGTCCGGCCCGATTACCGCATCCTCACTCGATCGTTGTTAACCTCAATCGACGAAGTCGCGGGCAGCTATATGATCCCGGTGCCGTTTGCTCACGATCCCGATGCACAACGTAAGGGTGTCGAAATGCGCGCGAAAGCGATGGCACACCTGAAGGCGGGCGGCGTTGTCGCGCTTTTCCCGTCAGGCGTCGTCGCCGCCTCTGATACCATGTTTGGTCCGGCGATCGAAGCAGAGTGGAATGTCTTTACCGCGAAAATGATCCGCCGATCGGGGGCAAAGGTTGTGCCGATGCGGTTTCCCGGTGAAAACAGCCGCGCCTATCAAATCGCAAATAGAATATCGCCAATTTTGCGGCAGGGGTTGCTACTGCACGAGATCGTCCATGCCTGCAATAAGCCCCAGGGTCCGATCGTAGGTCATGCGCTGACGCCGGAACAGATGAGCGCGAACATAGATGACCCGCGTGGCTTTATGGCTTGGCTTCGGGCGCATACGCTTTCGCTTGAAGAGTAACCTTCTGATCTAATTTGATAAATCAAGTTGTGCGGCGTGCTCCTGTGGGGCGGTGTTCGTCAGGTCTGATCGGCGCAGTTGTTGACGACAGGTGCTCGTCAAATACGCTTAGACAAAGATTGCTCCGAGATGACGCGCACCACACGATCAACCGAAGCGGTTGTCACGCGGGAAACCACGTGGGGCCATTCGCCCCGCAGTAGCCCGTTTTCCAGTCCATTCAGTCAAGTCGGGTTCAGTGCGCGTGCGACCCGCCGGATCTTGCCAGCTTAGGCCATTCTCGGCATTGAAGGTGATTGCATCTGACATACCACCATCTTTGTATTTCTGCAGTCGAACGCCTTTGCCGCGACCCATCTCTGGGAGCTCATCTAAGCCAAAGACCAAGACCTTGCGGTTCTCACCAACGACAGCAACTGCGTTTCCCGCCACAGGCGCACAGATCATCGCTTTGACGTCTCCGCGCACATTCAGAACCTGTCGGCCGGTCCGAGTTTGCGCCAACACCTCGTCTTCTGGCACAACGAAGCCATCACCGGCTGATGACGCGACCAAGAGCTTGCGCCCGGGCTTGTGGATCAAGATATCGACAATTTGAACCTCGTTCGGCAGATCAACCATCAAGCGCAACGGCTCTCCCATTCCACGCCCGCCGGGCAGGGTGGAGGCAGAAAGTGTATAGAATCGCCCATTCGTGCCGAAAACGAGCAACCTGTCTGTTGTCTCTGCGTGAAAGATAAAGCGGGGCCCATCGCCGTCTTTGAACTTCAGCTCTCGGTTAAGATCGATGTGGCCGGTCATTGCGCGGATCCACCCCATTTGCGAGCAGACCACAGTGATCGGCTCGCGGTCGATCATCGCCTCAAGTGGGACTTCTTCGACCACGCCGGCCTCGGCAAAGCTTGTTCTGCGACGACCAACGTTTTTGCCGTCTAGTGTCCAATCCTTGCCAAACTTCTTTTTAGTCTCGCGCAACTGGTCAACGATCGTTGTCCACTGGGTCGCTTCGTTTTCCAACAGGTCTTCGAGGCCAGCGCGTTCCGCGATCAGCGCGGATTGTTCGCGAAGAAGTTCGATTTCCTCCAGGCGTCGTAATGACCGCAAACGCATGTTCAAAATGGCGTCGGCCTGAACTTCGGAGAGAGAGTGCTCGGTAGACGGGGCAGGCGGCACATAGCTGGACTCGTTCAACGCACGCGCATGTTCCTTGCCCCAATCTTCCATCATCAGCGCGGATTTCGGGTCATCGTCATAGCGAATGATATCAATGACGCGATCGAGGTTCAGGAAGGCGATGATGAAGCCCTCGAGGACCTCAAGCCGATGATCGATCTTCTCCATGCGATACGCAGAACGTCGCTGCAGCACTTCACGACGGTGATCCAGAAACGCGCGCAGCACTTCCTTCATCGAGCACACTTTGGGTGTCACGCCATCGATCAGCACGTTCATATTGAGAGAGAACCGCACCTCGAGATCCGAGCTACGATACAGCATGCCCATGAGCACCTCGGGATCGACGTTCTTCGAGCGGGGCTCAATAATCAGCCGGATATCCTCTGCCGATTCGTCTCGCACATCGCCCAAAATCGGGATCTTCTTGGTCTGAATCAGCTCGGCGATCTTCTCTATGAGCTTCGATTTTTGTACCTGATAGGGGATTTCGGTAACGACGATCTGCCATGCACCGCGGCCTAGATCTTCGGTCTCCCAGCGGCACCGCAGGCGGAAGCCGCCTTTGCCAGTGCGATATGCGTTTGCAATGTTTTCAGGGGGTTCGACGATGATACCGCCGGTGGGGAAATCGGGGCCCGGGACAAAATTAAGCAAAGTATCATCACGCGCGTCGGGTGTCTTGATGAGGTGAATGCACGCGTCGACGAGTTCCGAAATGTTATGCGGCGGTATGTTGGTCGCCATCCCGACCGCAATGCCCGACGACCCATTCGCCAAAAGGTTCGGGAACTGCGCCGGCAAAACAACGGGCTCTGTCAGCGTGCCGTCGTAGTTTTCCCTAAAATCGACAGCATTTTCGTTCAAGCCCTCGAGCATGGCTTCGGCAACGGCTGTCATCCGCGCTTCGGTGTAGCGGCTTGCGGCAGGGTTATCGCCATCGATGTTGCCAAAGTTACCTTGCCCGTCAACCAACGGATAACGCACGTTAAAATCTTGAGCGAGACGCGCCATCGCATCATAAATCGCGGCGTCACCGTGGGGGTGATAGTTCCCCATCACATCACCGGAAATTTTTGCGGACTTCCGGAATCCCCCGGTGCTGTTAAGCCTCAGTTCACGCATTGCAAATAAGATGCGTCGGTGTACGGGCTTCAAACCATCGCGCGCATCGGGCAGCGCGCGGTGCATAATGGTGGAAAGCGCATAGGTCAGATACCGGTCCCCCAGGGCGCGGCGCAATGGCTCTGACGAATTGCGAGAATTTTGATCGGCGGGGGTGGTTATATCTGACATTTTCCTTGTTTAGCTAAGGGCGCGCGACGCGGCAAGCGACTGTTTGGAGTGTGCATGCTTCGTCCGATGCGCATGGCCCTTAGCAGCTAATGTTTCAATCATGTTGGAACGTTTTACCCAGCATTTGTGTTATGCCTCACAAGAGGGCTTAGAAAGCCTCGCACCGACACGGTGCCAGTCAATACTTCGGGGGATGTGCGATGAAACGGTTTATTTTTCTAACTTTTGGCTTTCTGGGTTGGGCATTCTTCGAAATGAGCGGCGGCGTTGATTTTCAGCCAGCCAGTGCGCGCATCGCTGCAAGTGATGGCGAGCCCTCGCTTGTGATTCAGAAAGTTGCCGCGGACAGAACTCGGAATGTGGTCGAGCCCGCTGTTATCTCCCGAGCAGTCGCATCTGCTCCTATTGCACCGACACCCGCATCTTTCGTGCCAGGATCAAGTTCCGGTAATGCATCAGAGGTGCAAAATGTTTCCGTCTCGCTGACCTCGTTGCGCACCCTAGACGACAATGTAGCTAAGCCTGGCAACAATGACATCACTGCGAACACTGCACCGATTGTTATTCCAAGCTTGATCGCGCCCGGTGATACTGAGACGACCTTAATTGAAGTTGGTTCCGACACCGCTATCCGCTCCGTATCAGGGAATCGTGTAAATGTACGCGGTGGTCCGGGAACCGATTATCAGGTTGTTACCAAACTCGGTCGTGGCGATTCGGTGGAAGTGATCCACGACAACGGCGACGGATGGGTGAAGATGCGTTCATTGGGTGGTGGCCAAGAAGGGTGGATGGCTGATTTTCTCCTCTCGAGCGGCTGATCGCAGGCGTGACCAGAATTAGCGGCGGAGCGGCGCAACGCTCTATACTGATTACCGGATGCTCGTCGGGTATCGGATATGCTGCGGCGCACGCCTTGCGGAAACGTGGTTGGAGCGTTTTTGCGTCGTGCCGTCAGCAGCGGGATTGCGATCGGCTTATCGCCGAAGGGTTCGATGCGCCGCAGCTTGACTATACTGATACGGCTACCATCTCTGCCGCGGTTAATCACGTTCTTGAACTCACGGGTGGTAGGCTGGATGCCCTTTATAATAATGGTGCCCACGCAACTCCAGGGGCAGTGGAAGATTTGCCAACAGCCGCTTTAAGAGAGATTTTTGAAAGCAATTTTTTCGGCTGGCACGAGCTGACAAGCAGCATACTTCCTGTCATGCGGGCGCAGGGTCACGGACGAATTATTCAGTGTTCGTCAGTCCTTGGTCTGGTCACGATGCCATGGCGTGGTGCATATAATGCGACCAAGTTTGCGCTGGAAGGGTTGACCGATACCCTGCGAATTGAGCTTCGCGACACTCCAATTCACGTGAGTTTAATCGAGCCTGGACCAATCACCTCTAATATTCGCGCGAATTCTATTCCGCATTTCGAGCGCTGGATTAGCTGGGAAACGTCACCTCGAAAAACACAGTACGAAAAGCAGCTTTTGGATAGGCTGTATACGCAGCGAGAGCCGGACCGGTTCGAACTTCCGCCGCAAGCTGTAGTCGACAAACTCATCCATGCGCTTGAATCCGACAGGCCCCGACCGCGTTATTATGTCACGACGCCTACACATATCTCGGGCATTTTAAGGCGCATTTTACCTACACGCGCCCTTGATTGGGTGCTGTCTCGATAAATTCGGGTTGCGCTAAAGAATGACCCCGCTACATCTTTCAGCAACACAAAGGATGCTTATGTTCGCTGACCCGTTGTATATCCTAACCGTTATCGCCGTGATCGCGGTTGTTATCGTATTGATTTTTGGGCTTGGGGGCTTCGCTGGTGGCGGAGAATTCAATAAGCGCAATTCAAATAAACTTATGCGCATGCGCATCGTCGCACAGTTCATCGCTGTCGTTCTCATCGTCATATATGTGTACCTGCGAAAGGACGCTGGCTGATGGTTGTTCTTAATAAAATCTATACCCGCACCGGCGACAAAGGCGAAACCGCGTTGGGGAATGGGGACCGTGTGGCTAAACACGACCTGCGGGTCGAGGCATATGGCACATCCGACGAATTGAACTGTTTTGTTGGTGTCGCGCGGCTTGAGGCGAAAGGCGAAACCGATGCCGCCTTATCGCGTATCCAGAACGACCTGTTCGACCTGGGCGCTGACCTGTGCCGCCCCGATATGGAAACGGATGCAGACGCCGAATACCCGCCTCTGCGCCTCGCGGCCGAGCAAGTCGACAGGCTTGAGCGTGAGATTGACGTGATGAACGCTGATCTGTCGCCGCTGCGCAGCTTTATTCTGCCTGGCGGCACCGCACTTGCCGCACATTTGCACGTGTGCCGGACAGTTGCCCGCCGCGCCGAACGGCTTGCGGTGCACTTGGCAGACAGAGATTCTATCAATCCCGCCACCGTCAAATATCTCAACCGGCTCAGCGATTGGTTTTTCGTCGCTGCCCGAGTGTCAAACAATGGCGGCAAAGACGATGTATTGTGGGTGCCGGGGGCAAATCGCTAAAGCTGACAGTCAGGAACGCCGCGTCGAAAGACAATAAATTACTATTTTTGACTGTTTTGCATTCGATTGCTTCGTTACACCGACGAAGAGTTCACATGATCTGGGTCGTAATGGCTTTGATCGTCAACTGAGGAGAGAGAACGCTCATGAAGGTACTGGTACCTGTAAAGCGCGTGATCGACTACAACGTGAAAGTACGCGTCAAAGCGGACGGCACGGGTGTTGATCTTGCCAACGTAAAGATGTCGATGAACCCGTTTGACGAGATTTCCGTCGAACAAGCGATCCGCATGAAAGAGGCCGGCCAGGTCGAAGAAGTTGTGGTCGTCTCCATCGGCGTGAAACAGGCGCAGGAAACGCTGCGCACGGCACTCGCAATGGGCGCAGATCGCGCCATTCTGATCGTCGCTGCAGATGATGTGCACAACGACATCGAGCCTCTGACCGTCGCGAAGATCTTGAAGGGTGTTGTCGACGAAGAGCAGCCGAACCTTGTGCTTTGTGGCAAGCAAGCGATCGACAATGATATGAATGCTACCGGCCAGATGCTTTCCGCTCTGCTCGGTTGGTCGCAAGCAACATTCGCGTCCAAAGTCGACATCGATGGGGACAGCGCCGTTGTTACACGTGAAGTCGATGGCGGTTTGCAGACTATTAAGGTTTCCATGCCTACAGTTGTCACCGTGGACCTGCGTTTGAACGAACCACGCTATGCGTCGCTGCCTAACATCATGAAGGCTAAGAAAAAGCCTTTGGATGAGAAAACACCCGCCGATTATGGCGTTGAGGTTTCCAACAGTTTGGAGATCATCAAGACGGTTGAGCCGGCAGAGCGTGCTGCAGGCATCAAGGTGGAGTCGGTTGACGAACTGGTTGCCAAACTTAAAGAAGCGGGGGCTGTATAATGGCTGTTCTACTCCTTGCAGAAGTAACTGACGGCGAATTGGCGCTCGACGCGACATCGAAGGCCGTTTCCGCGGCCAAGATGTTGGGCGACGTCACTGTACTTTGCGCGGGCGGCTCTGCCGCAGCTGCGGGTGAAGCGGCCGCCAAGATCGACGGCGTTTCCAAGGTTTTGGTTGCTGAAGATGAAACACTCGGCCATCGCCTTGCGGAATCAACTGCAGCATTGATCGTATCTCTCGCCGATGGGTATGATCACATCGCGGCACCCGCGACGACAGACGCCAAAAACGTTATGCCACGCGTTGCAGCTTTGCTCGACGTGATGTTGCTGTCAGATGTGTCCGGTGTTGTAGATGCCGATACCTTTGAACGCCCGATCTATGCCGGTAACGCGATTCAAACCGTGAAGTCATCGGACGCGAAAAAAGTCATCACTTTCCGCACTACCACATTCGATGCGGCGGCTGGCGGCGGCTCTGCTTCAGTTGAAACCGTCTCTGCGGCGGCTGATCCTGGACTTTCTTCCTGGGTTGAAGATCATGTCGCAGAAAGCGATCGGCCCGAGCTTACATCGGCTGGCGTTGTTGTTTCTGGCGGCCGTGGTGTCGGCTCCGAAGAAGACTTTGCTTTGATCGAAAAACTGGCTGACAAACTGGGTGCCGCTGTAGGGGCATCGCGCGCCGCAGTTGATTCCGGTTACGCTCCGAATGACTGGCAGGTCGGGCAGACCGGCAAAGTCGTCGCACCCGAGCTGTATGTCGCAGTTGGCATTTCCGGTGCGATCCAGCATTTGGCGGGTATGAAAGACAGCAAGATCATCGTCGCCATCAACAAAGACGAAGAAGCACCAATCTTTCAGGTTGCTGATTATGGTTTGGTCGCTGATCTGTTTGAAGCGGTTCCGGAACTTATTGAAAAACTGTAATCCTTCCGGATTATGAACTAAAAGGTCCGCCTATTTTGGCGGGCCTTTTTTTATGCAAAGCGTCGTACTGCTGGCACCAGAATATCTGCAATTTCACGGTGTGCTCGAACGCCAGCCAGTTGGGTCGCCTGTTTTCTCTCCTCTTTCGGAAAGACCATGCCCGTTGTGCCCTCAGAGACGGCATGCGGTGATGGTGAAACCTGAATCAGCTTTGCAGCCATGGGTTCAACCTGTTCAATCATCCTGCGTGTCACAAATAGGGGGGCGGACCCGATGGCGGGATCGTTCGTTGGTACCTCGTCATGGGCACTCAGCCATAGCAGAACGCAAGGTCCGGTCATGCGCCCAATAAGGTGCCTCATGCGTGCGACCCAGGCTTCCTGCAATTCATTAACCACAAGTTCAAAACGTGTGTTCGACACTGTCCATAGTGCGTTCAAAAGGTGGCGGGTAAAATGAAACTCCGCAAAATCGACTTCTGGATAGATCGAGCAAAGGAGTTCAGACGGGGCTATAAAACGGTCGTTTCGTCGGGGGTGAACCGAATAGTATCGGTTGGTCATATTATGCGCATCCATGATCTGCACTACAGTGACCTGTGCTGCGCTGGCGAGACGCATGATCTCGTCGTCGCGAATAAATACGTCAACACCGGCGCTTGGGGTGCCAAGATTCACGCAAGGCAAAGCCACCTGACGTTCGACAAGCGTCGGAAACGGCAGCGCTATATAACGGCCAAAGGTATTCGCCCCCCCCATAAAGGCCACGTAGGGGACCGAGGTATTCCGGCGCGGTCCCCTAAATTTGAGCTTCGACCCGCCATAGCGACACAACGCATAGTCAAGCCCCCCCAGCTTCCTTATTTCGCAACTCATAGCTAACGCCCTATGCCAACTCATTCTGGGCATAGGATGGCCTTAAGTATTTTCGATTCCCTTAAAGTTCGGATTTATGAAAAGCTGTCATGAATTCCGGCCCTTGCGGCTGCTACCCCGCCCGCTTTATGCTGCAGCGAAACAAGAGGGGACAGCGCATGGATATCCAGACAATAGGCATCGTCGGCGCGGGCCAGATGGGCAATGGCATTGCCCATGTAATGGCTTTGGCAGGCTATGACGTTCTGCTGACTGACGTGAGCGCAGAGGCCCTGCAAAAGGCTGTTGATACGATCACCGGTAATCTGGACCGGCAGGTCGGGCGGGGGAAAGTGTCAGAAGCCGACCGTGACGCAACCTTGAAAAGAATCGTTACAACACAGGCGCTTGCTGATTTAGGGCAAAGTGATCTTGTGATCGAAGCGGCGACCGAACGTGAAACAGTCAAACAAGCGATCTTCGAAGATCTGATCCCCCACCTCAAGCCGACGACAATCCTAACGTCGAACACGTCCTCGATTTCAATCACGAGACTGGCAAGCCGAACCGACCGCCCCGAAAAATTCATGGGTTTCCATTTCATGAACCCGGTTCCGGTGATGCAGCTTGTCGAGCTTATCCGTGGGATCGCGACGGATAAAGAAACGTTTGCGGCTTGCCGTGCTGTCGTTGAAAAATTAGGAAAAACGGCGGCATCGGCCGAAGATTTTCCGGCATTTATCGTAAATCGTATCTTGATGCCGATGATCAACGAAGCTGTTTATACGCTTTATGAGGGGGTGGGGTCGGTCGAGTCGATTGACAGCTCCTTGAAGCTTGGCGCGAACCACCCAATGGGCCCGCTAGAGCTTGCCGATTTCATCGGACTGGACACCTGTCTGGCCATTATGAACGTGTTGCATGACGGTCTGGCTGATACGAAATATCGCCCTTGTCCCTTGCTTACCAAATATGTTGAAGCTGGATGGTTGGGGCGCAAATCGCAAAGAGGCTTTTATGACTATCGCGGTGATGTCCCTGTTCCCACACGGTAATTTCCTCACGGACGCAATGCGCCAGATTTGTTCACCGAACGGCACCCTGGTGAGGTGAAGGCGATTTTTGACAGTATCGTACTACCATAGTGAAACGGCTTGGAATTATAACCGACAGGTCCGCGGGAGCTTTTGACGAAGCGAAGAACATTCTTAAAACGCCTCAGTAGGCGCCCCGGGGAGTACCCGTGAGCATTCTGCCGTATCAATTTTGTATTATCTTGCCGTAGGGGCCGCGTTGGAAGTGGCCGGTCGCAGGACATTGGTTAAACGGGCGTTGCTATTAACCAGACGCCGCCCTCGGGACGCAGTGTCAATATCATAACCGGCTCAGGATCTTTGCCGCCGACTGGGGCGAAACGGAAACGTGATAGCAATGTTGCAAGGATGATCACGGCTTCCTGCTGCGCGAAGGAGGCCCCGATACAAATTCGCGGACCGTCGCCAAAAGGGAGATAGGCGTAGCGATCGATTGCCTTGCGATTGCGGAACCGGTCAGGGTCAAAAGCATCAGGGTTTTCCCATAGCAGCCGATGGCGACCAAGTGCGTAGATCGGAATCATCACCGTATCGCCTGGCTTGACCTCCCTGTGGCTCAGAATGTCGTGCTTTTGTGCCGTACGTGATATGATGCCGGCTGGCGGATACAGGCGGAGCGTTTCGTCGATAATCTGACGGATATAGGGCAGATGTTCGACATCCGTGCCGGTTGCCGCACGTCCTGCCAAGACACTCTGGGCTTCGGCGCGGGCTTTGTCCTGAACCTTTTGATCGAACCCGACCAGATACAGTGCCCATGACAAGGTGAGCGCGGTCGTCTCGTGTCCGGCGACGATAAACGTCAGTAAGTTGTCCCGTAGCTCTGCCGTATTCATTTGGCGTTTGGTCTCGGGATCGACACCGCCAAGCAGCAGGTCCAGCAGGTCCGGCATCTTGCTAGTACCACGCTGCGCGCGCGCGCGTATGGCGTCATCGGCAATCCGCTTCATGTCCCGAAGAGCGCGACCAGACATCGCGCGCCCAGGCCGCGGTAGCCAATCGGGGAACCCGAGAATGTCGAACAGGCTGATTTTTCCAGCTTCTGCGATGTAGGCATCTATCGCCCGATGAACGGCACCACGGTCGAAACCATCACCACCGGAAAATGTTACGTCCGAAATCACATCAAACGTCGTCGTCACCATCTCGTCCAGCAGGTTTATGGCTGCTGGTCCGGCGGAAGAAATCCGATCAGCTGAACGCTCCGCCGCTGCAGTCATAATTGGCGCCAAGTTTAACATATTTCGATGGGAAAAGGCGGGTGCCACTGCGCGGCGTTGCCACCGCCACTGTGCGCCCTCTGCGATGAACAGCGAATCCCCAATGGCCGGACGTAACAGGTTCTTTGTCACTTGCGACTTGGGATAGTCATCCACCCGATCAAGCAACATTTCGCGAATAGCAGTAGGGTCCATCACCATGTGCCAGCGTTTGCCCATTTTCCCCGATACCATAGGCTGTTTGACAGCAAGCTCCGGAATAATGCTCAACACGTTGCGACGCGCCATCGCGAGGCTGCGAAGCAGGCCTACGGGACGGTTAATCAAAGCCACACGGGCGGGCAGGGGACGATCCATGATATTGCTCCTCGGACAGGCGATCACACCGTAGCACGCAAAGCAGCCCCTGCCACTGTGGCAAACGTTGAACCTGAACCAGCCTTAGGGTATCGCAGAAGGCATGAATGCGCCGAGGAGGCTTGAAGTGGTTCGAATTTTATCAGCTTTGATCAGTATTGTTGTTCTTACGGCGTGTAACGGGGCGTCTGATCTCGACAAGCCGGCAGTGCCGCTGGGAGATTTCAACCTGTATCATAATATTGTCGTCGCACCGAAGGTGCAGAAGCTGCCGATCAGCCGCGAAGTCAGCAAAGATGTTCTGACCACAGCCATCAAAGATGCCATTGCTGAACGGTTTGACCGATACGACGGGACGCGAAACTATCATTTCGGCGTCAGTGTTGAGGGGTATGTTTTGGCACCTCCTGGTATTCCGCTTGTACTTGCGCCCAAGTCGATCATGATTCTGAACCTCACCGTCTGGGATGACGCCGCAGGTAAGAAGCTCACCGACGAGCCGCATCAGATCACCGTGTTCGAATCTTTGGATCAGGGCCCTATCGTCGGGTCAGGCTATACCAAGACTGCTGAAGAGCAGCTTAAGAACCTCAGCCAGAATGCGGCAAAGTCGATCGAAAATTATTTGGTCAAGCAAAATAAGGCCGAAGGATGGTTCGAGCGGCCTGCAGATGCGATCATCAAACGGGCTGAAGTCGCCTCTACGCCGGCAGTAACTGAAAACTAGCGCGCATTTACATGAATTCTCGGGGGGTGTTTGGCCAACAGGTGCTTGATTTTATGCGCCAGACCCAATACATCGCCCGCCAGATAGGTTTGGGTCTGGTTTCAGGCCCTCGTTAATATAAAGGGCTGCACCATGGCTAAGGCAAAGTTTGAACGTAATAAACCACACGTTAACATCGGTACCATTGGTCACGTTGACCACGGTAAAACGACGTTGACCGCTGCGATCACGAAATACTTCGGCGACTTCCGCGCCTATGACCAAATCGATGGCGCGCCCGAAGAAAAAGCACGCGGTATCACTATTTCGACCGCTCACGTTGAATATGAAACCGAAGCACGTCACTACGCCCACGTCGACTGCCCCGGCCACGCTGACTATGTGAAAAACATGATCACCGGTGCGGCTCAGATGGACGGCGCGATCTTGGTTGTGAACGCGGCTGATGGCCCCATGCCACAAACCCGCGAGCACATCTTGCTGGGCCGCCAGGTTGGTATTCCAACCATGGTCGTCTACATGAACAAAGTTGACCAGGTTGACGACGAAGAGCTGCTGGAATTGGTGGAAATGGAAATCCGCGAATTGCTGTCTTCCTACGACTACCCAGGCGACGACATGCCTGTGATCCCTGGCTCCGCTCTGGCAGCTATGGAAGGTCGCGATGAGGAAATCGGCGAGAAATCCATCCGCGCGCTGATGGCCGCTGTTGACGAATACATCCCGACACCAGCACGCGCTGTTGACCAGCCGTTCCTGATGCCAGTGGAAGACGTGTTCTCGATCTCCGGTCGTGGTACAGTTGTGACGGGCCGTGTTGAGCGTGGCGTGATCAACGTTGGCGACGAAATCGAAATCGTTGGCATCCGCGACACCAAGAAAACCACCTGTACCGGCGTTGAAATGTTCCGCAAACTGCTGGACCGCGGTGAAGCTGGCGACAACATCGGTGCGCTGCTGCGCGGCGTTGACCGTGAAGGCGTTGAGCGTGGTCAGGTTCTGTGTAAGCCAGGTTCGGTTAAGCCGCACACCAAGTTCACAGCCGAAGCCTATATCCTCACCAAGGAAGAGGGTGGCCGTCACACGCCGTTCTTCGCGAACTACCGTCCACAGTTCTACTTCCGGACAACAGACGTCACCGGTACCGTTCAGCTGCCAGAAGGCACTGAAATGGTTATGCCCGGCGACAACCTGCAGTTCGACGTTGAGCTGATCGCCCCCATCGCGATGGAAGACGGTCTGCGTTTCGCGATCCGCGAAGGCGGCCGCACCGTTGGCGCGGGCGTTGTTTCCAAGATCAACGAATAAGCCAATCAGCGGGTTACCCCGCTGACAGCTGACAAAACGAAGGCCGCTCCTGCAAGGGGGCGGCCTTTTTTGCGGGCGACCTGCGGCCAAGCTGTATTGTGTCGCATAGAGATCTTTACCCTAGGAAGAGGCAGCCATGATGTTTCCCAGCTCTGATGCCAGCAGCGCTGCGCACCGCCGGCAGTATTTTCAGATCGCACTGGAAGAGGCGCAGGCCACGGTGCGGGGTTATGATACAAAAGCTCAAATTGTCGGTATCGGATATACATTTACTCTGAACATCGTTGCGGCGGTTGTGGGTGGCTTGCCCGGCGCTGACCAGTCCGGGATCATGTACGTACTGGTCTTCTGGTCCGTGGTCATGGCCCCGCTGTTTCTATTTGGCTATGTGCTTTACCCATCGCGGCGATCTGTTTCGAAGGTGCCGGACGGCGGAGCTGCAGGCGTGTGTCGCGCGCTTTATGTCCAGACCTCGCGTTATCCCACGGTCGAATCGCTTAGGTCCGCCGTGGCCGAGGTGGATTGGGAAGACGAGCTCGCTTATGAGCTGTTGATGGTGTCCAAACTACGCGAGCAAAAACGCGCGCGCTTTATTGTTGCGCTCGTTGCGACAGTCCTGTCGTTTATCGTGCTTGCGCTGCGCCATATTTGGCCTTTTTTCCTACTTTGACGATCACCCTAGGCCATGCGAACAGGGCGGATTTGCGCGAAACGTCTGATTCACCCCTTGCCACATGGCGTGACCTGACCTATAGAGCGCAAGTCTCAGCGGGGTGCGTTTTTACGCGCCCCGTTTGATTTACGACAAAACGCAATGAAGGGCCGTGATGAGGCGTCTCTTCCTCTTCGTTTCTACTCCCAATGAGGGATGATGACATATGGCACAAAGCCAAAACATCCGCATCCGTTTGAAGGCGTTCGATTACCGTGTGCTGGATGCGTCCACACAAGAAATCGTCAACACCGCCAAGCGTACCGGTGCATCTGTTCGCGGCCCAATTCCGCTGCCGAACAAGATCGAGAAATTCACTGTTCTGCGTGGCCCACACGTTGACAAGAAATCCCGTGACCAGTTCGAAATCCGCACGCACAAGCGTCTGCTGGATATCGTTGATCCGACCCCCCAGACCGTGGACGCGCTGATGAAGCTCGACCTGGCCGCTGGTGTGGACGTCGAGATCAAGCTGCAGTCATAAGCGTAGGAGGGTAATATTATGTTGCGCTCAGGCGTTATTGCAAAAAAAATGGGCATGACCCGTTTGTTCATGGAAGACGGCAAGCAGATCCCTGTGACCGTTCTTCAGCTCGACAAACTTCAGGTTGTTGCTCAGCGTACCATCGAACGGGACGGCTACACAGCTGTTCAGCTCGGCGCAGGTACAGCCAAGGTTAAACGGACGTCGCAAGCCATGCGCGGTCACTTTGCAGCAGCAAAGGTTGAACCAAAGCGTAAGGTCGCGGAATTCCGCATCGACCCAGAAGCCATGTTGAACGTCGGCGAAGAAATCATCGCCGATCATTACTTTGCTGGTCAGTATGTTGACGTTGCAGGCACATCTATCGGTAAAGGTTTTGCCGGTGCGATGAAGCGCCACAACTTTGGCGGTTTGCGTGCGACACACGGTGTTTCTGTATCTCACCGTTCGCACGGTTCCACCGGTCAGTGTCAGGATCCGGGCAAGGTTTTCAAAGGCAAAAAAATGGCCGGTCACATGGGTTCCGCTCGTGTAACAACTCAGAACCTCGAGGTTGTCAAAACGGACAGCGTACGTGGTCTGATCATGGTCAAAGGTGCCGTTCCAGGCTCCAAAGGTGGTTGGGTGACTGTTAAGGATGCGGTGAAAAAGCCGTTCCCCGAAGACGCAATCCTGCCCGCCGCTTTGAAATCTGCTGCAGACGAAGCCGCTAAAGCAGCTGAAGAAGCCGCCGCAGCAGCAGCCGCAGAAGCCGAAGCCGAAGCAGCACGCTTGGCTGAAGAGCAAGCAGCAACCGAAGCTGCCGCCCTTGCAGAAGCCGAAGCATCCATTGAGTCGGACAAGAAGGAAGGTGACGAATGAAACTTGATGTCATCAAACTCGACGGCGGCGCAGCCGGTTCGGTAGACCTGGACGAGGCCCTGTTCGGTCTTGAGCCACGCGCCGACATTCTGCACCGTGTTGTCCGCTGGCAGCGTAACAACGCGCAGCAGGGTACGCACAAGGTCAAGACACGGTCCGAGGTCAGCTATTCGACCAAGAAGATCTATCGTCAGAAAGGCACCGGCGGCGCACGCCACGGCGCACGTTCTGCACCGATCTTCCGTAAGGGTGGTATCTACAAGGGTCCGACCCCGCGTAGCCACGGCCACGAACTGACCAAGAAGTTCCGCAAACTGGGTCTGCGCCACGCTTTGTCTGCCAAGGCAAAAACAGGCAGCCTGGTTATCATCGACGATGTAAACTCGGATGGGAAAACCGCAGCTTTGGCCAAACAGGTTAAGAACCTGGGCTGGAAACGCGCGTTGATCATCGACGGTGCCTCGGTAAATGAGAACTTCTTGCAAGCCGCGCGCAACATCGAAGGTCTGGATATCCTGCCAACGATGGGTGCAAACGTCTATGACATCCTCAAGCGTGATACACTCGTGATCACCAAAGCAGGGATCGAAGCACTGGAGGCCCGTTTGAAATGAGCGCCAAGCACGAACATTACGATGTGATCCGCAAGCCGATCATCACTGAAAAAGCGACAATGGCTTCCGAGCACAACGCCGTCGTTTTCGAAGTCGCGATCGACAGCAACAAGCCAATGATCAAAGAAGCTGTTGAAGCTCTCTTTGGTGTCAAGGTGAAGGCCGTGAACACGTCCATCACCAAAGGCAAGGCAAAGCGTTTCCGCGGCCAGATGGGGCGCCGGAAGGACGTTAAGAAGGCTTACGTTATGCTCGAAGAGGGTAACACCATCGACGTATCCACCGGTCTGTAAGTCAGACTGGACGCGAAAAATGAAAGGCCCCTCACCGCAAGGTGGGGGGCCTTTTCCTATTTGGCGATTGCGTTTGGAGTGACGATGCCTATTTGGGCTCATTCGCGGGAACTTGCCGACCAGCGGTGCGTTGTTGTCCCACATGTCATCAAAGTAAGGGCCCCGCTTTCCGGTGCCGGCTTTGCGCGAAGGGGTATCGTCACAATGTCGGCCAATAGCCATCAATCCACCCGATCGGAAATTCTATCACACATCGACCCAGATGACTTCTCCTGGGCCGTGCCGATTATGCGCACTGGCTATGCCGGACGCGGGTTGGTTTATCTGGTGGTTGCTGGATTGTCCTTGTGGTCCGTCTTGTCGGGCGGGCAGGCCGAGGGCACGAAATCAACGCTGCAGTCGTTGGATGGGGCGACCGGCTTTGCCGTGATCTTTGCCATTGCTACGGGCATGTTTGCCTATGCGATCTGGCGCGCTGTCGATAGCTTTTGGGATCTTGAGGCTTACGGGTCCGGCGCGAAAGGTATTGTCGCGCGCATTGGGATGCTGGTCACCGGTATTATCCACGGCGCAATCGGTGCCTTGGCCGTCACTGTGCTGGGGGTTTCGTCTTCGGGGTCGAGCAGCAAAGAGCTCTTGAACCAGTTCCTTCAAACGCCGGCAGGCGTCTGGGTTGTCGGCGGGATAGGGTTGGTCACAATGGGCACCGGATTCTACTATTTCTACAAAGCTGCGACGCAGTCATACCGTGAACATCTGGAAGCCAACCATTTTACCATGCACTGGAACCCGGCTTTGCGTATCGGTGTCGCCGCGCAGGGGGTTGTTGTGCTGATCATCGGCGGTCTGATCGTTTACGCCGCGATGAGCGCGAATGCATCGGATACCGGTGGCATTGATGCGGCTTTTGAATGGTTGCACCAGCAGGCCTATGGGCGCATTCTGGTGGGGCTTCTCTGTGCAGGGCTACTGATGTTCTCGTTGTTTTGCTTCGTGAACGCAGTGTACCGGATTGTCCCGAAGGCAGCTGATCCGTCCGTGCAAAGCGTGGCGCGCAAGATCAAGTCGATGGCACAGTAAGACGCATCAGGGTCAGGTCGGTCGGCTTTTGCCGACTATTCCCCGACGCTCCCTTGACCCTCGGGTGATCCTACCCTAAACGACCCCATCGGCAGTGCCCCGGATTCGTCCGGGGCTGTGTCGTTTTGCGCGTTGGTAGGTTCTAGCCGCACGCAACGTCCGGCAAAGGGGTTCTTTGTCTGGCATTTCAAATTGGGGACCTTCGGGGCCCTACAACCATCTCGGCACCATCACGACGGGGCCGGGGACAAGCAAAACGGAAGACAGAGAACATGGCACTCAAGTCGTACAAACCGACGACGCCAGGCCAGCGTGGGCTGGTACTGATCGACCGTTCGGAGCTTTGGAAAGGCCGCCCGGTCAAATCCCTTACACAGGGTTTGACCAAATCAGGCGGTCGGAACAACACCGGACGGATCACAATGCGTCGCACAGGCGGTGGGGCAAAGCGCCTTTACCGTATCGTCGATTTCAAACGCAACAAGCTGGACATGTCCGCTGTTGTCGCACGGATCGAATATGACCCTAACCGGACCGCATTCATCGCACTGATCCAGTACGAAGACGGCGAACAGGCTTACATCCTGGCACCACAGCGTATCGCTGTCGGCGACAAGGTGATTTCCTCGGCCAAGGCCGACATCAAGCCTGGTAACGCTATGCCATTTTCGGGCATGCCTATCGGTACAATCGTTCACAACATCGAAATGAAGCCAGGCAAAGGCGGCCAGATCGCACGCGCCGCCGGTACCTACGCACAGTTCGTAGGCCGTGATGGTGGATACGCTCAGATCCGTTTGTCCTCGGGCGAACTGCGTCTGGTGCGTCAGGAATGCATGGCCACCGTTGGTGCCGTGTCCAACCCTGACAACTCCAACCAGAACTACGGTAAAGCGGGCCGCATGCGTCACAAGGGCATCCGCCCTTCGGTACGTGGTGTTGTTATGAACCCGATCGACCACCCTCACGGTGGTGGTGAAGGCCGTACCTCGGGTGGTCGTCACCCTGTTACGCCCTGGGGCAAGCCCACAAAGGGTGCAAAAACCCGCAACAAGAACAAAGCGTCCAGCAAGCTTATCCTACGCTCGCGCCACGCCAAGAAGAAGGGGCGTTAATAGATGTCTCGTTCAGTATGGAAAGGTCCTTTTGTTGACTCTTATGTCCTCAAAAAGGCCGAAGCCTCCCGCGAAAGCGGTCGCAGCGAAGTGATCAAAATTTGGTCGCGCCGTTCCACGATCTTGCCACAGTTTGTTGGCCTGACGTTCGGTGTGTACAACGGTCATAAGCACATCCCTGTAAACGTCAGCGAAGAGATGATTGGTCAGAAGTTTGGTGAGTATTCGCCAACTCGCACCTATTATGGTCACGCAGCCGACAAAAAAGCGAAGCGGAAATAAGCCATGAGCAAGGATAAGAATCCCCGCCGCGTGGCCGATAACGAAGCCCGCGCAAAACTGCGCATGCTTCGCACAAGCCCGCAGAAACTGAACCTCGTCGCCGCGATGATCCGTGGCAAGAAGGTAGACAAGGCTCTGACGGACCTGACCTTCTCCAAAAAACGGATCGCACTGGACGTGAAGAAATGCCTTCAGTCCGCCATCGCGAACGGCGAAAACAACCACAACCTTGACGTGGATGAACTGGTCGTTGCCGAAGCATATGTCGGCAAAAACCTGATCATGAAGCGTGGTCGTCCACGTGCGCGTGGCCGTTTCGGCAAGATTATCAAGCCGTTTTCGGAAATCACGATCGTCGTGCGTCAAGTTGAGGAGCAAGCCTGATGGGTAACAAAGTAAATCCGATCGGTATGCGTCTTCAGGTCAACCGCACCTGGGACAGCCGCTGGTACGCCGATACGAAGGACTATGGTGATCTTCTGCTCGAAGACCTTGCCATCCGTGACTTCATCAAGAAAGAATGTGCACAGGCTGGTATCGCCCGTGTGATCATCGAACGCCCACACAAGAAGTGCCGCGTTACGATCCACACAGCGCGCCCCGGTGTGATCATCGGCAAGAAGGGTGCAGACATCGAAGGTCTGCGCCAGAAAATCGCCAAGATCACCAAATCTGACCTGCACCTCAACATCGTTGAAGTGCGCAAGCCAGAGCTGGACGCAGCCCTTGTTGGTGAATCCATCGCACAACAGCTGGAACGCCGGGTTTCTTTCCGTCGTGCCATGAAGCGTGCGGTACAGAACGCCATGCGTATGGGTGCCCTGGGTATCCGCGTAAACGTTGCCGGTCGTCTGGGTGGTGCAGAAATCGCGCGTACCGAATGGTACCGTGAAGGCCGCGTGCCGCTCCACACTCTGCGTGCAGACATCGATTACGCACATGTCGAAGCGATGACTGCCTATGGCATCATCGGGATCAAGACCTGGATCTTCAAAGGCGAGATCATGGAACATGACCCGGCAGCGCGTGACCGTAAGGCACAAGAAATGCAAGACGGCCCAGCACCTCGCGGTGCCGGCGGTCGTCGCTAAGGGGGAATGAGAGATGCTACAACCAAAGCGTACTAAATTCCGCAAGCAGCACAAAGGTCGGATCAAAGGTCTGGCAAAGGGCGGGTCTGACCTGAACTTTGGCACCTACGGTCTGAAGGCTCTCGAGCCCGAGCGGGTCACCGCACGCCAGATCGAAGCTGCTCGTCGTGCCATGACGCGTCACATGAAACGTCAAGGCCGTGTCTGGATCCGCATTTTCCCGGATGTACCTGTCACCGCAAAGCCCATCGAAGTTCGTATGGGTAAAGGTAAAGGTTCCGTGGATCGTTGGGTCTGCAAGGTCAAGCCAGGCCGTGTAATGTTCGAAATCGACGGTGTCGCCGAGGACGTTGCACAAGAAGCTCTGCGTCTTGCTGCGATGAAGCTGCCAATCAAAACACGCGTCGTTGTACGCGAAGATTGGTAAGACCTTCGCTTCGACACATGTCGGAGGAATGAATAGAAAAGCCCCCGCTGATCCATCAGCGGGGGCTTTTTCTTTTGTCGGTCGGTGCAGGGTTTAGTTAAACAGCTTGGCGGGGCGGCGCGCCAGTTTCTGCCAGACCATCGCAATGACAATCGTCATGCCGACGTGGCCCACAAAGGATGACTGCGTGTAGGTGCCAAAACCCATCATAAAGCTACGCCCCATCAGTGGCGCCAAGATGCCTTGGGCGACAAACCATAAGATGACTCCGGCCAAAGCACCCGAGCCGAAATAGCCGAGCTGTGTAATCCGCTTGGTCAGATAGACTACCGCTGCAAATCCCAATGCCCCGATCAGAAAGTGGATGGCGAAGGCTGCGGCATAGGGCAGGTCGAGGCTCAAAAGTTTTTTGCCGAGACCAATGACAAGATTGGCCGGCTCTAGCTTGACGCCGAACAGGATCGGGGACGCGAGCCATGCATAGGCTTCGAAGGTGAGTTCACCAATCAGCCCGGCAAGGGCAAGAGCGGGCAGGGGGCTTTGGTTTGGTCTATCCACGTGGGGCTTCCTTATGTGCGCATCGTTTACGGTAACGGGGTCGAGATGGCACCGAGATACATGCAATCCTAGTCACAAGGTGCTGAACCCGCGGTGACGTGATCCAGCCCGCGATTTTTGAAACATTAATGCGTGATGAATAAGCGGCGGCAGGGTCTAGCCAGCGCAAGGCGTGGCGCATAGGCTGGGGTTAACCCGCCTATAGGAGCTGACATGAAACATGTGCCCAAGCCCACCACCGACGAAGACCTGATCAAAGCGTTTCTTGATAAGGGGGGTACGATCAAAAAGGGTAAGACCAAGCCGATGCCGGATGATCTGGGGCTTAGCAACAATCAGTGGGGCAATAAGCTGACCAAAGAGGAAAAGGCTGCCGTGAAGGAGCAAGAGGCGGCGCGCAAGGCAACGCCGCCCAAGCGTGGTTAACCCCAAGCGTAGTTGAACGAGACCGAAATACGGTCTTCTTCAGACATGTTCATCGGCACCTCGTGGCGCAGCCAGCTTTCCCAGAGCAGCACGTCACCGACGACGGGCTTCGCATAAACGAACTGGCGCAGCTCTTGGGGTGCGTCTTTTTGGCGACCGGGGGCCGCCATCATCATTGGCAGACGCGGATCCTCGAGCTTGAGCGCACTGGTCCCTTCGGGCATCGCCACATAAGTTGTGCCAGAGATGACCGAATGCGGGTGGATATGCGCGGTATGGATGCCGCCCTCGGGCAGGATATTGATCCAGATGTCTTCAAGCTTGAGCTTGCGCCCGTCCAGATCAAACGCCAGATCCTTGGCAAAGGCCTTGACGTGCTTATCCAGCGCTTTTTTGACCGTCTTAAAGATCGGGAACCGCCATGGCAGATCCGTCAAGGACGCATAGCTGGTGTAGCCGGGGAAATCATGTTCCTCGCACCACTCCTGGCCGGCCTCGTCATCCTCGGCAATGGACAGGCACGCGGCCTCAAGCTCGGACGGGTCGACGGGTTGACCGTGCTCTGACAAAGCGGCGCGGTAAAGACGGGTGACGAAAAGGGATTCTATCTGTGACATAGGGCCGTTCTACATCAGCCTGCGCAGCGTGGCGATACGGTTTCGTAGAAACCTCGCTTGCCAAAGTGGGGTAGGGCATGTAGAGGAACCTTTCACATGAACTCCACCAGAATCATGGTCACCCATAAGGGGCCTACTGGTGATGTCGAAAGGATGAGGCGATGAACGCCAAAGAACTACACGACAAGACGCCGGACCAGCTCCGGGATGAGCTTGTTAACCTCAAGAAAGAATCCTTCAACCTGCGTTTTCAGCAAGCCACTGGCCAGCTGGAAAATGCCGCACGTTTGAAGACCGTTAAGCGTGACGTCGCACGTGTCAAAACCGTTCTTAACCAGAAAGCCGCTGCCGCGGCATCTGCAGAATAGTAGGAGCCTGAGAGTATGCCCAAACGTATCCTGACAGGCACCGTGACAAGCGATGCCAACGAACAGACAGTAACCGTATCCGTAGAGCGTCGCTTTACACACCCGGTTCTGAAGAAAACCATCCGTAAGTCCAAAAAGTACCGGGCTCACGATGAGAACAACACATTCAAAGTGGGCGACAGCGTTCGCATCATCGAATGTGCACCAAAGTCGAAAACCAAACGTTGGGAAGTGCTGCAAGCCGCTGAGGCTTAAGGCGCTGCTCGCTCGGGCCTGAACGTCTTGTTCCCTTGACTCTGAGGGCAGCAAGGCGCAAAGGCACGAGCGAGAAGCCCATTTCGGGCGGACCAACTTAATCGAAACCCTGGGGATAGGGCACGCATCGCCCCCCAGAAGGTCGGGAGAAACCAAATGATCCAGATGCAGACCAACCTGGATGTTGCTGACAACAGCGGCGCTCGCCGTGTTCAGTGCATCAAGGTATTGGGTGGTTCCAAGCGTAAATACGCATCAGTCGGCGACATCATTGTCGTGTCGGTCAAGGAAGCCATCCCTCGCGGTCGTGTGAAAAAGGGTGACGTGCGTAAAGCCGTCGTCGTTCGCACAGCCAAAGAAGTTCGTCGTGACGATGGCACAGCCATCCGTTTCGATCGTAACGCCGCCGTCATTCTGAACAACTCGAATGAGCCCGTAGGTACACGTATCTTCGGCCCAGTTGTTCGCGAACTGCGCGCCAAAAACTTCATGAAGATTATCTCGCTTGCGCCGGAGGTGCTGTAATGGCTGCTAAACTTCGCAAAGGTGACAAAGTCATCGTGCTTGCTGGCAAGGACAAGGGCAAGACGGGTTCCATCTCGTCTGTTGACCCGAAGGCCAACAAAGCAATCGTAGATGGTATCAACATGGCAATCCGCGCCACGCGTCAGTCCCAGACGTCGCAAGGCGGCCGTATTCCCAAAGCGATGCCAATCGACCTGAGCAACCTGTCGTTGGTTGATGCCAACGGCAAGGCCACGCGCGTTGGGTTCAAAATCGAAGGCGACAAGAAAGTGCGCTTTGCAAAAACCACGGGGGACGTGATCGATGCTTGATAACGCAACATACACACCCCGCCTGAAGGTCGAGTACAAGGACAAGATCCGTGCGACGCTGAAGGAAGAGTTCGGTTATAAGAACGAAATGCAGATCCCGCGTCTGGATAAAATCGTCCTGAACATCGGCTGTGGTGCTGAAGCTGTTCGTGACAGCAAGAAAGCAAAATCCGCACAGGAAGATCTGACAACGATTGCCGGCCAAAAAGCGCTGACAACAGTTGCCAAGAAATCCATCGCTGGTTTCCGCGTACGTGAAGACATGCCATTGGGTGCGAAAGTTACCCTGCGTGGCGAACGTATGTACGAATTCCTGGATCGTCTGATCACGATCGCAATGCCTCGTATCCGCGACTTCCGCGGCATCAACGGCAAAAGCTTTGACGGCCGTGGCAACTACGCCATGGGCTTGAAAGAGCACATCGTGTTCCCCGAAATCGACTTTGATAAAGTTGACGAGACTTGGGGAATGGACATCGTGATCGCCACCACGGCGAAAACCGACGCTGAAGCGAAGGCACTGTTGAAAGCATTCAACATGCCCTTCACATCGTAAGCGCGGGGAGGATTTAGATATGGCTAAGAAATCCATGATCGAGCGCGAAAAGAAGCGCGAAGCACTGGTCAAGAAGTACGCTGAAAAGCGCGCTGCCTTGAAAGAGATCGTAAGCGACGAATCCAAGCCCATGGAAGAGCGGTTCCGCGCTTCCCTGAAGCTGGCGAAACTGCCTCGCAACTCCAGCGCTGTGCGTCTGCACAACCGCTGCCAGCTGACAGGCCGTCCACACGCTTATTACCGTAAACTGAAAATTTCGCGGATCGCGCTGCGGGATCTTGGCTCGAGCGGCCAAATCCCCGGCATGGTCAAGTCGAGCTGGTAAGGAGCGCATCAGATGAACGATCCTATCGCAGATATGCTGACACGCATCCGTAACTCTTCGATGCGCGGCAAATCCACCGTCATGACACCTGCTTCCAAGCTGCGTGCATGGGTTCTGGACGTGCTTGCGGACGAAGGCTACATTCGTGGCTACGAAGCAAAAACTGGTGTTGATGGCCATCCCGCCATCGAGATCAGCCTCAAGTATTACGAGGGCGAACCTGTTATTCGCGAACTGAAGCGGGTCTCCAAGCCCGGTCGTCGCGTCTACATGGGCGTCAATGACATCCCCGTTGTCCGTCAGGGCCTCGGTGTGTCGATTGTCTCCACCCCCAAGGGTGTGATGTCGGATCAGAATGCACGCAGCCACAATGTTGGCGGCGAAGTGCTCTGCACCGTATTCTAAGGAGAACAAAATGTCTCGTATTGGTAAAAAACCGGTCGACCTGCCAAGCGGTGTTTCAGCATCCGTGAGCGGGCAGACCATCGAAGTCAAAGGCCCAAAGGGAACCCGTTCCTTCAAGGCGACTGACGACGTTACATTGACTGTCGAAGACAACGTGGTCACCATCACACCACGCGGCAAATCCAAGCGCGCGCGCCAGCAGTGGGGCATGAGCCGCACGATGGTCGAAAACCTTGTGACCGGTGTTACCGCCGGCTTCAAGAAAGAGCTTGAGATCCAGGGTGTTGGTTATCGTGCTGCCATGAACGGCAACACGCTGCGCTTGAACCTGGGCCTGTCGCATGATGTTGACTATGTCGCACCTGAAGGTGTGACAGTCACAGCCCCGAAACAGACCGAGATTGTGGTAGAAGGCATTGACGAACAGCTTGTTGGTCAAGTCGCTGCGAACATTCGCGCTTGGCGCAAGCCCGAGCCCTACAAGGGCAAAGGCATCCGCTATAAGGGTGAGTTCGTCTTCCGCAAAGAAGGCAAGAAGAAGTAAGGATAGCTCAGATGGCAAACAGCAAAAGACAACTGTTTCTGAAACGCCGCCTGCGCGTTCGGAACAAACTTCGCCGGGTCAACGCGGGGCGTCTTCGTCTCTCCGTGCATCGCTCGAACAAAAACATCAGCGCCCAGCTGATCGACGACGTAAACGGGGTCACACTGGCCTCCGCGTCTTCGATGGAAAAAGACCTGGGTGTTGTTGGCAAAAACAACATCGACGCAGCGACCAAGGTTGGCTCGGCAATCGCCGAACGTGCTCAAAAGGCCGGTGTGAAAGAAGCATATTTTGACCGTGGTGGTTTCCTGTTCCACGGCAAAATCAAAGCTTTGGCCGATGCAGCCCGCGAAGGCGGTCTGAAAATCTAAGCCAACGTAGGCGGCACGGGTCACGTGCCGCCTCGATGATCCGGGGGCTTGGCCCACTTGGATTGACATTATGACGCGCGCAAGCGCAGCACCAAAAGGATGATGCCGCATGGCAAGAGATGACAACCGGGGTGGTAACCGCCGCAACCAACGCGACGAGACACCCGAATTCGCCGACCGCCTAGTGGCGATCAACCGCGTTTCCAAGACCGTTAAGGGTGGTAAGCGCTTTGGCTTCGCTGCACTTGTCGTTGTTGGCGACCAAAAGGGCCGTGTAGGCTTCGGCAAAGGCAAAGCGAAAGAGGTTCCAGAAGCCATTCGCAAGGCCACCGAGCAAGCCAAGCGCCAAATGATTCGCGTTCAACTGCGCGAAGGCCGTACATTGCACCACGACATGGAAGGCCGTCACGGCGCCGGTCGCGTTGTAATGCGGACAGCACCAGAAGGTACCGGGATCATCGCCGGTGGTCCGATGCGTGCCGTATTCGAAATGTTGGGCATCAAGGACGTTGTATCCAAGTCCATCGGGACGCAGAACCCTTACAACATGATCCGTGCCACCATGGACGGTCTGAAAAAAGAATCCTCGCCACGTGCTGTTGCTCAGCGTCGCGGCAAGAAAGTTGCAGACATTCTGCCCAAGCGTGAGGACAATGTTGAATCGTCCGCACAAGTGGCTGAGGAGGCATAAGCATGGCTAAGACAATCGTTATCAAGCAGGTTGGTTCGCCAATCCGCCGCCCCGCCGACCAGCGCGCTACGTTGATTGGTTTGGGCCTTAACAAAATGCACCGTGTACGTGAACTGGAAGACACACCTTCCGTTCGCGGCATGATCCGCAAGATCTCTCACATGGTAGAGATCATCGAAGAAAAAGGCTGAACGCTTTCGCCTGAAAGTGAAGGGTTCCGATGACGCCCTTTTGCCAATCTATAACGCCTCGCAGAACACTGCGAGGCGTTTTTCGTTAAGCCGGGTTGTGCCGGTGAGGGCAGGGGGCTTGAAACCGCTGTCTCTCCCGTTTATACGCCGCCCAGTGGCCACCAATCCGCCACGAGAATCATATGAAACGCCGCGTTTGGCCACTCCCGTCGCTGGGGGCCACATCCGGCAAAAGGAGAAGCGACATGAAACTTCATGAACTGTCTGATAACGAAGGTGCCAACAAGAAACGCAAGCGCGTTGGCCGTGGTCCTGGTTCCGGCACCGGTAAAATGGGTGGCCGTGGTATCAAAGGTCAAAAATCCCGTTCGGGTGTCGCGATCAAAGGTTTCGAAGGCGGTCAAATGCCTTTGTACCAACGTCTTCCTAAGCGTGGCTTTACCAAGCCGAACCGGAAGTCCTATGCGGTTGTGAACCTGGGCCTGATCCAGAAATTCATCGACGCGAAAAAGATCGACGCTTCTGCTGCGATCACCGAAGATGCACTGATCTCTTCGGGTCTGGTACGTCGCAAACTGGACGGCATCCGTGTTTTGGCGAAAGGCGACTTCAACGCCAAGGTTGATCTTCAGGTATACGGCGCGTCCAAATCCGCGGTCGAAGCGGTCGAAAAAGCGGGCGGCAAACTGACCGTCGCAGCACCTTCCGCGGCAAACGCAGACGCGTAACCCGACCTTTTGCCTTGTGAGCGGGACGCGTCCCGCTTACATAGTCAATCGAGTTTTCCCAAATGCCGCCCGCCGGAAAACGGCCTGGGCGGCGTTTTTGCAAAGAAAGAGCCCTATATCATGGTATCAGCCGTCGAAAGCATGGCCGCCAACACCAGTTGGTCCGCGTTGGGCAAGGCAACAGACCTGCGCAACCGGATTCTATTCACTCTGGGGTTGTTGATCGTTTATCGCCTTGGCACGTTCATTCCGGTTCCCGGGATCGACGGCACCGCCCTGCGCCAATTTATGGAAAGCGCGGGTCAAGGGATCGGCGGCATGGTGTCCATGTTCACCGGCGGCGCTCTTGGCCGTATGGGTATCTTCGCTTTGGGTATCATGCCCTATATCTCCGCATCGATCATCGTTCAGTTGATGACTTCGATGGTCCCCGCGCTTGAGCAGCTTAAGAAAGAGGGCGAGCAGGGGCGTAAAAAGATCAACCAATACACACGCTTCGGCACCGTCGCACTGGCGACACTGCAGGCCTATGGCCTTGCGGTATCGCTAGAAGCTGGTGATATCGCCGCCGATCCGGGCATGTATTTCCGCATTGCGTGCATGATTACGCTGGTCGGCGGGACCATGTTCCTGATGTGGCTGGGCGAGCAGATCACAGCACGCGGCATCGGCAACGGTATCTCATTGATTATCTTCGTCGGCATCATTGCCGAGGTGCCAGCCGCAATCGCTCAGTTCTTTTCGTCTGGCCGGTCCGGTGCGATCAGCCCGGCGGTGATCGTCGGTGTTCTTGTCATGGTGATCGTGACGATCATGTTCGTCGTCTTCATGGAGCGCGCCTTGCGCAAAATCCACATCCAATATCCGCGCCGTCAGGTCGGCCAGAAGATGTACGACGGAGGGTCATCGCATCTTCCGGTCAAGGTGAACCCGGCGGGCGTTATCCCGGCGATTTTCGCAAGCTCGCTTCTGTTGCTTCCGATCACGATCAGCACGTTCTCTGGGAATTCCACCGGCCCGGTAATGTCGGTCCTCTTGGCAAATTTCGGACCAGGGCAACCCCTATACCTGTTATTCTTCGTCTTGATGATTGTCTTTTTTGCTTATTTTTATACCTTCAACGTCAGCTTTAAACCTGATGATGTCGCGGATAACCTGAAAAACCAGAACGGCTTCGTTCCCGGTATCCGCCCCGGCAAGAAAACAGCCGAATATCTTGAATATGTGGTTAACCGCGTCTTGGTACTTGGGTCTGCATATCTGGTTGCGGTGATGCTGCTGCCCGAAATTCTGCGGGGTCAGTTCGCAATCCCATTCTATTTCGGCGGTACATCGGTGCTGATCGTTGTGTCGGTCACCATGGATACCATCCAACAAGTACAAAGCCATTTGCTGGCACATCAGTATGAAGGTCTGCTTGAACGTTCCCAACTGCGTGGTAAGTCTGGCAAACCACGGAAAAAACGGAGCCCGGTACGTCGATGAACATTATTCTCTTAGGACCACCCGGAGCGGGTAAAGGTACACAAGCGCGTCACTTGGTAGAGACACGTAACATGGTTCAGCTCTCTACCGGCGACATGCTGCGCGAAGCCAAAGACAGCGGGACCGAGATGGGCAATATGGTTGCCGATGTCATGGCCCGCGGCGATTTGGTCACCGACGAGATAGTGATCGGCCTCATCCGCGAAAAACTCGAAGACACGACCGACCACGGTGGTTTCATCTTTGACGGGTTCCCGCGCACATTGGCGCAGGCCACAGCGCTTGGTGAGCTGCTGGAAGCGACAGGCAAGCCATTGGACCACGTGATCCAGCTGGGCGTCGACGACGAAGCGCTGGTCGCACGGATCTCCGGGCGCTCTACCTGTGGCAACTGTGGTGAAGTCTATCACGACGTCACCAAGCCACAGCCAGCCGACGGCAAATGCGAGAAATGCGGCGCATCCGACTTCAAACGCCGTGCAGATGATAACGAGGAAAGCCTCCGGAATCGTTTGATGGAATACTACAAGAAAACCTCTCCGCTGTTGGGGTACTATTACGCGCATAATATGCTCACGCGCGTTGATGGTCTGGCCGATATCAAAGAGGTTCAGGACAGCATCACGAAGGTTTTGGACGCATAATCCAAGCATCAAGCAATGGTAGACAACGGCGCGTTTTCCGACGCGCCGTTTTGCCGTTTCTTGGGGCAGGGCAGGCGGGTATTCGATCGCAATACCAATCCATACGCTCTGCCGTCGCTATGGGTTGACGCGCCGGTTAATTCCCCATAACCAGCCGTATCTCGTATGAGAATCGAATTGCAACGGGCACCGATCATACCCTGCGCATGAACACCTGATCAGCTGGAGCCCGACGGCACAAACGCCTCGGGCTTCACGTTGTGAAAAAAGGGTCTGGTATGACGGACCCGCAACGAAAAGGAAGCACCCACGTGGCACGTATTGCCGGCGTAAACATCCCGACTGCAAAGCGGGTTCCAATCGCCCTCACATATATCACCGGTATCGGTAACTCCTCCGCAGCTGCTATTTGCGAAGCTGTTGGCATCGATTCCACCCGTCGTATCAACGAACTTTCGGACGCTGAAATCCTGAAGATCCGCGAATTCATCGACGAGAACTACACCGTTGAAGGTGACCTGCGTCGTGATACGCAGATGAACATCAAGCGTCTGATGGACCTTGGCTGCTACCGTGGTTTGCGCCACCGTCGCAACCTGCCGGTTCGTGGTCAGCGTACTCACACCAACGCTCGTACGCGCAAAGGCCCTGCAAAGGCCATTGCTGGTAAGAAGAAGTAAGGGAGGGTCTGATCAATGGCACGCGAAAAGACAAAGACGAAGCGTAAGGTTTCCAAGAACATCGCCGCAGGTGTGGCGCATGTTAACTCCAGCTTCAATAACACGAAAATCCTGATCTCCGACGTTCAGGGCAACGCAATTGCATGGTCCTCAGCTGGTACCATGGGCTTTAAAGGGTCGCGTAAATCGACACCTTATGCGGCTCAGATGGCTGCTGAAGATGCAGGCAAAAAAGCTCAAGACCACGGCGTGAAAACGCTGGAAGTCGAAGTGCAAGGCCCCGGTTCGGGCCGCGAAAGCGCCCTGCGCGCACTGGCTGCTGCCGGGTTCAACATCACATCCATCCGTGACGTGACCCCAATGGCGCACAACGGCTGCCGCCCTCCGAAACGCCGCCGCGTTTAAGAGATTAAGTTACAAAAGGGGCCGCGCGTTCGCGCTCGGCCTCTTACTGCTTTGTTGAAACCTCGGGAGTTCTTCGCCATTTGGACATGGGGCGCAGGACAGGAATGGAGGGACGTATGATCCACAAAAATTGGGCTGAATTGATTAAGCCACAGCAGTTGGACGTGAAGCCGGGCAATGACCCAGCACGTCAGGCGACTGTCATTGCCGAGCCGCTCGAGCGTGGCTTTGGTTTGACAATGGGCAACGCGCTACGCCGCGTTCTGATGTCGTCGTTGCAAGGCGCTGCCATTACTTCCGTACAAATTGATAATGTTTTGCACGAATTTTCGAGCGTTACTGGCGTTCGTGAAGATGTCACCGACATCGTTCTGAACCTCAAAGGCGTTTCGCTGCGCATGGAAGTCGAAGGGCCAAAGCGCCTGTCGATCTCTGCCAAAGGCCCAGGTGTTGTCACTGCCGGTGACATCTCTGAAAGCGCCGGTATCGAAATTCTGAACCGCGATCACGTCATCTGCCACTTGGATGACAATGCTGACGTTTACATGGAACTGACGGTTAACACCGGCAAGGGCTATGTTGCGGCAGATAAGAACAAGCCAGAAGATGCGCCTATCGGCTTGATCCCGATCGACGCCATCTATTCGCCGGTCAAAAAAGTGTCCTATGACGTGCAACCGACCCGCGAAGGTCAGGTGCTTGATTATGACAAATTGACGATGAAAGTCGAGACCGACGGGTCCATCTCACCTGACGATGCCGTGGCATTTGCCGCGCGGATCCTGCAGGACCAGCTGGGCATTTTCGTTAACTTCGACGAGCCGGAATCCGCATCGCGTCAAGACGACGACGACGGTCTGGAATTCAACCCGCTGCTACTGAAGAAAGTAGATGAGCTGGAATTGTCTGTCCGTTCGGCAAATTGCCTGAAGAACGACAACATCGTCTACATCGGCGATTTGATCCAGAAGACCGAAGCAGAAATGCTGCGCACACCGAACTTTGGCCGCAAATCCTTGAACGAAATCAAGGAAGTGTTGTCGGGCATGGGTCTGCACCTTGGCATGGACGTCGAGGACTGGCCGCCGGACAACATCGAAGACCTCGCGAAGAAGTTCGAGGATTCGTTCTAAGAGATTTGACGGGTGGGGTTGTTCCCGCCCGTCAATACGACCGGGCACCTGCCCCAAGGAGAGTTGGCGCTACGCACGCCAACCAGACAAAGTAAAACCGCCCGTAGAGGGCATCAAATTGGAGACTAGAAAATGCGTCACGCACGTGGTTACCGCCGTCTGAATCGTACACATGAACACCGCAAGGCGTTGTTCTCGAACATGGCGGGCTCGCTCATTGAGCACGAGCAAATCAAAACAACCTTGCCTAAGGCAAAAGAATTGAAGCCAATCATCGAAAAGATGATCACATTGGCAAAGCGCGGCGACCTGCACGCGCGTCGTCAAGCTGCAAGCAAGCTGAAGCAAGATCAGTATGTCGCGAAACTCTTCGACATCCTGGGCCCACGCTACAAAGACCGTCAGGGTGGCTATGTCCGCGTCCTGAAGGCCGGCTTCCGTTATGGCGACATGGCACCTATGGCCATCATCGAATTCGTAGATCGCGACCGCGACGCGAAGGGTGCAAACGATAAGGCACGCGTCGCGGCCTATGAGGTTGCCGAAGACTAAAGCTATCAGCTTTTGTCGCGAATTTTAAAAGCCCCTGCCTGCGCAGGGGCTTTTTGCATTTATGCCTTCGGCGAGGATTTAGGCCCATTTGGAACATGGGTGTTGCGCAAGCGCAAAGGGCTGCGCATATCTGAGGGTATGAGAATACTCCTGATACTACTGACCATCTTATCCTTTCCCGTCGCCGCGCAGACTGTGCCCAGTTCGCCCGCGCAGGTCCAGTTGAGCTTTGCGCCGCTGGTGCGCGAAGCGACTCCGGCCGTGGTGAACATCTATGCACGTACCATCGTAGAGCAAAGCCGAACGCCGCTGCAGGCGGATCCGTTTTTCGAACGGTTTTTCCGCCGACCTGATTCGGGGAGACCACGTGTCCAAAACTCTCTTGGGTCCGGCGTGATCTTGTCTGAGGACGGGATTGTCGTGTCGAACTATCATGTCGTTGGTATGGCCACCGACATCCGCATCGTACTGGCCGACCGACGCGAGTTCTCGGCCACTGTGTTGCTGAGTGATGCTGAAAGCGATTTGGCGATCCTGAAGATTGATGACGTAGCCGGGCTTGCCCATCTGCCGTTGCGCGACAGTGATACGGTAGAGGTAGGGGAGCTTACGCTTGCAATCGGCAACCCTTTCGGGGTCGGGCAAACCGTAAGTAGTGGCATTGTGTCTGGCCTTGCGCGATCGGGCGGGATGAACGGCGGCGGGCAGGGGTATTTCATCCAGACCGATGCGCCGATCAATCCGGGCAATTCGGGCGGTGCTTTGATAGATGTGCAGGGGCGGTTGATCGGGATCAATACGTCTATTCTGACGCGGTCGGGTGGGTCCAACGGCATCGGCTTTGCTATTCCGGCGAATCTGATCGCGGCGTTCATGACGCAGGCGCGCGACGGGGCGGCTGAATTTACCCGTCCGTGGGCGGGGATGAGCGGGCAGCCAGTCGATGCGGATATGGCTGGCCCCTTGGGGTTGGATCGCCCGGGTGGCATCATCGTGTCGGGAATGCATCCGGCGAGCCCGTTTTTGCAGGCAGGTGTGGCTGTGGGCGATGTAATCACCGCCGTTGACGGTCAAGAGGTCCATACCCCCGCCGAGATGATCTATCGCATGAGCGTGGCGGACATGGGGGCGCAGGCGCGCGTTACCAAACTTCGGGATGGCAAAACGGCAGAGGTCGCTGTGGCCTTGATCGCAGCACCAGACGAACCGCCGCGACAGACGCTGGCGCTGCATGAAAGTAGCCTTTTGCCGGGGTTAACGCTCGCGCGGATCAACCCCGCGGTAATGGCTGAATTGAACTTGCCGCTTGAGGTGACGGGTGTAGCCGTGATGGATAGCGGGCCCTATGGCGCGCGCGTCGGCTTGCGACAGGGTGACGTGATCCTCGCGGTAAATGGCGCAACGGTCGCAACGCCTGCCGACGTGAGCGACCAGATGGCAGGAAGCCGTCAGGTGTCGATGGTGGTACAGCGCGGCGTGCAGCGACTGTCGCTGCAGTTCCGAGTGTAGCATAATGGCGGATCTATTCGGCTCTGACGCGCCTGTTGTAGAAAGCGGGCACCGCCCACTGGCGGACAGGTTGCGTCCACAAAGTTTGGCCGAGGTGATCGGCCAGTCGCAGGTGTTGGGCGCGGATGCGCCGTTGACCGTGATGTTGGAGTCGGGGTCACTGGGATCTTTGATTTTCTGGGGGCCACCTGGCGTCGGCAAAACGACGATCGCACGGTTGCTTGCGGATGAGACAGACCTGCATTTTGTCCAAATCAGCGCGATATTCAGCGGCGTGCCCGAGCTACGCAAAGTCTTTGATGCTGCGAAAATCCGGCGGCAAAACGGGCAGGGCACCTTGTTGTTCGTCGATGAGATCCATCGCTTCAACAAGGCACAGCAAGACGGGTTCCTGCCTCATATGGAGGACGGGACGATCTTGCTCGTCGGGGCCACGACTGAGAATCCGTCTTTCGAGCTGAACGCTGCTGTCTTGAGCAGGTCGCAGGTTCTGGTGCTTGAGCGTTTACCTCTGTCTGATCTGGAACGTATGGCCCAAAGGGCCGAAAAAGAGCTCGGGCGGGGCCTGCCCCTGGATGGCCCTGCGCGGGAAAACCTGCTGGAGATGGCCGATGGCGACGGGCGTGCCCTGCTGAACCTGATCGAACAGGTCGCCGCGTGGAAGGTGGACGGAAAGCTTGACGGTAAGGCGCTGTCAGCGCGTCTGATGCGCCGCGCGGCACAGTATGACAAAGGCGGCGATGCGCATTATAACCTCATATCTGCACTGCACAAATCCGTTCGGGGCTCCGATCCGGATGCTGCGCTTTACTGGCTCGCGCGTATGCTGGAAGGTGGTGAGGACCCGCGGTATCTGATGCGTCGGATCACGCGCATGGCTGTCGAGGACATCGGGCTCGCTGATCCGCAAGCGCAGTCTGTGTGTCTGCAGTCGTGGGAAACCTACGAGCGGCTCGGGTCCCCCGAGGGGGAATTGGCGATTGCGCAGGCGCTGACCTATCTGGCGCTGGCCCCGAAATCGAACGCCGCTTATGTGGCCTATAAGGCGGCGCGGCGGGCAGCGAAGCAGACCGGGTCCGCCCCGCCGCCAAAACATATCATGAATGCGCCCACCAAGATGATGAAAGAGCAGGGCTATGGCGCGGGGTACGCCTATGACCATGACGCCGAAGACGGGTTCTCGGGGCAGAACTATTTTCCTGACGGGATGGAGCGGCCGCAGCTTTACCAACCTGTCGAACGCGGCTTTGAACGGGATCTGAAAAAACGGGTCGATTATTTCGAAAAGCTGCGGGCAGCGCGGAAAACTTGACATTCGGGGCGTGAACCGTGAGAGACCGCAGATGATTTCAACCCTGTCACTTGTAGCCATGGGTGGCGCGATCGGCGCCTCCTTGCGGTATCTGTTCGGTGTCGCAGCGATGCGGCTGACCGGGCCGTCCGATTTTCCGCTGGCAGTCTTGACGGTCAACATTATCGGGTCGTTTATTATGGGCCTGTTTGTAGTGTTTGCTGCACACAAAGGGCTCACGCAGTTTAGCCCTTTTGTGATGACCGGTGTGCTTGGCGGCTTTACGACCTTCTCGTCGTTTTCGCTTGAGACGGTAACCTTGATCGAGCGCGGCCAGATCGGGGCGGCAGGGATATATATGGCACTGTCCGTCGGGCTATCAGTGCTGGGATTAATGCTGGGCCTTATGATGGCCAGAGGGGTATTTGCATGAGCCGGGTTCAACATCTGGTCGTAGAAGAAGGCGACGGGGATCAGCGGTTGGACCGCTGGTTCAAACGGACATTTCCGCTGATTGGCCAAGGGCTGATTGAAAAGATGTGCCGCAAGGGCGATATTCGCGTTGACGGTGGGCGGGTCAAAGCCTCCTCCCGGCTGGAGGTGGGGCAAACCGTGCGCATCCCGCCGCTGCCCGACGCAGAGGCACCACCGCCGCCAAAGCGGACACGAATTTCTGACGCCGACACCAAGTTTATCCGGTCCTGCGTCATATACCGCGACGATCATATCATTGCCTTGAACAAGCCGCCCGGATTGCCCGTGCAAGGCGGGTCTGGCCAGTCAGACCGCCATGTTGACGCGCTTGCCGATGCCCTGATGTTCGAGCTTGATGAGAAGCCGCGCCTTGTGCACCGCTTGGACAAAGACACTTCGGGCGTCTTGATCATGGCGCGGACACGGTCGATTGCCGCGTCCCTGACGTCGTCGTTCCGCCACCGCGAGACCCGCAAAATCTACTGGGCCGCCGTCGCAGGCGTCCCGCATCCGAGGAACGGAACGATTAAATTCGGTCTGGTCAAAGCCTTTGGGCACGGGGCTCGTGGCGAGGGTGAAAAGATGTACTGCGTTCATCCGAAGGACATGGAATCCACCGAAGGTGCCAAACGTGCCACCACCGATTATGCGACCCTTGCACAGGCTGGCAAACGGACCTGCTGGATGGCGCTGATCCCGGTAACGGGTCGGACACACCAGCTGCGTGCGCATATGGCTGAAATCGGGCATCCCATTGTTGGGGATGGCAAATATGGCGGATCCGGTCAGGAAAACATGGGCGATGGCTGGGGCGCGCAGCTGGGGGGGGACATCTCTAAGAAGTTGCATCTGCACGCGCGGTCCCTGACGCTAGAGCATCCGGTGACTAAAGCGCGTCTGAACCTGACTGCGCCGTTGCCTGATCACATGGCGCGCACCTGGGACACCTTCCAGTGGGTGCCTTCAGATGTGCCCGCCGACCCGTTCGAGGAGGATTGGGCGTGAGCGACTGGAAGGCAAAACGCTTTTGGAAAGATGCGACTGTCGTCGAAACTGACGGCGGCTTTACCGTCGAGCTGGATGGACGGGGGATCAAGACACCGGCGAAGCGTTTGCTGGTGGTCCCGACCCGCGCCATGGCAGAGAAGGTCGCTGACGAATGGCAGGCGCAAGACGGGGTGATTAAACCTGACACTATGCCAGCTACGAAAACCGCCAATGCGGCGATCGATAAAGTCGCGGCCCAGCACGCTGAAGTGGCGGATATGCTGGCGGCATATGGAGATTGTGATCTGTTGTGCTACCGTGCGGATAGTCCGGCCGAGTTGGTGGCGCGTCAGGCTGACCGATGGGATCCGATTCTGGAGTGGGCACAGGACGTTCTAGGCGTTGGCTTGCAGACCCGTACGGGGATCATGCACGCGCCGCAGTCGCCATCGGATGTAGAGATAATGTCTAAGCGTACGCATTCGCTTAACAATTTTCAATTGGCGGCATTTCATGATCTTGTCAGCCTTTCAGGATCGCTCATCTTGGGATTTGCAGCCGCGCTTGACGCCAGAGACGCGGAATCAATTTGGGACCTTTCGCGGCTGGACGAGCTTTGGCAGGCCGAACAATGGGGCAATGACGACGAAGCCGATGCGTTGGCCGCAGTGAAAAAGGCTAGTTTTTTGCACGCTAAGTTGATGTTTGACCTGAGCTTGCCCGAATAGGTTTCACGGTGACCCCAATCCGAACGGTTGTGGGCGTTTTTTAGGCGCAGCGGCTTGACGTTCCGGCGTAACTTCGCCCAAACTCTCTTCCACTGACGGGGATAACCCCGCCAAAACATCTCCGGTCCGAAAAGGTGCCGGTTGAGCCGCCCTAAAACGTGGCGGAAAATCAGGAAGAGGTTAAAATGAATAAATCCGTATTTTTTGGTGCGCTAACAGTAGCTGGCCTTGCGGCTGGCGCTGCTGCTGCGTCCACGCTTGACGATGTCAAAGCGCGCGGCAAGCTGAACTGCGGCGTTACCACAGGTCTGGCCGGTTTTGCTGCCCCCAACGCCAATGGCGAATGGGAAGGCTTTGACGTTGCAGTATGCCGTGCGGTAGCTGCTGCTGTACTGGGCGACCCGAACGCTGTCGAATTCGTTCCTACAACCGGCAAAACCCGTTTCACCGCGCTGGCGTCGGGCGAGATCGATTTCCTCGCACGTAACACCACATGGACCTTCAGCCGGGACGTCGACCTCAAGTTCGACTTTATCGGCGTTAACTACTATGACGGCCAAGGCTTCATGGTACCAAAAGAGCTTGGCGTTTCCTCTGCCAAGGATCTGGATGGTGCGACTGTCTGCATCCAAACCGGCACCACAACCGAGCTGAACCTTGCGGACTTCTTCCGCAACAACAACATCAGCTACGAGCCCGTGCCTGTTGAAACAAACGCCGAAGGCCAACAGCAGTATCTGGCCGGTGCGTGCGACACCTATACAACCGACGCGTCCGGTCTGGCCGCGACACGTGCGACCTTTGAAAACCCAGGCGAACACATCATCCTCCCCGAGATCATCTCCAAGGAGCCTCTGGGCCCATTGGTGCGACACGGCGACAACGATTGGGGCGACGTCACCCGCTGGGTGCTGTATGCTCTGATCGCGGCGGAAGAACTGGGCGTCACATCGGCAAACGTCGAAGAGATGACCACAAACACAACCAACCCTGAGGTCGCCCGTCTTCTTGGCACTGAAGGTACATTGGGTGAGATGCTGGGTCTTGAAGCCGACTTTGCGAAGAAAGCTATCGCTTCTCAAGGTAACTATGGTGAAATCTTTGCCAAGAACATCGGCGAAGAGACCCCAATCGGTCTGGCACGTGGCCTGAACGCTCAGTGGACAGATGGCGGCCTGATGTACGCGCCTCCTTTCCGCTAAACACATTCGTCGGAGGGCGCGGAGCATTTCCGCGCCCTTTGCGCCTTTAAGACGCCAAAAATAAACCCGGCCCGCGACATCGAATGATGCGTGAATAACAGGTCCGGCACACAGGGAAAATCTGATGACGACAATGTCCGACCCTCAACAGGGCTCGTTCCGGCTGTCGATGTTGCTAAACGACACCCGCTATAGATCCTATACTTTTCAGTTCATCGCGCTGATTTTGCTTATCGCGTTGATGGCTTTTCTGGGCATTAACCTGGTGCGAAATCTTGCTGAAGCTGGATTGAACATCTCTTACGGGTTTTTGAACGTACCTGCCGGTTATGACATTAACCAATCACTAATCGACTATAACAGCCAATCATCGAACCTGCGTGCGGCGATGGTCGGTATCATAAACACCCTTCTTGTCGCCTTTCTGGCCTGCATAACCGCGACAATCCTCGGCGTGATCGCCGGTGTAGCACGGTTGTCCAAGAACTGGCTCGTTTCGAAATTGATGTCGGTTTACGTCGAGATATTCCGGAATATTCCGGTGCTGATCTGGATTTTGATGATCTACACTTTGATGACCGCTGTTTTGCCAGCGCCAAATCAATTCCGCGGCGACAACGCTACCTCAAGCATGCTGTTTGACGCCTTTGCCTTTACCAACCGCGGTATATACATCCCCGCGCCCGTTTGGGGCCCCGGATCAATGATCGTCGTGGCGACCTTCATCCTCTCGATCGTTGCGACGATTATATACCGCCGCTACGCCGTCAGCCTTCTATTCCGGACAGGCAAGCTGTTGCCAATGGGCTGGCCGACAATCGCCATCCTGCTTGTTCCGAGCATCTTGATATTTTTCATCATGGGTAGTCCCATTGCACTAGATTACCCAGAGCTTAAAGGGTTCAACTTCCGCGGCGGTTTGCAGATCGGCGCACCACTGATCGCGTTGTGGTTGGCTTTGTCGGTCTACACTGGTGCATTCATCGCTGAAAACGTGCGCGCCGGTATTCAAGCCATTTCTAAAGGTCAGACTGAAGCTGCGTCTTCACTTGGGCTACGTCCAAAGCGTGTCATGAACCTCGTGGTTTTGCCTCAGGCGCTTCGGGTCATTATCCCACCACTGATCTCGCAGTACCTCAACATCACCAAGAATTCTTCCTTGGCGATCGCTGTTGGGTATGCCGATATCACCGCGACGCTGGGAGGGATCACCCTTAACCAGACGGGTCGCGCGATCGAATGCGTGCTTTTGCTGATGCTTTTCTACCTCACGATTTCGCTGTCGATTTCGGCAATAATGAACGTTTACAACAATTCTGTCAGCTTGAAGGAACGGTAGGATGTCAGATACACACGCCGCCTCTGTCCCTTATGTGCGGGACACTATGTTGCCACAGAACGCGCCCCCTTCGACCGCACAGGGGCCTGTCAAATGGGTTCGAGAAAGTCTGTTTTCTTCGATCCCTTATACAATCCTGACGCTCGCAGCGCTTTATGTCATCTATCTGATCCTTTCCGGCTTCCTGCCCTGGTTACTGGGGGGCGTTTGGACGACATCCAATATCCGGGAATGTCGCGAAGTATTGGATGGGGCACAGGCAGGGTGCTTCTCCGTCCTGACTGAGCGCTGGAACCAACTGCTTTTCGGGATTGCGTATCCCCAAGACGGTTACTGGCGCCCGACAGCGGCGTTTGTGCTGTTGTTTGTCGCGGTGGCACCGGTGCTGTTTGGCAATCTGCCGCGCTGGCTTATCCTCTTTACCGTTCTATATCCTTTCATTGCATTCTGGCTGATATGGGGCGGATCCCTTTTCGTGCCGCTGTCGGCGCTGTTGGCGGCTCTTATCGGGTATGTGATCTACAGCAGAATCGTTAAAAAAAGCTTTGCTGGCGCATTTTTTGCAGGTCTTCTTGCGGGCGGCGTGGCGTGGGTGGTCTTCAGCTTCATCACGCCACAACTCTCGGGGGTGCTCGCACTCGAACCGGTGGCCTCGCGAAACATGGGGGGCTTTATGCTCAACATGATACTGGGCGTCATTTGTGTATCCCTTTCACTGCCATTGGGAATCCTGCTGGCGCTTGGGCGTCAATCGAGCCTTCCTATCATCAAGCTGATCTGCGTTGTTTTCATTGAGTTTATTCGTGGCGTGCCACTGATCACGCTCCTCTTTGTTGCTAACGTGGTGTTGGCCTACTTCCTGCCACCTGGCACCAACTTTGATCTGATCCTTCGTGTCATCATCATGATCACGATGTTCGCGTCGGCCTATATTGCCGAGGTTATCCGGGGCGGGTTGGCAGCGTTGCCGAGGGGGCAATACGAAGCCGCAGATAGCCTCGGGCTCGATTATGCGCAGGCGATGCGCCTGATCATCCTGCCGCAAGCGCTGAAAATCTCGATCCCGGGGATCGTGAACGTGGCTGTCGGGCTGTTCAAGGATACTACGCTGGTCTCGATCATTTCGATGTTCGATCTCGTGGGGATGATCCGCGGCCCGATCCTAGCCTCTACGGATTGGAATGGCGTTTATTGGGAACTCTGGGGTTTTGCTGCCCTTCTGTTCTTCGTCGTTTGCTACGGCATCTCGCAATATTCACAATGGCTGGAACGTCAACTCCAGACCGACCACCATTAAGGAAAGACTTTAATCATGGCTGAACAAGCTCAAGCGCTGAATGTCTCGAACGAGGTCGCGATCAGCATCGAAAACATGAATAAATGGTATGGTACGTTTCACGTACTGCGGGATATCGACCTGACCGTTTATCGTGGGGAACGCATTGTGATCGCTGGGCCGTCGGGGTCGGGGAAATCAACGTTGATCCGCTGCATCAACGCATTGGAAGAACACCAAAAAGGCCGAATTGAAGTGGATGGCACCGTGCTGTCTTCTGATGTCAAGAATATCGATAAAATTCGATCCGAAGTGGGGATGTGCTTCCAGCACTTTAACCTATTTCCCCATCTGACAATTCTTGAAAACTGTACATTGGCACCCATTTGGGTCCGAAAGACGCCGAAAAAGGAAGCTGAGGAAATCGCGATGCATTTCCTCGAGAAGGTTAAAATCCCTGATCAGGCAGACAAATACCCCGGTCAGTTGTCTGGCGGCCAACAGCAGCGGGTCGCCATTGCACGTAGCTTGTGCATGCGTCCTCGCATCATGCTGTTTGATGAGCCGACCTCTGCCCTAGATCCTGAGATGATTAAGGAAGTGCTCGATACGATGGTTGAGCTCGCGGAAGAAGGGATGACCATGCTGTGTGTGACGCACGAAATGGGTTTCGCGCGACAGGTCGCCAATCGGGTCATCTTTATGGATGAGGGCCAAATCGTTGAGCAAAACGAACCTGAAGAGTTCTTTAACAACCCTCAAAGTCCGAGGACCAAGCTATTCCTTAGCCAGATTCTAGGGCACTAAGCTAGGAGGGCGGGAGTTGTTCCCGCCCTTTTTTCTACCCTGCAAGCATACGCGGTGTGATATGCGCCTCTATCTCGCCGCTATCCCAATGCACATTCTTCCAGTCGTCCACGTCGAACGCTAACACCAGCGTAGCACCAGGAGGCGTGGCACCCGAATATTGCGCTGTGAGGCCCGCACGGGGCAGCAGGTTCGCAATCTCGTTCACGCCGGGGTTGTGCGCGATCAACAACACAGTGGTGCCCTCAGCGCCATGGATGTGCGCCAACAAACGTTCCCTATGAGCAAGATAAAGGCGGTCTGTAAAGATTCGCTTAACATCAGTCGGGATGTCCAAAAGAGAGAGCGTTTCCGACGTACGCCGAGATGCTGAGCAAAGCGCAAGATCTGGCCTGTAGCCCTCTGCAACGAGCCACTGGCCAACTGATACGGCGTCTTGTCGCCCTTTATCATCCAAAGGTCGATCAAAATCAGTGGATACCCCTGCCGGCCAGCCAGCTTTAGCGTGGCGCATTAAAATAAGCCGTCGCATCAACGCTTCCTTAATTTATCGTTCGCATAAACAAGGGGGCAGAGTGTCTAAAGCAGGGAGGTAGCGATATGTAACACACTGATAAATGGTCCGCTATTGACCGCGGATAATACTCCCAGCACCATGTTCGGTGAACAGCTCGAGCAAGCAGGCGTTCGGGGCTCGCCCGTCCAGAATAACGGCTGCCCGTACGCCACCGTCGATTGCGTCAAGCGCGGTCTGTGTCTTGGGAATCATGCCGCCAGCAATAGTGCCGTCTGAAACCATCTGACGGATTTGCGTCGCAGTGAGCTCTGTCAGTACGTCCCCTTCAGCATTTTTTACGCCTGCAACGTCTGTGAGAAGAAGCAACCGATCTGCTTTTAGCGCAGCGGCGATAGCGCCTGCAGCGGTATCGCCGTTAATATTAAACGTTTCGCCATTCCGACCCATACCAAGGGGGGCAATCACTGGAATAATACCTTTATCCGCTAGATCGCGCAGCAAGCGTGGGTTCACTTCAGTCGGTGCACCGACCAATCCAAGCTCGGGGTCTTCTTGGTCACAAATGATAAGCCCGCTATCCTTACCCGATACACCCACACAGCGCCCGCCTTGCGCCGTAATGGCCTGAACGATACGTGCATTAACCAACCCAGACAGAACCATCTCGACGACTTCCATCGTCGCGGCATCGGTGACGCGTTTACCGTTGATAAACTCGGATGTGATATTCAGCCGACCCAACATATCATTGATCATGGGGCCGCCACCATGAATGATAACGGGATTCACGCCGACTTGGCGCATAAGTGCTACATCACGCGCGAACTCTTCCATGGCGTCATCGCTGCCCATGGCATGGCCGCCAAGTTTGATTACAACGGTGGCATCAGCGTAACGTTGCAAATAAGGGAGCGCTTGGCTCAGGGTGCGCGCGGTGGCGATCCAATCGCGGTTCATTTCTCGTTTTCTCATTCTCTGCCTCGGTGAACGCGGAGATACCGTTACTCCAACGTAGCGATAATGGCACGGAGCGTAGGGATGCCCCAGCCCTTTTCAGACGAGGTGACTACGATTTCAGGGTAAGCCGCTGGATGTTTGGCAAGCGCGCCGCGCACCTGTTCCAGAATTTTTTCTCGTTCGACTTCTTTAACTTTATCCGCTTTCGTCAGCACGCATTGAAATGTCACGGCCGAGCTATCCAGCAATGACATGATTTCGTCATCAACCTTTTTTACGCCGTGGCGTGCATCAATCAATACGAAGGCACGCCGCAAAGTCTGGCGACCGGATAAATACTGTTTCAACAATCGCTGCCATTTTTCAACAATGGGCAGAGGCGCATTCGCATAGCCATAGCCAGGCAAGTCGACGAGGTAATGCTCCTCGGCAGCTGTGAAATAGTTGATTTCCTGTGTGCGACCGGGGGTATTCGATGCGCGCGCCAAGGCTTTCATACCGGTTAGCGCATTTATAAGTGTAGATTTCCCGACGTTCGAGCGGCCTGCAAAACAAACTTCCATTCGGTCAGCAGGGGGTAGGCCGTCCATGGCGACAACGCCCTTTACGAACAAGGTCTCGCCTGCAAACAGCATGCGACCTTTTTCGAGCGCGCGCGCATCAGGCTCATCGGCGATGCTGAACTGAACTTGCATATGTTAAAGTACCTTTACCTGGTCACCGATAAAGACGGGACCCGTTTCAATAACCTCGGCATATACGCCGAAATCCTGGTGACCCCAACCCTTCAATATGCGTAACATTTCGATATCGCGTTCGCCAGTTTTTGGGTTCGCGGTTGTCGCCCGACATCTTTCCGTGCGTTCACGGATACGTAGTACCACGCTGCCGATCGCGACCTCTTTACCGACCCAATCTAGTTCGTCCCACGGGCTTCCCGTGTCAAACCAGACGTTGCCGCGCCAGCGATGGGGGCGAAACCGGTGTTCCTGCCGCATCCGACACGGCACGCAAGGACGCGTAATTACATAGGCTTACAGACGGGTATGGGGTGTCGGTAAACCCGCGCCCATCCAACCTGAAAATTGCACTTGGTTGTGCTCTGTTTTCGGGGACAAGGGGTGCGACCCATTCCAGAAATCTGCTGGTTTCACGATCGGGATGGAAGGTAAGTGAGGGGCGGTCTGGGTGGTGCAACGTAAGCAGTTCGTGCGCGCTGTCAAAGGCGGCTGTTATGGCCATTAGCGCTGGCGCTTTGGATCCGGTGCTAAAATTGGCGCAATGCGCCCACTCGGTTCCGTCGGTGCGTGCGGCGTCGTGCACGACGGCCCAGGTCCGGTCCCATGGCATAGACTGCCCTGCGGTGAGCGTAGTGTGGGCCAGCTCCTCGCGACCATGGCTCTTGAGCGGGTAGCGATAAAGCTGGGCAACCGTCGTCATTATTTCGGGTCGCCTTTACGTCCGAGCTTTATGCTCCCTTTAATATTGCCAAGAATATCGGGCTTATACCCTTGGCTTCGCATGATCAGATATTGTTGCGTAAAGGTGATCGTGTTGTTTGCTATCCAGTAAACAACAAGACCGGACGCAAACCCGCCGAGCATGAACATAAACACCCAAGGCATCCATGCGAAGATCATCTGCTGAGTTGGGTCGGTGGGGGCCGGGTTAAGTTTTTGCTGCAAGAACATGGAAACACCGAGCAACAGCGGAAGGATACCGATAAAGACAAGTGCAAGGACTGTCCCAGCTTCGGGAGCGCCCCATGGCAAAAGGCCGTACAGGTTGTAGATCGAGGTGGGGTCTGGTGCACTTAGATCCTGAAACGGACCGAAGAAGGGCGCGTGGCGCAGCTCGAGCGTCACAAAGATCACTTTATAGAGAGAGAAGAAAATCGGAATCTGCATTAAGATCGGGAGACACCCTGCGGCGGGGTTTACCTTCTCCCTCTTATAAAGCTCCATCATGCCCTGTTGAAGCTTCTGGCGATCGTCCCCAGCATCCTTCTTTAGCTTCTCCATCTGCGGCTGAAGTTCTTTCATCTTCGCCATCGACACATATGACTTATACGCCAGCGGGAAGAGCAGGGCCTTGATCAAAAGCGTCAGCCCGATGATCGCAACTCCCATATTTCCGATCAGCAGGTTAAGGTGGTGCAGAACCCAGAAGATCGGTTTCGTCAGGAAAAAGAACCAGCCCCAATCGATAGAGTCGATGAATTTATACACACCCTGAGCTTCATACGCGCGCAGGATCTCCCATTCTTTGGCACCAGCGAAAAGCTGCGTTGAGACAGTGGCAGCTTGGCCGCTGGCGACAACTTGTGTCGGCATCACTGCTTCGGTCTGGAAAATTTCTGTACGAGGCAGGTACTTGACCGTCAAGCGGGTTGGCTGGGCTGGATCAGGGATAAGATTGGTCATGAAATAGTGACCGGTAAAGCCGATCCAGCCATTGGTAACACCGTCAATGCGTTTGGAGGGCACGCCATTTACAACATCTAGATCGGGGATATCGTCCCAAGCGGTCTCAAGCAGTTCACCATTATTCATGGTGACTAAACCTTCGTGCAGAATGAAGAAGTTCTGAGCGTCGCTTGGGATACCATGACGTGCGATAAGGCCGTAAGGTGCAAGTGAAACCGAGTTTTCAGCCGAGTTTGTAATGGTTTGGTCGATCTTGAACATATAGTTCTCATCGATCGAAATTGTGCGCGAAAAGACCTGGCCGGCCTCATTATCCCAAGTTAGCGTGACAGGCGCGTCAACCGACAGCGTTTCACCATCGCTGAGCGACCAAAGAGTGCTCGGGCCGGGGACTTGATCGGGTGAGATGCCCGCGCCGGGTGCCCAGCCATAAAGCGCGTAATAAGCGTCGGTAGAGCCTGCGGGAGATAGCAATCTTACAGTCGGGGCGTCTTCCTCGATCGTTGTGTTATAGTCTTTTAGGTACAGATCATCCACTCGGCCACCAAGCAACGATATAGAGCCAGCGATACGGGCAGTCTCGACAGCAATACGCGGCGCTGTATCTAGGGCCTCTGTAGAAGACGCGCTGTCTTCGGCTGGTATGCTCGCCGACCCAGCGTTCGCTGGAACAACAGCCTCTGACGCGTTTGCATCAGTGGTTTGCAGCGGAGGCTCAGAGAGGGTTTCGGTTTCCTGAGGTGGGAACAAAACGAACCACCCTAGGATGACTATGAAACTGAGAACCGTCGCAAAAATGAGATTCTTGTTTTGATCGTCCATTTGACCGTCACCTGATGCCTGTAATATCAGCGTGGGTTCAACAGAGTAAGGTGCCAAAGGTCAAGTAAATTCGGCCCTTGCATCCGAGCGCTTCCCGTAAAGTGGATCTTATTGTCAGGCAATGTCACCGAAGGCCCGTGGCAAATAATCGAGTTTTTTGATGTGCGTATGCATCCAGCCGACGACCTGTTCCGGGGGCATAGGTTGCGCGATTCCGGGACCTTGAACGTTGTCGCAACCAAGTTGGGACAATAGTTCATGTTCTCCTGAGGTCTGCACACCGCAAGCAAGAGTTTCGGTGCCCAGATCTTGTGCCATTGCGAGGACAGTGGACAAAATGAGACGACGGTTGATGCTTAAGTTCGCTCCGGTCGTTAGCGATGGATCAATTGCTACGACGTTTATATCATATTTCTGAACGATCTCTACACAACGAGGGCCGCTGCCGAATCCATTTAGTCCGGTTTGGCTGCCCAGCTCATGAAGCTTCCGAAGAAGCATGATCACCGGTGGCCCGGGTTGGCGCTGACAAAGATAGGATGGGAGCGCGATGCGCAAAAAGCGGGGAGGGAGATCGAGCCGCTCAAGTTCCCATTCTACCTTCTGTAATAGTAGTGGATCATCCATCTGTGAAGGCGCGAGGTTGTAGATTATCTGAACTGAAGAACGACAGGTGCGCGGCAGCTTCTTTGCTTCCAAAAGAATTGTTGAGAGAGGGAAAAGTGGCTCGCTATCCGTCTCACTTGGTGCTCCCATCGACGTGCCATTTTGTTGATGAGGTATGATCGACTCGACACATGAAGCGCGTATTGCGCAAAAACCACTTACCTCACCCGAGTGCGTCGAAATTTGTGGTTGGAATAGCACTGGATCATGCTGGTGCCGGGCCGGACGTGAACGTGATATGCTATTGATCACAGGCGCTGCAACGGGCCTCACTGCATCTTGCCGCGAGGCATAGGTTGATTGAGCGACAGCGCGGGACCGTCCTAAGAATAGATATATTAGCGGGAGCAAGACCGCGCCCACGAAGGCGAACCCCTGCCATCCGAACCACAGGAATGCCAATGCCAAGGCAATCCCGATTGTGAAGCCTGCGGGCGCGAAAACGCGTTTCCCTTTGTGCAGAAAAGATTTGGCGAACTCATTGATATCGTCTTGTTTCAAAGCAGCCCCCGACTGACATATTACCGGTTTAGGCAATAGGGGGCATGTCTGATGAAAAGGTTAATGTTCGCCTTTTGGTCTGTATAATTTGCTTCAAATTCCGAAGAGTTTCGGGGTTTACTTCGCCCGTTCGAGGCCCGCAAAATCAAACAGCTCCGGATCCAAAAGATGCGAGGGGCGCGCATTCATAAGTGCGCGAAACATCACCTGACGGCGCCCGGGACTGTTTGCTTCCCAGCCGTCTAAAATCGCTTTCACCTGCTGGCGTTGTAACCCGTCTTGCGAGCCACATAGATCACACGGAATGATTGGATAATTCATGGCAGTTGAAAATTTTTCGCAATCGGCTTCCGCGACAAGAGCCAGCGGACGGTATAGGAACAGGTCGCCTTCTTCATTCAGAAGCTTCGCTGGCATGGTCGCCAAGCGCCCGCCATGAAACAAATTCATAAAGAAAGTTTCTAGGATGTCATCCCGGTGATGGCCAAGAACCACGGCGGTGCAGCCTTCCTCACGTGCGATTCGATAAAGATGCCCACGGCGGAGCCTGCTGCACAACGCACAGAATGTGCGACCTGCGGGGATCTTGTCTGTAACGATTGAGTAGGTGTCTTGATATGCAATACGGTGCTTTACCCCCATTTTGTCGAGGAAAGCAGGCAGGACTGTTGCCGGAAAATTGGGCTGACCCTGGTCAAGGTTGCACGCGATAAGCTCTACCGGGAGGAGCCCACGCCATTGTAGCTCGTGTAGAATGGCCAGAAGAGTATAACTATCTTTCCCGCCAGACATGCAAACCAGCCATTTACCACCGGGTTCGACCATCCCGTATTGCTCAATCGCCTCGCGGGTTAGCCGCACGAGTCGTTTGCGCAGCTTCCGAAATTCGGTGCTTTGTGGTGCACCATGGAAAAGCGGGTGGATATCTTCGGGATGATCAAGCATGTGGGTGGCTTAGTGCAACTGTGTTGGCCGATCAAGCGTCGCTGCGTCGTTATCGATACTACGACGTCGTGCAGGCGAACTCTAGCGCCAGGCAATAGGACAGTCGCTAGTTTACTCAGGAACGTTGTCGATGCCGCTGCTCCCCCATGGGTGGCAGCGAGCGATGCGTTTCAGGGTAAGCCAACCCCCTTTAGTAGCACCGTGCTTGGAGAGGGCTTCTAGTGCGTAGGCGCTGCAAGTGGGGTGGTATCGACAGTTGTAGCCGACCCATGGGCTGAAAATTAGGCGGTACCCCCTGATAGGCAGTGCCAATAGACGTGCCATAGGGCTCACTTTTGAGGACCACTGCGCTGCTTGCCATGCAGAATACCCAAAGCTTTGACAAAATCCGATTGCAACGTATTGAAGGGGAGCGATGCAGTGGCACCACTGCGGCCCACGAGCACATAATCCATACCATCGCGTCCCTGATGTGGAAGCGTCAGGCGGGCAAGCTCGCGCAAGCGCCTTTTGGCGCGATTGCGGGCGACGGCGTTGCCGACTTTCTTGGAGCACGTAAAACCTACGCGTATTCCCTCCGCTTCACCGTCAGCACGTCTGCGCATCTGAAGGATAAAGCCGGGCATCGCTGCCCGAGGGGCACGCGAGGCCCGCTGGAAGTCGGGCCTATTTTTCAGCGTTTCCAAACGAAAAGAAACCGCCGGAAGCGTTTCCTCTGGTGTGGCGCATCTGCCATCCATAGGTGCCTCTGACGGTGTCATATCTTTTAAAAACCGAAGTCGCGTATTACGCGCTCAGTTCTTTCCGGCCTTGTGCACGGCGCGAGTTAATGATCTTGCGACCCGCTTTGGTTGCCATGCGTGCGCGGAAACCGTGGCGCCGTTTGCGCACAAGGTTTGAAGGTTGATAGGTGCGTTTCATCGCTCCGACTCCACTTTATACTTTAGCACGCCACCAGATTCGGCGCGTCACTGTCATTTCAAGCCCTGCTCCTAAAGCTGCAGCACGGGCAAGTCAAACCCTTGGAGCCGATATTTCGACCTTTGCAACAAATTAAGCCAGCTTATCTGCCCGATGTTACAGTTTTCTTGGGAATTGCCGTAACATGGTCCTAAAAGCCGCCTCCACATCAACCACACGTGAGGACCCTATCTGAATGGCAATATTTGACCCATCTAATAGGGAGCAGCTTATAGTGTTTTGAAAGTGACCCGACAATATGCCCGCACAAGCCTCTGAAAAACCTTTATGGTTTCGCTATTTACCCTTTGTGGGCATTCTGGTGGTCGCAGTGTTGGGGTTCTTTGCCCTGCGCGATTACCTCACTTTCGAGACATTGCGCGACAACCGCGAGGCGCTGATCGCATTCCGCGATTCGCACTATGGGCTTACGGTTCTCGTTTTTCTGGGCATTTATATTGCGATTGTCGGATTTTCTCTTCCGGGGGCTAGCATCGCAACGATCACCGGCGGTTTCCTATTTGGGACGGTGTTCGGGGTTCTGGTTAATGTGACCGGCGCGACGTTGGGGGCGGTTGTGATCTTTCTTGCCGCGCGCATGGGGCTGGGGGCCGCATTAAAAGCGCGAATGGACGCATCGGACGGGCTGGTGCGTAGGATCAAGGCAGGTATTGACGACAACCAATGGTCGATGCTGTTCTTCCTGAGGCTGGTCCCCGTGGTGCCGTTCTTCCTGGCGAACCTTATCCCTGCATTCCTTGGCGTGCCGATCCATCGCTTTGTAATTTCGACTTTGTTAGGTATTATCCCGGGCTCGCTGGTGTTCACCTCGATCGGGGCAGGGCTGGGGACGGTGTTTGCACAGGGTGCAACGCCAGACTTTGGCATTATCTTTGAACCGCATATTCTACTACCTATTCTGGGGCTCTGCGCTTTGTCGGTGCTGCCCGTCGTGTTGAAAGCTGTCACCGGCAAAAAGGAACTTTTGAAATGAATCGCATCAAAACCGACCTGTTGATCATTGGCGCAGGCTCTGGTGGACTGTCCGTCGCGGCGGGGGCCTCGCAAATGGGGGCTGACGTTGTCCTGCTCGAAGGGCATAAGATGGGCGGCGACTGTTTGAACTTTGGTTGCGTGCCGTCGAAGGCGTTGATCGCCACGGGCAAGGCCGCCTATGGCCAGCAGCATAGTGCGCAATTTGGCGTGACCAACGCGGGCGGCGAGGTCGATTATGCCGCGGCCAAGGACCATGTGGCAGATGTGATCGCGCAGATCGCGCCCGTCGACAGCCAAGAGCGGTTTGAAGGCTTTGGTGTCAAGGTCATCCGTGAATACGGGCGTTTCATTTCGGATGATGAAGTTCAGGCCGGCGATACGATCATCAAAGCGCGACGCATCGTCATTGCGACGGGGTCTTCACCCCTCGTGCCCCCAATTTCTGGCTTGGACAAAACGCCTTATGAGACAAACGAGACGCTGTTCAATTTGCGCGAAAAGCCCGATCATCTGCTGATCATCGGTGGCGGTCCCATCGGCATGGAGATGGCGCAGGCGCATATTCGCATGGGTGTTAAAGTCACCGTGATTGAGGGCGATAAAGCTCTGTCCAAGGATGATCCGGAACTCGCGGCGATCGTGTTGCAAACCCTTAAGGATGAGGGCGTAGAGATTGCCGAGGGCGCACAGGCCGCAGAAATCCGGGGCGACATCGGCGCGATTGAGGTCGAAGCCAAGGACGGGCGCGTTTTCAAAGGGTCGCATCTTTTGGTCGCTGTTGGCCGCAAAGCGAACATGGATCGGCTGGAGCTAGATAAAGCAGGCATCGAGCCAATCAAAAACGGGATCAAGGTAGACGATTCCCTGCGCACCACCAATCGCAAAGTCTATGCGATTGGTGACGTTGCCGGTGGGATGCAGTTTACGCATGTTGCTGGTTACCACGGGGGGGTCGTGATCCGATCGCTAATGTTCGCGCTGCCGGCCAAGGCGAAAACGGCGCATATCCCTTGGGCCACTTACACTGATCCTGAATTGTCACAGGTCGGCCTGAGCGAGGCGCAAGCTAAGGAAAAGCATGGCGACAAGCTTGAGGTTGTCCGGTTTCACTATAACCACAACGACCGCGCCATTGCTGAACGCAAAACCAAGGGGCTGATTAAGGTCATGGTGGTCAAGGGGCGTCCCGTCGGCGCAAGCATTGTTGGCTACCAAGCAGGGGAGTTGATCAACCTATGGGCTTTGGCGCTGGCAAATAACATGAAAATGAGCCAGATTGCCTCTATGGTTGCACCTTACCCTACCATCGGCGAAATCAACAAACGTGCGGCAGGGGCATATTTCAGCCCGCGGCTGTTCGAAAGTGATTTGGTCAAGACTGTCGTTCGGTTGGTGCAGCGGTTCATCCCATAAAGCGCGCATTAATGCTTAAATCTCTCTCTGGCCGGCTTCTTATTCTGACCACCATCTTTGTGATGCTGGCTGAAGTGTTGATCTTTGTGCCTTCTATCGCGCGGTTTCGCGAAGAATACATGATGAACCGGTTGGAGCGGGCGCAGATCGCATCGCTCACCGTGCTGGCGAGCGATATGATCGACCCCGAGCTTGAGGCAGAATTGCTGCGTACTGCGCAGGTTTTCAATGTGGTGCTGAGGCGGGACCGGATTCGCCAATTGGCGCTGTCATCCCCGATGTCGCAGACGATTAAAGAGACTTACGATCTGCGCGACGCCTCTGCCTGGGTGCTGATTCGCGACGCTTTTCGCCAGTTGGCGGAAACAGAGCCGGGGGTGATCCGGGTGATCGGTGCCCCTGTGCAAGATGCAGGCTTGCTTATCGAAATCACGATGGAGGCAGCGTCTCTGCGTACTGCCATGATCGACTATGGCATCCGGATCCTCGTTCTGTCGGCAGCGATCTCTATGATGACAGCCTTCTTGCTGTTCCTGACGATGCGGGCCTTCCTTCTTAAGCCGATCAAGGGCGTGGTGGGGCACATGCAGAATTACGCGCTCGCCCCCGAAGACGCGCGGCGGATCATTTCACCCTCTGCCGGCGTCACAGAGGTCCGCGAGGCCGAGGAAGCGTTGATGAAGCTGGAAACCGAGCTGACCCAAGCCCTGCGGCAAAAGGAACGTTTGGCTCAGCTGGGCCAGGCGGTCAGCAAGATCAGCCATGATTTACGCAATATTCTCACATCAGCACAGCTGTTTACGGATCGCATCGAAATGTCCGAGGATCCGACGGTCAAACGTATGGCTCCCAAGCTGGTAAGCTCCATCACCCGCGCCGTGCATCTATGCGAATCCACCTTGGCATTCGGGCGCGCTGAAGAACCAAGCCCGACGCTGACAGTGACGCCGCTCCTGCGTATTGTAGATGATGTCGTTGATAGCGAACGGTTGGCTGTTAACGGGGCGGATCTGACATTCACCTGTGACGTGCCGCCTGATCTGCATGTGCGCGCCGACCCAGAACATTTGTTCAGGGTTCTTGCGAACCTCGTGCGCAATGCACGTCAGGCAATAATCGGCACCGGGCAGCAGGGCGAAATTCTGATCACCGCAAGGGACGAAGCGAGCGATTGGATCATCCGCATCAGTGACAACGGCCCGGGATTGCCTCTTAAAGCGCGTGAACATCTTTTTACAGCATTCAAAGGCGGTGCACGCAAAGGCGGATCGGGTTTGGGGCTCGCCATCGCGGCAGAGCTGGTGCGCGGTCACGGCGGCACGTTGGAGCTGTCAGAGACGGGCGGCTCGGGCACCGTGTTTACCCTGACATTACCCAAGGGCGATGGCTCTATCAAATTTGTTTAAAGAAAATTCGCGTTCGGCAAAAGAAGGGGTTGCAAACCCCCGCGCCCAGAACTAAACCCCGCCTTAACGGACCGATAGCTCAGCTGGATAGAGTACCTGACTACGAATCAGGGGGTCGGGGGTTCGAATCCTCCTCGGTCCGCCACTTTCAAACATCGTTAGATTTTGAAATTGGCGGCATGCTAGTCCTCATTTTAAAATCAAATTGATCACCCTGCACGCATGATCGCGCGCTGGGCTGTTTGTGTTTAATTGTCTGATTTTATAGGGAGTTGCCCTTTGGGGCGAGGTAACCCGCGCGGGTGCAAGGGCGCGCGGGTTGTGGGCGTGGGTGCCTAAAGCGACAGACTTAGGCGATAGCCTCGTCCCAGCCAGTGTCCTGATCCGCCAGTTTGACACGGGTCGGCAGGCCGATGGTGTCGAGCAGGGCAAAGAGCGGCTTTGGGTCCAGCTCTTCGACGTTAAGCATCGTGCCGGTATCATAGGTGCCATCTACAATCAGCATAGCCATCGCCACGGGGGGCACGCCAGCGGTATAGGAAATGCCTTGGCTGCCGACCTCGTTATACGCGTCTTTGTGATCGGCGACGTTGTAGACAAACACCTCTACGTCCTTGCCGTCCTTGGTGCCTTTGACCAGATCGCCAATGCAGGTCTTGCCAGTATAGTTCGGCGCAAGGGTAGACGGGTCGGGCAGCACGGCTTTGACCACCTTCAGCGGCACGACCTCAAGCCCTTCGGCGGTGACCACGGGCTGTTCGGACAATAGGCCAAGGTTTTGCAGCACGGTGAAAACATTGATGTAGTGATCGCCAAAGCCCATCCAGAAGCGCACATCGGCCTGCGGGTAATTCGCTGCAAGCGAGTGCACCTCGTCATGGCCTGACATATAGGCCTTTTGCTTGCCAACGACGGGCAGATCCCATTCGCGGCCGACCTCGAACATCTTGTTCTCTTGCCACGCGCCTTCCTGCCAGCTGTAGACCGTGCCGGTGAATTCTCGGAAGTTGATCTCTGGGTCGAAGTTGGTCGAGAAATACTTGCCGTGGCTGCCCGCGTTGATGTCGACGATGTCGATGGATGTCACATCGTCCATGAATTCGTCCACGGCGAAACGGGCGAAGGCGTTAACCATACCGGGATCAAAGCCCGCGCCCAGAATTGCGGTTGTGTTCGCCTTGGCGCAATCCTCGCGGCGTTTCCATTCATAGTTGCCGTACCAAGGCGGCGTTTCGCATATTTTGGTCGGATCTTCGTGAATGGCCGTGTCGATATAGGCGACGCCGGTGCGAATGCAGGCTTCAAGCACGGTCATGTTCACGAAAGGGGAGCCGACGTTAATCACAATTTGCACGCCAAGGTCGTTAATCAGCGCCTCTACCGCGTCGCTGTCCATACCGTCGACCGCATGGGCATCAAAAACGCCGTCCTGTTTCATCGCGCCTTTGGCATGCACGCTTTCAATGATCGCCTCGCATTTTGAAACTGTGCGGCTGGCGATATGTAGATCGCCCAACACGTCATTATTTTGCGCGCATTTATGCGCGACGACCTGCGCGACGCCACCGGCACCGATGATAAGAACATTGCGTTTCATGTATTCATTACACCTCTTGTAAGGAAAGGGTTAGGAGAGGGCGGACTTAAAATCCTCGTAGTCGAATGACCGGACCGATGTAATCGTTCCATCAAGTTCACGAATGGCGATGCCGGGCATCTTGACGCCGTTGAACCAGTTCTTCTTGACCATAGTATAGCCCGCAGCGTCCTGAAACGAAATGCGGTCACCGGGTTTTAGCGGCGCGTCGAACTTGAACTCGCCAAAGATGTCGCCCGCAAGGCAGGATTTACCGCAGATCATCCAGTCGTGGGCACCGGTGTTCGGGGCCACCTTGGCGGGCTCACGGTAAATCAGCAGATCCAACATGTGCGCCTCGATAGAGCTGTCGACGATGGCAAGGTTCTTGCCGTTATGCAGGGTATCAAGCACGGTCGTCTCTAACGTCGCAGCGCCGGTGATCGCGGCCTCTCCGGGTTCAAGGTAGACCTGAACGCCATAGGTGTCGGACAGGGTTTTCAGCCGCGCGGCCAGACGGTCCAACGGGTAGCCTTTGCCGGTGAAATGGATGCCGCCGCCAAGGCTGATCCAGTCCATCCGGTGGATCGTGTCGCCAAAGCGGTCTTCGATCAACGTCAGCATATCCGCGAACCGGTCGAAATCGTCATTCTCGCAATTGTTGTGAAACATCAGACCCGTAATGCGGTCGGCCACGGCGGCGATCTGCGCCGGATCATGTTCGCCCAAACGGCTGAAGGGGCGGGCGGGATCGGCCAGATCGAATTCCGATGTCGACACACCGGGGTTCACCCGCAGCCCGCGCGTATGCCCTGCCGATGCCGCATCGAAACGGTCCAGCTGGCCGATGGAGTTGAAGATGATCTTGTCGCTATTGGCCAGCACCTCGGCGATCTCGTCATCATCGTAGGCCACTGAATAGGCGTGGGTTTCGCCGCCGAATTTCTCGTAACCCAGCTTGACCTCATACAGCGAGGAGGACGTGGACCCATCCATATATTGCGCCATGAAATCAAAGACTGACCATGTGGCAAAACATTTCAACGCCAGCAAGGATTTCGCGCCCGACGCCTCGCGCAGCCAGGCGATCTTTTCCATGTTGGTCTGGAGGCGGGATTTGTCGATCAGATAATATGGGGTCTTCATGGCAGATCCTTTACAAAACGACGCAGACGCGGTGCGCGTTCCGATTAGGGGATGTTGCCGTTCAACGCAAACTCTGATGCGTCGCGCGACTATCACGAAAGGACCGTGATCGGCCCTCCTTCAGCGCCAGATCAATTGCTGCGGAAGATACGGGATTCGCCGATCATCTGTTCAAGCGCTGCGATCCTCTCGGCGCTTTGGTCAGAGCTGCGCGATTGCACATCGGCGACCAGCGCTTCGATCAGAAAGTTGATCGCCAGCGTTGAATCCCAGCTCGACGGGACCTCTACCATGGCGCGGAAACAGTGGCGGGCGTGTTTTTCGATGGGCGATCCCCATGCGTCGGTGAACAGCACGATGGTCGCCCCCTGCTTCACCGCGAGATCCGCCAGCTTTTCGAGCTCTTTCTCGTAGCGGCGGATGTCGAACACGATCAACACCGCGCCTGCGTCCATATCGAGCAAGGATTGCGGCCATGCACTGGGGGAGGAATCAAGCAGCGTAACCTGCGGTCGGATGATCTGTAGGTGATTGAAAAAATAATGCGCGTTGGACCGCGTGATGCGTCCACCCAACAGAAAAAGCCGGTGCGAAGGATCAGAGAGCAGCGCCGCAACATCGTCAAACTCGGCCAGATCGAGCCGTTCCAGCGTGCGGTTCACATTGCCCGACACAGCCTGAATAAAGCGTGACACCATGTGATCGCTGCTGTCGCTGGGGGTCTCGAGCTTGGCCAGTGGTTTTTTCATCCGTGCGCCGATTTCACCGCGGATGGCGTCTTGCATATCAGAGTACCCGTCGAACCCAAGCTTGCGTGCAAGCCTCACGATTGTGGGCGATGATACCTCGGCCAACTCAGCGAGACGGTTGATAGATTGCAGCCCCGTAAGCAGCTGGTCGTCCAGCAAAACAGCCGACAGTTTTCGTTCTGCCGCCGTCAGCTCGGCCTGCTTTTCTTTCAGCAGGTCGCGGACCAGTACTTTTTTATGCAAGTCATGTTCCTTTCGGTACAGCGCGTGGTGGTGTGAAGCAAAGATTACAGAAAAAATCTTGACAGGCTAGAAAATTCTGTAGTGATTGTGAGGCAACAAATTGACAGGGTCACCGTGACTGACACCGATTGGAATGCCGTAAACATCATAAACCCGCAGGGGCAGGGGGGCTGGTTGCTGGTGTGTGAACACGCCTCGCGCCGGATTCCTGATGCGCTAGGCGGGTTGGGGCTGTCATCTGCGGCGGGCGGGTCGCATGCGGCTTGGGACATCGGCGCGCTGGATGTGGCGCACGCGCTGTCAGATGCGCTGGACGCGCCTTTGGTTGCGGGCGATATTTCGCGGCTGGTCTATGATTGCAACCGCCCGATAACAGCCCCCGACTGCGTTCCGGCGCGCAGCGAAGTCTATGATATTCCCGGCAATGCGGGGCTGGATGATGCCCGCCGGCAGCAGCGGTATGACCAAGTACATACGCCGTTCCATGATGCGGTCACCAAAGTGCGCACCAGCTGGAAACCGACCCAAGCAGCACCGGTGTTGGTCACGATCCACAGCTTTACGCCTGTCTATAACGGGGCGACCCGCGCGGTCGAGCTGGGCTTTCTCTACCACGCTCAGCCCGCCGCGGCGCAGGCGTTGCTGGCGGTCGAACAGGCACGCGGGCGCTATGCCTCGGCGCTGAACGAACCCTATGCAGCGACAGACGGCGTGACCTATACGCTTGAAAAACATGGCGAGGCGCAGGCGCTGCCCGCCGTGATGATCGAGATACGCAATGATCTGATCGACACACCCGAAAAAGCGCAGGCCATGGCAGGGCATCTGGCCGAGAGCCTGACCCGAGCCTTTCCCGCCCCCAACAGCGAGGCCGCCAGATGAAGGCGATGCGCAGATACATTCGGGTGGTGGATGGCTTCAACTATGGCCTAGGCCGGATCATGATGTACGGGATTTTCGTCCTGATGGGGATCCTGTTGTGGTCGTCGTATAACAAAACCTTTGCATCGCCACAACTTTGGACGCTGGAAATGGCACAGTTTGTGATGGTGGGGTATTACATCCTGGGCGGGCCGTATGCGCTGCAGATGGGCGCGAATGTGCGGATGGATCTATTTTATGCCGAGCTGACCCCGCGCAAAAAGGCGTGGACCGATTGCATCACTGTATTGTTCCTGCTGGTCTATCTGGTGATCCTGCTGTGGGGCGGTATCGAATCCACAATGTATTCCTTCAAATACGGCGGAGAGCGCAGCCCGACCGCGTGGCGCCCCTATATGTGGCCGGTCAAAGTGACCATGTGCATCGGCATCACCTTAATGCTGCTTCAAGCTGTCTCTGAGCTGTTCAAGGACATCCTTTTCCTTAAATCCGCAGAGGACACGCGCGATGCCCTATGAGTTGATCGCCATCCTGATGTTTTCGACCATGATGCTGATGCTGCTGACTGGGCAGCGGGTGTTCGGGGCGATCGGCTTTGTCGCGGTGATTGCGGCGCTGTTTCTTTGGGGGGATCGCGGCGGCTATGACATCGGCTTCTCTGCCGCGATTAAGCTGATGCGTTGGTATCCGCTGCTGACCCTGCCGATGTTCATCTTCATGGGTTACGTGCTGTCGGAAAGTAAAATTGCCGACGATCTATATAAAATGTTTCACGTGTGGATGGGCGGTTTGCGCGGCGGGCTGGCCATCGGGACGATCGGGCTGATGGTGTTGATTTCCGCCATGAACGGCCTGTCGGTGGCGGGCATGGCGATCGGTGCAACAATTGCGCTGCCCGAGCTTTTGAAGCGAAACTATGACAAACTGATGGTGACCGGGGTCATTCAAGCAGGATCGAGCCTTGGCATCCTCGTGCCGCCTTCGGTCGTGCTGGTGCTCTATGCGATGATCGCGCGGCAACCTGTGGGGCAGCTGTGGCTGGCGGGCGCGATCCCGGGGCTGATGATGGCCACGATGTTCATCATCTATATCGCCATCCGCTGTCGCATGAATCCCGATCTGGGCCCGACCCTGTCCGCCGAAGAGCGCGATGTGGGCTGGCCTGAAAAGCTGCGTCTGTTACGTGCGGGCCTGCTGCCTGTGGTGATCTTTGCCGTGATGATGGTGCCGTTTGTGAACGGCTGGACCTCGCTTGTCGAAAGCTCTGCCATTGGGGCAATCGCCGCATTTGTAGCGGCTGTGCTGAAAGGGCGGATGACGCGCACCGTTTTTGAAAACTCTGTGCGCCAGACCCTTGCGATCACCTGTATGTTCATGTGGATCATCCTCGCCGCGCTGGCCTTTGGTGCGGTGTTCGACGGGCTTGGGGCGGTCAAGGCGATTGAAAACCTGTTTACCGAACAATGGGGCCTGAACCCTTGGGTGATCCTGATCCTGATGCAGCTGTCGTTTCTGATCATGGGGACGTTTCTGGACGACACGGCGATGCTGGTCATCGTGGCCCCGCTCTATGTACCGCTGGTGGGCGCGCTCGGGTTCGATCTGGTGTGGTATGGTGTGCTTTATACGATCACCTGCCAGATCGCCTATATGACGCCGCCCTTCGGCTATAACCTGTTCTTGATGCGCGCCATGGCCCCGCCAGAGATCACGATTCGCGACATTTACCGGTCGATCATCCCCTTTGTTGGCGTGATGGTACTGGCGCTCGCGGTCGTCATGATCTTTCCGCAGATCGCGCTTTGGCTGCCGAACTATGTCTACGCGAAATAAGCATTACCAACCAAGTGGTCAGAGAAGCTGGCCCGTTTCAACCCAACCCCAACAAGGAGTATGAGACATGACAACGAGACGTAAGTTCCTGAAAGGTGCCGCCATTGCCGGCCCCGCGACCCTTGCCGCGCCGTCAATCCTGCACGCCCAAGAGCCGATACGCTGGCGTTTCCAGACCTATGCGGGGTCTGCGCTCGGGGAAGAGGTGACCAAACCCGCCATCGACGCGATCAACGCGGCGGCACAAGGCGAGCTTGAGATCGAATTGTTTTATGCGGACCAGATCGTCCCCACGGGCGAGCTTTTCCAAGCATTGCAGCGCGGCACCATCGATGGCGTGCACTCGGATGATGACTCCATGGCGTCGCCCACGCCTGTACGGTCCTTCGGCGGGTATTTCCCGCTGGCGACGAAACACGCGCTCGACGTGCCGGTGCTGTTCAATCAATACGGTCTGGCAGACATCTGGCGCGAGGAATACGCCAAGGTCGGCGTGCATTGGCTGTCTGCGGCGGGGCAAGACCCGTGTAACTTCAACACCGTCAAGCCGATCAAATCGCTGGCCGACATGGACGGGCTCAAGCTTTATACCTTCCCGACGGCGGGCCGCTTCCTGTCGCAATTCGGCGTCGTGCCGGTCAACATCCCCTACGAGGACGCCGAAGTCGCGGTGCAGACGGGCGAGCTGGACGGTATGGCGTGGTCGGGCATCACCGAAGACTACACCGTCGGCTGGGCCGATGTGACCAACTACTTCTGCACCAACAACATCTCGGGCGCATGGATCGGGTCGTTCTTTGTCAACGCCGAGAAGTGGGCAGAGCTGCCGGATCACCTCAAGCAGATCGTAAACTCCGCGATCGAGGCAAGCCACACCTACCGCAACCAGTGGTACTGGGGCGGCGAGGCGCGCCTGCGTGCATCGGGTGAGAAGCTGGAGCTGACATCCGTACCGCAGGACGAATGGAAAGTGGTCGAGGAAGCGGCCGTGAAATTCTGGGACGAGATGGCGGAAGAAGGCGAAACCGCCGCCAAGATCGTGCAGATTTTCCGCGACTATAACAACGTCATCTCGAAAGCGGGCCCGCCCTATACTTTCGGCTGATCCGACTTTGACATCATGACCATAGGGGCGGCGCATCTGTGCCGCCCCCTCACATCAAAAGGGACGTTTGCAGATGGGCAACCTTACTTTCGACACGCTCAAGGACCTGGCCGCCAAAGGCGAGGTGGACACGGTGCTGGTGGCACTGGTGGACATGCAGGGCCGCCTGATGGGCAAGCGTTTTCACGTTACGAATTTCATCGATCATTCTCACGCGGAAACCCATTGCTGCAATTATCTGCTGGCAACCGATCTGGTGATGTCCACGCCCGAGGGCTTTGCCTCGACCAGCTGGGAAACCGGATATGGCGACTATGTGCTGCGGCCCGATCTGTCTACCATGCGCCATGTGCCGTGGCTGGAAAAAACCGTGTTGGTGCTTGGCGATGTGCTGGATCACCACACCCACGAACCTGTCTCCCATTCGCCGCGCGCCATGCTGAAAAAGCAGATCGCCCGACTGGACGCGCTTGGCTTTGATGCGATGATGGCAACCGAGCTTGAGTTCTTTCTGTTCGAGGGCGACTACCGCACCTTGCAGAAAGAGAAATACGCCAACCTCGTGCCGCTGAACGGGCACAACGAGGACTACTGCCTGTTCCAAACCACCAAGGAGGAAAGCTTCCTCCAGCCGCTGCGCAACCATCTGGTAGGGGCGGGGATTCCGGTCGAATGCACAAAGGGCGAGGCCGAAGTCGGCCAGCAAGAGCTTAACATCCGCTATGCCGACGCGCTGGCTTGTGCCGATCACCACACAATTTCGAAACAAGCGGTGAAAGAGATCGCCTATCAGCAGGGGTTCTCTGCCTCCTTCCTGTCCAAGTGGTCGGCGGATAAGGTGGGGTCGTCCAGCCACGTGCATATGTCGCTGTGGAAAGACGGCACGCCCGCGTTCTATGACAAGGATGCAAAGCTGGGCATGTCGCAGATGATGCAGCATTTTATGGCGGGTCTGATCGCCTATGCCCCTGATATCACCTATTTCTTCGCGCCCTATATCAACAGCTACAAACGCTTTGCCAAAGGCACCTTTGCGCCCACGAAAACCGTCTGGTCTGTCGATAACCGCACCGCGGGCTTCCGGCTGTGTGGCGATGGCACCAAGGGGATTCGTGTTGAATGTCGCATCGGCGGGTCTGACCTGAACCCCTATCTGGCGCAGGCTGTGCTGCTTGCGGCAGGGCTGAAGGGGATCGAGGAAAAGCTGCCCCTGCAAGAGCCGACGTTGGGCGATGTCTACGAAGACGCCAACGTCACCGAAATCCCCCGCACCCTGCGTGCCGCGACCCAAACGCTGCGCAACTCTGCCATGTTGCGCGAGGCCCTTGGCGACGACGTGGTCGACCACTACACCCGCGCAGCCGAATGGGAGCAGGAGGAATACGACAAGGTCGTGACCGACTGGGAAATCAACCGCGGATTTGAGCGAGCATAAACCATGACAAACACTTTGAAATGTATCTCACCGATTGACGGATCGGTTTACCTTGAACGCCCTGTCCTGTCGCTGGAGGCGGCACGCGATGTCTGCGCCCGCGCCAAGGCAGCACAAGGCGCATGGGCCGCGCGCCCCTTGTCCGAACGTGTCCAACTGGTGCGCGACGCCATTGCCGAGGTGGGCAAAACCACCGATCGTATGGCGCAGGAACTGGCGCATCAGATGGGTCGACCCGTGCGCTATGGCGGCGAGTTTGGCGGCTTTGCCGAGCGCGGCAACTATATGGCCGACATTGCCGAAAAGGCGCTGGCCCCGACGATTGTTGAAGACAGCGACAAGGCCACCCGCAAGATCACCCGCGAAGCGCGCGGCGTAGTGCTGGTCGTGGCCCCGTGGAACTACCCTTATATGACGGCGATCAACACGGTCGCGCCAGCGCTGATCGCAGGTAATACCGTGGTGCTGAAACACGCCACCCAAACCCTGCAAGTGGGTGAACGTCTGGCCGAAGCTTTCCACGCCGCAGGTATCCCCGACGATGTCTTCCAGAACGTCTTTCTTGATCACGACACCACCTCGGCGCTGATCGCTGAACGGCAGTTCGGCTTCGTGAACTTCACCGGCTCGGTCGGGGGCGGCAAGGCGATGGAGGTGGCCGCCGCAGGCACCTTCACCCCCGTCGCGACGGAACTGGGGGGCAAAGACCCCGGCTATGTGCGCGCCGACGCGGATGTTGACGCCGCCGTTGACGGGCTAATGGATGGGGCGATGTTCAACGCGGGGCAATGCTGCTGCGGTATCGAACGGATTTATGTGCACGAAAGCCTGTATGATGCCTTTGTCGAAAAGGCCGTGGCTTGGGTCAATGCGCTCAAGCTTGGCAACCCGCTTGAGACGGATACCGATATCGGCCCCATGGCGAACGTCCGTTTTGCCAAAGAAGTCCGCGCCCAGATTTCCGAGGCTGTCGGGGCCGGTGCCACCGCATTGATTGAGACCTTTGAGGCGGATGACGGCGGGGCGTATCTTACGCCGCAGATCCTGACCAACGTCACCCATGACATGCGCGTGATGCGCGACGAAAGCTTTGGCCCTGTCGTTGGCATCATGCCCGTCAAGGACGACGCCGAAGCGATTGCGCTGATGAACGACTGCCAGTTCGGCCTGACCGCCGCGATCTTTACCAAGGATGCCGATGCTGCCGATGCCATCGGCGCGCAGCTGGAAACCGGCACTGTGTTCATGAACCGCTGCGATTACCTTGATCCGGCCCTGTGCTGGACCGGCTGCAAGGATACAGGGCAGGGCGCGGGCCTGTCCGAGCTTGGCTATCAGGCGCTCACGCGCCCCAAATCTTACCACCTGAAAAAGGCTTGATCCTTATGGCACTGCAAAACAACTGGTCCTACCCCACCGCCATCCGCTTTGGCGCGGGCCGTATTTCTGAAATCGGAGAGGCCTGCGTGGCCACGGGGATGAAAAACCCCTTGCTGGTGACGGACAAAGGTCTTGCCTCGATGGAGATCACGACGCGCACGCTGGACCTGCTGGACGGCGCAGGCTTTGGCCGTGCGATGTTCTCGGAAGTGGACGCGAACCCGACCGAACTGAACCTCGAGGCGGGGCTTAAGGTCTACCGCGAGGGCGGGCACGACGGTGTGATCGCCTTTGGCGGTGGCTCTGGCCTTGATCTGGGCAAGATGGTCGCCTTCATGGCGGGGCAGTCGCGGCCTGTGTGGGATTACGAAGATGTGGGCGATTGGTGGACCCGCGCCGATGCCGACGCCATCGCACCGATCATCGCCGTGCCCACAACCGCCGGTACAGGGTCCGAAGTCGGCCGCGCATCAGTGCTGACCAATTCGAAAACCCACGTCAAAAAGATCATCTTCCACCCCAAAGTGCTGCCCAGTGTCGTGATTTGCGACCCTGAGCTGACGGTAGGCATGCCCAAACATATCACCGCAGGCACCGGCCTTGATGCCTTTGCCCATTGCGTCGAGGCGTTCAGCAGCCCGCATTACCACCCCATGTCGCAGGGTATCGCGCTAGAGGGCATGCGGCTGGTCATCGACTATCTGCCGCGTGCCTATGCGGATGGGACAGACATCGAAGCGCGCGCGCAGCTGATGTCGGCGGCGGCGATGGGGGCGACGGCGTTCCAGAAGGGTCTGGGCGCGATTCACGCCATGAGCCACCCGATCGGCGCGGTGTTCAACACGCACCACGGTACCACCAATGCGGTCTGCATGCCTGCTGTACTGGACCTGAACGAGCCTGAAATCCGCGAACGCTTTGACCGCGCGGCAGGGTATCTGGGGATCGACGGCGGCTATGACGGCTTCCGCGCCTTCGTGCAGAAGTTCAACGACAGCTTCGGTATCCCGCGCAAACTGTCGGATATGGGCGTGAGCGCAGACCGGATCGACGATCTGGTCGCGATGGCGCTTGAAGATCCGTCGTGCGGTGGCAACCCTGTGACATTGACCACGGAGAACCTTCGCAAGCTGTTCGAGGCGACAATCTAAACCTCCGTAGAAGGCCCAAAAGAAAGCCACCCCCGACGTTCTGCGTCGGAGGTGGTCTGCCGCACCGGGGGGACGGGCGGTGGGGCCCGCCGCGTTGGGGAACGCGGTCGGGCAAATCCAGCAGGGAACGAGGTAAGCCCGCTGGAAGACGCTTACGCTTTTTGATCGGCCAATGTGCCTATGGTGACCGTCCGCGTGACCTCTTTGCCCTTGTGCAGGACCATGACCTCGGCTTCGGCTTCCGGATCGGTTTCGGCCACAGCGCGGGTCAGATCGCGCAGTTCCTTGATCTCTGTGTCGTTGAACGACAGGATGATATCGCCTTTCTCAAGACCCGCTTTCTTGGCCGGGCTGTCATCGCCGATGGCTTCGATCACCGCCCCTTTCGGCGCGTCCAGCCCCAGCACCTGCGCGACCTCGGCCGTCATCGGGCGGATTTGAACGCCAAGCCAGCCGCGGGTGATTTCCCCGTCGTCGGACAGGTCGGCCACGATGTCCTGCACCAGATCGGATGGTACGGAAAAGCCGATCCCGACAGAGCCGCCATCAGGCGACAGGATCGCCGTGTTCACGCCAATCACCTCGCCGGCGTTGTTGAACAGGGGCCCACCCGAGTTGCCTCGGTTGATGGCGGCATCCGTCTGGATAAAGTCGTCATAGGGGCCCGCGTTGATATTGCGCGATTTGGCCGAGATGATGCCAGTGGTGACAGTGCCGCCCAGACCAAAGGGGTTGCCCATAGCGACGACCTCGTCGCCGACGCGCATGTCATCGGACGACCCGAATTTGACAGCGGGCAGGTCCACGTCCGCTTCGACCTTGAGCACGGCGATATCGGTCAGGACGTCGCTGCCGACAACTTTGGCATCAAAGCTGCGCCCGTCGGCGAGTTTGACCTTAACGGTATCGGCACCTGCGACAACGTGGTTGTTCGTCACGATGGCCCCGTCCTTGGATACGATAAAGCCTGACCCAAGCCCGTGCATCGGCTGCGCACTGGTCGGCCCCTGTGGCATCAGTTGTTCAAACCGTTTGCGCAGTTCTTCGGGCATGCCTTCGGGTAGTTGCACTTGCGCGTTGGCTTGTTCCGCGGTGCCGGTCACCTCGATAAATACGACGGCGGGCGAGATTTCTTCGACCAGATCGGCATAGCCGCCAGCCGGTACGGCCAACGCGGCTGTGGGTGCAAGCGTCACCGCCGAGGTTGAGGCAAGGGCCGCCGCCAGTACAAACGGTGCGGCACGGCGGGGGGAGGAAAAGAGAGATGTCATTTGGGGTTCCTTCGTCTTCAGGGATGACACCTAAATGGCAGCCCATTCTAACAGCGCGTTTCCGTCAGCTATACAAATGTGTTAACTTGCCTCTCGCGGGTGGCAGCGCGCCCTATATCAGGTATCCAAGGATCAACGCTGCAATGGACCCCTGCTTATGAAACTGCTTGTCGTCGAAGATGATGCCACCACCGGATCCTATATCGCACGGGGTCTGCGCGAAGAGGGGCATACCGTCGATCTTGTCGCCGAAGGGCGCGAAGGGCTGATACAGGCGACCTCCGGCAGCTATGACGTGCTGATTGTTGACCGGATGCTGCCGGAGATCGACGGGCTGACGTTGGTCAAGACCTTGCGCGGTGCGGGGAACCTGACACCGGTATTGTTTCTGACTGCCATGGGCAGCGTTGATGACCGTATCAGTGGGCTGAATGCAGGCGGCGACGATTATCTGGTCAAGCCCTTTGCCTTTGGCGAGCTTTCTGCCCGTGTCACCGCTCTTGCGCGCCGTCCGCAGGCGATGGAGCAGGAAACCGTGCTGCGTGCAGGCGACCTTGAAATGCATTTGATCACCCGCAAGGTGACCCGTGCCGGACAGGAAATCGACCTGTTGCCGCGGGAATTCGCCTTGCTGGAACATCTACTGCGCCGCAAGGGCAGGGTGCAGACCCGCACGATGCTGCTGGAAGCGGTATGGGACATCAGCTTTGACCCGATGACCAACGTGGTCGAAACCCACATCAGCCGGCTGCGTGCCAAGGTCGACAAACCATTTGACCGCGAGCTGATCCAGACCGTGCGCGGTGCTGGCTACCGGATTGACGGATGAGGTCGCGTCTCGCGCAGCTCTGGCGGTCTATGCCGGTGCGGCTGGCGCTGCTGCTGGTGCTGCTGTTCTCGACCGTCAGTCTGATGGGATTGGCGGCCAGCTATGCGGTGACGCAAAATTCATTTGAAGCCGCAATTCGTGCGGACCTTGAACAGGATATCGCGGGGTTTCGCGCCGCCCCCAATGCCCGCGCGGTGGCCCTGCTGGTCGACGCTGAATCGCGTGATGCCGATCCTAGCCGCGTGGTGCTGAGCTATATCACCCCCTCCGGTCGCATCTATGGCAACGGGGCCATCGCCCGTGATGACGAAGGCTATCACATCGTGTCGCTGGCCGAAGGGCGGGCGGAATATGACGGGGTTTATCTGTCGCTGACAACGCGGCTTTATGGCGGGCAGCTGACCGTCGCGCGCAGCCGCGCCCAAATCGAAGGGCTGCGCACGGTGTTCCTGAATATCCTGCTGATCAGCCTGCTGCCCACGGTGCTGGTCGCCTTGTCGGGGGGGCTCTATCTGGCGCGGCGCAGCAAGCGGCATGTGGATGTCATCGGGCGTACGCTGGATGATCTGACGACCGGCGACCTTGCGGCACGCGTGGCCGTGTCGCCGGGGTGGGCGGATGATTTGCAGCGCATCGGCAGCAAGGTAAACCAGATGGCGGGCGCGCAAGAGGCGCAGACCCAGATGCTGCGGCAGGTATCGTCAGACATTGCCCACGACCTAAAGACCCCGATCCAGCGGGTGGCCGTGCATCTGGATGATCTGGCCCGTACCCTGCCCGAAGACACGGACGAAGGGGCCTTGCTGGCCAAAGCGCAGGACGAGGTTGCGGGGATCGCTTCGGTATTCCAGTCGCTGCTTCAGATTGCCTCGGTCGAGGCAGGGTCGCCCAAGACGCATTTTGCCCCCGTTGATCTGAACCGGCTCTGCCTAACCCTGACGGAGGTTTATGACCCTGCCGCCGCTGCAAAAGACCAGACATTAGACAGTGTTGTACCCGACGCGCAGCTGACCGTGGAGGGGGACAAGAACCTGCTGGGGCAGATGATGTCGAACTTGCTGGAAAATGCGATGCGCCACACCCCTGCGGGCAGCGAGATTACCCTAACGCTTTACCGCGCCAACGACCGGCCGGTGATCGAAGTCGCTGACAATGGTCCCGGCATCCCCGAACACGCCCGCACCAAGGTGTTGCAACGGCTGTACCGTCTGGACGCCAGCCGCCACACGCCGGGCAACGGCTTGGGGCTGAGCCTTGTTGAAGGCGTGGTCAAGCTGCACGGTGGACAGATTGCGCTGCTCGATAATGCGCCGGGGCTGCGTGTGCGCATCACGCTTTAACCCCTCGGCCTTGTGCGGCGATTTGAGCATGTGACATATGCTCGGTGCGGCGCTATCTAGGGTGTAAGGGCCAAACCCCTTGTTTTTGGCCATACATTACGAGGTACGACATGCTTGATGGGTTTTCCGCCGAGGTTCTGGCACGGGTCCAATTCGCCTTTACCGTTTCGTTTCACATTATCTTTCCGGCATTCTCGATCGGGTTGGCCAGCTTTCTGGCTGTCGTGAACGCGCTTTGGCTTTGGACCAAGGACGAGACCTATCGGGTCCTTTTCGACTATTGGAAAAAGATCTTTGCGGTCGCCTTTGGGATGGGCGTCGTGTCGGGCATTGTCATGTCGTATCAGTTCGGGACCAACTGGTCGGTCTTCTCGGATAAGGCGGGGCCGGTGGTCGGACCGTTGATGGCGTATGAGGTGTTGTCCGCCTTCTTCCTCGAGGCCGGTTTTCTGGGAATTATGCTGTTTGGCCTGAAACGCGTCGGACCAGGGTTGCATATGTTTGCCACAGCGATGGTGGCCTTTGGCACCTTGCTGTCGGCCACGTGGATCCTGTCGGTGAACAGCTGGATGCAGACCCCCGCGGGCTATGGGATCAATGATGTGGGGCAGTTCATTCCGCTGGATTGGTGGAAGATCGTGTTCAACCCGTCCTTCCCCTACCGTTTACTGCACATGGTGCTGGCGGCCTATCTGACCACGGCGCTGGTCGTGGGGGCCGTGGGCGCGTGGCATTTGCTGAAAGACAATCAGGGGCCGGCGTCGCGGCGGATGTTCTCTATGGCGATGTGGATGCTGCTGTTGGTCACGCCCTTGCAGATTGTGGCGGGCGATTTTCACGGCATCAACACGCTAGAGCATCAGCCCGCCAAGGTGATGGCGATGGAGGGGCACTTTGACAGCCACCCCGAGGGCGCGCCGCTGATCCTGTTCGGCATTCCCAATCAGGCAGAAAAACGGGTCGATTATGCGATCGAAGTGCCAAAACTGTCGTCGCTAATCCTCAAACACGACTTGAACGCTCCGCTGGACGGGTTGGACACGATCCCCGACGAGGACGAACCTCCCGTTGCGATCGTTTTCTTCTCGTTTCGCGTCATGGTGGGCTTGGGCTTTGCCATGCTGGCGTTGGGCCTTTGGGGCGGGTTCGCGCGCTGGCGCGGCAAACTGCATAGTTCGCGGATGTTACACCGTGCGGCGATCGTCATGGGGCCGATGGGCTTTGTTGCAGTGCTGGCCGGATGGATCACAACCGAAGTCGGGCGCCAGCCCTTTACCGTCTATGGTCTGCTGCGCACCTCCGACAGCCTTGCGCCCGTCAGCGCACCTGCGGTTGGCGCGTCGCTGATCGCTTTCATCGTGGTCTATTTCTTCGTCTTCGGGGCGGGGGTGTTCTATATTCTCGGGTTGATGCGCAAACGTCCTCATGTGGGTGCCAAGGGAGAGATCACCGATGGCCCCGTTCGGGCTGCCGGTACCACCACTGTGGCGCAAGACAAGAGCCAAGATATGGCAGAGCAAGAGTAGGAAACAGCAGATGTTTGGATTAGAACTTTCGTTTATCTGGGCCGGCATCATCGCGCTTGCGGTGCTGATTTATGTCATTCTCGACGGGTTTGACCTTGGGGTCGGGCTGCTGTTCCCGCTGTCCAAGGACGAGGGCGAGCGTGATGTGATGATGAACTCTGTCGCGCCGATCTGGGACGGGAACGAGACGTGGCTGGTTCTGGGCGGTGGCGGCTTGTTTGCCGTGTTCCCGCTGGCCTATGCCACCGTTATGCCCGCGCTTTATATGCCGATCATCCTGATGCTATTGGGGCTGGTCTTTCGCGGCGTCGCCTTTGAATATCGCTGGCGCACCATCCGGGGTAAACCGTTGTGGGATATCTCGTTTTTCGGCGGATCGCTGGTGGCCTCCATGTGTCAGGGGATCGCGCTTGGGGCTTTGGTCCAGGGGATAGAGATCGAAAACCGCGCCTATGCGGGTGGTTGGTGGGACTGGCTGACGCCGTTTTCCGTGCTGACCGGTTTCGCCGTGACCGTGGGCTACGCGATGCTGGGTGCCACATGGCTGAACATGAAGCTTGAAGGGCGTATTCAGGCGCATATGCGGCGGTTGGCCTGGCCGTTTGCCATCGCAACGCTGGTGTTCATGGGGCTGGTCAGCCTTTGGACGCCCTTCTTGAATGACGCGTTCTTTGGCCGCTGGTTCGCCTTTCCGACGGCGATCTTCAGCATTCTGGTGCCCGGTCTTGTAGCCGCGGCGATCTATGGCCTGTTTCACGGGTTGCAACGCCATTGGGATCTGACGCCGTTTCTGTGTGCGCTAGCGCTGTTCGTGCTGGGCTTTATCGGGATCGGGATCAGCTTTTACCCCTATATCGTGCCCTCTTCGCTGACCATCGTCGAAGCCGCTGCCCCCGACAGCAGCCTTAAATTCGCGTTGGTGGGCACGTTGGTGCTGCTGCCGATGATCCTGTCTTATACGATCTATACCTACTGGGTCTTTCGCGGGAAAATTGACCCCGAAGAGGGATACCACTGATGCGACGCAGCTGGATGGCACGCACAGGCTGGTTTGTACTGATCTGGGTGCTGAGCGTCGCAGCGCTTGGGGTTGTGGCCTACGGTATCAGGTTGATGGTCATCCCCTGAGGGGCTCAAGACGGGGCGCATTTGCCGTTGGGTAATTTCACGAGGGCCGGAGCAGGGGGTTGCAAAGCCGCCGACGCTCTGGCCCTTTTGCGTTGAATAACCCAAGGAGCCCCCATGCGTGCCATGCAAGTCACCGCTTATGATCAGCCTTTGTCAGAGCAAGAGCTGGAAATGCCCGTGCCCGCCGCTGGCGAGGTGCTGATCAAGGTCGAAACCTGCGGCCTTAACTTCGGCGATCTGTTGATGATCAAAGGCACATACCAGCAAAAGCCCGATCTGCCCTTTACACTGGGGATGGAACTGGCGGGCAGCGTTGCCGCCGTGGGCGAAGGGGTTACCGATCTTGCCGTCGGTCAGCGTATCGCGGCGTATAGTGGTCTGCTGGGGCTGGCGGAATATGCGGCCATTCCCGCCAATGTTTGCGTGCCGATTCCCGATGACATGCCCGCACAGGATGCCGCTGCCTTTCTTGTGGCCTATGGCACCAGCCATGTGGCGCTGGACTATAAGGCGCGGCTGAGACCTGGTGAACGACTGCTGGTGCTGGGGGCCTCGGGCGGGGTGGGTCTGACCGCGGTTGAGCTGGGCAAGCTGATGGGGGCAGAGGTCATCGCCTGCGCCCGTGGGGCCGCCAAGCTAGAGATTTGCCGCGCCGCCGGTGCGGATCATCTGATTGATTCAGAAACGGATGACATCCGCGAGGTGGTCAAATCCTTGGGCGGGGCGGATGTGGTCTATGATCCTATCGGGGGCGACCAGTTCAAAGCCGCCCTGCGTGCCTGCAACCCCGAAGCCCGTATTCTGCCGCTTGGGTTTGCCTCGGGCGAGGTGCCGCAAATCCCTGCCAATATCTTGTTGGTCAAAAACATCCATGTGCTGGGGTTTTTCTGGGGCGGGTATAAGAACTTTAAACCGCAGGTGCTGACCGACAGCTTCAAGGTGCTGATCGACTGGTATAGCTCGAGCAAGATAAAGCCCCATGTCAGCCATGTATTGCCGTTGGATCAGGCGAACGAAGCGCTGGATTTGCTGCGCACGCGCAAGGCGACGGGCAAGGTCATCGTGCAGGTCAGCTAGTGGCGCCGCCCCGTCGGTGACTTGACCGCGACCTTAGCTTTCTGCCGTTCGCGCAGGAACACGAACAGACCAGATCCGAGGATCAGGCCGATGCCAACCCAGACCTCCCACACGGGCAAGTCGCCGAAAATGACCAGCCCCCAGAGCACGGCCAGTGGCAGACCGATATATTCAAACGGCGCGACTGTGGCGGCGTCGGCGATGCGGTACGCTTGGCTGAGGCAGTATCCGATGACCGCCGCATTGCACCCGAGGGCGAGGAAAATCCATGCGTCACCTGCGGCAGGCCAAACCCAAGCGCGCAGCAAAAACACCATCGACGGCGTGCTGTCGGTCGCGACAAAGCTGCCATCCCCCGCGACCAAGAAAAAGCCGAGCGACACACACAGGAACACGCCTTGAATATAGACCGACAGGGCCGAGGCCTTGCTATGCACCCCCAGCTTGCGCGTCATCAATTGGTTCAGCGCATAGGTCAACGCCGAGACCACAGGCAACAACAGCACCAACCGCGAGGCCTGTAGCGCCTGCGCATCGGCCCAAGGGCGCTGCATGATGATCACGCCGACGAATCCGACGGCCACCGCGCTAAGCCGCATGACGCTGACCTTTTCGCCAAGGATCGGGATCGACAACAGCGTGATGAACAGCGGGGCAACAAAGAACAGCGCCGTGGCATCTGCCAGCGGCATCGCGGCGAGGGCAAGAAAGAAGGTCATATTGGCGATCACCACCAGCAATCCGCGCAGCACGTGCCAATGAGCCTGACGGGTTTTCAGGATGCGCCAGCCACCCTCGATCTGCACCAAAGCCAATCCAACGATGATGCCGATCAGGGCCCGCGCAAAGACGATTTCATGCAAGGGATAGCCCCCCGACAGTTGCTTGATCAGCATGTCGTTGATCGAAATCGCAAATATCCCCGCGAGGACAAAAACGATCGCGGCACCAGCGCGGTTTTGTACGTGTACTTCCATTCCACCGCTCTACCATGTCGCGAAATCCTGTCCAGCGCGTTTCGCCTTGGCGTCGTCAATTGAACTGCGCTAGGCTGTGGCAAAACCCCCAACGGAGAGCGCCCCATGAAAATGTCAGAGACCCGCCAGATCGCAGCCAGCCCGGCCGACGTATACGCCGCGCTGCTGGACCCTGACATGTTGATCAAATGCGTGCCGGGGGCGACCGAAGTCACGGGCTCCGCCGAGGAAGGGTTCGAGGCGACGGTTGTGCAAAAGGTCGGCCCCGTCAAAGCGACGTTCAAGGGGCAGGTCACCATGACCGATATGGTGCCCGACCAGTCGATCAAGATCAGCGGCGAAGGTAAGGGCGGGGCCGCGGGCTTTGCCAAGGGCGCGGCGGACGTGTCGCTTGCCCTTGTCGATGGCGGCACCGCGCTGACCTATGACGTCGAAGCCAAGGTGGGTGGCAAACTGGCGCAGCTTGGCAGCCGGATCATTGACGGGTTTGCCAAAAAAATGGCGGATCAGTTTTTTAATAACCTGCAAGAGACACTTGAAGGCCCCGCGGAGGCGGTATCTGCCGAGGCCGTTGAAGGGGCGGAGGCATCTGCAGAGAAAAAGGGCTGGTTCGGTCGCAGCAAAAGCTGACGGGTTGGGCCTGTTCACTCTGCCGTAATCAGTCTAGTTTCCGGCCAACAACACCGGAGACGCCAATGCCCGACATCGTAAAGATTACCGACCTGCGCAAGGCCTATGCAGATGGGTTCGAGGCGCTGAAAGGCGTGTCGCTGAACATCCGTGAGGGCGAGATTCTTGCCTTGCTTGGCCCCAATGGCGCAGGAAAAACGACCCTGATTTCAACGGTATGCGGAATTACAACCGGCACTGGCGGCAGCGTTACGGTGGGCGGTTTTGACACGGTCACCGAATACCGTGGCGCACGCTCGATGATCGGGCTGGTCCCGCAAGAGATCAACCTTGAACCCTTCGAGAAAGTCATCAGCACTGTGCGCTTCTCGCGCGGGTTATTCGGTAAGCCCAAAGATGATGCTGCAATTGAGAAGATTCTGCGGCAGCTGTCGTTGTGGGACAAAAAAGACAGTCAGATTCGTGCCTTGTCCGGTGGGATGAAGCGGCGCGTCCTGATCGCCAAAGCATTGGCGCATGAACCTCGGGTCTTGTTCCTTGACGAACCCACCGCCGGTGTCGACGTCGAGCTGCGCCGCGATATGTGGAACATCGTCGCCGATCTAAAGGCCAGTGGCGTCACCATCATTCTGACAACCCACTACATCGAAGAAGCCGAGGCGATTGCCGACCGGATCGGTGTGATTGCCCACGGCGAGCTGCTGTTGGTCGAGGATAAAGACAAGCTGATGTCGCGTATGGGCAAAAAGCAACTGGTCGTCCAACTGACCCAGCCGATTGACGCAATTCCCGCAAGCCTTGCGTCTGATGCGCTGACCCTGTCTGGCGACGGGCACGCGCTGATCTATTCCTATGACACGCGGGCAGAGCGAACGGGGATTACGAAGCTCCTATCTGACGTGGCGGCTGCGGGCTTGGTTCTGTCTGATCTAGAGACCTCGCAAAGCAGTCTCGAGGATATTTTCGTCGATCTGGTAAAGGAGGACGCGGCATGAACTGGATCGCAGTCAAATCTATCTATGCATTTGAAATGGCGCGCTTCTTTCGCACTATCACGCAAAGCTTGATCTCGCCAGTGCTGTCCACATCGCTGTATTTCGTGGTGTTTGGTGCCGCCATCGGCAGCCGTATCCAAGAGGTCGAGGGCATCAGCTATGGTGCGTTTATCGTGCCCGGTTTGATCATGCTGAGCGTCATCACGCAGTCGATCTCGAATGCGTCCTTTGGGATCTATTTCCCCAAGTTTATCGGCACGGTGTTCGAGCTTTTATCTGCGCCCGTTAACTTTATCGAAATTGTTTGCGGATATGTCGGGGCAGCGGCGACGAAGGCGTTGTTTATCGGGGTGATCATTCTGATTACGGCGTTTTTCTTTGTAGATATCACCATTCAGCATCCTATCTGGATGGTGACCTTTCTGGTGCTGACCTGCATCAGCTTTTCGTTGATGGGATTCATCATCGGTATTTGGGCGGGCAACTTTGAACAGTTGCAGCTTGTCCCGTTGCTGATCGTGACGCCTTTGGTTTTCCTTGGGGGGTCATTCTATTCGATCTCCATGCTGCCGCCGGTGTGGCAGGTGATCTCGCATTTCAACCCTGTGGTCTATCTGATCTCGGGCTTTCGCTGGGCATTCTTCGGATCGGCAGATGTACCAATTGTGACCAGCTTGTTTGCCATTGCAGGCTTTACGGCGCTGTGTTTGGCGGTGATTGGCTGGATTTTCCGGACCGGCTGGCGGATTAGGCAGTAAGTCTCGCGTGGCCTCCTTGTTTGCCGGTATGGTGCACTCTACATGGGAAGGTATGAGAAAATACCTTCCCTTTTTGGCCTCCCGCCCGACGGTTTCCGTGGTGCGGTTGTCTGGTGTGATTGGTGGCCGCACACGCGGTGGCCTGAACGACAGCGGTATCGGCCCTGCCATCGATAAAGCCTTCAATCGCGGTAAGCCCGCTGCTGTCGTGCTTGAGATCAGCAGCCCCGGTGGCAGCCCTGTCCAATCTTCGTTGATCGGCGCGCGTATCCGTCGCTTGGCCGAGGAAAAGAACATCCCTGTCATCGCCTTTGTCGAAGATGTCGCGGCATCTGGCGGATATTGGTTGGCTGCGGCGGCAGATGAAATCTATGCCGATCCCAGCTCTGTTTTGGGGTCGATCGGTGTCATTTCGGCATCTTTTGGCGCGGACGAGTTGATCCAGCGCCATGGGGTTGAACGGCGGGTTTATACCGCTGGTCAGTCGAAATCGATGCTGGACCCTTTCCGCCCCGAAAAGCCCGAGGACGTCGCGCGGCTGAAACAACTGCTGGACGACATCCACGAGAATTTCATCGACCACGTAAAATCACGTCGCGGCGCAAAACTGGCCCCTGATACGGATCTTTTTACTGGCGAGGTATGGCTGGCGAAGCGTGCAACCGAACTGGGCTTGATCGATGGCATCGGTCATCTTCGGCCGATGATAAAACAACGTTTTGGCGACAAGGTGAAATTCAACCGCTACGGCACGAAGAAGGGGCTGTTGTCCCGCTTTGGCGCGCAGGTCATCGGCGACGCGGTAGACAGTATCGAAGAACGCGCGGCCTATGCGCGGTTTGGGCTCTGACGCATGATCTTTAAAATTGTCTTATTGTTTCTGGTCGCCATGGGCACGCTTGCATGGTTCGGAAAAATGCACTGGCTAGGCAGCAAGCGTCTGAGCCAGACGAAATGTAACAATTGTGGACGCTATCGCATTGGGAAATCTCCGTGCGGATGCGGGGGTAAACGCGGATGATTATGCCTTGGGTTCTAAGTGTTTTGGGGCTGGTGATTTTGTTGCTGGCCGGGGATGCGCTGGTAAAAGGGGCGGTGAACCTGTCCCTGCGCCTTGGCGTGCCCGCTTTGATCGTCAGCCTGACGATTGTCGCTTTCGGGACGTCTGCGCCTGAACTGCTGGTGTCGATTAAAGCGGTGTTGGATAATGCTCCGGGGATCGCTCTGGGCAACGTTGTGGGGTCGAACACGGCGAACATTCTATTGGTGTTGGGCGTGCCGGCCTTGTTAGCCACGATGCACACATCTGAATGCAACACCCGTAAAACCTTCAACATGATGATCATCGCCTCGCTTTTGTTTATCGCGCTTGCCATGCGCGGTGTGTTTGATCTGTGGGCCGGTTTCATCCTGTTGGGGGCGTTGGCCTTTGTTCTGTTCGATATGTACCGTGACAGCAGAAAGCACCGCCACGCTTGCAAGGGCGCTGACGTCGGTGATCTGGACGAGCCCGAGGGGGCAGACCCTGATATGCCGGGCTGGCGTATCGCTGTGTTTCTGGTGCTCGGGCTTGTGGGGCTGCCGCTTGGTGCAGGACTGCTGGTCGACAATGCGTCGATCATCGCACGGGCGTATGGTGTGAGCGATACGGTCATCGGTCTGACGCTCGTGGCCATCGGCACCTCGATGCCAGAGCTTGCGACGACCGTGATGGCCGCGCTCCGGCGTCAGGCTGATATCGCTTTGGGGAACGTGATCGGGTCGAACCTTTTCAATCTTCTCGGCATCATCGGGGTGGCGAGCCTTGTGGGACCGATCACTGTTGATCCGGAATTCTTGCGGATTGATCTGTGGGTGATGTTGGGTGCGTCCCTTATGTTGATCCCCTTTGTTTATCTGCGGCGTGATATCACCCGCCTCTGGGGCATCCTGCTTTGCGCTATTTATGCAGGGTATATGGCGGCGATTTTGCTCTAAAGAGGTGCGATATGAAACATGCGTTGGTAACCGGAGCAGGGGCGCGCCTTGGACGTGCGATGGCGCTGTATCTGGGCGATCGCGGATATGATGTCGCGGTGCACTACAACAGTTCATCCGTAGCGGCTGATGAGGTCGTAGCTGCGCTGAAAGCCAAAGGTCAACGCGCCGTGGCCTTGCAGGCTGATCTGCTGGATGAAGCCGCCACGCAGGCGCTGCTTACCCGTGCAGCAGAGGCGCTTGGCGGACCGATTACCTGCCTTGTGAATAACGCGTCGATCTTTGAATATGACAATATCTCAACCGCGACCGAGGAGAGTTGGCATCGACATATCGGGAGCAACCTGCGCGCGCCTTTTGTCCTGACCCAAGCCATGGCCGCCCAGAACCTAGAGGCCAAGACCGACGCGCAGGGCGAACCTTTCGCGGCGGGCTTGATCGTAAATATGTTGGACCAACGTGTGCGCAAGCTCACGCCAGAGTTCATGACCTATACCATCGGCAAGATGGGGCTGTGGGCGTTGACGCAGACATCTGCGCAAGCGTTGGCACCAGTGATACGGGTGAACGCGATTGGGCCAGGGCCAACCCTGAAAGGGGCCAAGCAGACGGACGCTCATTTCGCCGGTCAGCGCGCGAAGGTGATTCTTGAGCGCGGGGCGAATCCCGCGGATATCACTGCTGCATTGGGCTATTTCCTTGATGCACCGTCGGTAACGGGGCAGTTGATTTGTACCGACGGGGGGCAGCACCTAGGCTGGAAAACACCCGACGTGCAAGGGCTCGAATAGGCTTTCCAGTAAAGTTTTGCACTGCCGCGACAGCCGAAGCGAAACTGTTACAAAAAGGATCGCATTATCAGTGGGTTGCAAGGTGTTAATTAAAATTATGATATATTTCAATGACTTAAAAGCGTGCCTAAATTTTAGGCAAACACCGAAAGGCCCAATGTTACATGGGGATTTTGTATTTCCATGAAAGTTATCTGCAAGGTTATCCACAAGAGTCGTGGGTATGTTTAACCTTGTTTCGCCATTAACACTGTTGCAGCCAAAAGTTCCGGACGCTCGAATCAATGTCAGACGCTAACAAAAACCCGAAGACCGGCCATCAGGTGATTCATTCGTACCTCAAAACGATTGACGGCTCGCCCGGCGTGTACCGCATGCTAGATTCGGAAAGCCGTGTTCTTTACGTGGGGAAGGCGCGGAACCTGCGCGCACGCGTCAGCAATTACGCGCGCCCGTCAGGGCATTCGGGGCGGATCGCGCGGATGATTTCGAACACCGCGTCGATGATGTTTCTAACCACGAAAACAGAAACCGAAGCGCTGCTGCTCGAACAGAATTTGATCAAGCAGCTCAAGCCGAAGTTCAACGTGCTGCTGCGCGACGACAAAAGCTTTCCCAATATTCTGGTAACAGCCACCCATGATTATCCGCAGATCAAAAAGCACCGCGGGGCCAAGAAGGAAAAGGGCAATTACTATGGCCCCTTTGCCAGTGCCGGTGCCGTCAACCGGACGCTGAACCAGCTGCAACGGGTGTTTCTGCTGCGCGATTGTTCCGATGCTATGTTCGAAAGCCGTTCGCGCCCTTGTCTGCAGCATCAGATCAAACGCTGTTCTGCCCCTTGTGTGGGTAAGATTTCGCCCGACGAATATCGCAAAACCGTGCAGGACGCCGAGAAATTCCTGAACGGCAAATCGACTGATATTCAAGGGCGGCTTGCTTCCGAGATGGCGCAGGCTTCTGAAGCGATGGAGTTTGAACGCGCCGCTGCATTGCGGGATCGCATCAAAGCCTTGACGCAAGTACAAACAGCCCAAGGTATCAACCCGCAAGGGGTGGCCGAAGCCGACATAATCGCGCTGCATCTGGATCAGGGGCAGGCCTGCGTGCAGGTCTTCTTTATCCGTGCCAATCAGAACTGGGGGAATCGCGACTACTACCCCCGTGTCGGACCCGACGTGGATGCCGCCGAAGTGCTGGAGGCCTTTATTGGCCAGTTCTATGACACCCGTGAGCCGCCGCGTCAGCTGATCTTGTCGAATGAGATCGAAAGCCCTGACCTGATGGTCGAAGCGCTGTCGGGCAAACTGGGGCGCAAGGTTGATATCGTGGTGCCCCAACGCGGCGAGAAGGCGGAACTGGTGGATGGGGCACTGCGCAATGCCCGCGAATCCCTTGCGCGCAAATTGGCAGAGACTGCGACCCAGACGAACCTTCTGAAAGGCATCGCCGACGCCTTTGGTCTGCCGGGACCGCCCCAACGGATAGAGGTCTACGATAACTCGCACATTCAGGGCACAAACGCCGTCGGGGGAATGATCGTCGCCGGCCCCGAAGGGATGATGAAAAACCAGTATCGCAAGTTTAATATCCGCGGCGATGACCTGACGCCGGGGGACGATTTCGGCATGATGAAAGAGGTACTGACGCGCCGATTCAAGCGGCTGTTAAAAGAGGATCCAGACCGCAGCCTTGGCATGTGGCCAGACCTGCTGCTGATCGACGGCGGGGCAGGGCAGGTGAGCGCTGTCGCATCGATCATGCGCGAATACGGGGTCGAAGATATTCCGATGGTGGGCGTCGCCAAGGGCGTGGACCGCGATGCGGGCAAAGAGGAATTCTACCGTGTGGGACAGCGGCCCATGGCGCTGCGGCACAACGATCCGGTGCTGTATTTCATTCAACGTTTGCGCGATGAGGCCCACCGGTTCGCCATCGGCACGCACCGCGCGAAACGCGCGAAAGCCGTTGGGGCAACGCCACTGGACGATGTGCCTGGTGTCGGTGCGGCGCGCAAGCGGGCCTTGCTGGCACATTTCGGATCTGCCAAGGCGGTGGGGCGCGCCAACCTGAGCGACTTGAAGGCTGTCGATGGCGTGTCAGTAGCTTTGGCTGAACGAATTTATGCGTTTTTCCATGAACGCGGGTAGTTTGGGGTTTCGGCCTTCGGGTGGCGGTAAGGGCGGGACGCTCCGCGGGGAGTTTACTTTGCAAAATGAAGGCGATGTCTTGGCACTTTCCCCTGTCGTCTTGGCGCTGTAGGGTGACAGAATGAAGTGGAATATCCCAAATATCCTGACGCTGATGCGTCTTGTCGCAGCCCCGAGCGTGGCTGTGATGTTCTTGTATTTTACGCGACCCTATGCGGACGCTCTGGCGATGTTCCTGTTCATTGCCGCAGCGGTGACCGATTGGTTTGACGGCTATCTGGCGCGCGCCTGGGGGCAAGAGACCAAGCTTGGTACCATGCTTGATCCGATTGCCGACAAAGCGATGGTGGTGATCGCGCTGATGGTGATCGTCGCCTTCTCAAGCTGGTCGCCGTGGTTGGTTTTGCCCGCCACCGTGATCCTGTTCCGCGAAGTTTTCGTTTCCGGCCTGCGCGAGTTTCTAGGCGATGTGTCGGGCACATTGAAGGTGACAGCCTTGGCCAAGTGGAAGACCACAGCACAGATGGTTGCGATTGCGGTTTTGTTTGGTCAGGGATTATTCGAACACTATTTCGGCATGTCGATCTTCGGCATGGATAACGCGATGGTCAGCGCTATTCTTTCGGGCGAGGAAGAAGACGTTCTGGGACTGACATGGAAGTTCCACGGAATGATCTGGGCCGGCCGTGTCGGGCTTGTTCTGCTGTGGATTGCAGCGGCGCTGACGGCAATCACCGGCTATGATTACCTTCGCAAATCCCTGCCCCATTTGGTGGAGCCACGCTGATGAATATTTTGTACTTTGCATGGGTGCGCGAACGCATCGGTCTTCCCCGCGAGAAGGTAGAGACAACTGCCCGCAATGTCGCGGAGTTGGTCGACGAATTGCGCGCCCGCGAGGAACGCTATGCTGTCGCGTTTTCCGATCTTGCTGGCCTTCGGGTGGCAGTGGATCAGCAGCTGACCGATTTTGACGCGTCGTTGGAAGGTGTTCGCGAAGTGGCATTTTTCCCGCCGATGACAGGGGGCTAGGATGAAAATCTCGGTTCAGGACGCCCCGTTCGATCTGGGACAAGAAACGCAGGCGTTCGCCGCCGGTCACCGTGATATGGGCGCGATTGTGACGTTTACGGGAATCGTGCGGGATCTGCCCGATGATCCGTTAAAAGCGATGGAGATCGAACATTACCCCGGCATGACTGAAGCGGCCCTGACCGAGATGGCAGAGACCGCGATGGCCCGTTTTTCGCTAGGGGATGCACTGGTCATTCATCGGTTCGGTCGGTTGCTGCCCGGCGAGATGATCATGATGGTCGCCACTGCTGCGCGGCACCGCAAGGATGCGTTTGAGGCAGCAGAGTTTCTGATGGACTACCTGAAATCGCGCGCTCCGTTCTGGAAGCGCGAGATTACTGAAAAGGGTGCGGATTGGGTGGCGTCCAAATCAGAGGACGAAGACGCGCTGGCACGTTGGTAGCGGACCAGCCGGGCCCTTAGCTGGCCTGCTGGCGATCGATATAAGCGCGCATTTCTTCCGCCTCGTGGCGTGCATCACGTAGCCCGTCCATCGCGGCACGCAATTCTGCTTCGGTCTGGTTAAGCTGGTTGGTCAGCTCGGCCTCGCGCTGTTGCAGATAGGTGATTGCCTGATCGCGGGTTTCTTCCGCTTCGTGCAATTCCTGGCTCATCCGATCAAGCTGCGCGACATCGTCTGCGGCAACGCGGGTGAACCGGTGCAGTAGCCAGTTGGCGAACCATCCAAGACAGAAGGCGACGAATAGGATAATCGCTGTCGCGATGACAAATTCGGTTCTGCTCATGTTAGTTGCCTTCTTGGGTCTGGTCGGATGGTGTGCCTGTATCGCCTGTATCGCCTGTATCCGCGCCGTTTTCCAGCGCTGTTTCATCAGAATCCGCAGTCGTTTGTTCACTGATCAATTTAAATTCGATGCGGCGGTTCGCTTCGCGGCCATCCTCGCTATCGTTAGAGGCGACAGGGGAGTCTTCGCCATAGCCTTTGGCAACGAATGAACCGGTAATCACGCGACGGGCACGCAGTTCGTTTAACACCGATTGCGCGCGCGACTGGCTGAGCGCAAGGTTCATTTCCTCGCGGCCCTGACTGTCGGTATAGCCCTGCACCTCAAGTGCAATGTCGCGGCAATCCTTCAGGATTTCAGCGATCTTATCCATCGTCCCAAGGGCCGACGAATCAATCGTGGCACTGCCGGGTTCAAAGTTAATCTTGCCTTGGGCGACGACCTTGGCGATCTCGGCTTCGCATTCCTGTGGCGTGGGCAGTCCCAAAACGGGGTCCAGCTTTTCCTGGTAGGTAACTTTGACCTCGTAGTCCTTGCCTTCGCCCAGTTTGCCCGCCAGCAGGGTTGCAATTTGTGTGCTGGCATCAGGGTTTCCGGTGTTGCCGGTGACGCTGACACTGTCGGGGGTGGCGATCACGGTGCCGTTCGCCAGCTTGGACAGCGCATCCAGTGAGGACAGGACCCGGGTCGGCCAATCGGCTGGGAGGTCGTCGACGATGCGCGCGGCGGTATAGACCTTGTCAGAGCCAAAGCTTGCCTTGGCGTAGCTGTCGGCCAGTTCGCGCAGCGCGTCGTCGCTGAGGCGACCGCGCAGCTGCACCTGACCTTCGGGCGACAAGGTGGCGACGAATTCAGGCGGTCCCGCATCGGGGTCTACGGCCTTGGGCAGGCTTGCTTTCAGCGCGAAGACGTCTGGCAGGGCGTTCTCCAGCTCTCCGACTTCACGGTCGAACACGGCGCGTTCGGTGCCTTCGGCGGCAATCAGGCTAATGTCGGCATCGGCAAAGCTGACCGATCCGCCGCCGATTTTGGCAAGGCTGCCGATCGCTTTCTCTACCGCTTCGGCCCAACGCGGGCTTGGGACACCAAGCCCCACGGTGCAACGGGCAGAACCGGGGGCCCCGGCTGCGACGGCTGCTTTGAGGATGCGGGCGCTGGCCTGTTCGGTGTCCGCGCTGCAGGCGTCAAACCCGATGCTGCCTTCCTCGATCTGGAAGCGTAGCGTGAAGGGCGTGATCACCGGGCGGGGGGCAGCAATATCCAGTGTGACCACGAGCCCCGAAGGGGCCGCGCGTTTGAGCTGGTTTTCAAGACGCGCCTTGGCCTCTGCGCTGTCGGAGATGGCGGTGATCGACACACGACCTGCCGCGGCAGAGACTTTGGCGCGGGGCAGCTTTCCGATCGCCGAGATGGCAAATCCAAAGGCGTCCTCCCAGCCGTCGGGGGCCGGGTAGTTCGCGGATTCCAGCAGGTCAGCCACATGGTCCTGACCCGCGATGGATTTGAAACGGTCAATGGCAGCGTCGCGGTCCGTGGTGGTGGGAATCAGCCCGATGATGGACACGCCAGAATCATTGCGCAGAATCTCGACCGAGAATTTTGGCGCGGCGATGGCGGCCTGCGCCGTCACCTCCATCTGGTCAATGACACGCGCAGCATCAACGATCGTGCCGGCCGTGCTGAGCGCATTAAAGCGGGCGACCTCGTTCGGTGCCGTGCCCGACAGCGTGACCTGAAGCCCGTCTGCCTCAACCTCCGCCCATGTCATCTCTTTTACATCAAGGGCATCGCGAACGCCGATCTCGGAGTTCTCCTCGATCAATGTGACTGAAAAGCTTGCCGCCACCAAAGAGACGGATGCTGCAGCGGTAAAGGTCATCGCGATGATCAGAAGTACAGATAGGCGCATAAACTCGTTTCTGAGACCGTTGATATTGGAGGCTTTGATACGCCTGCGGGGGCAGGGGTGCAATCAGGCCAAAAGGGCGGCGGCGAAAAATACCAGCGGGATCATGCCGGTATCGCGGTTAACGCGAAACAACCGTAGAAGTTTATCATTGTCGTTGATGTCGACGCTACGCAGCTGCCATGCCATATGCCAGCCCATTGCCCACGGACCTGACAGCGCGATGATCAACGCCAGAAACGATGCAGAATCACGCAAGGCAAAGATCACGGCCAGCCCCATCAGGCCCACGGTGCCCATCAAAAACCGGCGCAGCCATTGGGCGGTGTTGTCACCGAACAGGCGAGCGGTCGATTTCACACCGATCAGCGCGTCGTCTTCTGTGTCCTGATGGGCATAGATCGTGTCGTAGAACAGTGTCCACGCGATCCCAGCAGCATAAAGCACAACCGCAGGCGCGCCGAGGCTGCCGGTATGGGCGGTCCAGGCCAGCAAAGCCCCCCAGTTAAAAGCGATGCCCAAAAAGACCTGGGGCCACCACGTAAAGCGCTTGGCGAAGGGATAGATTGCGACTGGCAGCAAGGCCAACACACCAAGTGCAATCGCTGCTCCGTTAAAGGACAGCAGGATACACAGCGCGATCAGCATCTGCGCGATCATCCAGCCCAAGGCGCCTTTGACGCTGACCTGTCCCGACGGGATCGGCCGCGACCGGGTGCGTGCAACCTTGTCATCGATATGGCGGTCGGTGATGTCGTTCCATGTGCAACCTGCGCCGCGCATCAACCATGCACCCGCACCGCAGCCGATAAATATCCACAGATCGAACCAGCGCGGCTGCTGGTCAAACAGCATCGCAAGCGTCAATCCCCACCAACACGGCAGCAGCAAAAGCCACGTCCCGATGGGGCGATCCGCGCGGCTGAGCCGCAAAAAAGGTCGGGTGAAACGCGGGGCAGAACGGTCGACCCAATTGTCCGCAGGGGCATCGACGACGCGCGCCGCATCATTGCCATCTGGTGTCGGCGAGGTGTCGTGCATATATCTGTGCCCATGAACGCTAAAATCAGACTTTATGTAGATCATCCACTGGGGCAGGGGCAATCCGTTCCTTTGGATAAGGCGCAGGCGCATTACCTCTTTGGCGTGATGCGCCAGGCGGTCGGGGCGTCTATCTTGCTGTTTAACGGCATCGATGACGAATGGCGTGCCGAGGTCGCCGAGGCAGGCAAGCGCGGTGGCGTGATGGTCTGTGCCGAGCAGACCAAACCGCTGCAAATGCCGCCCGACCTGTGGCTGATCTTTGCGCCGATCAAAAAGGCGCGCACGGATTTCATTGTCGAGAAAGCTGCTGAAATGGGCGCACGTCGTATTGTGCCGGTGCAAAGTGAATTTACCAATGCGGGCCGCGTGCAACGCGACCGGTTGCAGGCCCATGCGATAGAAGCGGCAGAGCAATGCGGGGGTACTTTCGTACCCGAAGTTGCTGAAATGGTCCGTTTGGATCGGTTGATCGACAGCTGGGAGCCTGAGCGATCCTTGATGTTCTGCGACGAAGCACTGGCCGGCGAAGAGGGCGATCTGACATCCGCACAGCCTGGTCCCTGGGCCATTCTGATCGGGCCGGAGGGCGGATTTTCTGTCACTGAACGCAAACGGTTGAACGGATTGGAGTGGACCCGCCCCGTGGCGTTGGGCCCTCGGATCCTACGGGCGGATACCGCTGCGGTGGCGGCGATGACGTTGTGGCAGAAGACCTTGGGGGATTGGACGTGAGCGCCGTGTGTGTGTCGCCTGTCGAAGTGGGGGTTTCACACCCCCACGCCCCCGTGGAGTTTAACGGGCAAAATGAAGCCGGTATCGGGAGAGGGCGATGAGTTTTTTGCGACCTGAGGCAAAGGCCGAACTGTGGCGCTGGCGTGAGGTTCTGGGCGGCATTGCGGTGGCGCTGGTCGGGCTTTGGCTCGTGATGGGGCCAGGGCTGCTGCTGGCGATACCGGGGTATGCGTTGATCCTTGCGGGGGTGGTCTTTGTCTGGATCGGCGGCCAGCGGGTCAGGTTTCGCAAGACCAGCCTTGGCGCAGGCGCAGTGCAGGTGGATGAGGGGCAGATCGCCTATTTTGGACCGCTGACAGGCGGGGTCATCGCCCTGCGCGAGATGGAGCGGCTGAGCCTTGAACGCGGTGCCTATCCAGCCCATTGGAAACTGGAACAACCCGGACAAAATCCCGTGATGATCCCCGTGGATGCGGCTGGCGCAGACGCGCTGTTTGACGCTTTTGCCGCGCTGCCGGGACTTCGCACCGAACGCATGTTGGCGGAATTGGCAGACGACAAGACCCTGTCGGTCGTGATCTGGGAGCGTCGGTCGATGCGCCCGGTTTCGACCCTGTTGCATTGACACCCCGCAGAAATCGCACCATCCCTAAGACCACAGAAATTGAATTCGGAGCCACCCCACATGTCCATCCCTCAATCCGGCGGCGGCCCGATCGAAAGTTACGACCAACTGGTCAATTACCTGGCAGACGGGTGCAAGCCGAAAGAAGATTGGCGCATCGGTACCGAGCACGAGAAATTCGGCTATAACAAAGAGACGCTGTTGCCGTTGCCCTATGAGGGCGACTGTTCCATCCGCGCCATGCTCGAAGGCCTGCGCGACGGTCACGGCTGGGACCCTGTCGAAGAAGGCGGCAAGCTGATTGGTTTGGTCAAGGACGGGGCCAATGTCTCGCTTGAGCCGGGCGGCCAGCTGGAACTGTCGGGTGCCCCTGTCGAAACCATCCACGAGACGTGCGACGAGGTGAATGCGCACCTGCGCGAAGTGCGCGATGTAGCAGACCGCATCGGGGCCGGTTTCATTGGTCTGGGCGCTGCGCCGGAATGGTCACATGACCAGATGGATCTGATGCCCAAGGGGCGTTATAAACTGATGAACGAATACATGACCAAAGTCGGCACGATGGGCCGGGTCATGATGCGTCGGACCTGCACCGTGCAGGTGAACCTCGACTTCGGGTCAGAGGCCGACATGGTCAAGAAACTACGTGTGGCGCTGGCGTTGCAGCCCGTAGCGACGGCCTTGTTTGCGAACTCCCCCTTCTTCGAGGGCAAGCCCAATGGTCATAAATCCTGGCGTAGCCGTGTGTGGCGCGACCTGGATGCGGCGCGTACTGGCACGTTGCCATGGGTATTCGAAGACGGCATGGGATTCGAGCGTTGGGTGGAATATGCGCTCGATGTGCCGATGTATTTTGTCTACCGCGACGGCAAATACATTGATGCTTTGGGGCAATCATTCCGTGATTTCATGAAGGGCAAGCTGCCCGCACTGCCGGGTGAGATCCCGACCTTGAGCGATTGGGCGGACCACTTGACCACGGCCTTCCCCGAGGCGCGGATCAAGAAGTTTATCGAAATGCGCGGTGCCGATGGTGGCCCGTGGCGCCGGCTTTGCGCGCTGCCCGCGTTTTGGGTGGGTCTGACCTATGACCAGCAGGCGCTGGACGGTGCTTGGGATCTGGTCAAAGGCTGGGATGCTGAAACCCGCGAAGCATTACGCGTGGCGGCGTCTGTTGACGGGTTGCAGGCCAAGGTTGGCGGCGTGAACATGCACGATATCGCGCGCGAGGCCGTGGCCTTGTCAGAGCACGGCCTGAAAGCACGCGCACGCAGCGGCGCAGGTGGCATGGTTCCGGACGAAACCCATTTCCTGAACGCCCTGAAGGAAAGCATCGAGACGGGCAAAGTACCTGCCGACGAGCTTTTGGATGACTATAACGGCAAATGGAATGGCGATCTCAGCCGGATCTACGCCGACTATTCGTACTAATTTTCGATGACCAGCCCGCGGATAAAGGCAGTAACCTTGGCCGCGGGCATCTCGCACGGGTAAAGCCGTGTACCGCTGGCGAGGGCATAAAGGTTCAGACTGATATAGTCCGAACCGCCCAACTCCTCGGCAACCAGTTTCCAGCTTTTACCTGTGTTGAAGGTGCTTTTTGACCAGACATAGCGGCGGGTTTGATATCTGCCGGTGTGGGTGCCGTCGGGCAGCGCGTGGAACGCGGCCAAAAAGCGCGCGTCTACGGTGGCCGTCACCGGGTCAGTCTTTCTGGGCACCGATCTTGGGCTCTGTGCCCGCACGGATGCGTTTGATGTTTTCACGGTGCCGCCAGAATACCAGCAGGGTGAGCACGATGCCCAACAGCAGGGCGCTGCCGTACCCCAGGAATATCATAAAGAAGGTCGATGCCGCCGCCGAGGCAAGCCCGCCGATGGAGGACGTACGTGTCACGGCCATGGCGATCAGCCATGCCAGACAGCTCGCGATGCCGACGGGCCATGCCAATGCCAGCAGCACGCCAAGGAAGGTCGCTACGCCTTTGCCACCCTTGAACCCCAGCCATACCGGGTAGCAATGCCCCAGCATCGCGGCCAGTGCTGCGATCTGTGCGGCGTCTTCGCCTGCAAAGAGCCGCGCCAGCAATACCGCGACGGCCCCTTTGCCACCATCCAGTATCAGGGTCAGCGCGGCCGCTTTCTTGGAGCCCGTGCGCAGTACGTTCGTGGCACCGATATTGCCCGACCCGATACTGCGCAGATCCCCTAGATTCATCGCGCGGGTCAGCACCATGCCAAAGGGGATAGACCCGACCAGATAGGCCGCAATAGCCCAGAACAAGAGCACGAATAGGGTGGAATCGATCAGGGGCATAATCAGGAGGCCTTATAGATGCAGGTGCCAGAAACGTAAGTTTCCAAAACCTTACCTTGCATGCGCATCCCATCAAAGGGGGTGTTGCGCGATTTCGACTGCAATGTCTCGCGGTTCATGACAAAGGGCGCACCGTCGTCGAACAGCACCAGATCGGCGGGGGCGCCCACCGACATGCGCCCACCGGGCAGGCCCAGACGTTTCGCCGGATTGAACGACAGCGCCCGCCATAGCGTCGCGATGTCGATCATCTCTGAGTGGACCAGTCGCAGGGCCGCAGGCAGCAGCGTTTCCAGTGCGACGGCCCCCGACGCGGCTTCTTCGAACGGCAGACGTTTGGATTCCTCATCCTGCGGCGTGTGCATAGAGCAGATGATGTCGATCAACCCCGAGGCCACGGCCTCTACCACGGCGATGCGGTCCTCTTCGTCGCGCAACGGTGGCTTGAGCTTGAAGAAGGTGCGGTAGTCGGCCACATCCAGCGCGTTCAGCGTCAGGTGGTGAATGCCGACACCTGCGGTGATATCCAACCCGTTGTTCTTGGCGCGTTCAAGTGCGGGCAGGGCGCGGGCGGTGGTGATCTGGTCGGCGTGATAGCGAGCACCTGTCATTTCGACCAGCGCGATGTCACGGTCCAGCCCCATGCGCTCGGCCATGGGCGACACGGCGGGCAGCCCGCGCAACGACGCGAATTTGCCAGAGGTCACCGCCGCTCCTTTGCTCAGGATCGGTTCTTGCGGGTGGGCGATGACCAGCGCACCAAGGCTGCGGGCATAGGTCAGCGCACGGGAAAACACCTTGGTGTCCGTCACAACACGGTCGCAATCGGTAAAGCCCACGGCACCCGCATCCATCAGAAACCCGATCTCGGTCATCTCGCGGCCTTCGCGACCTTTGGTCAGGGCGGCCATGGGCACGACGTTGACCGGCGCGGCCTCGTTGGCGCGACGGGTGACAAATTCCAGCACTTCGGGGCTGTCGATGGTGGGGTTGGTGTCAGGGCGCGTGACCATGGTCGTGACCCCACCTGCTGCCGCCGCCAATCCCGCGGACCGAAAGCTTTCCTTGTGCCGTTCGCCGGGTTCGCAGACCTTGACCCCAAGATCGACGATCCCGGGGGCGAGGTACTTGCCACGACAATCCACAATCTGCGCATCGCTCGGTATCGACGCGGTCGCGTCCAGTATCGCCGCGATCTTGCCATTCTCGACCTTGATCGTGCCGTGCGTGACGGTGCCTGCTTCGGGGTCGATCAGCTGCGCGTTGATAAAATGCAGGGTCATGGAGAGGCTTTCATAGTTAAGGAAACAGAGGCGCAGCAGCGGCGGCAGGTTGGATCAGGACCCGATCCGCACCATCATGCCTGCCACACCAAAGGCGACAAGCAGGGCGATCATGGCGACGCGGCCCGACATTTTGGGATCAGGTTTGGGTTCTTTCACAGCAGCCACCATAAAATAAGACCGATCAGCACGATGACTGCCAGCAGCACCATCATACCACCAGCCCCGCCCTTGGGCGGCGATTTCGGAGTCATGTCCGCAGCACCGGTGTAGGGTTGCGCGGATTCAGCCTCGAGCGGGATAACGGACATATCCGGTTGGGTCTCGCCGTATGTGCCGATCATGGTCAGGTCGGGACCAAGCTTTAGCGTCGTCTCTTGCCCCTCAAAGGCCGAGGAAAACAGCAACAGCACATAGCCGTCCAGCGCATCCAAACGGGCGCGGTCGCGGCTGATCTGGTCAGGGGGCACGGCGTAGCCATCATTCAGATAGCGCGCCAGCCCCACGCCCGTTAGGTCGGAGACGGGAAAAAGCTCGGCCGAGCCTTCGGGTACTGAACGGCCAAGCAGATCGGCGATCAACGCTTCCTTGCTGCCATCGCGCAGATCGCGGGCCAGTTTGTCAATCGGGCGGTTTACGGCAAACAGACGGATCTGGCCGATTTCGCCTTTGGGGATCTCAAGTTGTGTCATCGGGGTGCACCTTTGTACGCAGTTACCATCAATGCACTTAATCTGTCGCTGTCTTCGATATATTCAAACCCTAGATGCGCGGTGCGGGCGGGATTGTCGGCTTGTTCATGCCGGATAAAGAAAACGGAGGGCGGGCTGGTCGGACGCAGATCGGGCTTCGTCTCGGCGCTGCGGGGGAAAGCTTTGGCGCGGGTGCCATCGCGGGTCAGCTTGAAAAACAGGGCGCGGTGGTTGGTCAGCGCATAGCGGGTGCGGCGCAGATCGGTCAGGCGGGTCATCCCGCGATAAAGCGACAGGGCCACCAGGGCGACGATCACCGCGACGACCACCGATTGAGACACAGGCAAGCTGTTGCCTTGCAGCAAAAAAGCGCCAGCGATCACGGTACCGATTGCGCCGACAAAGGGACCGAGCAACTGAAAATTGCGCAGTGACAGCTTTGGCTTGGGGCGACCTGTCCACAATAGATCTTCGTCCGGCTCTAGCAGGTCTTGCCAAAATCTGTCGGTCATCGCGTGGCCTCTATCGCTTGGGCAAGACGCGCCTTGGTCTCGCGCAGCTGCGGCACCAGCGGCAGGGTGACGCGCTGGCCGTCCGGCAAGCCAAGGGTGATCGACCACAGCGACAGTTTCCCGATTGACCGGATATCGGTCAGCGGCAGGACAAGCGGCTCTGCGGTATCGGGGGAGTTTATGTAGAGCGCACGGTTGGTCAGCCGCCAGGCGGTATTGCGGTTTCTGTACCAGATCTGGAATTCGTCAAAGACCCACATGTAGAAAACCGCGATCAGAACCGAGGCGAGCAGCCATGTAATCGGGTCCAGCCAGATCAGCAGCGGCAGACAGAACAGCATGGTCAGCACAGCCAATGCCATGCACCGCCAAAAGAACGCCCGCGGCGAAATACGCCAGTGTAGCAGGTCGTGTTCTTCGGGCGGGCGTGCGGTCATGCGTTTGCCTTGCGGCTGTCCACAAGGTTGCGCGCGAGCAGGTCCATCGCGGCCATGCGCACAGCCACGCCCATCTCTACCTGGTCCTGAATAACGCTGCGATTGATGTCATCTGCCAACGTTCCGTCAATTTCTACGCCGCGGTTCATCGGGCCGGGGTGCATGACAATCGCGTCGGGCTTGGCGTGGGCCAGTTTCTCAGCATCCAGACCATATCTGTGATAATATTCACGTTCGCTGGGGATAAAGCCGCCGTCCATGCGTTCTTTTTGCAAGCGGAGCATCATTACGACATCGACGTCTTTCAGCCCTTCTTTCATATCGTCGAACACCTCGACGCCAAATTCGCCGATCTGCGCCGGCATCAGGGTCGGGGGGGCGATCAGGCGAATGCGGTTTTCCATCTTGCCAAGAAGCATGATGTTGGACCGTGCCACGCGGCTGTGTGCGATGTCGCCGCAGATGGCAATGGAAAGGCGGTGCAGGCGCCCCTTGGCGCGGCGGATCGTCAACGCGTCCAGTAGGGCTTGGGTTGGGTGTTCATGCCGCCCGTCTCCCGCGTTCAACACGGCGCAGTTCACCTTTTGCGCCAGCAGATCGACCGCACCGGACTGGGGGTGGCGCACAACCAGCAGATCGGGATGCATCGCGTTCAGCGTCATCGCCGTATCAATGAGCGTTTCGCCCTTTTTGATCGACGACGCCTGCATCGCCATGTTCATGACATCCGCGCCAAGCCGCTTGCCCGCGATCTCAAAGCTCGCCTGCGTGCGGGTCGAGTTTTCGAAGAACATGTTGATCTGCGTCAGCCCGTTCAGCGCATCACTGTGTTTATGAGGCTGGCGGTTCAAATCGGCGTATGTGTCCGCCAGATCAAGAAGGGTGGTAATGTCGTCTTGGGACAGGTGTTCAATGCCCAGAAGATGGCGGTGTGCGAAACTCATGACGGCGGACCCCACGTTATTTTTGGCGTTATAGGCGGCGGCGCTGGGCGGGGCAAGTCGTCGGGCGGCGTCATCCCGAGGCGGGGGTGGAATTGGATTTAAGGCCATTTGGAACTTGGCATTTTTATTGCCCGCATCAGCGCGTAAGTTGGGCACATGGAATCAGTGGATTATCATCAGGCGCTTGCACTTTTGCACTGGCAGATTGAACTTGGCGCGACCGAGGCGATTTGTGACGCGCCGGTGAACCGCTACGAAGTGCCCGCAGCGGTCGAGAAACCGAAGGCGAAAAAGGGCAAGACGGGGCCTGTGCCGCTTGCGTCCTCTGGCCCTGATGTGGTGGCGGAAGCTACACGTGCCGCCGCGGCAGCAACCACGCTTGATGAATTGCGCGCCGCGATGACCGCGTTCGAGCATTGCGAGCTCAAGCGTGGGGCCCGCAATCTGGTATTTTCCGATGGCACGCCGGGGGCCCGCGTCATGATTGTTGGCGAGGCTCCGGGCCGCGACGAAGACCGCGAGGGGCGACCCTTTGTCGGGCGTGCCGGCGGGCTGTTGGACAAGATGTTGGCGACGATCGATATGGGCCGGCATCATGAGACCGCGCCTGTCTATATCACAAATGTGCTGCCTTGGCGGCCACCGCAGAACCGCGACCCTAAGCCCGATGAAATCGCGATGATGAAGCCGTTTCTTGCACGGCATATCGCCTTGGCCAAGCCAGAGGTTCTGGTGATCGTTGGTAATTGGTCCGCACAGGCGTTGCTGGGCAAACGTGGAATCACCCGATTGCGCGGGCAGTGGACCCAGGCGGAGGGGCTGCCCGCACTGCCCATGTTCCACCCCGCCTATCTGTTGCGCAGCCCCGAGTTCAAACGCGAGGCATGGGCCGATTTGCTGTCATTGAAAGCGAAATTAAAGAATGGTTGATCCGATTACGGTGCTGGCCTTTGTACCCGCTGCGCTGGCGCTGAACCTCACGCCCGGTGCGGATATGATGTTCTGTCTGGGGCAGGGCATGCGCTTTGGTCCGCGGGCGTCGGTCGCGGCCAGTGCCGGGGTCGCGCTTGGCGGGATGGTACATGTCACGCTGGCCGGTCTGGGCTTGGGTGCGGTGGTCGCTGCGCTGCCTTGGGCCTTTGACGTGATCCGCTGGATCGGGGTCGGCTATCTGCTGTGGCTGGCTGTGCAGACCTGGCGTAGCAGCGGAGCGGCACCTGCGGTCTTGCCCGCGCCGAAATCGGCGTTTCGCAGCGGTTTGATCGTGAACCTGACCAACCCCAAGGTGATCTTGTTCGTATTGGCCTTTGTGCCGCAATTCGTGGTCCCAGAGGCGGGGCCAGTGCTGCTACAGTTCTTGATGCTCGGCTCGGTGCTGTCGCTGGGCGGGTTTATCATCAACGCTTTGGTCGGTGTGTTTGCCAGCGGTTTAGGCCGCCGGATGGTCGGGGGCGGGCAAGCTCTGCGCTGGATCAGCAGCGGTATTTTCATAGCCCTCGCCGCACGGCTAGCAATATTGGAGCGGACATGAGCCGGATCGACGACACGCTTGATTTTATTCCTGTGCGCATTGCCGTGCTGACGGTGTCAGACACGCGCAGCCTGGCAGATGATCGGTCAGGCGATGTGCTGGTTGCGCGCATTGCCGATGCAGGTCACGCGCTTGCCGCACGCACCATCATACGGGACGAACAGGCCGAGATAGCAGCGCAATTGCGCATTTGGTGTGCCGACCCCGAGATTGATGTGGTGATCAGTACCGGTGGCACGGGGCTGACAGGCCGCGATGTCACCGTAGAGGCGCATCGTGATGTCTACGAGAAAGAGATCGACGCCTTCGGTACGGTATTCACCATCGTCTCGATGCAAAAGATCGGCACCTCTGCGGTGCAAAGCCGCGCCACTGCCGGGGTCGCGCAAGGCACCTATCTGTTCGCGCTGCCCGGATCGCCGGGTGCCTGCAAGGATGCGTGGGACGAGATTTTGGTCAAGCAGCTCGATTACCGCCATAGGCCCTGTAATTTTGTCGAAATCATGCCCCGCCTAGACGAGCACCAGCGCCGGAAGTAGCGGCCTTTGCGATTTTTGGGACGAAGAACGATGGAAACCGCCTGGGCCTGCGTATGATAGGCCGTGCGTGGCTGTCTCAACTGTGATTTTGTTCTTTGTGGGCGTGCGGGGTAAACTGCTGCCACAGATGGATAAGATCGGGGCAAGATGCGATTTTTACGGCAAAGCATGATTGGGCTGTTTCTGGCGGCCGCGACGGTGGGGTTCTTGCTGCTGGCAGCGGACCTTATCGGCGGGGCTGTGCAGCAACGGCTGACCGACGCGCCGCCTGACCGCGCCCCGCGTGAACGGGTGTTTTCTGTCAATGTCGTGCGCGCCGTGTCAGGCACCGAAGTGCCTATCTTGCAAAGCTTTGGGGCCGTGCAAAGCCGCCGGACACTTGAGCTGCGCGCCGCCGTCGGGGGGCGCGTGGTCGAGCTTGCGCCTGAATTCGAGGCCGGCGGTCGGGTTGTCGCGGGGCAGGTTCTCGTCCGTCTTGATCGATCGGACGCTTTGGCTGAAGTCGCGCGGGCACAAAGCGCTGTGCGCAATGCAGAGGCAGAGGGGCGTGATGCCGACCGTGCGCTGGCCTTGGGGCGGGACGAATTGGCCGCCGCCGAAGAACAGGCCGCCTTGCGCATCGGTGCCTTTGAACGTCAACGCGATTTGGGTGAACGGGGTGTCGGGACCGCGACGGCAACAGAGACAGCAGAGCTTGCGGCATCAAGCGCCCGCCAAGCGGTTCTGGCGCGACGTCAGGTGGTGACCCAAACCGAGGCCCGCGTGGATCAGGCCGTGCGCTTGTTGTCCAATGCGCAGATCGCGTTGGCCGATGCACAGCGCGCATTAAAGGAAACCACGATCACCGCGCCTTTCCATGGGGCGCTGAGCGAGACTTCGGTTGTTGAGGGGCGGCTTGTTTCACCGAACGAACGGCTGGCGGAGTTGATTGCCCCGGATGATCTCGAGATTTCTTTTCGTATTTCCACCACACAATTCGCGCGCCTGCTGGATGCGCAGGGCCGGATGATCAAAGCGGATGTTACGGCAAGCCTCGACGTTGCGGGGGCCGACCTTGAGGCACATGGACAGATTACCCGTGCAGGTGCTGCGGCGGGTGAGGGGGCCAGTGGCCGGTTGATCTTTGCCACGCTGCCGCAAGCACCGGGGTTCAAGCCCGGGGATTTCGCGACGGTACGGGTGAGCGAACCGGCATTGGACGACGTCATTCGGATCCCCAGCTCGGCGCTGGATGCGCAGGGGGCAGTGTTGGTACTGGATCCGGAAAACCGGCTTGAAAGCGTTCAGGTCTCTGTGTTGCGTCGCGTGGGGGATGAGGTCTTGGTGCGGGGACCAATCGAGGGCCGCGATGTCGTCGAGGCCCGCTCGCCACTGCTGGGGGCCGGTATTGCGGTAAAGCCGTTGCGCTCGGGGGCTCGGGACACGGCGCAGGTAGATGCGCCCGCAATGATCGCGCTGACAAAGGAACGTCGGGCAAAGCTTGTCGCCTTTGTCGAAGGCAACACGCGGATGCCGCAGGATGCTAAGGCACGGGTTCTGGCGCAACTGGCCGAGCCACAGGTCCCTGCGCGGGTGATCGAACGCATCGAAAGCCGGATGGGGGGCTGATCTATGGCCCGTAGCATGTCCGGCCCAGCAGGCGGAATCCTGTCGTATTTCACGGGTCACCGGACGGCGGCGAACCTGTTGCTCGTGGTGCTGCTTGTGTGCGGGGCGGCTGCTGCGCCCAACATGCGGGCGCAGTTCTTTCCCGATGTGGTCATCGACAGTGTCTCGGTTTCGACCGTCTGGGAGGGGGCCGGCGCGGATGACGTCGACAACGCCATCGTTCAGGTGCTTGAACCTGTCTTGCTGGCTGTGGAAGGGGTGGAGAGTTCTACCGCCGCGTCGCGTGAGGGCAGCGGCACCATTTCGCTGGAGTTCGAGCCGAACTGGGATATGGCCCGCGCCGCGACCGATGTGCAAACCGCCGTAGATACCGTCGCCACACTGCCCGAAGATGCCGAAGACCCTGTGGTGCGCCGTGGCATCTGGCGTGACCGCGTCACCGATGTCGTGATCACAGGCCCGATCAGTGCGGAACAGCTAGGCCGTTTCGCAGATGAATTTGTCACGCGTCTTTTCGCGGCGGGGGTCACCCGCAGCACCATTCAGGGGGTCGCCGCGCCGCAAACCTTGATCGAGGTCCCCTCTCTCCGTTTGATCCGCTATAATATCACGATGGCCGAGATCGCGGCGGCGATCGCTGCTGAGGTCGATGCCAGCCCCGCCGGGGATGTGACCGGTGCCAATGCCCGCGTGCGCACCGGGACCGCCAAGCGCAGTGCCGACGCCTTGTCGCGTGTCGTCTTGCGCAGCAATGCCGACGGGTCTTCACTGTTGGTGGGCGATGTGGCGCGGGTGATCGAACAAGGCTCTGACCGCGAGGTGGGGTATTTTGTCGGCGACGATCCGGCAATATCGGTGCGCATTGACCGCTCTGACGGGGGGGATGCCATTGGTATTCAGCAAAGCGTCGAAGGGGTCGCTGCCGATATGGCAGTGATGCTGCCCAAGGGGGTGGCGATCAACCTGATCCGCACGCGCGCCGAGGCAATTACCGGTAGGTTGGATTTGCTGATTGATAACGGTTTGATGGGCCTCGCGCTTGTGGTGGGGTTGCTGTTCCTGTTCCTGAACGCGCGCACGGCCTTTTGGGTGGCCGCGGGTATTCCGGCGTCGATGGCCGCGGCAATTGCACTAATGTATGCGGGTGGGATCACGATCAACATGATCTCGTTGTTCGGTCTGATTATCACGCTTGGGATCGTTGTAGATGACGCGATCGTTGTGGGGGAACATGCCGACTACCGGCATAACGAACTGGGCGAGCCCCCGATGCAAGCGGCAGAGAACGCCGCGCGGCGCATGGCAATGCCGGTTTTTGCCGCAACCCTGACGACGATCATCGCGTTCTTCGGCCTGCTGGCCGTTGGCGGGCGCTTTGGCAGCCTGATCGGGGATATCCCCCTGACCGTCATTGCAGTGCTGGCGGCGTCACTGGTCGAATGCTTTTTGATCCTGCCGAACCATATGGCGCATGCGATGGCAGCGGGGGCCAAGCAACGGTGGTATGACCTGCCCAGCCGTGTGGTCAATCGCGGGTTTCTCTGGGTGCGCGAACGGCTGTTCCGCCCTTTCATGGCAGGAGTTATCCGCGCGCGTTATGTGGTGCTGGCGGGCGTTGTCGCAGTGCTGGCGTCTCAGGCGGCGCTTTTCATTCAAGGCGACGTTCAATGGCGATTTTTCAACGCGCCCGAACGTGGGTCGGTAACCGGTAACTTTGCCATGGTCGATGGGGCCACCCGTGCCGATACGCTGGCGATGATGCACGAAATGCAACGCGCGACAGAAGCGCTGGGCGCGGAATATGCCGAGGAATATGGCACCAATCCGATCGATTATGTCATTGCGCAGGTCGGGGGCAACGCGGGTCGCGGGCTCGACGGGGCTGACAGCAAGGACGGTGATTTGCTGGGCGGCATCTCGATCGAGCTGATCGACGCGGACCTGCGGCCCTATTCCAGCTTTGCCTTCGTCGCGGCTTTGCAGGATGCCGTGGTCCACCATCCGCTTGCAGAAACCGTAAGCTTTCGCGGCTGGCGTTCCGGTCCTGGCGGCGATGCACTGGATGTGCAGTTCTATGGGGCCGACACACAGGTGTTGAAAGCCGCCTCGCAGGATTTGCAGGATGCGCTACGGCAATATCCCGAAGTCAGCGCCGTGCAGGACAATCTGGCTTACGACAAAGAAGAGCTGATCCTCGATCTGACGCCTCAGGGCCAAGCGCTCGGGTTCACGATTGATATGTTGGGGCGGGTCTTGCGTCACCGTCTTGGCGGGATCGAGGCCGCGACCTATCCAGATGGCCCCCGATCGGCCACCATTCGCGTGGAACTGCCCGAGGGCGAGCTGACCGCGGATTTCCTTGAGCGTACCCAGATGCGTACGCCGGGCGGGCAATATGTGCCGCTGGCAGATATCGTCAGCGTGGACCGGCGTACGGGGTTCAGCACGGTACGGCGCGAGAACGGTATCCGGCTGATATCAGTCACTGGCGATATCTCAGAGGATGACCCCGCCCGCGCGACCGAAATCACGACGACCCTGCGTGACGAAATTCTGCCGCGTATCGCCTCTGAACGTCAGGTGGATTTCCGCATCGGCGGGCTGAGCGAGCAGGAGGATACCTTCCTGTCGGATGCGTTGACCGGGCTAATCCTTGTGCTGACGGGCATTTATCTTGTGCTGGCTTGGGTGTTCGGCAGCTGGACACGCCCCATGGTGGTGATGGCGGTGATCCCATTCGGCTTGGTGGGCACGATCTATGGCCACGCCCTGTGGGAGGTCCCATTGAGCATGTTCACAGTTGTTGGCCTGCTAGGGATGACGGGGATCATCATCAACGATTCCATCGTGTTGGTTGGGACAATCGACGAATATGGTGCCACGCGCGGGGTAATCCCGTCGATCATCGACGGCGCAGCGGATCGGTTGCGTCCGGTGATGTTGACCACGTTGACGACGGTCCTTGGGATGGCACCGCTGCTTTATGAACAAAGCCAGCAGGCGCAATTTTTGAAACCCACTGTGATCACGCTGGTCTATGGTCTGGGCTTTGGCATGTTCCTAGTGCTGCTGGTCGTGCCTGCGCTGGTCGCGGCACAGCATGATATCGGCCGTCAAATCCGTGCGATGCGCCGCGCCATGCGGGCGCGGGCTGGGGGGCTGCGGACCGGTATTTTGGGGCTATGGCTGCTGATGCTTCTATGGGGCGGGGCGACGCTGGGGTGGGTCGCGGTGACTGGCGGCTTGCATCCGGCGCTGGCTGAAATAGTGCCCACCCTAGGGGTGCTCTCACCACGAAGCGCGGCGCTGCTGCTGTTCTTGGCAGGTGCCGCAGCGATCGCGCTGGCGGGCTATGTCGTGGGGGCCGTGATCTATGCCTCGTCGCGCAAGAAAGCAGCGGGCTGATCAGCCTGCGTTGCATCCGACAATATCGACGGCCTGATTGCTGCCTAAAACCGTCATTCGGATATGCGACCGGTTCAGCGCCACAGGGCCGCCGCTGACATGGCCTACATCCACGCGCGCGTGCAGTGTATTGCCTTTGCGCGTCGTGTCGGCCTCGCTGACCCATAGATCGGGGTTGCCGGTTTCAATCACCACCAGCTCTTGTCCACCCGAGGGCGGAACCGTGATAGCAGCGTCCAGTGTCAGGTCTTCGCCGGTCCGGCCAATGGTGCAGGTGACATCCGATACGCGGGCCTCTTTCGCTGAATACGGGCGCTGCGCGAGCGAGGCCGCGATGGCAGGATCGGCGCGGGTCGTGGTTGTGTTGATAACGCCGCTGAGCTCTAGCGAGGCGGGCACGCAGATGTCGCTGCACACGCCCAGATCAATCGTGGTGTTCATGGTCACAGGGGCGCCTTTTTCCGGCACCGTAATCCGCAACGGCAATACCACCTGATCCTTGTACCCGATGGTCGTCAGGTTGGTTTCGCGAAAAACCGTAGGTGCCGGCCATTCAACGGCCACCGCCGACAGGTTGCGTGAACCGGACCAGTCAAAGCTGGGCGGGATGCCCATATCTCCGGGCGCACGCCAATAGGTCTTCCACCCCGGTTTAACTGTCATGCGGATCGCGGCCATGCGGTTGCCATCGGGCAGCACCCAACCTTGAAGGATCTCCCCGTGGATCACCTCCATCGCAAAAGCAGGCATCGGGGCGAGAAGGGCAGCGGCCATCAGGCCAAGGAGTTTTCTGGTCATGGTGCTTTCATGGGCCAACTGCCCCCCGTTTGCCAAGTCACGTTTGCATTATGAAACGTTGCAGCCGTAGGGGTTGTAAGCAGCAGGGGCGCACGCCATGCTAGGGGGATGACGCAAAAGAACGACAGCATGACAATGGATCTTACCGGCCAGCTTTTGGTGGCCATGCCCGGCATGGGGGATCCTCGGTTCGATCATTCGGTGATCTTTATCTGTGCGCATGACGACGAGGGCGCGATGGGGTTGATCGTCAACAAACCTGCCGCTGATCTCAAGCTGGGCGACGTGCTTGACCGGCTTAGTGATGTGGACATGGACGACATCACCGGTCTGGGGGTGCATGTCGGTGGTCCCGTCGAGACAGAGCGTGGCTTCGTACTGCACAGCGCCGAATACCGGTCGGTGATGAAGACGACCGATATCGCGCAGGGCGTGGCGGTGACTGTGACGCTTGATATTCTCGAAGACATCGCCCGCGGCAAGGGCCCGCGACAGGCGATGTTGATGCTGGGCTATGCCGGTTGGGATGCAGGCCAGCTGGAAGGCGAAATCGCGCAGAATGGCTGGCTGACCTGCCCCTGCGACACTGACATCCTGTTTACCCTGCCTGATGCACGCAAATGGGAAGCGGCGCTGACCTCTATCGGGGTGGACCCATTGGGGCTGAGCGCGACAGCGGGGCGCGCCTAACAAACGCAAGGTGGATCAACGCGGAGCAGCCGCGCGACGCAGACGGTCGTTGATGGCACGGCCCAGACCGGTTTCAGGGATCGGGGCCACTGCGATGGGTTTGCGCAGCCGGTCAAGCGCGTGCAGCCGGTCAAACAGATACGCCGCCGCTTCCACCAGATCGCCGCTGGCCGACAGGGTTAGATCATCCGCGCCAGTCCCCTTCGCTGCGCCAAAGCCAAGATAGACCTCGTCTTCTTTTGCGTCATGCGCGTTCAACCGCACGCTGGCATGGGGCGCATAGTGGGACGCCAATTGGCCGGGGGCGATAATTTCTGCGCCGTCGGCCACATCCAGCGTCCCCCCAAGCGCCGCCTCTATCGCTTCGGACGGCAGACCGCCTGCGCGCAGGAGGGTAGGGCGTGGCTGGTTCAGCCCGATGATCGTGCTTTCCAGCCCGACCGTGCAGGGGCCATCATCGACCACAGCGGCGATCCGACCCTCCAGCCCCGACAGGACATGCTGCGCCGTGGTGGCGCTGATCTTGCCCGAGGGGTTGGCAGACGGGGCCGCCACCGGCCCGCCAAACGCCCGCAATATGGCGCGGGCCGTAGGATGTGCGGGGATGCGGATGGCGATGCTGTCCAGCCCCGCTGTCACCAGTGACGATAGCCCGTGCCCGTCGGCTAGAGGCAGCACGAGGGTCATTGGCCCCGGCCAGAATGCGCTGGCCAGAACCTCTGCTGTGTCGGACCAGCGCCCATATTGGCGTGCCTGATCCACATCGGCGACATGGATAATGAGCGGGTTAAAGCTGGGCCGTCCCTTGGCCGTGTAAATCCCTGCCACTGCCGTCCCGTTGCGCGCATCCGCGCCCAAGCCATAGACCGTTTCAGTTGGCAAAGCGACCAGTGCACCTTGTTGCAAAAGGGCGGCGGCGCGGGAAATGCCTGAGGGGTCGGGAAGTAGAATGTCGGTCATGGGCTTCTCTTATGGGGATGACGCCGCGTTTTGGGTTGCGGTACGCAGACTTGAGCGACATTCTCGCCGCAACAGCCCGAAGTATCGTCTTGGGCTTATCAGGTCGCTGTTCGGTTTGCCAAGCAGACGAACGCGTTAACGGAGGAAAACTATGCCCTATCGCGCCCCTGTCGAAGATTTTGCCTTTCTGTTTGATCATGTCGTAGGTTTGGACGCTGTGCGTCAGACCGAACGTTTTGAAGATGCCAGCGAAGACGTCACCCGCGCGATCCTCGAAGAAGCGGGCAAGATGACCAATGACGTTCTGGCCCCGCTGCAACGCGCAGGTGACCAGACGCCCGCCAAGCTTGAGAACGGTGTCGTGCGCACGTCGCCCGGTTTCGCTGACGGGTTCAAGGCCGTGGCCGAAGGCGGCTGGATCGGCATGTCCGCCGACCCTGAATACGGTGGCATGGGCCTGCCGATGACCCTGACGACTGCCGTGAATGAAATGATGAGCGGGGCTTGCCTGTCCTTGCAGCTTGCCCCGTTGATGAGCCAAGGCCAGATCGAAGCGCTTGAACATCACGCCAGCGACGCGATCAAGGAACTGTACCTGCCCAAGCTGATCAGCGGCGAATGGACCGGCACGATGAACCTGACCGAACCGCAAGCGGGCTCGGACGTGGGTGCGCTGGCAAGCAAGGCCGAAGACAACGGCGACGGCACCTATGCGATCTCAGGCCAGAAGGTCTATATCACATGGGGTGACAATGATTTTGGCGGCAATGTCTGCCATCTGGTTCTCGCGCGTCTGCCCAGTGCGCCTGCGGGCACGAAAGGCATTAGCCTGTTCCTCGTGCCGAAATACCTGCCCAATGAGGACGGCAGCCTTGGGAATGCCAATACGCTGAACGTCGTTAGTCTGGAACACAAACTCGGGATTCATGGGTCTCCCACGTGTGTGATGCAGTATGACAAGGCGACGGGCTGGCTGGTTGGGGCCGAACAGGGCGGTATGGCAGCCATGTTCACAATGATGAACAACGCACGGCTTGGTGTGGGCGGGCAGGGCATCGGCATCGCCGAAGCGGCCTATCAACACGCGCTGGCCTATGCGCTGGACCGCAAACAGGGCAAGACATCACGCCCCGACGGCACCGGCACCATCGTGGATCATGCTGATGTACGCCGCATGCTGATGACGATGAAGGCGGAAACCTTTGCCGCCCGCGCCATTGCGCTGTGCTGCGCCAAGGCCATCGACATGACGAACGCGACCGGACAGGCCGAATGGAAAGCCCGCGCAGCCTTCCTGACCCCGATCGCCAAGGCCTTTGGCACCGACACCGGCATGGCCGTCGCTGAAATGGGCGTTCAGGTCCACGGTGGCATGGGCTTTATCGAAGAAACAGGGGCCGCGCAGTACAGCCGTGACGTACGTGTGACAGCCATCTACGAAGGCACCAATGGCATTCAGGCGATGGATCTGGTGGCGCGCAAGATGATGGACGGCGGCGAGGCGGCGAACCGTCTGCTAGATGAAATCGAAGCCGATGCCGAAGCGGCCCGCGAGACATTCCCGAATATGGCGGATGCCCTCTGGCAGGCCTCGGAAACGCTGCGCGAAGCGACCGATTGGCTGACAGAGCAATCGAATATGGACACGCGCTTTGCCGGTGCTGTGCCGTACCTGCGGGCCTTTGCGCGGGTGCTTGGGGCGCATCTGCACCTCAAGGCGGCGCTGGCTGACAAGGGCGGCGCACGTGAAAAGCTGGCGCGGTTCTACATCCTGCGCTTGCTGCCGGAACACGTCGGACTGCTGGCCCATGCCCAGGCGGGCGAGGCCGATCTTTTCGCGCTTTCCGCTGACGAACTGGCCGCCTGATGCCTGATACAGCGCCCACCGGTTTGCGTTTCCCCTGGGAGACGCCACCCGCCCATGATGCCGCGATAGAGGTCGCACCCGGCATTCTTTGGCTGCGTTTGCCGCTGCCGATGAAGCTGGATCACGTCAACGTCTATGCCTTCGATGAAGGCGACAGCTGGACGATCATCGACACCGGCTTTGCGTCGAAAAAATCCAAGGCGCTGTGGACCGACCTGATCGCGGGGCCATTGGGCGGCAAGCCGGTGTCGCGGGTGGTCGTGACCCACCATCATCCCGATCACATCGGGTTGGCGGGCTGGTTCCAGACCGAACACGGGGCAGAGCTGGTGACAACGCGCACCGCATGGCTGACCGCGCGAATGCTGACGCTGGACCCGCAAGAGACACCCCCGGCCGAAACGCTGGCGTTCTACAAGCTGTCGGGTATGGACGCCGCGCTATATGAGAAACGCGCCTCCGAGCGGCCGTTCAACTTTGCCGATATTGTGTCGCCGCTGCCTTTGGGTTTCACGCGGATCAAGCAAGGCGACGAGATCACCATCGGGGGACGCGTGTTTGACGTGCATATGGGTAGTGGCCACGCCCCCGAACACGCCACCTTCTGGAGCCGGGACGACAATCTGGTGATTGCGGGCGATCAGATCCTGTCCTCGATCAGCCCCAATGTCGGGGTCTATGCCACCGAGCCGATGGCCGACCCCATTGGCGAATGGATCGAAGCCTGTGACCGTCTGTCACTGCTCGCGCGCGAGGATCATTTGGTGCTTGGCGGGCACAAGCTGCCGTTCACGGGTCTGCCTACCCGCATGCGCCAGTTGATCGAAAACCACCACAGCGCCCTGCGCCGTCTGGAAAAGGCGATTGCAGAGCCCAAGTCTGCGTCGGAATGCTTCTCTACCCTGTTCAAACGCAACATCGGCGAGGGCGAATACGGTCTGGCGTTGGTCGAAGCGGTGGCGCATCTTAGCCATCTGTACCAGACGGGCCGCGCCACGCGCAGCTTGCGTGCGCAGGACGGGGCGTGGGTATATCAGTCAAAGGGTTGAACGATGGATAACGAGATCAAGACTGCTGCCGAAGCCATCGAAGCAGACGCGTTGCCACGGCTTTACGAAGTGCATTCGGACCCCTCCAGCCGCAACGCCTCGGATCAGCCTGTGCCCAAGGGGATGACCCAAAAGCCTGCCGCGCAGAAATCAGCTGCGCAATGGGCCTATGAGCGTGTTGTGCTGTACCTCAAGAATTTCGAAGAGCAGCTTGACGGCGATCACGAGGTCGCCATGGGGTTTGCAGGCGGTGACGCCGGCGTGTTGCGGATCGAGGGGATGGGCTATTTCGATCCCGATATCGTGACCTTTTATGGCAAGGACAATACCGGCGCGCGGATGCAGCTTGTGCAGCATGTCACACAGTTGAACGTGGCCCTACGTGCGCTGCCCAAAGCGGTGCAGGAAGCCCCCGCGAATCGCATCGGTTTTCGTCTGGTCGAAGGCCTCGAGACGCAAGACGAGCCCCCCGCAGGCGAAAACACCTGAGCTCGCGCATTTTGATGCCGTGACATAGGCAAATGAATACAGTATTCCCCAGACCAAATCATACGCACGTTAAGACAAGGATCGCGCAAATGGCCAAACATGAACACGGCTCGATGGACACCAGCACGCACGAGAAGACTTTTGACAGCTTCATGAACTTCGTCAAATGGTCGTGCATCGTGATTATTGCCATTCTGGTCTTTATGGCGATCTTCGCGCGCTAAGGCGGGCAAACCTAACCGACAGGATATTTCTATGCGTGTTTGGATGGCTTTGGCCTGCGTCGGGCTGCTTGCGGCCTGTGCGAATGATACCGGGATCGACAACACCCCCGCAGAAGTCGCAGCGGCTGCTTATGTGGCACCGGGACCAAAATCCATTACGTTGATGACGATGATCAACAACCGTACCGGCAGCGGAGGCCATACGGCACTGGTGGTCAACGGGTCGCAGCAGGTGATATTTGACCCTGCCGGTTCCTTCCGTGATCCGCGTGTGATCGAACGCGGCGACGTGCTGTACGGCATGACGCCTAAGTGGATACAGGGGTACAAATCCTCTCATGCGCGCAGCACCTACCATGTCGTCAGCCAGGAGCTGCAGGTCAGCAACGCACAGGCAGAACAGATCTTGCAGCTTGTGATGTCAAACGGTCAGGTGGCGGGGGCGTTCTGCGCCAATGCGACCTCTGATATCCTGACGCAGGTTCAGGGATTCGAGAGTATTTCAAAGACGTTCTACCCTGCCAAGCTCAGCGAACAATTTGCCAGCCTGCCCGGCGTGAAGACGACGAAATATTATGAAGACGACGAAGGCGACGTAATTGATGCCGTACAGGCGTCGCTTCTAGCCCAGTAACCAAAGCAAACCATAAAGCGTGGCTGCGCCGCTGATAATGGCGAGCAGCACGTTTTTGGTGAGCACCCCCACAGTCAGCGCCGCCGCCGCCGCCGCCATACGCGGGAGATCAAGCTGCCCGTCCGTGGCCGCGGGCCAGATCACTTGCGGGGCCACAAGAGCGGGCAGGATCGCCACCGCCGTATAGCGCAGGTGTCGCAACAGCCACGCGGGCATTTCGCGGTCCCCCACCAGTCCGGTAAAGACAAAGCGCAGCCCAAAGCTGCCAAGACCAAGGGCGATGATCACGAACCAAAGCGTGCCGGTGTCGATATCAGTCATTATACCGCGTCCTGTTCAGGGTGGTGGGGCTGGCGTCTTTCCAGCCAAAGTTCGGTTTGGGCACCGGCGATCATGCCCGCCAGCCCTGCCAGGATCAGGCCCAGCGAATAGGGCACACCCGCCGTCAACAGCGCCGCGAGGGATGCCACCAGCGCCGCGACGATATGTGCCGAGGTGCGGAACATCGGAGCGATCATGGCGAGAAAGGTGATGGGTAGGGCGAAATCCAACGCCCAGCTGTCAGGGATTTGTGCCCCGACCATCGCGCCGACCAGGGTGAAAAGATACCACAACGGCACGATGGGGGTCACACAACCGAAGAAATACGCCATCCGCTGCGGGATGGTCATATCCGGCTCTTTCTCATATTGCGCCATCGCGCAGACATAGGATTGGTCAACGGTCAGATAAGCGGCCAGCGCGCGCTGCCACAAAGGCGCGGACCCGATGTAGGGCGTCAGCGACGCCGAATACATCGCCATCCGCAGGTTCACCGCCAGCGCAGAGGCCAGCACGATCGCTGTCGGGGCATGTTCCTGCATCAGTTGCAACGCGGTGAACTGTGCTGCCCCCGCAATGACCACGACCGAAAAGGCGAGCGTTTCGAACACGTTCAGCCCTGCTTCGGTGGCAAGGATGCCAAACAGCGAGGCAAACGGGATCATCACCAGAATAAAGGGCGCTGCGTCGGCAAGACCTTTGCGAAAGGCCGATTTCGTGGTGGTGATGGCCATGCGTTCCCCCTAGATTGCCGGGACATGCTTAACTGCCGCTTTGGGGGGATGCAATTGTCCGTCAAGACAGACACCGATGCTTATTTGATCGCACCGCAGCCAGGATTGGCGCGGCTGACACGTGCCGTCGTCGGGCGGGATCATTTGGGGACCGAGACAACGATCAACGTCGTCGAGGAACGCCCGCTGACGATTTTTTTGAACGCGCAGGAAATCGTCACCGCGATGACGATTGGCGATTACCCCGAATACCTCGCGCTCGGGTTCTTGCGCAATCAGGGTATGCTGCGCGACGGCGAGGATATCACCAGCGTCGACTATGACGAAGAGCTTGAAGTCGTCATCGTCCGCACCGCCCGCAAAACCGACTACGAAGACAAAATGCGCAAGAAGACCCGCACCAGTGGCTGCGCTGTGGGCACTGTCTTTGGCGATATGATGGAGGGTCTGGAGGGCGTTTCCCTGCCGTCGACCCCGCTGCGAACCTCGTGGATCTATGACCTTAGCGCGCAGATCAACCGCACGCCGAGCCTGTACCTGGAAGCCGGGGCGATCCACGGCACGGTGCTGTGTCAGGGCAATCGCCCGCTGGTCTATATGGAGGACGTGGGGCGTCACAACGCGGTCGACAAGATCGCGGGCTGGATGCTCTCTGAAAAAGTCTCGGCCGAGGATAAGATACTCTATACCACGGGGCGGCTGACGTCGGAAATGGTGATCAAGACCGCGATGATGGGCATCCCCGCGCTGGTGTCACGTTCCGGCTTTACCGCCTGGGGGGTAGAGATCGCGCAGCAGGTCGGGCTGACGTTGATCGGGCGGATGAAGGGAAAACGCTTTATTTGCCTTGCGGGCGAGGACCGGCTGATCCGCGATGCAGACCCCGACCAGATTAGGGATGAACCTAAACGATCAGGCCGAAAGGGCAGCGCATGAAACAGCCATTTGGGGTGATCCTTGCAGGAGGGCAGGCGACGCGGATGGGCGGCGGCGACAAGGGGCTGCTGCAACTTGGCGGTCAAAGCGTGCTGGACCATGTGATCGAACGGCTGACGCCGCAGGTGGCGCGTGTGGCGTTGAATGCCAATGGCGATGCCGCGCGGTTTGCGGGGCTGAAACTGCCGGTGTTGCCCGACAGTATTGACGGCTTTGCCGGACCGCTGGCGGGGGTGTTGGCAGGGCTGGATTGGGCTGCCGCACATGGCGCTGATACGATTGTGACTGCTGCCGCCGATACGCCGTTCTTCCCCGGTGATCTGGTCCCGCAACTGTTGCTGGCAAGCGAGGGGATGACCCACCCGCTGGTGCTCGCCGCCACGCCGGACGCTAAACGCGGCACGGCGCGGCACCCGACCTTTGGCCTGTGGCCTGTGGCCTTGCGCGACGATCTGCGTGCTGCCTTGCAGGGTGGCCTGCGCAAGGTCGTAATGTGGACGCAAACGCACGATGGCCGCGAGGCGTTGTTCCCCGATGAGGACGCGTTCTTTAACATCAACACCCCCGAGGATCTGGCCCGCGCACAGGAGATGCTATGAGAGTTTACGGCGTTGTCGGCTGGAAGAACGCCGGCAAAACAGGGTTGATGGAACGCCTTGTGACCGAAATCACGGGGCGCGGCTTTTCAGTGTCTACCGTGAAACATGCGCATCACAGTTTCGACGTCGATCATCCGGGCAAGGACAGCCACCGCCACCGCGTCGCGGGTGCCCGCGAAGTTTTGTTGGCCTCGCGCAACCGCTTTGCCCTGATGCATGAGTTGCACGGCGAGGATGAACCGACGCTCGACGCGCTGCTGGCCAAGCTTGCGCCCGTCGATCTGGTGCTGGTCGAAGGCTACAAGCGTGACGGTCACGCCAAAGTCGAAGCGCATCGGGCGGAAACGGGCAACGCGTTGATCGCGCCGCAGGATCCGACGATCAAGGCCATTGCCAGTGATACACCAATGACATCGGATCGCCCCGTGTTCGATCTGAATGACACAGGCACCATCGCCGATTTCATCCTGTCCGAGGTCGGGTTGTGAGCGCATTTGACACCATCGTCATGGTCGATTGGTCCGGCGGCAACGACACCGGCCCGACCCCGCGCAAGGACGCGATCTGGGCGGGGGTGTCGCGGGGGGGCGTATCAGATGCCCCCGTTTATCTGCGTAACCGGTCAGAGGCAGAGCTTTGGATCGCCACGCTGATCGACGCAGAGCTGGCGCAGGGCCATCGCGTGATGGTCGGGTTCGATTTCCCTTTTGGCTACCCCGCAGACTTTGCCGGAGCGCTGACGGGCAGCTCCGATCCGTTCGCTGTGTGGGACTGGTTCGAGGCGCGGGTCGAAGACGCGCCAAAGGCCAACAACCGTTTCGATCTGGCCGGAGAGATCAATCTGGGTCTGGGCGGCGGTCAGGGGCCGTTTTGGGCCAACGGCCTGCCGAACCGTGACATCACGGGGCTGCCGCGTACCAAGTCCGATTATACAAATCCCTTTGCCGAGAAACGTGCAGCTGAACTGCTGGCCAAGGGCAGCTTTACCTGCTGGCAACTGGCGGGGGCAGGGGCTGTCGGGTCGCAGGTGGTCATGGGGCTGCCTGTCCTTTCGCGCCTGCGTGCCCGCTTTGCAGGGCGCGTCGCGGTCTGGCCGTTCGAGACGCCCGATGCCCCCGTTGCGTTTGTTGAAGTCTGGCCATCACTGACCGTCGGACCTGCACCAGATGACATGATCAAGGATGCGTGGCAGGTGCAGGAACTTGCGCGGCAGGTCTCGGTCTTGACCCCTGCCGAACTGGCGCAGGTATTTGACGTGCAGGCACCGGAAGAAGGGTGGATCTTGGGGCTGGGGGTTGAACACCTGCTCAAGGCACCACCACCCCTGCGCAATGATTGCTTTGCCCTGCCGCCCGGCGTGCATTGGACGCCCGTAGACGACGCGCTGGAACGGTTACGCGCACGTTTGCATCCGGTGCTGCCTGCCGAAGAGGTGGGCCTTGGCGAGGCGTTGGGGCGGATTGCAGCAGCCGACGTGCGGGCGCAGCGTGCGAACCCGCCACTGCCGAACACGGCAGTAGACGGCTACGGGTTCGCGGGCGGACGTGCTGCCGGTGCCCATGCGCTGCCGCTCGCCGAAGGCCGCGCAGCCGCGGGGGATGCGCCGGGGAGCTTACCCGCCGGTCATGCGATACGTGTGCTGACGGGGGCCGCGCTGCCCGCCGGTGTCGATACCGTGGTGCTGCAAGAGGACGTGACGATTGTTGGTGACACGCTGCGGTTCAATGGACCGGTCAAACAAGGCGCGAACACACGCAAGGCAGGCGAGGACGTCACGGCAGGCGCGGTGACGCTTGCCGCAGGGCGGCGGATCACGGCGGCGGATATTGCCTTGTTGGCGGCCACCGGCACCGCATCTGTGTTGGTTCATAAACAGTTGCGGGTTGGCGTGCTGTCGACAGGCGACGAGATCGTCGAGGCGGGGCAAATCGCGGCGGAGGGGCAGATATTCGATGCAAACCGCCCGATGCTGTTGGGTTTGCTGGCGCAGTTCGGGCATCGGGGCGTCGATCTGGGCCATGTGGGCGACGACCGTGAGGCGCTGCGCACCCGGCTTGATGCGGCGCAAGGCGAGGTCGATGCGATCCTGACCAGCGGCGGTGCGTCGGCGGGCGACGAGGACCACGTGTCCGCACTTTTATCCGAGGCAGGAGCGTTGGATCTGTGGCGTATCGCGGTCAAACCGGGGCGGCCCTTGGCGCTTGGCATGTGGCAGGGCGCGCCGGTTTTTGGCCTGCCGGGTAACCCCGTGGCCGCCATGGTCTGCACATTGATATTCGCGCGCCCTGCGTTGGCGCGGTTGGCGGGGCAGGACTGGCCTGTGCCGCAAGGCTTTGACGTGCCCGCAGATTTCAGCAAACGCAAGAAACCGGGCCGACGCGAGTATCTGCGCGCGCGGATGCGCGACGGTCGGGTGCAGGTGTTTGCCTCTGAAGGGTCGGGCCGGATCAGCGGGCTGTCTTGGGCCGAGGGTCTGGTAGAACTACCAGATGCCGCAGCCGACGTTCAGCCGGGCGATCTGGTGCGCTATATCCCCTATGGATCCTTCGGGGTCACCTAGGCCCTAGTCGAACGTCCCTGCCACACGCCCGAGCAACATAAAGGCCCGCACTGTGCGTGTGTCTGTCAGCGCAGAGATATCCGCGTCAGATGCCTCTGCTTCAAAGGCGGCAAAGGCGCGGTCAAAGCGCCGCAAGAAGTGATGCGCGACATCGCGAAAGATCGGGTCTTGTTTCATACGCGCACTTGTCAGCGCTAGCGAAGATCGGTCACGGATGCCCCCCAACGCCGCAATCGGACGGCCGCGTGCGCCTTGGGCAAACTGACGCCAGATTTCGGGACGGGCGCGGTCGGGGACGAGGTCATCCATATAGATGCCGTCCTGGCTCAGCAGCGTCAGCACATCTTGGGACGCCTGAACCAGCTGGGACGCATTGCGGTCCTTCAATGCCTTGCGCAACGCTGAAAAGCCTTCGGTATCCTCTGCCGTTTCGGGAAAATTCAACGCACGGATGAAATCTTCGTGCGAAAGCGGCTGCGTCATATCCGCAGCCGACGTGCCAAGCGCCAAAGCTGGCTGATCGTCAACCACGACCGGCTTGAGAGGCGCAAGACGGGTCGGTGCGTCACGGCGGCTGTGGAAGGTGGCCAGCGTGCTTTCAGTCTTGCGCGCGGCGGCGGCGATTTCATCGAGCTTGCGCGCGACTGTCGCATCGGCACCTGGGCTTTGCCCCTGCTGCTGCGCAATATAGGCCTGTCGGATCGCATCAATCGCAGTCTGCAACCGTTTGCTTTCCTCGCGCATGGCACTGCTGGAGCGGGCGGCGATGGCGGCAACCCAGATCATGCCCACGGGCATGACAACCGCAAGCATGGTCATCAATACACGCACACCGGCCCCACTGTCAGAAGCCTCGTCGGACGGCAGCACCATAAAAAAGATCACGGAGCCCAGCAGCCAGACGACGGTGAGCGCGGCTGCAATGACCTCTATGCTAAAGCCTCCGCCGTCGCTGGGGCGCGAGTAAACGCCGGTCGGGGTCGACCGCGCGGATTGGCGCGGTGCGTTCGGGTTCAGCTGCAGTTTTTCGGTCATCAGTTTGTCCCCGACTTAGACGTAGACGATTTTGAGAACCTCATAGGATTTGTCCCCCCCCGGCGTCCGCACTTCGACGCTGTCGCCTTCTTCCTTGCCGATCAGGGCACGGGCGATAGGGGATTTGATGTTCAGCATACCTTTTTCGATGTTGGCCTCGTATTCACCGACAATCTGATAGGTTTTCTCTTCGTCGGTATCTTCGTCAACCAACGTCACCGTCGCGCCGAATTTGATCGCGCCGGACATCTTTTTGGGGTCGATCACATCAGCCAGGGAAATCGCACCCTCAAGCTCTTTGATGCGGCCTTCGATGAACGACTGCTTTTCTTTGGCAGAGTGGTATTCTGCGTTTTCGGACAGATCGCCGTGCTCGCGGGCTTCGGCGATGGCCTTGATGATGGCAGGGCGTTCAACCGACTTCAGGTGCTTCAGCTCGGTTTCCAAAGCCGTGTGACCGGCGCGGGTCATGGGGATTTTTTCCATCGGGGGGCATCCACGCAATGAGGGTCACAGCCCGCGAACTGATGTCCGAGAGTGCAACCGATTTGAATTGATCCTTACCTGACCCAAACTGCCGTGCGAATGCAAGGGGGTGTCTGCCAGAGCGCGACAATCCGCACGTCCATATTGGCAAGCCGCGGGGACGCGCTATTTTACGTGGCGAAACAATATTGCTGCACCTGCAATATATATGATGCAAACTGTCGTGGGTGCGCTAATTTACGCTGTGTTGCGATTGCAATACCTACTGTGCTGGTTTAGCGAAATCCAAACCGTTTTCTGCCCGAAGAGGAGCCCCAAATGGCCGAAGTTGAACGCGAAGCAATGGAATATGACGTCGTTATCGTCGGTGCGGGCCCTGCCGGGCTTTCCGCCGCGATCCGTCTGAAACAACTGGACGCCGACTGCAATGTGGTCGTGCTGGAAAAAGGCTCCGAAGTGGGTGCGCATATTCTGTCCGGCGCGGTTCTGGACCCGATTGGTCTGGACGCCTTGATGCCCGACTGGAAAGAAAAAGGCGCGCCGATCAAAACCAAGGTCGAAGAAGACAACTTTTATATGCTGGGCGAGGCGGGCAAGATCCGCGTGCCGAACTTCCCCATGCCGCCGCTGATGCAGAACCACGGCAACTACATCGTTTCCATGGGTAACGTATGTCGTTGGATGGCCGAGCAAGCTGAAGCCTTGGGCGTAGAGATCTTCCCCGGGATGGCGTGCTCTGAACTGGTGTATGGTGACAACGGCGAGATCAAAGGCGTCGTGGCCGGTGAGTTCGGCATCAGCCCCGACGGCACCAAGGGCGATGGCTATGAACCCGGTATGGAGCTGCACGGCAAGTATGTGTTCCTCTCCGAAGGCGTCCGCGGGAGCCTGTCGAAACAGGTGATCGCGAAATACGATCTGGATGCCGGAAAAGAGCCGCAAAAATACGGCCTTGGCATGAAAGAAATCTGGGAGATCGACCCCGCCAAGCACAAAGAGGGCACCGTTACGCACACGATGGGCTGGCCTTTGGGCAAGAACGCGGGCGGCGGGTCGTTCATCTATCACATCGAAAACAATCAGGTGTATGTCGGTTTCGTTGTTCACCTTGGCTATAAGAACCCGCATGTCTTCCCTTACATGGAATTTCAGCGGTTCAAGCATCACCCCATGGTAGCCGAGCTGCTGAAAGGCGGCAAACGTATCGCTTATGGCGCGCGTGCGATCACCGAGGGCGGCTATCAGTCCATGCCCAAGATGGTTGCACCGGGTGTAGCACTGCTGGGCTGCTCGGTTGGCATGGTCAACGTGCCGCGCATCAAGGGCAACCACAATGCGATGCTGTCGGGCAAAGCCGCTGCCGAACGCGCCTATGAAGCGATTCAAGCAGGCCGCGCAGGCGACGAGCTGACCGCCTACGAGGACGACGTACGCAACGGTGAGATCGGCCAAGACCTGAAAAAGGTCCGTAACGTCAAACCATTGTGGAGCAAATACGGCCTCATGACGTCGCTCGCCGTGGGTGGGTTCGACATGTGGACCAATACCTTCGGCTTCTCGCTGCTAGGGACGCTTGGGCATGGGAAATCTGATGCCGAGGCGACCGAAAAGGCCGCCAAGCACAAAAAGATCGATTACCCCAAGCCCGATGGCAAGCTTAGCTTTGACCGTCTGACCAACGTGGCGTTCTCGTTCACCAACCACGATGAAAACCAGCCTGCGCATTTGACGCTCAAGGACCCATCGGTGCCGGTGAACATCAACCTGCCAGAATACGCCGGCCCCTCGGCGCGGTATTGCCCAGCGGGGGTGTATGAATTCGTCGAGGAAGACGGCAAGGACCCGCGCTTTGTCATCAACTTCCAGAATTGCGTGCATTGCAAAACCTGCGACATCAAGGACCCGACACAGAATATCGTCTGGACCACGCCGCAGGGTGGGGATGGCCCGAACTACCCCAACATGTAAGCGTCGCTTACGGGACGAATTCGATCAAAGGCGTGCTTCGGCGCGCCTTTTTTCATGCGAGGTTCCGCCGATAGAGGGTAAGCGGTATGCTCCTTTGGATAGGCGGCATTGCGCTTGGACGCGAACCTGTTAGCCTTGCGCCTAAATATAAATGAGGCGTGCCAGTATGATCCGTAACCTATTGTTGACCGCTAGCGTTTTGGCGCTGACCGGTGCTGTTTCGATGCCCGCACAGGCGCAATCGGCTGCCGGTGCCTATCTCGCGGGGAGACATGCTGCGGTCCGTAGCGATTTTGCGGAATCCGCCAAATACTATGGCGAGGCGTTGGCGCTTGATCCCAAGAACCCTGAATTCCTTGAAAGTACGGTGCTGGCGCTTTTGTCGCTCGGAAATATCGAACGCGCCTTGCCGTTGGCGCGGGTCATGGCAGCGTCGGATCAGCCTGGGCAAATTGCCTATCTGGTAACCACCGCAGGCATGGCACAAGAAGAAGACTATGCCGGCCTGATCGCGCAGTCAGCGGACGAGGGTGGGATTGGCCCCTGGGTCGACGGGCTGGTCAAAGCTTGGGCGCAAGTAGGCGCCGGCGATATGACTGCCGCCCTTGCCCAGTTCGACGCCCTGAGCACAGAAGCTGGGATGCAGGGGTTTGTGATGTATCACAAGGCTTTGGCGTTGGCGTCTGTCGGCGATTACGAGGGGGCGGAGGCGATCTTTGCCGCGAACCAGTCGGGGTCCGCCGGGCAAACTCGACGCGGGGTGATCGCGCGGGTCGAAATTTTGGGCCAGTTGGGGCGGAACGAACAAGCGCTCGCGCTGCTAACCGACAGTTTTGGTGCCAACAGTGACCCTGAACTAGATGATCTGGTCGCGGCCTTGCAAGGGGACGGGCAGGTCGCCTTTACCCAAATCCCTGATGCCAAGGCGGGTATCGCCGAAGTGTTCTTTACCTTCGCGGCTGTGCTGCGCAACGAAAGCGCCGGTGACTATTATGTGCTGCTGTATTCGCGCATCGCGCGCTACCTGCGCCCCGATCACATCGACGATCTGTTGCTGACGGCGGACCTGCTGGAAAACATCGGCCAGTACGAGCTGGCAATTCAGGAACTGCAAGACGTGCCTGCCGACAACCCCGCTTACCATGCGGCTGAACTGGGACGTGCTGCGGCATTGCGACGGTCTAACAAGCCTGAACAAGCGATCGAAGTGCTGCAACAGCTGACGCGTAGCCATGGGACGCTCCCGTCGGTCCATTCCGCTTTGGGCGATGCGCTGCGGGCACAGGACGATTTCAAGGCCGCGATAAAATCCTACGACAAGGCGATTGAACTGACACCTGACAGCAACCCGCAACGCTGGGTATTGTATTATGCACGTGGCATTGCCGAAGAACGCTTGGGCAACGGCGAAGCATCCGAACGCGATTTCCGCACCGCGCTCGAGATCAATCCCGACCAACCGCAAGTACTGAACTACCTAGGGTATTCGTTGGTCGAACAAGGTCGCAATCTGGACGAGGCGCTGAATATGATTGAGCGCGCGGTCGCAGCCAGCCCGGACTCCGGGTATATCGTCGATTCTCTTGGTTGGGTGCTTTACCGGCTGGGCCGCTACGAAGAGGCCGTAGACCAGATGGAACGCGCGGTAGAGCTCGTTGCGGTGGACCCCGTACTGAACGACCACTTGGGTGATGTCTATTGGTCCGTGGGTCGCCAGCGCGAGGCCGAATTCCAATGGCGTCGCGCCCTGTCTTTCGTCGACCCTGAAGATCAGGACAGCGAGGCAGACCCGAAACGCATGCGGCGCAAGCTCGAGGTCGGACTAGATGCGGTATTGGCCGAAGAAGGGGCCGAACCGCTGAGCAAAGCCTCCGCTGAAAAATGACCGCCAAGGCCGCATCCCTCGGGGTTGCCAGCAACCGGAGCGCTTGGGCCAAGGTGAACCTAACGCTACACGTCACAGGGCAGCGCAGCGACGGGTATCACTTGCTCGACAGCCTTGTGGTACGGGCCGGCGTCGGTGATCAGATCGCGGTAACGCCGTCTGACCAGCTTGAGCTGTTCATCGACGGCCCATATGGTTCGGCTGCCCCCAATGATGACCGCAACCTCGTTGTGCGTGCTGCGCGCCTGCTCGACGCTGGCGCTGGAAGAGGGGCGCGGCTGCACCTGACGAAAAATCTGCCTGCTGCGGCAGGGATCGGCGGTGGATCAGCAGACGCCGCCGCAACGCTCCATTTGCTATCGGCCCACTGGGGCCTGCCCGTACCCGATGACATCGCCCGGCTTGGGGCGGATGTGCCGGTCTGCCTGTCTGACATACCCCAGCGAATGCAGGGGATCGGCGAGGTACTGACGCCCGCGCCCAAGTTGCCGCCCTGTTGGCTGGTGTTGATCAACCCGAATAAATCTGCCGCCACACCCGAAGTATTTTCGCGACTGGAAGCCCGCGCCAATGCACCCATGCCGAAAGAGCTGCCCGAGTTTACCAGCGCCACCGCATTCGCCGCATGGCTGGCGACGCAGCGCAATGACCTCGAGGCTCCAGCTGTTCAAGTGGTGCCAGAGGTGGCGACCTGTCTACAAAGCCTTCAGGATGCATTGCTAGCCCGTATGTCGGGATCCGGTGCCACCTGCTTCGGCCTGTACGAGACCCAAGCGTTTGCACAACGCGCCGCTGCCCGTGTCGCGGACAAGCACCCCGGTTGGTGGGTGGTCGCCGCGCCGGTGCTTGGCTAGTTGATCCGCGCCACGACGTAATCGGCCATATCGCGCAGCATCCGGGTCAGGTCGTGATCGGGCAGGGTGTCGAGCGCGGTTTTGGCTTTCTCCGCCCACGCCAGCGCCTCTGCCTTAGTCTCGTCCAGCGTGCCATGTTTGTGCAGCAGCGACAGGGCGTGGTCCAGATCGCCTTCCTCCTGCCGCCCCTTTTCGATGGTGCGGGCCCAGAAGGCGCGTTCTTCGGCATCACTTTTAGCAATCGCTTTGATCACCGGCAGGGTCAACTTGCGCTCGCGGAAATCGTCACCGATGTTTTTGCCGGTCGCACTCGGATCGCCTTGGTAATCCAGCAAATCGTCGACAATCTGGAACGCGATGCCCAAGGCGTCACCGTAATTGAACAGCGCTTGGACCTGCGCGTCGGGGGCTGAGGCGATGACCCCGCCCACCTGCGTCGCCGCCGAGAACAGCGCCGCGGTTTTTCCACGCACGACCTGCAGGTAGATACCTTCGTCCGTCGCCAAATTCTGCGCCGCCGTCAGTTGCAGCACTTCGCCTTCGGCAATCGTGGCAGAGGCGTTCGAAAGGATCGCCAGCACGCGCATATTGTCGGTTTCGGTCATCAGCTGGAAACTGCGTGCAAACAGGTAGTCGCCCACCAGCACCGAAGATTTGTTATCCCAAAGCAGGTTCGCAGTCGGTCGTCCGCGCCGCTGCGCGCTTTCATCGACCACGTCATCGTGCAGCAACGTCGCCGTGTGAATAAACTCTACCGTGGCTGCCAGATGCACATGGTAAGGGCCGTCATAGCCACACAGACGCGCCGCCGCGAGGGTAAGCATCGGGCGCAACCGTTTGCCGCCCGCTTCGACCAGGTGGGCGGTGACCTCCGGGATGCGCGGCGCATGTTCAGACGCCATGCGGTCGCGGATCAGGTCATTCACGGCAGTCATATCTGCGCTCAGATAGGCCGCCATCTGATCATGCGGTTTCTGGGTGTTTTCGCTCGTCATCTACACGACCCTAATTGGAAGGCTCGACAATCAATGTCGATTGCCCTTACATCTCTGTTATGAAGGAACTTTTACGCACAACCGATCCGACAATAATCGCCTTTGCCAGCGCCCTTCTTCAGGGCGAGGATATAGACTGCTTTCCGCTCGACGTAAACATGAGCGTGCTTGAGGGCGGGATCGGTATTTTCCCCCGTCGTTTGATGGTGCATGACGATGATCACGGTGCCGCGACACGGGTGCTGCGCGACAATGACATCCCCACCGGACTGCCCGACTAACGACGATGGACAGCTTCGGCCCAGACACGCTGACGCAGGATGCTTTCCTTGGCGGGAAGCTGCACTTGTGGCAGCCACGCAAAGGCTATCGCGCGGGTGTGGACCCTGTTTTATTGGCTGCAACCATCCCTGCGCGGGCAGGCCAGCGCGTGCTGGAGCTTGGGTGCGGGGTAGGGGCTGCGTCGCTTTGTTTGGGCGCGCGTGTATCGGGGTTGCAGCTAACAGGAGTCGAGATCCAGCCTGCCTATGCCGCGCTCGCAAGGCTGAACGATCCGACATTCGAAGTGGTCGAAGCCGACATCGACGCCATGCCCTTGGCGCTGCGGCAGCGACAATTTGACCATGTGCTTGCCAACCCGCCGTATTTCGACCGTCATGCCTCTATTGCTGCAACGAACTCAGGACGCGAGACGGCATTGGGCGAGGCGACACCGCTGGAAACATGGGTCAAGGTTGCGGCCAAACGACTGGCCCCCAAGGGGCAGGCACATTTCATCCATCGCGCCGAACGGCTGCCCGATCTTATCCGCGCGCTGCCTCATGATATGGGCAGTATCGAAGTGCTGCCAATCGCGCCGCGCATCGGTCGGCTGGCCGAGCTGGTGATCCTGCGGGCTCGTAAAAGCGGGCGGGGGGCATTTCGGCTGAACGCGCCGCTCGTGATGCACGAAGGGCCACGACATATGGTAGATGGCGACAGCTATGTGCCGCAAATCCGGGCGGCCCTGCGCGAGGGCGCGGCGTTGCCATTCTAAGCAACCTCTCGCCGATATCTCAACTTGTCGATAGTTTTGCTGCGGTGCCGCGTGACAGGTGAAATATTTCGTGCTTCACTCCTCCTACGCAACATAACCTAAGGAGAGTTACATGTCTTTTGACGCACATCTGGATGCTCTGAAACGCAAGCATTTGGCCATGAGTGACGCTGTAGAACAGGCTCAACGATCACCGAGTATCGACGGGCTGAAAGTTGCGAATATGAAAAAAGAGAAGCTGCGTTTGAAAGAGGAAATTACCCGGCTTTCCACCTGATATCATTATATGTTTGACCGGCGTGCCCAATGTGCCGACGGCAGAAAGGCCAGTGCGGAATGCACTGGCCTTTCGCAGTTCTACGACAGATGCCTAGACCAGATGCTGGGCTCCATTCGCGGTGATCGTCGACCCGTTGATAAAACCCGCGTCATCGCTGACTAGGAATACAACCGCGCGTGCGATCTCCTCCGGCTCGCCCAAACGGCCTGTCGGAATTTGCGCCACAATGGAATCGCGCACTTTTTCCGGCACAGCCATCACCATATCTGTTGCAATATAGCCGGGGCAGATTGCGTTCGCAGTGATGTTGGCGCGCGCACCTTCCTGAGCCAAGGATTTTACAATCCCGAGGTCACCCGCCTTGGTCGCCGCGTAGTTTACCTGTGCGAATTGGCCTTTTTGCCCGTTGATCGAACTAATGACCACAATCCGACCGAACTTCCGGTCGCGCATACCAGGCCAAACGGGGTGAATGGTATTGAAAACGCCGGTCAAATTCGTGCCAACGACTTCATTCCATTGGTCGGGTGTCATTTTGTGGAAAGGCGCGTCGCGTGTGATGCCCGCGTTCGCAACAACCACCTCAACAGGGCCTAGTTCTTCTTCGACTTTGGCGATTCCGGCTTTGGAATCCTCGTAGTCTGCAACGTTCCACTTATAGGTTTTGATCCCAGTTGATTCTGTGAATTGCGCGGCAGCATCGTCGTTGCCGGCATAAGTCGCCGCGACAGTATATCCGGCGTCTTTCAATGCTGTGGAAATAGCCGCCCCGATCCCGCGGCTCCCTCCGGTTACAAGTGCAACACGTGACATAAAACTCTCCCTAGTGGCAATGTTGTTTCGTTTGCCGTAGTAATTTCGTAATTAAATTACGTGAAGAATTTGTAGTCACGCTTTAATTCCTTTGCAACAGTTTACGCAAGGAAAGAGCATTTGTTTTTCTCGTGGCGCGCGAAATCGTCGAGAGCACGCCACGAGAGCTTGGTTATGTGGCGTTACGGGCGCTCTAAGCACATCGCGACGCCCATGCCGCCACCAATGCACAAAGTTGCGAGCCCTTTTTTAGCACCGCGACGCTGCATTTCAAACAATAGCGTATTGAGAATGCGCGCGCCGGATGCACCGATCGGGTGACCGATCGCAATTGCGCCGCCGTTAACGTTTACGATCGAAGGATCCCAGCCCATGTCTTTGTTAACGGCACAGGCCTGGGCGGCAAAAGCTTCGTTTGCTTCGACAAGGTCCAGATCTTCGGCCTTCCAGCCGGCTTTTTCCAATGCTTTGCGCGACGCGTAAATCGGACCGGCCCCCATGATCGTTGGGTCAAGGCCGACGGTGGCATAGGATGCGATGCGCGCCAACGGGGTGATACCCCGTTTTTCAGCGTTATCTGCCGACATCAGCAATGCGCCTGCCGCCCCATCGTTTAGACCCGACGCGTTGGCCGCTGTGACAGAGCCGTCTTTGGCGAAAGCGGGGCGCAGCTTTTGCATGGCCTCCATTGTGGCACCATGGCGGATGTATTCGTCTTGATCGACGATAATCTCGCCTTTACGGGTTTTGACGGTGAAAGGCACGATCTCGTCTTGGAACTTACCGGCTTTTTGCGCGGCCTCGGCCTTGTTTTGCGAGGCGACCGCAAATTCGTCTTGAGCGTCGCGACTGATTTCCCATTTTGCCGCAACGTTTTCAGCGGTTTGCCCCATATGGTAACCATGGAACGCATCCCACAGACCATCGCGGATCATCGTATCAATCAGCTGCATGTCGCCCATCTTTTGACCCGGACGCAGGTTCTGCGCGTGGGGGCTCATCGACATGTTTTCTTGTCCGCCTGCGGCCACGATATCAGCATCGCCCAGTTGAATATGCTGGGCCGCCAGCGCCACGGCACGCAAGCCCGATCCGCACACTTGGTTAATCGACCATGCCGCGCTTTCGATGGGTAGGCCCGCGTTGATATGTGCTTGGCGTGCAGGGTTTTGTCCCTGGGCCGCGGTCAGAACTTGGCCCAAAATAGTTTCGTTCACCTCGGAAGGGTCAATACCCGCGCGTGTGACAATCTCTTTCAGAACTGCGGCACCTAGATCATGTGCAGGCGTGTTTGCAAAAGATCCGCTGAAACTGCCTACGGCCGTGCGGGCTGCGGATGCGATGACGACGTTGGTCATATGTGTTCTTCCCCTGAACTGCTGACGTAGGGTATTGACGCGGTGGTTGCCCGCTCCCCAGTCTTCTATGCTTTGGGACATATCCTATCGCTACAGATGCGGCAATCACGCCCTGCGGGCCTACGCATTTTTACGCAATTCGGTCGACTTATGCCAGAAAGGTTGGGTGGTTGGTGCGCCGTATAAGAACCCCTGTTGGCAGTCGACGCCAAGAGAGTGCAAAAGCGATGAATCCTCCTGATTTTCGACCTGTTCGGCAACGCATACCATGTCAAAGTTACGCGCGATTGAGACCATGATCGATACAATTGCACGGTTATCAGGGTTGGTGGTGATGCCACTCGTAAATTGCCCGTCAATTTTCAAAATATCAAAAAACATATCTTTCAGATAGCGGATTGCAATGTAATCGGCCCCGAAGTTGTCTAGGGCAAAGCAGACGCCCCGTGTCTGCACTTGGTCCATAAAGCTGGCGACAAGCTCTGGCATTTGCATCGCGGATTTTTCGCTAATTTCCAGAATCAGTCGTTCGCCTATGGTGCCGTCGCGCGCGAGCCAACGATTCAGCAAGTTCGTCCATCCCGCATAGCCGATAGAGCGGGCTGACATGTTGATAGATAGCCGCAAGTTTTTGTTATCGCTCAGCGCCGTTAGCCCCGCCTGAAGCGACAGCACGTCTATCTCGCGGCCAAGCTGCGTCTTTTCGATGAGATGCATAAATTCACGAGCAGGGAGGACCCGCCCCGTTGGGTCCAAAATCCGGATAAAGCCCTCGTAAAAGGCAACTTTCGGATCTTCTTCATCGCGCATGACGGGCTGGTAGGCCATCAAGGTTTGATTGTGCGCGATTGCGTCTTTGACCATCGAGATTGTGCTGCTGTCGCGTTGGTTGACGGCATAATCCAGTGGATTTCGTGTGCCTTCGGGCAAATCAGCGAGCGGGTGTTGCGACATTTCTTCCAAGGGGTGCTTCCATCTATCGCGTTTCTTGTGCCACCTTGGCCCCGAAACTCATAACGCGGGGTTAACGCGACAATGCAGCACCAATTTTAAATATACCGCCATTTAGCGTGAAGAAGGGGAGCCGATGCAGCGATGTGACTGGGCGGGGCCAGAGCAGATTTATCTGGATTATCATGACACTGACTGGGGTGTGCCCGAGTATGACAGCCGTGCTCTTTGGGAAAAGCTTATCCTTGATGGCTTTCAGGCTGGGCTCAGCTGGATCACGATACTTAAAAAGCGAGAGAATTTTCGCGAGGCATTTGCCGGTTTTGACCCTAACGTCATCGCTACATGGGGTGAGCCAGACGTTGAACGGTTGCTGGCGAACCCCGGTATCATCCGTCACCGCGGAAAGATCGCGGCGGCGATCACCAATGCCCGCGTGTGGCAGCAGATTGAGCAGAAGGAGGGATTTGACAGATATCTATGGAAGTATGTGGATTTTGAACCGCTGCAAAACCGGTTTGAGAGTCAGGCGGAGGTTCCGGCCTGGACGCCGCTTTCGAAACAAATATCGATCGATTTGAAAAAACAGGGGTTTAAGTTCTGCGGTCCAACAATAGTGTATGCGTTTATGGAGGCGGTCGGGATGGTGAATGACCATTTAACCTGCTGCCACCGCCATACCATCGTAGCACAGATGCCCAAGCACGATTGGGCGCTGCGATAACCGGTCGGTGTCTAGTTGACCTGGGTCGCCTTACGCGGGGATAGCGCCAAGGGAGCTTGCCAGCTGGTCCAACACCACGATTGTGTCGCTGCTGGTCGAAAACGCTTTGGTGCGGCAATAGTCAATCTTGACCGTGATGCCGCTTGCCGAAAAGTCCTCGGTGGCCGATTGAATCGCAGCTGTGGCTACGTCCACGATGTTCAAGTTTGATTGGGTCTTGAGCGCGGGAGACAGCGCGGCAAATGCCCCGTTGGACCGATAGGTCACGATCAGGTTAAGGCTACTGAGCGCATCAGTAAGCTTGCGGGCGAGGCTGACAGAGAAATTGACACGCTGGCCCTCGGGTATGCTGGACAGGACCTTCGCAAAATCCTGCAGCACGATAACGGCAATCTGCATGCCGCCGCCAAATTCGGACTGCATCCGCATAATGCAATTTTCGAACGCATCCTGGGGCACAAGCCCGCTTTCCGAAAGCTCGGATGGCACCAATGCTCGATCAAGCGCGAGTTCTTTCAAAATGTCGAAATTTTCTTGGTTCGGGGATTCATGGGGGCGTCGGAGGTGACGCACATATTCTGCATTGCGCAGTTCTGCACCGTGAATGCGGGCTTCGAGATCGAAAAACTCGAACGGTTTGACAATATAGTCCCACGCGCCAGCGACAAAAGCTTTCGCTATGCTTTCATTGTTCTTAACGCCGGTGAGCATAATGATCGGTACAAATTCGTAGCCTTCAATTTTGCGGATATGAGAGATTAGCTCGATGCCAGTCATTTCAGGCATCTGGATGTCCAGTAGCAAGCAGTCGAATATAACCGGTGCACCATGAATGACTTCAAGGGCTTCTTTACCGGAGGCGGCCGTCCGGACATACTCGTGATCCTGCGTCCGAAGATATTCTTCCAACAAATTACGCAGATCTTGATTGTCCTCAACGGCAAGTATCCTCATACCAGATACTCGGCAGTTTTGGACACCGTTTTCGGGGTCATGCGGACCAAATGCAGATTGTTCTTGCGGCGATCGTGCAGGTTTTCCATCACACTAGCCCCCCTTGTTTACTCATCAACATACTGATGGTGAGCGACAATTTTGCTGATTTCAACTTAAAATTAGCCGCGTTAACCATTTGTTAATGAATTAAGAGATTTTGAGGCACCGCGGGGCTCAAAAGTGCGGATGCCAAGCGGGTGAATGGATTTGATCAGCGGGCCATTTGCACCGCAATGGGGGGCTGCGGAAGTATGCGTCTTGATTTGTAGCAAATTGACCCGAGTTCCATCATTGACTCCGCGCCGCAGCGCCGTATAAGCGCCGCTTGATTGGTGTTGGTGGACCCCGCAAGGGGAACCCTGTCAGGCTTCGGCCAAAGGACAACGCCCTTTACCGCCCGCCGCAATTCTGCAGGGCCTCAAAAAGGAGAACAGCCGTGACTAAGCGTACAGCTGCCAAGCACAAAATTGACCGCCGTATGGGCGAAAACATCTGGGGCCGCCCAAAGTCCCCAGTGAACCGTCGTGAATACGGCCCCGGCCAGCATGGTCAGCGCCGCAAGGGCAAACTGTCCGACTTTGGTATTCAGCTGCGCGCAAAGCAGAAGCTGAAAGGCTACTACGGCGATCTGACCGAGAAGCAATTCCGCCGCATCTATGGTGAAGCTGAGCGTGTAAAAGGCGACACAGGTGAAAATTTGATCGGTCTGCTGGAACGTCGCCTGGACGCCGTTGTCTACCGTGCGAAGTTCGTAGCGACCGTTTTTGCTGCGCGCCAGTTCGTAAACCACGGCCACGTCAAAGTGAATGGCAAGAAGGTTAACATTCCTTCCTACCGCGTCAAAGAAGGCGACGTGATCGAAGTGCGTGATCGTTCCAAGCAGATGGTTGCGCTGCTCGAAGCCACTCAGCTGGCAGAGCGTGACGTGCCTGACTACATCGAAGCAGATCACTCCAAGATGACAGCGACTTTCGTGCGCACCCCCGCTTTGGGCGACGTGCCATACCCTGTCATGATGGAACCGAACCTCGTGGTCGAATTCTACGCGAAGAACTAAGGTTCCTCGCATATCAATGCCGAAGGGGCCCCGCTGGAAAGACCGGCGTGGCCCTTTTTGCGTTTGGTGCTGCGACTTTAGCGTTGGGCAAAGTGACGCCGAGACAAGATCGTAGTGGCGTTGGTCCCGGTGCGTGTTTATGGTCCGCCGGACAGGAGATATGACACATGACAACCGCTATTCGCCCGCAACCCGGCATTATGGACATCGCGCTGTATCAAGGCGGGGCGTCTCATGTGGCAGGGCTTGAAAATGTGATCAAGCTGAGCTCGAACGAGAACCCGCTTGGCCCGTCCGACGTCGCCATCAAAGCGTTCCGGGATGCGTCATATGACCTGCATCGGTACCCGTCATCCGATCACGCAGCACTGCGTCAAGCCATTGCGCAGGTGCACGGGCTCGACGCCGATCGCATCATTTGTGGGGCCGGTTCGGACGAGATTATTGCATTTCTGTGCCAAGCGTTTTCGGGCGAGGGCACCGAGGTGCTGCACACGGTGCACGGCTTTGGCATGTACCGGATTTCCGCGCTGGCCAATGGGGCGACCCCGGTCGAGGTGCCCGAAAATGAACGGGTGACGGATGTGGACGCATTGCTCGCGGGCTGCACCGACAAGACACGGTTGGTGTTTATCGCGAACCCGAATAACCCCACAGGCACAATGATCGGGCTAAGTGAAATTGAACGGCTGGCCGCGGGTATCCCCGAAAAAGCCATTCTGGTTCTGGACGGGGCCTATGCTGAATATGTCGAAGGATATGACGGCGGGGCTGCTTTGGTCGACAGCCACGATAATATTGTGATGACGCGAACCTTCTCAAAGCTGTATGGCTTGGGTGGCTTGCGCATCGGCTGGGGCTATGCGCCGGCCCATGTCATCGACGTACTGAACCGGGTGCGGGGGCCGTTTAACCTGTCGCAAGCCGCGTTGAACGCGGCGACGGCGGCGATCAAGGACACAGGGTATGCTGCTCATTGCCGCAGCGAAAATGCGAAATGGCGCACCTGGATGGCTGATGCCTTAGCCGAAATTGGCGTTCCATCGGATGTGTCCTGCGCGAATTTTATTCTCGCGCGGTTCAAGTCGCAGGCCGAGGCCGAGGCTTGTGATGAACACCTCAAGACCCAAGGCTTGATCGTGCGGCGCGTTGCCGGATACCAGCTGCCCAATTGCCTGCGCATTACCGTGGGCGATGAAAGCGCATGCCGCCGCGTGGTTCATGCGATCCGACAGTTTAAAGGCGACTAATATGCCCGTAATTTATGAAAAAGTAGCGTTAATCGGGTTGGGCTTGATCGCCTCTTCGATGTTCTGGGCGATGAAACGCGGCGGGCTTGCGGGCCATGTGTCGGGCTTTGCGCGCAGTGCGGACACCCGCGACACCGCACGCGAAATTGGCCTGTGCGACGAGGTCTGCGATTCCATTGCGAAAACCGTGAAAGATGCGGATCTGGTGGTTCTTTGTGTGCCCGTGGGCGTCATGGGCTCGGTTGCTGCGGAAATGGCCGGATATCTGAAGCCGGGCTGCACGGTCACGGATGTGGGATCGGTCAAGGCGGATGTGATCGCACAGGTTGGCCCGCTCCTGCCCGAGGGCGTCCATTTTATTCCAGCGCATCCGTTGGCGGGGACCGAACATTCCGGTCCACGCAGCGGTTTCGCAGAACTGTTCGACAACCGCTGGTGCCTGCTGGTGCCCGTGCCCGACACCAACGCCAATGCGATTTCACGGTTGCGAAACCTATGGGACGGCATGGGGGCCAACGTCGAGGAAATGGACGCGGAGCATCACGATCTGGTGCTTGCGGTGACCAGCCATGCCCCGCACCTGATCGCCTATACGATGGTCGGGGTGGCAGATGATCTGCGCCGCGTGACCGACAGCGAAGTCATCAAATACTCGGCCGCCGGCTTTCGTGACTTCACCCGTATCGCTGCCAGCGATCCGACCATGTGGCGGGATGTTTTCCTGACCAACAAGGACGCCACACTCGAGATACTGGGTCGCTTCACCGAAGAACTTTTTGCGTTGCAGCGGGCGATCCGCATGGGTGACGGTGATCATCTTCATGATTATTTTACCCGCACCCGTGCCATCCGCCGTGGAATTATCGAGGCGGGTCAGGACACGGATGCGCCGAACTTTGGGCGCCAACCGGGCAACAAATAATCCAGGCGGCGGGGTTTGTGGCGCTGTCTCGCCTCAGCGCAAGATAATCTTGGGTGCGCGTCCTAAGGGGATGAACCCCATCGACATTTTCCCGTCCTTCACGCTGATGTCCAGATCCAGCCCATTCGTGTTGCCAGACATTTGAGCCAGCCCCTTGAGCATTTGTTCCGCTTGGGGGCGAAAGTTGGGCGGGATAAAACCGGCGTTTTCCGCCATGGTCAGCATCATTGGCCAATCTTGCGCTTGTACCGACAGCGTCCCTGTCGCCAGACCGTCCTCGGCAACGGCCATCGTCCCTTTTAGCGTCAGCGCCACATCCCCCCATGCCAGTTCCGCATGTCGCAGGTCGATGACGCGCGGCTGTGGGCGGGTCCGGCCAAGCGCGCTGCGGTCCCACAGGCGGTCGAAGGTGATGGTCGCCTTGGCCGTCACCGTTTCAAAGGCATCCGTCCAGTCGTCAGGCAGGCCGAACATATTGCGCAGCGCGGTGCTTGGGGTAACGCTCTGCGCATCAAAGGCTAGGTCATAGATGGGTTGACCTACGGTCTGCTGAACGGCGCTGACGTTCAGGCCGCGCCCTTCGACGGGGCCTGTTGCCGGCAGATCAAGCAACCAGGCGCCACCGTCCAACGTTAGCCGGTCCAGTTGGCCAGAAACGCTTGGCCGCAGGCGCAAATCGGTGGTGACGTCCTCTGCGGTCAGCATGGCACGCAGTTTGGGGCCGGACAGACCGAGTTCAACGTAGGGGGTGGACACCGTCATATAGCCCGGCCAATAGGCGGGGGTGGAGATATCGATACGCTTGGCAGCGACAGCGCTGGCGATGCCCCGCTGCGCACTTGCGGCAGGCGGTGTCAGGGACACATCGGTCAGGCGGGTCTGTAGCCGCACCGGGAAGCCTTGTTTGTTCATTTCGCCCACGTCAGCCTGCCATCCGGCTGCACGTCGTGTTTCGATCAGTTTGGCGATGCCCCTTTGCAGCCCCGAAGACGCAGCGAACCACCATCCGCACCAAACCGCCGCTAGGACGACAATAATCAACACGAGCTTGCCCATTTTTCTTAAAACCTTATTAACGCCTGCGATAGCGCAGCTTTAAACAAGCCAACGATAAAGGACCAGAGACATGGCGATGTGGGTGTTCGGTTACGGCAGCTTATTGTGGAAACCGGGGTTTGACGTGGCGGAAAGCGTGATCGGGCGGTTGCCCGGGTACGCGCGGTCGTTCTGCATGCGGTCGATCCACCATCGCGGATCGGTTGACCGTCCGGGGCTGGTGCTGGCGCTGGATGCCGATACAGGCACGGCCTGCGATGGTATGGCGCTGCGTGTTGCGCCGGGGACCGAAGATGCCACGTTAACCTATTTGCGCGAACGCGAGCTGGTGTCATCGGCCTATGTTGAAAAGACGCTTGAGGTACAGCTAGAGGATGGCCGCACCGTCGAGGCATTGGTCTATGTGATCGATGCCGCCCACGAGCAATATTGCGGCGGCTTGCCGCTGGAGGAGCAGGCGCAGATCATCTCGGGCGCGGTAGGCGGGATGGGGCCGAATACCGAATATCTGTTTAACACGGCATCCCATTTGACCCAGATCGGGCTGCATGATCCGTCGCTTGCATGGCTTCATGACCGTGTGAAGTCTCTTGGCGCATAAACCCGTGGCATAACAGTCGGGATTAAGTGTAGGCTGCGGCGATAGAAGCACAAAAGTGTCGGGAGCCACGAGGCATGGCGCAGTCAGACCGCGAATCCAAACCACAGTTTTCCCAGCCGGTGCGGCAGATCACGCTGATGCTGATCGCCCTTGCGCTCACCGGCATCGGGGCTTTTCTGGCGCTGCCAAGCGTTTTGCCTATTTTTGCAGCAAATCCCTATCTGAATGGCGTGATTATCGTCGTCTTCTTTATCGGCGTTATCGCCTGTTTTTATCAGGTGTTGCAGCTGATCGGCTCTGTCAGGTGGATTGAAAACTTTGCCTCAAACGAGCCGAATGCAGATGCCGTAGCACCGCAGCTTTTGGCCCCGCTTGCATCGTTGTTGCGCACACGCGGCGCGCGCATGCAGGTGAACGCAACCTCGACCCGCTCTATTCTGGATTCCGTGGCAACCCGCATCGACGAAGCACGCGAGATTACACGTTATATCGTCAACATGCTGATTTTTCTCGGTCTTTTGGGTACTTTCTATGGGCTTGCCACGACTGTTCCGGCAGTTGTGGAAACGATCCGCAGCCTCGCGCCCCAAGAAGGCGACGGCAGCACCGATATGTTCGCGCGGCTGATGACCGGACTGGAATCGCAGCTTGGCGGCATGGGTGTGGCCTTTGGGTCCTCCCTTTTGGGGCTGGCGGGGTCGCTGGTTGTCGGTCTGCTTGAACTCTTTGCAGGCCATGGCCAGAACCGCTTTTATCAGGAGTTGGAAGACTGGCTCAGCTCGATCACCCGTGTTGGCTTTTCCTCGGGCGAGGACGGCGCGTCGGATCAGGTTGCTGTGGCCGGCGTGCTGGATCATATGGCAGAACAAATGGACAGCCTGCGCCAGCTGATCGGACAATCCACCGAGAGCCAGACTGTGCTCAACCGCGAGATCGGCGCGCTTGCCACCACGATGGAGGAGCTGTCGGCACGGGCCGCCCAAACCGATACAGCGGCGGAAAGTCTGGACCGGATCGCCAAGGGGCAAGAACGCATGGTCGCCGTACTTGAAGGGCAGGGCGACCATGAACGGGCGGATGCGGAAAGCCGGATGCGCCTGCGGTCGATCGATGTACAGATGCTGCGTATCCTCGAGGAAATATCTGCGGGGCGGCAGGAAACCATGGCTGAATTGCGCAAGGATATTTCGTTGCTGGCCAAGGCGCTTTCCGCGCCACGCGGTGCTGAACCCCGCCGTTTGCGCACCCCTGACCGTTCCGACACCGAGGAAAGCTGAGGATGGCGCTTTCCCGACGTACAGGGTCACGCTTTCAGGGTTCGATCTGGCCCGGGTTCGTGGATGCGATGACCGGCCTGTTGCTGGTTTTGATGTTCGTACTGACCATCTTCATGGTGTTGCAAGCCGTGCAGACACAACGCATCAATGGGCAGGAAAGCGAACTGAATTCTCTGTCGGGTGAAGTCGCTGCATTGGCCCAAGCACTTGGAATGGAACGACAAAATGCTGCAGATCTTGAAACCCAATTGGGGTCGCTCACCACGTCGCTGACGGCGGCACGTGATAAGGCGGCAGAACAGGCGGCGATGATTGCGTCGTTGTCGGCTACACGCGATGCCCAAGCCGTGCAGTTGAACGCCGCCGAGGCCAAGATAACCGGTTTCGAGACACAGGTCGCTAACTTGTTGTCCCAACGTGATGCAGCCGTCGCGCGTGGTGAAACGCTCGAGGCACGTCAGAAAGAATTGTTGAGCGCGCAAGACGCGTTGAACCTCGCGTTGACGCAGGCCCGATCCGAAACAGATGCACAGGCTGAAGCTGCGCGGCTTGCGGCGGCCCGTCGCGATGCTTTGACAGCGCTTGTCGATGACCTGCGCGCCAAGAACCAAGAAACCCAGGCCGCATTGCAAAGTGCTGCCGACGCAAATGCCGCAGCGCTTTCAGACGCCGAAGCTGCCCGTCTGGCCGAAGCCGCCGCGGCAGAGCAATTGCGTGAAAAGCTGCAAAACGCGGATGCAGAGCTGACAGCGATGACTTTGGCGCTTGAGACTCAGCGCCAAGAGGCAGAGGATACGCTGACCTTGCTGGCTGCCGCACGTGCCGCCAAGGAAACCCTGGACGCTGAGCTTGCTGCCGCCCTTACAGAGACAGAAACCCTTGAGGCCGCGCAGGCAGACCGTGCCGCGCTGCGTGCCAAGCTGGCCGACGCGCTTGCCGCAAAGTTGGCGGCAGAAAGCCGGGCCGAGGACACGCGTTCGGATGCGGAAAAACGAGCAGCCTTGCTGAATGCGGCGCGGGCCGAGCTGGCGCAGGAGGAGGCCGCCACCGCTGCGGCACAGCGTCAGACAGAGCTATTGAACCAGCAGGTTGCAGCGCTGCGTGGCCAACTGGGGGAACTCCAGTCTTTACTGGATGATGCCGTCGCACGGGATGCCGTGAAAGAAGTGCAACTGCAATCGCTTGGCTCCGATCTGAACACCGCGCTCGCGCGCGTCGCCGCCGAAGAACGTCGCCGCGCCGAGCTAGAGGCGGCAGAGCGTGCGCGGCTTGAGGCGGAGACCAAGAACCTTGAACAATACCGCTCCGAGTTCTTCGGGCGGTTGAGAGAGCTTTTAGGGAATCAAGAGGGGGTTCGCATCGAGGGTGACCGGTTCGTCTTCTCTTCCGAAGTGCTGTTCCCACCCGGTGCCGCGACGCTCTCAGCCGAGGGCCGAAAAGAAATTGCCAAAGTCGCCGGTATTTTACGCAATATTGCGGCCGACATTCCGCCTGAAATCGACTGGGTCATTCGCGTTGACGGGCATACGGATAACCAGCCTTTGTCGGGCCTGGGTGCCTTCGCCGACAATTGGGAGCTGAGCCAAGCGCGGGCCTTGTCAGTGGTTAAGTATATGATCAGCTTCCTCGGTATCGCGCCAGAGCGCCTGGCGGCAAATGGATTTGGCCAGTACCAACCAGTTGCCAACGGGAAAACGGAAACCGCCCGCGCCCAGAACCGCAGGATCGAATTGAAGCTGACCGAAAAGTAACGCTATCTTATTTCAATGTCGGTACTGCGCTGGCTGATGATCTGCAAACCACGGATCATCGTCACCGTGCCGGTATAGGTGCCCGCGGGCCAATCCACGCGGCCGCGTTTGCCGATCGCGCGAAAGGCCTGCGCCTGGGTTTTCGTCAGTGTCACATCATCAGAGATCACCATACCGTCAGGTCCGGTGATCGACAGATTGATAATATCATCGGCCCGCGTGCCGAACATATGGCCCCAGATCACCAGCGCATCGGCCTGCACCGACAAAGAGGGCGCTGCGGCGTCGCCATGCTTGATCGCGTTATAGGCGGGCACGGCATCCGAAAAACCGATGCTGATCAATCCGCCCCCGCGATATTCAGGGCGCAGTGACCATAGGCTGCTGTCACCTGGCGTGTCGCAGGTGACAGTGCCGTCTGGATCAAAGGGGTCGATGACCGCCCCGTCTTGACGCACGGACAGATGAACATGGGGGAAAGCGGCCTTGCCCGACTGCCCGACAAAGCCAAGGGTTTCTCCCAATGCCACTTCTTGTCCCGTCTTAACGCTGATGGAGCCCTGTTTCAGGTGGCAATACTGCGTTTCCCAGCCGTTCCCGTGGTCGAGCACAACGCCATTGCCGCATTCTTTGCCGTCGATATCGTCGGCAGTTGCGCTGCTATAGCCGCTGTCGGCCATACCATCACGCATCCCGCTGACGCGGCCCGCGGCACTGGCAAGCACGGGGATATTGTCGTTGATGCGCGCACGGTCGGGGAGCGCGAAGTCGGTGCCCTTGTGACCGTCATAGCTAAGCGCGCCGCAGGTGAAATCCATCGCATCGGATGACGGGTCGCTATCGACATACTGTTGGATATCGCAGTCTTTTTCGAGGTCACATTCAAGGGGTGGGGAAATAAGAAAACCCTCTGCCAGCACGGGGCTGGCAAAGGGCAGGGCAAGCGCAAATACGGCGCTGCGTGGTATCATTCAGCTGTCAGCAACGGTGGCTTGTTGCCCGTCAGTTTGGGGTTTTCCGAGCTGAGGATCGTCAGATCCAGTTCGCCCTTCTTGACGTCGATCTTGACCACGCCGCCTTTGGCAAGCTTGCCGAACAACAGTTCTTCGGCGAGGGGCTTTTTGATGTGCTCTTGAATAACACGGCCAAGAGGTCGCGCACCCATCCGAGCGTCATAGCCTTTTTCACCCAGCCATTCGGCGGCTTTTGTCGACAATTCGATGGTCACGTTGCGGTCCATCAGTTGCGCTTCGAGCTGCAGCACAAACTTTTCGACCACGCGCAGGATCACTTCTTTCGGCAGCGGCGCAAAGCTGATCACTGCATCAAGACGGTTGCGGAATTCGGGCGTGAATGTCCGTTCAATCGCTGCGGTGTCTTCGCCGGTGCGACGGTCACGACCAAAGCCGATTGCCTCTTTCGCTTGGTCAGACGCGCCTGCGTTCGAGGTCATGATCAGCACGACATTACGGAAGTCCACCGTGCGGCCGTTATGATCAGTCAGCTTGCCGTGGTCCATCACCTGCAACAGAATGTTGTAGACGTCCGGGTGCGCTTTCTCCATCTCGTCGAGCAGCAGAACACAGTGCGGATGCTGGTCTACGCCGTCGGTCAGCATGCCGCCTTGGTCAAACCCGACATAGCCGGGAGGGGCACCGATCAGACGGGAAACAGCGTGCTTCTCCATATACTCAGACATGTCAAAGCGCAGCAATTCCACACCAAGCGTATCCGCCAGCTGTTTCGCCACCTCGGTCTTACCCACACCTGTCGGCCCTGCGAACAGGTAGTTGCCGATGGGTTTTTCAGGTTCACGCAAACCGGCACGGGCCAGTTTGATCGCCGAGGACAGCGCCTCGATCGCTTTGTCCTGACCAAAGACCACACGTTTCAGCGATGCCTCGAGATCCTTGAGCACAATCACGTCGTCCTTCGACACGTTCTTGGGCGGAATCCGTGCGATTTTGGCGACCACGGCTTCGACTTCTTTGGTGCCGATGGTCTTGCGCCGCTTGGATGCAGACAGCAGATGCTGTGCAGCACCGGCTTCATCGATCACGTCGATCGCAGAATCCGGCAGTTTGCGGTCGTTGATATAGCGATGTGCCAATTCAACCGAGGTGCGGATCGCGTCAGATGTATATTTGACCGAGTGGTGATCCTCGAAATACGGTTTGATCCCGCGCAGAATTTTCACCGCATCTTCGACCGAAGGCTCGTTCACGTCGATCTTTTGGAAACGACGCGCAAGGGCACGGTCTTTTTCGAAATGCTGGCGGAACTCCTTGTAGGTGGTCGACCCCATGGTGCGCAGTTTGCCGCCCGCAAGGGCGGGTTTGAGCAGGTTGGACGCATCCATGGCCCCACCGGAAGTTGCACCGGCACCGATGACGGTGTGAATTTCGTCTATGAACAACACGGCGTCTTTGTGGGCTTCCAGCTCGGTCACGACGGCCTTGAGGCGCTCTTCGAAATCGCCGCGGTAGCGGGTGCCGGCCAGCAACGCGCCCATATCGAGCGAATAGATCGTGGTGTTGGCGAGTACTTCGGGTGTTTCACCGGCGACGATTTTGCGCGCGAGCCCTTCTGCGATAGCGGTTTTACCGACACCGGGATCACCCACCAGCAGCGGGTTGTTCTTACGCCGGCGGCACAGCACCTGAATGCAACGTTCCACCTCGTCCGAGCGGCCGATCAGCGGATCGACATCACCCTCGCGGGATTTGGCATTCAGATCGACAGTATACTTCGCCAGCGCGGATTCTTTTTTGTCACCGTCTGTGACGCCTTGGGCATCTTCCTCGTGGTCGGGGGCACCCGAAACAGAGCGTGGTTCGCCAAAAGCAGGGTCCTTGGCGACGCCATGCGCGATATAGTTCACCGCATCATAACGCGTCATGTCCTGCTCTTGCAGGAAATAGGCCGCGTTGCTTTCGCGTTCGGCAAAGATGGCGACCAGCACATTGGCACCCGTCACCTCGGTCCGGCCCGACGATTGCACGTGGATCGCCGCGCGTTGGATCACCCGCTGGAAGGCTGCCGTGGGTACCGCTTCGGAACCGTCAACGTCGGTGACCAGATTATTCAGGTCTTCATCGACGAATTCGACCAGCGTCTCGCGCAGTTCGGTCATATCGACAGAGCAGGCTTTCATCACCTGCACGGCGTCGGGTTCGTCGATCAGGGCCAGTAAAAGATGCTCAAGCGTGGCGAATTCGTGCTTGCGAGCATTCGCAAGCGCCAACGCCGAGTGGATAGCTTGTTCTAGGGTAGACGAGAATGAAGGCACAGGCGTGCTCCTTTTCGATCTGTGTCGGAAGGGGCGTCAGAAACAAGACGCGCCACAACCAAGCATGGCCTCATAGTATTAGAGTTTGGTTGATCACGGCGCAGCTTCAAGGTTTTTCTGCAATATCGTTGTCACATTTATCGTGAACGTCGATTTTTAACCATGATTGCGGCGGTCAGAAACGGTCTTTGCGCGCGCGAATTTCGGCAAACACATCGGTGTCGGTGGCGTTGACCATCCCCAGTTGCGCGCGAATGCCCGGATCGGACGGGCGCAAAAACGGGTTGGTTTCAAGTTCCGTTGAGAGCGTCGAGGGAACTGTCGGCACGCCATCTGCACGGGCCTGATCGATCTCTCTTGTACGAGATATAAGCGCCGCATTTTCGGGATCAACCGTCAGGGCGAATTTTGCGTTCGACTGGGTGTATTCGTGGCCCGAACATACGGTAGTGTCGGCTGGCAGTTGCATCAGCTTTTGCAGGCTGTCCCACATCTGCGCCGGTGTTCCTTCGAACAGGCGGCCACAGCCAAGCGCCATCAGGCTGTCAGCAGTAAAGACGCATTTGGCGGCGGGCACGTGAAAAGCGATATGACCGACGGTATGACCCGACACGTCGATCACATCGACAGTATGGTCACCAAAGGTGAAGGACTGCCCGTCGTCATAAGCGGCATCCAGCGGCGGCAAACGGTGTTCATCAGCTTTGGCCCCAATCACGCGGGCGGGGTGGTCGGCAATCAGATCGGGCACGCCTTGAATGTGGTCTGGGTGGTGATGGGTCAGCCAGATTTCTGTCAGCGTCCAGCCCAGCTCGTCCAGTTTGGCGGCAATCGGCGCGGCTTCGGGCACGTCGATCAGGGCGACCTTGCCGCTGGTCTGGTCGCGCAGCAAGAAGGCATAGTTGTCGGACAGGCAGGGGATGGTCACAAGATCAAAGGGCATGGCAGCGGCTCCGGTCGGGGTTTCGGGATGCGGATCACCACGCTAGCGCGGGCAGGGCGGTGCTGCAAACGGGTTTCGCGCAGTCCGCTCTTTTGCGGCGCGTGGCTTTGGTCTAGGGTCGGGGCGATCCACCCAACAAGGCCCCTTGCCCATGCACCTTGATGTCCAAGACCTGCGCAACTTTTACTATCGCAGTGCCCTTGGTCGCGCGGCGCAACACTCCTTGCGCACTCGCATGCTTGAACTTTGGCCCGAGGCCAAGGGCCAGACGGTCGTGGGTTTCGGTTTCGCCGCCCCCTTGCTGCGTCCCTATCTTGCGGATGCGCGGCGGGTGATGACCTTGATGCCGGGGCCGCAAGGGGTGATGCCGTGGCCCGCCGGGATGCCCAATACTTCTGTCCTGACCGAGGAAACACTGTGGCCGATTGAAACCGGCCATGTTGACCGGCTGGTATTGATGCACGGGCTTGAGACCTCGGACCGGCAGGGTGATCTGCTTGAGGAATGCTGGCGCGTGTTGGGGCCGGGGGGCAGGGCACTGTTCATCGTTCCTAACCGCGCTGGCTTTTGGGCGCGCAGTGATATCACGCCGTTTGGCTATGGGCGACCGTATTCGCTGGGGCAGTTGGAAACGCAGCTTCGCAAGCACCAGTTTTTACCAGAACGCCAGTTGGGCGCGCTTTATCTGATGCCCTCGACGCGGCGCGCCTTTCGCCGCTCTGGCCCGCTGTTTGAAAAGGTTGGTCGGCACATGCCGACGATCATGGCAGGCGGTGCCTTTATGGTCGAGGTGACCAAGCTTGTGTATCCGCCCAAGGGCAAGGTCGCGCGGACGCCTGCGCGCCGGTCTATCCGCGTTCTTGAGGGGGTCGGCGCGGTAACGCCCGCAATGGTCTAAGCGTTGCTGTCGCAGCCGATGTGACCACCGCGCCACGGTGGCAAGAATCGTTATCTTGCCCGAGAAAGCCGGATGTCCATTGATTTTTAGGCAGGTCGATCAGGTCAAAGCGTCGCAGCGGTGCTTTACGTTAAGAATAAGGGGCGCTTTCGTGAGGCAAGCACACTATACTGTGTTGCGGGATGCGGGTCCGTCTGCTACATCCGCCCTGATTTAGACGTCTTGGGTAATTTCAAGTCGCGCCAACACCCCGGTGACGCGATGTATTCGCTTATCCGGCCCTGACGTATGAGAGGATGGACGTGTCCGAAACAGCATCAATCTCTACAGGTATCGCACAACGCTATGCGACCGCCGTGTACGAGCTGGCCCAAGAGGCCAAAGCCCTTCCCCAGATCGAGAAAGATCTTGATGCGCTGCAAGCCGCATTGGCCGAAAGCGAAGATTTCCGCGATCTGATCCATTCGCCGATCTACACGCGCGAACAGCAAGCCGCGTCGATCAGTGCCATCGCCAAAAAGATGGACCTGTCCCAAACGCTGGCAAGCACGCTGGAACTGATGGCCAACAAGCGGCGTCTGTTCGTCCTGCCGCAGCTGGTCCAGAACCTGCGCGATATTATCGCCGTCGAAAAGGGCGAAGTAACTGCTGATGTGATTTCGGCCAAGGCGTTGACCAAGGCGCAGTCCGAAAAATTGTCCAAGTCGCTCGCCGCGACCACAGGCAAAAAAGTAACGTTGAATGCGACCGTTGATGACTCCCTCATCGGCGGTCTTATCGTAAAAGTGGGCTCTAAGATGATCGACACGTCGATCCGCGCAAAGCTCAATTCCCTCCAGAATGTAATGAAAGAGGTCGGATAAATGGGTATCCAAGCTGCAGAGATTTCTGCGATCCTGAAGGACCAGATCAAGAACTTTGGTCAAGAAGCAGAAGTTGCCGAAGTCGGCCGCGTTCTGTCCGTTGGTGATGGTATCGCTCGCGTGTATGGTCTGGACAACGTCCAGGCTGGCGAGATGGTCGAATTCCCCGGCGGCATCATGGGCATGGCCTTGAACCTCGAGACAGACAACGTCGGTGTTGTTATCTTCGGTTCCGACCGTGACATCAAAGAAGGCGACACCGTCAAGCGCACTAACTCCATCGTGGACGTGCCAATCGGCAACGGTCTGCTGGGTCGTGTTGTTGACGGTCTGGGTAACCCCATCGACGGCAAAGGCCCCATCGAATCCACCGAGCGTGGCCTCGCGGACGTCAAAGCCCCCGGCATTATCCCACGGAAATCGGTTCACGAACCAATGGCGACTGGCCTGAAATCCGTTGACGCGATGATCCCCGTTGGCCGTGGCCAGCGCGAATTGATCATTGGTGACCGTCAGACCGGTAAAACTGCCGTTGCTCTGGACGCGATCCTGAACCAACAGCAGATCAACGACGCCGCAGGCGACGACGAGAGCAAGAAAATGTACTGCGTGTACGTTGCGATCGGCCAAAAACGTTCGACTGTTGCCCAGCTGGTTAAAAAGCTCGAAGAAACAGGCGCGATTGACTATTCCATCGTTGTTGCCGCCACCGCGTCCGAGCCTGCGCCTATGCAGTACCTCGCACCATACTCCGCAACAGCTATGGCGGAATTCTTCCGCGACAACGGCCGTCACGCGCTGATCATCTATGATGACCTTTCCAAGCAAGCCGTGTCCTACCGCCAGATGTCCCTGCTGCTGCGTCGTCCGCCCGGGCGTGAAGCTTACCCAGGTGACGTTTTCTATCTCCACTCCCGTCTGCTCGAGCGTTCGGCGAAGCTGGGCGATGACGCAGGCAACGGCTCTTTGACAGCTCTGCCGATCATCGAAACCCAAGGTGGTGACGTTTCCGCGTTTATTCCAACCAACGTGATCTCGATCACCGATGGTCAGATCTTCTTGGAAACCGAATTGTTCTACCAAGGTATCCGTCCTGCTGTGAACACCGGTCTGTCGGTTTCGCGCGTTGGGTCCTCGGCTCAGACCAAAGCGATGTCTTCTGTTGCTGGTCCGGTTAAACTGTCCTTGGCTCAGTACCGCGAAATGGCGGCCTTTGCTCAGTTCGGTTCCGACCTTGACGCCTCCACTCAGCAGCTGCTGAACCGTGGTGCGCGCCTGACCGAGCTGATGAAGCAGCCTCAGTACTCCCCTCTGACCAACGCGGAAATCGTCTGCGTGATCTATGCGGGTACAAACGGCTACCTCGACAAGATCGACGTCAAAGAAGTCGGCCGCTTTGAAGCGGGCCTGCTGGCGCACCTGCGCAGCAAGCACGCCGACCTGATGGCTGACATCACCAACAACGACCGCAAGGTGAAGGGTGAGCTGGAAGACAAGATCAAAGCTGCCATCGATTCTTTCGCCGCTGACTTCGCTTAAGGGAGGGAGGGCAGATGCCAAACCTCAAGGACCTAAAAAACCGGATCGCGTCGGTCAAATCGACCCGCAAGATCACGAAAGCCATGCAAATGGTTGCCGCGGCGAAGCTTCGCCGCGCGCAGGACGCTGCCGAGCAGTCCCGCCCCTACACAGAGCGTTTTAACGCTGTGATGTCGCGGTTGGCTGCCTCGGTAGGTGGGTCTGACACCGCCCCCAAGCTGCTAAGCGGCACGGGGTCGGATCAGGTTCACCTGTTGGTTGTCATGACCGCTGAACGTGGCTTGTGCGGTGGCTTTAACGCCAACATCGCCAAGCTTGCCAAAGCCCATGCCCGCGGCCTGATCGCCAAGGGTAAGGAGGTCAAAATCTTGACCGTTGGTAAGAAAGGCCGCGACAGCATCCGTCGTGACTTTGCAGACCTATTGGTCGGCCACGTTGACCTCAGCGACGTCAAGCGCCTTGGCTATGCCGATGCGCAGGGGATCGCCAAGGACGTACTTGGCCGTTTTGACGCGGGTGAATATGACATCGCCACGATCTTCTATTCGAAGTTCGTGAACGTTGTCAGTCAGATCCCGACGGCACAGCAGATCATCCCGGCGACCTTCGAAGAGACCGAAGGCGCGGACGAGGCAGCAACACTGTTCGACTACGAGCCCAGCGAAGAGGCCATTCTGGCCGACCTGCTGCCGCGCGGCGTTGCAACGGCGATCTTCTCGGCTCTGCTGGAAAACGCGGCCTCTGAACAGGGTGCCCGGATGTCGGCAATGGACAACGCAACACGGAACGCCGGTGATATGATCGAAGATCTGACCATCGAGTATAACCGTTCGCGTCAGGCCGTCATCACCAACGAGCTGATCGAAATCATTTCCGGCGCGGAAGCGCTGTAGAACAAATCGGAGAAACGACATGGCAAATGCAGTCGGCAAAATCACACAAGTCATCGGCGCCGTCGTCGATGTGCAGTTCGAGGATCACCTGCCAGAGATCCTCAACGCTGTTGTAACTGAAAACCACGGCAAGAAACTGATCCTCGAAGTGGCTCAGCACCTTGGCGAAAACACCGTGCGTACCATCGCGATGGATGCGACCGAAGGTCTGGTGCGTGGCCAGCGCGTCGAAGACACAGGCGCGCCAATCTCGATCCCAGTGGGCAACGCCACATTGGGCCGCATCATGAACGTTGTTGGCGAAGCCATCGACGAAAAAGGCGAAATCGTATCGGCCGAGCGCCGCTCGATCCACGCGGATGCGCCCGAGTTCGCGGAACAGTCGACCACATCCGAAGTGCTGGAAACAGGCATCAAGGTAATCGACCTTCTGGCACCCTACGCCAAGGGTGGTAAAATTGGTCTGTTCGGTGGTGCCGGTGTTGGTAAAACCGTTCTGATCATGGAACTGATCAACAACATCGCCAAAGTGCACTCCGGTTATTCGGTTTTCGCGGGCGTTGGTGAACGTACGCGTGAAGGGAACGATCTGTACCACGAGATGATCGAATCCAATGTTATCAACCCTGATGACCTTGAGAAATCGCAGGTTGCGCTGGTGTACGGCCAGATGAACGAACCTCCCGGAGCGCGTATGCGTGTTGCTCTGACCGGTCTGACACTGGCCGAACAGTTCCGTGACCAATCCGGTACCGACGTTCTGTTCTTCGTCGACAACATCTTCCGCTTTACCCAAGCCGGTTCCGAAGTTTCGGCTCTGTTGGGTCGTATCCCTTCGGCCGTGGGCTACCAGCCAACTCTGGCGACCGACATGGGCCAGATGCAAGAACGTATTACATCGACCAAATCCGGTTCGATTACTTCGGTTCAAGCCGTTTACGTTCCTGCGGATGACCTTACCGACCCTGCGCCTGCGACATCCTTTGCGCACCTTGACGCGACGACCGTTCTGGACCGCTCGATCTCTGAAAAGGGTATCTACCCTGCTGTTGATCCGCTCGGCTCCACATCGCGTCTGATGGACCCGTCCATCGTTGGCGAAGAGCACTACAACGTGGCGCGTGACGTTCAGGGTATCCTGCAACGCTACAAGTCGCTGCAGGACATCATCGCGATCCTCGGCATGGACGAACTGTCGGAAGACGACAAACTGACCGTTGCCCGTGCGCGTAAGATAGAACGCTTCCTGAGCCAGCCTTTCGACGTTGCGAAAGTATTTACAGGTTCCGACGGTAAGCAGGTCCCACTGGAAGAGACAATCACCTCCTTCAAGGCGGTTGTAGCCGGTGAATACGATCACCTGCCCGAAGGTGCCTTCTACATGGTTGGTGGCATCGAAGAAGTGAAAGCGAAAGCTGAAAAAATGGCGGCAGACGCCGCTTAAGGAGCGCTGAAAATGGCAGACACAATGCAATTCGACCTCGTTTCGCCCGAGCGGCGGCTGGCCTCGATGCAGGTGACGGCCGTTCAGATTCCGGGTGCGGACGGGGACATGACAGCAATGCCTGATCATGCCCCCACCATCACCACGCTGCGCCCCGGTGTGCTGCGTGTTGAAGGCCCGGAAGGCACTGCTGAGTATGTGGTAACCGGCGGCTTCGCTGAAATTTCGTTTGATGGGGTGTCGGTTTTGGCCGAACGCGCCGTGCCCAAGGGTGATATGACCCAAGAGCATCTGGATGAAATGATCGCCGAAGCCAAAGCCATGTACACAACGGCAAAAGAGGGTTTCGTGAATGAACCTGGCCCCGTAGACGACGCAGCCAAGCTGCTGTCCGACATGGTTGCCATGGGGGACGAAATCGGCTTGTCGAGCAAGCAACCCAGCCTCTGACGTTTCCTTGCCCGTTTTGATGAAAAGGCCCTGCAATCGCGGGGCCTTTTCTATTTGTTACCCTTAACATAAGGTTGTCTGATTGTTTGGGTAGGACAGGGTAGGGCAGACCATCTCGATGAAACGAATGAACGCAAGTAGTGTAGGTGTCGACAGCGGAGAGGCTGTTTTGTTTTCCGACTTTCAAGATGGGGGCGAAATGTGGACAGGGAAGGGCCAGCGCGAGCGGCGTAACTCGATCAGGTTTGCAACACCGTACCGCGATATCCCCACTGTACACACGTCCCTCGCGTTGTGGGACGTGGATAACGCGACAGTTATGCGCGCGGATCTACGGGCAGAGAATTTGACAAACGAGGGGTTTGAACTGGTGTTCCGCACCTGGGGCGATACGCGTATCGCGCGCGTCAGGGCGTCTTGGATGGCCATTGGGCCATTGTCACCGCAAGACGACTGGGAGCTCTAATACAGGCCCCCAGCCGCTGTTTCAGGGGCGCTTAGCCGGGCTTGTACATGCCGTCATAGATCGGTTCGAGTGTGTCGGCGTCGAACAGCGACGAGACAGACGTGCCGTTCCAGATATTCAGGATCGCTTGCGCAAAGATCGGTGCCGTGGGCACGATCCGAATGTTAGCGGCCTGCTTTACCGCCGGTGTGGGGGCGATGCTGTCAGTGATAACCAGCGACTTCATCACGGAATTGCTGATGCGTTCAACCGCAGGGCCAGACATCACGCCGTGGCTGATGTAGGAGTGCACTTCCTTCGCACCATTCTCGAGCAACACTTCGGCGGCTTTGCACAGGGTGCCGGCGGTGTCGCAAATATCGTCCACAATCAGGCACACCTTGTCGGTCACATCGCCGATCACGGTCATTTCAGCAATCTCGCCAGCCTTCTCGCGGCGCTTGTCCACGATAGCGAGGGGGGAGTTGATGCGTTTGGCCAATTCACGCGCGCGGGCAACGCCGCCCACATCAGGGGAAATGACCATCAGCTCATCCATGCGGCCCTTGAATTCGTTCTGAATATCCAGCGCGAATACGGGCGACGCATAAAGGTTGTCGACGGGAATATCAAAGAAGCCCTGGATCTGTGCGGCGTGCAAATCCATCGTCAGGATGCGTTCAATGCCGCTGCCCACCATCATATTCGCGACCATCTTGGCCGTGATCGGTGTGCGCGCCTTGGTGCGGCGGTCCTGACGAGCGTAGCCGAAATAGGGTAGAACCGCTGTGACACGCGCGGCGGATGACCGGCGCAGCGCGTCGGCCATGACCAGCAGTTCCATCAGGTTGTCGTTGGCGGGGTTCGACGTTGGCTGGATGATGAACATATCCTCGCCGCGGACGTTTTCGTAAACTTCGACAAAGATTTCGCCGTCATTGAACCGTTCGACACGTGCGTCGACCAGCCCTACGTTGACCCCCCGATGCAGCGACATCCGCCGTGCGATGGCTTTGGCCAACGGCATGTTCGCGTTACCTGAGATCAGTTTGGGTTCGGTGGTTTGAGCCATGTGCAAAGGGTCCCTGGATGCAGAACATGTGACAGAATCGTGACGTTGACACCGCTTAGCATGGCCTTACGGTCTGGCAAAGCTGCACAGCCCTGATCGGAGACCCCAAATGGCCCATATCGACTATTTTTTTGCGACACTTTCACCATATGCCTATTTGGCGGGAAACCGGCTTGAGGAAATTGCCGCTAAACACGGGGCAACGATCACCTATAAACCTTTCGATTTGATTACCGCTTTTGGGCGAACCGGTGGTCAGCCGCCCAAGGACCGGCACCCGTCGCGGCAGGAATACCGCGCGATTGAACTGCCGCGTCAGGCCAAGAAGCTGGGGATGCCGTTCAACCTCAAACCCGCGCATTGGCCCACCAACGGTGCGCCTTCATCCTATGCAATCATCGCGACACAGAACGAAGGCGGCGATGTGGGCAAGCTATGCCAGCTCTTTATGACCGCCGTTTGGGCCGAGGAACGTGATATTGCCGATGACGAAGTCGTCCGCGATTGCCTTGAAAAGGCGGGCTTTGATCCCGCGCTGGCCGACAAAGGGCTGCTACAGGGCGCCGATACCTATGCACGCAATCTGGAGGAAGCCGTTGAAAAGGGCGTCTTTGGTGCGCCTTTCTATATCCTAGATGACACACACAAGTTCTGGGGGCAGGACCGGTTGGACGACCTTGACCTTGTGATGGCGGGCAAACTGTGACTTCAGCCTTGTTTACCCGACGCTTCGGACATGGCCCGCGTCAGGCGCTGGCGATCCATTGCACACTCGCCCATTCCGGCGCGTGGCGCGGCGTGGGTGAAGCGCTGGCAGACGATCTGACGCTTTTGTGCTGCGATCTGCCCTCCCATGGTAAATCGCAGGATTGGGACGGAGACGGTGATCTGCACGAACGTTCGACAGATTTGGTGCGGGATTTGCTGACCGAACCTACTGACATCATTGGTCATTCCTTCGGTGCGACGATCGGTCTGCGAATTGCGATCGAAAATCCCGAACTGGTGCGCAGCCTGACGATGATCGAACCGGTTTACTTCGCCGCAGCACTTGCCGATGATCCGGCGCGGGTGGCCGCGGGGGATCGTAACTCCGGCGGGTTCGACGCAGCGTTTGACGCGGGCGACCGGATGGAAGCGGCGCGCATCTTTAACACCGGCTGGGGTGACGGCAGCGGATGGGAAAAGACGCCCCAAAAGCTGCGTCAGTATATGGCGGACCGTATCCACTATGTGCCCGCCAGCCAGCCGTTCTTGCGTGACGACAATGCCGGACTGCTAGAACCCGGCAGGTTCGCCCGCGCCACGATGCCGGTGCTGTTGATCGACGGCGGTGCGTCGGGCGATATGGTGGACGCAATCAGCACATCCATTGCACGACGCCTGCCGAAAGTGACACGCAAGGCGATTGACGGGGCAGGGCACATGGCCCCGATCACCCACCCGCAGGCCGTCGCCGCTGAAATCCGCAGCTTTCTTGAAACGGTATAACAGTCAGAAATACGACAGGAACTGGTCGATCGCCTCTGTGCCGACCGACCAGTCACAGACCAACCGTGCAGACAAAGGCGTATCTGGATCGCCGCTGTCCAGCGGGCCGTCCATGACATAGTATTTGGCCCCCGCAGCTTGCAACTTTTGGTGGATGCGGCGAGGCCATTTGGCAAAGATCATGTTGGCGTCGGGTTCATGCAACATTGTCGCGCCCGCAGCGCGTAGTCCGTCCGCCAGATAGCGCGCATTGTCATTGGCTTGGCGGGCGGTCGCCCTCCACAGATCGTCCTGCAGATAGCCCGCCATCTGCGCTGACAGGAAACGGTGCTTGGAAAACAGATGCGCACCGCGTTTGCGCCGCAGCTCGAATTCCCACGCTTTGGCGGGGTCAAAGAAGATCACTGCCTCGACACCCATGCAGCCGTTCTTGGTGCCGCCAAAGCTGACGACATCGACGCCCGCTTTCCATGTCATCTCTGCCGGGCTGCATCCCAAGGCAACCAGCGCATTGGCAAACCGCGCCCCGTCCAGATGCACCGGCAGGTCATAGCGTTTGGCAACGGCGGTCAACGCGTTCAACTCCTCTAGCGAATGAACGGAACCGCGTTCGGTCACCTGCGTGATCGACACCGGTCCGCGCTGCGCGCCATGCACATTGCCCTCTGGGTGCTTCTCGATCGCCTTTGTCAGCGCCTCGGGGGTCATCTTATCGTCTGTTTCAACCATGGTCAGTTTTGCAGCGCCGGCATAGAATTCGGGCGCGTTACATTCGTCTTCGTGGATATGCGAGGTGACCGAGCAAAAGATCGTCTGCCACGGCTGGGTATAGCAAGCCAGCGCGAGCGCATTGGCAGCGGTGCCGGTTGCGACCAGATAGACCGCGGCCTCGGGTGCCTCGAACGTGGTGCGGATCGCGTCACGGACTTCGTCCATGATCGCATCATTGCCATAGGGCATCGCGTGGCCGCTGTTCGCCTGCGCCAGACGGTTCATGATCTGGGGATGGACAGGGCCCGCGTTGTCAGAAGCAAAAAACATCAGGTTGGCTCCTCGATGATGTGGTCTTCCCATTCCTCGAATGGGGTGTCGAATTCCGAAACAGTCTTGTTTTGAACAGAAATACCGGCGCGATGCACACTGTCGGGATCACCGCTGATCAACGGGTGCCAATCATAAAGTGGTTTACCCTGCCACAGCAGCCGATAGGCGCAGGTCAGCGGCATCCAATAGGCGTGGGTATCAAGGTTTTCGGGCTTCAGGACGATGCAGTCGGGCACGAACTGGTGCCGGTTTTGATAGTGACTGCACCGGCAAGTCGCGTCATCTAGCAGACGGCAGGCCACACTGGTCAGGGCGACTTCTTCGGTGTCTTCGTCTTCGAGCTTGTTCAGGCAGCATTTACCGCAACCGTCACATAGCGCTTCCCATTCGTCTTGCGACATCTTGGTGAGCGGCTTCTTTTCCCAGAACCGTTTGGCAAGACCTTTGGCGGCAATCGGATCGGTCATAGCGCGGCCAGAATGCTGCGGGCCTGAGCGCTGTCCGCATCCATCTGGGTGATTAACGCCTCAAGACCGTCGAATTTTTCCTCGCCGCGCAGGTGGTCGACCAGCGCGACCGAGACATGCTTGCCGTATAGATCGCCCTTGAAGTCAAAAATGAAGGTCTCGAGGTTGGCTTTGTTCTCCCCGAACATCGGGCGCACGCCAAGACTGGCGACGCCGTGGTACCGACCGGATTGCGGCCCCTCAAGCACATCAACCAGCACAGCGTAGACACCAAAGGCTGGCGGGTGCAGCCCGTCGATCGACATATTCGCCGTTGGGTAGCCCAGTTCACGGCCGCGCTTTTCACCATGCAAGACGGGGCCTTCAACACGATGCCAATGTCCCAGCATCGCGGCGGCATCGCGGGGACGTGCCTCTGTCAGTGCGTTGCGGATCGCGGTCGAAGACACGGTATCGGGTCCCTTCGCCATCAGCGGCGCGATCGTCACGCCAAATCCCATCTCGGCACCGAAGGCCTGCAGCTGTTCAGCCGTGCCAGCGCGCGCCTTGCCAAAGCGGAAGTCAGCGCCCACGACCACATGGCGCAGGCCCAACCCGTCAACGATCACCTCCTGCGCAAAGGCGCGGGGGCTCAGGCTGGACAAAGTGGCATCGAACCCCAACTCATACAGCTTGTCGACGCCGATCTTTTGCAACTGGTGCGCGCGCGCCTCTGCACCCATCAGGCGGAAAGGGGGGGCGTCTGGGGCGAAGTATTCGCGCGGGTGCGGCTCGAATGTGACCACCCCCAAAGGTGCTTCGGGCAGGGCAGCACGGGCCATGTCGATGACCGACAGATGCCCCAGATGCACGCCGTCAAAGTTGCCAATAGCGGCAGTTGCCCCCTGATCGGAAGCCGTTACAAATTGATAGTCGCGAATGATTTCCATGCGCTAGGTGGTAGCCCCGTCTGCCCCCGCTTACAAGCAGCGGGGTGGCACAGGGTGGTGAAAAACCGCAGCGTCGTCGGTAGCGCAGGTATCACAGATGTGGGGTCAGTCGAACTTGCGCGACGGGGCCAGAACGGTTGCCTCGCCAATCAGGACCTTTTTGCCGTCAATTGCACAGTGACAATCCAGTTTTACACGGCGTTTGTCGAATTCGATATTGGTGACCTTCACCTCTGCATAGACCAGATCGCCGGGGCGCACGGGGGCCAGAAACTTGAGCGACTGTGCCATATAAACGGTACCATGCCCCGGCAGTTGCTCTCCGATTACAGCAGAAATCAGGCCGGCGGTCAGCATCCCATGGGCAATCCGCCCTTCAAAGATGGTATCCTGCGCATAGGCGTCGTCCAGGTGCACCGGATTACGGTCGGTGGACACCTGGGCGAACATCTCGATGTCTTCGTCGGTCACGACCTTGCGCAGATAGCGCGTCATGCCGATTTCGATATCTTCGATACAGATCGTTCCGCGGGGCAGATTATCCAACATGCCAGCCCTTTCAGTAATAAAGTGACGCCAGTTTCCGGTGGTGTGAAACTTAATTACTTTGCGGGCGCAGAAACGCAAGGAAAAAGTAGGTCAGCGTAGGTGCCCAATAGTGTAAGTCGGGGCCGACGTTTCCTTTTCAAGATAGCGGGTTAGCGCATCGGGATCGGGTTGGGTTTCGGTTTCCGTCTCCCGCGCGGCAAGCCCACCAGAGATGAAAAGCGAATCGATATCCTCGCCCATGGCTCCTTTGATGTCGGTATGAATGCCGTCACCGATGGCGAGGATGCCAGTGTCAGAGATGTCTTTGTCCAAGGCATAAAGCTTGCGGCGGGCCAGATCATAGATCGGTGGGTGCGGCTTGCCGAAATACAGGCTTTCACCGCCCATCTCGGTATAAAGCGCCGCCACAGCCCCCGCGCACCATTCGCGCACATCGCCACGGTCCACCACGATATCAGGGTTCGCGCAGAGCAGCTTGAGCCCCTTTTGCTTGGCATAAAGCAGTTGTGGGCGCAGCACAGAGGGGTCTTCGGATGGATCGAACGGGCCGGTGCACACGATGCCTTCGGCGTCTTCTAGGTCAACGCGATGGATGTCGGCGGGATCATCAAGCACATCACTTGGGTCAAAGAAATGTTTATCGCTGGGCGGACCAAGGTGCCAAACCTGCGTGCCCACCATGCCGCGATACATCGCCGTGCGCGCAGAGTCGCCCGAGGTGGCAATATCGTCCCACGCATCATCCGGTACGCCGAAATGCGCGAGCTGTTTGATCACGCCGTCGCGGGGGCGGGGGGAATTCGTAACGAGCACCACCTTGCCACCACCTTTACGGTAGGCTTGCAGTGCGGTCACCGCGTCTGGCAGCGCCTTGACGCCGTCATGGACACAACCCCAGAGGTCGACAAATAACGCGTCATAGCGGTCAGAGATTTCGAAAAGGTTACTGATAATCTGGGTCATGGGCCGCTTTCCAATCTGCAAGAGGTTTGCACCGCAGAAAGCACACATCCCTCCGCGGGGCAACTGGGCAGCGTGTCGTTGGCGCAGGGGTTATAACCGCGCCAGCCCGTCCGCGATTTCGCCCGCGATGGCGGCGGCATCCACGCCCTCACGTTCCGCAGAAACGCGCAACCCCAACACGTCAGACTGATAGCGCCGCGCCAGACTGCGCGGGTTGTGACCGGCGCTGATATCGCCCGCGGCTTGGGCTTGGGCAAACAGCTCTGCGAACATCTGCTCCATCTTCAGCAAGTGGGTGTTTGCCTTTTTGGCCAGCGGGTGACGGTGGGCCTGAAGTTCCAGCAAAGTCTTCGACAACATGCAGGCCTTGGCGGGGGCGGTGTCGTTTGAAATGACCATACATGGAAATTTTTGCAGCGCGGGGAGGGGCCCTTCGGTGCGGGCAAGCGTCTTCATCCGCTCTGTCCCGTCGGCGGCGTATCTATCCAGTGCAAGCTCGAACAACGCGTCCTTAGACCCGAAGGCGGCGTAAAAACTGCCCGGCTTCATCTGCAGGCTCGCTTCCAGATGCTTAAGCGAGGTGCCAGCCCAGCCACGTTGCCAGAACAGATCGCGCGCGCGTTCGATCAGATCGTCACGGTCATAGTTCGGCTTGCGAGGCATAGGATCACCTTTTCTTGAATGATTGCTCAATTATATACTTGAGTGATCGCTCAATAAACCCTAAATGTATCTCAACGAAACATTTACAGGAGTTTTTCCATGTCCTTCCCGTCCCACGATCTTGATACCGCCCCCGAAGCCTCCAAGCCGCTGCTTGAGCAGTCGCAGAAAGCTTTTGGCCGTTTGCCCGGTCTGCACAAGGTTCTGGCTGAGAGCCCGCAGGCCTATGAAGGCTATCAGGTGCTGCACAAGCTGTTCACCGAAACCGATTTTGATGCGGAAGAGCTGACGGTTGTCTGGCAGGCGATCAACGTTGAAAACGAATGCCACTACTGTGTGCCTGCACACACCGGTATTGCCAAAATGATGAAGGTATCGGACGAAATTTCCGATGCTCTGCGCAACGAAACCGCGCTGCCCACACCCAAGCTGGAGGCACTGCGTACGTTCACCGTTCAGATGTTCCGCCAGCGTGGCAACGTCTCTGACGATCAGATGAAAGCGTTCTTTGACGCGGGCTATGGCCACCGTGCCGTGCTGGATGTGATCCTTGGTATGGCGCAGAAAACCATGTCCAACTACGTGAACCACGTCGCACAGACGCCCGTCGACGACGTGTTCAAGCCGCTGGCATGGGAACGCGGCGATACCCCTTTGAAGGTATAAGCCACCTGCGCTTCTGCGCTGCGCTGGAATGACAAAAGGCCCCCTAATCGCAGGGGGCCTTTTGCGTTTGTTACCCCCGCCAGGCGGGGGGCAGATGGGTCTGTTTAGGCTTTGATGTTCGGGATGATCTGCTTTTTACGGCTCATCACGCCCGGCAGGACAACGCTGTCACCGGTGACGGTCGCGCCAAAGCTTTTCTCTGCCACGGACTTGGTAAAGTCGTTGGGGATCAGCATGGTGGCTTCTTCGTTCAGGATGTCGACAACGAAGAGCAATACCTGATCGGCCCCGTCTTCTGTGGCAACGCCGGGCATCGCAGCCATCAGTGCATCCTTGCGGTTCAGCACCGTGGCAGGCGAAGTGGTTTCCAGAACAGAGACCCGGAATTTCTTGCCGCCGACTTCGTATTCCTTGCTGTCCATCCGCAGCAGTTCCGCTTCGGAGAAAGACGAAACGTCGGATTTCGCCGCAAACATCTGCGCCGCGTATTCGGCAATGTCGACGCCCAGATCTTTGGCCAGCGCGTGGGCGATGGCGGTGTCTTCTTGCGTGGTGGTCGGGCTGCGGAATTCCAGCGTGTCGGACAGGATGCAGGTCAGCATCGCGCCTTTGATGTTCTCGGGCATCTGCGCCATGTCATCACCGATCATTTTGTACATGATCGTCGCTGTACAGGCGAGCGTTTCCATCACGATGTTGACGGGACCTTTGGTTTCAAGCCCGCCCACCAGACGGTGGTGGTCGATGATGGCGGTGATGTTCGCGTCATTGATGCTGGCAGGCAGTTCCGCAGGGTTGTTGGTGTCTACGATCACAACGGGTTGGTCGGCTTGCACGTCTTCGATGATCTGTGGCTTGTCCAGTTTCCAGTGGTCCAGCATGAACAGCGCTTCGGTGTTGGGTTCGCCCAGCAGGGCGGGGGCGGCGGCGACGCCTTTGATTTCGTTCAGATACCATGCCCAGATGATCGGGCTGCCGGTGCTGTCGGTGTCGGGGGATTTATGGCCAAAAACAAGCGTTGTCATAGGGGATATCCTGAAGTGGGAGAGTGTTGATTTGCGCGCCTTATATGGCTGGTTGCACCACTTGTCACCACCTGCCTGATACGCGCAGCTTTGGGGTTCTCAGCGGCGGGGCAAAGCTGGTAGCACTGCGTTTATGACAAACCCGCGCGAAACCGACCTTTACCCGCCGATCAAATCCTTTCTGGAGGATCAGGGTTATGTCGTTAAATCCGAGGTGGGCGCGGCGGATGTCGTGGCCGTACGGGGGGCAGAGCCGCCGGTGGTGGTAGAGCTGAAGCTCGGCTTTAGCCTGACGCTGTTTCATCAATGTATCGCGCGCCTGTCCGTCAGTGATGACGTCTATCTGGCTGTCGCGCGCCAGCCCGGTAAACGGTTTGCCAAGGCGGTCAAGGATAATACAGCGCTGGCGCGGCGTCTGGGGTTGGGGCTGATCACCGTGCGGTTGAAGGACGGGTTGGTCGAGGTGCACTGCGATCCGGGGCCATATGCGCCGCGCAAGAACGCGAAACGGCAGGCGCGGCTGCTGCGCGAATTCGCACGGCGGCAGGGCGACCCGAATGACGGGGGGCAGACGCGGGCAGGGCTGGTCACTGCGTACCGGCAGGATGCGCTAAAGCTCGCGATGTATCTGTTCGAGGCAGGGGCCAGCAAGGGCGCGCATGTCGCCCGCGAAGCCGGGGTTCAGCGGGCAACCGCCATGATGCGTGACAATCATTATGGGTGGTTTGAAAAGATCGAGACAGGCGTATACGGCCTAACCCCGACAGGTGCCGACGCCGTTTCAGCCGCGGGCCGCGTGTTGGGCGTTGACTAGCCCTGCTTTGCAAGGGGTGGATTGCCTAAAATTTTTCAAATTACCGTGGTTGACTAGTGCGGGTGACGCCCTTAGCTATCCCTCGTTAGCACTCGGCGGGCCTGAGTGCTAATGGCTAGATCCCTCGACCGGAGGGACGGCTTGGGAGAATAACTTTGAGCCTTAAGGAGCTGAAAGATGGCATTTAAACCGCTGCATGACCGTGTGCTGGTGCGCCGCACCGAAAGCGAAGAAAAAACCAAGGGTGGCTTGATCATCCCTGATTCCGCGAAAGAAAAACCCTCTGAGGGTGAAGTTGTTTCTTGTGGCGAAGGCGCGCGCAAGGACAGCGGTGAGCTGATCGCAATGGCTGTAAAAGCCGGCGACAAGGTTCTGTTCGGCAAGTGGTCCGGCACAGAAGTCACCCTGGACGGCGAAGAACTGCTGATGATGAAAGAAAGCGACATTATGGGGATCCTGTCCTGAGCTCAGGCAGACCGGGGCCTAGCGCCTCACCCAAGATACGCTGACATCAACCCAAGATTTTAGGAGAGACACTATGTCTGCTAAGGACGTAAAATTCGGGACCGACGCCCGTAACAAGATGCTTAAGGGTGTGAACATCCTTGCCGATGCCGTCAAAGTCACACTGGGCCCCAAAGGCCGTAACGTTGTGCTGGACAAATCCTTTGGCGCACCACGCATCACTAAAGACGGTGTATCCGTAGCCAAAGAGATCGAACTGGAAGACAAGTTCGAAAACATGGGCGCACAGATGGTTAAGGAAGTTGCTTCCCGGACCAACGACGAAGCGGGTGACGGTACAACAACCGCAACCGTTCTGGCCCAAGCCATCGTTAAAGAAGGTATGAAATCGGTTGCCGCTGGCATGAACCCGATGGACCTGAAGCGCGGCATCGATTTGGCCACGTTGAAAGTCGTCGAAGCGATTAAAGCAGCGGCGCGCCCTGTCAACGACAGCGACGAAGTTGCCCAAGTCGGCACCATCTCTGCAAACGGCGAGAAAGAAATCGGCCGTCAGATCGCAGACGCGATGCAGAAAGTCGGCAACGAAGGTGTGATCACCGTCGAAGAGAACAAAGGCCTGGAAACAGAGACCGATGTTGTTGAAGGCATGCAGTTCGACCGCGGTTACCTGTCCCCCTACTTCGTCACCAACTCCGACAAAATGACTGTCGAGCTGGAAGACGCAATCATCCTGCTGCACGAGAAAAAACTCTCCTCGCTGCAGCCAATGGTTCCCCTGCTTGAGCAAGTGATCCAGTCGCAAAAACCACTGCTGATCATCTCGGAAGATGTTGAAGGCGAAGCGCTGGCAACTCTGGTTGTTAACAAACTGCGAGGCGGCCTGAAAATCGCAGCGGTCAAAGCACCTGGTTTCGGCGATCGCCGCAAAGCCATGCTGCAAGACCTTGCAATCCTGACAGGCGGTCAAGTGATCTCCGAAGATCTGGGTATGAAGCTCGAGTCCGTGACCATGGACATGCTGGGTTCGGCCAAGAAAGTCACCATCACCAAAGACGAAACAACAATCGTTGACGGCGCTGGCGAGAAGGCAGAGATCGAAGCACGTGTTGCTCAGATCCGTAACCAGATCGAAGAAACCACATCCGACTACGACAAAGAAAAGCTGCAAGAGCGCGTTGCCAAACTGGCAGGCGGTGTTGCCGTGATCCGCGTCGGCGGCATGTCCGAAGTTGAAGTAAAAGAGCGCAAAGACCGCGTTGATGATGCCCTGAACGCGACACGTGCTGCTGTTCAAGAAGGTATCGTTGTTGGTGGTGGTGTTGCACTGGTCCAAGCGGGCAAAAAGCTCGAAGGCCTGACAGGCGACAACGCAGACCAAAACGTTGGTATCAGCATCGTTCGTAAAGCACTCGAAGCGCCTCTGCGTCAGATTGCTGAAAACGCAGGTGTTGACGGTTCCGTAGTGGCCGGCAAAATCCGCGAAAGCGACGACCTGAAGTTTGGCTTTAACGCTCAGACCGAAGAATATGGCGACATGTTCAAGTTTGGTGTTATCGACCCTGCCAAAGTTGTGCGTACAGCTCTGCAAGACGCGGCATCCGTTGCCGGTCTGCTGATCACAACCGAAGCCATGGTTGCCGATAAACCGTCGAAAGACGGCGGCGCAGGCGGCGGCATGCCCGACATGGGTGGCATGGGCGGCATGGGCGGCATGATGTAAATCACGCCGCCGGGGCGATCACGCCCTTGTGCTGACAGAATGAAGGGGCGCATCACCCGATGCGCCCCTTTTTCGTGGCGCGTCGTGCAAGGGTGGCCTAAGCAAACGCCATGCGTATCCTTTGCCTAACCGCCCTTGTGATGGTCGCCTTTGCTGCCAATTCCATTCTGACCCGTTTTGCCATTGCAGGGGGGCATATAGACCCCACTGGTTTTGCCGTCGTGCGGGTGCTGTCCGGCGCGGTGCTGCTTGCCATGCTGGTGCTGATACGCGGCGGGCGGGTGCCACTGATACGACGTCAGCAGGGGCTTGGGGCGATCACGCTTGCGATCTATATCATCGGCTTTTCCCTCGCCTATCTCACGCTGGACGCAGGGCTGGGTGCGCTGATCCTTTTCGGCGTGGTGCAAATTGCAATGTTCACCCATGGCGCGCTGTTCGGCGTGACCCCGACACCGCGCAAGTTGCTGGGGGCGGCGGTGGCCTTTTCAGGATTGGTGCTGGTGCTGTGGCCGTCGCAAGGCGTGGCGGTTGACCCATTGGGAGCCGCGTTGATGATCGCCGCAGGGCTCGGCTGGGCCGCCTATACGATCATTGGCCGTGGCGCGTCCGACCCGCTGGCAGGCAGCGCGGGGAACTTTGTGATCTGCACACCGCTGGTTGCGGCGCTGCTGCTCGTGCAGCCAACCTTCTACTCACCCACAGGGATTGCACTTGGCGTTTTGTGCGGGGCGGTGACCTCTGGGCTGGGATATGCGCTGTGGTATGCTGTGTTGCCAAGGCTGGCGCAAGCGACGGCGGCGGTGGTGCAACTGTCGGTGCCCGTGATCGCGATCATTGCCGGCGCTTTGATCCTAGGCGAACCGCTCGGGGCAAAGGTTGTTGTCGCCACCGCACTGGTGCTTGGTGGGATCGCGCTGGCGGTCAGCGCACGATCGGCTCCAACGGGTCGTAAGTGACCGGATCATTGCCAAAGGCAACCTGCGCCAGACTGTCCGGCTTGACCCGCAGGTCGCGCATCTCGTCGGGGGTGACCCAGCGGCGGTCGGTCACGATCCTTTCGGCGTCCTGCCACGCGGGGTCCACATCGGCAGAGCCGATCACAGTGCAGCGAAAGTAGATATCCACCTGATGGAAATCCCCCTGAGGGTCGTGGAATTCATTCACTAGACAGGGCGCACCCACGGCGATCTGCAGGCCGGTTTCTTCATAGACTTCGCGGATCAGATTGTCGGGCAGGGCGCTTCCGCGTTCTACCCCGCCACCGGGTGCACACATCAGGTCGCTTTTGCCATCGGGATAGGCGTTGACCAACAGCAGCCGCCCGTCATGGACCAACACGGCCCGTACCGCCAAACGCGGGCTATTTTCCGCCATATTACCCTCAATCTCGCGGTGTATGCGTCAAAGTATTTCACATGCGGCGTTTTCAGTCTATTTGACCCTAGCTATGAAAACACTGGTCACAATCACTTTCTCGCTCGCTGTGCTGTCGGGCATGGCGCAGGCGCAGTCAACGCTATCTACGGCGGGGGAGGGGCGTTGCGTGGTGCTCTTGCACGGGCTTGCCAGAACAGAAACGTCATTCGCTTTGATGGAAGCCGCGCTGGAAACCGAAGGCTACACCGTCGTGCGCCCCGGCTACCCGTCAACCACCGCCCCCGTCGAAGAGCTGACCCGCCGCACCTTGCCCGACGCAGTCGCGGCCTGCGGGACGGCATCGGTCGATTTCGTGACCCATTCCATGGGCGGTATCCTTCTGCGGCAATGGGTGGCCGAAACGGGCGATGCGCGTATTGGCCGCGTCGTCATGCTGGCCCCGCCCAATCACGGCAGCGAGGTCGTGGACACACTGGGTGATCTGGCCGCGTTTGACTGGATGAACGGACCGGCAGGGGCGCAGATGGGCACGGGTGAAAACTCCCTCCCGCTGCGTCTGCCCCCGGTTACCTTTGATCTGGGTGTGATCGCGGGGACGCAATCGTTGAACCCCTATTTCTCGTCGCTGCTGCCGGGGCGAGATGATGGCAAGGTGTCGGTGCAATCCGCGCGTGTCGACGGCATGCGGGATTTTTTGATGCTGCCGGTGACGCATACGTTCATGATGATGAACCCGACGGTGATTGCGCAGACGATGACCTATCTGAACACAGGTAAATTCGACCGGTCGCTGGGGTTCGTGGACGCCGTGCTCGATTCAATTGGATGCCCCGATGGGGCTTGCCTGCCGGGACAAGAGGCTGACGATGCTGAACGTTGAATTTACCGGCGCACAGGTCTTGGGTGCGCAAACGCTAGAGACCCGTCCGTTAGCGGTTGCGCAGGGGCTGATTACCGATGTCGCGCAACCCGCCAGCGTCGATCTGTGCGGCTATATCATCATGCCGGGAATCGTAGACGTACACGGTGACGGGTTCGAACGGCATCTGGCCCCCCGTCGCGGTGCGATGAAAACCATGTATGAAGGGCTGGTCGCAGCCGAGGCAGAACTGGCGGCCAATGGGATCACCACCGCCGTTCTTGCGCAATTCATCAGCTGGGAAGGCGGCTTGCGCGGATATGAGTTTGCCGATCAAGTGTTCGGCGCGATCCAGAGCGTCTCTGATACGCTGGTGACCGATCTGCGCGGTCAACTTCGGCTAGAGACGCATCTGCTGGATCTTTTCGCCGATCTACCCGAGCGCATGGCCGGTTGGGGACTGTCGTATATTGTGTTCAACGACCATTTGCCACACGACAGGTTGGCGAAAGGGCAGGTCCCCAAACGTATGGTCGGCCAAGCGCTCAAGGCGGGGCGTAACCCCGATGACCACCTGAGAATGATGCAAGACCTACATGCCCAAAGCGCGGACGTGCCCGGTGCGCTGGACTGGCTATGCAAAGTTTTGGCGGGGCGTGGCATCCAGATGGGCAGCCATGATGACACCACCGCCGAAGGCCGAGCCGCATGGCGCAAACGGGGCGTTTCCGTCGCCGAGTTCCCCGAGACGTTGGAGGCTGCGGAAGCCGCAGCGGCGGGCGGGGATCACGTTGTGCTGGGGTCGCCTAACGTGGTGCGCGGCGGGTCTCACAACGGCAATGTGTCGGCGCTTGAACTGATTTCGATGGGGATCGGCGGGGCGCTTGCCTCTGACTATCACTACCCCTCGCCACGACGCGCGGCCTTCATGCTGGCCGACAGCGGTGTGTTATCCTTGGCGCAGGCATGGCATCTGGTTTCCGGCGGTCCGGCGGCGGTGCTGGGGCTGTCCGATCGCGGTGAAATCGCCACAGGCAAACGCGCCGATCTACTGGTGCTGGATGCGCAAACACGCCGCGTCGCCATGACCATGGCGGGCGGTCGCGTGAGCTATATGTCCGGTGATATTGCCGCGCGGTTCCTTCGTTAGGCTCGCGCGGAATTTGCCCTAGCTTGGCCGTTTGACAATGTTCACATGGCCCATCTTACGGCCCGGTTTAACATCCGCCTTACCGTAAAGATGCAGCGCCGTGTCGCGCTGTTTGGCCAGCTCGGGCACGCGGTCCATGTCATCGCCAATCAGGTTCTCCATCACCACATCGGCATAGCGGCTGCCATCGCCCAACGGCCATCCGGCCACGGCACGGATATGCTGTTCGAACTGGTCCACCGCACAGCCGTTCTGCGTCCAATGACCCGAGTTATGGACCCGTGGCGCGATCTCGTTCACGATGAATCCCTGTCGCGTGACGAAAAGCTCGACCCCAAGAACACCGACATAATCGAGCGCATTCAGTATCTTGGCGGCAAGAAGTACCGCGTCCATGCGCTGCGCTGCGCTCAGCCGGGCTGGCACAGTGGTGGTGTGCAGGATGCCGTCGCGGTGCACATTTTCGCCCGGATCGAAACAGGCAACCTCGCCCGAGGGGCTGCGCGCGGCAATGACCGACACTTCGGCGGTGAAGTTCACGAACCCTTCGAGCACGGCGGGATTACCCGCCATATCTGCCAACGCACCCGCCGCATCATCCGCACTGCGCAGACGCGACTGGCCCTTGCCGTCATAGCCAAATCGACGTGTTTTCAGGATCGACGGCGCGCCGATGGTCGTCATCGCGGCGTCCAGATCGGCGGCATTGGCGATATCGGCAAAGGGGGCAACAGTCAGGCCCAAACCTTCGAGGAACTGTTTTTCGACCAAACGGTCCTGACTGGTCCGCAGGGCCTCGCGGTTGGGACGGATGGGGGTGATGTTTTCGATCACATCCAGCGCGTCGGTCGGGATGTTCTCGAACTCGAACGTGACAATATCAACCGACTTGGCAAAGGCGGTCAACGCGTCGACGTCATCATAGCCCGCGGTGGTCAGCGCGTGGGCGACATCACCTGCAGGCGGGGTGGCACCGGGTTCAAAGATATGCGTGCGAAATCCCAGACGTGCGGCGGCAACAGCCAGCATACGGCCCAATTGCCCGCCGCCCAAAATCCCAATGGTGGCCCCTGTTTGCAATGCTTCAGTCATTCGAAGGCTCCTCCGGGATGGACGCGCTGAGCGCATCGCGCCAAGCGTCAAGACGGGTGGCAAGGGCAGGGTCTTGGAGGGCCAGAATACCCGCCGCCATCAGTGCTGCGTTGGCGGCGCCGGCCGCACCGATTGCCATGGTCGCGACCGGAAAGCCACGGGGCATCTGGACGATAGAATAAAGCGAATCCACACCTGACAATGCCTTGGTCTGCACCGGCACCCCGATCACAGGCACGCGGGTTTTGGAGGCCATCATGCCGGGCAAATGCGCAGCACCGCCCGCACCAGCGATGATGACCTGCAGGCCACGATCAGCGGCAGTTTTGCCATAGCTCCACAACCGGTCGGGCGTGCGATGTGCCGAGACGATCTTGGTCTCGTAAGCGATACCAAGTTCATCCAGCAGCGTTGCTGCCTCGCGCATGGTGGCCCAATCGGACTGCGAGCCCATGATGATGCCGACAGGTGGATTTTCCATGAAAAGGGCCTTTGCTAGAGCGTATAAGAAGCGCGCACTATAGCCATGATCGCCCGCGTGGCAATCCGCTGGCAGGCGCTGTCAGGCGGTAATATCGGGGGTCAGCCGGTCTTCGATCTGGGCAATCAGGTCTTTCAGCCGCAGCTTGCGTTTTTTCAGCCGCTGCAGCGTCAGTTGATCCCCGGTGCCTTTGTCGACCAGCGCTTGAATGGCGTCGTCCAAATCTCGATGCTCGCGGCGAAAAACCTCGAGCTCGACACGCAGGACATCGTCATTCTTCATCGACAGATCGGAGGGAGGATTCATAAGGCTGGCTGATTCTTGCTATATCTGGGCTTGTGAATATAGGCGTCTGTAATTCAAAGGCATAGCCCTTGCGTCCTGTCCCCATGCCCCCCATATTTGAAACAGGTCGCCGATTGCGGGGCCAGATGACTGACTGTCGCTTATCTTAAAGGACGTGTCTTATGACGAAACTAACGCTGGCTTCCTACCCTCATATGCTGGGTTTTGAGCAGTTGGAACGGGTGATGGAACGTACGGCAAAGGCCGGCAACGAAGGCTATCCACCGTTCAACATCGAACAAACTTCCGATTACAGCTATCGCATCACGCTTGCGGTTGCAGGTTTTGCGGAACAAGATCTGTCGATAACCGTTGAGGACAGACAGCTTGTAATCCGTGGCCGACAGGTCGACGCGCAAGATGAACGTATCTTTCTGCACCGCGGTATTGCGGCGCGACAGTTCCAGCGGTCTTTCGTGCTGGCAGATGGCGTAGATGTCGGTGAAGCGCTGATTGAAAACGGTCTGCTTCATGTGGATCTGACCCGCGCCAAACCCGAAAAGGTCGTTCAGACCATCAAGATCAGAAAAGGGGAATAAAATGCATAACGAAGAAACGCATGTCCAGGATCGCACCGTCTACGTCAAGATGATCGCTGTGTCCGACCTTCCCCTAGAGGTGCGCGAGCAGGCGGAAGGGTTGAAACAGCTTTACGCCGTACATGACGCCGAAGGGCAGCAGCTGGCGTTGGTCGGTGACCGCAAGCTTGCGTTTAGCCTTGCACGCGATCACGATTATGCGCCCGTGATGGTGCATTAAACTGTATCACCTGAAATTTGCTGAAAAGGGTCGCTGTTTTGCGGCCCTTTTTTGTGCACGACGTCCAACATCACGCACGATAAAGGCCAGCCCATGAAGGCTGGCCTTTCGTTGTTCGACTTGGTGAAAGGGTCACCCCTTGATCAGCCCCATGCTTTCCAGCTTGAGCAGTACCTGATGCGCGCAGTTGTCGACGTCGACATTCTCTGTCTCGACGCGCAGTTCGGGGTCGGCGGGGACGTCATAGGGGTCTGAAATTCCTGTGAATTCCTTGATCTTGCCTTCACGGGCCAGCTTGTACAGACCCTTGCGGTCACGGCGTTCGCATTCCTCGATGGAGGTGGCGACATGCACCTCGACGAAGGCACCAAAGCTTTCCACGTCTTCGCGCACGGCGCGGCGGGTGGTGGCATACGGCGCAATGGGCGCGCAGATGGCGATGCCGCCGTTCTTGGTGATCTCGGACGCGACATAGCCGATGCGGCGGATGTTCAGATCGCGGTGCTCTTTGCTAAAGCCCAATTCCGACGACAGGTTCTTGCGGACGATATCCCCATCCAGCAGCGTGACGGGACGACCGCCCATCTCCATCAGTTTGACCATCAAAGCGTTGGCGATCGTCGATTTCCCCGAACCGGAGAAACCGGTGAAGAAAACGGTAAAGCCCTGCTTGTTGCGTGGCGGCTTGGTGCGGCGCAGCTCTTCAACCACCTCGGGGAAGGAGAACCATTCGGGGATTTCCAGCCCTTCCTGTAGACGACGGCGCAGCTCTGTGCCCGAGATGTTGAGGATGGTGATGTCATCCTTGTCTTCGATCTCGTCAATCGCCTCGTATTGCGCGCGCTCGGCTACCCAAACCATATGTTTGAAGTCGACCATTTCGATGCCCATTTCTTCCTCATGGGTGCGGAACAGGTCCTGCGCATCATAGGGGCCATAGAAATCATCACCGGCAGAGTTCTTGCCGGGGCCCGCATGGTCGCGGCCCACGATGAAATGGGTGCAGCCGTGGTTCTTGCGGATCAGACCGTGCCAGACGGCCTCGCGGGGGCCGGCCATGCGCATGGCAAGGTTTAGCAGGCTCATAGCGGTGGTGGCAGCGGGGTATTTGTTCAGCACGGCCTCGTAGCAGCGCACGCGGGTAAAGTGGTCCACATCGCCGGGCTTGGTCAGGCCGACAACAGGGTGGATCAACAGGTTCGCCTGCGCTTCACGCGCGGCGCGGAAGGTCAGTTCCTGGTGCGCGCGGTGCAGGGGGTTGCGGGTCTGGAAGGCCACAACCTTGCGCCACCCCATCTTGCGGAAATAGGCACGCAGCTCGTTCGGCGTGTCGCGACGCGCCTTGAAATCATAGTGGACGGGCTGCTGGATGCCAGTCACAGGGCCGCCCAGATAGACGTTGCCCGCGGTGTTGTGCAGATAGTTCACCGCCGGATGCGCGCTGTCGTCCGCGCCAAACACGTTCTCTGCTTCGCGGGCCTTGTTCGGGACCCAACGGTCGGTGACGGTCATCACCGCCAAGATCACGCCTTCCTGATCGCGCAGCGCAATGTCCTGCCCGATCTCGAGCCCTTCGGCAAACTTCTCGGACACATCAAGGTTGATCGGCATCGGCCAAAGCGACCCATCCGCCAGACGCATGTTTTCGACAACACCGTCATAGTCTTCTTCGGTCAAGAAACCCTTAAGAGGGTTAAAGCCACCGTTCATCAGCAGCTCTAGATCGCAGATCTGGCGCGGCGTCAGGTCATGGCTGACCAGATCGCCAGCTTCCACCTTCAGCTTTTGCGCCGAATCGTAAGAGACATAAAGTTCAGGGATCGGAGCAAGGTTGGGCGTTTGCATGGGCGTCTCGCAATATTTTGGGTTCAAATTCGGATATTCGGGCTGATAGACCGCCCAGCTTGGGCTAGGCAACCTTTGCCGCCGGTTTATGGCGAATTACGGACAGTGACGTGTTTTTTGCTGGGAAAAGCCAATCTTATCCCAGCAAATGCCATTCAGGGCGAACGTTATGCGTCGTCTTTTACCTCGGCCCCATAGCCAAGCGGCAGCGATGTGTCCTTGCCGGAGTCGTCGCCGACCTCTGCAAGGAATCGTTCAGCCTCTAGCGCGGCCATGCAGCCCATGCCGGCGCTGGTCACGGCCTGACGGTATTTGTGGTCGGTCAGGTCGCCCGCCGCGAATACACCGGGGACAGAGGTTTCGGTGCTGTCCGGCTTGGTGACGACATAGCCGCCCATATGCGTTTCCAGCGTATCCTTGACCAATTCATTCGCGGGCGCGTGGCCGATGGCGACGAAGACACCTTTACAGGGGATGTCGGTAATCTCGCCAGTTTCCACATGTTTGACCTTCACACCTTCAACGCCAAGCGGCGCATCGGTGCCATAGACTTCGTCCAGCTGGTGGAACCATAACGGTTCGATCTTGGGGTTTTTCATCAGACGGTCGATCAGGATCTTTTCGGCGCGCAGCTCGTCACGGCGGTGGATCAATGTCACCTTGGAGGCAAAGTTGGTCAGGAACAGCGCTTCTTCTACGGCGGTGTTACCGCCGCCGATAACCACAATTTCCTGATTGCGATAGAAAAAGCCGTCGCAGGTGGCACAGGCCGAAACGCCAAAGCCTTTGAACTTCTCTTCGGTTTCCAGCCCCAGCCATTTCGCACGCGCGCCCGTCGCAAGGATCACCGCATCGGCAACATAGGTCGTGCCGCTGTCGCCTTTGGCGTGGAAGGGGCGGCTGGACAGGTCCAGATCGGTGATGATGTCGCCGATGATTTCGGTCCCCATCGCCTTGGCGTGGTCCTGCATGCGGATCATCAGATCGGGGCCTTGGACTTCGCTATCGCCGGGCCAGTTTTCGACCTCGGTTGTGGTGGTCAACTGCCCACCCGGTTCGATGCCTTGCACAAGGATCGGGTTCAGCATCGCGCGGCTGGCATAAACGCCCGCAGTGTATCCCGCAGGGCCGGAGCCGATGATCAAGAGCTTGGTTTCGCGTGTTTCGGCCATGATAAAGAACCCCAGAGTGTATTATATGTTGCGTTCCAACCGATATAGACGCCGCTCGTGTTGCCTTAAACCCCAAGTTTGCATATCCGCTCTGCAAAGATCACCGTCATCGAAAATGCGGTTGATTTTTGCTTGAATTCAGAACATTGCGCACCGGCGAAAGATTATTGCGTCTAACGTTGTTGGTGCTATAACAATTGAAAATCCTATGGGGGTATTATGGCAGGGACGCGGCTTGATCCGATTGATCGGAAAATTTTAGCCGAATTGCAGGCAGATGGACGCATGACCAACGTCGAGTTGGCGAAACGCGTCGGCATCTCTGCACCGCCGTGCTTGCGTCGGGTCCGGACTCTCGAGGAAAGCGGCTATATCCGAGGCTATCATGCCAACGTAAATGCACGCGAGCTCGGGTTCGAGGTGCAGGTGTTTGCGATGGTCGGACTGGCCAGCCAGGCTGAATCCGATCTAACCGCTTTTGAGGAAAAATGCCGCAACTGGCCGCTTGTCCGCGAATGCCATATGTTGAATGGCGAGGTGGATTTCCTGCTGAAATGCGTTGCACCTGACCTGTCGAGCTTTCAGAGCTTTTTGACGGGCCAACTGCTAACCACCCCAAATGTCGAAAGCGTCAAGACCAGCCTTGTGATCCGGCCGGCCAAGGATGAACCGGGTGTGCCCTTTGATGTGCTGGAAAGCCGTCTGAAAAACGCGCCCTAAGGCGTTTCGCCCAGTATAGAATGCCCAACCTCGGCCTTACGCCCGCGGGTGACACAGCGGGCCAAAGCCCGTCGTCGCACCGATATGGGGGAACATCGACACAAACGCATCGCGTTGATGCAACGGCAGGGCCGCGATCGTGGCGGGGCCGGGGTGGAACGTCTCCATATCGAGGCCGCTCACGCTGATGGCTGCATGGCGCGCCAGACCCAGATGATACAGCCGGACAGGGGTGGGGGGCTGGATCTCGATGATATTTACACCGTCCACGAGATCGCGAATCAAGGTAAAAACTTTGTGTCCCGTTCCCGCGCCGCGCAAGTTCTGTGGCGTGTGTAGAATGCGTGCAGCGGGACCGAAGGTCAGGAAACTGGACGGACGTGACAGCCCCAGACTATCCGCCATCACCCGTACCCAAGGGGTGCGATGACCCGTATCAGCGGGGACAAATTTGCTTGATCCGATCCACAGCAGGGGGGCCTCGGTTCCGTCGGCCCGTACAATCCGATCACCGGGGCACAGGTCTTCGACGGGGGTTTCCCCTTGGGGCGTACTGATCAATGTGCCGCGGGCAAAAGCCGAAAACGGTTCTTCAAACAGCGGGGTAGCAGGGACGTAGCCTTCGGTGACAAAGACAGTTCCGTCCGGTCGCAGCGCTGCGATCTCATATGCTCGGGTGCGGCCGCCCGATCGCGCACGGGCATCGTGCAGAACCGAACGGGAAGCCGTCGTGGAATACGGTGTATGTGTTTTGGAGGGGATGAAATCAGGGGCAGTGTGTAATGTCATGATATGACCTTTAGCTGACCGCTTCCATGTTTCTCACACCCCCGCAGAAGCAGTACGATCCAGATGAATGGGCGCGTGGCACCCTGCGCGTAAGGCGTGTGGCCGGACCAGTGGGTGCGCCGCATAGGTCGACAGAAAAGGCTGTCGCGCCGTTAGAGCCGCTGCAGGGCGCGATACGTCTTGCCAGACCCCTGTAGCTCAGGCGGCCTTTTGGTGCGATTGCGTGGCGGCGCGCTTTACGATGAAAGCAGCGCGGCGTGTGCCGCGGGACCAAGGCAGTGTGACGCCTTCTTTGTTGGAAGCGTCGATAACCGATTTGATGAAGCGTGCGTTGGTTTTCATGCTCTGTATCCTACTGTCTATGGGCAGTGCCCTTTCGTTAAGATCACTATGCAAATGATTTTGGGCAAGGATGGGGCGTTTTAGTAAAAAAAGCCGATAATTTATAGCGAATTTGAACAGCTTTGCGGCACGCGGTTGAATACGCTGCAGGCCCTTAAAATTAGGACCTCAGGTAGAAAAATGGCGTGGTCTGGCGCGGGGGCAAGCCGTTTGTGCGGCGAAAATTGGGCAGGTGCTTGTCACATTGCCGCCCAATTTCAGAGTGCTAGAGCACGATCGCCGCGATCAGGCGGCCGTAATCGGCTTCTTTCGCGTGCGTGCTGCGGCGATAGGAATAAAAACGATCCGCGTCGCTATAGGTGCAGTGCCGCGTCCATTCCGCATGGCCCACCCCCGCCGCACGCAGACGGTTCAGGCCAAAGCCAGCAAGGTCAAATTGCATGCGGCCGTCTGTGCCATTGGCGAAATAGCGGGCGTATGTCGGGTCTTCGGCCAAAAAGGCATCGATGAATTCCGGACCGACTTCATAGGCGCGCTGGCTGATGCAAGGGCCGATGACCGCAGTGATATTTTCGCGTGTCGCCCCTAGGTCTTCCATCCCCTCGACGGTCGCGGTCAGCACACCGTCCAGCGCGCCGCGCCATCCTGCATGTGCGGCCCCGATGACGCCGGCTTCGCTGTCGTGGAATAGAACAGGCTGGCAATCGGCGGTCAGGATCGACAGCGCCAAACCCGGTGTCGCAGTGACCAAGGCATCGGCGCGGGGCTTTTCGTTCAAGGGGACAGTGACACTGACCACAGTCGCTGAATGAATCTGGTGCACGCCGACCAGATGATCCGGCGCGACCTCCATCGCGTCGGCGACGCGGGCGCGGTTGATCTCTACGATCTCGCGCTGATCCGAACTGCCAACGCCGCAGTTCAGCCCCGCAAACACACCAGACGACGCGCCCCCGCGACGGGTGAAGAATCCGTGGCGCACATCGCCCAGACTATCGGAGGTGAGTATTTCCAGCGTCATGGTTCCAATCCTGGGGGCGGGTTCTGATGCGGCGGGTAAATCCCCATCACTTTAAACAAATTTCCCATTTCTGACGGATGCGTCAAGCGTTTATGTGCGGCGATATGGCTGTTTAGCGCGTCGTCTGTCATGCCCTTGGCAAGGGTTTGTGCGCGTTGCGTGATACCGAGGCGCTCAAGAAAAACACCTTGCGGGGTGATACGTGTGTGCGTGGCCGGAGCCGCTGCTAGGGCAAGCTTTTCAAAATCGACGTGCGCTGTCAAATCGGCGTGGCCCGGTGCTGTCAGCGGATCGGTCTTTTCGTGCCCCTGCAAGGCTTGCAACGTGTCGCCCAGACTGTGCCAATCGCCATAATCGATAATCAGTGCAGCCCCGCCGTGGGTTGCGATCCGGTCAGACACAGGGTGCAGCAATGGGGCAAGCTGGGTGCAATCCTCGACCAGATCGCCGGACGTGGTATCTGCCAGACGGTCGGCCAGTGCAGGTTGCGGCAGATCTGGCCCCAGTCCGAAGGTCAGTACCCCGTCGGCCAGCCCGACCTGCCGTTCGCGCCACGATGTTTCCCCGCGAACAAACTGGCGGATGGGCAGCGCGTCGAAGAATTCATTCGCCACCAAATACAGGGGCTGGTCGGGCAAGTCAGCGGTGCCATCAGCCCATGTTACCTGATGCCCGGCAAGTGTCTTGGCCTGTACATCGCGCAGCGTTGGTGATGCCTCGATCAACGTGATCTGTGCGGCTTTCGCAAAGCCGGGAACTTGGCGCGTGGCCCGCAACATATCTGCCATCAGGGTGCCGCGACCGGGGCCTAGCTCTGCCAGCGTAAAGGCTTTGGGTGCACCTTGGGCGATCCAGCATTGCGCTAGACACAGGCCCAGCAGCTCTCCGAACATCTGACTGATTTCGGGGGCGGTGGTGAAATCACCCTGCGCGCCAAAGGGGTCGCGGGTGGTGTAATACCCCTGTGTTGGATGCAGCAGGCAGGTGGCCATATATTCGTCGATCCGCATCGGTCCATTGGACGCGATGCGGGTCTGGATCGTATCGCGCAGGGTCGTCATGCGTTGCGCTTTGCCCGCAGGATGAAAAATAATCCGATCGCGATCATCGGCAGGCTCAGCAACTGGCCCATGGTCAGGCCCCAGCCGCCTACATGCCACGCCAATCCCAGCGGATTATCGGCGCTGACGAATTGCGCATCAGGTTGGCGCACAAATTCAACGGCAAACCGCGCGGCCCCGTATCCAGCCAGAAAGACACCCCCGATCAACCCCTCGGATTTCAAGCCGCCGCGCCGCCATGCCAGATAGATCAGCAGCGCACCAAGGAGCAGCCCCTCAAGCAGGGCTTCGTACAATTGTGAAGGGTGCCGCGCGCAGATCGTCGCGATATTGGGACAGTCCTGCGCCGCCACGGTCGGAAAGGCCACGCCCCACGGCAGGTCGGTCGGGCGGCCCCAAAGCTCTGCGTTGATGAAATTCGCCAGTCGGCCCAGAAACAGGCCAGGTGCGAGACCCAGACAAATGACATCGCCGGTGGAAATTGTGCTGATGCCATGCCTCTTGGTAAACGCGATGCCTGCAAAAATCACCCCAAGCGCACCGCCGTGGAACGACATCCCGCCTTCCCAGATACGTAAAATCTGCGCCGGGTTGCTCAGGTAATAGCTCGGTTGATAGAACAGCACATACCCCAGACGCCCGCCCAGAATGACGCCGAGAATGACCCAGAACAGCAAATCCTCGACCTGCTGCTTGGTCATAACGGGCGTGTTGCCCGCCCAAAGCGAAGGCCGCTCTATGGCGCGTACAACGATACGCCAGCCGATCAGGATGCCGGCAATATAGGCCAGAGCGTACCAGCGCAGGGCGACGGTCATGCCAAATAGGGTGAACGAGAATATCTCGGGTGACAGGTCGGGGAAGGGGAGCATTGCATTCATGCGCTGATTGAGCCTGACCGCAAACGGAAGTCAACCTTGCGAGAAGCCACATTGCACACCATATAGTGACCAACAGCCGATCAGGAGAGAATGACCATGCAAACGCGCAACAAGATTTTTGACGACATCTCGCAGATGATGACAAATGCCATGGGCGTGGCCCAGGGGGCAAAAACCGAAGCAGAGACCGCGATGAAGGGGATGCTGGACCGTTGGCTGGCAGACCGTGATTTCGTCACCCGCGAAGAATTCGATGCAGTCCGTGCGATGGCCCAAAAGGCCCGCGAAGAGAACGAAGCCCTGAAATCGCGGCTCGATGCGATGGAAAACAAGGGATAACGCCCTGCGCCGATTTATCGGCCTTCGTCATAAATGTGACCCACACCCGCCCTTCCGGCGGGTGTCTTTGTTTTGGGCTGGCGATTCTGTCGTGATTGCTGCCATTCGGGCGGCAGGCGCTACAGATTGCGGTTTATCCTGCATTTATCCACAAGATACTGAGGTTATCCCCTACCTTTCGTGGTTACCCCCAGAAAAAGACTTGCCTCATAGCCGCGTAACGCGCACCATATTTGGTATAGGTCGCTGATGACTTCAGCGAATTATGGTAGATGCACCCATGTATTGATGTGCCTGCGCATATGAATACCCGGATCGAAAGAGGTGACCACATGGCCCTGACAGAGCAGTATCTTGAAGAAGACATTCACCCCATCGACATCGTAGAGAATCTCGCGGCGTTCCATGATTGGGATTTCGACCGTATCTCGGATGAACAGATCGCTATGGCTGTCGAAGGGCAGTGGCGTACTTATTCCATCACCCTCGCGTGGTCGGCATACGATGAAACACTGCGCCTTGTTTGCACGTTTGAAATGGACCCGCCTGCTGAAAAATTGCCCGTCCTGTACCACCTGTTGAACGATATGAACGACCAGTGCTGGACCGGCGCATTCACCTATTGGCCGGAACAAAAGCTGATGGTGTACCGCTATGGGCTGGTTCTTGCCGGTGGTCAGGACGCCTCTGCGCAGCAGATTGATACCATGATTAACGCCGCTGTCACCAACGCAGAACGGTATTATCCCGCGGTGCAACTGGCGGTTTGGGGCGATCAGACGCCCCGACAAGCCCTTCAGGTTGCCATTGCAGAGGCGTACGGCCACGCATAGGTGTATCCCCGAAACGTTAATTTAGGGGTACCGATATGAAAGATACGCGCATCGCCAAAGACGGTTTGGTTCTACTGGGCTGTGGCAAGATGGGGTCTGCGATGCTGGCCGGCTGGCTGGCACGCGGGCTTCCGACATCTTCGGTTTATGTTATCGATCCGAAACCCTCTGACTGGTTAAAAGAGCAGGGCGTGCAATTGAACGTCGATCTGCCCAAAGAGCCGGCGGTTGTGCTTGTCGCTGTCAAGCCGCAGATGATGGGCGACGCACTGCCCACCTTGCAGGCTATGGGCAACGGCGAGACAGTGTTCGTCAGCGTTGCAGCCGGCACCACCATCGCGACATTCGAGAAAACGCTGGGGGAACAAACGCCCATCGTGCGCGCCATGCCCAACACGCCGGCTGCCATTAGCCAAGGCATCACCGCGATCGTCGGCAATGCCCATGTAGATGCCAAAGGTATGGACGAAGCCGAAGAGCTGCTGTCGGCCGTTGGCGATGTCGTCCGGTTGGACGAAGAGGCGCAGATTGATGCGGTGACAGGGGTCAGCGGCTCGGGTCCGGCGTATGTTTTCCACATGATCGAGACAATGGCCGCAGGCGGCGTCGCACAAGGGCTCAGCCCCGAGCTGGCGCTGAAGCTTGCCACAGCCACGGTCGCAGGGGCAGGGGCGCTGGCCAAATCCGCCGACGAAGGCCCGGATCAGCTACGCATAAACGTCACCAGCCCCAACGGCACCACGCAGGCGGCGCTGGACGTGTTGATGAACGAGAAAGACGGCTTTCCTGTCTTGCTCAAGCGCGCGGTGGCAGCTGCTGCTGATCGCTCGCGTGAGCTCTCGAATGGCTGAGATCAGCTTTGACGACTTCATGAAGGTCGACATCAGGGTCGGCACGGTCACCCGTGCCGAACCCTTTCCCGAGGCCCGCAAGCCCGCGATCAAGATGTGGATCGACTTTGGTCCCGAGATCGGAGAGCGTAAAACCTCTGCGCAGATCACAGTGCATTACACGCCCGAGGCCTTGATCGGTACGCAGGTGATGGGGGTGGTCAACTTCCCCCCGCGCCAGATCGGGCCGTTCATGTCCGAAGTGCTGGTGCTTGGGGTGCCGGATGACGACGGGGCGATCGTGTTGATGCGCCCCACGCAACCCACCCCGAACGGAGGACGTCTGCATTGACGAAACTACTAATCGCTCGCCCTGCGCCCCCCGAAGTGCATGAAGCACTTGGAGGCTTTGACGTGACTTACCGTGACGACAGCGCGCCATTGTCCGAGGACGAGATGCAGGACGCCCTGCGCGACTATGATGGGGTGCTGGCCACCTTGGGCGATCGGTTCTCGTCCGATATCTTTCGCAAGGTGGGGATGCCGCGCTGTAAAATGCTCGCAAATTTCGGGGTCGGCTATAACCACATTGATGTAGATGCGGCGAAAGCGGCGGGGCTTCAGGTCTCGAACACGCCCGGTGCCGTCACAGATGCCACGGCAGATATCGCGATGACCTTGATGCTGATGGCAGCGCGGCGTGCGGGGGAGGGCGAGCGGCTGGTGCGGTCAGGCGAATGGTCCGGCTGGGAGCCGTCGCAGCTACTCGGGATGCATCTGACGGGCAAAACCGTCGGGATCGTCGGGATGGGGCGGATCGGCCAAGCGGTTGCGCGACGCTGTCACTACGGCTTCTCGATGGACGTGAAATACTTTAGCCGCAGTGTCAAAAGCGTCGCCTATCCGGCTGAACATATCAACGACCTCAAACGCTTGGTGGCCGCGGTTGATGTTGTCGTCATCGCGGTACCTGGTGGGGATGACACCCAGCACTTGATCAACGCGGATGTTCTGGCGGCGATGCAGCCCCATGCGTATCTGATCAATATCGCACGGGGCAATATCGTGGACGAATCCGCCCTGATCGAGGCGCTTCAGGCCGGCACCATCGGTGGCGCAGGGCTAGATGTTTACGAATTTGAACCATCGGTGCCGCAGGCGTTGCGGGATCTGGATAATGTGGTGCTATTGCCGCATTTAGGCACGTCCTCGCGGGAGGTGCGTGTGGATATGTGGCTGATGGCGGTTGAGAATTTGAAAGCTGGCGTCGCGGGCGAAACGCCTCCGAACCTCGTTTAGCGGCCCACGGCTTCGCGCCAATGACGGCGGCACAGAGAGATATAGGTCTCGTTGCCGCCGATCTGCACCTGCGCGCCCTCCTTGATCGCGCCACCCTGCGCATCTTGCCGCACCACCATCGTCGCCTTCTTACCGCAGTGGCATATCGTGCGGACCTCGCGCATTTCATCTGCCAGTGCCAGCAAGGTCGCAGACCCGGGGAACAGCAGACCGCGGAAATCCACGCGTAGACCATTCTGTTATGTTTTATACCCCCCTTTTGGTAGAAGATACTCAAAACATTAATGAAAAGGTGATAGGGGGATATGAACGTCCCTATTGACCCTACCGCGCGGCCCTCAAAGGGGGAGGCGTGCCGCGTTAGCGCATGCCTCCGATTATCAAAATGACAGCGACGGGCTGCTTTGCGCGGTGGCGCTCTGACATCGAAGTTTTTGATTTGAAGGTCGACGAAGTGTAAAAGCCGATCGCTATCCCGCGGAAAGGGTTCATCCATCCACTTGTCACCATTTTTGAAAATAGTTTTTTCGTCATGGCTTTACCGTGTTTTCCGAACCGAACCTAAATTGTATAGAAGGTCCAAAAATGAAGACGGTGAATCTATGGCTAAGCTACACTACATCTATTCTACTATGGGGGCAGGTAAGACACTCAACCTGATTCAGACGGCCTTCAACTATGAAGAGCGGGGTATGCAAACGCTTCTTCTAACTACCGCTATAGATGACCGGTACGGAAAAGGTAAAATTACATCCCGGCTCGGTGTCTCACGTGATGCCCATGTTTTCAGCCCAGATCAGGACCTCTATTCCGACCACCTTGTTCCAGCCGCGCAAGCTGGTTTCGCATGCGTTTTGATTGATGAAGGGCAGTTCATGTCTCGTCGAAACGTTGAGGATCTTGCCAGAGCAGTAGATACTCTAAACTTGCCTGCAATGGTCTGGGGCTTGCGCACAGATTTTCTGGGGAATCCTTTCGAGGGGTCAGCTGCACTATTTGCGTTAGCTGACGAACTGCGCGAGATGCGCACTTTGTGCCATTGCGGAAAAAAAGCCACGATGGTGCTTCGCAGCGATGCTGATGGCAATGCCGTCTCTGAAGGACCTCAAGTTCAGATCGGCGGGAATGACAGTTACACACCAGTTTGCCGCAAACATTGGGCACAATCCATTGCTCAAAGCCGGGCTAAATCAACTTAACGAGGTAAGTTTAGTGATATAGAAGTTGAAAGATATTGATTGCTCGATCGCCGTGTCAGACTGCAGATATATCTACCTCGCGATGATCACAAAGCAGAAGCTGGAATGCAGACGGTTGAGGTGTACCGCAACCAAAGTTCGCCAAACGCAACTCTTACAAAGCAGCATCCTGAGGGGAAAAATGGCTTTGTGTGCCACATTTGGAAGCGAGCCAATCATCCTCAGTGAAGTCAGGTTCTTGAATTCAAAATAGGATTACTTGAAATAATCGTAACAGTACGTGCTCCGCGGGTCAGTGCGACATAAAGCTCTTTTCTTGACAACGTCGTCGCATCCAGAACGATGGCGTGGTCGTACTCCAATCCCTTGACGAGAAGCGTCGTACCAATCTGCCGAAGATGGCTGACCGGTCGCCCCTTGAAACGAAACTCGCGTTGGTATTTCTCAGCGGCTTCGTCACGTGAAAGTTCGGGATGCATAGAGTGTTTTTGTAGGACGCCGAGAACGCGGTTTAGAAGGTCAGCTCGCGTAACTTTCGTCTGATCAAGGCTTTTGATTTCCTTCAACAGCACTGCCAGACTGGCGCTACTGGGATTGCCTAAGTATTCATTGGCTATTTTGGCAACTTCGGGATTGCGTGTAGTTGCGCGAATTATAACCTCTTCTCCCCGGATTGTTGCTGCCGGTAGGTTTGCATTCACATGCGTCATACACTTTCGAGCAAACGCGATAATTTCTCGAAGGCGGCTGCTATTGCTCGCAGCATCATTAAGACGGCGGAAGAACAAAAACATGTCGCGCCCTTCGACCTCCTCAATTGACGAATATCGTCCAGACAAAGATTGCGAGAGGCGATGGCATTTCGCTTTGAATTCTTGACTGCCCTTGTGAATGGCAATGACCGTTTGCTCAGGTCCGCAACTGAAATAGCGGCATGTGTTTCCCTGTGTTCGCTGAAGATCTTGTGGCACTGGATTTGCCGCAATATACCTAACCCCATGAGGTAGGCGTCGTCTAAGATCTATAGCATTTCCATTTTCGAGGTTAAGACGAACATAGCGCAACCACTCACCGAGCTGGTTTGCGCCTGCCTGGACCCAACGATGAGGTACATGAAGCTGGCCAATCTGTACAAAAGAGGCTTCAACATCACGAGCCCAGTTGACTGGCTGCTGTCCCTCAAAATCAAATATCCCCTGCAGAGGGTCGCCCAAAACCCGGCAGGGGAGGTCGCGAGATATTTTCATAATGATAGCGTGCTGGCTAACTGAACAGTCTTGGTACTCATCCACGTAAAGGCCCACATATGACGCACGGATGATCCGCCTGACGAACTCATGGTCGAGCAAATCACCGAAGGCAGCATATAGTGCATTCCATTGGTCGTTGTCCGCAGGCGTTTCAATGACCCAACCAGATGTATCTTTGTAAGAAAGGCACAAGCGTAGTGCCCAACTCGCAATTGTATCAACATGAAACTGATGGTCATTTACCCCCATACTGCGGAACTTCCGACGGAGGGCATTCACTCCGGCATACGTATGCGTCAGGATGAGTTGCCTGCCATCTGATAGGGCCGTCGCTTCAGCTATCAAGTGCGTCTTGCCAAATCCGGCAGGTGCCACGACAAATCCTGAATCGTGGAAGTCGGCCAATGTTCTCGCGAGATCACACACCGTCAATCCATCCCCGCAACTGATTAATCTTTTGAACTAAATCACTTTCGCGTATGTCTGTATCTTCGAGATATCCAGCAATAGCATTCGCCCAGTCCGCCCCAAAATCCTGACGCTTGAACCAGCCTTTTTCTTTTGCAGTTCGACCAAGGGCTGCCCTTAACCTCGGAGTATCGACCCAATTCTCAAAATTGGGTTCAAGACCGTCACCGAAACGACTTTGAATTTGGTCAATAAGGGATGTGTCGTTTCCAATTATGGTACGCGCTGCTTCAAAACAAGTCCTGATGCCTTCCCAAGATAAATCGAGAAAAACACGCTCTTCAATTGTTGCCTCGTCGTTCCATTTTACTACGAATATTCCGGAGGACTGAAGTTCTTCCGCATGAGCATCGCTGAATTGGCGATCGTCGTCTGAATCGGCCAAGATGGCAACGTTGTATCCAAGTTCTTGCAGTCCGGAAGCCGTAGCTCGTATGTTTCCGCCACCAGCCGCATCGAAGAGAGCGACCCCACAGTAGGCAAAAGCTTCTAAACCCCGGTTTTCGGACCAGTAGCCGTCCAAGCCGCGCAGAAACCCGACTTCAGTTACGCCTTCACATACGATAATGTTGGGAGCGAGAAACGCCTCAGCGCCTGATCTAATTTTCCCTTGCATAATGTCTGAAATACCCGGCTTGTTAGCTTTGACAACCTCAACGCGATCGGCGTGGCAGTGCACGACATGCAGATCTGCGATTGTCAGTTCTCGGAGCACTACTGGCGAATGTGTGGTTAGAAAGTACTGTCCAGAAGTATCGTCCTTTAGGTGTTTCAATAAGCGAGCAATACGATGCGGTTCGAGGCCAACTTCCACCTCGTCGAACAAAGTTATATGAGGCGCCAACAGGGCTCGTTTTTGCATACCGGTAGTCAACATCCTCTTCGAACCCAAACCCAAAAGGCGTAGTGGTACATCTCCGTCATGCAATGCCAAGCCTGCTACGCGAACATTTATTGCATCGGAATCAAGGTGTGCTTTGAAAGATGATTGCACTGCAACACCCAGAGACCGCGCGGTATTCTCTGCCGTCTCAGCTACTGCGTCGAAAGCGTTCAGGTCTTCAGTGCGGCGCGTCTCCAGTGCAGCCTTTGCGGCCCTTCCAGCGACCGCAAGCGAAGAATTTATGTTCTCGGTCTCTGTAAGCTGGCTCAATATCGAGCCGCGGGACCAAGTTAGGTGCCGGTCGGACGTGGCACCAATAAGGCTAACGGATGCTTTGGCCCTGTCACTGGCTTTGAATTGTACCCCAGCGTTATCATCGTCTTTGATTACAGACCACGCTGGCTCAAGGTCGTCACCCACCGCAAGGCGAACCCTTAATGCGTCCTCAAGACCTTCACCGGGGTCTGCTGCCCTGGTCCCAGTCGCAGCATTCCATCCGCACAGCCAGTGCCCATACTTCTCAAGATCCTTGAAGCTGTCGGAAAGATCTCCAAGAACGGCTTCAATGACGACAAGATGTTCTGGATTGCATTGATAAAAATCCGCGTCATCAAACGACAAATTCCAATGTGGATGAAACAAACGTCGAATAGCCTCGAGGAGCGTCGACTTCCTTGAGTCGCCGCGACCAATCAAACAGAGAATTTGTGCTTCCGGTATAACCCAATCAAATTTTTGGATGCCTCGAAAGTTTCGTATTGCCAGCTGTCGAATGCGCATTGGTGAAAAATACCTTTTTCGATAAAATAGAGAAGTACGAAATGGGCTTATGTTATTGCTGTATAGATTTCGAAGTATTCAGCGTACACATGAGATCCAATTTGGGCAGAATCTTCCAAACGTTCAGCCTGATCAAGGAGCGAACCAGTGTGGTTTTGGAGGTGTTTTAGGGGAAGCGTACTGAAAACATTTTTCTAAGTAATTGCTCTACCATCCCCCGATACTCAGCGATGTCTCGGTCTAAAATATGAACTGACGCGCGCTCATGGATTAGCTTATTTCGAAGGGCATAAAAGTATTTCAGTTTGGCTTCAGTTGGCTCATCAATTTCTAATGCGTCACGAACTTCATTCAACACTTTTGTTCGGTGGGTGAGTATGTCTGTCAGGGCGTTTCCTTTGTATTTATTGGGCGGAAATATTGCGGTATTATTGATAATGTATTCTTTCATTCCAATTTCAACGTTGCTGTCGAGAAGTATCAAGGCAGCTCTATTTTTTGTCTCAAAGTTCTGATCCAGTGCGATATCAACCATTCCCATTGCCTCGACTAACCCCAGCGTCCAAGGCTTTCTCGCAACCGTACCTTGATTTAAGTGCATCAACTCTTTGGAATAAGACATTTTTGGCTCGCGTTTAACCGGTGGTAGGATCAAACGTTTTTTTGCAGTAGTAGATGTGGGATGAATGGGGTCGATGGTTCCTTTATCATATTGGTAAACGCCTCCCTGCCGATCGCTCTTAAATCGCCTCGACAATTTCGAGAAATATGTGACTAACTCGATTATACTTGGTCTAATTTGCGTGAAAGCTGGATGGCTAAAGCTGATTCCATTTTTGCTACTATTCCAAGGCATTAAATCGGCAGGGCCATCCAATTCAACAATAACTCGACAGAGCGAACCATCAGGGTGTGGTACGCCAGCTTCGGAAGTAATGAAATAACCAACATCTCGTGTTTTCAATTCCTTGAGAATAAGTCTTTCATTACAGTAAAAATAGACTCCATAATTATCGGCTTCAGGTATTCGATCTCTGATAAGGCCACCAGTGATTTTTACGTTGAGAGCTTCACCGTCAGATGGCATAATTTGGAAATTCATTTGTTTCGGAGAGTAATCTGGCGGGTAAGCCCAGGCATTGAAGAAGGTGACACCTACTGGATTACCATTTAGAACTACCTCACAGCCTTCCCTTACAAAATGGGCATATGTCGCCTCGAGATGTTTATACAATTCATCGAGATCACTTTGAGCGAAGCTTTGACGCACTTGTGAAATGCTGACCTGAGTTGTTCCGGGAGATAAGTCTGGAACTCGGCTTACGTCTATTCGCCAATCTTCATCAGCAAGCCAATCCTGATCTATTACGATCTGGAAGCTTCCCTGATCTTGGTGCCGCGATGAGATAGTAACGTGTTCTCCCAGTGCTACACTCGCACGTTTTCCACCAACTCCAAAATTTCCTATCAGATTAGCTGTATTGAGTGGCCTTGTTGCACCCGGTGCGATTAGAAGCCTAATTTGATCAACAGGCACTCCTCCGGCGTTATCTCGGACCGAAATTAGTTGCCTCTCAGCATCCATGAATAGCTGAATCTTGGTCCCTTGCGGCTTCCCTGTGGCGATCCAATGGTCTATCGCGTTGTCTACCAGTTCTGCGATTGCAGTCATCAGGTCGTAGTCGGCCATGATGGACAGAAACATTCGTTTCTGCGGGGTGCCATCGATCTGTTGATAGAACTCCTTTCGGGAAACACCAGCCATACAAAATATCTTCCTGAAAGTTTAAGGAAAATACAACCACCAAAAGTAATCTAAAGCAATAGTGTTGCACGTTATGAGAGAAGTTGTTGGCTGCTTCGAACCGCAAAGTTTTCGAAGCTGGATCAGTGCACCCAGGGACTTTTCTTTAAGATGCTTTTGCGAGTGGGCAAAGCGTTCCACCGCCTGTGGCATACACCTTTAATGGATTTCTTTAGTTCTCGGTCTGGAACAGCCGAGCTGTCGTGCCGCCTTGGTAGAGCGTCCATTTACAAAGCGAACGTAGTAATGCCGATCACAAACCATCAAACGAGATTCCATATGCTTGGTCAGGTCTCGGCTCCCCGGTATCTGCCGCTCGAAGAAATTCGAATACGTAAAACGGGACGAATGCCTGTCACGTATAGTCATCGATGCTGTCTTCCAAGCTCTCGCCAGTCAGTTCGCAGAAGGTCTTCAGGGCTCCTTGTAGTGTGAAGTATTGATGCTCGCTGCGGTGAACGAAGAGCTCCCCACTCATTGTAATGATGGCAACAGCCCAATCCTTAATCGCATTCTCCGCAGGATTGTGTGTTAGAACTACCAGTCCGTCTTCTACGACCTCACATTGGACGACCAGACTCTGGTAAATGTCGTTGCGGGCAAAGACCTGCCCAAACCTAAGGTTTAGTGCGTATTGCTCCAAGCCATCCTCTGAAACTGCCCCTGGGCATCCCGGAAACTCAGTCGGAATCCTCCACTTCACTTGGATCGCCGCAGGCGTCAGGCTTTCATACTCTTCTGGTTCCTGCTCATAGTCTGCACGCTCGCGAGTGCCGTAGAGCCATTCACCGATTGCGCCGCCACTCGGGACCGATCCGCTCATTGCCCATGCCTCGAAGCGAGACTTGGTTCTTGCACTTTCGTCTTTGGAAACGGTTCGCATCCATGTGACGTCGGGAAAGGAAGTATCGCTCATTGGCTTTGAGGGGTCCTCGAGAAAAGCTTCAATTGAGCCATAAGCCAATTCAATACGCCGGGCAGTGATTTCGTTCAGCAGGGCGTTTTCGAGCCTGGTGAGCCAGCGTAGATTTTCAGGTCTGTTATTCGCGCGATTGGTGTCGATGTGGTCAACTACGTGCTGATCGCTGGGTGAGGGGCCGTGGAATGCTGTGCAGACGACGCGGTGGATCGGCACGCCAGCTAAATGGTGATAGCCAGTCGAGTGGCTCTGTCGTCCGAAGGTCCATTTTTTGTCGAGAGGCCGAGCACGTTTCCGGAGCTTGTTTAGACGGAACACCGCCCCGTTATCACGGGCACGATATTCCTCGCCCCTATACTCTACATCGACTTCGGTTTCGAATATATTCAACAGGTCATCATTTTCGACGACAGGTGCTTTCGGGAATGGCATCACATGCTCCAGTGCAACGTTATCTCGATCTACTCCGAGAATAGCCTGGTGGCAGTTCTTTTGAATACTTGATTTAATCGTCTACCGCTACCATGTTGACTAAGTTTTTTAGCAACAACACAGCCTTCGGGAGTTTGTCAAACCACCAGTACCCCGCGATTGCACCGGAGCGGATACGGGCCGATCGGGTTATATAGACTTGATTGTATTTGAATTATTGCTCAACTGCGGGTTAGAATTCACAAATTTTTCTTCTTGCTAAGTCAAACCAGTCCGCGAAGCCAGTATCTCGTGTTCCCGCCGAAGAGGGTCCAGCGACAGCATTTTCGAGAGCATCTCTACTGCCGATAAATACCACTTGTTCCTGCGCCCGGGTAAGGGCCGTATAGATTAAGGATCGGTCCAATATTTGGCTTGGAAAAATGGGCACAATAACACGTTTCCATTGTGAGCCTTGCGCTTTGTGGACGCTAATAGCGTAGGCGAGATTTAATGAAGGCCCGTCTTCGGGAGGCATCAAATATTGTTCTCCATCGAGTTCGACCAAAAGGCTATCATCATTGGCGCTCAGAATTCGCCCCATTGATCCGTTGGTCAAATTGCGTTCGGGGACGTTCCTCGACCAAAGGACCGGTTCACCCTCGGCAAGATGGTCCATACTGAGACATTGGGAAGCACCATTTTTAAGGCACAACTGGTGAAAATAGCGATTGATAGCGTCAATTTCTCGGTTCGTCGGAGCGATTATCTGAACGTCATTTCTGGCAGTCCCCGTATTTGCGAGGGTGCGGCCTAACTTCAAAAGAGTTTCTGGCAGACCTTCGATCGAGCATTCGGTGAAGCTTGTGCCTGGCGCTGTGCCTACGAATTCGGGCAATTTTCTAAGGTGGCCACTACGGACGCCCTCTGCCAAGGCTGGAATTCCGGTGGCCTCATCCTGACGGTGGACGCGGTCCAATATCACTTTCGGAACGTTTTTATCAGCTGCGAGTCCGTGAAATACGATGCCGGGATTGATTGGAGGCAGTTGTGCCGGGTCTCCGCAGAGCAATAATGATGCGTCCCCCAATCGCCTCAGAATCCGCCACATCTCAAGAAGACCAAGCATCGAAGCTTCGTCAACGATCAAAGCAGTTTTTCTGGAAAGTAGGCTGCTTGATTTCTCTTCATCATGAAGAAAACGTGCAATGGTTATTGCTCTGCGACCTGTTGTCTCTGAAGCGCGTTTCGCCGCGCGCCCAGAAAGAGTAACTATAAGAGGCTTGCGACCGGTGGCTTCGAGCGTTTCACATACACCGCGAAGAACGGTTGTTTTACCGGACCCCGCATACCCTGCGAGAACCATTAATCTGTGACTGTGGGACTTCTGAATAGCTTCACGTTGCATCTGCGTTAGCGGGAATGGCTTGTTCGCTTCGTATAAGGCGAGAGAAGAGTGTAAGCGATCTGGTGAAGTAATGCCGGCGACCGGTGCCGCAGTTTCGAGCTTCGCGAGTAACAATGCGCACTCAGCTTCCATATATGCAGCTCCCGGTGGCTGCATCTTATCAAAAGCACGAACTGCTGCTTTGGACATCACCGCGGCATTTATAGCGTCTGGAGAAACTGGCCGCTTCAAAAGCATCTCAGCTTGGTTTTTGGCTTTTTGAATTGGTAATCGTGTGGAACCTCGGGCGAGGCACGCTTTGGACATTAACACGGCTTCGAGAGCTGCTACGTCGCGACGCATGTCACCGTCTTCGATGCCAGAAGCAAGCGCAATATCGTCAATAACTTTCCAGTCTGCGATCGCAAGCAAGAGGTAGGCATTTTGTTGGATGGATCTAATTCCTTTTGTCCCCCAAGCACGCGAAAGACGAATAGCTTTAGCTTCGGAGACATTAACTTGGAGATCATCAAGCCATTTTAAAAACACGGTTTCGGCTTCTCTTATACTCATTACAGTTGCAGCCGTAATCGCTGGTACCTCTCCGACAATATGGATGACATCCTCGTCGATCGATAAGATTGCTTCCCGCAAATTTGTCCCAAATCGCTTTCCAAGCGCAGCTGCTCGAACATCTCCAATACCTTTAAATGCGCGTTCACGCGCAATATAACTGACAAGTAGGTCAGTTCTGGTTGGCATCCCCTTGATTTCGGCCTCTAAATGGTTCAATTTTGAGGGCCTGTCGAATATCGGCCACCGAGTGCAATCAAATCAGAGATTTCATCTCGCCTGATGGATTGAGCTCGAAGTGAAGCATTCTCGGCGCGCAACTCCGCCAGCTTCCTTTCAGCCTTCGCAAGTTGAGTTTGAACCTCCCGAAGGCGTTTTTTAGGAACCAGCTCGTCGGAAATTTCTAACTGAGTTGGTATGTCTTCTTCCGGCGCTACCGAACCGCGTCGACTAAACTCGACACAGTTTAGGGCGGCATAAGACGATAACAACGCTCGAACATCCTTCCGCTCCATTTGCTTTGCAGTAAGGCCGGCTTGCTCCGCAATTTGAGCGTGCCAAAGGGCACCGTACTTGGTGGGTAAAAGGGTTTTTGAGAAATCGTGTTCTGATATCAGTTTGTTCAACCGGTCTAAAGCTGCAGAAGGTCGGTCTTGTGAAGTACAATGCTTCGCCTCCCATTCTGCCCGTGCTTTCAGAAGCCCATGGTTTTCCTTTAGGCGTTGACGTCCCGCTGCGTGTGGCCAACCAATATCCTTCAAGAAAGCCGCAACATATAAGCGTCCAGCACGTACAAACTCGTTTGTGCGTCCTTCATTTTGTATATCGGCGTCCCATCGGCGAAATTGCTGTTCGAAACTATCTTCACTCATCGTAATATTCTTTCGGATGTGAAACGATTTCGTCGTCTTTCACCACTCTTAGGTCAGGCTTCGAGCGATGCTCTCGATCGTAGTCGCTTTGGTATTGTGCAAGATCTTCCTTGAGGTAGTTAAGTTCAATTCTGAATCGCGTGTTTTCGTCAGTTATCTCGGATATCATTTTTCTCAATGTTTTAATGGTCTCCTCCAGGCATTCAATTTTAGTGATGCGATAACTCTCGATATCCCGCCTTTGGGCCACAGTTTCTGCAGACTTTGAAATATGCTCTATGCGTTTAAATAATGGGTCATCTGCATCGAGCTTGTCGATGTAGTTTTTTCCGAGCCTGGCTTTCTTTATCAAACTCGCCTTGCTTACGCGTTTGAACGACAGTCCCATTTCGTTGTCTTGTAAATTCGAAGCCTCCACCTCAGAAACGACACTTTCGAGGCGTCGCCGTTTCGCCTCTCTTACCCCCGGTCCTCTACTCTTCAAAATCATGTCGTTACTCCGAGTGCTCTTAACGTGCGACGCGCTTCACCTTTTAATACGTCAACCAGCGCTGCGTCTTGGGCTATGCGTTCCATGATAGTTAGAACTCGAAGATCATATCGGTAAGGCGCGAGTGGGCCTTCAAAGCCATTGATCCAATCAAGGATTTTCATAGCCGATCCATAGAACAACGGATGAGAGGTATTGATGTCGTCACGATTAAAGTGACCTCTATCGAGTTCTTTTTCGACCCACTTGGCTCGCAGGTCCAGGCTTGCGAGTGCTTCAAAGTTGTATGGGCAGTAGCTTTTGCACTTGCGTGCGTTGACTAAGTTATCTTCACTGGAACACGCGCCGGAAAAGTTTGCTCCACCTTTCTTGGCAGTGCAAAACTGATATGGGCGGGGTTGCGACACACTTTCCCCGATGAATTCGTCGACCATGTAGCGGTCTTCGCCAAGCATTTCATAAATCTCAGAAAAATGAGTCGGGCGAACCTCGTCGATTCTATTTTGAAGAAGTTTTGCGGCATTTGCTGCTTTGGGGTTATGAATGTTCATTGTCCCAATTCTATCGATACCCATACGAATGATGCCGCGCGACATGCGTGACGTTGCTTCGTTTTCGGTGACAGCAGAAACCATCTTATTTCCGATCCCTCGATCGCGCGTACGAGTACTCATCTCGATTAATTCAAGGTACTCAGTGTCTGGGCGGCTTTTGCGGTAGCCTATGCTGGCTTCAATAGTGCTATGACCCAAAACGCGTTGGACTGTGAGTGGGGATCTCGAAACATCTGCGACAAGCTGTGCCGATGAGGGGCGCATTCGTTTTACGATGCCATCTCGCGGGCCACCGTATCCTCTCTCATTGCACAAAAAGCGCATTAAGCTTTTAGGTGCATGTTGGGTCCAAGCGAATAGATGTTCAGGAAGCGGTATCTTCAAAAGGGTCCGACGCGCCATATGCAAGACCTGTGTACCTTGCACTAAGTTTACGGCAACCTTCGGTATGGGCCAGTCTCGTTTATCGCCTCCGATGTCGTCGCTGGTTTTTAGATCGTAGCCTATTAGTTGGTCGTAACTGCTGCCAGAGGTTTCGATAGCTACCAATGGGCTAAAGGGCAGAGCTGTAAGTTCACGATCACGGATGCCGGTTAGAAACCCTAAGTAAACTGCGTTAGTAAAAACTACTGTGGAAACTCCTGTTTTGAAGCTCGGCTCAAACACGAGGTCCTGGACTCTCCGGTAGGGTGCGCCACGCAAGGTCGGAATAGGCACGCGCAGCGTACCGTCAGCTCCCGTGGTAATCCCCTGGGCTTCCCATCGCTCAGCATTGGGCTTGATGAGTTCAGATTCGATCAGAGCGCTGGTACGGTCATTCTTGACACGCTGGAGATAGTATTCACCGTGGGGTGAATGCCTTTCCCCGCTAAGTTGTCTCGCATAAACGCCCGTTGATAGGCCTGTCTCCAACGCTTCGGTTCTGTGCTTACTGAGCCAGTCGGCGATCTTCGCGAACATTTCCGGGTACTTTGCAAAGGAATGGCATACCTCAAGAAGAAGCGAGAGGTCTACGTCATCGACGGCACTATAAAATACTGCCTCTCCCGGAAGCCCAAGCCGCTCGTTTTCCACTTTACGCGCTTTATAATAGTGCTCCGAAAACGTAGTTACAGAGAAGCGAAACCGATCGTCTATTTCAGCAGGAAGGCCGTTGAGCAGAGTTACGCCGTTTCGTTTCGAATTGTTTTTCGGGATGATTTTCTCGAAGTTGCTTTGTGAAACATTTTTGAAAAAAACGGGCCCGTCGGGGCACGGATCGTTGGGGCGTCTTTTGCAAAAGCCATTTGAGTGCAAAAGCTTGATCATACTGATAAAGTTCTTTGCAGCACGGACCTTTGTAATCGCCTTAACAGAGGCCGCTTCCGCACTGTGCAGATACAACCAGACCATTCGCTTCGCTCGCCGCACGATCTCCTCTGCGTCAGCATCCGAAGTAGCTGTGCGCAGGGTAGAGAAGCTTATAGATCGAGTAGCTTCATAACGCCTGCCTTGAGAACCCGGTGCAAACAGCACTTCAGGAAAAACCCAGTGGTCATCCATAATTGCGAGGTCATAGACACGCGACCTAAGAGTTGAGATTTTTGCCCATGGGCTAACCCAGATTGCAGGCCCGCCATTGGTTTCCGTCTTTGGTAGAGCGTGAGCAAAGTCGGCAGGCAAGATCTCTTGGCCATATTGTAATTTGGTCACAGTATGTCCCCTCGTAGATTAAAGGCAGCCAGTTCGCTTTTGAGAGTTGGTCGGAGTTCCTCCGGGATGGTTCGGAACAACGCTTGCCAAGCAGCATGCTCTAATTCCTCCGCATACCCACTGTCAGTCGATCGGTCGGCTTGTAGGCGAGAGAATTCTTCGACAGCGAGCGGTATGGCAAGATCGTCATGCCAATTCCAGACGGCAGCAGGGCACCGTACACAACTACCGCCCACACATTTTTTAGTGTTCTCAGAGCCAGCCTCGGGCGGTGGCGCTCCTGATCCGTGACATCGCGCACCGTGAAGTGTAATGCCACCGAGTGCTCGGCGTTCGCTAATGCTCAGAATTTTTCCGTCTCTTCTGAATCGTCTTTGTACAATGCCGGGGTTAATTACAAAGCCGTCATCAATCTCAGACCACGCGAGACCTGTAACTTTTGCGTAAGTTTCGAAAAGCTCATTTTTTAATTGGTGTGAATTCAGATAGCTTAGGGTAGACGAGGAGTTCACATGGCCCAAGATGGTTTGAGCTGCAAGAAAACCGCTATTCTTTAGTGTGCGGTGAGCTACAACATGTCGGAAGTCATAGTGCGTTAGGTTTGCAAATTGTGGTTGTAGCTGATTTGGAATAGAAAAATTTGCATTTTTTGGAATCTGCCTGAAAAAAGCGGTCCAAATCCGGCTATCAAGGGAAGTGGCAGAGCCCGCGACAGTTTTGCCTTTTTTACTGACGTAGATACAAGACAGCCTCGATAAATCAGCCCAGAAATCGTGATCAAGGCGCAATTCATCCCAATCAGGGTCTGCTGCATTGGTTCGTTTAAGTTGCTCCGACAAAAGTGCAGTTCTATTTTCGCAGATTCCCCGAAGTCGTGCAGATCGGTGTTGCATCCTGTTTAGTGCCCACCATGCCCCACCTTTCCGAGGATTTACGGCTCTGGAGTGCAGCAACCTACCGGTCTTTGGCCTGGTCTGAGGGGTTAAAGCTACGTATTCACCACCTTTAGGGTTGTCTGGATCTTTCGCAAAAGAAGTGAACCAGTTCCCTTCGAAACTAAAGGATTTAGCCGCGTCGACCCATCCTATGTCGAGCGTAATAAGAACAACGGTTGCGATCACCTCTTGGGGCGTTGGGAAGAGGGCTTCTGTAAGCTGAGAAGAGGTTCCTCCGCACCAAAGTTCCCTATTCTTTCGCCCGAGTTCGATCGCCCGTTTACTCTTATTCGCAAGGCTGCTTGTTTTCCATGGAAATAGAGAGGCCTCTTGGTTTATCCATGCTCCGCTTACCTCACCGTTTATCCATCTGGTTGAGAAGTTAAGGAAGTCAGAGATAACATGTGCAGGATTCTCTCTGTCGCAGCCGTCCTCAGGCGTCACGCCAATGAAGTAATTTTGATCAATTCGTTCGAGAACTTGGAGACAGTACCGTTTGACGTATGGCTCAAGATCAAGTGGCACGAACTTACTGTACCCGAGAGAAGAACCTTGTTTGATTGTCGGATATTTGAGAGCTCGCCCTTTATATGTAAGATTGGCATTATCCTGACCTGAACGCGCATGTAGATGTTCGAGAAGTCTGTTTCCGGTGCTATGCAATTGCGCTCGGTAACTTTTCGAGACACCCGTTTTCTTAATCCAAGCGGCGTGTTCTGCTAAAAGTTCTTCTTCGATCTCAGCCACCCTAATAGCGGTGTGGCCCGCCTTATATAAGAATGTGAACAGAGCGTTAAGGTAGGTTCCTAATTGAGATAGGGTTCTTGGGGAGATGGTATTTGCGTATGCCTCAATAGCAGGCCGTAGGTCATACATGAGGCCCGGCTGGCCTGCGAATGGGTAGTAAACATCACTCGAAGCGTTTGGCTTGTGTTTTCCATTATAGTAGTAGCTCAAATCCAATACGGCTTGTCGATTGGCGCACCATACTTTTAGTTCACCTGAGGCGATGGCTTGAGTTCGTAACTTCATAGGTAAAGCCTTTAATGGAAACAAAATAGACCGCGTCCATGGCTGCCTTCAATAAAGAGAAGATCTACGCGAGGCGGCTCGTCGATTAATGAGACGCGCTACATTATGCTTGTCCCTTTAAGTGTACGTCGTTGAGCCGGTTTAGCATTTCATGGAACTGCCTGTCGGTTCCAATCCGGCTCCGCGCATGCTTCAGGTAAACTTCAGTCGTCGATGTACGGCTGTGCCCCATTTCGAATTTCAAGATTTCGAGCTCAGATTGGACCATGCCCGCTTCCATCAGCGTGGTCATATGAGTCTTTTTGAGCGCTTCAGCGCGTTGCGCAAGCAATTCTATCAGACGCCAATACGCAAAAGCGTGGCGGGCATTGTGCGGATGCGCTATGACGCTTCTGGATGTTATATCATCCAAGAATACACGTGATAAAGATTGTCCGAATTTTGGTTCTTTGGTGGTCACGAATACGGGTGCAGAGAGTGTCCGATCTTCTGTGTAACTGCGATCTGGTCCATGCTTCCTGAGAGGAGCAAGGACGATGACCATATCCGAGGAACTGCTGGACGAACTACTGAAGGGCTGCGAGCGGCCTGAAGATCTGCTTGGCGATGCCGGGCTAATGAAAGAGCTCAAGATCAAGCTGATGGAGCGAATGCTCGGTGCTGAGTTGACGTCACATTTGGGCTATGAAGACGGCAAGGATGCCCCGCCTGATCAGACCAACCGTCGCAACGGGTCATCCGCCAAGAGATTGAAGGGGCAAGACGGCGAACTGCCTATCGCTGTGCCACGGGACCGGGACGGTAGCTTCGAAC